>NZ_CP100647.1:725000-2113009 GCF_024266585.1 Xanthomonas sacchari
TCAGCCGCAAGGCGAAGCTCTTGATCGAAGCCCCAGTAAACGGCGGCCGTAACTATAACGGTCCTAAGGTAGCGAAATTCCTTGTCGGGTAAGTTCCGACCTGCACGAATGGCGTAACGACAGCGGCGCTGTCTCCACCCGAGACTCAGTGAAATTGAAATCGCTGTGAAGATGCAGCGTTCCCGTGGCAAGACGGAAAGACCCCGTGAACCTTTACTATAGCTTTACACTGAACGTTGAGTTCGTCTGTGTAGGATAGGTGGGAGGCTATGAAACCATGGCGCTAGCTGTGGTGGAGCCATCCTTGAAATACCACCCTGTCGTGCTTGACGTTCTAACCTAGGTCCGTTATCCGGATCGGGGACCGTGTATGGTGGGTAGTTTGACTGGGGCGGTCTCCTCCTAAAGAGTAACGGAGGAGCACGAAGGTACGCTCAGCGCGGTCGGACATCGCGCACTGTGTGCAAAGGCATAAGCGTGCTTGACTGCAAGATCGACGGATCAAGCAGGTACGAAAGTAGGTCTTAGTGATCCGGTGGTTCTGTATGGAAGGGCCATCGCTCAACGGATAAAAGGTACTCCGGGGATAACAGGCTGATACCGCCCAAGAGTTCATATCGACGGCGGTGTTTGGCACCTCGATGTCGGCTCATCACATCCTGGGGCTGTAGTCGGTCCCAAGGGTATGGCTGTTCGCCATTTAAAGTGGTACGCGAGCTGGGTTCAGAACGTCGTGAGACAGTTCGGTCCCTATCTGCCATGGGCGTTGGAGATTTGAGAGGGGCTGCTCCTAGTACGAGAGGACCGGAGTGGACGAACCTCTGGTGTTCCGGTTGTCACGCCAGTGGCATTGCCGGGTAGCTATGTTCGGAAGCGATAACCGCTGAAAGCATCTAAGCGGGAAGCGCGCCTCAAGATGAGATCTCCCGGGACACAAGTCCCCTTAAGGAACCATGTAGACTACGTGGTTGATAGGTCAGGTGTGTAAGTGCAGCAATGCATTGAGCTAACTGATACTAATGATCCGTGCGGCTTGACCATATAACCTCAAGATGCTTCCTCATAAGCATCCCTTAGCGCGACACACGTCGATCGCTCTCACTCGCTCGCTACATCACACCCTATGAGAGGCTGGCGCCCATGCCGTCCTCGGTCCATCGACCGAGTACCGCACGCGGCGACACTCCAACCGTCTCCCTGGTGAAATTAGCGCTGTGGAACCACCCGATCCCATCCCGAACTCGGAAGTGAAACGCAGCTGCGCCGATGGTAGTGTGGCTCAAGCCATGCGAGAGTAGGTCATCGCCAGGGGCTTTACCCCAAATCCCCGTCCCACAAGGACGGGGATTTTTTATTGCGCCTGGGAAAAGCGCACTGCCGCGCGTGGCCGCATCGTCAATGCCGAAATGGGACCATTGGCCGTGGCGCCTGCCCTCACCGCTAAAGCCCGTCGCGGCTGAAGCCGCTCCTGCAGGTCATCTGGGCACCCCCGCCCAAGGGGAGCAGGTGACTCGAGGTGGCCTGAAGGCGTCATTGCGGTGCGGACAGGACATGCGCCGCTCCGCCGCGCGGCGTGCTTGCATGGTCAGATCAGGAAACGGACCGAGGCATCGCGCCCCAGACCGATCTGCGATGCCCCGACACCACTGCATTGGAGATACGCAATGGCGCGTGCCGCTGTAGTCGCGTTGCAGTCCCTCCGTGAAGCCGCCGCTGGATGCTGGCGTTCCAATGCCCGTGGGGACGACGGCGCTAGCGCAGCGAATCCGGCAATGTGCTGATCGTCAGGCGCAAGGATGGCGTGCCGTCGGAGTCGTGCACGTGCGGAGGGCCTGCACATGCAATTGCCATCGCGTTCGCTGTCCAGGCTCCGGCGTCGTCCACATCGTGCTGCGCGTTGATCGCTGCAGCTCATTCGCAGCCCCACGTCAGCGATGCCTCTCATCGCCGTCCTCCACGTGATCGATGAGGTGGGTCTGCGTTCAGCTATACGCGTGCGCCAGTCCACAACTATCCGTCCGCATAACAAGTTTTGGATGGGCGCATCGCACTGTTCCATCCTGTGATGCGTCCCTTTCAAGTCGCGCCGCTTAGACTTTTTCCCGATTCTGGCGACCGCGTGGGCATCTATTGCCTGCTTGGCGCATCGCCTTTCGGCTCCTCCACCCACGATGAGGTCTCTGTCATGAGCCAAGCCCATGGATATGCCGCCCAGGCGTCCAATCAGCCGCTGACCCCCTTCACCTTCGAGCGCCGCGCGCTCGGCGCGCACGACATCAGCATCGAGATCCTCTACTGTGGCGTCTGCCACTCGGATCTGCACACCGCCCGCAACGAGTGGCAGAACACCCAGTACCCGTCGGTCCCGGGCCATGAAATCGTCGGCCGCATCACCGCGGTGGGCGACCAGGTCGGCGCCTTCAAGGTCGGCGACCTGGCCGGCGTCGGCTGCATGGTCGATAGCTGTCGGCATTGCGCCTCCTGCGCCGATGGCGAGGAGCAGTACTGCGAGAACGGCTTCGTCGGCACCTACAACGGCCCGATGTTCGGTGGCGAGAACACCTACGGTGGCTACTCCGATCACATCGTGGTCGACGAGAAGTACGCGCTGCATATCCGCCACGATGTTTCGCAACTGGCCGCGGTGGCGCCGCTGCTGTGCGCCGGCATCACCACCTATTCGCCGCTCAACCACTGGAAGGTCGGCCCGGGCAAGAAGGTTGGCATCGTCGGCCTGGGCGGCCTCGGGCACATGGGCGTGAAGATCGCTCACGCCATGGGCGCGCACGTGGTGCTGTTCACCACCTCGGCTGGCAAGCGCGAGGATGCGCTGCGCCTGGGTGCGAACGAAGTGGTGGTGTCGAAGAACGCCGACGAAATGGCGGCGCACACCAATAGCTTCGACTTCATCCTCAATACCGTGGCGGCACCGCACGATCTGGATGCGTTCCTGGCCTTGCTCAAGCGCGACGGCACCATGACCCTGGTCGGCGCGCCGGCCGAGCCGCATCCGTCGCCGACGGTGTTCAACCTGATCATAAAGCGGCGCCAGTTGGCCGGTTCGCTGATCGGCGGCATCCGCGAGACCCAGGAGATGCTGGACTTCTGCGCCAAGCACGGCATCGTGTCCGACATCGAGACGATCGAGATCGCGCAGATCAACGAGGCCTACGAGCGCATGCTCAAGGGCGACGTGAAGTACCGCTTCGTCATCGACATGGCCAGCCTGGCGCAGGTCAAGCAAGCCGCCTGAGCCGGTTGTCCGCGGTCGCCATGGGCTGCCGCGGAGTTGGCAAGACGGATGCGAGGGTGGGACGCCCGGGCACGACCATGCCCGGGCTTTTTTATGCGTGCTTGCTTTGCCGCTCGTTGTGTTTCCCCAGGCAGGTTCGTCCATCGCCCATATCCGAAGGACGCGGCACCTCGGGAGAACGTGGTGATGCCTCCTACTTCATACCGGACGATGACGAGGCGGAAGATTCCGGGGAGTGCGGCGGCTTGCGCAGGGAGCGTGGGACGAGAACGCGCGCGCAGCCAGTCGCCATACAAAGGCACCGTACAACTAGGATGTAGGAGCGGCTTCAGCTGCGACGGGCGTTCCCGTTAACGGAGGTCCGGCTGAAGCCGCTCCTACGTGGGCAAGTTGCGTCCGGCTCCACCGTGGCGAAGGACGTGCACTCGATGTCGCCCCCACAACGCTGCGATGCTGGCCGCCATGGCGAGTGGTCGCACCCCGAGTGCGACAGCGATGTCGGAATCGCGCTGTCGCGCCGCGTGCCGGACGCCCAACTGCGAAGAAAACAACGGCGCCGAAGCGCCGTTGTCGCGCAACCGAAACGTGTGGTCAGGCGCTCACTTGCCGGAGGCCGGCTCCGGCGGCGCCAGCGAGGTGGGCTTGCCCATCATCTTGTCGCGTGCGGCCTTGAACGGATTGTCCGGGTACCAGTTCGGCCAGCTGTCGCCTGCCGCCAGTTCCTTGCCGAGGCCGTAGACCGCCTGCAGGTCGTCCATCACGCCATCGAGCTTCCAGGTCGCCGGGTCATACTCGTCTGCCGGCGTGTGGTAGCGCTTGGCGTAGTCCGCCGCGGCACGGCGTCCGGCGTCGATGCCGCCGTCGACCAGGTCCTCGCCGCCGTCGATGTACAGCGCGGGCACGCCGGCCTTGGCGAAGTTGAAGTGATCGGAACGGAAGTAGAACCCGCTCTGCGGCGCGTCTTCGGCGTGCAGCACGCGGCCTTGCGCGGCGGCGATGGGCTTGAGCATGTCTTCCAGTTGGGAGCTACCGAACCCGTTGACCACCAGGTCCTTGGCGCGCCCGGCCACCGGCATCGCATCCAGGTTGATGACGCCGGCGATCTTGTTCAACGGGAAGGTCGGATGCGCCACGTAGTACTTGGAACCGAGCAGCCCCGACTCTTCCAGGGTCACCGCCAGGAATACCACCGAGCGCTCGGGCTTGGGCTGCTGGTGCACGAATGCATCGGCGATTTCCAGGATGCCGGCCACGCCGGTGGCGTTGTCGACCGCGCCGTTGTAGATGTTGTCGCCGGGTTCGCCGTCGTGCTTGCCCAGGTGATCCCAGTGCGCCATGTACAGCACCGCTTCGTCGGCGCGGCTGCTGCCGGGCAGCACGCCGACCACGTTGCGCGAGGTCTTCTCGGCGATGGTGCTCTTCAGGTCCACCGAGAGCTTGGCCTTCAGCGGGACCGGCTTGAAGCCGCGCTTGCTGGCGTCCTTGTACGCCTGCGCCAGATCCAGGCCGGCATCGGCGAACAGCTGCTTGGCCGCCGCGGCGGTGATCCAGCCCTGCACTGGGATGCGCGGCTCCGGATCGTTCTTCGCCGGCAGGTCGTACTGCGCGCCGGACCAGGAATTCTTGACCACGTCCCAGCCGTAGCTGGCGCCGGGCGTGTCGTGCACGATCAGCGCGGCGGCGGCGCCCTTGCGCGCGGCTTCCTCGAACTTGTAGGTCCAGCGCCCGTAGTAGGTCATGCGCTTGCCTTCGAACAGGCTGCCGTCGCCGGTGTGGAAGCCGGGGTCGTTGACGAACATCACCACGGTCTTGCCCTTCCAGTCCTGGCCGGCGTAGTCGTTCCACTTCTGCTCCGGCGCGTCCACGCCGTAGCCGACGAAGACCATGTCGCTGCCGTCGAGCTTGACCTCGGGCTGGCCGGTGCGCGTGCCCACCACCATGTCGGTACCGAAGGCGAGCTGGCGCGCCGTGCCGTCGTGCGCGATGGTGAGCGTGGTGCCGGGGGCGGCGGTGGTCTCGGTCATCGCCACGTCCTGGAACCAGCTGTCGCCGTTGCCCGGTTGCAGGCCGATGCGCTGCATCTGGTCGCGGATGTAGGCGACCGTCTTGTCTTCGCCCGGCGTGCCGGGACCGCGGCCTTCGAAGGCGTCGGAGGACAGCGTCTTGACCAGTTCGGCGAAGTCTGCCGGCGCGATCCCGGTCGAAAACGCATGCGTGGGCGGCGCAGCGGGCGCGGGCGTCGCGGCCGGTGGCGCGGCGTCGGCGGCCGGGGCGGGCGCTTCGCGTTTGCACGCGGTCAGCGCCGCCGCCGCGGCCAGGCACAGCACGAGCTTGCGGGACATGAGGGCTCCTGGTGGCGAGGGACCCCTGGATTCTATAGGCAAGCCGCGCCCGCCCGGGCAGGCGCGGCGACGCGGCACGGCTCAGTTGTTCGGCGCGGTGTCGCCGTCGAAGGGCAGCGCGGTGGCGCCGGTGATCGGTCCGGTCTTGGCGCTGCGGTGCACGTAGAGGGTGACTTCGCGCTCGAAGCGCAGCGGACCGTCGATCACCGCACGCGGGCCGACGATGACCCGCGGCTTGCGCGCCGGCTTGAACGACATGCTGAAGCTGGGCTTGTTGATCGAGATGCCGCCGCCCACATGCGAATCGTGGCCGACGGTGATGTCGCCGTTGACCGTCTCGATGCCATGGTCCAGCTGCGTGGCGACCAGGCCGATGCTGCCGTTGACGCTCTCGATGCCGCCGCCGACACGGCTGCCGCGGTCGACGAAGATGCCGCCGTTGACGGTTTCGATGGAACCGGCCACCTGTGCGCGCTCGGCGATGGTGATGCCGCCGTTGACCGTGGACAGCCCCTTGGTCTGCGCGCCGTCGGCGACCTTGACGCTGCCGTTGACCGTTTCCACGCTGCCCACCTGGGCGCCGGACTGGACCTTGATGCTGCCGTTGACGGTTTCCAGGTCCCCGTACTGCTGGCCGGCGTCGGCGGTGATGCTGCCGTTGACCTTGCTGATGCCCTCGCCCGCGAATGCCGGGCCGGCCATCAGGGCCAGAGCCAGCACAATCGCCAGATGCATGCGTTTCATCCCTCACCTCCCGGGCGCCGACACCGCGGCGGCAATCAATCGTGGGGCGATCACAACACGCTTCGCTACAATCCACACCTGCCTGAAGTCACTGGACCTTCCCTTGCCCGCAGCCGCTCCTGTCCCGTTGCGTTCCACCGCATCTCGCGCGGTCGAGCGGCGTGCGCCCGGGCATGGGCGCCGGCTGTTGTGCAGCCTGCTGGCGGTGGCGTGGCTGCTGACTGCCGGGTTGGCCGTGGCGCAGAATCCGCGCGAGGCGGAAAAGCGCCTGGAGAAGGTGCGCGGCGAGCTGAAGAGCGTGGCCGAGGAGCGCCGGCAACTGGAAGGCAAGCGCGGCGACGCTGCGCGCCAGTTGCGCGAGGCCGACGAAAAGGTCGCCGCCACCGGCCGCAGTCTGGCGCAGACGCAACAGGCGCTGCAGCGGCACCAGCAGACCCTGGCCGAGCTCGAACGCAAGCGCGATGGCCTGCGCAGCGGCTTGGCGCGCCAGCGCGCCGAACTGGCGCAGCTGCTGCGCGCGGCCTACGCCATCGGCAGCAATGCGCCGCTGAAGCTGCTGCTGGCGCAGGACCGCGTGGCCGATGCCAACCGCCTGCTGGCCTATCACCGCTATCTGCAGCGCGAGCGCGCGCAGCGCATCGCCACGCTGACCCACGAACTGCAGGCGCTGGAACAGGTGCAGCGCGAGGTCGTCGAACAGAAGCAGCAACTGAGCGAGGCCCAGCGCCGCCAACAGGAACAGGCGCAGGCCCTGCAACGCGACCGCAAGCAGCGCGCCAGCGTGGTCTCGGAACTGGACCAGCGCTACCAGGACCGCAGTGAACGCGAGAAGGCGCTGGGCCAGGATGCCAAGGCGCTGGAAACCCTGCTGGCCAACCTGCGTGCCGCCGCGGCGCGTGCCGAGGCCGAGCGTCGTGCCGCGGCCAGGCGCGAAGCGGCCGAACAGGCGGCGCAGGCCAAGGCCGCGGCGAAGGCCGGGCGTGGCGGTGGCAAGGTGCCGCCCAAGGTGGTCGCCTCGGCGCCGCCGTTGAAGGTCGGTGGCCTGGGCTGGCCGCTGTCGGGCGACCTGATCGCGCGCTACGGCGGCCGGCTGCCCGACGGGCGCACCAGCAGCGGCGTGCTGATTGCCGCGCCCGCCGGCAGCACCGTCACCGCGGTCGCCGATGGCACCGTGGTGTTCTCCGACTGGATGACCGGCTACGGCATGATCCTGATCGTGGACCACGGCAACGGCTACATGAGCCTGTACGCGCACAACGACACCTTGCTGCGCGACGCCGGCGCCAAGGTCAAGCGTGGCGATGCGGTGGCCAAGGTCGGCAACTCCGGCGGCCAGGGCCGCCCGGCGCTGTACTTCGAACTGCGCCGCAATGGCCAACCGGTGGATCCGTCGTCGTGGCTGCAGCGCCGCTGAGCGCCGCCGGCGACGCGCGTTCAACGCGAATTTAGCTCGGCTTCGCGCATAATCCGGACAACCGCGCCGTGCACGGTGCGGGTCTTCCCCAATCGGAGTGCTTCATGCGCGTAGTCCTGTCCGCAGCCCTGTTGCTCGCTCTGGCGCCGCTGCCGTCGATGGCGCAACGCGCCGAGACGCAGACGCCCACGGCCCCGGCGGCCAGCGCCGACGATCCGGATAGCACCGAATCGGCCAGTGCCAAGGTGCCGCTGGACGAGATCCGCCGCTACGTCGCGGTCTACAACGCGGTGAAGGAAGCCTACGTCGATCCGGTCGACGACAAGAAGCTGATGCAGTCCGCGATCCGTGGCCTGCTGCTGGACCTGGATCCGCACAGCACCTATTTCAGCAAGGAAGACGCCGAGGCCTTCGACGAGCAGACCAGCGGCGCCTACGACGGCATCGGCGTGGAGCTGCTGCAGCTACCGGACAACACGCTCAAGGTGGTGTCGCCGATCGACGACACGCCCGCCGCGCGCGCCGGCCTGCGCTCGGGCGACATCATCATCGCCATCGACGGCAAGCCGATCAGCGCGGTCAAGGCGATGGAGCCGCTGCGCGGCGAGTCGGGCAGCAAGGTCGTGCTGACCATCGCCCGCGACAAGGTGGCCAAGCCGTTCGACGTGACCCTGACCCGGCAGACCATCCGCGTGGCCAGCGTGCGCAGCCGCATGCTCGAACCGGGCTACGGCTACATCCGCATCAGCACCTTCCAGGCCGATACCGGCGCCGATTTCCACAAGCAGCTGCAGCAGTTGCAGGCGCAGGCCGGCGGCAAGCTGCGCGGGCTGGTGCTGGACCTGCGCAGCAACCCGGGCGGCCTGCTGACCGCGGCGGTGCAGGTGGCCGACGATGTGCTGGACAAGGGCACCATCGTCAGCACCCGCGGGCGCATCTCGGTCAGCGATTCCAAGTTCGACGCCACGCCCGGCGACCTGCTCAACGGTGCGCCGATGGTGGTGCTGGTGGATGCCGGTTCGGCCAGCGCCTCGGAAGTGCTGGCCGGCGCGCTGCGCGACAACAAGCGCGCGCGCATCGTCGGCAGCCGCACCTTCGGCAAGGGTTCGGTGCAGACCGTGCTGCCGCTGGACAACGGCGACTCGGTCAAGCTGACCACGGCGCGCTACTACACCCCCAGCGGCAAGTCGATCCAGGCCAGCGGCATCGTGCCCGACGTGGTGCTGCACCCGGAGGCCAGCGCGGACGATGCCGACAAGCCGGCCGCGATCGCCGACTACAGCGAAGCGACCCTGCCGGGCCACCTGCATGGCGACGACGAGGGCGCCGAGGGCTACACCGCCGGCGACGTGCTGCCAGGTGATGGCCCGATCGCGCAGGCGCTGGCCGAACTGAAGCAGCCCGGCGCGGTGGCACGGGCGGCCGCAGCGGCACCGGCCGGCAAGGGCAAGGCCAAGCCGGCGCACAAGCCGGCGGGCGTGGCGCCGAAGGCGGCGCCGGCGAAGCCGCCGGCGGTGGAACCGGCCAAGCCTGAAGCGGCCAAGCCGGCGTCCAGCGCCGCCGAACCGGCGCCTGCCTCCGGTTCCTGAGCCGGTCGCGGCGCGCAGTCGCCCGCGCGCTCAGCCGCGCGCGGTCAGCACCTCGGGATTGGCCAGGTGCTGCGGCGCGCCGGCGGCGAAGGCCAGCACGTTGTCGAAGGCGGTCCCGAGGTAGAGCGCGTAGCTGGCCTGTTCGACGTAGCCCAGATGCGGCGTCGCCAGCACGCGCGGGTGCCGCAGCAGCGGATGCTGCGGATCCAGCAGCGGTTCCTGCTCGAACACGTCCAGCGCCGCCTGCCCGGGGCGGCCGGCCTCCAGCGCCGCCAGCAGCGCGCCGGGGGCGAGCAGTTCGGCGCGGCTGGTATTGACCAGCAAGGCGTCCGGTTTCATCCGCAGCAGATCGTCCAATCCGATCTGGTGGCGGGTGGCCGCGACCAGGCGGCGATGCAAGCTGAGGACGTCGCTCTCGGCGAACAGCGCCGCGCGGCTGGTGGCGACCGCGAAGCCGTCGGCCCGCGCCTGCGCGCAGCTGTCTTCGCTGCCCCACACCTGCACCTGCATGCCGAAGGCGCGGCCGTAGGCGGCGACGCGGCGGCCGATCTTGCCGTAGCTCCAGATGCCTAGCGTCAGGCCATCCAGGCTGCGGCCCAGCTGCGCATCGCCGGTGGCCTGCCAGCGCCCGGCCAGCAGCGCATCGCGGTAGGCCGGCAGGCGCCGGCTGGCCGCCATCAGCAGCGCCCAGGTCAGTTCCGCCGGCGCCACCGGCGAGCCGACGCCTTCGGCCACGGCAACGCCGCGGGCGGTGCAGGCGGCCAGGTCGATGTGCTCGCCGATCCGCCCGGTCTGGCTGATCAGGCGCAGCTTCGGCAGTTGCGCCAGCAGGGCGTCGTCGATGCGGGTGCGCTCGCGGATCAGCACCAGCGCCTCGGCCTCGGCGGCGTGGCGGATCAGGATCGCGCGGTCGGGCGCCAGCGCGGTCAGCACCTCGACGTGGTGCGCCTGCAGCCGCGCGAAGCAGGGCAGGTGGCGCACCGCATCCTGATAGTCGTCGGCGACCAGGATGCGCATCGGCTCAGCGTGGCTTGCCGGGCATCGGGAACGGCGTGACCACCTTTTCGCCGGTGGCCGCGTCGCGGATCGCCGACGGCCCCTTCTTCTCCACCTCTTCGATGCGCACGATGCTCTGCATCGGCAGGTGCAGGGTCTTGGTGGCGCCGAACTCCTCGCGCAGGCGTTCCTCGGTGGGATCGATCACCAGTCCGTCGTGCACGTCGAACACCAGCGTGCCGATCTCGGTGAAGCCCCACAGATGGCTGCTGCCGACGTGCTGGCAATACAGCTCGTAGACCTTGCCGTGGTTGAGGAAGGTCACTTTGTACAGGTGCTTGAACATGCGCGCAGTATAAGGCGCGCCTGTCCCCGCACGCGGCTCAGAAGCCCTTGCGCTTGCGCAGCCGCCGTGCGATCGCCGCGCGCACGTACAGGCCGTAGACCATGCCGAAGGCGAACCCGGCCAGGTGCGCCGACCACGCCACCATGCCGAACGCCGGGCCGATGTAGGCGAACACCACCTGCAGCGCCGCCCAGGTGCCGATCAGCAGCGAGGCAGGAGCGCGCACGAATTCCAGGAACAGCCCCAGCGGCAGCACCACACCGAGCTTGGCCCGCGGGAACAGCGCCAGGTAGGTGCCGATCAGCGCCGAGACCGCGCCGCTGGCGCCGATGATCACCCGGTCCGGGGTGCCGATCGCGAACACCGCGGCCAGGTTGGAGATCGCCCCGCCGCCCAGGAACAGCAGCAGGAACCGCCACGGCCCCAGCACGCGCTCGGCGGGCAGGCCGAAGATCAACAGGAACACCAGGTTGCCGAGCAGGTGCGACCAGTCGGCGTGCAGGAACAGCGCGGTGAACAGGCGCAGCACGCTGCCGTCCTGCACCGTGGCCAGCCAGTCGCGCGGGCTGCCGACCCCGGCCGAGAGCGCACCCCAGTCCAGCCACAGCGTCGCGCGCGCCTCGTCGGGGCGGCTGATCGACCACAGGAAGGCCAGCCACATCGCCGCGAACAGCAGCGGGGTGGCCCAGCGCAGCGTGGTGCGTTCGCGGGATGGGATGGAGACGAACATGCGAAGGAGGGGAACCGGAAACTGCTAGGGACGCCACGATAACGGCTTCATCCGGCTGAACACACGCCCACTCCACACGAACCTGAACGTATCATGTCGTTATTGTTGAGTTAACGCGGAGGCGTATACTCGCATACGGCGTCGTATGTCGGGAGGGGACTCCGGCGCGCCTTTCTGGACCTTTTCGGCCCGGGAATGCGCAGGCGCGAACACAGACAATTCGTCTTCCGGAGAAAAACTAGCCATGCAAAACGCAACCCAGTTCGTCCGTTTCACCGCTCTGGCCGTCGGCATCGTCGGCGCGCTGGCCATGGGCCAGGCGCACGGCGCCGCGTTCCAGCTCAAGGAGAACAGCGCCAAGGGCCTGGGCCGCGCCTTTGCCGGCTCTGGCAGCGCCCCCGGCGACGCCTCCATCATCGCCACCAACCCGGCCGGCATGCGCCAGCTCGACGGCCGCCAGTTCCAGGCCGACGTCAGCGCCATCCAGTTCTCGGCCAAGTACCAGGGCGACGGCGGCACCTACGCCACCGGCGCGCCGATCTCCGGCGGCCGCGGCGGCGACGCCGGCATGATCGCGCCGGTCCCGGCGGTGTACTTCCACCTGCCGTTCGGCGAGAACAACAACATGCACTTCGGCTCCTCGCTGACCGTGCCGTTCGGCTTCAAGACCGAATACGACCGCGACTGGGTCGGCCGCTACAACGGCGTCAAGACCGAGCTGCAGGCGATCGACCTGAACTTCGCCTTCTCCTACGACGTCAACCCGTACGTGTCGTTCGGCGCGTCGGTGTTCGCCGAGCGCCTGGACATCGACCTGAGCAACGCCGTCGACTTCGGCACCATCCTGGCCTCGCGCCGCGTGCCGGGCTTCGCGCCGGGCAGCGCCGACGGTTTCTCGCGCATCAAGGGCGACAACACCGCGGTCGGCTTCACCCTGGGCGGCCTGTTCAGCGTCGACGAGCACACCCACATCGGCTTCAGCTACCGCTCGCAGGTCGAGCACAAGATCACCGACGGCGACGCCGACTTCACCGTGCCGGGCAGTGCGGCCACCGTGCTGGCCGTCGCCGCGCCGGGCACCTTCGTCGACACCAAGGGCCGCGCCACGGTCAAGCTGCCGGCCAGCGCCACCGCCAGCTTCACCCATGACATCAACGAGCAGTGGACGGTGATGGCCGACGTCACCCGCACCGCCTGGAGCAAGTTCGACAAGGTCACCGTCGACTTCGCCTCCAACCAGCCCGACAGCGTGCTGGACTTCTCGTACCGCGACACCACCTTCGTGTCGCTGGGTGCCGACTACCGCATGAGCGACACGCTGACCCTGCGTGGCGGCCTGGCCTACGACCAGACCCCGACCACCGACCAGCACCGCGACGTGCGCGTGCCGGACGCGAGCCGCAAGTGGGTCTCGCTGGGTCTGACCTGGAAGCCGTCCGAGCAGGCCGAGTACAGCTTCGGCTACACCCACCTGTTCACCAGCGATCCGAGCATCGCCACCACCAGCGCCACCGGCAACCGCCTGGTCGGCGACTACGACGTGAGCGGCAACGTGCTGGCGGCCTCGGTCAACTACAAGTTCTGATCGCAGGCGCTTCGCAGCTCACGAAAAAGCCCCGCTTCGGCGGGGCTTTTTTTGTGCCCGTCCGCGGCGTGCGATGCGCGCTGCGGCAGGCCGCGCTCGGCGCAGGTTCCGGGCGGAACGCTGCGTCGAGCGGGGCGGCTCAGTCGCCCAGGGTCAGCAGCGAGGCGTTGCCGCCGGCGGCGGTGGTGTTGACCGTCACCACCTTCTCGGTGGCGAAGCGCAGCAGGTAGTGCGGGCCGCCGGCCTTGGGGCCGGTGCCGGACAGGCCCTGGCCGCCGAACGGCTGCACGCCGACCACCGCGCCGATCTGGTTGCGGTTGACGTAGACGTTGCCCACCGCCACCCGCGAGGCGATGCGCTCGATGGTCTCGTCGATGCGCGAATGCACGCCCAGGGTCAGGCCGTAGCCGGTGGCGTTGATCTGGTCGATCACCGCATCGAGCTGGTCGGCCTTCCAGCGGATCACGTGCAGCACCGGGCCGAAGATCTCGCGCTGCAACTGCGCCAGCGACTGCAGCTCGTAGGCGCGCGGGGCGAAGAAGCTGCCGTGCGCGGTGGCCGCGTCGGTGGCGGCGACGGCGATGGCGCGCGCTTCGCGGTCCATGCGCGCGGCGTGATCGGTGAGGATCTGCAGCGCATCGGCGTCGATCACCGGGCCGACGTCGGTGGACAGCAGGCCCGGGTCGCCGACCTTCAGTTCGGCCATCGCGCCGGCCAGCATGGTCATCACCTTGTCGGCGATGTCGTCCTGCACGAACAGCACGCGCGCGGCCGAGCAGCGCTGGCCGGCGGAGATGAAGGCGCTGGAGATCGCGTCCTTGACCACCGCTTCGGGCAGCGACGAGGAGTCGGCGATGAAGGCGTTCTGGCCGCCGGTCTCGGCGATCAGCACGCCGATGGCGGCATCGCGCGCGGCCAGCGCGCGGTTGATCGCGCGCGCGGTCTCGGTGGAGCCGGTGAAGGCGACGCCGGCCACGCGCGGATCGCGGGTCAGCGCGGTGCCGACGGTGGCGCCGTCGCCGGGCAGGAACTGCACTACCGCCTCCGGCACGCCGGCTTCGTGCAGCAGCTTCACCGCGGCATGGCCGACCAGGTTGGTCTGCTCGGCCGGCTTGGCGATGACGCTGTTGCCGGCGGCCAGCGCCGCGGCGACCTGGCCGAGGAAGATCGCCAGCGGGAAGTTCCACGGGCTGATGCACACGAACACGCCACGGCCGTGCAGCTGCAGTTCGTTGGATTCGCCGGTCGGCCCGGGCAGGCGCTCGGGCGCACCGAACTGCGCGCGCGCCTGGCCGGCGTAGTAGCGCAGGAAATCCACCGC
Source organism: Xanthomonas sacchari (assembly GCF_024266585.1). Lineage (NCBI taxonomy): Bacteria > Pseudomonadati > Pseudomonadota > Gammaproteobacteria > Lysobacterales > Lysobacteraceae > Xanthomonas > Xanthomonas sacchari. The sequence goes on from NZ_CP100647.1 coordinate 739,321, forward strand.
TTCGCGCACTTCGGCGACGCCGTCGGGCAGGGTCTTGCCGGCTTCCTTGACGCACAGCGCCATGAACTCGGGCATGCGCGCTTCCAGCAGGTCGGCGGCGTGTTCGAGGATGGTGGCGCGGCTGGCGGCCGGGGTGCGGTTCCAGGCCGGGTAGGCGGCCGCGGCATTGCTCAGCGCCTTTTCCACGGTGGCGGCATCGGCCGGCTTCCAGTGGCCGACGACCTGACGGCGATCGGCCGGGTTGGCGACCGGCAGCGCGTCGCCGGCGATCACCGCGCCGGGCACCAGCGGCGCGGCCTGCCAGGGCTTGAGCGCGGCGTTGAGCTGGTCGGCCAGCGCGCGCAGGTCATTGTCGTTGGCGAGGTTGGCGCCCATGGAGTTCTTCCTGTTGTGGTTCTGGCTGCGCAGCAGATCGACCGGCAGCGGAATCTTCGGATGCGGGATGGAGGCGAACGCGGACACCGCTTCGACCGGATCGCGGATCAGGTCTTCGATGGCCACGTTCTCGTCGGTGATGCGGTTGACGAAGCTGGAGTTGGCGCCGTTCTCCAGCAGGCGCCGCACCAGGTACGGCAGCAGGTCCTCATGCGAGCCCACCGGCGCGTACACGCGGCAGGGCACGCCGAGGCGGTCGGCGGGGATCACCTCGGCGTAGAGGTCGTCGCCCATGCCGTGCAGCTTCTGGTGCTCGTAGTCGCGGCCGCCGGCGATGGCGCGCACCGCGGCGATGGTCTGCGCGTTGTGGGTGGCGAACATCGGATACAGCGCGTCGCTGTGCGCGAACAGGCGCTTGGCGCAGGCCAGGTAGGACACGTCGGTGTTCTGCTTGCGGGTGAACACCGGATAGCCCGGATGGCCTTCGACCTGCGCGCGCTTGATCTCCGCGTCCCAGTAGGCGCCCTTGACCAGGCGCACCGGGATGCGGCGGCCGACGCGGCGCGCCAGGTCGGCGAGGAAGTCGATGGTGTACGGGGTGCGCTTCTGGTACGCCTGCACCGCCAGGCCGTAGCCTTCCCAGCCGTCCAGCGAGGGATCGGAGAAGGTGGCCTCGATGATGTCCAGCGACAGTTCCAGGCGGTCGGCTTCCTCGGCATCGACCGTGTAGCCGATGCCGTAGGACTTGGCCAGTTGCGCCAACTCCAGCACGCCCGGCACCAGCTCGGCCATCACCCGCGCGCGCTTGGCGTGCTCGTAGCGCGGGTACAGCGCCGAGAGCTTGATCGAGATGCTGGGCGCGGCGAACACCGCGTCCTTGCCGCCGCCCTGCGGGCGCTGCGCGGCGAAGTGCTTGCCGATGGCGTGGATCGCCTGGCGGTAGGCATCGAGATAGCGCTGCGCGTCCTGCATCGTCAGCGCGCCTTCGCCGAGCATGTCGAACGAATAGCGGTAGTGGGCGTTGTCGCCCTTCTTCGAGCGGGTCAGCGCTTCGCCGATGGTCCGGCCCATCACGAACTGGTGGCCCATGATCTTCATCGCCTGGCGCACCGCCAGGCGGATCACCGGCTCGCCGACGCGGCCGATCAGGCGCTTGAACGCGCCGGCCACGTCGGCGCGGGTGAGGTCGTTGATCTGCACCAGCTTGCCGGTGAGCATCAGGCCCCAGGTCGAGGCGTTGACCAGCAGCGAGTCGCTCTCGCCCATGTGCTTCTTCCAGTCCGCATCGCCGAGCTTGTCGCGGATCAGCTTGTCGGCAGTGTCCTGGTCGGGGATGCGCAGCAGCGCTTCGGCCACGCACATCAGCAGTACGCCTTCCTCGCTGCCGAGATCGTACTGGCGCATGAAGGCCTCGATCGCACCCTGGTCCTGGGCGCGAGCGCGTACCCGGGTGACCAGGTCGGCGGCCAGCGCCTGCACCTTGGCCTGGTCGGCCGCGGGCAGGCGCGCCTGCTCGAGCAGTTCGCGCACGTGTTCGGCTTCGTCCTTGAGCCAGGCGGCGGTGATCGCCGCGCGCAGGGCCTGCGGCGCGGGCGGGAGTTCGGGGGACAGCAACGGCGAAGGAGACGCGGACGGCATCGCCGGAACAGAGCCGGCGCCAGGCAGAGCGTTCATGCAGGAAAGGCCAGGGACAGAGCCCGCTATTTTATGTCAGCGCCTGCACGCGCAGGGCGCTGCCGGCATCGCCGCGGCGATGCTGCGCGTGCCCAGGCTGAACACGAATCTAGTTGCGCTGCAGCATTTTTTGTGGTGAACGCGCGCTTGCCGCCGCGCAGGCCCGGGGCTACCATCCAGGCGTGCTCGCGGCTCGGGCGCGAGCGGTTCGGAAGCGCGGTTCGACATGATCGAAATGTTTCCGTTTTCTCCGGAGGGGTCGGGTACGCAGCTGCTGCTGCTGCGGCCGCCGCGGGCGTTGAATGCCCGGCAATTCGTTCTGTTGTTCGTCGCACTGGCCGGGGCGATGTGGGCCGTGGCCGGGCTGGGCTGGCTCGCCGGCAATGTGTTCGCGCCTGCGTTCGCGCTGTTGCACAGCATGGTGGTGGCGCTCGCGCTGCATTGGTCGTGGCGCGGCGGCGAGCGCGAAGAGGAGATCCGGGTGGGTCCGGCGTGCGTGGAAGTGACCCATCCGAATGCAGGAACGCCGGCGTTCCGCGCCCATCCGCACTGGGTGCGGTTGCGGATCGAAGGCGACGACAGGGTGGTGCTGGCATCCAGCGGCAAGCAGGTCCGGGTTGGCGAGTTCCTCGGCCCCGACGAACGCCGGCAACTGGCGCAGACCCTGGAAGGCTTGCTGGCGGCCGCGACCGGTCGCAACCGATGACGCTCCAAGGGGTCTAGGCAATGAAGCAACGCGGCGGGTGGGTGCAACAGGCGGTCAGGGGCGGGATGGCGTTGGCGGCGGCGATGGCCGCACCGCTGGCATGGGCGCAGTCGGCCGATCCCAAGCCGTGGCAGCTCAACATGGGACGGGGCGTCACCCAGAGCGCGCGCAACGCCTACGACGCGCACATGGTCGCGCTGTGGGTCTGCGTAGTCATCGGCGTGCTGGTGTTCGGCGCGATGGCCTATGCGATCTTCAAGTTCCGCAAGTCCAAGGGCGCGGTGCCGGCGCAGTTCACCCACAACACCAAGGCCGAGATCGTGTGGACGGTGATCCCGGTGCTGATCCTGATCGTGATGGCCTGGCCGGCCACGGCCAAGCTGATCGCGATGTACGACACCCGCGATGCCGAGATGACGGTGAAGGTCACCGGCTACCAGTGGATGTGGCGCTACGAATACCTGGGCGAGAACGTGGCGTTCACCAGCCGCCTGGCGCGCAGTTCCGACCGCCTGCGGCAGAGCGGCGCCGTGCCCACGATCGAGCAGGATCCGCACTACCTGCTGGACGTGGACAACCGGCTGGTGCTGCCGGTGAACACCAAGGTGCGCTTCGTCATCACCGCCGACGACGTCATCCACGCCTGGTGGGTGCCGGCGCTGGGGTGGAAGCAGGACGCCATCCCCGGAATCATCAACGAGGCCTGGACCAGCATCGACACCCCCGGGGTATACCGCGGCCAGTGCGCCGAGCTGTGCGGCAAGGACCACGGCTTCATGCCGATCGTGGTCGAGGCGGTGAGCAAGCAGGACTTCCAGAAGTGGCTGGCATCGCGCAAGCCGGCACCCGCCGCCGCGCCCGCGCCGGCCACGCCGGCGGCCCCGGCCGCCGCACCGGCCACGTCCGACCCCGCTGCGGCGCCCGCGGACGCTCAGGCGCCGGCGGCGCCGCCGCAGGCGCGGCTGTCGCGTCCTCGTCCCGACTCGCACCTGACCGTGCAAGCCGCCTGATCTCCCTCACTCCTTTCCTGAGGTAGCCGCCATGGCCCATTCGGCAGTCGATCACCACGACGAGCACGGGCATCAGCAGAGCTTCGTCGAGCGCTGGTTGTTCTCCACCAACCACAAGGACATCGGCACGCTGTACCTGCTCTTCAGCTTCATCATGTTCATCGTCGGTGCCGCGATGAGCGTGATGATCCGCCTCGAACTTGCGCAACCGGGCCTGCAATACATCAAGCCCGAGCAGTTCAATCAGATGACCACCGTGCACGCGCTGGTGATGATCTTCGGCGGGGTGATGCCGGCCTTCGTCGGCCTGGCCAACTGGATGATCCCGCTGCAGATCGGCGCGCCGGACATGGCGCTGCCGCGCATGAACAACTGGTCGTTCTGGCTGCTGCCGGTGGCGTTCAGCCTGTTGCTGCTGACCTTCTTTCTCCCGGGCGGCGCGCCGGCCGGCGGCTGGACCATGTATCCGCCGCTGATGCTGCAGGGCGGCTACAACGTCGCCTTCTCGGTGTTCGCCATCCACGTCGCCGGCATCAGCTCGATCATGGGCGCGATCAACATCATCGCCACCGTGCTCAACATGCGCGCGCCGGGCATCGACCTGCTGAAGATGCCGATCTTCTGCTGGGCCTGGCTGATCACCGCGTTCCTGCTGATCGCGGTGATGCCGGTGCTGGCCGGCGCGGTGACCATGCTGCTCACCGACAAGTTCTTCGGCACCTCGTTCTTCAACGCCGCCGGCGGCGGCGACCCGGTGATGTACCAGCACATCTTCTGGTTCTTCGGGCATCCCGAGGTCTACATCATGATCCTGCCGGCGTTCGGCGTGATCAGCGAAATCATCCCGACCTTCAGCCGCAAGCCGCTGTTCGGCTACCAGGCGATGGTCTACGCGATCGCGGCGATCGCGTTCCTGAGCTTCATCGTCTGGGCCCACCACATGTTCACCGTGGGCATGCCGTTGGGCGGCGAGATCTACTTCATGTTCGCCACGATGCTGATCTCCATCCCCACCGGGGTGAAGGTGTTCAACTGGGTCAGCACCATGTGGCAGGGCTCGATGACCTTCGAGGCGCCGATGCTGTGGGCCATCGCCTTCGTCATCCTGTTCACCATCGGCGGCTTCTCGGGCCTGATGCTGGCGATCGTGCCGGCCGACTTCCAGTACCACGACACCTACTTCGTGGTCGCGCACTTCCACTACGTGCTGGTCACCGGTGCGGTGTTCGCGCTGATCGCGGCGGTGTACTACTGGTGGCCGAAGTGGACCGGGCGCATGTACAGCGAGCGCTGGGCCAAGTTCCATTTCTGGTGGACGATGCTGTTCGTCAACCTGCTGTTCTTCCCGCAGCACTTCCTCGGCCTGGCCGGCATGCCGCGGCGCATCCCCGACTACAACGTGGTGTTCGCCGACTGGAACCTGGTCAGCTCGATCGGCGCGTTCGGCATGTTCGTCACCCCGTTCCTGATGGCCGGCATCCTGCTGGCGTCGCTGCGCAACGGCGCGCGCGCCAAGGCGCGCGCGTGGGAAGGCGCGCGCGGCCTGGAGTGGACGGTGCCGTCGCCGGCGCCGGCGCACACGTTCACCCTGCCGCCGGTGATCAAGCCCGGCGACCTGGCCCACGACGACATCAGCCACTGATGACCGCGCAACCGCCGCTCGACGACCTGGTCCTGCGCCGCAAGCGTGCGGCGCGCACCGCGCTGGTGGTCGGCGCGGTGGCGCTGGCGATCTACGTCGGCTTCATCCTGTCGGGGGTGCTGGGCCTATGAACGCGCCGGCGCCGCAGGTGCACAGCAGCGCCGGGCTGTTCAAGCTGGTCGGCGTGGCGCTGGCGGTGTTCCTGCTGACCTTCTCGCTGGTGCCGCTGTACCGCATCGCCTGCGAGAAGGTGTTCGGCGTGCGCCTGGAGCGCGGCCCGGGCGAAGGCCCGCAGGCCGGCAAGTCGCTGGCCGGCAAGCGCACGGTCACGGTGCAGTTCGATGGCGGGGTGAACTCCAAGCTGCCGTGGTCGTTCCATCCGGAGCAACTGACCATGCAGGTGGTGCCGGGCGAGCTCAACGAGGCGCTGTACTACGCGCACAACGACGGCGCGCATGCCATCGTCGGCAGCGCGGTGCCGTCGGTGGCGCCGGCGCGCGCCTCCGGCTACTTCACCAAGACCGAGTGTTTCTGCTTCACCGCGCAGACCCTGCAGGCCGGCGAGAAACGCGACATGCCGGTGCGCTTCATCGTCGACCGCAATCTGCCCAGCGACATCAGCACCATCACCCTGTCCTACACCTTCTACAAGAACGATGCGCTGAGCGCGGAACTGGGATCGCCGAAACTGGCCGGTTCCGCGCGCTCGGCTCCCTGACCCGACCGGAATGCCTGCCATGGCCCAGCCCAGCACCGACGCCACCGCCAACGCCTATTACGTGCCCAGCCAGAGCCGCTGGCCGTTCATCGGCTCGATCGCGATGTTCGTGACCATGATCGGCGTGGCCAGTTGGCTCAACGACGCGTCCTGGGGCAAGTGGACCTTCTTCACCGGCATCGCGATGCTGGTGGCGACGCTGTTCATGTGGTTCGGCGATGTGATCCGCGAATCGATCGCCGGGCACTACAACCGCCAGGTCGACGTGTCGTTCCGCATGGGCATGGTGTGGTTTATCTTCTCCGAGGTGATGTTCTTCGGCGCCTTCTTCGGCGCGCTGTTCTACACCCGCAGCTTCATCCTGCCGTGGCTGGGCGGCGAGGGCGACGGGGTGATGACCAATGCGCTGCTGTGGGACGGCTACTCGGCGGCCTGGCCGACCAACGGCCCGGGCGGCATCGGCGGCCAGTTCCAGACCATCCCGGCGTGGGGCCTGCCGTTGATCAACACGCTGATCCTGCTCAGTTCCGGCGTGACCCTGACCATCGCCCACCACGCGCTCAAGGCCGGCCATCGCACCCGGCTGATGGTGTTCCAGGCGCTAACCGTGGTGCTCGGCTGCACCTTCCTGTACTTCCAGGCCGAGGAGTACACGCATGCCTACAAGGAGCTCAACCTGACCCTGGGGTCGGGCATCTACGGCTCCACCTTCTTCATGCTCACCGGCTTCCACGGTGCGCACGTGCTGCTGGGCACGATCATGCTGCTGGTGATGCTGCTGCGGATCACCCGCGGGCACTTCAGCCGCGACAACCACTTCGCCTTCGAAGCGGCGGCGTGGTACTGGCACTTCGTCGACGTGGTGTGGCTGGCGTTGTTCCTGTTCGTCTATGTGCTTTGAGGGCGGGGAATAGGGAATCGGGAATGGGGAATCGCAAGAGCGGCTTTCGCTTGCGCTTCTGATTTGCCGATTCTCTTTTCCCGATTCCCCATTCCCGGCTTCTCAGCGCCCGAGCCCGTGTGGCTTGATCGTGCCGGTATAGATGCCCAGGATGACCAACAGGATCAGGCACACCGACAGGCCGATGCGCCAGGTCAATGCGTTCACCGTGCGCTTGCTCTGGCCGCGGTCCACCAACAGGTAGTACAGGCCGGCGCCCAGGTTCCACAGGATGAGCAGCAGGAACGCGACGATCAGCAAGGTCTTCAGCGAGTCGTTCATGGGCGTCTCGGCACATGGTGTGTCCGCATTATGACCCTCGCCGCTGCCCCGCGCGTGGGCGTGCGCCGGCGCATGCCGTTGTGGCTGGGGTGGAGCGTGGCGTTGGCAGTGGCGCTGGGCTTCTGCGCGCTGGGCCGCTGGCAGTTGCAGCGCATGCACGAGAAGCAGGCGCTGCTGGCGCAGGCGGCGCATGTGCGCGATCGCCCGCAGGCGCTGGCCGATGCGCTGCGCGCGGCGCCGCCGGGGCAACTGCGCTGGGTGCATGGCGCCGGCCGCTTCCTGCCCGGGCAGATCCTGCTCGACAACCAGCTGCGGCAGGGCCGCAGCGGGGTGAAGGTGTACCAGCCGTTCCTGCCTGACGGCGCCGCGGCGCCGTTGCTGGTGGAACTGGGCTGGCTGCCGCTGCCGGCCGACCGCGCGCTGCCGGCGCCGACCGCGCTGCAGGGCCGCTATAAGCTGGTCGGCCTGCTTGCGCCGGCACCGTCGCACGGCCTGGTGCTGGGGCCGGCCCTGGTCGCGGCGCCGTCGCCGCAGCGCTGGCTGGCGATGCGCATCGAGCCGGCGGCGATCGGCGAGGCGCTGGGCCGCCGCGACATTTTGTCGCAGGTGCTGCGCCTGGATCCGGCCCTGCCGTTGGGCTATCCGCGCGACCTGGATCTGCTGCCGAACACGCTGCCGCCCGAGCGCCACTTGGGTTACGCGGTGCAATGGTTCGGCTTGGCGCTGGCGGTGCTGGTCACCGCGGGGCTGCTCAGTTGGCGCGCGCGCAGGGGACGGGGCGGGCGCTGAGCGCGCGCGCATGAGAAAATCCCCGGCATGAATGCTCCCATCCCGGCCCCGCGCCCGGCGGCCGCACGCGGCCGTTGGCCGCTGATCGCGTTGTTCGTGCTGTTCTTCGGCTCGATGCTGGTCGCCGGCGCCTTGCGTTTCTCCGGCTGGCAGCCGGCCGCCAGCCGCAACCACGGCGAACTGCTGCAGCCGCCGGCCGACCTGCGCGCGCTGCAGCCGCGGCTGGCCGATGGCCGCGGCTACGCCTGGGAACCGCAGCGGCGGCTGTGGCGCATCGCGCTGGCGCCGCCGGCCGAGTGCGGCAGCGCCTGCGATGCGCTGGCGCGCGATCTGGACAAGGTCTGGCAACTGTTCGGCCACGATGCCGACCACGTGCAGATCCTGTGGATCGGCACGCCGCCGGCCGCGGCGCAGGCGCTGCCGCAGGTGCGGGCGCTGCGCCCGGACCCGGCGCTGCTGGCGGCGCTGCCGCGGGTGCGCGATGCGGCCGGGGTGCCGGTCTATGTCATTGATCCAAACGGTTTCGTGGTGCTGCGCTATGCCCCCGGGTTCGACCCGGCCGGGCTGCGCGCGGACCTGGCGAAACTGCTGAAACTCCTGTGAGCCGCTCCCTATGACCTTGTTCGCGCGCCCGGCGCTGTTCCGGCATTTCCACCGCATGGCCTGGCTGGCGGCGCTGTTCACCGCCAGCACCATCATGTTCGGTTCGTTCGTGCGCCTGTCCGATGCGGGCATGAGCTGCCCGGACTGGCCGACCTGCTACGGGCGCATCACCTGGCCGCAGACCAGCGCCGAAGCCGACACCCATGCCGCCAGCAAGATCCGGCCGCTGGAGACGCACAAGGCCTGGCGCGAGCAGATCCACCGCTTCCTGGCCGGCGCGCTGGGCGTGGAGGTGCTGGTGCTGTCGCTGCTGGCGGCGCGCCGGCGCCGGCTCGGCATCGCCCAGATCGTGACGGCGGCGGTGCTGGTGGCGCTGTCGATCCCGCTGTACATGTCCGGCTGGCCGGGGCTGGCGATGCTGGTGGCGGTCGGCGGCGAGGCGATCCTGCTGCTGGCGGCGCTGCGCTGGTCCAACGACGACCTGGCCCGGGCGGCGGTGCTGACCCTGTCGGTGGTGATCTTCCAGGCCTTGCTGGGCATGTGGACGGTGACCCTGCTGCTCAAGCCGATCGTGGTGATGGGGCACCTGCTGGGCGGCCTGCTGATGTTCTCGCTGCTGGTGTGGATGGCCTGGCGCGCCACCCACCTGCCGATCACCCTGGCCGATGCGCCGCGCCTGAAGTGGCTGCTGCGCCTGGGCGTGGCGGTGCTGGTGCTGCAGATCGCGCTGGGCGGCTGGGTCAGCGCCAACTACGCGGCGCTGGCCTGCGGCGGCGGCAGCTGGTCGGCCGACAACTTCCCGCGCTGCGTCAGCCAGTGGTGGCCGCCGCACGATTTCCGCGAGGGCTTCACCCTGTGGCGCGGCATCGGCGTGGACTACGAAGGCGGCGTGCTCGACGGCGCGGCGCGCATCGCCATCCAGATGGCGCACCGGATGATGGCGCTGGTGGTGGCGGCCTACCTGTTGTGGCTGAGCTGGCGCCTGAGCCGCACGCCGGGCATGCGCGGCTGGGCGGCCGCGCTGGCGCTGCTGCTGGTCGCGCAGGTGTGCCTGGGCATCCTCAACGTCAAGCTGGCGCTGCCCTTGCCGGTGGCGGTGCTGCACAACGCCGGCGCGGTGGCGCTGCTGTTCGTGCTGGTGTCGCTGCTGGCGCGCTTGCGGGCGCCGCAATGAGCGCGCGCGGCGTCCATTGGCGCGACTACTGGGACCTGACCAAGCCCAAGGTGGTGGCGCTGATCGTGTTCACCGCCCTGGTCGGGATGTGCCTGGCGATCCCGGGGTTGCCGACCTGGGCGCAGGTGCGCACCGGTCTGCTCGGCTTCTTCGGCATCTGGCTGGCGGCCTCGGCGGCGGCGGCGATCAACCAACTGCTGGACGCGCGCATCGACGCGCAGATGGCGCGCACCTCCTGGCGCCCGCTGGTGGTGGGCAAGGTGCTGCCGTGGCAGGTGCTGCTGTTCGCGGCCTTGCTGACCGCGCTGTCGATGACCGTGCTGGTGGTGTGGGTCAACTGGATCACCGCGGTGCTGACCTTCGCCTCGCTGATCGGCTATGCGGTGATCTATACGGTGTTCCTCAAGCGCACCACGCCGCAGAACATCGTCATCGGCGGCCTGGCCGGGGCGGCGCCGCCGCTGCTGGGCTGGGCCGCGATCACCGGCATGCAGGGCCAGTGGGACTGGGCCTACGCCTCGTTGCTGGTGCTGATCATCTTCGTGTGGACGCCGCCGCACTTCTGGGCGCTGGCGATCTTCCGCCGCGCCGACTACGCCAAGGCCTCGATCCCGATGCTGCCGGTCACCCACGGCGTGGCGCACACCCGCCGGCAGATCCTGGTGTACACGGTGCTGCTGGTGGTGGTGACGCTGCTGCCGGTGGCGGTGGGCATGAGCGGAGTGTTCTACCTCGGCGGCACCCTGGTGCTGGACGCGGTGTTCCTCTGGTACGCCTGGCGCATGCTCGACCCGCCGGACGAGATGTTCTCGATGCGCATGTTCGGCTATTCCATCGTGTACCTGATGGCGCTGTTCGCCTTCCTGCTGGTCGACCACTGGATCGCCTGAGTCGTTCAGGTTCCCCGCCCAAGTGTTGCCAGTCGCGGTCGCTATCGAGCGAACGACCAAAATCGGCAAAGCCGCGGGAGGCAGGTATGTGGGGCAAGAGCAAGCAAGACGCGATGAAGCTGCAGGCAACCCTGGAGCGCCTGCGCGAGGCCGAGGCCGAACGTGACCGCGCCCGTGCACAGGCCGACAGCGCCCGCGCCGATCTGGACTATCTGCGCGGCCGTTTCGACTTGGTCACCTCCGCGACCACCGACGGCCTGTGGGAGATGAGCGTGATCGCCGGCGATCCGATCAATCCGTCCAACGAATTCTGGTGGTCCTCGCAGTTCCGCGCGATGCTGGGCTTCTCCTCCGAGCTGGACTTCCCCAACGTGCTCGATAGCTGGGCCTCGCGGCTGCACCCGGAGGACAAGCAGGCCACGCTGGACGCGTTCGCCGCGCACCTGGCCGACCGCAGCGGCCAGACCCCGTACGACGTGGAGTATCGGCTGCAGCTGAAGAACGGCCAGTACCGCTGGTTCCGCGCGCTCGGCACCACCCAGCGCGATCCCCAGGGCACGCCGCTGCGCGTGGCCGGCGCGCTCACCGATATCACCGAGCGGCGCGAGCGCGAGGCGTTCCTGGACGTGGTCCTGACCCGCTTCGAACTGGGCGCGGACATGCTAAACGACGGCCTGTGGGACATGAGCGTGATCGCCGGCGATCCGATCAATCCGTCCAACGAGTTCTGGTGGTCGCCGCAGTTCCGCTCGCTGCTGGGGTTCGCCTCGGAGGCCGAGTTCCCCAACGTGCTCGACAGCTGGTCCTCGCGCCTGCATCCGGAGGACGCGCAGGTCGCGCTCAACGCGTTCGCCGCGCACCTCAACGACCGCACCGGCCGCACCGGCTTCGACGTCGAGTACCGCTTGCGGCTGAAGAATGGCGAGTACCGCTGGTTCCGCGCACGCGGCCTGACCAAGCGCGCCGCCGATGGCACCCCGCTGCGCGCGGTCGGCGCCTTGCTGGACATCCACGCCGCGCGCCAGCTCGGCGAAGCCGCGCACACCCTGCAGACCGCGGCGGCGGAAATGGTCGACGACAACAGCGACCTGGCCCGGCGCACCGAGCAGCAGGCGGCGGCCCTGGAAGAGGCGGCCAGCTCGATGGAGGAGATCACCGGCACCGTGCAGCGCAACGTCGAGCACGTCGGCCACGCCAACCGGCTGGTGGACGGCGCCAGCGACGTCGCCCAGCGCGGCGGCGAGGTGGTGCGCGACGTGGTCCAGACCATGGCCGGCATCGAGAGCGCGTCGCGCAAGATCGCCGACATCATCAGCGTCATCGACGGCATCGCCTTCCAGACCAACATCCTGGCCCTCAACGCGGCGGTGGAAGCCGCGCGTGCCGGCGAGCAGGGCCGCGGCTTCGCCGTGGTCGCCACCGAAGTGCGCAGCCTGGCCCAGCGCTGCGCCGACGCGGCCAAGGAAGTGCGCGGCCTGATCGCCGGGTCCAGCGAGCAGGTCGATCGCGGCTCGGCGCTGGTCGCGCGCGCCGGCGCCACCATGGAAGAACTGCTCGGCTCGGTGCGCGAAGTGCAGCGGATCATGACCGACATCGCCGGCGCCAGCCGCGAGCAGAGCGCCGGCATCGGCCAGGTCAATCAGATCGTGGTGCAGATGGACACGGCCACGCAGCAGAACGCGGCGCTGGTCGAAAAAATGGCCGAGGCCGCGCGCGCGCTGGAAGGACAGGCGCAGGGCCTGAACGCGCATACCGGCAGCGGCCGCCGCCCCGGCAGCCAGGGCGCCGGCCAGCCGGCGGCGCCGGTCCGCGTGGCGGCCTGATCGGGAGCGCTCGAGGCACCGGCGCGTCTTGCGCGCCGGTGGCGTAAGACGGCGCGGGACAACCGCGCCGCGGCGACCTCGGCGAGCCGATGCCGGCGTCGCGGCTGGCGTCGTGGCTGGCGGCGCCTTGGTGCTGCGGTCGGCGAATGCCGATGATGCCTGGCGCTGTCGTCGCGGTCGCGCCTCCCTGGCGGCCTCAGCCCAGCCAGTGCTGGCAGCTGTCGCGCGCCTGGCTGCCGCAGCTTTGCTGCATCTTTTGCTGCAGCCGCGCGAGCACCGCGCTGCCGTCATGGGCCTTGCTCCAGTCCTGCAGGGTCTTGGCCAGGGTGTCGAAGCGTTGCCGGGTGCGCTGGTGGTAGCCGTCGGGCTGCCCGGCCAGTTCGCCGATGACCTGGCTGGCGGCGGCCTCGATCGCGGCGGCATTGTCCGGCTGCAGCTGGACCAGGCCATTGACGTAGATCACGCCCCACTGCACCCGGGTGGCGGGGCCTTCGGCGCTCTCGTAGGCCTTCTTCAGCCAGTACAGCGCGGTCTGCTTGTCGCCGCGCGCCTGCGCCAGGCCGGCCAGTTCCGGCATGTAGTAGTACGGCGTCTTGCTGCGCTGCAGTTCGGCCAGCAGCAATTGTTCGGCGCCGGCACTGTCGCCGGCTTCGTCGAGCAGGCTGGCGGCGGAGCTGATCGTGGACTGGCGCTCGTAGTCGGTCTTGGCGGCCTGCTCGGCCCACTGCACGCGCTGCCGCACCTTGGCGACCACCGCCGGCGGCAGCGGTGGCTGCGGTCCGTCGCCGGCCTTGGCCGGCTGGCCTTGGGCCAACCGCGCCAGTGCGATGTCCGCCTCAACGGTCTCGAGGCGATCGCTGATCGGCAGGCTGCTGTCGGCATAGACCTGATCCAGTGCATGGGTCAGCGCGTTCGACAGCGTGGTGCGCTCGGCGGCGTCGGCGGCCGCGGCCCGCACCAGTTCGCGCGCCGTATAGGTCAGCGTGCTGCGGTTGGCGCGCACCTCGGCCGGATCGGCGAGCACTGCCTGCAGCAGGTCGCGCTCGCCGGCGCGGTGCTTGGCGTCCGTGGCGGTGGCCTGGGCTGGATCCTGCTCGGCCAGCGCCAGCAGCGCGAAACGGCGCTGCAATGCCGGCTGTGGCGCGGCCGCGGCCAGCCGCGCGAGCACGTCGGCCGCCTGCCCCGGCTTGATCAACTGGGCCGCATCCACGTCCCAGCCGTACTCGCCGAGCAGGGTCCAGTCGTCGGCGCCGAGCGTGGCCGGCGCCTTGAGCGCCTGCTGCAGCAACTGCGCCGAGGTGGTGGTGCGGGTCGCGGCCACGCGCAGCGCCTCGGCCAGGCGCGCGGTATCGCTGTCGCCGGCCAGGCGGGTGATCTCGCTGCGGTCCGGGCGCAGCACGATGATGGTCGGGTAGCCCTTGATGCCGAAGCGTTCGCCCCAGGCCTGCGCGCCTTCCGAATCGCCATCCAGGTGCACCGCGACGAAGGCGCGGGTGCGGGCGATGAAGGCCGGGTCCTTGAACAGGGTGGCCTTGAGCCGGTTGCACGGCGGGCACCAGGCCGCGCCCCAGTACAGCAGCACCGGCTTGTTGTGTTCGCGCGCTTCGGCGAAGGCGTCGTCGACGTCGCCCTCGCGCCAGGCGATGCCGGCGCTGTCGGCGGCAGGTGCCGCCGCGGCGGGCTTGGGCGCGGCGGGCGCGGGCGGTTTCTGGCAGGCGCTCAGCGCCAGCAGGGTGGCCAGGCTGGCGGAGATCGTCGCGGAACGGCGGGACATGCGGCTCATGGGGGCACCGGATGGGGAGGAGGCGTGGCGCCGGCCGTGCCGGCCGCCTACTGTACCCAGCCGTCGTCGTGGCCGTACATGCCGGTTGCGCATCTGCATATGCCGCCCCGACCTGCGCCACGCGGCGCAGACCGGCGCGTTCGGGGCCATGCCGGCGCGGGATGCCTGCGGGCCGGTTCCACCGCCCCCTGCCGTTCGGCCGCTAGCGCTTCGCTTCCGCCTTCGCAGCGCGCGCGTAGCGTTGGGCGATCACGGCGCAGACGATCAGCTGGATCTGGTGGTAGATCATCACCGGCAACACGATGGCGCCGAGGCTGCCGCTGGCGAACAGCACCTTGGCCATCGGCACGCCGGTGGCAAGGCTCTTCTTGGAGCCGCAGAACACGATCGGGATCTCGTCCTCGCGGGAAAAGCCCAGGCGCCGCGCGCCGAAGGTGATCAGCGTCATCGCCAGCGCCAGCAGCACCGCGCCGACCACGGCGACGCCGAGCAGCGCCGGCAGCGGCGTCTTGCGCCACAGCCCTTCGACCACCGCCGCACTGAATGCGGTGTACACCACCAGCAGGATGGTGCTCTGGTCGGTGTAGCGCAGCACCGCACGGCGACGCTCGACCCAACCGCCGATCCAGCGCTGCAGCAGGTGGCCGGCGACGAACGGCACCAGCAGTTGCAGCATGATCTTGCCCATCGCCTCCAGCGGATTGGCCATGGCGCTCTGCGCGCCGGCCAGCAGGCCCATCAGCAGTGGGGTCAGAAACACGCCGAGCAGGCTCGACAGCGAGGCGCTGCACACCGCCGCCGGCACGTTGCCGCCGGCCATCGAGGTGAAGGCGATCGACGACTGCACGGTGGATGGCAGCGTGCACAGGAACAGCACGCCGATGTACAGGTCCGGGGTCAGCAGCCAGTGCGACAGCGGCTTGAACAGCAGGCCCAGCAGCGGGAACAGGATGAAGGTGGAGGCGAGGATGGTCAGGTGCAGGCGCCAGTGCAGTGCACCGGCGACGATGGCCTCGCGCGACAGCCGCGCGCCGTGCAGGAAGAACAGCGCGGCGATCGCCAGATCGGTGACCACGTCCATCACCGATGCCGCGCGCCCCTGCACCGGCAGCAGCGAGGCCAGCAGCACCGTGCACAGCAGCGCCAGGGTGAACGGTTCGATGCGCAGGCGCGCGAGAAGATGTTTCATGATGTGATGACGGGGGGAAAAGGCTGTAAGTCAAGCAGATATTCTCACACACATACACACTGGCGCCGGCAGGTTGTTCGATGGAGACGAATGCTTCTCTCGCCATGCAGGCGCTGGCCTTGAACACCGCAAGGAAGTTTCGCGACGACTATCTGGCGATGAGTCGGCATATTTTTCGCGACCAGGAGAAGCGCAATGGTCTTCTCCATTCCGGGGAGTTTGGCGTCTACCGCGAACAACTGCTGCGCACGCTGCTGGTATCGCATCTGCCGGCGCGCCTGGCCATCGGCAGCGGCTTCCTGAGTACGGCGCAGCAACCCAGCAGTACGCAGTGCGATGTCGTCCTCTACGATCGCGATGCCACGCCCAGCCTCGATGTGGCGGGCGGACGGGTGTTCTTCCCGACGGAAACCTGCGCGGCAGTCGGCGAAGTGAAGTCGACATTGACCTTCTCCGCGCTTTGCGAAGCCTTGCATAAACTCGCCGAGACCAAACGCTTGCGGGCGGCGCATTGCCCGCCCAGCCTGCCGGTGGCGCCGACCGATGCGGTGTTCAGCTTGTGGGGCCAGATCGGGCAGGAGAGCGCGACGCGGGACCAGTTGGATATGCATCGGCTATGTCTGTTCCAACCGCAGCGGATCGAGCAACAGAATCTGATGACGTTTCTGGTCTGCGAGAAGATCGAGTGGCCCAGCGGCGAAGATCCGAACAGTCCCGGCTTTCACAAGGCGCTTGCCAAGCTCTATCCCTGCTCGCCCGATTCCTACCTGCGCCACAATCTGTTGCTGAGCCTGCAGGACGGCCTGCTTTCGTACTACACCTCCGGTCCCGGCGACGATGGTGAGCCGCGCAAGCTGCCCTATCCGTTCCCGTGCCGGGAGGGCGTGGACTGCGGATGGCGCTGGCTTCCGGCCAGCGACGACGCGCTGCACATCCTTATGTTCGCCACCGAATGTGCGCTGGCGGCATCGCGGACATGGATCTACGAATTCTTTTCTCCTGCGCACTTGCAGGACCACCTGTTTCCCAGGTTTCGGTACATGCCATTGAGCTAGCGGTCACGCGGGGCCGGACTCAGCGCAACGACGCCAGCACCTTGAGCAGTTCGCGCTGCTCGTACTTGTCGGTCTCGTCCAACCCATGCGCGCGCTGCTTGGCGGTCAGTTCTTCGAGGCGCTGCTGCAGCGTCTGCCTTTCCAACTGCACGACCACGTCGTGCAGCTCCTGGCGCCAGCTGGCGGTTTCGCCGGCGATCTCCTGCACCGCCAGCTTCTGCAGGGCGGCCAGTTCCTCGCGTTCGTGGAAGTGTTCGAGCAGCGCGCCGGTGGTGATTTCCGGGCGCGCATGCACGATCTGCAGCAGCTCGATCATCAACTCGATGCCGGGCAGGCGCAGGCCGGCGAACGGGTAGGGCGGCGGCAGGTCCAGCGCCAGCGACGGTGCCTGCAGCAGGCGCACGATCGCCTCGCGCACCAGGCTGCGCTTGTGCGCCGGGCGCGGCATCCGCGGCGGTGGCCGATTCGCCGCCGCCGCGGACGCGGCTGGTGCGGCGGCGCCGATGCCGGTGAGTTCGGCCAGGCGCTGGCGCATCAGGTCGCCGAAGGCGCCGTCGGGAATCTGCGCCAGCATCGGCCGCGCGCGCTCGGCCAGGCGCGCCTTGCCGTCGAGCGTGCCCAGGTTGATCTCGCGCGAGAGTTCGTCGAAGAAGAACTGCGACAGCGGCGTGGCCTGGACCAGCCGCGCGTCGAAGGCCGCGGCGCCTTCCTTGCGCACGATGGTGTCCGGGTCCTCGCCGTCGGGCAGGAACAGGAAGAACGCCTGGCGCCCGTCCTTCATCCGCGGCAGCACCGATTCCAGCGCCTTCCAGCCGGCGCGACGGCCGGCGGCGTCGCCGTCGAAGCAGAAGAACACGTCCGGCGCATTGCGGAACAGCAATTCGGCGTGGTCCGGCGTGGTCGCGGTGCCCAGCGTCGCCACCGCCTGGGTGACGCCGAACTGGAACAGCGAGACCACGTCCATGTAGCCCTCGACCACGATCAGCCGCTCGATCTTCTGGTTGGCCTGGCGCACCTGCCACAGGCCGTACAGTTCGCGGCCCTTGTGGAACAGCGCGGTCTCCGGCGAGTTCAGATATTTGGGGCCGTCGTCCTTGTCGAGCACGCGGCCGCCGAAGGCGATGACCCGGCCGCGGCGGTCGAAGATCGGGAACATCACCCGGTCGCGGAACTTGTCGTAGACGTGGCCGCGGTCGTTCTTGGAGAACAGCCCGGCGCGGTCCAGCAGCTTGAGCCGGCGCTCGTCGGTGCCCAGTGCATCCTTGAGCGCGCCGTAGCCGTCCGGCGCATAGCCGATCTGGAAACGCGCGCGGTTCTCCGCGTCCACGCCGCGCCCGTCCAGGTAGGCGCGGGCCTTGTCGCTGCCGTCGAGCTGGCGCTGGAAGAACTTGGCGGCCGCGTCCAGCGCCGAGTACAGGTCGCGGTGGTCGTCGCCGGCGGCCTGCGCGGCGCCGCGCTGCTGGGCGTCGCGCGGCACTTCCATGCCGGCGCGCTTGGCCAGTTCGTCGACCGCGTCGAGGAACTCGAGGCGGTCGTAGTTCATCAGGAAGCTGATCGCGGTGCCGTGCGCGCCGCAGCCGAAGCAGTGGTAGAACTGCTTGGTCGGGGACACCGTGAACGAGGCCGAGCGCTCGTCGTGGAACGGGCAGCGCGCCGCGTATTCCTTGCCCTGGCGCTTCAGCGGCACGCGCGTGCCGATCACCTCGACGATGTCGGTGCGGGCGAGCAGGTCGTCGATGAATGCGTCGGGGATGCGGGCCATCCGTATAGGATGCCACGCGCGTGCGCCGCCACGCTGGCCGGGCGCCGCGTCCGCGGTTCAGCGCGGTGCGATCAGGGCGCCGGCGGCGCGGGCGCGGCGCTGCGGGCGTCGATGCCTGCAGCGTCCAGGGTGCGCCGCGCGTGCAGGCGCTCGTCGATCACCGCGGTGATCAGCGCGCCGACGAAGAACACCACGGTGGCGTAGTAGATCCATACCAGCAGGATCACCAGCGCGCCCATCGAGCCGTAGGCGCTGCCCGGGGCGGCGGTGGCGATGTACAGGCCGATCGCGTAGCGCCCGGCCACGAACAGGCAGGCGGTGATGGCGCCGCCGATGACCGCCTGCCGCCATTCCACGCGGCGGTCGGGCAGGTAGTGGTAGAGCACGGCGAAGGCCAGCACGTAGATCGCCAGGGTCGAGACGTAGCCGACCGCCGGCAGCAGCGAGGGCATCCGCGCGAACACCACCTGCAGCACCGTGGTCAGGATCATCGAGATCAGCAGCAGGAAGCCCAGCGCGAACACCACGCCGAAGGAGAACACGCGTTTCTTCAGCCACGCCAGGATGCCGTCGAGGTGCTGCTTGTCGGTGCGGAAGATCAGGTTCAGCGCGTTCTGCAACTGCGCGAACACCGCGGTGGCGCCGACGAACAGCAACAGGGTGCTCCACAGCCCGGCCAGCGAGCCGATGTTGGGCTGGTTCTTGGCGTTGTCGATCACGGTCTGCGCGACCTCGCGGGCGCCGTGCCCGGCCAGTTGCCCGATCTGCGCGATCAGCGTCTCCTGCGCCTGCGGGTACAGCGAGGCGGTCAGCCACAGCAGCAGCACCAGCAGCGGCGCCAGCGACAGCAGGGCGTAGAACGACAGCGAGGCCGCCTGGGTCATCACGTCGATCTCGACGAAGCGCCGCACCAGTGCGGCCGGCAGGCTCTGCTGCAGGCGGTCGAGATGTTTGTGCAGGCGGTCGGACGACAGGGGCAGGGACATGGGCGCGGGACCTTCGGCGCGCGGCGTCGCAACGCCGGTCCCGCACTGCGCGCTTGAAGGGGGCGCGGGCTTGCCGGGGGTTGTAGCAGCCCGGCGCCGAAAGGCGGGTGAAGCCCGCCGCCGGCTCCGCCGCTGCGCTCAGCCGGCCAGCTGCTGCTTGACCAGCACCGAGACCTGGCCCATGTCGGCCTTGCCGGCCAGCATCGGCTTGAGCACGCCCATCAGCTTGCCCATGTCGGCCGGGCCGCTGGCGCCGGTCTGCGCGATCGCCGCCTGGATCGCGGCGACGATCTCGGCCTCGCCCATCTTGCTCGGCAGGTAGCGCTCGATCACCACGATCTCCTCGCGCTCCACCTGGGCCAGATCGTCGCGGCCGGCGGCCTCGTACTGGCTGACCGAGTCCTTGCGCTGCTTGACCATCTTGTCCATCACCGCGATCACCGCGGCGTCGTCCATCTCCACGCGCTCGTCCACTTCCTTCTGCTTGATCGCGGCGTTGATCAGCCGGATCACGCCCAGGCTGTGCTTGTCGCCGGACTTCATCGCGGCCTTCATGTCGTCGGTGAGCTGCTGCTTGAGGGTCATGAGGGGCTCCACTGGGAAGATAAGGAAGGGGATCGGCATTCTAGGCAACCGCGCCTGCGCGGGCCTGGGGCCGAGGCGGCACGGGGCTGCCGAGGGGAAAGAGACGGGACCGAGGTCGCGCGAACGACGTGCCTGGCCCAAGCGGCCGGACACGCAAAAAGCCGGCGACGCTTGCGCGTGCCGGCTCCCTGGGCTTACCGTAGCGGATGCCGAAACCGGCACACTCCGCTACCGCAGGCCGCGATCCTCAGTACAGACGCTGGCGCTTGGTGACGTCGCGCGAGGTGCGACGCAGCTGGCGCTTCACCGCGGCAGCGGCCTTGCGCTTGCGTTCCTGGGTCGGCTTTTCGTAGAACTCGCGCTTGCGGGTTTCGGCCAGCACGCCGGCCTTTTCGCAGGTGCGCTTGAAGCGACGGAGCGCAAACTCGAAGGGCTCGTTCTCGCGGACTTTAACGCTGGGCATGGAATCTCCGGGACACAATGGTGACCGGGTCAGGCCCGGCGAGCCGCACATTATAGCGACAGATTTCGCGGCTGCAAGCGCCGCGTTTGGCCTGCCGCCGATTCGGCCGCACAATGCACCCATGAACGTTCTCGGCATCGAATCCAGTTGCGACGAAACCGGCGTCGCCGTCTACGACACCACGCGCTCCGGGGCGGCCGCGCTGCGCGCACATGCGCTGTACAGCCAGATCGCCCTGCACGCCGAGTACGGCGGGGTGGTGCCGGAGCTGGCCAGCCGCGACCACGTGCGCAAGCTGCTGCCGCTGATCCGCCAGACCCTGGCCGAGGCCGGCCTGCGGGTGCGCGATCTGGACGGGGTGGCCTACACCGCCGGCCCGGGTCTGGTCGGCGCGCTGCTGGTCGGCGCCGGCGTGGCCCGCGCCCTGGCCTGGGCGCTGGAGGTGCCGGCGATCGGCGTGCACCACATGGAAGGCCACCTGCTGGCGCCGCTGATGGAGGATCCGGACCCGGTGCACGGGGTGCCGGCGCCGCCGTTCGTGGCGTTGCTGGTCTCCGGCGGCCATACCCAGCTGATCGCGGTGGAGGCCATCGGCCGCTACCGCCTGCTTGGCGAGACCCTGGACGACGCCGCCGGCGAGGCCTTCGACAAGACCGCCAAGCTGATGGGGCTGCCGTATCCGGGCGGTCCGCAACTGGCGGCGCTGGCCACCCAGGGCACCCCGGGGCGGTTCCGCTTCGCCCGGCCGATGACCGACCGGCCCGGCCTGGACTTCAGCTTCTCCGGGCTCAAGACCCAGGTGCTGCTGGCCTGGCGCGACAGCGACCAGTCCGAGGCGGTGCGCGCGGACATCGCCCGCGGCTTCGAGGATGCGGTGGTGGACACGCTGGCGATCAAGTGCGAACGCGCGCTGGAGGCGGCCGGCAGCGACACCATCGTGGTCGCCGGCGGCGTCGGCGCCAATCTGCGCTTGCGCGCCAAGCTGCAGGCGATGGCGCAGGCGCGCGGCGGCCGCGCCTGCTTCCCGCGCCCGGCGCTGTGCACCGACAACGGCGCGATGATCGCCTTCGCCGGCGCCCTGCGCCTGCAGGCCGGCCTGCACGACGCCGCGTCTGCGGTGCAGGTGACGCCGCGCTGGGACATGGCGACGTTGCCGCCGTTGGCGGCAACTCGGGAATCGGGAATGGAGAATCGGGAATAGTAAAAGCGGCTCACGCGCGGTTTTTGCCTTTGCTCTTACCATTCCCCACTCCCTATTCCCCATTCCCTGCCCATGGATAAAGTCTTCATCGAAGGTCTGGAAATCGACGCGCTGATCGGCATCTACGATTGGGAGCGGCGGATCCGGCAGACGCTGCGCTTCGATCTGGAAATGGGCTTCGACAACCGCAAGCCCGCCGCCAGCGACGACATCGCCGACACGCTCAACTACAAGGCGGTCAGCAAGCGCCTGGTGGAGTTGGTCGAGCAGTCCGGCTACGGGTTGGTGGAAACGCTGGCCGAGCGCTGCGCGGCGGCGGTGCTGGACGAGTTCGACGTGCGCTGGCTGCGGCTGAAGCTGAGCAAGCCGGGCGCGGTGCGCGGGGCGCAGGCGGTGGGGGTCATCATCGAGCGCAGCCGCGCATGAGCGCGTGGGCGTGGCCGCCGTGCGCCAGCGCCGCGTCGGCGGCGGTGCCCGGCGCGCGTTTCTTCGCGGAGCTGCAGCGGGACCTGGCGCCGTATCCCTGGGCCTACGACGCGATGGTGATCGTGGCGTTGCTGCTGGCGGCATGGCTGGCCAACTGGGTGACCAAGCGCATCCTGCTGCGCGGGCTGCGACGGGCGCTGCGCGCCACCGTGCTCAGCGACCACGAAGTGAAGCTGAGCGTGATCCCGCGCCTGGCCAACGTGATCCCGGCGCTGGTGCTGTCGCTGGGCATCGGCGCGGTGCCGCACCTGCCGGCGGTGATGGTCAGCGTGGTGCGCAACGTCTGCGCCGCCTTCATCGTGCTGACCGTGGCATTGGCCCTGTCGCGCGTGCTGGACTTGCTCAACCACGTCTACGAGCGGCGCCCGGACGCGCACAACAAGCCGATCAAGGGCTACATGCAGCTACTCAAGATCGTGCTCGGCGTTGTCGCGGCGGTGCTGATGGTGTCGGTGCTGGTCGACAAGTCGCCGGTGATCCTGCTCTCGGGCGTGGGCGCGATGATGGCGGTGCTGATCCTGGTGTTCCAGGACACCCTGCTGTCGCTGGTGGCCAGCGTCACCATCAGTTCCAACGACATGGTCCGCGTCGGCGACTGGATCGAGATGCCGCAGCAGAACGCCGACGGTGACGTGATCGACATCGCCCTGCACACGGTCAAGGTGCAGAACTGGGACAAGACCATCACCACCATCCCGACCAAGAAGCTGATCAGCGACTCGTTCAAGAACTGGCGCGGGATGAGCGAGGCCGGCGGCCGCCGCATCAAGCGCGCGCTGTACCTGGACCAGCACAGCGTGCGCTTCCTCGACGACGCCGAGATCGAGCAGATGCGGCACCTGACCGTGCTGCGCGAGTACATCGACCGCAAGCGCGCCGAGATCGGCGCCTGGAACGGGGCGCTGGCCGAGCGCGGGGTGGCGCCGATCAACGGCCGCCGCATCACCAACCTCGGCACCTTCCGCGCCTACGTCGAACACTACCTGCGCGCCAGCCCGCACGTGCGCCAGGACATGACCCTGCTGGTGCGGCAACTGGAGCCCGGCGCCAACGGCCTGCCGCTGGAGGTCTACTGCTTCGCCAACGACACCCGCTGGGCGGTGTACGAGCAGATCCAGTCGGACCTGTTCGATCACCTGCTGGCGATCCTGCCCAATTTCGACCTGCGCGTGTTCCAGGCATCCAGCGACGCGATGTTCATGGACAGCGCCCGGATCCGCCGCGCCCCGGATGCGCCGCCGCCGCGGGTGGCTTGACGGCTGTCACGACTGCGGGCATGTTGCGGAACAACATGCCGGCGCCTCTCGCTGCCGGCCCACCGGAACCAGGGGCGCGATGGACTGGAGCAAGTACCGCACGGCCACCTTCGACGAGCTGATCCAGTCCGACGGTCAGCCACGTCCGGCCGCACGCCGGGTCATCGAGTACCTGTCCAGCCTCAGCGGACGCGAATTGTCCGAACGCCAGCTCGCCGCCGACGTCGCCGCGCGGGTCATGGGCATCACCTTCACCGTCTACTCCGACGGCCGCAACGTCGACCGCACGCTGCCCTTCGACCTGATCCCGCGGGTGATCCCGCTGCACGAATGGCAGCGCACCGAGGCCGGGCTGAAGCAGCGCATGCGCGCGCTCAACCTGTTCATCGGCGACATCTACGGCGCCCAGCGCATCGTCAAGGACAAGGTGTTCCCGGCGATGCTGCTGGAGCATTCGGTCAACTTCCGCCCGCAGTGTGTGGGCATCACGCCGGCGCTGGGGGTGTGGGCGCACGTGTGCGGCTCGGACCTGGTGCGCGACGCCGACGGCACCCTGTACGCGCTGGAGGACAACCTGCGCATCCCCAGCGGCGTGTCGTACATGCTCGAGAACCGCATGGTCGCCAAGCGGGTGTTCCCGGAGCTGTTCGAGACCAGCGCGATCCTGCCGGTGGACGACTACCCCGCGCAGCTCTACGACACCCTGGCGGCGCTGTCGCCGCGCCCGGGCGACCAGCCGGTGATCGCGTTGTTGACCCCGGGCATCTTCAACAGCGCCTACTTCGAACACGCCTACCTGGCGCAGGCGATGGGCATCGAGCTGGTCGAGGGCGACGACCTGTTCGTGGCCGACGACGACTGCACCTACATGCGCACCGTGTATGGGCCGCGCCGGGTCGACGTGATCTACCGCCGGGTCGACGACCTGTTCCTGGATCCGGAAGCGTTCCGCGCCGATTCGGTGCTGGGCGTGGCCGGGCTGATCCGCAGCTGGCGCGCCGGCAAGGTGGCCCTGGCCAATGCGCCGGGCGCCGGCGTGGCCGACGACAAGGTGGTGTTCGCCTACGTGCCGAAGATGATCCGCTACTACCTGGACGAGGAGCCGATCCTGCCCAACGTGCCCAGCTACCTGTGCCACGACGACAAGGACCGCCAGTACGTGCTCGAGCACCTGGATGAGCTGGTGGTGAAGCCGGCCAACGAGTCCGGCGGCTACGGCATGCTGATCGGCCCGCGCTCGACCACGCGCCAGCGCGAGCAGTTCCGCAAGCTGATCCTGGCCGACCCGCGCAACTACATGGCGCAGCCGACCCTGGGCCTGTCCACCGCGCCGATCGTCACCGAGGCCGGGCCGGCAGCGCGGCACCTGGACCTGCGCCCGTTCATCCTCTCCCGCGAGGACGTCTACGTGACCACCGGCGGACTGACCCGGGTGGCGATGGAGGAGGGCTCGCTGGTGGTCAATTCCTCGCAGGGCGGCGGCGCCAAGGACACCTGGGTGGTGGACCTGGACGAGGAGCCGGACTGATGCTCTCGCGTGTCGCCGACAACCTCTACTGGTTCAGCCGCTACGTGCGCCGCGCCGAGACCACCGCGCGGCTGGTCGGGGTGGGCAGCCTGCTGCAGCTGGACCTGCCGCGCTCGGTGCGCTTCGCTTGGCGGCCGATGATCGACACGGTCGGCGCCGGCGAGATCTTCGCGCTGTGGTTCCCCAACGCCGGCGACGACGTCGGCGACGCCGACGTGGTGCGCTTCCTGCTGCTGGACGAGCGCAACCCGTCCTCGCTGCGCAGCTCGGTGCGCTACGCCCGCGAACTGCTGCGCAGCATCCGCGACACCCTGCCGCAGGAGATCTGGGAAGCGGTCAACGACCTGCACCTGCACATCGACGCCAACGGCGAGCGCAGCGTCGGCCGCCGTTACCGCATGGAATTCCTGGCCCACGTCACCGACGCCTGCCTGAAGGTGTCCGGGCTGCTGACCGCCAACGTCAGCCGCGACATCGGCTTCCAGTTCCTGCGCCTGGGCACGGCGATCGAGCAGGCCGACATGACCACGCGCATCATCGACGCCGGCGCCTCGGGCCTGATCACCCCGCGCCAGGCCGACGACCGCGAGGCCTACCAGGCCATGCAGTGGATGAGCGTGCTGCGCGCGCAGGCCGCCTACCAGATGTACCGGCGGCATGTGCGGCAACGCGTCACCGGCGAGCAGGCGCTGCGCTTCCTGCTGCAGAACAACGATTTTCCGCGCAGCGTGCAGTTCTGCCTGGTCCGCGCCCAGCACATCCTGCCGACCATGCCGCCGCGGCCGCCGGTGGAGCGCGCGCTGATGCGCATCAGCGGGCTGGTGCGCAACGCCGACCCGGCCTACCTGGCCGCGCACAATCCGGCCGGGTTCATGGACGAGATCCAGACCCACCTCGGCCACCTGCACAACGCCATCGCCGAGGCCTACTTCAGCTCCTGAGCCGAAGGCCGGGGCCAGGCCGGGGCCCGGCCTCCTGCCGCTGCCTGCGGCACGCCGCGCCGGGCCCATCAACGCGCCCCTCTAGGCGGCGCACGTGCGTCGGCGTATGGTCGCGCGGCGACCGCGCCGGATCCGGGCGGTAGACAGTTTTCTGAATAGGCGATTCCGACGCCGGAACTTGCCCCATCGTCTGGCCGCAGAGCTAGAATTGACGGCTATGTAAACGTTTTCTCAAAGGACCCCATGGCTTCGGATCGTATCGAATCGCTCATCGCCCGCATGACCGTCGAGGAGAAGGTCGGCCAGCTCGGCGTTTTCGCCGACATGGTGCGCCCGTTCGCCCCCGACGTGAATCCGGAAGCCAACGTCCGCAATGCCGACGAGGTGCTGCAGCAGGTGCGCGCCGGCCGGGTCGGCTCGCTGTTCAACGGCGTGGGCGCCGAGCTGGGGCGGCGCATCCAGCAGGTGGCGCTGGAGGAAAGCCGGCTGGGCATCCCGGTGATCCTGGCCGCGGACGTGATCCACGGCATGCGCACGGTGTTCCCGATCCCGCTGGGCGAGGCCGCCAGCTTCGAGCCGGAACTGGCCGAGCGCACTGCGCGCGCCACCGCGATCGAGGCCACCGCCGCCGGCATCCACTGGACCTACGCGCCGGCGGTGGACATCGCCCGCGACCAGCGCTGGGGCCGCGGCGCCGAGGGCGCCGGCGAGGACGTGGTGCTGGGCTGCGCGTTCGCCGCCGCGCGGGTGCGCGGCTTCCACGGGCCGGACCTGCGCGCCGCCGATGCGCTGCTGGCCACGCCCAAGCACTTCGCCGCCTACGGCGCGGTCACCGCGGGCATGGAGTACGCCAGCGTCGACATCGCCCCGCAGACCCTGCGCGACGTGCACCTGCCGCCGTTCCAGGCCGCCTTCGGCGCTGGCGCGCTGAGCGTGATGACCTCCTTCAACGACATCAACGGTGTGCCGGCCAGCGCCAACCACGAGCTGCTGACCGAGATCCTGCGCGGCGAGTGGAAGTTTCCCGGCGTGGTGATCTCCGACTACACCGCCGACATGGAGCTGATCGCGCACGGCTATGCCGCCGACGAGCGCGACGCGACCAAGAAGGCGTTCCTGGCCGGCATGGACATGAGCATGCAGAGCGGCTTCTACGCCGCGCACCTGCCGTCGCTGGTGGAGGACGGCGAGGTGCCGATGGCGCTGCTGGATGCGTCGGTGCGCCGCGTGCTGGAACTGAAGGAGGCGATCGGCCTGCTCGACGATCCGTACCGCTCGCTGGACCCGGCGCGCGAGGCCGACCCGTCGCACATCGCCGCGCACGATGCGCTGGCGCGCGATGCGGCGCGGCGTTCGATCGTGCTGCTGAAGAACGACGGCCCGGTGCTGCCGCTGCGCAAGCAGGGGCAGAAGATCGCGCTGATCGGCCCGTTCGTGCAGGACCGCGACAACATCGAGGGGTGCTGGACCCTGTTCGGCGACAAGAGCCGCTACGTGACCCTGGAGGCCGGCGTGCGCGCCGCGCTGGACGACGCGCAGGCGCTGACCGTGGTGCCCGGCTGTGCGCTGGAAGCGCCGCTGGACGGCGGCATCGCCGCGGCGGTGGCCGCCGCGCGCGCCGCCGACGTGGTGGTGCTGGCGCTGGGCGAGCCGCAGCGCTACAGCGGCGAGGCGCAGTCGCGCACGCAGATCGTGTTGCCGCCGGCGCAGCAGGCGCTGGCCGAGGCGGTCGCCGCCACCGGCACGCCGCTGGTGGTGCTGCTGCGCAACGGCCGCGCGCTGGCGCTGCAGGGCGCGGTGCGCGACGCCGCGGCGATCGCGGTGACCTGGTACCTGGGCACGCAGACCGGCCCGGCGGTGGCCGACGTGCTGTTCGGCGACTACAATCCGTCCGCGCGCCTGCCGGTGAGCTTCCCGCTCGACGCCGGGCAGCAGCCGTACTTCTACAACCATCCGCGCACCGGCCGCCCGGAACTGCCGACGATGAGCGAGTTCAAGGCGCGCTGGCGCGAGGTGCCGAACGCGCCGCTGTATCCGTTCGGCCATGGCCTCAGCTACACGCAGTTCGCCTACGGCGCACCGCAGCTGGACCGCACCCGGGTCGGCTGGGACGACACCCTGACCGTGACCACGCGCATCGACAACGTCGGCGCGCGCGAGGGCGAGGAAGTGGTGCAGCTGTACATCCACGACCGCGTCGCCAGCCGGGTGCGCCCGGTGCGCGAGCTGAAGGCGTTCCGCAAGGTGCGGCTGGCGGCGGGCGAGGGCATGGAGGTCAGCTTCACCCTCGACCGCCACGCGCTGGCCTTCACCGGCCGCGACGGGCAGTGTGCGGCCGAGCCGGGCATGTTCGACCTGTGGGTGTGCGCGTCGGCGGCCAGCGGCGAGCCGGTCGCCTTCGAGCTGCTGCCGCAGGGCTGATCGCGGCGGTGCGGCGCCGTGCGCGGTGGCAGCGCCTGCCGCCGCCGCGGCGAGCTTCTTGAAGACGCGACGTGTCTACCGGAGCCGTCGCGGTGACGTGACCGCGGCCACGCCCTGGCCGCGGCATGCTTGTCGTGCACGTGGGGTCTGCTAGGTTCGGGCTTCGACCCCAACCGATAGGTGCACGTCATGCAACGGACTCCCCTGGGTTTGGCTTGCGCGCTGGCCATGAGCCTGGCGATCTCGGCAGCCCATGCCGCGCCCGCCGAGAAGATGGCCGAACGGCGCAGCGACTGGCCGTTTTCGGCGACGCCGGTCGCCACCTTCGACGAACCGTGGGCGATGAGTTTCCTGCCCGACGGCAGCGCCCTGATCAGCGAGAAGGGCGGCACGCTCAAGCGCATCGACCCGGTCAGCGGTCACGCCGGCACGGTCAGCGGCGTACCGACGGTGGCCTACGGCGGCCAGGGCGGCCTGGGCGACGTGCTGCCGCATCCGGGCTTCGCCAAGAACGGCTGGGTCTATTTGAGCTATGCCGAACCCGGCAGCGGCGACACCCGCGGCGCGGCGGTGATGCGCGCCAAGCTGACCCTGGACAGCAACGGCGGCGGCAGCCTGTCGCAGCAGCAGGTGATCTGGCGGCAGCAGCCCAAGGTGTCCGGCAACGGCCACTTCGGCCACCGGCTGGCGTTCGGCCCGGACGGCAAGCTGTGGATCAGCTCCAGCGAGCGGCAGAAGTTCGATCCGGCGCAGGACATGAGCGGCAACCTGGGCAAGATCGTGCGCCTCAACGACGACGGCAGCGTGCCGGCCGACAACCCGTTCGCCAACCGCGGCGGCGTCGCGGCGCAGGTCTGGTCGCTCGGCCACCGTAACGTGCTCGGCCTGGCCTTCGACGCCAACGGTCGGCTGTGGGAGCACGAGATGGGCCCGGCCGGCGGCGACGAACTCAACCTGATCCAGCGCGGCGCCAACTACGGTTATCCGATCGTGTCCAACGGCGACCATTACGACGGCCGCCCGATCCCCGACCACAGCACGCGCCCGGAATTCGCCGCGCCGAAGGTGAGCTGGACGCCGGTGATCTCGCCGGCCGGCTTCGTCATCTACAACGGCAGCCGCTTCCCGCAATGGCGCGGCAACGGTTTTATCGGCGGGCTGTCTTCGCAGTCGCTGGTGCGGATCGAGTTCAACGGCGAGACCGCACGCGAGGCGGCGCGTTACGACATGGGCAAGCGCATCCGCGAAGTGGAGCAGGGACCAGACGGCGCGCTGTGGCTGCTGGAAGACGGCGCCGGTGGGCGCTTGCTGAAGTTGCAGCCGCTGGAAAGCTGAGGGAAGCGCCCGGCAGTGGCCGTTCCGCCGCTGCCGGGCGAGCGGCATGCTGGTGTACGCGGTCGTCGGTGCCGTGGCTTTATTCCGCGCGGCTGGACGTGGGTGATCCCACCGCGATGCACCGCGAGTGATCCACCTCGCGTCGTCGATGACGCGGCGACGGCCATCCACGATTGGCGGTCGTGCTGAAAGCAAGACGGACTTCCCGGCCGCAAGACCGCATGCTTTTCTCGTAGGAGTCAACTGTCATGCCCCAGCGATAACCGGAGG
This sequence comes from Xanthomonas sacchari, assembly GCF_024266585.1. NCBI lineage: Bacteria > Pseudomonadati > Pseudomonadota > Gammaproteobacteria > Lysobacterales > Lysobacteraceae > Xanthomonas > Xanthomonas sacchari. The sequence continues at coordinate 769,208 of NZ_CP100647.1, forward strand.
AGCGTACGGGGCCTGATCGCGCGCGATGGCATTGAGCCAGCGCAGGAACTTGTGCATGCAGGCGACGATGGCGACCTTGGCCGGCTTGCCGGCCGCGCGCAAGCGCGCGTAGGTGTTGGCCAAGGGGGATTTGGCGCGGATGCTGGCCCAGGTGGCCATGTACAGCACGCCTCGCACGTCGGCACGGCCGCCTTTGATGCGACGTTGGCCTTTCCAGCAGCCGCTGTCGTGATTGAACGGGGCCAGCCCGACCAGGGCGGCGAGCTTGCGTGGCGGCAGCGTGCCCAGCTCTGGCAACCGCGCGGCCAGCACTGCGCGCAGGATCGTGCCGAGCCCAGGTACCTTGGGCAAGCTCAAGCAGGTCTTGCCCTGCTGCTCGATCTCCTGCGTCAATGTCTGGATCTGCTGGTTCAGCAGGGCGATCACCTCTCGGCAGCGGTGTTGCACCTTGGCGCTGGTGATGTGTTCCAGGCGCCGCCGATGGGCATCGCGCTGGCCCACCAGGGTGGCACGCAGGTCCAACAGTTCGCGAAGAGACTGCTGGTGCTCGGGCACCACGGTCGTGGGCGTGGTCGGGATGTGCTGGGCGGCGATGGCCAGCAGGCGCGCGTCCAGGGCGTCGGTCTTGGCCTGCAGGCCCAAGGCTTGGGCTAGCTTGCGCGGACGATCGGCGGCCATCCGTACTGCCGGCAGGGCCGCCTCTCGGAGCACCCGCAGCACGGCATGTTCGTAGCCGCCACTGGCTTCCAGCAAGATCCGCTCGCAGCCCAGCTCCACCAGGCGTTGGGCCAGCACACGCTGCCCCTGTGGCGTATTGGGTTGGGTCCAGGCCTGCTCGTCCGGCAGGACATGAATGACCAGTTCGGCCTTGGATACATCGATCCCGACATAGCGCCGCATAGACGTTCTCCGCAGTAGACTCAGGAACGAGAGCACTCCTGCCGATGCCCATGCTTGTGGAGTTCGAGCTCGCGACTCGGGCAACTGTTCGGGCTGATGAGGCAGGAGATACGGGGTGCGGCGGCGCTGACTCCTACTCGTGCTTGCTGGCACTGCGGCTAAACGGCCTGCCGCACTCCGCTCTCACCTACAACGATAGACCCTCATTTGACACAAGCGGCTTCAGCCGCGACAGGTGTTCCCGGGAATGCCCCTCATCGCCGATGGTCCGAGTCCATCCGGCGCCGTGGCCGCACCCAAGCGGACGAAGATGCACGCAGGCGCGTTGTGGGAGGGACTTCAGTCCCGACGCCATGTGACATGGCAATCCTTTTCTCTTCGTTCGTCGCAACTGAAGAGCACCTCGAATAACCTGCTTCCGCGATAATCAAACTGCATGCAGTTTGCCCTGTTACCGCCACGGGCTTACCGAGAACGCCCGGTCGCGGCTGAGGCCGCTCCTATGGGACGCGTCCTGGCGTTTTTCGAGGTGCCCTGAAGTCGCTCCTACGCCATTTCGATACGCCATTTCGAGATAGCCGCGAGTGCGTGTCGGATGGCGGTGAACCCGTCGTTTCAGGGCCGCGTCGTTCGCGCGGTCGACGCGCTTACGACATGCGCTGCTACTTGAGCCGAGGCCGCAACGCTGCTGCCGCGTTGCCCGCAGCGCTCGTAGGAGCGGCTTTAGCCGCGACGGCGTGCTGGTGGATTACACCTGCCGGTCGCGGCTAAAGCCGCTCCTACGGTGGCGTCACGCTGCCATCGGGCAACGTGGCGCGCTCGCCTTACTGCCCGTTGCCAGCGCGCTCCCAGGCGCGGCGCACCGCGTGGCGGGCCTTGCTCCAGCTCAGCGTCTGCGACCCCTTGTTCTGGTCCCAGTCGCGGTGCAGTTCCGCTTCCACCTGCTCGTAGGCGCGGTTGAAGTCGCGGATGCGCGCCTCGTGGCCGGCGTGATAGGCGGGCTCGTAGTCCTCGAACCGCTCGCCTTCGCTGTAGTAGGGCTCGTCGGCGAAACGATCGCGCCAGTACTGCGAGACGCTGTTGCGATCCTCGTCGTTGGGCGCGCGGCCGGGAATCTGATACGGAACGCTCATCGTAGGTCTCCGTTGGTGTGACGGTGGGTCACGCTAGCCAAACGGGCGTTAATGCGGTCCCTGCGTAGCGTGATCGCGGTATGAAACATTCATGCCTTCCGGCAGGCTGCGCCCGTGCGCGCGCTGGCTTACGATCCGCGCTACTTCCTTCCTCTTCCCGGCAGACCCCATGGCCGCCACCGGCATCGCCTCGTTGACCCCGTACCTGGCCACCGCCGGCGTCGGCTGGCTGTACTACCGGCGCATCCGCCGCTACTTCGGCCGCCAGCCATGGCAGCCGCGGCGCACCGGCGTGCGGCTGGGGTTCCTGGTGGTGGTCGCGGTTCTGCTGACCTGGTTGGCCGCGCATCTGCCTGGTGTGCGCGTGGGCATGGCGCTGGGCGCCGTAGCCGGTGCCGCGCTGGGCGCCTTCGCCCTGCACCACACCCGCGTCGAACTGCAGGACGGCGCGCGCTGGTACACGCCCAATCCGTGGATCGGCGCCGCGCTGAGCGTGCTGTTGCTCGGGCGCCTGGCCTGGCGCTGGGCCAGCGGCGCCTTTGCCGGTGGCAGCGCGCAGACCCTGCAGAACGCCAGTCCGCTGACCATGAGCATCGCCGCGGCGCTGATCGCCTACGGGCTGGTGTACGCCGCCGGCCTGTTCGTGCGCATGCGCGCGTTGCCCCCGGCCTGATCGCCGGCATACCCGCGCCGATGACGACGCCAGGGCGATCGTCTCGGTGGAACCTCGGGCCGCGCGGACCGTCGAGCACGACGCCGCGCGCCGCGGAGCACTCGCGCATGGCGCGGTTCGCCCCGTGCTGTGGCCTCAGTGCGCGGCAGCCGCCGCTTCGTAGGGTAAGACCGTGGTGCCGGCCGCGCGCAGCGGCGCATCGGCCGCGTCCAACTGGTCCGGTTCGCCTTCGACCACCACCAGGATGCGGCCGGCCTCGATTTCCTCTTCGAAGTTGCGCCGCACCGGGTCCGGCACGGTGGACCCAACCAGCGCCGAGGACCAACTGCCGACCAGCGCACCGGCGATGGCCATCACCCCGGCGCCGGCCAGGGTGATGCCCAGCGGCGGCACCGCGATCGCCGCCAGTCCGGCCAGCAGCCCGGCGGCGCCGCCGCCCAGCGCGCCGCGTGCGGCGGCCGGCACAGTGTCGGTCTTGCCTTCCTTGCGGTCGTCGGGGATGGCCTCCAGTTCGATGTCGCCGCGTGCGACCAGCGACAGGTCGTCGTTGTCGAGGCCGGCGCCGCGCGCGGCCTGCAGCGCACGGGTGGCGGTGGGCAGATCCGGAGCGCTGTAGACGCGGCGTCGTTTCATGGCGGGCGGCTCGTGCTGGCGGGCGTCCAGCGTCGGGGCGCCGCGGTTATCCGCGCGTGACCTGTGCGCAAGGCGGCGTGAAGGCGTTCACGCCGCGTCCTTGCGCGGGAACCGATAGAACAGCGCGCCGATCAGCAGCGCCACTGCCGCCGCGGCCAGGTTCTGCCAACTGGCGCTGAGCAGCAAGGCCAGCGCCAGCAGCAGCGCCGCCAGCGGGATCAGCGGCCCGCCCGGCAGGCGCAGCGCGCCCGGCCGGTCGCGATAGCGCCGGGCCAGCACCAGCACCGCCGCGGCGGTGCCGATGTAGGCGAACAGGCGGGTGACCATCGACAGCAGCGCCAACTGCACGAACGAGCCGGACACGGCCAATGCCAGCGACAGCACGCCCTGCAGCAGGATCGCCGCGGCCGGCGTGCGGAAGCGCGGGTGCACCCGCGCCAGGAACGCCGGGCCATAGCCGTCCTTGGCCAGCGCGAACAGGAAGCGCGGCCCCAGCATCACCGTGTTGCTGGTGGTGCCGAGGATGGAGATGGTGGCGCCGACGGTGAGGATCAGTGCCAGGGCTTCGCCGCCGAAACCGCTGGCGGCATCGGCCAGCGGCGTCGCCGACTGCGCCACGTTGGGCAAGGTGCCCTGCGCCACCACCTGCACCGCGGCATAGATCAGGGTGACGGTGACGATCATGGTGATCAGCGCGAACGGCACGTCGCGGCGCGGGTTGCGGTACTCGCCGGCGGCGGCGGGGATGTTCTCGAACCCGGCGTAGGCGAACAGCAGCAGCAACGCCGCCTCGCCGAGGTTGCCGACATCGCGCGGGTCCGGGGTCTTGCCCGAGAACGCCCATGACCAGTCCACGTAGAACATGCCGATCGCCACGAACAGCAGCAGCGGCACCAGCTTGCCGATCACCAGCGCCACGCCGGTGCGCGCGGCCGACTTCACCCCGATCACGTTGATCGCGGTGAGCAGGCCGAGCGAGCCGACCACGATGCCCAGGCGCACGCCGCCGCCGGCCGCGGCCGGCCAGAAGCGCACCACCGCATCGGCCAGGCCGTTGCTCAGCGCCGCCGCCGAACTGATCCGGGTCAGCCAGATCATCCAGCCGATCTCGAAGCCGGCGAAGCGGCCGAACGCCTCGCGTGCGTACAGGTAGCTGCCGCCGGGCTCGTCGAAGTAGCTGGCCGCCTGCGCGTAGCACAGCACCAGCAGGGCCACCGCCACGCCGGCCAGCAGCACTGCCCACAGGCTCAGCGGGCCGAGCAGGGCGGCGGTGGCCGCCGGCAGCAGGTAGATGCCGCTGCCGATCACGTCGTTGATCGACAGCCCGACGATCTGCCAGCGGCTGACCGCACGGACCAGCCCGGGCGCGGGCACCTGGCTCATGGTGCCGGCTCCACGGCGGGCAGCGACCAGTCGGCCTGCAGGCGACGGTAGGCGTCGCGCGGCAGCAGCACGAACAGCGGCGCGGCCGACGGCCGCAGCCACGCCAGCAGGCCCTGCATGTCGGCCGGTTGCATCGCGGTGCAGCCGGCGGTGGGCGCGCCGGGTGCGCGCCACAGGTGGGCGAAGATGCAGCTGCCGGCGCCCGGCGTGGCCTGCGCGTTGTGCTGGATGACGAAGCCCTCGCGGTAGCGCATGTCGCCGTCGTGGCGCAGGTCCAGGCGCATCGGCTCGGTGGACCCGGCCACCGTGGCGCTGCCGACGTCCTTGGCATCGACGATGCGGTTGTACAGCGGCGAGGTGGGCACGTCGATGCAGTAGTTGCTCTCCTGCATCGCCTGGTAGGGCATGGCGCTGTCGATGCGCGACGCGTAGCCGAAGGCCTCGCCGATGGTGAACACCCCGGCCGGGCTGCGGCCATCGCCTTCGCGTTTCTGCGGCCCGTCGTGTTGCGCCGGATGCAGGCCCAGGCCCCAGGCGCTGCCGTGGCGGCCGAGGCTCACGTCGAAGGCCTGCCCATGCGTGCGCCATCCCTGCGCGTCGCGCTCGAACGCCTGCAATTGCCCCTGCGGGCTGTCCCAGTCCGGCGCCAGCACCAGGATCAGCTGCTGCGCGCGCTGCAAGGCGGGCACGGCACCGGTGTCGGCGGCCATGCCGGGCGCGGCGATCAGGGCGCACAGCAGGGCCAGGCCGATGCGCCAGGCGCGATGGTGGCCGGCATGCAGTGGCGTGGCAGGGGACCGATGGAGCAGGGGCATGGGCATCTCCGGTGGCGGCATGGGCGCGTGGGGCGCGCAATGGGTGAACGGTAGCGCAGTTGCGAGGCGGATGGCGTGCGCTGGTGCCACTAGCTTGCTGGCAACTCGGCCGATGCCGTGGATGGCGGGTGGTGTCTGTGCTGGCGACGTGTGGGCGGTGGTATCGGTGTTGTGTTGTGAGTGCCCGTGCTGCATCAGGGCAAGCTGATCCATGCCGTTGCCGTTGCCGTTGCCGTTGCCGTTGCTGTCGTTTTGGCTTTTGACTTACCGGGTTCCCTTCCGAAGCGGCGAACCAGGCGGGAAAAACCCGAAGGGCGGCGCACAGGGATGTGCGCCGTCCGCGGCAGGGGCAGGATGCCCCTTCCGCGGATCCCGTCTGGTTCGCGGACCCGGAGCGCGCAGCGCGGAGGGCGCGTAGGCAGGGCGCGCTTTCTTTTGGTTACCTTTTCTTTGCGCGAGCAAAGAAAAATAACTCGCCCGTTAGGGCGAAAGCCTTTGCTGTTGTTTGAATTTTGCGTGTCAGACGAGAAGTTCTGTAGGAGCGGCTTCACCCGCGACCGACGTAATCGGTAGTGCCTGTCGCCGCTCAAGTCGCTCCTACATCTAGCAGCGGCAGCAGCAAGAGCAAGAGCAAGAGCAAAGCTTTCGCCTTGCGGCGAGTTACTTTTCTTTGCTTGTGCAAAGAAAAGTAACCAAAAGAAAGCACACCCTGCCTCGCGCCCTCCGCGCTAACGCGCTCCGGGTCCGCGTCCAGCCCGGGGATCCGCGGAAGGGGCATCCTGCCCCTGCCGCGGACGGCGCACATCCCTGTGCGCCGCCCCTTCGGGGTTTTTCCCCGGGCTGGCCGCCGCTTCGGAAGGGAACCCGGTAAGTCAAAAGCCAGAACAACGGCAACAGCAGAAGCAAGGGCAACAGCAACATCAGGAGCAACGGCAACGGCAACGGCAACAGCAACAGCAACAGCCAAAGCCAAAGCCAAAGCCAAAGCGACATCTGCGACAGCACCGCCAGTGCGCCGGCCTCACGGTTCGCCCGATGGCACGCGAACCACCCGCGGCGCCGAGACGGAATCGCGCGTGATCAGGCGGTGCGGCACCACGTGATTGACGCGGACGCGCTCCACGCCAGCAGCCTGCCGGATCTCGCGCAGCAGCAGATCGATGGCCGTGTCGGTCATGTCCGCCACCGGCTGATGGATCGTGGTCAGCTCCGGCCACACCATCGTCGACGCCGACGTGTCGTCGAACCCCACCACCGACAGATCCTCCGGCACCTTCAGGCGGCGACGATGCGCCACCGACACCACCGCCGAGGCCATGTCGTCGTTGCTCGCAAAAATCGCGCTGGGGCGTGGCTGCAGCGCCAACAGCCGTTCGGCGGCCTCGAGTCCGGCGCGATAAGTGAAGTCGCCGGGCTGCACGAGTGCGTCGTCATAGTCGATGCCCGCATCGGCCAGGGCATCACGGTAGCCCTGCCAGCGGTGCGCACTGGCGCTCTGGTTCCGGTCGCCGGTGATGTAGCCGATGCGGGTATGCCCGTGCGCGATCAGGTGCGAGACCACGTCATGGCTGGCGCGGCGGTCGTCGATGCGCACGCAGGAGATCCTGTCGCTGAACCGGCTGGACGCGATGGAGACGACGGGAATTCCGGCCTCCACGAACGCGGCAACGATGGCCTTCGAGTCGCACAGCGGTGCAGGGAGAATCACCCCCGCCACGCTGGCGCAGAGTGCTCGCGCGGCCTCGCGACGCGCGCGAGGACCCAGTCCATCCCAGGTGGCGATCACCAACTGCGCCGCCACGCGGGTGGAGCCGCGCAGTGCGCCCACCAACAGTTCGCGCAGATAGCTGGAGCTGGGATTGGTGTAGATCAACGCGATGCAGGTGTGCTGCGCCGCGGCGAGCGCGCTTGCGGCCGGGTTGGGCCGGTAGTCCAACGCGTGCACGCTGCGCATTACCTGCTCGCGCGTGTGCTTGCGCACGCCGGCGTGGCCATGGATGACGCGCGAGACGGTCATGGGCGAGACGCCTGCGTGCGCCGCGACGGCTTCGATGGTGATGGCGCTGCCTTTTCGACGCGTCGTTTTGGTGGTGCTCTTCAAAAAACGGAGTCCTTGTTGCGCCGCATGATGACAAGCGCCAGCTCGGGTGCGTAGTCTGCGCCTCGACGTGATGGTAGCGCTATCAATCAGCGGCAGTCAGGCCTAGGGGCCTTTACCCGCGTCGTCTGGCAATCCTGAAACGGAGTTTGAGTCGCAGCGAGCGCAGCGCGCTCTGCGATGTTCGGCGTGGAAGACGGGCTTGGCCCGTGCGTGCCTCTTGGGGGAGGGGCGGTACATCCATCGATCGCATGTCAGAGGGGAGAGTCATGAACGCTTCTATGTATCGTCGTAGGCCAGACCTGGGGGCTCGTTCATGAGCCGCACGCTGGCGAAGTTCACGTCCAGGGCCATGTTCACGTTCGTCGGCGGCGTCCTGGTCATCAATCCCGCATTCGCCCAGGACGCGCCGACGCCGGCGCCGCCCGCCCCGCAGCAGGCCGAGAGCAGCCCGACGCAGCTGGACACCGTGCAGGTCACCGGCCTGCGCAACAGCCTCAGCCAGGCGATGGACATCAAGCGCGATTCCGCCGGCGTGGTGGATGCCATCAGTGCCGAGGACATCGGCAAGTTCCCCGACACCAACCTGGCCGAATCCCTGCAACGCATCACCGGCATCTCCATCGAGCGGCGCGACGGCGAAGGCGCGCAGGTCACCGCGCGCGGCTTCGGCCCGCAGTTCAACATGGTCACGCTCAACGGGCGGCAGATGCCCGGCGCCGATGCGTTCGGCGCGGCCGGGCAGGTCGCCATCGGCGGTGTCGACGGCGGCACCCGCGCCTTCAACTTCGCCCAGCTTGCCGCCGAAGCGATCAACGGCATCGAGGTCTACAAGACCAGCCAGGCCAACGTGCCCAGTGGCGGCATCGGCGCCACCATCAACATCCTGACCTCGCGCCCGTTCGACCATCAGGGCATCGTCGCCAGTGCCGGCGCCAAAGCCGTCTCCGATCGCAGCCAGCCGTTCGACAACGCGTTGACGCCGGAGCTGTCCGGCATCTTCAGCTACAGCAACCCGGACAAGACCTTCGGCGTCGGCGTGAGCGCGAGCTACCAGAAGCGCAAGGGCGGTTCGGTGCAGGCCACCGAGAATTACTGGAACGTGCAGCCGTGGACCGGCGCGATGCCCGGCAACCCGACCGTGGTCAATGCGCCGCAGATCGGCGCGCTGTACGCACGCCCGAACGACCTGCGCTATGCGTTCTCCGAGTTCGAACGCGAGCGCATCAACGGCCAGGCGGTGCTGCAGTTCGCGCCCACCGACAGCCTGACCCTGACCCTGGACTACACCTATTCGACCAACGAGATCACCGAGAATCGTGGCGAGCAGGGCATGTGGTTGCAGAACAGCAACTACACCGACGTGACTTTCGATACCAGCGGCGCGGTAGCCACGCCGCTGTACATCCGCGAGATCGCCGGCACCAAGGATTTCGGCCTCGAGCAGCAGCGCAGCATGCAGAAGTACAAGCTGGGCTCGCTCGGCCTGAATGCGGTCTGGAACGTGACCGACCGGCTCAAGCTCAGCTTCGACGCGCACGACTCGAAAAACGAGAGCCGGCCGAACGATCCGCTGACCGGCGGCGGCTCCCTCTTCATGAGCATCGCCGGCACCAACAACTGCACCACCGGTCCGCACTGCGGCGGGTCCTGGGTGCAGGAGCTGAACTTCAACAACGGCCTGCCGATCGGCACCCAGGTCTGGTATCCGAGCGACGCAGATGCCGCGGCCAACACCAACGGCGTGGTCAACCCGGGCTTCGTGCCCGGCGAGATCGGCACGCAGGTGCTGCGCGTGAACTCGCAGAGCCAGATCAGCCAGATCAAGCAGGCCCGCGTCGATGGCGAGTGGAGCTTCGACCAGGGCCGCTTCCAGTTCGGCGTGGACAGCAGCAAGTCGACCACCCATCGCATCCAGGCCGCCGAGGCGTATTCCACCCTGGGCGACTGGGGCGTGGCCAATGTCGACCGGGACACCGCCGGCGGCCTGATGAACCTGATGCAGCCGGTCAACATCATCGGCCTGTTCGACGACTACAGCGGCACGAGTTGGCCGGCATGGCGCGGCGATGCGGGCCGGCTCGCGGAATGGGCGGCTGGCCAGTACGGCGTCGGCCTGGGCGTGAGTCCGCAGCGTGCCGCCGACAACTTCGTGGAAGAGAAAACCCGCTCGGCCTATTTCCAGGTCGAGCTGGATGGCGAGTTGGCCGGTAGGCGCACCAATACCCGCCTGGGCGTGCGCTACGAAACCACCGACGTGGTGTCGACCTCGGTCATCGCCAAGCCCGAAGCGATCGAATGGCAGTCCAACAACGACTTCCGCGTGGTGCTGTCCAACGAGCAGCAGCCCTTCAGCGAAAAGACCACCTACAGCTACATCCTGCCCAACCTCGATTTCAGCATCGATCTCACCGACACGCTGAAGGGCCGCGTCTCGTTCGGCAAGAGCATCGCGCGCGCGCCGATCGGCAACCTTTATGCCGGTCCCGGCGCACAGCAGCCGTTCGGATCGGTGCTGATCGATCCGTCCTCGCGGGCCAGCGGTACCGCGCAGAATCCCGCGCTGAAGCCGCTGGAGTCCGACAACCTCGACCTGGCGCTGGAGTGGTACTTCGCCGACGCGAGCTACCTGTCGGTGACGTACTGGAACAAGTCGGTCAACAACTTCATCGGCAACACCGTGGTGCAGGAGAATCTGTACGGCCTGCGCGATCCGACCTCCGGTCCGGACGCGAGGACGGCGCTGGCGTTCCTCACCAGCGGCGCCTGCCTGGCCCAGGTCGGCCCGGCCAATGCGGCGGCCTGCTCGGCCAACGATACCTCGCTGTTCACCGCGCTGGCCCTGCTGCGCAACAACCCGGCCGGCCTGGCCGCCTACAACGGCAGCGGCGCGCAGGTGCTGGCGACCGAAGCGGCCTACGATCTGTACGGCGAGGCCGACGACCCGCTGTACGAGTTCAACGTCAACCGTCCGATCAACCAGAACCAGGCCAAACTGCACGGCTGGGAACTCGGCGGGCAGTACTTCTTCGGCGATACCGGGTTCGGCGTCCTCGCCAACTACACCATCGTCAAGGGCGACGTGGGCTACGACAACGGCGGCGATCCGGGCGTGGACCAGTTCGCGCTGACCGGCCTGAGCGATACCGCCAACGCGGTGCTGATGTACGAGAAGTACGGTTGGTCGGTACGCCTGGCCTGGAACTGGCGCGACCAGTACCTGATCCTGGCCAACCAGGGCACCAGCCGCAATCCGTACTATGTGGAACCGTACGAACAGTGGGATCTCAGCGTGAACTACACGTTGAACGACAACTGGTCGTTCGGGCTGGAGGCGATCAACCTGACCGGCGAGGATGTGCGCTGGCGCTCGCGCACCTCGCAGATGATCGTGAAGCTGGCCGACCAGAGTCCGCGTTACATGCTGGGTGTGCGTTACAGGTTCTGAGGGAGCGGGGAGTTCTTCTTCGCATGTCGCCACGGGTGCCGCCGTTGTCGCGGCGGTGCCCGCGCAAGGCGCCCACCGGGAGTGCGCAACACGATGCCGCGTTACGAACTGCTCAACAACATCGCGCACCGCGACCTGCGCGTGGCCACCGACTTCGGGCCCGAGTACGGCGACGCGGTGGGCATGGTGCCGGCCTATCCGAGCGAGTTCGCCGAGCTGCAGCGGGAGTATCCGATCTTCCTGCGCAAGGACCCGGCGACGGGGGCGTGGCAGTCGGTGGCGCTGCTGGGCTTCGAGCAGCACGAGAACCTGTTCCTGCAGGAGCGGCGCTGGACGGCCTCGTATCTGCCGGGGGCGGCGGCCAAGGGGCCGTTCCTGATCGGATTCCAGGAGCAGTGGGTCGACGGCGTGCCGACCCGGGAGGCGGTCCTGCACGTGGACATGGAGCATCCGCGGGTGACCGCGATGCAAGGCGAGCCGGTGTTCCTGCCGCAAGGGGGCAATACGGCCTATCTCGACCACATCGCCGGTGTGCTGCGCGGCCTTCATGAGGGCCATGCCTTCGGCGCGGATATGTTCGCCGCGCTCGATGCGCGCGGGCTGATCCAGCCGGTGGCGCTGGACGTGCAACTCGATGCGCAGCACCGGGTCGGCGTCGAGGGCCTGCACGCGATCGACCGCGAACGCCTGGCGCAGCTGGACGGCGCCGCGCTGGCCGAGCTCAACCGCGCCGGGTATCTGGAAGGGGCGTACCTGATGCTGGCCTCGCTGCACAACATGCGGCGCCTGATCGCCGAGAAGCAGCGCCGCCTGCGCCTGCAGGATGCCGCGGTCGCGGCGGGCAGGAACTGACCATGCCGGACGGCGGGGCCATGCGGATCCTCGAGGGCGTGCAGCCCACGGCGCTGCCGCTGCAGACGCTGGTGGCGGCCGGGGAGCCGGTGGTGCTGCGTGGCATCGCGCGCGACTGGGGACTGGTCCAGGCCGGGGTGCGCTCCACCCAGGAGGCGTTGGCCTACCTGCGCGGCTTCGATGCCGGCACGCCGGTGCCGTATTCCTTCGGCGGGCCCGAGATCGAAGGGCGTCCGTTCTACAACGCCGATTTCACCGAGTTGAACTTCGAGGTCCGGCGCGCAACGCTGAGCCAGGTGCTGGACGCGCTCGCCGACACCTTCGAGGATCCGCGGCCGCCCACCTACTATGTCGCGTCGCTGCGGACCGAGCGGGCGCTGCCCGGCTTCGCGCAGGCCAACGACGCCGGCCTGGCGGCGTTGGGGATCGACGCGCCGCCGAGCATCTGGATCGGCAACCGGGTGACGGCGTCCTGCCATTTCGATACCCCGGACAACCTCGCCTGCTGTGCGGTGGGCCGGCGCCGCGTCACCCTGTTTCCGCCGGAGCAGATCGACAACCTGTATCCGGGGCCGCTGGAACCCACGCCGGGTGGGCAGGTGGTCAGCGTGGTGGACATCGACCGCCCCGACTTCGCGCGTCATCCGCGTTTCCGCGATGCCCTTGCCAGCGCACGGCATGCCGAGCTGGAGCCCGGCGATGCTCTCTTCATCCCCAGCATGTGGTGGCACCACGTGCGCAGCCTGGCGCCGTTCAACGTGCTGGTGAACTACTGGTGGCGCAGTGCGCCGGCGTTCCTGCCGTCGCCGCTGCCGGCACTGCAGCACGCGATGTGGGCGTTGCGCGATCTGCCGGCGCGCGAGAAGCAGGCCTGGGCGACGCTCTTCGACTACTACGTGTTCGGTCCAGGCGAACGCGCGGGCCAACACCTGCCCGAGGCGGCCCGGGGCGAATTGGCGCCGTTCGACGAGGCACGGGCGCGCCGCACGCGCGCGCAATTGCTGGCGCGGCTCAACCGCTGATGGGAGCATCGCCTTGACCCTCGCCACCACACCAGACGGACGCATCCGCAAGGTCGTCATCGCCGGCGGCGGCACCGCGGGCTGGCTGGCCGGCTGCGCGCTGGCACACCAGTTCCGCGATCGCCTGGACATCACCCTGGTGGAGTCCGAGCAGATCGGCACCGTGGGCGTCGGCGAATCGACCGTGCCGCCGATCCGCACCTTCCACCGCTTTCTGCAGATCGACGAGCAGGAGTTCCTGCGCGCCGTGGCCGGCACGTTCAAGCTCTCCATTTCCTTCGAAAACTGGCGTCGCCCCGGCGATCGTTTCATCCATCCGTTCGGCACGATCGGGCAGGGCACCTGGGCCACGCCGTTCCATCATTTCTGGCTGGACAGCCTGCGCCGCGGCATGCCGTCGGACCTGGGCGATTTCTGCCTGGAAAGCGTCGCCTCGCGCGGGGACAGGTTCTCGCTGGAGACCCAGCCGCAGGTCAATTACGCCTACCACTTCGATGCAGCGCTCTATGCGAAGTTCCTGCGCAAGAAGGCCGAAAGGTACGGCCTGCGCCGGGTCGAAGGACAGATCCGCGAGGTGCGGCAGCATGCGCACGACGGGTCCGTCGCGTCGCTGCTGCTGCACGACGGGCAGGTCATCGAGGGCGACCTGTTCATCGACTGCACCGGCTTCCGCGGCCTGCTGACCGAGCAGACGCTGCATACCGGCTACGAGGACTGGCACGAATGGTTGCCCGGCGACCGCGCCGTCGCGGTGCAGACCGAGGCGGTCGCGCCGCCGGTGCCGTATACCCGTGCCATCGCGCACGCGGCCGGGTGGCGCTGGCATATCCCGCTGCAGCACCGGGTCGGCTGCGGGCTGGTGTTCTCCAGCCGCCACATGTCCGACGACGAGGCGCACGCCAAGCTGCTGCGCGATGTCGACGGCCCACCGTTGCGGGATCCGTGGCTGGTGCCGTTCCGCAGCGGGCGCAGGTTGCAGGCGTGGAACAAGAACGTGGTGGCCCTGGGCCTGGCCAGCGGCTTCATCGAGCCGCTGGAATCGACCAGCATCCACCTGACCATCAGCGCCGTGGTGCGCCTGATCCAGCTGTTCCCATCCGACGCCATCAGCCCGGCGCTGGTGGAGCTGTACAACACGGTCAGCCGCCAGGAGATGGAGCACGTGCGCGACTTCATCATCCTGCACTACCACGCCACCCAGCGCGACGAGCCGATGTGGAAGGCATGTCGCGCGATGGCGCTGCCCGAGTCGCTGGCGCTGCGGCTACGCGCCTGGCGCGAGCGGGCGCATGCCTGGCAGGACCCCGGCGAGTTGTTCCGCGTGGACTCCTGGACCTGCGTGTTCGTGGGGCAGGGCGTCCAGCCGGGACCGCCGCATCCGCTGGCAGCAGCCATCGACGACGCCGACTTGCGCACGCTGTTGACGCGGATCCGGCAGCCGCTGCAACAGGCCAGCTCGGCGATGCCATCGCAGGCCGAGTTCATCGAACGCTATTGCAAGGCGTCGCCCGAGGTCTGGCAACGGAGCGCTGCTGTGGCGTAGCAGCCCATGCTGTCGCTTAAGAATGATAGCGCTAACTAGAAGGTAGAGACGACGTGGAAGATAGGGGACTGGTGGCCGGAATCGATGCGGGGACGCAGAGCCTGAAGGTCGTGGTCTACGATCCGGTCGGGCGCAGCGTCGTGGCCAGCAGTACTGCGCCGCTGGATCTGGATGCCGCTACCGACGGCAGCCGCGAACAGCGGCCAGCCGACTGGGTCGCGGCCATGCAGGCCTGCTTCCAGGCGATCGATCCTTCGCTGCGATCGCGCCTCGGCGCGCTGGCGGTCTCGGGCCAGCAGCACGGCTTCGTCCCGGTCGATGCGGCAGGGCAGGTGCTGGCACCGGCCAAGCTGTGGTGCGACACCAGCACCTCGGCCGAGTGCACGCAGATCATGGACGCGGTCGGTGGCGCGGCACGCACCATCGCGTTGGCGGGCAATCCGATCCTGGCCGGCTACACCGCGTCCAAGCTGCCGTGGACCAAGACGCACCGGCCCGACGCCTATGCGCGGCTCGCCACGATCCTGCTGCCGCACGACTACCTCAACTTCGTGCTGACCGGCCAGCGCTTCTGCGAATACGGCGATGCGTCGGGCACGGGTTGGCTGGACGTGCGCACCCGCACCTGGTCGACCGAGCTGCTGCGCGCCACCGATCCGCAGCGCGACCTGGCGGAGTGCCTGCCGCGCTTCGCCGCGCCCGATGCCGCGTTCGACATCGCCCCGGCCGCCGCCAGCCTGCTCGGCGTGCCGGCGACGCTGAAGGTCGCCGTCGGCGGCGGCGACAACATGATGGCGGCGATCGGCACCGGCTGCGTCGTTCCCGGTCGCCTGGCGATGAGCCTGGGCACCTCGGGCACTCTGTTCGCCTACTCCGACACGCCGGTGGTCGACCCGGACGGCGCGTGGGCCGCGTTCTGCTCGTCCACCGGCGGCTGGTTGCCGCTGATCTGCACGATGAATTGCACCGTGGCGACCGAGCAGGTCGCCGCCGCCTTCGGCTTCAGCACCCGCGACGGCGATACGCATCTGCACGCCACCGCGCCCGGTGCCGACGGACTGGTGATGCTGCCGTTCCTCAACGGCGAGCGCACGCCCGACCTGCCGCTGGGCAAGGGCATGCTGGCGGGCCTGGACACGAGCAACATGACCCCGGCCCACCTCTATCGCGCGGCGATGGAAGGGGCGACCTACAGCCTGAAGTACGGCTTCGACGCGTTCGTGCGCGCCGGCATGCGCTTCGAGCGCATCGTGCTGACCGGCGGCGGCAGCAACAGCGGCGCGTGGCGGCAACTGGTGGCCGATGTGTTCGGCCTGCCGGTGGACGTGCCGAAACAGGCGGAGGGCGCGGCGTTCGGTGCGGCCCTGCAGGCGCTGTGGGCGCTGGGCCGGGCACGCGGCGATGCCGCCTCGATCGCCGACATCGCGCAGCGGCACGTGGCGCTGGATCCGCGACTTTCCGCGCGCCCGGATCCGGCGCGCACCCAGGCCTACGCCGCGGCCTATGCGCGTTTCCTGCGTCATCTCGACGCCATGACGCCGCTGTTGTGCGGCTGATCCTCCGTTTCGAACCCCTCCCACCACGACAGGACCACGCACCATGCACACCCAACCCTTCATCGGCGCCAAGGAATACTTCCCCGGCATCGGCCGCATCCCCTTCGAAGGCCGCGGCTCGGACAATCCGCTCGCCTTCAAGGTCTACGACGCCGACAAGGTCGTCGGCGGCAAGACCCTGCAGGAACATCTGCGCTTTGCAGTCTGCTACTGGCACACCTTCTGCAACGCCGGGCAGGATCCGTTCGGCCCGGGCACGCGCCACTTCCCCTGGGAGGTCGGCGCGCCGATGGCCAGCGCCGAGGCGAAAGTGGATGCGGCGTTCGAGTTCTTCACCAAGCTCGGCGTGCCCTACTGGTGCTTCCACGACATCGACCTGGCGCCGGACGCCGACGATGCCGGGCAGTACGAGAAGAACCTCAAGCACATGGTCGGCCTGGCCAAGGCGCGCCAGCACGCGACCGGGATCAAGCTGCTGTGGGGCACGGCCAATCTGTTCTCGCATCCGCGCTACATGAACGGTGCCGCGACCAATCCCGATTTCGCGGTGGTGGCGCGCGCTGCGGTACAGGTGAAGGCGGCGCTGGAGGCGACGGTGGAACTGGGCGGCGAACACTACGTGTTCTGGGGCGGCCGCGAAGGCTACGCCTCGCTGGTGAACACACAGATGAAGCGCGAACTCGAGCACTTCGCGCGCTTCCTCACGATGGCGCGCGACTACGGCCGCAGCATCGGCCTGAAAGGGAACTTCCTGATCGAGCCCAAGCCGATGGAGCCGATGAAGCACCAGTACGACTTCGACAGCGCGACGGTGGTGGGTTTCCTCAAAGAGCACGGCCTGGACAAGGACTTCAAGCTCAACATCGAAGCCAACCACGCCACGCTCTCCGGCCACACCTTCGAGCACGATCTGCAGGTCGCCTCCGATCACGGCCTGCTCGGCAGCATCGACGCCAACCGCGGCAATGCGCAGAACGGCTGGGATACCGACCAGTTCCCCACCGACCTGTACGACACCGTGGGCGCCATGCTGGTGGTGCTGCGCCAGGGCGGGCTGGAGGGCGGCCTGAATTTCGACGCCAAGGTGCGCCGCGAATCGACCGAGCTCGAGGATCTGTTCGTTGCCCACATCGGCGGCATGGATGCCTTCGCCCGCGGGCTGGAAGTGGCCCATGCGCTGCTCAACGACTCGCCTTGGGAACAATGGCGCCAGGAGCGCTATGCCAGCTTCGACAGCGGCGCCGGCAAGGAATTCGCGCGCGGCGCGCTCGGTCTCGCCGAGCTGGCGGCGCTTGGGGCGAAGGGGGGCGAGCCGCGGCAGATCAGCGGCCGGCAGGAGCGCTACGAGAACCTGATCAACCAGTACCTGCTGCGCTGAGCGCGGCGGCAAGGAGGAGCGCCGTGACCGACCACCCTTCCACCCGCAACAGCGGCGCTGTGCTGGCCGCGCTGCTGCTCGCGCTCATCGCCTGCAAGGGCGATGTGCAGGCCGCGACGCCTGCCCCGGCGGAGGCCAGCCCCTGGCCCAACGTGACCTGGCCGCTGCCCGAGGATCCCGCGCTGGAACAGCGCCTCAGCAACCTGATCGCCACCATGACGGTGGAAGAAAAAGTCGGCCAGCTGGTGCAGGGCGATATCGGCAGCCTCACTCCGGAGGATCTGCGCACGTATCGGCTGGGGTCGATCCTGGCCGGCGGCAACTCCGATCCCGGCGGCCGCTACGATGCCACGCCCGCCGAATGGCTGGCGCTGGCCGATGCGTTCTATGCGGCGTCGATGGACACCGCGCACGGCGGCAAGGCGATTCCGGTGCTGTTCGGCATCGACGCCGTGCACGGGCAGAGCAACATCGTCGGCGCGACCCTGTTCCCGCACAACATCGGCCTGGGCGCGACCCGCAACCCGGCGCTGCTGCGCCGTATCGGCGAAATCACCGCGCTGGAGACCCGCGCGACCGGCATGGAGTGGACCTTCGCGCCGACCGTGGCGGTGCCGCAGGACGATCGCTGGGGGCGTACCTACGAGGGCTACTCGGAGTCGCCCGAGGTGGTGGCCAGCTATGCCGGCGCGATGGTCGAGGGACTGCAGGGCAAGGTGGGCACGCCGGCGTTCCTCGATGGCCGCCATGTGATCGCCTCGGTCAAGCACTTCCTGGGCGATGGCGGCACCACCGACGGCAGGGACCAGGGCGATACCAGGATCGGCGAAGCCGAACTGGTGCGCATCCATGCCGCCGGCTATCCCCCGGCCATCGCCGCGGGCGCGCAGACCGCGATGGCCTCGTTCAACAGCGTCAACGGCGAAAAGATGCATGGCCACAAGGGCTACCTGACCGATGCGCTGAAAGGGCGCATGCACTTCGGCGGCTTCGTGGTGGGCGACTGGAACGGCCACGGACAGGTCAAGGGCTGCACGCCCACCGACTGCCCCGCCACCATCAACGCCGGCCTGGACATGGCCATGGCCTCGGACAGCTGGAAAGGCTTCTACACCACCACGCTGGCGGCGGTGAAGAACGGCACCATTTCGCAACAGCGCCTGGACGATGCGGTGCGCCGCATCCTGCGGGTCAAGATGCGGCTGGGCCTGTTCGAAGCGGGCAAGCCATCGGCGCGCGCGGTCGGCGGGCAGTTCGCGCTGATCGGTGCGCCGGCGCATCGCGCAGTGGCGCGGCAGGCGGTGCGCGAGTCGCTGGTGCTGCTGAAGAACCAGGGCGGCGTGCTGCCGCTGTCGCCGAAGCAGCGCATCCTGGTGGCCGGCGACGGCGCCAACGACGTCGGCAAGCAAGCCGGCGGCTGGACGCTGAACTGGCAGGGTACCGGCACCACGCGCAAGGACTTCCCGAACGCGGACTCCATCTACGACGGCTTCGCGCAGCAGGCCAAGGCGGCAGGCGGTGAGGCCATCCTCGCGGTCGACGGCAAGTACACGACCAAGCCGGATGTGGCCGTGGTGGTGTTCGGCGAGACCCCCTACGCGGAGTTCCAGGGCGATCGGCCGACCCTGGCCTACAAGCCGGGCGACGACACCGACCTGGCGTTGATCAAGCGGCTCAAGGCCGACGGCATCCCCGTGGTCGCGGTGTTCCTCAGCGGACGCCCGCTGTGGGTCAACCGGGAACTCAATGCCGCCGATGCCTTCGTGGCGGCGTGGCTGCCGGGCTCGGAAGGCGCCGGCGTGGCCGATGTGCTGCTGCGCAACCCGCAGGGCGGCGTGCAGCACGACTTCAAGGGCACGCTGAGCTTCAGTTGGCCGCGCACGGCCACGCAATACGCCAACAACGTGGGGCAGACGCACTACGACCCGCTGTTCGCCTTCGGCTACGGCTTGCGCTATGCCGACAACGGCGATCTGCCCAAGTTGCCCGAAGTCTCCGGCCTCACCGGCAACGAAGGCGCGGCCGGGGTGTTCTTCGTCCGCGGTGCGGCCGGCCCGGGCCTGGCGCTGCGCCTGGAAGGGGCCAATGGGCAGGGCGTGACCGTCACCCGGGTGCCGGAATCGCTCGATGGCGCACTGCTGAAGGTCACCGGCGTGGACCACCTGGCGCAGGAGGATGGCCGCCGTCTCGCCTGGTCGGGCGGGCGCGAGGCGGTGGTCGCGCTGCAGTCGCATACGCCGCTGGACCTGCAGCGCGAGAGCAACGGCGACCTGATGCTGGTGACCACGCTGCGGGTCGACGCCGCCGCGCAGGGCGAGGCGTGGCTGGCGGTCGGCTGCGGCAGCGGCTGCGCGGCGCGGGTGGCGATCGGGCCGACGCTGGCGGCACTGCCGGTGGGCCAGTGGAAGCGCGTCGGCGTGCCGCTCAAGTGCCTGGCGGCGGCCGGCGCGGACCTGAGCAAGCTGGATCGCCCCTGGGCGCTGGCGACCGCGGGCACGATGACGCTCTCGGTGTCGCGGGTCGCGCTCGGCGCGCTGAACGAAGCACAGACCACCGTCGCATGCCCGAGCGCGTGAGCCGGCGTCCTGCGCTAGCGCCCCTTGGGCGGGCTGGCGACCGAACCGCGCGTCACCAGCCGGTGCGGGACCACGTGGTCGCTGGACACGCGCGCGTCGTCGCGCCTGTGGCGGATGCTGCGCAGCAGGATGTCGATGGCGGCATCGGCCATCGAGGCGATCGGTTGATGGATGGTGGTGAGCTCCGGCCAGACGGTCGTGGCGGCCGAGGTGTCGTCGAAGCCCACCACCGACAGGTCGCGGGGCACCTCCAGGCCGCGCCGGTGCGCGACCGAGATCGCCGCCGCGCCCATGTCGTCGTTGCTGGCGAAGATCGCGGTCGGCGGCCGCCGCTGCGACAGCAGCTTCTCGGCGGCGGCCAGGCCCGAGCGGTAGGTGTAGTCCCCTTGCTGGACCAGGCCGGGTTCGACCTTCAGCCCGGCCTCCTGCAGGGCGGTGGCGAAGCCTTCGTAGCGCCGCGCGCTGGCGCTGAGGTCCTGGCGGCCGCGGATGAAGCCGATGCGCCGGTGGCCGTGCCGGATCAGGTGGTCGGCCATCTCCTTGCCGGCGTGGAAGTCGTCGATGCGCACGCAGGAGATCGCGTCGCTGAGGCGGCCGGAGGCGATCGCGACCACCGGGATGCCGGCCTTGACCAGCTCGGTCACCGCCGCCTGCGATTCGCACAACGGCGGCGGCAGGATGACGCCATCCACGCGTCCGCCCAGGGCGCGCGCGGCCTTGCGCTCGGCGTCGGCGTCCAGGTCCTCCCAATAGTGGATGACCAACTGGATGGCGGCGTTGGAGGCGACGCGCAGCAGGCCGACCAGCAGCTCGCGCAGGTAGGCACCGCTGGGATTGGTGTAGATCAGGGCGATGCGCGTGTGCTGCGCGGCGGCCAGCGAACTGGCGGCCAGGTTGGGCGTGTAGCCCAGCTCGCGCACCGCGCGCATCACGCGCTCGCGGGTGGCATCGCGCACCTTGCCGTGGTTGATCGCGCGCGAGACGGTCATCGGCGAGACCCCGGCCAGGGCCGCCACCTCGTCGATCGTCACCCCGCTGGTCTTGCGGCGCACCGCTTTCTTCGGCTTCTCCAAAACGCGTTCCCTTTGTTCTGCTTGACGCTGCCGCGCCGCGGGCACGCCGTCAGCTTACAAGGTTTGCTGGCGGTGCTTTTGCATCGTTCGGATGTCATTCGGTGTCACTGGATGCTGGGCGCTGCGATGGCCTTGATGGCCTGCGCGGGCAGCACGTGCGCCGAGGATGGCGCCGCGCTGTGGATGCGCTACGTCCCCTCCCAAGGCGCCGTACGCGCGATGGACGGCCGCATGCGCCTGGACGAGGTGGTGGCGCCGGCGCGGACGCCGACGCAGCGTGTCGCGCGCGACGAACTGGTGCGTGGCCTGAGCGGCCTGCTGGGCCGCGCGCCGGCGACGCCGGCGGTGGCGAGCGGCGACCACGCGGTGGTGCTGGGCACGCCGCAGTCGTCGCCTTCGCTTGCGCCGTTCCGCGCGCAGATCGCGGCGCTGGGCGAGGAGGGTTACCTGCTCAAGCGCGTCCGCCTCGATGGGCGCGCGGTGTTGCTGGTGGCCGCACGCCGGGACATCGGCGTGCTGTACGGCGTGTTCCATCTGCTGCGACTGCTGCAGACCGGCGCGTCGCTGGACACGCTCGAGGTGCAGGAGTCGCCGCGGATCCGGCTGCGCGTGCTCGACCATTGGGACGACCTGGACGGCCATGTCGAGCGCGGCTATGCGGGCCGCTCGCTGTGGGACTGGCAGAGCCTGCCGGAGTGGCGCGACCCGCGCTACACCGACTACGCGCGCGCCAATGCCTCGCTGGGCATCAACGGTACCGTGCTGAACAACGTCAATGCCAACGCGCTGAGCCTGGCGCCGGATTATCTGGAAAAGGCGGCGGCGCTGGCCGACGTGTTCCGGCCCTACGGCATCCGCGTGTACCTGAGCGCACGCTTCAGCGCGCCCATCGAACTGGGTGGGTTGAAGACCGCCGATCCGCGCGATCCGGCCGTGCAGCGCTGGTGGCGCGACAAGGCCGACGAGATCTATGCGCGCATTCCGGATTTCGGCGGCTTCCTGGTCAAGGCCAATTCGGAAGGCCAGCCCGGCCCGCAAGACTATGGCCGCTCGCATGCCGACGGCGCCAACCTGCTGGCCGATGCGCTGGCCCCGCACGGCGGCGTGGTGATGTGGCGGGCGTTCGTCTATGCCCACGAGGTGCCGGCGGACCGCGCCACGCAGGCGTACACCGAGTTCGTCGGCCTCGACGGCGCGTTCCGCCCGAACGTGATCGTGCAGGTCAAGAACGGCCCCATCGACTTCCAGCCGCGCGAGCCCTTCCATCCGCTGTTCGGCGCGCTGCCGCGCACGCCGCTGATGCTGGAATTCCAGATCACCAAGGAATATCTCGGCTTCGCCACGCACCTGGTGTACCTGGGGCCGCTGTACGAGGAAGTCCTGCAGTCCGACACCCACGCCCGCGGCGCGGGCTCCACGGTGGCGGACGTGGTGGAGGGTTCATTGGAGGGCCATGCCCTGACCGGCATCGCCGGCGTCGCCAATATCGGCAACGACCGCACCTGGAGCGGTTCGCACTTCGACCAGGCCAACTGGTACGCCTTCGGCCGTCTGGCCTGGAATCCGCATCAATCCGCCCGTGGCATCGCGGCGGAATGGGCGGCGATGACGTTCTCGCCGGCGCCGGAGGTGGTGCAGCCCATCGTCGCGATGATGATGGGCTCGCGCGAGGCCGCGGTGAACTACATGACCCCGCTGGGCCTGCACCACCTGATGGCGCGCGGCCACCACTACGGCCCCGGCCCCTGGGTGGACGGCGGCCCGCGTGCGGACTGGACCTCGGTGTACTACCACCGTGCCGATCGCGATGGCATCGGCTTCGACCGCACCGCCCGCGGCAGCAATGCGGTGGGCCAGTACGCGCCCGCGGTGGCGGCCGTGTACGGCGACCTGGCGCGGGTGCCCGAGCCGTTGCTGTTGTGGTTCCACCACGTGCCGTGGGAGCACCGCATGGCCTCCGGGCGGCCGCTGTGGGACGAACTGGTCGGGCGCTATGCGCTGGGCGTGCGCCAGGTGCGGGCCATGCAGGCGACCTGGGACGGCCTGCGCGGCAAGGTGGATGCCGAGCGGCATGCGCAGGTGGCGGCCTTCCTGCGCATCCAGTTGCGCGAAGCGCAGTGGTGGCGCGATGCCAGCGTGGCGTACTTCCAGTCGGTGAGCGGGCGGCCGTTGCCTACAGGCGAAGCGCCGCCGCCGCATCCGCTGGCCTGGTATCAGGCGCTGCAGTTTCCTTCCGCACCCGGAGATGGACGATGAAGCCGACAACGTGGAGAGGCCGGCTGCTGGCAGCGGCCCTGGGCTGCTGCGCCGCGCCCTGCATGGCGCAGCAAGCGGCGCCGCCGCTGTTGCATCCGCTGTTTCAGGACCACGCCGTGCTGCAGCGCGACCGGCCGATGCCGGTCTGGGGGAACGCCGCGCCGGGTACCACGGTGTCGGTGACCTTCGCCCGGCAGTCGGTCAGCGTACGCGCCGATGCCGGCGGCCGCTGGCGTGCGACGCTCAAGCCGGTCGCCGCCGGTGGGCCTTACGACATGACAGTGCGCGCGGGACAGGATCGCCAGGTCGTGCGCGATGTGCTGATGGGCGATGTCTGGCTGTGTTCCGGGCAATCGAACATGGAACTGCCGGTGTGGCGCGCGCTGGATGCGGGCCGCGAACTGGCCGCGGCCACCCAGCCGAGCATCCGCCTGTTCACCGTCCCCAAGGCCGCGGCGGTCACGCCGCAGGACGCGTTTCCGGCTGCCGTCGCGTGGCGACCTGCATCGCCCGAGACGGTACGGGAGTTTTCCGCCGCCTGCTTCTACTTCGCCCGCGAACTGCAGAAGACGGTCAAGGTGCCGATGGGGCTGATCCAGGCGGCCTGGGGCGGATCGCGGATCGAGGCCTGGACCAGCGCCGAGGCCCTGCGCGCGCAGGGCGGCATGGACGCCGCGCTCGACGTGCTGGCGCAGTCTGCCACCGATCCCGTCGCGGCGAGCGCGCGCTGGGGCCGGCACTGGCAGCAGTGGTGGAGCACGCGCGCCGGTGCCGAGCCGGGCGATACGCCGTGGCAGCCCGGCGCCGACGGCAAGGGGTGGCAGGACGCACCGGCCGCGCTCGGCGCATGGGAGCACTGGGGCGTGCCCGCGCTCGCCGACTACAACGGCATGGTCTGGTACCGCACGCAGGTCCGCCTGACCGCCGCACAGGCGGTGCAGGGCGCACGGCTGGTGCTGGGGCCGGTCGACGAGACGGACATGACCTGGGTGAACGGCGTGGCCGTGGGCAGCCAGAACGCGCCGAGCGATCCGCGCCGGTATGCGCTTCCACCCGGCCTGTTGAAGGCGGGGCTCAACACGGTGGTGGTCAACGTGCTGGATACCTACGGCGAGGGTGGACTGGCAGGCCCCGCGAGCGCCCAGGCCGTGCAGTTGGACGATGGCACGCGGATCGCCCTGGATTCGCCTTGGCAGTACCGGGTCGCGCCCGATCCACAGTCACCGCCGCTGGCGCCGTGGCACGCCGCCTCGGGCATGGCGACGCTGTACAACGGCATGATCGCGCCGCTCGGGGCGTACGGGCTGCGGGGAATGCTGTGGTACCAGGGCGAATCCAACACCGGCGACGGCGCCGCCTACGCGACGCGGCTGCGTGGCTTGCGCGACGACTGGCGCCGCCGCTTCGGCGCGGCGACGCCGCTGCTGGTGGTGCAGTTGGCCGGCTACGGTCGCCCGCCGCAGGCGCCGACGGAGAGCGGCTGGGCGCAGGTACGCGAGGCGCAGCGCCGCGTGGCCGCAGAAGACCCGCATAGCGGCCTCGCGGTGGCCATCGACATCGGCGACGCCTACGACATCCATCCGCCGAACAAGCAGGAACTGGGGCGGCGCCTGGCCCAGGCGGCGCGCCATGTGGTCTACGGCGAACGCGCACTGGCCCCGTCCGGCCCGACCCCACGCACGGCATCGCGCGCGCAGCATGCGGTGCGGATCGCGTTCGACGACGTCGTCGGGACGCTGGCCACGACCGGTGCGAACGGCCCCATCGGCTTCGAACTCTGCGACGCGCAGGCGCAGCAGTGTCGTTATGCCGATGCCGCGCTGGACGGGCGCGACGTGCTCCTGCACAGCCCGCAGGCCGCAACCGCCGCCCGCGTCCGCTACTGCTGGGCCGACGGCCCGGTCTGCACGTTGCGCGACGGTTCCGGCGCGCCGGCGGGGCCGTTCGAACTCTCCCTCCCCGCTGCAGAGGTGCCCTGATGCGTTCGCTGCTCGCCACTGCCCTCCTGTTGCTGTCCGCCGCGCTGCAGCCGCTGCGGGCCGCGCCGGCACCGCCGGTCTACTTCGACTGGTTCGAATACGCCGGGCGCGATGCGGCCTTCGAGGCGCCGTTGCCGGCCGGGCACTACCGCAACCCGATCCTGGCCGGCTTCCACGCGGACCCGAGCATCGTCGGCGCGAACGGGCGGTTCTATCTGGTCAATTCCAGCTTCACCTATTTCCCGGGCATCCCGGTGTTCGAGAGCGTCGATCTGGTGCACTGGACGCAGATCGGCAACGTGATCGACCGCCCGACGCAACTGGACTTCGATGGCCTGAGCGTGTCGCGCGGCATCTTCGCGCCGGCCATCGCCTACCACGACGGGATGTTCTACGTGGTCACCACCGCCGTGGACAGCGGCGGCAACTTCATCGCCACCGCGCGCGATCCCGCCGGCCCCTGGTCGGACCCGCACTGGCTGCCAGGCATCGGTGGCATCGATCCGTCGCTGTTCTTCGATGAAGACGGCCGCGTCTACCTGCTCAACAACGATGAGCCGTCCGGCCCGGCGCGCTACCCAGGCCACCGCGCGATCTGGATGCAGCAGCTCGACCCGGCGACCTTCACCCCGGTGGGACCGCGCAAGGTGCTGATCGACGGCGGTGTGGAGCCGGCGAAGAATCCGATCTGGATCGAGGGGCCGCATCTGTATCGCCGCGATGGCTGGTACTACCTCTCCGATGCCGAAGGCGGGACCGGGCCGCAGCATTCGCAGGTGGTGCTGCGCAGCCGCGACGTGTGGGGGCCTTACCTGCCGTACGCGGGCAATCCGATCCTCACCCAGCGCGACCTGCCCGACGACCGGCCGCTGCCGATCGCCAATGCCGGTCACGCAGACATGGTCGAAGGGCCGGACGGTTCCTGGTGGGCGGTATTCCTGGCCAGCCGCACCTACGACGTGCGCCACTACAACACCGGGCGCGAGACCTACCTGCTGCCGGTGCAGTGGCGCGACGGCTGGCCGGTGATCCTGCCGGCCGGGCAGGCCATCCCGTATGCGGTCAAGGCGCCGTCGTGGATGCGGGGCGAGGCGTCGCAGGCCCCGTCCACCGGCAACTTCGTCGAGCGCGACGAGTTCGACGCGTCGACGCTCGGCCGCGGCTGGTTGCGCGTGCGCGTGCCCAAGCAGGACTGGGCGGACCTGCGCGCGCGGCCGGGGTACTTGGCCGTGCATCCGCTGCCGGAGAACCTGGACACCCTGCGCAACCCCGCGTTCCTGGGGCGCCGCCAGCAGCACCTGCGGTTCGAGGCCAGCACCGCACTGACGCGCCCGGCGGCGGGCGTGGCGGCAGGGCTTGCGGCGTTCCAGAACGAGACCTGGTGGTACTTCCTTGGCGTGCGCCGTGTGGGCCGCGATCGCGTGGTGGTCTTCCTCGAAGCGAGGGAGGGCAAGGGCGCGACCAAGACGCTGGCCAGCCGCGAACTGGACGTGTCCAGCGCGCTGCGCCTGAAGATATCGGGTGACGAAGGGACGTATGCCTTCGCGTTCGACACCGGCGCGGGGCAGGGCTGGCAGACCCTCGCCGACGACGTCGACGGGACCGTGTTGAGTACGGATCGGGCAGGCGGCTTCGTGGGCGCCCTGCTGGGTCCTTTCGCGCGCGACGAGCGTGCCTCGAGGAGCAAACAATGATGACGCGCAGATCTTCCTTTCGCAGCGGCGTTCGCGGCCGCCTGTTCCGCACGCTGGCGCTGTGCGTCGCCACCACGCTGGCCGGCGTCGGCCATGCCGCGGATACCAAGCCGTGGCAAGACACCTCGGCCAGCTTCGAGGACCGGGCGGCGGCGCTGGTCGCGCAGATGACGCTGGAGGAAAAAGCGGCGCAGATGCAGAACGCCGCGCCGGCGATCGAACGCCTGGGCGTGCCGGCCTACGACTGGTGGAACGAGGCGCTGCACGGCGTGGCGCGGGCCGGGCAGGCCACGGTGTTTCCGCAGGCCATCGGGTTGGCCGCCACCTTCGACGTGCCGTTGATGGGGCAGGTGGCCACCACCATCAGCGACGAGGCGCGCGCCAAGCACCACCAGTTCCTCCGCGAGGGCGCGCATGGCCGCTACCAGGGGCTGACCTTCTGGTCGCCGAACATCAACATCTTCCGCGACCCGCGCTGGGGGCGCGGCCAGGAAACCTACGGCGAGGATCCCTACCTCACCGCGCGCATGGGCGTGGCCTTCGTGCAGGGATTGCAGGGCGACGATCCGGTGTACCGCAAGCTCGACGCTACCGCCAAACACTTCGCCGTGCACAGCGGCCCGGAAGCCGACCGCCACCACTTCGATGCGCGCCCGAGCAAGCGCGACCTCTACGACACCTACCTGCCGGCGTTCGAGGCGCTGGTGAAGGAGGGCAAGGTGGATGCGGTGATGGGCGCCTACAACCGGGTGTACGGCGAGTCCGCCAGCGCCAGCCGGTTCCTGTTGCGCGATGTGCTGCGCCGCGACTGGGGCTTCAAGGGGTATGTGGTGTCGGACTGCTGGGCCATCGTCGACATCTGGAAGCACCACCACCTGGTGCCCAGCCGCGAGGCCGCCGCCGCGCTGGCGGTCAGGAACGGCACCGAACTGGAGTGCGGCCAGGAGTACGCCACGCTGCCGGCGGCAGTGCGCCAGGGCCTGATCGGCGAAGCGGAGATCGACGACGCGGTGACGCGCCTGTTCGCCGCGCGGATGCGGCTGGGCATGTTCGATCCGCCGGAACGCGTACGCTGGGCGCGGATCCCCGCCTCGGTGAACCAGGCGCCCGCGCACGATGCGCTGGCCCTGCAGGCGGCGCAGGAATCGCTGGTGCTGCTGAAGAACGATGGCGTGCTGCCGCTGTCGCGCGACCTCAAGCGCATCGCCGTGGTCGGCCCGACCGCCGGCGACACCATGGCCCTGCTCGGCAACTACTTCGGCACCCCGGCGGCGCCGGTGACCATCCTGCAGGGCATCCGCGACGCGGCCAAGGGCATCGAGGTGCGCTATGCGCGCGGCGTGGATCTGGTCGAAGGGCGCGAGGATCCCGGCGCCACGCCGCTGATCGAGGCGGCGTATCTGCGGCCTTCGGCCGACTCCCCGGAACGCGGCCTGCGCGGCGAGTACTTCCGCACGCCGGATCTGTCGGGGACGCCGGCGCTGGTGCGCACCGACGCGCAGGTCGGCTTCCGCTGGGACCGCGGCTCGCCGACCGACAACCTGCTGGCCCGTGGCGAAGCGGGGCCGGGGCAGGGCATTCCCAACGATCACTTCAGCATCCGCTGGAGCGGCCAGCTGCTGCCGCCGGTCTCGGGTCGCTACCGGATCGAGGCGGCCGCCGATGATGGCTTCCGCCTCTATGTCGACGGCAAGCTGGTGCTGGATCACTGGACCGACAGCGACCGCATGCGCGCCGACGGCGTGGACCTGGACCTGCAGGCCGGCCGCGCCTATGCGGTGACGCTGGAGTACTACGACGCCGAGCGCGACGCCGGCGTGCGCCTGGGCTGGCGCATGCCCGGCGCGAAGCCGCCGTTTGAGGAGGCGCTGGATGCCGCGCGCAACGCGGAGGTGGTGGTGTTCGTCGGCGGACTGACCGGCGATGTCGAGGGCGAAGAGATGAAGGTCGACTACCCGGGCTTCGCCGGCGGCGACCGCACCGACCTGCGCCTGCCCGCGCCGCAGCGTGCCTTGCTGGAAGCGCTGCACGCCACCGGCAAGCCGGTGGTGATGGTGCTGACCGGCGGCTCGGCGCTGGCGGTGGACTGGGCCCAGGCGCATCTGTCGGCGATCCTGATGAGCTGGTATCCGGGGCAGCGCGGCGGCACCGCGGTGGGCCAGGCGCTGTTCGGCGAGGTCAACCCCGCCGGCCGCCTGCCGGTGACGTTCTACCGGGCGGACCAGGCGCTGCCCGCGTTCGACGACTACGCGATGGAAGGCCGCACCTACCGCTACTTCCGCGGCACGCCGCTGTACCCGTTCGGCCACGGGCTGTCGTATACCCGCTTCGACTACGGCAAGCTGCGCCTGGATGCGCCGCGCATCGCCGACGACGGACGCCTCAAGCTGCAGGTGGAGGTGGCCAACACCGGCAAGCGCGCCGGCGACGAAGTCGCGCAGCTGTACGTGCGGCGGCTGGCGGCCGCGCCCGGCGATGCGCAGCAGGCGCTGCGTGGGTTCCAGCGCGTTCGCCTGGCCCCTGGCGAGCGGCGGACCCTGAGCTTCGAGCTGGATGCGCAACAGGCGCTGCGTCAGTACGACGACGCGCGCGACACCTATGTCGTGCCGGCGGGGGACTACGAAGTGCGCATCGGCGGCTCCAGCGCCGATGCCCGCGTGCGCGCCCGCTTCACCGTGGAGGCGGCCCGTGAGTGATTCCCCGCGCATGGAGGTCGCCGCGCACACGTTGTCGGTGCGGGAGAAGCTGGGCTACAGCCTGGGCGACCTGGCGGCGAACCTGATCTTCCAGACGCTGATCACCTACCTGGCCTTCTTCTACACCGATGTGTACCGATTGCCGCCGGCCACGGCGGCGACGATCATCTTCGCGATCGGCCTGCTGGGCGCGTTCGTGTTCACCCCGCTGATCGGCATTGCCGCCGACCGCACGGCGACCCGCTGGGGCAAGTTCCGGCCCTGGATCCTGTGGACGGCGATCCCGTTCGGCGTGCTGTCGCTGCTGGCCTTCAGCACCCCGGACCTGGGCGCGCGCGGCAAGGTCGTCTATGCCGTGACCACCTATGGCCTGCTGATGCTGGTGTACGCGGCCAACAACCTGCCGTACTCCGCGCTCAGCGGCGTGCTCACCGGCAACATGGATCAGCGCAACAGCCTGTCGGCCTACCGCTTCGTGGCGGTGATGATCGCGCAGTTCATCATCCAGGTGCTGCTGTTGCCGCTGGTGCTGATCCTGGGCGACGGCGACAACGTGCGCGGCTTCGAGCGCTTGATGACGGTGTTCGCTGTGGTAGGCACGCTGTTCTTCCTGATCACCTTCGCCACCACCCGCGAGCGCATCGTCCCGGCCAAGGAACAGTCTGCCGGCGTGCTGCAGGACCTGTCCGACTTGCTGCACAACCGGCCGTGGAAGGTGATGCTGGCGTTGACGGTGCTGGTCTTCGTCAACCTGGCGCTGAAGGGGGGCACCTACATCTACTATTTCCAGTATTACCTGAGCGAGGCCGCGCTGGCCGGCTTTCTCGATGCCTCCGGCTTCAACGGGTTCATCGGCGGAGTGAACGCGCTGCTCAGCGGATGGGGCCTGTCCGGCTTCACCTGGCCGCAGGACCCGGCGACCTCGGCATTCAGCCTGTTCAACGCCTGCGGCATCCTGTGCATGATCCTGGGCATCGGGGGCTCCCGGCGCCTGGCCGACCGCTTCGGCAAGCGCGATGCCTTCGGCGGCGCGCTGCTGCTGTCCACCGTGTTCCTGCTGGTGTTCTACGTCCTGCCGCCCACCGCGATCGGCGTGGCCTTCGGTGCCTTCATGCTGCACGGGTTCTGCTATGGCATCACCATCCCGCTGCTGTGGGCGATGATCGCCGACGTCGCCGACTATTCCGAGTGGACGAACCATCGCCGCGCCACCGCGATCATCTTCTCGGCGATGTTGTGCGGGCTGAAGATCGGGCTCAGCATCGGCGGCGCGCTGGTCGCCGGCATCCTCGCGCACCACGGCTACCAGGCGGGCGCGGACCAGCAGCCGCAGGCCGTGGTGGACGGCATCCGCCTGACCGTCAGCGTCTACAGCGCCATCCCGTTCCTGCTCGCGGTGGCGTTGCTGTTCTTCTACCGGATCGACAAGCGCATGGAGCTGCGCATCGAACACGACCTGCAGGCGCGTCGCCAGGGAAGCGACCCGAGCGAGTTCAGCGACCTCGGCCACCTCGCGGCGCACGCCATCGCGCAACCGCTGGTCACGCACATCTACACGGCCGATCCGTCGGCGCACGTGTTCGAGGGACGCCTGTACATCTATCCCTCGCACGACATCGACAGCGGCGCACCGTTCGACGACGACGGCGGCCACTTCGGCATGGAGGACTACCACGTGCTGCGCATGGACACGCCCGACGGCGCGGCCACCGATTGCGGCGTCGCCCTGCATGTGCGCGACGTGCCGTGGGCCAGCCGGCAGATGTGGGCGCCGGACGCGGCCACCCGCGGCGGCCGCTATTACCTGTATTTCCCGGCCAAGGACGCGCAGGGCCTGTTCCGCATCGGCGTGGCGGTGGCCGATCGCCCGGAAGGCCCGTTCGCCGCCGAGCCAGAGCCGATCGCCGGCACCTACTCGATCGACCCGGCCGTCTTCGAGGACGACGACGGCGCGCACTACCTCTGCTTCGGCGGCATCTGGGGCGGCCAGTTGCAGAAGTACCGCGACGACCGCTTTGATGCGGCGCACGTCGAGCCCGAGGGCGATGCGCCGGCGCTGGGGCCGCGGATCGCCCGGCTGGACCCGGGCATGACCCGGCTGGCGGAGCGCACGCGGGAAATCGTGATCCTCGACGAGCACGGGCAACCGTTGCGCGCCGACGACCATGCGCGTCGCTTCTTCGAGGGACCGTGGCTGCACAAGGACCAGGGCCGCTACTACCTGTCGTACTCCACCGGCGATACGCACCTGCTGTGTTACGCCACGGGCGACAGCCCATATGGCCCGTTCACCTATCGCGGCGTGCTGCTGAAGCCGGTAGTGGGCTGGACCACGCACCACTCCATCTGCGCGTTCCAGGGGCGCTGGTACCTGTTCTACCACGACGCCCTGCTGTCCGGCGGCGTCACCCACCTGCGCTCGGTCAAGTGCACGCCGCTGCACGTCCAGCCGGATGGGAGCATTGGTACTGTCGATCCCTATGGCGGCTGAGAGGTCGTCGCAGTGACCGCCTGTTGGAGTCAGCCGTCATGCAGCCGGGAAGCGCGAAGCGATGCGCTTTCCGATGGCGCAGTGCGTCGGGACTGAAGTCCCTCCCACAGTACCCCCGGCGGGCGCGTCGTAAGCCCCTGTGGGAGCGACTTCAGTCGCGACGAGTGAAACCATCCAACGACCGATGGCGACAGCAGTCGGGACCGAAGTCCCTCCCACAGTGCACCTGGCGGTCTCGCCGCAAGCCCCTGTGGGAGTGACTTCAGTGGCGACGAGTGAAACCATCCAATGACCGATGGCAACAGCGGTCGGGACCGAAGTCTTTCCCACAGTGCCCCGTTGGGCGCGCCGTAAGCCCCTGTGGGAGCGACTTCAGTCGCGACGAGTGAAACCATCTAACGACCGATTGCGACAGCAGTCGGCACTGAAGTCCCTCGCACAGTGCACCTGGCGGGCGCGCCGTAAGCCCCTGTGGGAGCGACTTCAGTCGCGACGAGTGAAACCATCCAACGACCGATTGCTGCAGCGGTCGGGACTGAAGTCCCTCCCACAGTGCACCTGGCGGTCTCGCCGTAAACCCCTGTGGGAGCGACTTCAGTCGCGACGAGTGAAGCCATCCAATGACCGATTGCTGCAGCGGTCGGGACTGAGTCCCTCCCACAATTGCGCCAGCCAGCCAGGCGCGGTGCCTTTAATCCGACCGCGGCAACAGCTCCAAGCCCTGGATCTCGCGAATCCCCAACCCAGGCGCTTCGCCAATCCGGATCTGCGCCTCGTCGAACTGCACCCCGCCGACCACCGGATCGAACGCCCCCAGCGACGGCCCGTCCAGGTCCACCTTGGTGATGACGTCCGCGCGGGCCACCGCCAGGTGCGCCGCCGCCGCCACGCCGATGCTCGATTCGAGCATGCAGCCGATCATGCACGGCACCCCGTACACCGCGGCGATGTCGGCGATGCGCAGCGCGTTGGACAGGCCGCCGGCCTTGATCAGCTTGATGTTGACGATGTCCGCCGCGCGCCGCTGCAGCAGCGCGATCGCCTGCGCCGGCGAGAACACGCTCTCGTCGGCCATCACCGGGGTCTGCACGCGCTCGGTCACGTACTGCAGGCCGTCCACGTCGCCGGCCTTGACCGGCTGCTCCAGCAGTTCCAGCGTCACCCCGGCGCGCTCCAGCGCATGCATCGCCTGCACCGCCTGCTTCGGCGTCCAGCCCTGGTTGGCGTCCAGGCGCAGCTGCGCGCGGCCGTCGACCGCGGCGTGGATCGCTTTGACCCGTGCGATGTCCTCGGCCAGATCGGTGCCGATCTTGATCTTCAGTGCCACGAAGCCGCGCGCCAGCGCCGACAGCGCGTCGGCCACCATCGTGTCCACGGCATTCACGCTGATGGTGAGGTCGGTGCTCAGGTGCGGCGTGCCGCCGCCGAGCAGGCGGTACAGCGGTGCGCCATGCTGCTGCGCCCACAGGTCGTGCACGGCGATCTCCATCGCCGCCTTGGCGCTGCTGTTGTGCTCCAGCGCGCCCTGGATCAGACCGCGCAGGCGCTGCAGGTCGGCGATGTCCTCGCCGATCAGGCGTGGCGCCAGGCAGCGTTCGATCGCCGCGATGATCGACCCGTGGGTGTCGCCGGTGATCGGCGGGGTGGCCGGGGCGCTGCCATGGCCGATCCGGCCATCGTCGGTGTGGACCAGGACCACCACGTCCTCGATCGCCTGCACGGTGCGCAGTGCGGTCTTGAACGGGGTCTTCAGCGGCACGCGCAGCATGCCCAGGCGGATCTCGGTGATCTTCATTCGGTGGTCGGTGCGCGCAGGCGCTGGATGCGGGTGATGCGGTCGATGAACGGCGTGCCGTCGCCGAGCAGCAGCGGTTCCAGCGGGGTCACCGAGACGCCGTTGAGGCGCACGCGCTGCAGCTGGCCGCTGGCGTCGCGGTAACTGGCGCCGGCCACGTCGTGGATCACCCAGGTCTGGCCGTCTTCGTGGCCGATCACCAGCATCACGTGGCCGGGGATGTAGACCAGGTCGCCGACGCGCAGCCGCGCCAGCGCCTGCCGGCGCTGCGGCAGCGGGTCGGTGGCGGTGTAGGGCACCGAGGCCAGCGCCGGACTGCGCGCCTGGTCGCCGGTGTTGCGCGGCAGGTCGATGCCGAGGCTGCGATGGAGGTCGAGCACGAAGCCGCTGCAGTCGCGTGCGTCGTAACTGTTGCCCCAGCCGTAGCGCTCGCCGAGGAACTTGAACGCCTGCCGCAGCAGGGACTGCGGCGTGGCCGGCAGCGGCGCCTCAGCGACGTCGGCGCTGCGTGGCACCAGCGCGGGCACCAACTGCAGCCGCCCGTCGCGGTCGCGCAGCGGCAACTGCACCACGTAGGCGGCCAGCGGCGACTGGCCGTTGACCGCCCGCAGCGGCGGCCAGTCGCGCAGCAGCGGCAGGGCGCTGCCCATGTCCAGCGCCACCTGCGAGGCCGCCGGCAGCTCCGGGGTGAACACGGTGGATGCGCGCGCGCCGGTGACCAGCAGCCGCGGCGTGCGCTGCGCGTACGCCAGCACGCTGGCGCGGTCGGCCTCGGCGATGCGGTCGCGGGCGATCCAGGCGGCGTAGTTGTTCGCCAGCACGAACAGCCACTGCCCATCGGCGCTGGCGTGCAGGATCGCCACCGCGCTGCCTGGATACAGCGCCGATTCCTGGAAGCGGTCGATGTCGCGATCGTCGCGGTCGCTGAACACGCGCTCGGCGGTCGGGAAGCGCCGCAGGTCGGCGCGTTGCACCACCAGCGCATAGCGCGGCTGCACCTGCGCCGGCAGCGCGTCCAGCGCCAGCGCGCGTTGCAGCGCCTGCAATCGCGCGGGGTCGAGAACGGTGCCCTGCGCATCGTAGAGCGTGCGCGTCGGCGGCGCCGACAGCGCCAGGATATGCGTGCGGACCTGCGCGCCGGGCAGCTGCGCCGGCAGTGCGGCGAGGTCGTGCATCGACGGATCCTCGCGCAACAGCCGGGCGTTGAACGCGTCGCGCTGCGCCGCCTGCAGCAGCGGTGGCGACGTGGCCGGTAGCCGTGCGATCCAGTGCGCGGCCTGCAACTGCGCCGGCTGTGCCTGCAGCGGCAGCGCATCGGCGGCACGTGCCGTCGCGATGGCCCCGCTCGCCGCCGCGGCGAGCAACAGGCACAGGCCGCGCATCGTGATCATGGAATCCCGCTGTCTGGAAAGAAGGCCGGCGCGTGCTGCGCGCCGACGCCAGGATCTTCGAGTCCCGGTTTTTCTCTGTCAAGGCGCTGCGTTGACAGGTTTTCCGAGCGCGTGTTACATCCGAACGCGCAGGGCGCGCGTGGCGATGGCGCTGGGGGACGTGCGCGTACCGCACGGCAGCGCCGCGTCCGCTCGGCAAGATGCAGGATCCCGCAACACGATGGCCGCGTGCCGCACACGCGGCATCGCCGTGTGCGTGGACGCCAGGGACAGGCGCGCGGCCATGGCCGCGCCCGCGGCGTTCGCGCCATCCACCCGCGCCAAGCAGGAGAGCCGCGTGCCCATTCGAATCGTTCGTCGTCCCGTTTCCTTGCGGCCCGTGCGCGTGGCGCTGGCGTCGTTGACGGCGCTGGCTGTGGCCTTGCCGGCGTTGGCGCAGGAACAGGCGGCGACGCCGCGCGATCTCGACGCCGTGCTGGTCACTGGCTCGCGCATCGCCCGCGCGCAGGTGGAAGGCCCGGCGCCGGTCACCGTCATCACCGCCGAGGACATCCGCAAGCAGGGCTTCGGCACGGTGTGGGAATCGCTGGGCACGCTGACCCAGTTCAGCGGCAGCACCTTCAACGAGAGCGACCAGACCGGCAGTTCGCCCAACGGCCAGTACCTCAATCTGCGCGGGCTGGGGCCGGGCTACCAACTGATCCTGCTCAACGGCAAGCGCATGGCCGACTACCCGCAGTCCTACGGCGCCAACGGCACCGCGGTCAGCCTGGGCAGCATTCCGGCCGCGGCGGTGGAGCGCATCGAGGTGATGAGCGGCGGCGCCTCGGCCATCTACGGCTCCGACGCGGTCGCCGGCGTGGTCAACATCATCACCAAGCGCGATTTCCAGGGCGACAGCCTGCGCGTGCGCGCCGGCACCACCACCCGCGGCGGCGGCGACACCGGCCAACTGCAGTGGACCGGCGGGCGCCGCGGCGATGGCTGGAGTTTCACCTACGCGTTCGAGCGGCTGGACCGCGAACCCATCGTCGCCCGCCAGCGCGATTTCATGGATTCCTACGACGACCATCCGGCCAACAAGGCCGACCCCAGCTCGCCCAACGTGTCCATTTCCGGCGTGTACCTGCGCCGCGGCAGCACCTATCTGTGGCCGCAGGCGGGCACGTTGTCGACCTCGCCGCAGGCGCTGGCGGCGGCCTGCGTCGCGACCAATCCCGCGTTCCGTCCGTACCGCACCAGCGACAGCCTGCCCGCGCCCAACCGCTGCGGCGCGTTCGACTACTACGCCGGGCGCTCGGTGCAGAACGGCTACGGCAAGACCTCGGCCTATCTGGCCGGCGATGCCGAGCTCGGCCACGACGTGGTCGCCTACGCGCAACTGCTGGCCAATCGCGCGCAGGACAAGAGTTCCAGCCAGACCCACTACTACATCGGCGAAGGCGCGTTCACCACCTACGATCCGGACCTGGGGCTGGTCACCGCGCAGCGCATCTTCCTTCCGGACGAGGTCGGCGGCATCAAGACCATCGACTACGACGAGCGCAGCTGGAACCTTAACACCGGCGTGCGCGGCAAGGCGCTGGGTGGACGCTTCGACTGGGATGCCAGCGTGTCGCTGTCGCGCTACGACATCACCACGCGGCGCCCGCGCTTCCTCACCAACGCGGTGCGCGATTACTACTTCGGGCCTGTGCTGGGCTATCGGCCGGACGGCACCGAGATCCGCCGCGTGCGCCCGGACCGCCTGTTCGCGCCCGGCAGCCCGGCGCTGTACCAGCAGCTCACCACCGAGGTGGTCAGCCGCGGCGAATCGGCTACCGACCAGGCCCAGTTCGTGGTCAGCGGCGACCTGTTCGCGGTCCCGGCGGGCATGGTGCAGATCGCCACCGTGCTGGAAGCGGCGCGGCAGACCTACGACCTGCAGCCCGATCCGCGCACCACCGTCGACTACACCGGCAGCGAGCGCATCTACAACCTCACCCAGACCCCCGGCGGCGGACCGCGCAAGCGCTACGCCGCCGGCCTGGAACTGCGCGTGCCGATCGCCAGCCGGCTCAGCGCGACCCTGGCCGCGCGCTACGACGCCTACGACGACATCACCGCGGTCGATGGCGCGGCGACGTGGCAGGCCGGGCTGGAATGGCGTCCGTTCGACAGCCTGCTGCTGCGCGGCAGCCATGCCACCAGCTTCCGCGCGCCGGACCTGCTGTGGATCTACGCCGGCACCAGCGCCAACAACCCCACCGTGGTCGACGAATACCTGTGCCGCCGCGACGGCCTGGATCCGCTGTCGGCGGCCTGCGCGAGCGCGCACGAGTACCAGACCTTCTCCACCCAGGCCTCCAATCCGCTGCTGCGCGAGGAGACCGGCAAGTCGACCACGCTCGGCGCGGTGTGGGACGTGCTGCCGGCGCTGTCGCTGAGCCTGGATTACTACCGCATCGAACTCAAGGGCCGGGTCGAAGCCATTTCCAGCGAAACCCTGCTGGAGAACAACGCCAACTGCCTGCTCGGCCGCGACCGCGCCGGCGCCGCGGTGGACACCGCCTCGGCGGCCTGCCGCTTCTACCAGGACGCGGTCACGCGCAGTCCCGGCACCGACCTGACCAGCGAAGGCCAGATCACCGCGTTCAGGACCTTCCCGATCAACCAGTCGCTGATGCGCACCGACGGCGTCGACGCCAGCCTGCGCTACGACCTCGACCTCGGCGCCTGGGGCACGCTCGGCCTGCAGGGTGGCCTGACCCGGGTGCTGCGGATGGAGGTGGCGCAGTTCGCCGGCGCGCGGCCGGTGGACGTGATGAACGACGTCGACTACCTGGCGTTCCGCACGCGCAGCAACTGGCGCGCGAACTGGAGCCGCGGCGACTGGTCGGCCAGCGTGTACGGCTATCGCTATGGTTCGCGGCCCGACTACGCCGAACGCGGCCGGGTCGCGCCCTACCTGGTGTGGAACGCCGACATCGCCAAGCAGATCACCGACAAGGCCAGCGTCGGCCTGAGCGTGCTCAACGTGTTCGATGCGCTGCACCCGCGCGACGACACCTACACCGCCTGGCCGTACTTCCCGCGGGTGTACAGCGCGATCGGCCGGCAGTGGTACGTCAACTTCAACTACCGCTTCTGAGCGCGCCGGTAAGCATCGACGCGCGCTTGCACGCCGCCGCCGCGCCGATTGCGTACGCTTGCGCGACCCCGATCAGGAAGTGTCCATGACCCGCGTCCCCGTGCCGTCCCTGTCCGCCGCGCGCCGCCTGCTGCTGCTGGGCACGCTGGCGTTGCTCGGGGCCTGCGCGCACGCACCGCCGCGCAATCCGCTGGCCACCTGGGTGCCGTCGCCGAACTACGACGCACGCCGGCCGATCCTGATCGTCATCCACTACACCGACCAGCACTCGGTGCAGCAGAGCCTGGACACGCTGCGCTCGCACAACAGCAAGGGCAAGGTCAGCGCGCACTACCTGATCGGCCGCGACGGCACGCGCTACCAGCTGGTCGCCGACCAGGACCGCGCCTGGCATGGCGGCGCCGGGCGCTGGGGCACCATCACCGACATCAACTCCGCCTCGATCGGCATCGAGCTGGACAACGACGGCAAGACCCCGTTCGCGCAGGAACAGATCGCCAGCCTGCTGGTGCTGCTCGAGGACCTGTGCACGCGGCTGCGCATCCCGCGCACCCAGGTGGTCGGGCACGAGGACTTCGCGCCCTCGCGCAAGGTCGACCCGGGCCCGCTGTTCCCGTGGAAGCAACTGGCCGAGGCCGGCTTCGGCCGCTGGCCGGTCGCCGACACGCCGCCGGCCCCGCCCGGCTTCGATCCGTGGCAGGCGCTGGCGCTGATCGGCTACCCGGTCGACGACCGCGCCGCGACCCTGCGCGCCTTCCACCACCACTACCGCGGCAACGAGGCCACCGCCTTCGATGCCGAAGACCTGCGCATCCTGTACGCGCTGACCCAGCCGCTGCTGGCGCGCCCGCAGCCGGCGCCGGCAATGGAGCCGGACGCGCCCTGAGCCGGTGCAGTGCGGCGTCGGCACTGCCGTGCCGGCGGCGTGCACGCCTGTCACCTGGCGCCACCGCGGTTCTTGGTAGCATCGCGCGCCAATGGACTCCAAAGGACGCAGTGCGATGAGGCGAGGAACCACGGCCCTCTGGGCGGCAACCTTCCTGCTGTTGGGCGGATGCAAGGACAAGGCCGCCGATGCGCCGGCCGCGGCGCAAACTCCGGCTATGGCGACCGCGCCCGCAGCCCCCGCCGACGCGAGCACGGCGGCACAGCCCGCCGCCGCCGAAGTGCCGGCACCGGGCCAGGTGCTGGCCGACATCTACGGCGCCAAGGGCGACGGCTCGGCGTCCTACGCCATCGACAACGGCGCGGTGGCCAGCTTCTGGTACGGCGACCGCTTCGACCTCGGCGGCAAGCAGTACTACACCGGGTTCGCCAACGCCACCGGCGGCAAGTACGACAAGCCCAGGGACACGGCCGGCGACCAGGACCTGCCCGACCCGGCGGCCGGCGTCAGCATCAGCCAGGCCACCTACGTGCTCGAAAGCGCCGGCGGCAAGCCCAGCTGGACCCTGTTCCACGCGCAGCGCTGGGCCGGCGACTTCGGTGCCGACGGCAAGGCCGACACGCTGGACGAACAGCGCAAGCCGCAGAGCACCACCACCAAGGACGGCCACCTGCTGCTGGCGCTGCCGACCACCCGCTTCGCCGACGGCATCACCAGTACCGGCTTCGCGGTGTTCACCTTCGACCCGAACAAGAACGACCTGGGCGACTACAAGGGCTGGGTCTACCTGGGCACGGTCGCCGCCGGCGAGGACAACAGCGCCGCCTGCGACGACCAGGGCACGATGAAGTGCGCCACCAGCACCGGCACGCTGAGCTTCGTGCCGCCCGCCAGCGGCAACGTGCCGTCGCTGCGGATCGCCCTGCAGGGCACGGTGGTGGAGGGGCCGGGCAAGGTGCGCACGCTGGGCCCGGCCGACGCCGTCACCTACACCTACGACCCCGCCAAGCAGCAGTACACCCCGCCGCTGGACCGCTGAGCGGACCGCGCGGGGGGCACGGCGCGGCGGCGCGCACGGCCGCGGTGGTGTCGGGCGTTGAACCTGGTTTAAGATGCGCCCCACGGGGCCTGATGATCAGGCGAGTCATTCGCGAGCGGCATGGGATGCTGCACTCGCCCGAAATGCCGGCGTGGATTGCCGGCGTGCGGTTCGCCATGCGCGACCGCCATCACCGCCCCTGCTCGGGGCCGGCGTGCACGTCACCTTGTTCCGTCCGAAACCGCGCCTGCGGGGAGCGTCCGCTCCGTGCCGGGTGCCGCGTCCGCGACGTGCGCCGCGCGCGTCGCGCGGGCGGCGGTCGGGCGCATCGGAACGCGCAGGTGGGTTCTTCCGGCTTCTTCTCCGACTACAGGATGTTCTGGACATGTCCAACGACAACAAGCGCGCCGCCGCTCCCGAAGCGCCACCCGATGCCGGCAGCGTGCTGTACCTGATCTACGGCCGGGACGGCGATGGCGCCGTGTCCTACGAGATCGACAACGGCGCGGTGGTGAATTTCTGGGGCGGCCAGCATTTCGAACTGGACGGCAAGCACTACTACACCGGTTTCAGCTACGCCACGCCGGGCCGGTACGGCATCGACGATGCGGAAACCTTCCCGCACCCGGGCGAAGGCGTCTCGCTCGGCGCCGCCACCTTCCTGCTGACCATGCCGGGCGGCGAGCGGCCATGGATGGTGCTGCACGCGCAGCGCTACGTCGGCAGCTTCGGCGCCTACGCGCGGGCCGATGCCGTCGATCCCACCCGCGCGCCGCAGCAGCATGCGCTCGGCGACGGCCGGTTGCTGCTGGCCGTGCCCACCGCCCGCTTCGGCAACGGCATCACCGAAGCCGGCTTCGCGCTGTTCGTGTTCGACCCGAACCGGCACGACCTCGGCGATTACCGCAGCTGGGTGTATTGCGGCACGGTGGCGGCCGGCGAGGACAACGAGGCGGCCAGCGACCCGGACGGGGTGGTGCCGCATGTGTCCAGCAGCGGCACGCTGGAATTCCAGGCGGTGCCCGGCCAGCGCATGCCGGCGCTGCGGGTGGCGCTGCACGGCACCGCGATCGCCGGTCCCGGCCGCGCGCGCCTGCTCGATGCCGGCGACGTGCTGCAGTACGCCTACGACCCGGACAGCGCGCAGTACCAGCCGGTCCCCAACGCATGACCCCCGTGGCGCGCGGCGGCGCGCCGCTGGACGCAGCACCGGATGTTCCGCAGTACGCAATCGTTCTGTTGACCGCGCACTAACAAGCTCATGGACGAGCTCGGTTGACCCAGGCGGCCGCGATGGCCGTACCTCAACCTCAAGGAGTTACACGAGATGGCACGTGATACCACCAAGGCAGAGAATCTCGACATCATCGAGCGGGAAGCCAGGCAGCGGCAGATTCCGGTCGACGATTTCCTGCGCTTCGCCTACATCGAAACCGGCGGCCGCTTCGACGAGCAGGCCAGCCGTGGTCCCAACAGCGCCAAGGGGCTGTTCCAGTTCACCCCCGGCGCCGCCAGCGCCTACGGCATCCGCGGCCGCGAACTCGACGCGGTGGCCAACACCGATGCCGCCGCGCACATGTACCAGGACAACCGCAACAGCCTGA
Source organism: Xanthomonas sacchari (assembly GCF_024266585.1). NCBI lineage: Bacteria > Pseudomonadati > Pseudomonadota > Gammaproteobacteria > Lysobacterales > Lysobacteraceae > Xanthomonas > Xanthomonas sacchari. The sequence continues at coordinate 811,252 of NZ_CP100647.1, forward strand.
CCCGCCAGCACGAGCGCGATGGCCGCGGCTACCTGTCCGGCAAGGCGCAGCCCGACGGCCTGGACATGTACATGGCGCACCAGCAGGGCGCCGGCGGCTACCGCTCCATCCAGGCCGCCATCGCCACCGGCCACTTCGCGCTGAAGGGCACTCGCGCCAACATTCTCAACAACGTCCCCGGCGAAAAGGACGCGCAGGGCGCGCGCCAGTTCCAGGCCTACACCGGCACCTTGCTGGCCGACTTCAAGACGCTGTCCGACCACGACATGGCCAAGGCCTTCGTGAAGTACTGGGACGCCAAGTACGACCACATCGCGATCCCGGAAAAGGGCATCAAGCCGCGCGCCGAGGGCCAGGCCGCGCCGGCGCGCGCGCCGACGCACGCAGGCGGCAGGCAGGGCGGCCACGACGGCATCGCGCTGACCGCCGCCTACGAGCTGGGCGTCAAGCACGACGACGTGAAGTACGCGATCAACGTCAAGAGCAGCAAGTACTACCACCCTGGCGTGGACGGCAAGCACCTGGCGCAGGGCTACATCGACTGCTCCGGCTGGGTGACCGAGCTGCAGAACGCGACGATGAACGAGATCAACGGCAAGGCCGGTCGCGACGTGTTCACCCAGAAGGACATGTTGGCGCAGGGCATGGTCGGCTCCGGCGAGATCGTCAAGAAGGCCTTCGACAGCTCGGGCGTGCTGCTGCAGGGCAAGGACGTGTTCAAGCCCGGCGCGCTGAAGGAAGGCATGGTCATCGGCGTGGATTCGGGCAAGACCGCGCACGAGCACTGGAAGGGCATCGACCACATCATGATGGTCGTGCGCGATCCCAAGAGCGGCGAGCTGCTGGTCAGCCAGTCCACCGGCAGCAAGGGCGTCAACACCATGCCGCTGGACGACTACCTGGCCACGCACCAGAACGCCAAGCTGTTCGCCTCCGATCCGCTGGCCAAGGCCCGCGACCTGCTGCAGGACCGCCAGCAGACCCAGGCGCAGAGCCAGGGCACGCAGGAGCCGCGCACGGCGCTGAAGCCGGGCGAGCAGGGCGCCGACGTCAAGGCGATGCAGCAACGGCTGATCGAACTGGGCGTCAAGGACGACCAGGGCAAGCTGCTCAGCGGCACCGGCTACTACGGCGAGCGCACCCAGCAGGTGGTCGCCAACCTGCAGCGCGAGAAGGGCCTGGCGCCGACCGGCATCGCCGACAAGGCCACGCTCGAGGCGATCGCCAGGCAGCCGGCGCCGGCCAAGGCCGACGCGGCGGCGCCGGCCGACAACCCGCTGTACAAGCAGGCCCTGGACCACCTGCAGAAGCAGGGGCCCAATGGCGGCTTCAATAGCGCCGAGGAGATGCAGCGCGCTGCTGGCCAAATCGCGTTCGAGGCCAAGGTGAGCGGCATGCAGCGCATCGACGATCTGGTGCTCAGCGGCGACCGTCGCGGCCTGATCGCGGTGCAGCGCAATCCCGACAATCCGCACGACGTCAATCGTGCCTACGTGGACCGGCAGCAGGCCGCGTCGGTGCCGCTGGAGCGCAGCCAGCAGCAACTGGCCGCCGAAACCCAGCGGCAGGCGCAGGAACAACCGCAGCAGCCGGACCCGCTGCGCGAAAGGACCCAGCCGCCGCGCTGATCGGTGTTTCCGGCAACGGCCGCCGTCTTGCATGTCGCGCGGCGGTGGTCGTGCGTGGCGATGGCGGCGGCCATTGCCACGTATGCGCCGACGCGACATTGCCCAACGCCGGCCAAACACGATCACCCGCCATCGCGGCGTGCGATGGACAGCGAACGCAACGATCGCTTAGAACCTCGCTTTTCCGCTCGCGCAAACGACAAGGACGCAACCCGACCATGGCCATCGCCAAGGCTTTCCAAGGCTCTTCCCTGCTGCTGTTGTGCGTGGCCACTGCCGCCTGCAGCGCGCCGTCTTCCACGCCCAGCCAGTCCCAGGCACCGGCCACTCCGGCTGCGGCCGCTGCCGCCTCGCACGATGCCGGCACCCAGGCCGATGCGGGCGCCGCCACGCCGGCCGCCACGCCGGCCGCCGCGCCAGCGACGCCCAGCCCTTCCCCCGCTTCAGGAGATTCCCCCGTGCTGCGACCGTCCTACGACACCTGCATCACCGCCGCCGGCGGCGCCACCCCGGCGATGCTGGACTGCATTTCCGACGAACACGCCTACCAGGACCAGCGCCTCAACACCGCCTACAAGGCGGCGATGGCCAAGCTCGGCGAGAGCGAGCAGCACGCGCTGCGCGAGCGGCAGCGGCAGTGGATCGCCGAGCGCGACGAGAAGTGCGTCGCCGATCCGGACGGCGGCCAGGCCGAGCGTGTGGATGCGGCCGAATGCCGGCTGGAAATGACCGCACGCCGCGCCGACGAACTCGAAGCGCACTGATTGCACCTGTGCAGTGAACCCCGACGCACGGCGCCTTCCACGCCGCGCGTCCAGCCAAGGAGATTGCGATGAGCGACAAGGATTGGGAACTGGGCCAGACCTCCAAACACTACGAGACCGGCGGCCGCGGCGCGTCGACCGTGTCCTCCGGCGTCGACGACCCGGGCGGCGTGTCCTACGGCTCGTACCAGATGACCTCGCAGACCACCACCCGTGAGGGCAAGGTCATCAACGGCGGCACCGTCGCCGCGTTCGTCCGGGACAGCAAGTACAGCGACGACTTCGCCGGCCTCAAGCCGGGCTCGGACGCGTTCAGCGCCAAGTGGAAGGAGCTGGCCAGGACCGACCCCGGCTTCGGCCAGGAACAGCACGACTACATCAAGCGCACCCACTTCGACAAACTGGTCGACCGGCTCAAGGACAAGGGCCTGGACCTGTCCGACCGCGGCCCGGCGGTGCAGGATGCGATGTGGAGCACCGCGGTCCAGTACGGCCCCGGCAGCGACAGGAAGCCGGGCGGTTCCGGCGTGTTCCTGCGCGCGATGGAAGAGAAGTTCGGCAAGCAGGCCGACCTGTCGAAGATTTCCGACAAGGAGATCGTCAGCGCGGTGCAGGACTACAAGGCCGAGCACGTCAAGGAGCTGTTCCCGCGCGTGCACCAGCAGAAGACCCTGGATTCGCTGCAGCACCGCGCCGAGAACGAGAAGGCCGACCTGCTCAAGCTGGCCGACCTCGGCAAGACCGTCGCCAAGCCGGACGAGTCGCGCGACGCGCACACGGCACCGAAGCCGCACGACGGCCATCGCGCGCCGGCCGCGCACGGCGGCGTGCTGGCGCGCAATGCGCAGGGCGAGGCGGTGCAGGGCCTGCAGGAGAAGCTGGCCACGCTCGGCTACCTGGACGCCAAGGATGCGATCGGCACCTACGGCCCCAAGACCGAAGCGGCGGTGGAGAAGTACCAGCGCGACCAGCACCTGAAGGGCGTGGACGGCAAGGCCGGCCCGGAGACGCTGGCCGCGATCGAGCGCAGCGTGCAGCGGCAGCAGGGCGTGGAGCAGCTGCGGCGCGACAACCCGCTGTTCGACCAGGCGGTCGCGCAGCTGGAAAAGCAGGGGCGCCACGGTGGCTACGGCGACCGCGAGGCCATGCAGCGCGCGGCCGGGCAGTTGGCGTTCGAGGCCAAGGTCAGCGGCATGTCGCGCATCGACGACCTGGTCGCCAGCACCGATGGCCGCGGCATAATCGCGGTGCAGCGCAATCCGGAGAACGCGCACGACGTGCATCGCGCCTATGTCGATCGCCAGCAGGCGGCGACCGTGCCGCTGGAGCAGAGCCAGCAGCAACTGGCGGCCGAGACCCAGCGTCAGGCCCAGGAACGGCAGGTGCAGGACCCGCAGCGCACTCAAACCCAGGCGCAGCTGCCCGGGCGCTGACGCGCGCCGCGCAGGGCGGCCATCGGCGCGCGCCGGTGGCCACCGTGCGGCGCGCTCCGCAGATCGCGCAGCACAGGCGGGGCGGTGGTGCAGGACAGCGGCAGCGGCCATGGCCTATGCTGCGCAGATGCCGCATGCCCACCGCTCCCGCTGCCGCTGTCCGTCGCGCCCCTGGCGCCGGCACGGCACGCTGCGGGCGCTGGGCCTGGCGTTCGTGTTCGCCGTCGCGCCCGCCACGTTCGCTGGGGAACCGACCACCTCGCCGGCCACCACGCCGGCGCAGGCGGGACTGGTCGACGTGCATGCGCTGGCGCCGGACATCGCGATGGACATCCGTTACGCCGGCCACGACAACTTCACCGGACGTCCGGTGCCGGGCTACGACGCGCCCAAGTGCTATCTGCTGGCGCCGGCTGCTAAGGCCTTGGCGCAGGTGCAGCGCGACCTGCAGGCCAAGGGCTACCGCCTGCAGGTGTTCGACTGCTACCGTCCGCAGCGTTCGGTCCGCGCCTTCGTCGCCTGGGCGCGCGATCCGCAGGATCAGCTGGCCAAGGCGCGCTATTACCCGAACCTGGACAAAGGCGTGCTGCTCGGCGACTACATCGCCGAACGCTCCGGCCACAGCCGCGGCGCCACTGTCGACCTGGGCGTGCTGGACTGCCGCCAGGGCCCCTGCCGTGCGCTGGACATGGGCACCGGCTTCGACTTCTTCGACCCCAGCGCGCACACCGACACCCCGGTCATCGACGCCACCCAGCGCGCGCACCGCCAGCAACTGCTGAAGGCGATGGCCGCGCGCGGCTTCGTCAACTACCCGATGGAGTGGTGGCACTACACCTTCCAGCCCGAGCCCAGCCCCGACGTCGCCTTCGACGTGCCGGTGCGCTAGCGGTTTGCGATCACCGCCACGGAACCCGCATGACCGGTACCCACCAATTCGTCGACCTGCCATGTCCTTACTGCGGCGAATGGATCGATGTCGCGCTGGATCCGTCGGTGGACGTGCAGCAGTACGTGGAGGACTGCCAGGTGTGCTGCAAGCCGATGCTGATGACGGTGCGCTGGGACGAGGACGGCGCGCCGGTGGTGAGCGCGATCGCCGAAAACGCCAGTTGATCCGCGCGCCGGCGCGGCGCGGTCGGATGCCGCTGCGCGCGCCGCGCCGTACGCCGATGCGCGACACCCTCTAGACTTGCGGCCTTGCCGACCGAGGACACCCGATGAACCTGCCGCTGCACTTCGGCCTGCTGGGCTCGCTGGAAGCCGGGCTGATCGCATTGGCGGTCGGTTTCCTGGTGTATGCGCTGTGGCAGTGGCTGGGCCGGCGGCTGGGCTGGACGGAGGGCCAGCAACTGGGCGGCGCGTGCCTGATCGCGGTGGCGGCGTCGGCCGGCATCGACTGCTGGAACCTGTTCTACACCAGCATCGTGCGCCTGGAGTCGCCGCTGTACGCACGCATCGCGCTGGCCAGCATCCACGATCCGGACGAACTGGGCTCCCGGGTGGTGCTGGAAGTGGCCGGCGCGCTGTGCGGCGTGGCCCTGGCCTGGGTCGTATTCAGGGGGCGTTCAAGCGGAAACGCCGGCGACGGCGGTCACGAAACACGCTGAAACAGACGTTTTCTTTCTGCAATCCAAACGTCTCGAATGGACGCCTTACCGCGCCCTCACCGATCCCTAACCAGCGCGGTAGCGTGCTGCGCCGACGCGGTGGTTAACGATCCGTTTTGCGGCTTTTTTCGACAGGGAATGGATTCAGTCTGAGACCGGCACGGTAGCGCCGTGTTCCGGAATCGACCGGACATGCCACACCGAGAGAGCCAAGGAGAATCCACCCATGAACATTCGCAACCGCACCCCGCTGATCGGTACCGCCGCCCTGCTCGCCGCCGCGCTGGCCCTGCCGGCGTTCGCCCAGGACGCGCAGGCCGACGCCGCCGCTCAGGCGCAGACGCAGTCGTCCACCAGCGCCACCGGCCAGAGCGGACAGGCTGGCGCGGCCTCGGGCGGCGGCCAGACCTGGGCCGATGTGGACGCCGACAAGGACGGCGCCATCAGCAAGCAGGAGGCGCAGGTCAACGCCGGCCTCAGCCAGATCTTCGCCCAGGCCGATGCCGACCATAACGGCAAGCTGACCCCGGACGAGTACAAGGCCTACGTCGCCAAGCAGCAGGGCGGCGCGGCGACCGGCAGCGACAGCAACGGCGACCAGTAACGGGAGCGGTTCCGGCATCGGCGGCCGCGCGGCGGCGAGGCCGCGTGCCGCCTCGCCGGGACCGAATCCCATGCGCACCCGCCGCGGCGCGGGTGCGGGCAGACGCTTCACCACGACGGCGGCCTTTGGCTGCCGTCGTGCGTTCCGAGGTGGCGACGCCACGTGTCGTCAGCCCGCAGGGGCCCGCTGCTATGCTTGGCCGATGCCAACACCCACTGCGCTGCGCCCCTCTCCCATCGCCCTGGTCGGCTTCGACGGCGACGACACGCTCTGGAAGAGCGAGGACTACTACCGCGATGCCGAGGCCGCGTTCGAAGCCATCCTCGGCCAGTACCTGGACCTGCACGACGCCCGCACCCTGCAGCATCTGCTGGCGGTCGAACGCCGCAACCTGGCGGTGTTCGGCTACGGCGTGAAGGGCATGACCCTGTCGATGATCGAGGCGGCGATCGAGCTGACCGAGGCGCGCATTTCCGCGCGCGACATCGGGCGCATCGTCGAGATCGGGCGCAGCACGCTGCAGCATCCGGTGGAAGTGATCGCCGGCGTGCGCGAGGCGGTGGCGGCGATCGCCGCCGAGTTCGAGGTCGTGCTGATCACCAAGGGCGACCTGTTCCACCAGGAAGCCAAGATCGAACTGTCGGGCCTGGGCGATCTGTTCCCGCGCATTGAGGTGGTCTCGGAAAAGGATCCGAAGACCTACGCCAGGGTGCTGTCCGAGTTCGGCATCGGCGCCGAGCGCTTCGTGATGATCGGCAACTCGCTGCGCTCCGACGTGGAGCCGGTGATCGCGCTCGGCGGCTGGGGCATCCACACCCCGTACACCACCACCTGGGCGCACGAGGCCGAGCATGGGCTGTCGGCCGACGAACCGCGCCTGCGCGAAGTGGCCGCGGCGGCGGACTGGCCGCAGGCGGTGGCGGATCTCAACCGGCATGCGGCGCGCCTGCAGCACGGCTGAGCGACTGCCGCGCCCGGCAGCGGTGCGCATCCACCGGCAGGTCTGCTCCCACGCGCGCTGACAGCGCCCGTCGCCTCCGGCAGAATCGCCCCATGCGCCTGCATCCGTTTTCTGCCGGTCTGTTTCTGTCCGCCGCGCTGTGCGCTGCCGGCCCGGCTGGCGCGCAGGGCGCCGTGACGCCCGCACGTGCACCTGCCGCCGAGGCGGTGGACGCGGCACCGGTCGAGGACCCTGGCACCGACGATGCCTGGATCGATCGTCAGTTGCTCGACATCGACCGCTACGCCGCGCGCTACCCCGACAGCTTCCTCGACGAGGTCGTGCGCTACGCGCAGATGCCGCGCGGCTATGCCGAAGTCCTGTTGCGCGAGCGGCACTGGCCGCCGCGCGACGTGTATGTCGCCGCATTCCTGGCCAAGGCGGCGGGGCGGTCCTACCGCGACGTGGTGCGTGCGCGCACGGCCGCCGGCGTGTCGGCCGGCTGGGCGACGGTGGCGAAGGAACTGGATGCGCCGCCCGGCTCGCTGGCCTACCGTGCGCTGCGCCACTCCATCGTCGCCAGCTACGACCACTGGGACCGGCCGATCGTGCTGGACGCCCTGCTGCGCCGGCAACTGGGCGACCGCGCCGCACGCGACCGGGCCGCGGCCCAACCGCAGGACGGCGCAGTAGGCACCTAGCCCCTCTCCCCCCGGGAGAGGGGTTGGGGTGAGGGTCGGGGCGCGCAGCGCACTCGCAATCCTCATTCCCAATTGCCTTTCGCCCGCTCGACAAACTGCGCCGACACAAACACCGGCGGCCTGGCACTCCCCACCGCACCGGCACGCGCTGCCGCCATTCCCACGCACTGGCCGCGCCGCCGCCGCGGCGCGAGAATAGGCGTTCTGCCGGTCCTGCCGCCGGCGCCACCGCCGCTCCGGACCGCCCGATGACCAACGCCTTCGTTTCGCCCGACGCTATCCGCAGCCTGTTCGCGCAGGCCATGTCCGACATGTACCGCACCGAGGTGCCGCTGTACGGCACGCTGATGGAACTGGTGGCGCAGGTCAACGCGCAGACCCTGGCCGCGGACCCGGCGTTGGACGCGCAACTGCAGCGCAACGACGAACGCGCGCGGCTGGACCAGGAGCGGCATGGCGCGATCCGCGTCGGTACCGCCGAGGAACTGGCGACCCTGCGCCGCCTGTTCGCGGTGATGGGCATGGCGCCGGTGGGCTATTACGACCTGTCGGTGGCCGGCGTGCCGGTGCACTCCACCGCGTTCCGCCCGCTGGATGCGGCGGCGCTGGCGCGCAATCCGTTCCGCGTGTTCACCTCGCTGCTGCGGCTGGAGCTGATCGAGGACCCGGCGCTGCGCGAGCAGGCCGCGCAGATCCTCGCCAAGCGCCGCATCTTCACCGACGGCGCGCTCGCACTGATCGCGCAATGCGAACGCGACGGCGGTCTGGGCGACGCCGATGCGCAGCGCTTCGTCTCCGAGGCGTTGGAGACCTTCCGCTGGCACAGCGACGCCACCGTGAGCCTGCCGACCTACCGCGCGCTGAGCGCGGCGCACAAGCTGATCGCCGACGTGGTCAGCTTCCATGGCCCGCACATCAACCACCTGACTCCGCGCACCCTGGACATCGACGCGGCGCAGGCGGAGATGCTGCGCCGTGGGATCGACGCCAAGGCGGTGATCGAAGGCCCGCCGCGCCGCGCCTGCCCGATCCTGTTGCGCCAGACCAGCTTCAAGGCGCTGGAAGAAACCGTGCGCTTCCCGGCGGGCGCGGATGGCGCCGAGGCCGGCACCCACACCGCGCGGTTCGGCGAGATCGAACAGCGCGGCCTGGCCCTGACCCCGAAGGGCCGCGCGCTGTACGACGCGCTGCTGGAGCGCGCGCGCGCCGCCGAGGGCAGCGCCGGCGCCGACTACGGCACCCGCCTGCAAGCTGTGTTCGCCGATTTCCCCGACGACTACGCCACCCTGCGCCGCGAGGGCCTGGGCTATTTCCGCTACGCGCTGACCGACGCCGGCCGCGCCGCCGGCGCCGCCGCCCTGGCCGGCAAGCCGGCCGAAGCGCTGATCGCCGACGGCCTGGCCAGTGCCGACCCGATCGTCTACGAGGATTTCCTCCCGGTCAGCGCCGCGGGCATCTTCCAGTCCAACCTCGGCGGCGGCGAACAGCGCGCCTACGCCGCCCATGCCAACCGCGCCGCGTTCGAGCAGGCGCTGGGCGCGACGGTGCACGACGAATTCGCCATCTACGCCGGCATCGAACGCGATTCGCTGCAGGCGCTGGCGGGGTGACGTAACGTTGGGCGAGTTCGCCTATGGTCGACAAGTGCGAGGCAGATGTTCCAGTGGTGCGTGTTCGCCGCCGTCTCACGATTCACGCATCTCGGGCCCTAAGCGCCTCCACTTTTCCTATGGCCGTGCATATGTCGTGAATCCCTTTCACGTTCCAGCGTGCTTGTGGACATCACGATCAGCGCTGTTTGTACTGGCACGGTCACCCGCCCAGTTCAGGGGCCGCTATTGACGGTATTGCCGATTGGTATCAGTATTTGTGGTGAAAACCGGCCGTTTGCAGGTGACATATAAGCGGGGCTTGCCCCCCACCTGCATCCGGCCATCTTTTTGCCAAGGAGATGGGCATGCATCAGAGGCGCTTCGCCGTCCTGCTGGATGCAGGATTCGTTAAAAGGAAGTTGAAATCGAGTGGCGACGTTTCTGCCAACCGCATCCAGCAACTCGTGGAGGCGATTCGCAAACATGAAAGCCTTCAAGATTGCCTTCTGCATCGGGTCTACTACTACGATGCCGCGCCACTTGGTCGGGCCGTAGAGCAACCTGTAACCGGCGAAGTCATTGAGTACGACAAAACGCCTGTTTTCCAAGCCAACGTTGCCTTGGTGAGGGACGTGGCGAAGCTTCCCCATTTTGCTTTGCGTCAGGGCGAATGCAGCCATGACGGGTGGATGGCCAAGTTCAAATCCCTGAAAAACGCAGGCAACTATGACGTCGCGTCTGACACGCTGAAACTTAAAAGTTTGGACCTGAAGCCCGTCATCAAGCAGAAGGGCGTGGATATGCGAATTGGCATGGATATCGCTGCTTTGACGCTAAAAAAGCATGTGGAAGTCATCGTACTCGTCACAGCCGATAGCGACTTCGTTCCTGCAATGAAGTTCGCTCGCCGAGAAGGCGCGCAGCTCTATCTTTTCAGCCTTGGCCATGGGACGAAGGAAGATGTGGTCGAGAACGCGGATCTCATGGTCGTGTCGACGGCGAAGTCCTTGATGGATGCACTGACGACGTGACTGGAGCATCGGCATCGGATGTGGCTAGACGTGCGCAGGGCGGGCTGCGCATGCAGCGCTGCCGCTACCCCGCGTAGCGCGCCTTGAGCATGGCGTAGGCCGAGCGCAGCGCCAGCGCTTCGCCACCCGCCGGGCGGCCGGGACGGTCGCTGTCGTTCCAGGCGTACACGTCCAGGTGCGCCCACGCCTGCCGCGCCGGCACGAAGCGCTCCAGGTACAGCGCCGCGGTCACCGCCCCAGCCATGCGCGAGCCGGCGTTGGCCAGGTCGGCGACCGAACTGGTGAGGTAGCGCAGGTAAGGGCGCCACAGCGGCATGCGCCAGACCGGGTCGCGGGTGCGCTCGCCGGCGGCGATCCAGGCCTGCGCCAGGGTGTCGTCGTTGCTGAACAACGCCGGCAGGTCCGGGCCCAGGGCGATGCGCGCGGCGCCGGTCAGGGTGGCGAAATCCAGGATCGCGTCGGGGCGCTGCTCGCCGGCGTAGGCCAGCGCATCGCACAGCACCAGGCGGCCTTCGGCGTCGGTGTTGTCGATCTCCACGCTGGTGCCCTGGCGGGTGGCGATGACCTCGCCGGGGCGGAACGCGTTCGGGCCGACCGCATTCTCCACCGCCGGCAGCAGCACGGTCAGCCGCAGCGGCAGGCGCTGCGCCATCACCAGCCCGGCCAGCGCCAGCGCGTGCGCGGCACCGCCCATGTCCTTCTTCATGTGGCGCATGCCGTCGGCCGGCTTCAGGTCCAGGCCGCCGGTGTCGAAGCACACGCCCTTGCCGACCAGGGCCACATGCGGATGCGCCTCCTCGCCCCAGCGCAGCACCAGCAGCCGCGGCGCACGGTGCGAGGCGCGGCCGACCGCGTGGATCGCCGGGAAGTTCTGCGCCAGCAGCGCGTCGCCGACGATGCTCTCGAACTGCGCGCCGTGGTCCTGCGCGATCGCCCGCGCGGCCTCTTCCAGTTGCTCCGGCCCCATGTGCTCGGTCGGCGTGTTGACCCAGTCGCGCACGCGCACGCAGGCCGCGATCAGGTCGCGCACTTCGGCCTGCGGCGTGGCCAGCAACTGCGCCGGCAGCCGCGGCGGTTGCTTGTAGCGGGCGAAGCGGTAGCTGCCCAGGCCCCAGCCCAGGTGCAGCGCCGCCAGCGCGTCGGCGTCCAGCGCCGTCTCCAGCCGCCAGGTACTGCCGGCCGGCAGCGCGAACGGCGCATGCGCGTAGGCATACGCATCGCCGCGATCGCCGACGCCCAGGACCGCCGCGGCCACGCCGTCGGCGCCCGGCAGCAGCAGCACGCTGCCCGGTGCGGCCACGAACTGCTGGGCGTCCATCCACGCCGCCCACGCCGGCGAGTGCGCCGCGCGCCAGTCGGCCAGGTGCTCGCGGTCGAGCACGTACAGCGGCAACGCGTGGGTGGAGGCGTCGGTGAAGCCGGTCGGCAGGGACATCAGCGGATCCTTGGAAGAGGGAGAAGGCCGGCGGGCGAGGGGGCGCGGATCAGGCGCGCGCCGCCGCGGCCGGCTGGGTCGCGTCCAGCCAGTCGGCCAGGCCGGTGAGGGTGTCGAAGTGCAGGTCGGGCGGGGTCGGCGGATGCCAGGCCTGCGCGTCGCGGTTGATCCAGCAGCCGCGCAGGCCGGCCTGCATCGCGCCGACCACGTCGATCTCGATGTGGTCGCCCACGTGCAGCACCTGCGCGCAGGGCAGACCCAGGCGCGCGCAGGCGGCACGGAAGATGCCCGGGTCCGGCTTGGCCGCGCCGTGTTCGCGGGCGCTGAGCTGGAAAACGAAATGCCGGTCCAGGCCGATCGTGGCCAGGTCGGCGTTGCCGTTGCTCAGCGCCACCACCGGCACGCGCGCGGCGATGCGCTCCAGCGCGGCGATGCTGTCCGGATAGCACTGCACCTGGTTGCGCGCGGCATGGAATACCGCATACGCCGGCTCCAGCAACGCCGGGTCGGCGCCGCTCTCGTGCAGCGCGCGGCGCAGGGTCAGCCGGCGCAGTTCGCTGAGGTCGTGATGCAGGTGCGGATGCGCGGCGAACACTTCTTCGCGCAGCTGCCGCATCGCCGCGACCGGGAAGCGCGCGGCGGTGGCCGGGCTGTGTTGCAGCAGCCAGTCGTGCAGCACCTGCTCGATGCGCGCGCCGATCGGCGCGAACGGCCACAAGGTGTCGTCCAGATCCAGCGTGATCGCGCGGACGGGGAAGGAAGGCATGGAAGTCACCAGCGCATTTTACGCCAAGCGCCGATGCCGCCGCGGGCCAGGCCCGGTAGACGCGCCTCCAATCCCGACTCCCCAATCCCCAATCCCCGCCTCACTCCAGCAACCGCGCCCAGCGCTGCATGCCCTCCACCCGCGCCAGCACCATCTTGATGCACACCAGCAGCGGCACCGCCAGCAGCAGGCCGATCATGCCCCACAGCCAGCCGAACAGCATCAGCGCCAGGATCAGCATCAGCGGCGAGATCGCCATGCGCCGGCCGAGCACGATCGGCGTCACCACCTGGCCTTCCAGGGTGTGCAGCCCCAGGTACAGGATCGCCGGCAGCGCCGCGCTCAGCGGGTCGCGGAAGGCGACGAAGCCCATCAGCAGCATCAGCACCGCGCCGATCAACGGCCCCACGTACGGCGCGAAGTTCAGCAGCGCCACCACCGTGCCCCACAGCAGCGCTTCCTGCGGCGCGATCTTCAGCAGGATCAGGATGCCGGCGAAGACCAGGCCGACCAGCGTATTGATCACGGTGATGGTCAGGACGTAGCGCGAGACCTCGCGTTCGATCGAGCGCAGGATCTCGGTGGTGAATTTCTGTTGCTGGCGGCTGGGCAGCAACGCGATCGCATGACGCTGCAGGTTCTCGCCGAACACCATGAAGAAGAACGTCAGCAGCACCACCGCCAGCGCCGAGGCGGCCAGCCGCGGGGTCCGCACCAGCGCCTTGTACGGGTCGTCCATCTGCGTGCGGATCACCTGTACGCGGCGCCCGCTCTCGCCGCCGGCGGCACGGGCGAAGTTCTCCGCGGCCTGGTTGGCCTGCTGCATCGGCTTGGTCAGGTCGCGCACCTGGGTGGCGAGATGGCGCAGCTGCGCCGGCGCCTGCTGCGCCCACTCGGCGGCGGGTCCGGCCAGTTGCACGGTCAGCGTCGTCGCCACCGCCATGCCCGACAGCAGCACCAGCAGCGCGGCCAAGAAGCGCGGCAGGTACAGCCGTTGCAGCATGCGCAGGATCGGGTTGCCGACCAGGGCGAAGAAGGCCGAGAGCAGGATCGGCAAGATCACGTCCTGCGCGGCCCACAGCGTGTAGCAGACCGCCAACGTCGCCAGCACCACCAGCGAGACCGGTCCGCGCGGGCGCGGTGCCGGCGGTGGCGGCAGGGGGCCATGCGGCGCGTCGTCGGCGACGGCCGCGGGATCGGGAACTGTGCTCATCGAACCTGCGATACGGTGGCCGCGCCGCGCGCCGCGCGCCGCAGTGCACGCGCCGAGCGGCGTCGGAAAGGAAGCGAAGTGTAGGCCGATCGTGGCCGGGGCGGTATCAAGGCCGCGTGGCCGCCGCGTGCGCGTGGCGTGGCGCCGGCGGTCGCATGGCACTGCGTGCAATCCGGCGGCGCCGTAATGGAACCGGGTGCGCGGAGCCCATCGTAGGAGCGGCTTCAGCCGCGACGGGCTTTACCGGCTACGCCCGTCGCGGCTGAAGCCGCTCCTCCGGGTGCTTTGGGTGCTGGTTGGAGGCGCCCTAGCGCTCGGACAGGTCGGTCGCCGCTTCCGCGGCGGCCGGGTGCCCGGGGCGCGAGGCCATCGGCGGCCAGGGCTGGGGGCCGGCGGTGGGCGTCGCGGTGGGCTGCGGCGTGGGCGCAGTCGTGGCGTCCACGGCCGCGTCCTGTGCGCTGTCCGCGGCCTGCTCGGCATTGTCGGAGGCGCGCTCGGCGTCGTTGGACGCGCTCTTGGCCGTGGTGGCGGTGATCAGGCTGGACACCGCGCTGAGCATCTGCAACCAGCGCGCGCCGCCGAGCTTGCCGACCACCGCCACCGGCTCGGCGCGCCCGACCAGGAAGCCGGTGCCCAGGCCGACCACAACGATCCGCCACGGCGTCCAGCCTTCGCGCCAGACCTGCTGCAGGGTCGCCCAATGCGTGCGCGCCTGCTCCTGGCGTCCTTCCAACAGCGATTCGGCGCGGGCGATGCGGTGCTGCAGTTGTCGTAGGGTCATGATGTGCCCTCGCGCTTGGCGACGGCCTCGTCGCCGTCCTCGTCGTCGCCGCCGATGCCCAGCTTGGCCAGTTGGCGGCGGGTGGCGTCGAGCTTGCTCATGTCGAAGTAGCGCAGCGCCTGCCAGGCGCCGAGTGCGGTGACCACCAGGCTGAACGCCGCGGTCGCCGAGATCGACGCCAGCCACGACCAGCCCATGCGCTGCAGCAGGGCGATCATCGCGCCCATCAGCAGCATCCACGCCGAGGCGCCGAACGCCACCGACACGGTCAGCCACACCAGTGCCCGCGCCAGCGCGGCGCGGGCCAGCGCCAGGTCCGCGGCCACCAGCTTGCGCAGCGCGCGGCCGGTGTCCAGGGTGGCGTTGAGTCCTTCGCGGCCGGCCGTGCCGAGCGCGCGGAAGGACTCCTCCAGCGACGGTGCGGCCGCGGCGTCCGCCGCGGCGCCGTCGGCGCGGGCCTGCTCCTCGCTCACGCGCGGCTTACTTGTCGCCGCCGCTGCGCGCCAGCTTGGCGATGATCCAGCCGGTGGCGAAGGCCACGCCGAACGAGGCCAGCGGACGCTCGCGGATCAGTTCGGCGGCGCTGTCGATCAGGTCGCGGCCCTTGTCCAGCAGCACGTCCACCTGCTCCTTGGCCGCGGCGCCGCCGAACTCGGCCGCCGCCAGCCCGGACAGGGCGCTGTCGGACAGCTCGGCCTTGACGTTGGCCTTGCCCAGCTTCAGTTCCTCGCCGGCGGCGCCGGCAGCGCCCTTGATCGCCTCGCCGGCATAGCTGGCCGCGGACTTCAGGTGCGCGCCGGCTTCGCTGAGGTTGTCCTTGAGGTTCTCGGTATTGGTCGGGCTGGCATTCATGGGCATGTCTCCTTTGGGGTTTGGGGGCCTGCCGTCCGCCGTGGCGGACGCTGCGCAGAACGGGGCGACACCAATACCATCGGCGGGGTGTACGGGGTGTTAGCTCGTGGCCGCGGACGATGCGCCATAGTGTCGGCGCTCGCCGGCGATCGGCCAAGTCCCGGAGGAATCGCGATGCATGCCTACGGCAACCGCGGCGGCCATGCTGGAGTGGTGGCCTACGACAGCGGCCCGGACTGGATCGTGCTGCGCTTCGCCGACGGCGCCACCTACCGCTACGACCGCCACCATCCGGGCTTGCTGCAGGTGCTGGAGATGCAGCGCCTGGCCGCGGCCGGGCGCGGCCTTACCACCTATCTCAACCAGCACGTGCGCGACGACTACGCCGCGCGCCTGGCCTGAGCGCCCGGGCTCACTGCATGACCAGGTCGGCCTGCGCGCCGCCGCGCACCACGCGCAACACCAGCTGCGCCGGCTTGCGCGCGAAGTTGGCGCGGTAGCTGGCCAGGTCGGCGAACTCGCCGACCGAGGCGGCCACCACGATGTCGCCGCCGGCCAGGCCGTTGCGGGCCGCGCGGCTGCCGCGCGCCACGTTGCTGATCAGCACGCCGGAGATGCCGGACTGGCGCAGCGATTCGGGCAGGTCGGTGAAGGTGGCGCCGCTCAGCCGCGGGTCCAGCGACTCGCCGCTGATCGCGCGCGGCTGTTCCTTGAGCGTGGTCTTGAGCTGCAGCGGCTTGCCGTCGCGGCGCACGTCCAGGGTCACGGTGCTGCCTACCGGCTGCAGGCCCTCGTAGTTGTGCAGCGCCTCGGCGCTGTCCAGGCGCTCGCCGTTGGCGCCGGTGATCACGTCGCCCGGCTGCAGCCCGGCGGCCGCGGCCGCCGACCCGTCCAGCACCCGCGTCACCAGCGCCCCGCGCGGCGCCGACAGGCCCAGGCCCTGCGCCATCTGCGTGGTCAGGTTCTGCGTCTCGATGCCGAAGGTGCCGCGGATCATCACCCCGTTGTTCTTGATCAACTGGTCGACCACCGCGCGCGCCAGGTTCGACGGGATCGCCAGGCCCAGGCCGATGTTGCCGGCCATGCTGCCCTGCGGGTTGAAGCTGGCGGTGTTGATGCCGACCAGTTCGCCGCGCAGGTCCACCAGCGCGCCGCCGGAGTTGCCCGGGTTGATCGAGGCGTCGGTCTGGATGAAGTTCTGGTAGCCCAGGCCGCGGATGCCGTTGCGGCCCATCGCCGAGACGATGCCGGAGGTGACGGTCTGGGTGAAGCCGAACGGGTTGCCGATGGCGGCGACGAAATCGCCCACGCGCAGCTTGTCGCTGTCGCCCAGGCGGATCTCGGTGAGGCTGTCGGCCTTGATCCGGATCAGCGCGATGTCGGTGTCCGCGTCCGAGCCCATGAACTCGGCCTTGAAGCTGCGCCCGTCGGCCAGGGTCACCTGCACGTCGTCGGCGTTTTCCACCACGTGGTGGTTGGTCAGCACGTAGCCGTTCTTGGCGTCGATGATCACGCCCGAGCCCAGCGACTCGTTGATCCGTTCCTGCGGGATGTCCGGGAACAGCCGGCGCAGGATCGGGTCGTTGAAGAACGGATTGCGCACCCGCACCACCTGCTTGGTGTTGATGCTCACCACCGCCGGCATCACCTTCTGCAGCATCGGCGCCAGCGACGGCAGCGGCTCGCCGGCCACCGACGACGGCAGGCGCGCGGCGCCGGACAGGGGCGGTGCCGCCGCCGGCGCGGCCTCGGCCCGGTTGTCCAGTTGCGCATTGATCGCGGTGGCGGCGAAACCGCCGAAGGCAGCGGCGGCGGTCAGGGTCAGCAGCGTGGGCAGCGGTCGCATGGGTGGTTTTCCGGGGGACGCGGGAGACGTGGGGCATGTGGGCGCGCGTGCGCGTAAATCAAGATGAACGCGCGCCGTTTAACCGCCAGTGAAAGCGGTCCGGCACCACCGTCGCAAGGCCGCGCAGGCGCCCCGCGTGCGCAGCGCGGCGACCGCGTCCGAGCGCCGCGCGGCGGCGTTGACAGTCGGCCTGCCCGGGGTTAGCGTTCGTGCGTGCCGCAGCCACTACATGTAGCGGTAACGCATCTGGGCGGCACTAGAACTGGGGTTTTCTTCACCAGGATTTCACATCCACTGGCGCGCTGGGCGGTGCATGACGGGACGGTGACAGGGAAGGTCGCGGATTCGGGGAATATCGAACGGTCGAGGGCAGGCGCCGCGCGCGCTGCCGCGGCCGTCTCTGCCGTGCAGCGCAAGTGCGGTACACACAAGACACACGGCGGATGACCACCCATCCGCCCCATCGGGACAGGTTCGAGGAGAACACAGCAGAATGAGCACGGTGCGCCTGGAAGTCGTCCAGACCGGATCCAAGCACGACCCCATCCCGATGCAGCCGGCGTCGCAGGACATCTGGGACAAGAAGTATCGGCTCAAGACCAAGCAGGGCGAACCGCTGGATGCCGACATCGACGGCACCTACCTGCGCGTGGCCCGCGCGCTGGCCGACGCCGAGGCCGGCGAGGAGCAGCGCGCCTACTGGTTCGAGCGTTTCGCCTGGGCGCTGCGCCGCGGCGCGATCCCGGCCGGGCGCATCACTTCCAATGCCGGCGCGCAGGAACACAAGCCGGCCACCAGCACGATCAACTGCACCGTCTCGGGCACCATCACCGACTCGATGGACGGCATCCTGGAGAAGGTCCACGAGGCCGGGCTGACCCTCAAGGCCGGCTGCGGCATCGGCTACGAGTTCAGCACGCTGCGCCCGCGCGGCGCGTTCGTGGCCGGCGCCGGCGCCTACACCTCCGGGCCGATGTCGTTCATGGATATCTTCGACAAGATGTGCTTCACCGTGTCCTCGGCCGGCGGCCGCCGCGGCGCGCAGATGGGCACCTTCGACGTGTCCCACCCGGACGTGAAGGACTTCATCCGCGCCAAGCGCGAGGACGGGCGCCTGCGCCAGTTCAACCTGTCGCTGCTGATCACCGACGGCTTCATGCAGGCGGTGGAGCAGGACGCAGACTGGCCGCTGGTGTTCCCGGTGAACCGCAAGGAAGAGGCCGACATCGACCTGGCCGACGCCAGCGCCGTGGTCTGGCGCGACTGGCCCACGCACACCGACTACATCGTGCGCGACGATGGCCTGGTCGCGTGCAAGGTGTACGGGCACATCCGCGCCCGCCACCTGTGGGACATGATCATGGTCTCCACCTACGACTACGCCGAGCCGGGCTTCATCCTGATCGACCGCGTCAACGAAATGAACAACAACTGGTGGTGCGAGACCATCCGCGCGACCAATCCTTGCGTGACCGCCGATACCTGGGTGCAGACCGCGGAGGGGCCGCGTCAGGTCGCCGATCTGCTGGGAACGCAGTTCCTGGCGCGGGTCGATGGCGGCGACCATGCCACCGGTGCGGAGGGTTTCTTCAAGACCGCGCACAAGCAGGTGGTGCGACTGCAGACGGAGGAAGGTTACGCGCTGCGCCTGACCGGGGACCACCGCGTACGGCGCGTGGTGCGCCAGACCCGTTGGTCGCTGGACACCCAATGGTGCCAGGCGGACCAACTGGTCGCAGGCGACCGGGTGCTGCTCAACAACCACCGTGCCGGTGCGGAGTGGGGCGGCGCGCGCAGCTATGAGGAAGGTGTCCTCCTCGGCATGCTGGTGGGCGACGGCACGCTCAAGCAGGAAGCCGCCGTGTTGTCGGTCTGGTCGCAGGCCGCCGCGGTCAATGCGGCGCCGCAGGCACCGGTGGCGCTGATGGACGAAGCCCTGCGCTGCGCGCGCAGCCTGCCGCACCGCGCCGACTTCGCGGGCTGGAGCGAGGTGCGCGACCGTGGCGAGTACCGCCTGAAGTCGGCCGCATTGCGCGATCTGGCGCTGGAGCTGGGCCTGCGTCCGGGCGACAAGGCGATCACGCCGGCCGTCGAGAAGACCTCCAGCGATTTTCATCGCGGCTTCCTGCGTGGCCTGTTCGACACCGATGGGTCGGTGCAGGGCAGCCAGGAGAAGGGCGTCAGCGTGCGCCTGGCACAGTCCGACCTGGCGCGGCTGGAGGCAGCGCAGCGCATGCTGTTGCGGCTGGGCATCGCCTCGCAGATCTACCGCGACCGGCGTCCCGCCGGCACGGCGTTGCTCCCCGATGGGCACGGCGGCACGCGTGCCTACCCCACCAAGGCGCAGCACGAACTGGTGGTCAGCGGCGACAACCTCGATGCCTTCGCCCAGCGGGTGGGCTTTGCCGACACCGCCAAGGCCAACCGCCTCAAGGCGCTGCTGTCCGGCTACCGTCGCCAGTTGAACCGCGAGCGTTTCGTGGCGACCGTGCAGTCGGTGGCCGCCGATGGCATCGAAGACGTCTACGACGTGCAGGTCCCTGGCATCAACACCTTCGACGGCAACGGTCTGCACGCCCACAATTGCGGCGAGCAACCGCTGCCGCCGTACGGCGCCTGCCTGCTCGGCTCGATCAACCTCACCACCTTCGTGCGCGACCCGTTCACCGAGCGCGCCCGCTTCGATTGGGAGGAATACAAGGAAGTGGTGCGGGTGTTCACCCGCATGCTCGACAACGTGGTCGAGGTCAACGGCCTGCCGCTGCAGCAGCAGCGCGACGAGATCCTGCGCAAGCGCCGCCACGGCATGGGCTTCCTCGGCCTGGGCTCGACCATGACCATGCTGCGGATGAAGTACGGCAGCGCCGCGTCCTGCGAGTTCACCGAAGCCATCGCCCGCGAGATGGCCGTGGCCGGCTGGGAGACCGCGCTGTCGCTGGCCAAGGAGAAGGGCCCGGCGCCGATCATGCAGGAGACCTTCGAGGTCACCGCGGCGATGCTGCGGCAGCGCCCGGAAATGGCCCGCGACGGCTGGCGCGTCGGTGAGCGCATCGAGGGCCGGCTGCTGCACGCCAAGTACAGCCGCTACATGCAGCGCATCGCCGAAGTGGCGCCGGCGCTGGTCGAGGAACTGGCCGAAGTGGGCGCGCGCTTCACCCACCACAGCTCCATCGCCCCCACCGGCACCATCTCGCTGAGCCTGGCCAACAACGCCTCCAACGGCATCGAGCCCAGCTTCGCCCACCACTACAGCCGCAACGTGATCCGCGAGGGCAAGAAGAGCAAGGAGAAGGTAGACGTGTTCTCCTTCGAGCTGCTGGCCTACCGCCACCTGGTCAACCCCAAGGCGATGCCGTTCGCCGAGGACGCCGCCGCGCGCCTGCCGGACTACTTCATCGCCGCCGACGACATCCACCCCAAGGAACACGTGGACGTGCAGGCCGCCGCGCAGAAGTGGGTGGACAGCTCCATCTCCAAGACCGCCAACGTCCCCACCGACTATCCCTACGCGCAGTTCAAGGACATCTACCGCTACGCCCACCAGCAGGGGCTGAAGGGCTGCACCACGTTCCGCTTCAACCCGGCCGCCTTCCAGGGCGTGCTGGTCAAGGAAGCGGACCTGGAGAACACCACCTACCGCTTCGAGCTGGAGGACGGCAGCGTGGTCGAGGCCAAGGGCAACGAACAGATCGAATACGACGGCGAGATGCACACCGCCGCCAACCTGTTCGATGCGCTGAAAGAAGGGTATTACGGCAAGTTCTGACGCCGTCCCGTCTCCCCTTTCGCGCCGGCGGAGGGGAGGGCGGCGGTGGGAGCCTCGGAGCGCGGCGCGCCGCCCTTCCCCAACGCTTCCCCACCGTCCGCCGGTTGTCGCTTTTACCGGCTCCCCGCTTCGCCGCAATCGGTATAGCATCGCCTGCGTTACATAAACACTGACACCCTGAGGAGGGTTTTATGAGCAATGGAAATGGCGTCACGGCGACGCTGACGCAGGTCGCCGAGAACGTGAAAGAAACCGCCACCAACGTGGGCGAGACCATCGCCGCCACCGCCAGCGAGGCCGTGGCCAGCGTCAAGCAGACCGCCGAGAACGTGCAGAAGCGCGTGCAGGACCAGGTCGCCAAGACCCGCAAGGTGGTGAAGCAGGCCGAGAAGGCCGTCGCCAAGCGCGCCGAGAAGGCCGGCAGGGCGGTCAAGAAGACCGTCGCCAGCGCGCGCAAGAAGCTGGAAGCAGCCAAGGCCAGCGCCCAGGCCGAAGCGGCCTCGCTGACCAAGAGCGGCAAGAAGACCGCCAAGAAGGCAGCGGAGAAGAAGGCGCCGGCGAAGAAGGCCGCCGCCAAGAAGGCGGTGGCCAAGAAGGCGCCGGCAAAGAAAGTGACCGCCAAGAAGGCCGCGCCGAAGAAGGCGGTCAAGAAGGTCGCCGCCAAGAAAGCCGTGACCAAGAAGTCGGTGGTCGCCAAGAAGAGCGCGGTGAAGAAGGTGGTGGGCGCGCGCAAGGCCGTGGCCAAGAAGGCCGTGGGCAAGGCCGCCAAGGCGGTCAAGAAGAGCACCGCCAAGGTCGCCAAGAAGAGCGCCGCGGTGAAGAAGACCGCCGTGCGCAAGGCCGCCGGCAAGAAGGCCGCGGCTACCCGCGCCAAGAAGTAAGCCGTCCCGTCGCACCCTCTCTCCCGCGCGGGAGAGAGGCCGGGCCCGTGCCCGTGTCCCGCTCCGCCTTCCAGGAACGCATGCCCCATGGCCATCAAGATCGACCAGAAAATCAAGGGCTACACCGTCGTCACCCCCGAGGACAAGGCGCGCGACGCCGCCGCGGTGCCCGCCTCGTCGATCGACCGTGCCACCGCCGAGGCCGAAGCGCCGGCGGACAACATCATCCACATGCACGAGCGCATCGAGCGCCCGGACGTGCTGATCGGCAGCACCTACAAGATCAAGTCGCCGTTGGTGGAACACGCCATGTACGTGACCCTCAACGACATCGTGCTCAACGCCGGCACCGAGCACGAACTGCGCCGCCCGTTCGAAATCTTCGTCAACTCCAAGTCCATGGAGCACTTCCAGTGGATCGTGGCGCTGACCCGCATCATGTCCGCGGTGTTCCGCAAGGGCGGCGACGTCACCTTCCTGGTCGACGAGATGAAGGCCGTGTTCGATCCCAAGGGCGGCTACTTCAAGGCCGGCGGCGTGTACATGCCGTCGCTGGTGGCCGAACTGGGCAGCATCGTCGAAGAGCACATGAAGTCGATCGGCCTGCTGCACGACCCGGAAATGAGCGACCACCAGCGCGCGCTGATCGCCGAGAAGCGCAAGCAGTACGAAGAGCGCTCAAAAAAAAACAGTGAAGTAAGCAAGGCAGTTCCTTCTCCTGCGGGAGAAGGTGCCCGAAGGGCGGATGAGGGTACGGCCTCCGGGGACTCCACCGCCGACCACGAAGAGGACATCGCCGTCACCGGCGACGGCGCGAGCTTCCCGCCGTCGGCCACGATGTGCCACAAGTGCAATACCAAGGCGCTGGTGATCATGGATGGGTGTGCTACTTGTTTGAATTGTGGGTATTCGAAGTGCGGTTGAAAATCTATGCCCTCACATCTTACTTCAATTAAATTTTCAAACTACAAAACTTTTCGTGACTACACGATTTCCTTGGGCGGGTTCAACATCCTGGTTGGGCCAAATAACGCAGGGAAATCTACAGTGATAGGCGCGTTGCGTATACTGGGAGAGGGGCTGCGCCGTGCACATTCTAGGAAAGCTGAGTATCTTGATTCGCCAGTATATAGAGGATATGGGTATCGTGTTGATTTGGAGGGTCTATCCATATCCACCGAGAATATATTTACAGACTACGATGATGCGGAGCCCGCAATAGTTGAGTTTGTAATATCGCCGGGAGGGACTATGAGACTCATATTCCCGGAGTCCGATACTTGTATTTTTGTGGTTGACAATGGGGGTAAAATACCTCAAACGCCTAGCGAATTCAAAAGATGCTTCGATTTCTCATTGAGTTTTGTTCCTGTTCTTGGTCCAGTTGAGCACGATGAGCAATTATTCCGGGAAGAAGCGGCTCGTAGGGCTTTACAAACGCACAGAGCGTCGCGAAATTTTAGGAATATCTGGTTTCACTACCCGGAAAAGTTTTTTGAATTTTCTGAGCTTATTAAGCAAACGTGGCCCGATACAACTATAAGGAAACCCGAGCTCACGCATGGCGAAAGTGGTGCGCGGCTTCACATGTTTTATGAGGAGAAAAGATTTTCTAGGGAGATTTTCTGGTCGGGTTTTGGGTTTCAGGCTTGGTGTCAGATGATTACCTTCATCACCAAGGCAGGTGACGGCTCTTTTCTTGTGATTGATGAGCCAGATGTATATCTTCATTCTGATATACAGCGGCAGCTGATCCAGGTGTTGCGAGATAGGAAAGGTGATTCGCTTATTGCCACTCACTCAACTGAGATGCTTAGTGAGGCTGAGTCTGGTGAAATTATAATAATAGATAGAAAGGTGAAGCGATCAAGGAAGATATCTCGCCCTTTAGATCTTGCTGGGGTTTTTACAGCGCTTGGGTCAGGTTTGAATCCGATACTCACTCAGCTCTCTAAAACTCGGCGTGTGCTATTTGTGGAAGGGGGTGATTTTGACTTGTTGGGTGCTTTTGCAAGAAGGCTAGGGAAAAATTCTTTGGCTAACCAGTCTGGTTTTGCTATTGTTCCTGCATATGGGTTCAATCCTGCGCGCGTGAAGGATTTCTCAGAAGGGATGGAGCAGTCTCTAGGTTTTGAGGTTAAGAAGGCGGTGATATTTGACCGTGATTATAGAATTTTTTCGGAAGTTGAAAAAATTAAAGACGGGGTTTTAAAGTTCTGCTCTCTCTGTTACGTCCACAAAAGGAAAGAGATAGAAAATTATTTGCTTGTGCCTGATGCGATTTCACGTTGTATCCATGCCAAGCTAAAAGATAGAGAGCGGCGCGGAGCTACAGCGAGAAAATTCGATGAGGACGTTGCAGGAATTTTAAATATTGTAATTGAAAATATGAAGCCTGAAATATTTGGGCAGTTTAGTTCAAGAGTTATTGATCAGCTTCGAGAAAGTAATAAATCTTATGATTCTTCTACTCTTCATGCTCAGGCGCATGCCTTGTTTGAAGAGCGATGGAAAGAATTTGACTCTAGATTGGCAATGGCTCCGGGGAAAAAGGTTCTTGCCAAGTTAAATGAAATAATTCAGAGAAAGTATTCTGTTGCCCTGTCTCCAAAAGCAATAATTTCGTCTATGCAAATAGGGGAGGTGCCAGAGGATATTTTTGATCTGATGGTTTCGCTGGAAGATTTCTGTCGATGAGGGATGATTTTCAATTTTAATTTCGATATATTTTCGCGCGTTCCATTGCGTGCATATATAGCCTGCTACGAAGCAATTCTTAATTGGATGGAGCGAGACAGGGAGCGTGAATGCGGGACGTGGGGAGCCATCATGCGGATGGGGCGAGCTGTTGCTGGTGGTGGCGGTGGCGTTCGGGTTGCCGATCTACTCCGGCACGATGGCAGTGTTGGCGCCGTCGGTCGAGCCGTCGTTTTCCGACGCGAGTCTGTGGTGGATGGTGTGCTACGAACTGCTGCTGCTGGCGGTGTTGCTGCCGGTGCTGTGGTTCCGCGGCTGGACGCCGCAGGCCCTGGGGCTGCAGTGGCAGGTGCGCGATCTCCGCGCGGGGCTGGGATTGCTGGCGGCCTGCATGCTGGCGACCTACACGTGGCGTCTGCTGAGTGCGGGGGCGGCGGCCGACGCGCCTGCGATCGACGGGATGGTCGCCGGGCGGCTGTCGATCGCGGCGGTGCTGGCGGTCTCGCTGCTCAATCCGGTCTTCGAGGAAGTGTTCGTCTGCGGTTACGTCATCCGCGCGCTCGAGCGGCGGCACAGCCAGGCGTTCGCGGTCAATGTCAGCGTGGCGATCCGCGGGGCGTATCACCTGTACCTGGGGGCCACCGGTGCCATCTGCATCCTGCTGGTGGGGCTGATCCTGGGCTGGTGGGTAGCCAGGACCAGGCGGCTGTGGCCGGCGATCGTGGCGCATGGCGCGCTGGATCTGTTGGGGCTGGCGGTCTACGTCTGACGTGCTCGCCGCACCCGCGCCGGCCGGCACGCCTTGCCTCGATGGCGCGCCTCCGAGGCCGCTCAACCGGAGCGGCTGCCCCCGCTGGCGAGCGGCGGCCGGCGTTCCGCGCCTGGCTTGCCCGCCGTTGGGGGGCAGCCCCTGCGCCAGTCAATGCGCGGTGGCGATGTCCGACGCGGGGCAGCCGCCGTAGACACCTCAGCTATCTGAACGACGGGTGCTTTCGCTGTTGTGTGACACGCCGTACAGTCGGGTGGCATGAACGTGTCGCTCGCTGGGCAACAGGACAGATGTCCTGGGATCCAGCGACATGTGCGCGGGCCCGCGCCGCGGTAGGGGGAGGCTGCGGTCGCCGCAACGCTTTCGGGGGAGACGCTGGATGCCGTGGACCGGGGAAGGAGTGGGATCTCATCCGTTGTTCGAGCTGCTGTCCGGCGAGATCAGCGATCGCGAACTGCGCCGCTGCCTGCGCGTGGTGCGCCGGCACCTGGGCATGGACGTGGCGTTCCTGTCGCGCTTCCGCGAGACCGATCGCGTGCTCGACCACGTGGACGCGCCGCCCGGTTGCCCGATCCACGAAGGCCAGATCCTGCCGTTGGCCGACGGCTACTGCATGGGCGTGGTCCGAGGCGATCTGCCACAGCTCATTCCGGATACCTCGCTGGAGCCGGCCGCGCAATGCATCCCGGCGACCTTCTCGATCCCGATCGGCGCGCACATGAGCGTGCCGATCCAGGTCAGTGGCCGGGTGTACGGCACGCTGTGCTGTTTCAGCTTCCTGCCCAGGCACGACCTGGGCCCGCGCGACATCGGCATGCTGCGCGCATTCGCCGAGATTCTTGCGCTGCGCCTGCAAGAGGTGGAGGCGCACAAGCTGGAGCGGCAGGCGATGATCGACGAGATCGACGGCGCAATGGCCGCGGGCGCGCCGCGCATCGTGTTCCAGCCGTTGTTCGCGCTGGACGGCATGCGCCTGCACGGATTCGAGTGCCTGTCGCGTTTCGACATCGCCCCGCAGCGCGGCCCCGACCAGTGGTTCCAGCAGGCCGAGCTGGCCGGCGTCGGCATCCGCCTGGAGCTGCACGTGGTGGCCAAGACGCTGGCCTATCTGCGGCGGTTTCCGCCGACCTACCGGCTCAATCTCAATCTGTCGCCGGAGCTGCTGACGTCCGAGGCGCTGGCGGTGCTGCTGGGGGAGGACATCGACGTGGCGCGCCTGACCCTGGAGATCACCGAGCACGCCATCGTGCGCGACTACCAGGAACTGGCCGATGCGCTGGCGCCGCTGCGCGCGCGCGGCGCGCGCCTGGCGGTGGACGACGCCGGCGCCGGCTACGCCAGCATGCGCCACATCCTGCGGCTGCAGCCGGATGTGATCAAGCTCGACATGAGCATCACCCACTGCATCGACAGCGACCGCACGTGCCGCGCGCTGGCCAAGGGGCTGACCAACTTCGCGCACGAGATCGGCTCGCATGTCGTGGCCGAGGGCGTGGAGACGGCCGAGGAACTGGACACCCTGCGCGCGCTCGGCGTCGATTTCGTGCAGGGCTATTTCCTGTCGCGGCCGCTGCCGGAGCAGGACGCGCTGGCCTTGGTGCAGGCCGAAGGGGCGTAAGCGAGCGTAGCGCGCCGGCGCGTCACTGGCTTGCGGCGGCGTTTACCAGGGCACCACGCGGCCCAGGTAGTCCAGGTAGTGCAGGCCGCCGCGGCCGTGGGCGGCGTCGATGGTGTCGAGCAGGCGCGGGATGCTGTCGTCGATGGACAGGCGCGCGTCCGGTCCGCCCAGGTCAGTGCGCACCCAGCCGGGCGCCATCAGTAGCAGGGTGCGCGCGCTGTCGCGCTGGCGGGCGGCGAAGCTGCGCATCAGCATGTTCAGCGCCGCCTTGCTGCTGCGGTAGATCTCGTGCTGGCCGTTCGTGTTGTTGGCGATGCTGCCTTGCCCGGACGACATCACGCCGATGCTGCCGGTGTCGCGCACCAGGTCGCGCAAGGTCTCGATGGTGCGCATGGGGCTCAGCGTGTTGGTGACCATGACCCGGACGAATTCGTCGGTGGCGACATCGGCGACGGTCTCGCGGTCGTCGTTCTTGACGCCGGCGTTGACGAACAGAAGATCCACGACCTCGCCCTGCAGGCGCGCGCGCAGCGCGGCCAGCTGCGCCGGGACGGTGATGTCGACGCATTCGATGCGCAGCGCCTGCGGATGCGCCGCGGCAAGGCGGTGCAGTGCACTGGGCGCGCCGGCGCGCTCGGTGGCGATGACGCGCCAGCCGCGTCTCAGGTAGCCTTCGGCCATCGCCAGGCCCAGGCCGCGCGAGGCGCCGATCAGCAGGACGGTATTTTGTGCAGGGGCGTGGATCATGGCGGGTCTCCTCGTGGCCGGCGCGGCCTCGGCACGCGGGGTCCGCTGGCGGTCTGCGCACTCTAGGCGCGCGGGTCGCCCAGCGGAACGCGCGTCGGATGCATTGACGCCTTGCGTGGGACGCCTGTGTCCATTCGCCACCGTGGGAAAGCGCGTATGCCGGAACCGGATCTGAATCTGTTGATCGCCCTCGACGCGCTGCTGGCGGAAGCCAGCGTCGCCGGCGCCGCGCGGCGGCTCGGGCTGAGCGCGTCGGCGATGAGCCGGACGCTGACCCGGCTGCGCGAGGCGACCGGCGATGCGCTGCTGGTCCGCGCCGGCGGTGCGATGGTGGCGACACCGCATGCGCTGCAACTGCGCGAGCGCGCCCGCGACGCGGTGGAGGCCGCACGCGCGGTGCTGCGCCCGGCGCCGGCCGCGCTGGATCCGGGGACGTTGCAGCGCACCTTCACCGTGCGCGCCAACGATGCCTTCGTGGAGGCGTTCGCGGCGATGCTGGTCGCCGCGGTGGCCGCGTCGGCGCCGCAGGTGCGCCTGCGGTTCGTCGCCAAGGCGCAGAAGACCGCCGGGCCGCTGCGCGAGGGCTTGGCCGATCTGGAGATCGGGGTGCTGAGCGAAATGGGGCCGGAACTGCGCGTGCAGGGCCTGTTCCGCGATCGCTTCGTCGGCGCGGTGCGCGGCGGCCATCCGCTGGCGCGCGAGGCGCAGGTGAGTGCGCAGCGTTACGTGGCGTTCGGCCACGTGGTGGCCTCGCGGCGCGGGCGGGCGCAGGGACCGGTGGACGACGCGCTGCAGCAGATGGGCCTGGTTCGCCATGTCGCGACCGTGGTGCCCAGCTTTTCCGCCGCGTTGGCGGTCGCGCGCGGCTCGGACCTGATCGCACTGGTGCCGGCCTCGTTCATGGCGGGGCAGCCCGACACGCTGCGCGAGCCCGCACACGTGTTCGCGCTGCCGGTACTCACCGAGGCCATCACCGTGTCGATGTTGTGGCATCCGCGGCTGGAGCACGACGTGGCGCACCGCTGGCTTCGTGCCCTGGTGCTGGCCGAGTTCCGCAGCCGGATGCCGCTGCGCTGATCGGTAGGGGCGGTGGCGGGCGTAGCCAACCCGGGCGAATGCGGGGACGTGCCACGGTCCGTGCGACGGCGTGCGTGGCGCTCGCGCCAGTCAGGCCGGCCGCGCCTGTCGCGCAGCCCGCCGGGACGCTTCAGTCCGCGTCGTCGCGTCCCGCGGCGTAGCGCACGCCCTGGCGCAGCTGCGCCAGGAAGTTCGCATCGGCGTACACCGCCGCGTCGTGGCCCAGGCCGGTGTACCAGGCGCGGCCGCCGTCGAAGGCATGGCGCCAGGCGATGGGATGGTCGGCGCCCATGCTGCCGCCGGCGTACAGGCGTTCGTCCACGGTGGCGACGACCTGCACCTGGCCGCGCGGGTTGTGGCGGAAGTTGTAGAGCTCGTCGCGGATCGGCCACGCCGCGCCGTACGGGCGACCGTCGCGTTCGGGTTGCACCCGGGTGGACT
Source organism: Xanthomonas sacchari (assembly GCF_024266585.1). Taxonomy (NCBI): domain Bacteria; kingdom Pseudomonadati; phylum Pseudomonadota; class Gammaproteobacteria; order Lysobacterales; family Lysobacteraceae; genus Xanthomonas; species Xanthomonas sacchari. The sequence goes on from NZ_CP100647.1 coordinate 840,444, forward strand.
GCAGGCCGGGCGGATGGCTCTGGAACCAGGCGCCGACCAGGCGTCCGTACCACGGCCATTGGTAGCCGGTGTCGGCCGCGGCATGCACGCCGAGGAAGCCGCCGCCGTTGCGCACGAAGCCTTCGAACGCGCGCTGCTGGTCGGCATCGAGGATCTCGCCGGTGGTGCTGGCGAAGGCCACCACGCGATAGCGCGCCAGGTTGTCGGCGGTGAACACGCCGGCGTCCTCGCTGTGGTCCACGGCCAGCCCCTCGGCCTCGCCGAGCTGGCGCAAGGTCGCCACCGCGGTGGGGATGGAGTCGTGGCGGTAGCCGGCGGTCTTGCTGAAGACCAGCATGCGCTCGGGCAGCGGCGCGGCGGCGGCGATGCCGGCGAGCATGCCGGCGAGCGAGAGCAGAAGGCGGGTCATGCGCGGATTGTCGCGCGGAACGCGCGCGCGGGCGTGACGCGGCGCAGCGCGCTGCATCCGCCAGCGCATGTGGCGGGACTGGTCTGCCAGCGAGGCGATGCCGCACACTTGCCGGTTCTGATCGAAGCAGGAACAGGCGATGACACGGCGAGACGGATGGAGCGCGATGCTGGTGTGGCTGGTGACGTTCGGTGCGGCGGCGGCCGGCCCGACGCCCGGCGAGTACGCCACCAAGGAAGGCTGGGGCAGCATGCGGGTCACCGAGCAGGGCGGGGCGCGCCAGTTCGACCTGTTGTCGGTCGGCGCCAACGGCCACACCTGTTCGCTGTCGGGCACGCTGCAGGGCGACAAGGCGGAGCTGAACGACGCCGGCGACGTGCCGTGCAGGCTCGCGTTCAAGCCAGTGCAAGGCGGGTTCAACGTGGCCGCGCTGACCGAGGAGAGCTGCCGCGACTACTGCGGCATGCGCGCCAGTTTCGAGGGCGACTACCTGCGGCTGCCGGCCGGCTGCACCGCCGCGGCCAGCAACCGGCGGCGCGAGGCGTATCTGCAGGACTATCGCGGCAAGCGCTATGCGCAGGCGTTGGCCGGCATGCAGGCGTTCGAAGGCGAGTGCGGCGGTTTCCTCAACTGGCTGGACCGGGATCGCTTCGCCAACGACCGCGCCATCACCTTGCTGCGCCTGGGCCGGCCGCAGGAGTGCCTGGCGGTGCTGGACGGCACCATGGCCGGCCGCAGCCGCGACGAGGCCTCGTTCCAGGCGCAACTGGACACGCAGAGCGCCATGCTGCCGCCCAGCGACTGGGACGCCTACCTGCCCATCGCCAAGTCCACCTGGTTCAACCGCAAGCTGTGCGAGGCGGTCAGGCACTGAGTGGGCGTCGCCACGGGGGCGGCATGCACGCGTTGCCCCTTGTGCCGCCGCGCGATAGGTGAAGCGCGACGCGATGCGATGGTCTTTGACGAACCAGCGACCGGCATGAGGCGCGCAACGGGTGCCGCCGCGCTGGCGCCCACCGGGCGATCCGTCGGTGGCCGTGACGCGCGTGGCGTCGCCTGCCTGCGCCGCGATGCCCAGACCTGGCCGGCGCTGGGCGCGATGGAGTGACGCAAGCAGGACGCGGTGGTGCGCTTGGCGGAGCCGCTGGCGCCGGACACCACGCACTGATGCGCCGTCGGGCCTTGCCGGTGCGCGCCGGCGCGTGCCGCCGTCCTAGGCCGCAGCGGCATCCGTCGGCGCGACCGGCAGCGCAGAGGCCACGATGCCGTGCAACTGCGCGGCCAGCGCCTTGCGGTCGCTGCCCGGCGCCACCGCGATCGGTGCGTGGAAGGTCACCCTGACCACGGCACCGGACAGGCGCAGGAAGTGCGCGACGTGCGCGCCGGCCTGCATCTCGCCGTAGAAGGCATACGCGTCGCGATCGCCGCCCTGCGCCAGCGGCTGTCCGTCGACGCTGCGCACCTCCAGCGTGAACGGTTGCAGGGTCCAGTGCCGCGCGCCCGGCTCGGTGCCGAGGAACAGCGAGAACAGGCTGGACTTGAACGGCGCCACCCGTGCGCCGGAGGACGTGGTGCCTTCGGCGAACAGCACCACGTCATGTTCCGGACGCAGTTGCGCGGCCACGGCGGCGGCCACTGCCGCGGCGTCCTGGCGGCGCCGGCTGATGAACACGGTCTGCGCCAGCGCGCCGATGTGGCGCATGCCGGGCCAGCGCTCCATGTCGTTCTTGGCGATGAAGCGTGCGCGCAGCAGGCTGCCCAGCACCACGATGTCGAAGTGGGAGATGTGGTTGCCGACGAACAGCGTCCCGCCGGTGTCGCGTGGCGTGCCCACGACCTCGAGGCGGATGCCCAGGGCGCGCCGCAGGCAGCCGAACCACAGCCGCGGCAGTACGAACGCGCCGCGGCCGCGGGTGAAGCGCATCAGCAGCCACTGCGGCGGGATCAGCAGCACGCTGGCGACCAGGCAGATGGCGACGCGGACCATGGTGCGCAGGCGGCCGACGAGGGGAGTTGCGGCGGGGCGGGACGAAGCGGCGGCGGGCATGGGCGGGGGCGAGCGAGGAGACAGTGGGCACGCGCGGCGCGCGCGGGGCGATGGTAGCCGAGACCTGCCTGCCTCGGCAGCGATGCAAGCGGCCGTCCGCGACTCCCGTTGGCGGCGCTGCCATTGCTCGCAGCGCAACCGGCTCTGTTGCAGATGCGCTGGGCATGCGCCGACAGGTCGCATCGCGGCGCCCGAAGATCAGGCGTATGCCGATTGGTCTTGGTTGCGGTCAGCACAAACATGGCATCGCACGCCGGCATCGCGCTGGCAGGTGCAGGTCCGTCCATTAACCCAAGGAGTCCATGCCATGTCGTATCCCGTCTGGAAGAAGGTCCGTGCCGAACACCTCGACGATCCGACCAACTGGGAGCGGACGTACACCCGCTACCTGCACAACCCTGCGGCCGAAACCCAATTCAAGGTCGACATCGTCGCCGCGGCCGCGACGGAAACGAACGATAACAACCCGCAGCACTACCGGCTGTCCTACGGCCCCAGCTCCAATACGCAACCCAGCGACGCGCGTGCGATCTGACACGCGCTGCGTGAGCCGCGAGGAGGCGTTGCCGATAACGCCCGTCGTGGCTGAAACCGCTCGTCTCAGGCAAGACGCGCCCTTGTCGCAGCGTGGCAACAGCGAGCGAAGCGAGGCGACCTGAAGCAGTGCCGGTGGGAGCGCTTTGCAGGGTCAGGGCGCGCCGTTGGCCTGCGTGCAGTCCGTCCTCTGCGCGGCGGTGAACGAGGTCAGCGTCCATGCACGCGCGGACGGTTCCTCGACGGCGTAGACCCACGATTGCCGCAGGCCGTCGAGGCAACTGGCGATGGCGATGCTGTCGCCTGTCGTGCCCTGGTCGGGCAGCGGCAGCGCTTCGGGCGCCTGGGTCGGAACGCCGTGCAGCGCCCGTGCGTAGGTCAGGACCAGGGGGCCGAGCCGCTGCAGGTTCTGGGCCTGGGCGGGGCCGGCTTGCGACGGCCGGTGCTGCGCCAGCCAGTCGCGCACCTGCCGCCATTCGGGCGTGCCTGCGGCGTATTCGCTGGTGCTGGACACGTGCAAGCGCTCCGGCACGTCCGGCGCGGCGTGCGCGGCCAGCGGCAGCAGGGCGAGCAGCAGCGGTCGCATGACCCGTGGTGCCTGGTGGGCACGCGTCTGCCGGTTTCCGACAGCATTCCCCTCGCGCCTGCGCATCCGCCCGCTCCCTGCTGGTTGCCGAAGGCGCGACGATAGCACCATCAGCGGCTGCGCCTTGGAGTATCGCCTGCCTAGCTTGCGTGCGCTCAGCGCTTGCCGGGGCGATCGGCCAATGAGGCCTGCAAGGCGGTGGCCAATGCGGCGTCGCCGCTGACCAGCGCGCTCCAGCGCAATTCCAGGCCTTTGCGCCGGCCCTTTTCGGTGAGCTTCAGGCCGTCCGGGTCCACGGTCAGGGTGTAGCGCGTGCCGTCGATGTCCAGTTCGCGGCGCAAGGGCTTGTCGAGCGGGGTCATGCGCCGGCTCCGGTCTTCACGATGCGGCGAGGGTAGCGGGGCGAAGGTGACGGCAGGTTCTGCAGGTGCGCCGGATGAAGACGCTCAAGATCGCCACCTACAACGTCAACGGCATCCGCAGCCGCTTGCCGCATCTGCTGCAATGGCTGCAGCGCGAGGCGCCGGATATCGTAGGGCTGCAGGAGCTCAAAAGCGTGGACGCCGGCTTCCCGCTGGCCGCGCTGCATGCCGCCGGCTACGGCGCGGTGTGGATGGGCCAGTCCGGCTGGAACGGCGTGGCGCTGCTGGCCAAGGGCTGCGATCCGGTCGAGAGCCGGCGCGGCCTGCCCGGCGATCCGCGCGACACCCAGAGCCGCTACATCGAGGCGATGGCGCACGGCGTGCTGGTCGGCTGCCTGTACCTGCCCAACGGCAATCCGCGGCCAGGGCCGAAGTTCGACTACAAGCTGGACTGGTTCGCACGGCTGCAGCGGCATGCGCAGCAGTTGGTGGCGTTGCCGCATCCGGTGGCCCTGATCGGCGACTTCAACGTGGTGCCCACCGATGCGGACATCTACACCCCGGCCTCGTGGCGGCGCGATGCGCTGCTGCAGCCGGAGAGCCGCCAGGCCTATGCCGGACTGCTGGCGCAGGGCTGGACCGACAGCCTGCGCCAGGTGCACGGCGCGCGCCGCGTGTACACGTTCTGGGACTATTTCCGCCAGCACTGGCAGCGCGATGCCGGGCTGCGCATCGACCACCTGCTGCTGAATCCGCCGCTGGCCGCGCGCCTGCACGACGCCGGCGTGGACCGCTGGGTGCGCGACCTGCCGCATGCCAGCGACCATGCGCCGACCTGGGTCGCGCTGCGTGCGTCGCCGGCCAGCGCTGCGGCTGCGGCGTCGGCCAAGCCGCGGCGCGGTGACGCTGCTGGGAGCAAGACCCAGGGCGGCAAGGCGAACAAGACCCCACGCACATCCGCCTCTGGCGCGACGTCGCTGGCGAAGAAGACCGCCGCGCGGATCAAGGGCAAGACCACGGCCAGGACCGCGGCGAAATCGACGACGTCAGCGCAGGCCGCGAAGAAGACACGTGCGGCAAAGGCGACAACCGCGAAGACGCCGAAAGCCCGCAAACCGCGCGATGCGGCCGCGGTGCCGCCGAGGCCCGCGCGCGCCCGCCGGAAACCATCCCTTCTCCCACCGGGAGAAGGGGGCGCGTAGCGCCGGATGAGGGTACGGCGAAGCGGGGAGGCGCCGATTCCGTGGCGGCTGCCGCGCGGCGTGGCCGACGCGGCAGCACGTCTTCCCTTACTTCAGCATCTCGGTAAAGGCGCGATCGGCCTCGATCACGGCGGGCAGCGCGGCGAACAGCGCGTCCAGGTCCACATCGTCCATCAGCGGGCCGGTCACCGCCTGTCGCGCCTGCGCGTTGGCGCCGCCGTGGCGCTCCAGCGCGTCGGCGACCAGGGCGGCCTGGGCGACCACCTTCGGCATCGGCTCGTCTTCCGCGGCCTGCAGCGGCCGCGCCTGGAAGGCGATGGCGGTCTGGATCACCTGCGGCAGGTGCCAGCGCCGCGCCAGCTCGGCGCCCACTTCCGGGTAGCCGAAGCCCAGTTGCACGGTCTCGTCGGCGGCGCGGCCGCTGGAGGAGGCGTCCGGGTGCAACTGCGCGGCATAGTCGGGCGCGCCGGTCTGGATCAGCAGTTCGCCGATGTTGTGCATCATGCCGCAGGTGAAAGCGGTCTCCGCGTCCAGGCCCTTCTGCCGCGCCAGCAGCCGGCACACGCCGGCCACTTCGAAGCTGTGCAGCCAGAACGCGCGCAGGTCGAAATGCGCCGGCGCATGGAACGCGCCGGTCACCGAGGACGCCAGCACCAGGGTGCGCAAGGTGTTGAAGCCCAGGCGCAACGCCGCGTCTTCCACCGTGGTGGAATCGCGCGCGCCGCGGAAGCGCGCCGAATTGGCCAGCCGCAGCACCTTGGCCGCGATCACCGGGTCCCGCTCGATGTTGCGCGCCACCGCGTCCAGGCTGGTGCCCGGCGCATCGAACTGCAGGATCAGGTCCTGCGCCACCTGGGGAATGGTCGGCAGGGTGTGCAACTGGTCGAACAGCGCCTCTAGCTTCATGGGGACCCTCGAGCGGAACGGGAGGCGGGCAGGGCCGACAGCCGGCCGCGCCCGCGGTGGTGGCGGACTGGGCGCATCCTACCGATTCGCGATGGCCGGCGTGCGGATCGCCCGCCTCGCGGCCACGGCCGCGCCCTGCTGCGGCGGGGCGCGCGGCTCAGCCGGCGGCGCGCACGCGCAGGGTCAGGCCCTTGAGGAAGTTGCGCAGCAACTGGTCGCCGCACAGGCGGAAATTCTTGTGCTCCGGCTGCCGGAACAGCGCCGACAGCTCCGGCTTGGACACCGGGAAGCCGGCGGCGTCGAAGATCTGGTGCATGTCCACGTCCTTGAGCTGGAACGCCACGCGCAGCTTCTTCAGCACCACGTTGTTGGTGATGCGCGCTTCCACCGGGCGCGGCGGCAGGCTGTCGTCGCGGCCGCGGTAGTGGAACACCAGCCCGTCCAGCACGTGCGCCAGCACCGCGTCGCTGCACTCGACGAAACCGTCCTCGTCCTCTTTCTTCAGCCAGGCGGGGATCTGCGTCTTGTCGATCGCGAATGCCGGATCGGCGAGGTGGGCCAGATCGACGATCTTCTGGTCGCTCAGGTCGAGCATGTAGCGGATGGAGCGCAGGATGTCGTTGTTGAGCATGATCGGTGCGGGAGTGCCGGGAGGCCCGGGGAGGGGCGCTAGTCTAGGCGCTGGCCCGCACCGGCGCGTAGACCACGCCGGCGCAGGCCATGGCTGCGGTTCACCGACGCTGTGCACGCGGCATGGCGCCATGTCGCGCCGCGGCGCGGTTGCATCCGCCGGCGCATGCGCCATCATCGGCGCATGGACCATCCGATTCCCAAGCCGAGCGCAGTGTCCGCGCTCAATCCGCGCCAGGAGCAACTGGTGGCGCTGGTGCGCCAGCAGGGCTATGCCGAAGTGGAAGGGCTGGCGGCGCGTTTCGAGGTGACGCCGCAGACCATCCGCCGCGACCTGACCCTGCTGTGCGAGGCCGGCGTGCTGCGCCGCTACCACGGCGGGGTGAGCCTGCCGTCGAGCGTGGAGAACCTGGCCTACGCGGCGCGCAAGTCGCTGCAGGCGCGGGAGAAACGGCGCATCGCCACGCTGCTGGCGCAGCACATTCCCGACGACGCCTCGCTGTTCATCAACATCGGCACCACCAACGAGGACGTGGCGCGCGCGCTGATGGGCCACAGCGGCCTGCGCGTGATCACCAACAATCTCAACGTCGCGGTGATGATGAGCGCAAATCCCAGCTTCGAAGTGATGGTGGCCGGCGGGCGCGTGCGCGGCCGCGACCAGGGCGTCACCGGCGAGGCGACCATCGAGCTGATCCGCCAGTTCAAGGTGGACTTCGGCGTGATCGGCATTTCCGGCATCGACCCCGACGGCACCCTGCTGGATTTCGATTTCCACGAGGTGCGGGTGGCGCAGGCGATCATCGAGCACTCGCGGCAGGTGTTCCTGGCCGCCGACCACAGCAAGCTCGGCCGCAACGCGATGGTCCGGCTGGGGCCGATCGGACGGGTGCAGGCCTGGTTCACCGACCGCGCGCCGCCGCCCGACCTGGCGGCGGTGCTGGACGCGGCCGGCACCCGCGTGTTCGTCGCCGAGGGCGATGCCGCCGATCCGGCCGCGCCGGAGCTGGACGGGCCGGCCGACTGAGCCGTGCCGGCCCGGCTCCGATGCCTGGGCAGCGAGCCGGCGCTTGTGTTCGAATTGTTTCGTTAATGTTGCGTGATAAGGTGGGCTCGCCACCTCGCGGCGGTGCCCTGTACTCGCCAGGCTGCCTCTGGCCTAAGGACTGCGGGCGTTTCACGTCGTTTCCCCAGTCGCTGTCGACGCTACGCTGCAGTGCAGCGTGCTATGTTTGAAAATGTTCGTTTACGATCTTTTAGTCCCCAGTCCTGGGCCCGGCCGGTTGCCGGGTCCGGGACACGACACTTCCGGAGTCGGCTATGCGTGAGACCTACGATGTGCTGGTGGTCGGTGGCGGCATCAACGGCGTGGGCATCGCCCGCGACGCGGTGGGCCGCGGCCTGTCGGTGTGCCTGTGCGAGCGCGACGACCTGGCCGCGCATACCTCCAGTGCCAGCACCAAGCTGATCCACGGCGGCCTGCGCTACCTGGAGCAGTACGAATTCGCCCTGGTCGGCAAGGCGCTGGCCGAGCGCGAGGTGTTGCTGCGGCTGGCCCCGCACATCATCTGGCCGCTGCGCTTCCTGCTGCCGCACCAGCCGCACCTGCGCCCGGCGTGGATGATCCGCACCGGCCTGTTCCTGTACGACCACCTCGGCCGCGGCCGCCGTACCCTGCCGGGTTCGCGGCGCCTGGCGCTGCGCACGCATCCGGTGGGCGCGCCGCTGCGCGAGGAGTTCCGCACCGGCTTCGTCTATTCCGATGCCTGGGTGCAGGACGCGCGGCTGGTGGTGCTCAACGCGATGGACGCCGCGCAGCGCGGCGCGCGCATCCTCACCCGCACCCGCTGCATCGGTGCGCGCCGTGTCGATGGCCTGTGGCAGGTGCAGCTGCAGCACGCCGACGGCCGCCGCGAGGAACTGCGCGCGCGGTCGCTGGTCAATGCCGCCGGGCCGTGGGCGGTGCAGTTCCTGGACGAGGTGGCGCACGTCGGCCACGACCACGCGCTGCGCCTGGTCAAGGGCAGCCACATCGTGGTGCCGCGGCTGTTCGAGCACGACCACGCCTACATCTTCCAGCAGCCGGACCGGCGCATCGTCTTCGCCATCCCCTACGAGCAGGACTACACCCTGATCGGCACCACCGACGTCGACTACCGCGCCGACCCGGCCGCGCCGCGCATCGACGGCGAGGAGACGCGCTATCTGTGCGAGGCGGCCAACCGTTACTTCCGCAAGCAGATCGCGCCGGACGACGTGGTGTGGAGCTACAGCGGCGTGCGCCCGCTGCTCGACGACGAGGAGGACAACGCCGCCGAGGTCACCCGCGACTATCTGCTGGAGCTGGATGCGCGCGACGGCGCCGCCCTGCTCAACGTGTTCGGCGGCAAGCTCACCACCTACCGCAAGCTGGCCGAGGAGGCCGTGAACCGGCTCACCGCGCATGCCGGGCGCAAGGCGCCGGCCTGGACCGCGCATGGCGCGCCGCTGCCCGGCGGCGAGCGCAGCGACATCGCCGCGCTGGCGCGCGAACTGCGCGCGACGCGGCCGTGGCTGGCCGAGGCCACCGCGCAGCGGCTGGCGCGCAACTACGGCACCCGCGCGCAGACGCTGCTGGGCGATGCGGCCGCGCTGCAGGACCTGGGCCAGCACTTCGGCGCCGACCTGTACCAGGCCGAGGTCGACTACCTGCGCCAGCACGAGTGGGTGGTGGAGGCCGAGGACCTGCTGTGGCGCCGCAGCAAGCTCGGCCTGCGCGTGGACGCCGCCGGCCGCGAGCGCCTGGTCGCCTACCTGCAGCAGGCGCCGGCCACCCTGGCCGCGGCACCGGCATGAGCAAAACGCCGCCGCCGGCCCGGTTCGGGCGGCGGCGGCGCGTGCACAATCGCGCTGCGCCCGGCCCTCGCCGCGGCGCAGGAACAACCTGGACGCAACCGTGGAGGGTGGCAGGCATGGGTGGATCGACAGCGGCAACGACGGCGGGCCGGGAGGCACGGGCATGAGCCGGCAACTGGTGGGCGAACTGATTTCCGAGGCGATCGCGATGCTGATCATCATCGCTTTCGGCTGCTCGGTGGCGTGCATGTACGTGCTCTACGACCCCAGCCCCTACCAGCACGCCTATTGGGGCGTGTGCATCGCCTGGGGCCTGGCGGTGACCATCGCCATCTACGTCACCGGCTCGGTGTCCGGTACCCACGCCAACCCGGCGGTGACCCTGGCGCTGGCGCTGTACCGCGGTTTTCCTTGGCCCAAGGTGCTGCCGTACTGGGTCGCCCAGGTGATCGGCGCGTTCCTCGGCGCCTGGATCGTCTACCTGCTGTTCGCGCCGGTGATCGACCACTACAACCAGGCCCAGCAGCTCACCCGCGCCGGCGGCGGCGCGGCCGGGGTGTTCTTCACCGCGCCGGGCCTGGCGATCACCCCGATGCACGCGCTGCGCGATCAGGTGATCCTGACCGCGTTCCTGATCTTCGGCATCTTCGCCATCACCGAGCGCTACAACGAGGCCGCGCCCACCGCCAACTCCGGTGCGCTGATCATCGGCCTGCTGGTGGCCACCATCGGCGCGTCGATGGGCTACCTGGAAGCCTGGGCGATCAATCCCGCCCGCGACTTCGGCCCGCGCCTGTTCGCCTACGTCGCCGGCTGGGGGCCCTCGGCGCTGCCGTCGGCCGACCACTACTGGTGGATCCCGATCGTCGGCCCGCTGATCGGCGGCGTGATCGGCGGCGCCGCCTACCAGTGGCTGATCTATCCGTTCCTGCCGGCGCGGGTGAAGGCGCTGGAGGAAGAGCAGGCCGCCGCGCGCCGCGCCTAGCGCCGGCCGCCTGCGCGTCCCCGCGCGCGGCGTGCGCGCGTTCCCATTCCCCGTTGGCGCCGCGCGGTCGCGCGCGGCGTGCATCCCGCAGGAGTCTCCGATGGAAAAGCAGTTCATCCTGGCGATCGACCAGGGCACCACCAGTTCGCGCGCGATCCTGTTCGACCGCCAGGGCCGCATCGTCGGCATGGCCCAGCGCGAGTTCTCGCAGATCTTCCCGCAGCCGGGCTGGGTCGAGCACAACCCGCGCGAGATCATGACCAGCGTCTACACCACGATCACCGAGCTGCTCAACAACCACCAGGTGGACGCCAGCGCGATCGCCGGCATCGGCATCACCAACCAGCGCGAGACCGCGGTGGTGTGGGACCGCGCCACCGGCCAGCCGATCTACAACGCCATCGTCTGGCAGTCGCGGCAGACCAAGGACATCTGCGACCAGCTCAAGGCCGACGGCCACGAGGAGACGGTGCGGGCCAAGACCGGCCTGCTGATCGATGCGTACTTCTCCGGCACCAAGGTGAAATGGATCCTCGACCACGTCGAGGGGGCGCGCGAACGCGCACAGCGCGGCGAACTGGCCTTCGGCACCATCGACAGTTGGCTGATCTGGAACCTCACCGGCGGCAAGGTCCACGTCACCGACTACACCAATGCCTCGCGCACGCTGCTGTACAACATCCATGAACTGCGCTGGGACGAGGAGTTGCTGCAGCTGCTGGACATCCCCGCCTCGATGCTGCCGGAGGTGCGCTCGTCCAGCGAGATCTACGGCAACACCCAGGGCCAGTATTTCTACGGCCACGCCGTGCCGATCGCCGGCATCGCCGGCGACCAGCAGGCGGCGCTGTTCGGCCAGGCCTGCTTCGAGCCGGGCATGGCCAAGAACACCTACGGCACCGGCTGTTTCATGCTGATGAACACCGGCGAGAAGGCGGTGGCCTCGAAGAACGGCCTGCTCACCACCATCGCCTGGGGCGTGGACGGCAAGGTCGAGTACGCGCTGGAAGGCGCGATCTTCGTCGCCGGCTCGGTGGTGCAATGGCTGCGCGACGGGCTGCGCATGCTCGGCAAGGCCAGCGACTCGCAGGCCTATGCCGAGCGCGCCGGCGACAACGACGGCGTGTACTTCGTGCCGGCCTTCGTCGGCCTGGGCGCACCGTACTGGCGCAGCGACATCCGCGGCGCGGTGTTCGGCCTGACCCGCGGCACCACCAAGGAACACTTCATCCGCGCCGCGATCGAGTCGATGGCGTACCAGACGCGCGACGTGCTGACCGCGATGCAGGTCGATTCGGGCATCGAACTGAAGGAACTGCGCGCCGACGGCGGTGCCATCGCCAACGACTTCATGGCGCAGTTCCAGAGCGACATCCTGGACGTGCCGGTGCTGCGCCCGGAGGTGGCCGAGACCACCGCACTGGGGGCGGCCTATCTGGCTGGCCTGGCCACCGGGTTCTGGAAGAATCGCGCCGAGATCGCCCAGCAATGGGCGGTGGACCGCCGCTTCGAGCCGGACATGCCGGCAGAGCGTCGCGAAGCGCTGTACGCCGGCTGGCAGCAGGCGGTGGAGGCGACGATGGGGTTCCGGATTCGCTGAGGCGGTCGCGCAGTGCAGTCGGGGGCTGCGTCTGCTCCTTTTTGCATCTGCCGGCCGAGGCGTTGTTCGTCGCTGCGACTGCCGAAGGCGGCAGTCGCCGCACCGAACCTGGTGGGCGTCAACGGTGATGCAGCCGCGACAAGCGAAACCGAAAGCCGACGGATGCCTTCCGTCGTCGGGACTGAAGTCCCTCCCACAAGGGCGCCTTTCCCACAAGGGTGTCCTGCCCCTTCCCTGTGCGAGCGGCTTCGGCCGCGCCGGGCGCTTTCGCGAAAGGCCGCTCGCCGTCGTTCCAACGCCGCTGCGGCCGAGCCTGCGCGCACTCCCGGTAACGGCGAAGGATTCAGACGTACTGCGTCGGTCCGCGCGGCCCCGGCACCGGCGCGTCGACGCCGCCGACCGGGTCCTGGATCGGCGGGATGGTCGGATCGGTCGGCTGGTCGGGGATCGGGTCGATCGGCCGATCCGGGGTTGGGTCCACACCGGGGTTCGGCACCTGGCCCGGCACTTCGTTCGGCGGCTGCTGCGGATCCTGGCCGGGATTGGGGGATTGCATGTGCATGGGCGTCTCCGTGCGATGAGGGTCCAGCGTGCGCGTTGGGCCGGCGGTTGCGGGTGAAGCGCACGCCAACGGCGGATGAAAGGCGTTCCGATCCGCGCACGCGGCTTTCAACGATCAGGCCGGTAACGCCGGACTGTCGACGCGGGAGATGATCGAGCACAACCTGCGCGCGCTGCCCGAACCGGCCCGATGGAAGCCGCTGGTGCGGATGCCGGCGCTCCGGCATGCTGGCGCCGCATGCACCGCTACGATCTGGTCATCTTCGATTTCGACGGCACCCTGGCCGACTCGTTTCCTTGGTTCCTGGCGACCATCAACGGCGTCGCCGACGAATTCGGTTTCCGCCGCTTCGACGTCGAGCGGCTGGACGAAATCCGCAGCCTGAGCGCACGCGCGCTGATGGCGCGCAGCGGCCTGCGCTGGTGGCGGGTGCCGGCGGTGGCGCAACGCATGCGCGCGCTGATGAGCGCGCAGATCGAGCGCATTGCGCTGTTCGACGGCGTCGCCGAGCTGCTGGCGCACCTGGCGCAGGCCGGCGTGCACTTGGCCCTGGTCACGTCCAACAGCCGCGCCAACGTCGAGCGCGTGCTTGGCCCCGCGCTGCTCGCGCAGTTCCGCGACGTGCGCTGCGGCGCGGCGGTGCTGGGCAAGCGGCGCAAGCTGCGCGCCAGCCTGCGCGCCTGCGGCATCCCCGCCGCGCGGGCGCTGTGCGTGGGCGACGAGATCCGCGATGCCGAGGCCGCGCGCCAGGCCGGCATCGCCTTCGCCGGCGTCGCCTGGGGCTATACCTTGCCGGCCGCGCTGCAGCCGCAGACGCCGCTGCCGTTGCTGCAGCGGCCGGCCGCGCTGTTGGCGCTGGTGCTGCCGCCCGAACGCCGAGCAGGCGATTGCTGCGCTGCAGGTTGATTGTTCACTTGTGATTGCTATATTCATAGGCGAACAGTCGCGGCGCCCATTGCCATCCTGGGCGTGCATGCTGCGGCCATAACTCATCGCGCCCGATCCCGGGCAGAGGCGTGCCATGTGCAATCCCAGTCGCCACCGTCCCTCGCGCGTCCGCGGGCGACCTGCGGTGCGGCCCATCCTGGGAGTTCGCGCATGGCGTTGAGCCCGGCCACCGATGCCGCCACCGCTTCACGTGCGCTGGGTGCCAGCGGTGTGTCCCTGTCCGCGCTGGGCTTCGGCGCCGCACCGATCGGCAACCTGTACGCCGAGGTGGACGACGCGGTGGCCCTGGCCGCGGTGGCCGACGCCTATGCCGCCGGCATTCGCCATTTCGATACCGCGCCGTACTACGGCTATGGGCTGAGTGAGCAACGCCTGGGGCAGGGCCTGCGCGGGCTGCCGCGCGCCAGCTACACGCTCTCGACCAAGGTCGGGCGCTGCGTCTACGACGATGCCGCGGCGGCGCCAGGGCGCGAGGGCTTTGCCGTCGCCGGGCGCCGCGCCGAGTTCGACTACAGCCGCGACGGCGTGCTGCGCGCGTTCGAGTCCAGCCTGCAACGGCTCGGCACCGATCACATCGACGTGCTGCTGCTGCACGACATCGGCCGCCTGACCCACGGCGAGCGCCATCCGGCGCTGCTGCGGCAGGCGCTGGACGAGGCCTTGCCGACGATGGCCGCGCTGAAGGCGCAGGGCGCGTGCCGGGCGATCGGTATCGGCGTCAACGAGGAAGACGTGGCGTTGGAACTGATGCCGCTGTTCCCGCTCGACTGCGTGATGCTGGCCGGCCGCTACACCCTGCTCGAACAGCACGCTGCGCAGCGGATCATGGCGCAGGCGCTGCAGCGGCGGATCGGCATCCTGGTCGCCGGGCCGTACAGCTCCGGCCTGCTCAGCGATGCGCGCGGGCCGGGCGACACCTACAACTACGCGCCGGTGGATCCAGCCACGCTGCAGCACGCGCAAGCCCTGTTCGCGGCCTGCGCGGCGCACGGCGTGGACGTGGGCGCGGCGGCGCTGCAGTTCCCGCTGGCCCATCCGGCGGTGAGCGCGGTGGTCGCCGGCATGCGTACGCCGGCGGAAGCGGCCAGCGCCGCCACGCGCCTGCGCGCGTCGATTCCCGCGGCGCTGTGGCGCCAGTTGCGCGACGACGGGCTGCTGCGCGCACCGGTGCCGACGCCGTGAACACGATCGACGCCCATGTGCATTTCTGGCGCCTGGCGCGTGGCGACTATGCCTGGCTGACGCCGGCGCTGGGCGTGCTGTACCGCGATTACCTGCCCGAGGATCTGGCCGCGACGCTGGACGCGCAGGGCGTGACCGCGTTGGTGGCGGTGCAGGCGGCGCAGAGCGAAGCGGAAACGCGCTACCTGCTGCAGTTGGCGCGGACCGAGCCGCGCATTGCCGGCGTGGTCGGCTGGGTGGATTTCGCGGCCGCCGACGTCGCCGCGCGCATCGCCGCGCTGTGCGCCGACGGCGCGGGCCTGCTCAAGGGCCTGCGGCCGATGGTGCAGGACCTGGCCGATCCGCAGTGGCTGGCGCGGCCGCAGCTGGATGCGGCCTTCGACGCGCTGCTGCAGCACGACCTGGCCTTCGACGCGCTGGTACGCCCGCTGCACCTGCCGGCGTTGCTGGCGCGCTTGCAGCGCCACCCGCAGCTGCGCGTGGTGTTGGACCACGCGGCCAAGCCGGCTATCGGCGGCGCCGGTTTCCAGGCCTGGGCCGATGGCGTGGCACAGTTGGCGCAGCATCCCAACGTGGTGTGCAAGCTGTCCGGCCTGCTCACCGAACTGCCGGCCGCGGCCGGCATCGACGATGCCGTGCTGGCGCCCTACGTGGCGCAGCTGTTCGCCTGCTTCGGCGCGCAGCGGCTGCTGTGGGGTAGCGACTGGCCGGTGCTGACCCAGCGCGCCGACTACGCCGCCTGGATGGCGCTGGCGCAGGCCTGGGTCGCGCAGCATGCCGCCGGCGCGGCCGAAGCGGTGTTCGCCGGCAATGCGCGGCGCGTGTATCGCCTGTCCGATCCGATTCCTTCCCCCCAACCAGGAGTCCCGCCCCATGACCACGTTCGCGTCCACTTCCGGGAGCCGCGCATGAGCGGCCGTCTGCAAGGCAAGCGCTGCCTGATCACCGCCGCCGGCGCCGGCATCGGCCGCGAGAGCGCACTGGCCTGCGCGCGCGAGGGCGCGCAGGTGCTGGCCACCGACATCGACGCCGCCGCGCTGCAGGCCCTGGCCGCCGAGGCCGATGGCATCGTCACGCAGACGCTGGACGTCACCGACGCCGCCGCGATCCAGGCGCTGGTGGCGGCGCAGCCGACCTTCGACGTGCTGTTCAACTGCGCCGGCTACGTGCACCAGGGCAGCATCCTCGACTGCGATACGGCGGCCTGGAAGCGCTCGTTCGCGATCAACGTCGATGCGATGTACTACCTGTGCCAGGCGGTGCTGCCGGGCATGCTCGCGCAGGGCCGTGGCAGCATCGTCAACATGTCCTCGGTGGCGTCCAGCATCAAGGGCGTGCCGAACCGTTTCGCCTACGGCGTGACCAAGGCGGCGGTGATCGGCCTGAGCAAGGCCATCGCTGCCGACTACGTGGCCAAGGGCATCCGCTGCAACGCGATCTGCCCCGGCACGATCAAGACGCCGTCGCTGGGCGAGCGGGTCAAGGCGCTGGGCGGCGACGAGCAGGCGGTATGGAAGAGCTTCACCGACCGCCAGCCGATGGGCCGCCTGGGCGACCCGCGCGAGATCGCGCAACTGGTGGTGTACCTGGCCTCGGACGAGTCCTCGTTCACCACCGGCCAGACCCACATCATCGACGGCGGCTGGTCGAACTGACCGCGCCTTCCCCCTTCCCCACAGAGGACTTCCCATGAAACTGCTGCGTTACGGCGAACCCGGCCACGAACGCCCGGCCCTGCTCGATGCCGACGGCCACCTGCGCGACCTCTCGGCGGTGATCGACGACGTCGCCGGCGAGCATCTCACCGCCGCCGGCCTGGCCAAATTGCGCGCGCTCGACCCGGCCACGCTGCCGCGGGTGGACGGCGCGGTGCGCTACGGCGCTGCCGTGGGCCGCGTCGGCAAGTTCATCTGCGTCGGGCTGAACTACGCCGACCACGCCGCCGAATCGGGCATGGCGGTGCCGGAGATGCCGGTGCTGTTCATGAAGGCCACCAGCGCGATCAGCGGCCCCAACGACACGGTGACGATCCCGCGCGGCTCGCTCAAGACCGACTGGGAAGTGGAACTGGGCGTGGTGATCGGCGATACCGCACGCGACGTGTCAGTGGAGGAGGCGCTGTCGCACGTCGCCGGCTATGCGGTGATCAACGACCTGTCCGAGCGCGCGTTCCAGCTCGAGCATGGCGGGCAGTGGGTGAAGGGCAAGAGCTGCGACGGCTTCGGCCCGATCGGCCCGTGGCTGGTCACCGCCGACGAGGTGCCGGATCCGCAGAACCTGTCGATGTGGCTGGAGGTCAACGGCCACCGCTACCAGAACGGCAGCACCCGCACGATGGTGTTCGGCGTGGCCGAGCTGGTCAGCCATATCAGCCGCTACATGACGCTGCTCCCGGGCGATGTGATCAGCACCGGCACGCCGCCGGGCGTGGGCCTGGGGCAGAAGCCGCCGGTGTACCTGAAGCCGGGCGACGTGATGGCGCTGGGCATCGAAGGCCTGGGCGAGCAACGCCAGGCCGTCGTCGCGCATCCGCGCGACGCGGCGTAAAGCCCCTCTCCCCTCGGGAGAGGGGTGGGGGTGAGGGGACGGGGCGAAGCCACCTCGCGATCCACCCGGAGGTGGCCTGCGCTAGCGCAGGAGCGGCACGCCCGCGTGCTCTTGCTTCGTTCTTGTTTTTGCAGGGTCGGCTGCCGTCGTGCACTCCCGCACCCTCACCCCCACCCCTCTCCCGGGGGGAGAGGGGCTGTATCACCACTTTTTTTGACTTTCCTACCGCTTCACCGACCAGGATCCCCATGAGCAAAATCGTCGCGCTCGAGACCTTCGACGTCCGTTTTCCCACCTCGCGCGAACTGGACGGTTCCGATGCGATGAATCCGGATCCGGACTATTCGGCCGCCTATCTGCGCCTGTGCACCGACGCCGACGACGGCCTGGCCGGCTACGGGCTGGCGTTCACCATCGGCCGCGGCAACGACGTGCAGAGCGCGGCGGTGGCGGCGCTGGCGCACCATGTGGTGGGGCGCGACGTGGACGCGGTGATCGGCGACCTGGGCGGTTTCGCGCGCAGCCTCACCGACGACTCGCAACTGCGCTGGCTGGGGCCGGAGAAGGGCGTGATGCACATGGCCATCGGCGCCGTGGTCAACGCCGCCTGGGACATGGCCGCGCGCCGCGCCGGCAAGCCGCTGTGGCGTTTCATCGCCGAGCTGTCGCCGGAACAGCTGGTGGCCGCGATCGACTTCCGCTACCTCAGCGACGCGCTGACCCCGGACGAGGCGCTGGCCATGCTGCGCGACGCCGAACCGCTGCGCGCCGAGCGCATCCAGACCCTGCTCGCACAGGGCTATCCGGCCTACACTACCTCGCCGGGCTGGCTCGGCTATTCCGACGAGAAGCTGGTGCGCCTGGCCAAGGAAGCGGTGGCCGACGGCTTCCGCACGATCAAGCTCAAGGTCGGCGCCAACGTGGAGGACGACATCCGCCGTTGCCGCCTGGCGCGCGCGGCGATCGGCCCGGGCATCGCCATGGCGGTGGATGCCAACCAGCGCTGGGACGTGGCCCCGGCGATCGCCTGGATGCGCCAGCTGGCCGAATTCGACATCGCCTGGATCGAGGAGCCGACCAGCCCCGACGACGTGCTCGGCCACGCCGCGATCCGCCGCGGCATCGCGCCGGTGCCGGTGTCCACCGGCGAGCACACCCAGAACCGGGTGGTGTTCAAGCAGTTGCTGCAGGCCGGCGCGGTGGACCTGATCCAGATCGACGCCGCGCGCGTGGGCGGCGTCAACGAGAACCTGGCGATCCTGCTGCTGGCGGCCAAGTTTGGCGTGCGCGTGTTCCCGCATGCCGGCGGCGTGGGCCTGTGCGAGCTGGTGCAGCACCTGGCGATGGCCGATTTCGTCGCCATCGCCGGCCAGATGGAAGACCGCGCGATCGAATTCGTCGACCACCTGCACCAGCACTTCGTCGATCCGGTGCGGATCGCGCACGGCCGCTACCTGGCACCGACGGCGCCGGGCTTCTCGGCCGAGATGCATCCCACCTCGGTCAGCGAATTCCTGTATCCGGATGGCCCGTTCTGGAGTGCGGACCTGGCGGCGCAGGGCGCCTGACGCCAACGGCATTGGTGCGCTTCCGCCGAAGGAAGCGCACCGGTTGCGGTGCATGCCGGTTGCGGTGCACCGGTCGCGGCTGAAGCCGCTCCTGCAACGGCGGCGCTAGCGATCCTGGATCGCTCCTTGTGGGAGCGACTTCAGTCGCGACGCATGAACCTGTGAAGGCACCGGCTTCGGCAGCAGTCGGGACTGAAGTCCCTCCCACAAAAGCCACATAGCATCCGGCGTGCCTGCCGCGACCTCTGCAACCGCACCTGCGGCACTCTCTGGAACTGTAGGAGCGGCTTCACAGCCGCGACGAGCGAAGCGACAAACCAACCGGTCTCGCCTGCAGTCAACACCGACCCTCTACCACACGCCCACGCAATACCCTCAGCCTGCGCCCTTGCGCTCCTGCGCGGCCAGCGCCGCCTGCAGCGAAAAGATCTGCAGCGCCTCGCGCCATTTCTCGCCGGGCGCCGAGCCGGGCAACGGTTTCTGGAAGCGCCACATCAACTCTTCCCAGGCCTGCACGCGTGGGTCCGCCGCGTCGGCGGCGGCCTTGGCCGCGGGCGAATAGTCCTCGTCCACGTCCATCAGCATCACCAGGCGGTCGCCGCAGCGGTGGATGTCCAGCTCGCGGATGCCGGCCGCGCGCAGCGAGGCGACGATCTCCGGCCACACCGTGTCGGGACGGTGCCAGCGCTCGTATTCGGCGATCAGCGCCGGGTCGTCGTGCAGGTCCAGCAGGTAGCAATGGCGCGGCATGGCTCAGGCTCCGCGGGCAGAGGGGAGGGGCGTCGCGCCGTGGCGCGACGCGTGCAGCGCGAAGCCGAGGATCACCGCGAAGCCGACGGCGGGCACCGCGATCGCCCAGTGGATGCCGGCATGGTCGGACACCGCGCCCATCACCGCGGTCAGCGCCGCGCCGCCGATGATCGCCATGACGATCAGCGAGGCGCCCAGCTTGCGCGCGTCGTCGTCCAGTCCGTCCAGGCCCAGGGCGAAGATGGTCGGGAACATCACCGACATGAACAGGCTGCTGGCGACCAGCGCGTACAGGCCGATCCAGCCCGGCAGCGCCACCGCCACCGCGCACAGCAGCAGGTTGAGCAGGGCGAACACGCCCAGCAGCCGCGCCGGCGCCAGGAAGCGCAGCAACGCGGTGCCGATGAAGCGGCCGGCCATGAACAGCACCAGCGAGACGGTGAGGAAATCGGCGGCGGTCTTCTCCGGCGTGCCGGGCACGCCGTCCTGCAGGTAGCGGATCAGGTAACTCCAGATGCCGACCTGCGCGCCGACGTAGAAGAACTGCGCGATCACCGCGAACACGAAGCGGCGGTTGCGCCGCAACTGGCCGAAGCCACCGGCACTGGCGCCATCGCCGCCGGCGCGGGTGGCCGGGAAGCGGGTCAGCCCGATCAGCAACGCCCACAGCAACACCACCGCGCCGATGATCAGGTACGGCGTCTGCACCGCCAGCGATTCGGTGGCGAAGAAGGCCTCGCGCGCGGCCGGCGCCATCGCCGCCAGCGCCTGCGGCGTGTGCTCCACGCCGGACAGGATGAAGTGCTGGCCGACCAGGATGCCGGTGATCGAGCCCAGCGGATTGAACGCCTGCGCCAGGTTCAGCCGCCGCGCCGCGCCCTCGGCGGGGCCGAGCACGGTGACCAGCGGGTTGGCGGTGGTTTCCAGGAATGCCAAGCCGCTGGCGATGACGAACAGCGCCAGCAGGAACAGCCAGTAGGTGTGCACCTGTGCGGCGGGGTAGAACAGGAACGCGCCGATCGCGTACAGCAACAGGCCCAGCACCACCGCGGCCTTGTAGCTGTAGCGGCGCATGAACATCGCCGCCGGAATCGCGAACACGAAGTAGCCCAGGTAGAACGCGCTTTGCACCAGCCCGGCCTGCAGGTCGGTCAGCGCGAAGGCCTTCTTGAACTGCTTGATCAGGATGTCGTTGAGGTTGTTCGCCATGCCCCAGAGAAAGAACAGGCTGACGATCAGGACCAGCGGCGCGAGCGCGGTCCGGGTGAGACTGGCGGGCGCCGGCGTGGCGCGTTCGCTGCTGTAGTGCATTGCCGCCTACCCCTCCCAAGGTGTGCCGCGTCGCGTTCGGATTGTCGGCGGAGCGTACTGCGCCAGCGAGTGCCATGCAAATATAAAATTTAAGTTCATATTTGGATGAAATCGCCGGTGCCGTCCATCGCGTCGCCGCTGCCGGCGGTGCGACCCGGCGCGGCCTCCCTGTACCCTAGTCCTCTTCACCTGTAGCCGGGTCCTCGACGGAATGACCACCCCCCTGCCCAAGTACCGCGCACCCGCCCTGGACAAGGGGCTGGACATCCTGGAGCTGCTGGCGCGCGACGGGCGGCCGATGACCATGGGCGAGATCTCGCAGGGCATCGGCCGCTCGCGCGGCGAAATTTTCCGCATGCTGCAGGTGCTGGAAGAGCGCGGCTACCTGACCCGGGCCCCAGGCGAGGGCGGCTATACGCTGACCAACCGCCTGTTCATGCTCGGCATGCAGCAACCGCGTGTGCAGAACGTCACCGAAGTGGCGCTGCCGGTGATGCGCGCGCTGGCCGACGCGATCCGCCAACCCTGCCATCTGGTCGCGCCGTCGGACGACCAGATCGTGGTCATCGCGCAGATGGACGTGCCCAGCGACCTGGGGCTGGTGGTGCGCCCCGGCCACCGCCGCCCGTTCGCGCATTCCACCTCCGGCCTGGTGCTGTTCGCGTTCCAGCCGGCCGACGCGCAGGCGCAGTTGCTGCAGCGCCTGGACGCCAGCGAGGTGGCGTACGACCGCGCCGGCTTCCTGGCCGCGGCGCAGCAGGTACGCGCGCTGGGCTACAGCATCCATCCCAGCGAGGCGGTGGTCGGCGTGATCGACCTGACCGCGCCCATCCTGCAGCACGGCATCGCCCGCTACACCCTGACCGTGCCCTTCATCGAACGCCGCCCGCAACCGATCGACGCGCAGGCGGCGATGCGCGCGGTGTGCGATGCGGCGGCGCAGATCAGTGCGGCGCTGGCGTAGGTGCCAGTGCGTGCCAGGGCTGGCGCGCCACGCGGCGGCTGCACGTATCGCCACGATTGGATCCTGAAATTTTTCAACATGGCAGCGTGCGATGGTTGATGCGTTCTTCCTTCTGGCGCTGGCGGCGTTCGTGCTCCTGTCGACATGGGTCTATTGGCAGAACAGACGCCGTGTCGACAACCTACTGACGGAATCGTTTCGCGAACTTGTCTTGAGCAGTGATGGCGTCATCGTGCGTGGTGCGGATCTGCAGGTGGTAAAAAAGGTGTGATCGCTGCTGCGCGCAAGCCGGCGATGGACGCTCATGCCCGAGAGCGCCGCCATGGCCCAGGGCGAAACGTTCTGGTATTGCCGTGGTCCCGACGCTCGCTGGTTCCTGGCGATTCCAACGGTGGAGTGCAACGACGGCGTGTACGACGTGAGTTGGGTCGTACGCCCACTCACCGAGCAGCGCATGCGCGCCGCCCTGCAGTTCGATCGCAAGGCCTGCCAGCGTGCGTTCGGTGAGCGGGACGCAGCTTGAGCGATGTGACCGACCAAGCGGCGGGGCGAAGGCCGATGCGACGCCGATGCAACAAGTCGTGCGTGCGTCGACGCTTCGCTGCCTGATTCACTTCCTGCGATGTAGCGGCATCGCGGCCGCGCGCAGTGTGGGGTGAAGCGGCGTTGTCGCGTCGTGAGGCGGCATTCTGCGCATGTCTACGCTGCACACGCGTCGCGCCGCGATGCGTGCAGCGCACCGCTGGAATGCGCATCCATGGTGCACGTGACTCGCTCCCCAGCTTGATCACCCATTCGCTGTAGCTGCGCGCAAAACGTTGACCGCCGTGTCCAGGCTGCGCAGCCTGCAGGGAACACGGTGACTCGGGCGCACGGCATGGCACGGCGGTTTCCCTGGAGTTGGCTAGCGCTGCTGGTCGCCTGCGCGCTGGTGCTGGTGCTGGCCTGGCAGAACCGCGGCCTGCGCGAGGAGCGGCGCTGGTTCGTCACCCGCACCACCGAGCCGTATCTGGGCATGTACGTGCCGCGTATCGCCGCCACCACGTTGGACGGTGCGCCACTGACGCTCGGCGAACCGACGGCCGAGCGCCAGGTGCTGTTCTTCTTCACCACCACCTGCCCGTACTGCAAGCGCTCGGCACCGCACGTGGTGCAGGTGGCGCAGCGCCTGGCCGCGCAGCAGCCCGGTGTGCAGGTGCTGGGCGTGTGCCACTGCAGTCCCGCGCAGGCGCAGCGCTACGCCGCCGCGCACGGCTTCACGTTTCCGGTGACCACGCTGACCGATCGCCGCGCGCTGATGCTGTTCCGCGCGCGCAACGTGCCGACGCTGCTGGCGCTGGACCGCGAGGGACGCGTGCGCTATGCGCGCGTCGGCGTCTTCGAGACCACGGAGCGGATGCAGGACCTGATGGCCGCAGTGCGCAGCACGGAGGCGCCGCCGGCCTTGGCAACCATCGAGGAGTAAGCCATGAAACAGCGTTGGACAGCGTTACGCAACGGGATGCTCGCGGCCGTGTTCCTGGCCAGCATGGGCTTCGGCGCGGTGCAGGCGACCGCCGGCGACGGCATCGAAAAGGAGGCGGCCTGCAGCGCCTGGGCCTGCCAGCAGGAGTGCGCGCCGTTCGGCGGTGAGCTGGGCCCGGGCGGGCCCGGACAGCCGCTGACCTGCTACTGCTGCGGTTGAGTCGCGCTCGGGGCCGGTCGCACCTGGCCGGCTCCGGGGACGCAGCGCAATGGGGTGCGATGACATCCGCACGCGCGGGTGCGTCGCGCTTCGGCAATGCGGGCATCGCCACGCCCGCGTCCTCGGTGCCCTGGATCGAATCCTGTTCCGCCGCCGTCGATTCACGCAGGTTTGCGCGGCGGCTGGGCATGGTGGAACGCAGACCAACCAGGAGCGTTCCATGACCTCACCCTTTCATCCCGTCCGCCTGTCCCTGCTTGCGGCGCTCACCGCCGTGGCGCTGAGCGGTTGTGGCAAGCCTGGCGATCAGGCCTCGCGGACCGCACCGGCCACCTCACCCACGCCCACCGCCGCGCCGGTCGGCGGCGAAAGCGGGCGCGCGCCGATCGGTGGCGACGCCTCGGCCAAGGCCATGCTGCAGGTGCTGGAGGGCAACGTCGTGGCGCTGTCGAAGCAGGCGCTGTCGCGCAACGTCAGCAAGACCGTCGCCGATTTCGCCCGCGAGACCATCGCCGTGCACCACGATGCCGATCCGGCCACCGCCGGCAAGGGCGGCCCCGGCGATGCGGAGAAGATCGCCGCGCAGGTGGCCAAGGGCCGCGCGCAGTTGCAGGCGCTGGGCGACGAGAAGGACGACTCCGCCTACATGAACGCTTACGCGGCGGCGGTGGTGCGGCAGTACTCCGACGCGCTGTCGGTGATCGACGCCGAGCTGGTGCCGGCGGCCAAGGAAGACGCCACCCGCCAGGAGCTGCAGCAGGCGCGCAAGCGCATCGCCGAGCAGCTGGAGCGCGCGCAGGCGCTGGCCTCGGCGCGCTACTGAGCGCGTAGCCCCTCTCCCGTCGGGAGAGGGGTTGGGGTGAGGGGACGGCGCGAAGCGACTCGCAGCGTTTGCGGCGCACGAGGCTGCGCCAGTAGCCTCAGCCGCCCCTGCGGGGTACCTCCCCCGAACGAACATGAGGGTCATGCTCCCGAGGGGGGAAAGAAACAGCCGCTAGGGCGTGCCATCCATCCCCGCGCATGCCGCGCCGCGATGGCGTGCGCCTGTGGCAAGGAAGCGTGAGGACGTGGACGTCCGTCCACGCCCGGGCGATGACGCGGCCATGGGGGCACGCGCAGGCCCAACGCGACATCCTCGGGCATCGGTGATGCGCCCCTAGTCGTTGGCGGCGACCGCGTGCGGCGCCGGCCGCTCCTCGCGCCCATCCGGATGTCGCGCGAAGCGGGTCGGGTCGCTGCCGTGCACCGGCGCCTCGTCCTGCCATGGCCAGCCGCCGAACTGGGTGCGGCGATAGTCGGCCATGGCCTGGGCGATCTCGGCCTGGGTGTTCATCACGAACGGACCGTGTTGGGCCACCGGTTCGGCGATCGGTCGGCCTTGCAGCACCAGGAACTCGCTCGCCTCTCCGTCGCCACTGACCAACTCGACCGCCTGATCGGCGCGCAATTCGATCGCCGCGTGGCGGGTCACCGGGCGCCCGCCCACCGTCACCGCTGCGCCCTTGAAGAAGTACAGGCTGCGGCGGGTGCCGCGGCCTTGCGCGGCGGGCAGGGTCCAGCGTGCGCCGGGTGCCATGCGGATCGTCCAGATGGCCACATCGGCATCGTCCTGCGCGGCCCACGAATCCGGTGGCGGCGCGAGCGGGCCGCCGGCGCTGCCGGGGGCGGCGTCGACCGGGCCGATGCGGCCGGCCACGCAGGTCACCTCGGTGGTGCGGCCGGCGTCGTCGGTGGCAGTGAAGCGCGGCAGGTCTTCCGACCAGAACATGGTGAAGTGCGGCGCGGCCAGCTTGTTGCGCGCCGGCAGGTTGAGCCAGATCTGGAACAGTTCCAGCGGGTTGGGCGCCGCCGTGTCCAGCAGCGGGAACATCTCCGAATGGACGATGCCCGCGCCGGCCGTGACCCATTGCACGTCGCCGGCGCCGAAGCGCGCCGCCGCACCGAGCGAGTCGGCATGGTCGATCAGGCCCTTGCGCACGATGGTCACGGTCTCGAAGCCACGGTGCGGATGACCGGGAAAGCCGGGAATCTCCTCGCCGTGATACATGCTCCAGCCGTCCTTGCGGCTGAAGTCCTGGCCGATGGCGCGGCCGTGCAGGGACGCCGCCGGCCCCATCGCGCCGTTGCCGGCGGGGTAGGCATCGTCGTGGTAGACGCAGAACAGGAACGGGTCGATCGTGTCCCAAGGGAAGCCAAGCGGCTTGATCTGGACGATGGGGTCGGTCATGGAGAGATCCTTCGTGCGAACGCCGCCCGAGGTTGGATGCGGCAATCTTCACGATATGGGGCGATGCCGACGGAACGGAAGGCCGGTCCGGAGGACATCCTGTCCTG
Source organism: Xanthomonas sacchari (assembly GCF_024266585.1). NCBI lineage: Bacteria > Pseudomonadati > Pseudomonadota > Gammaproteobacteria > Lysobacterales > Lysobacteraceae > Xanthomonas > Xanthomonas sacchari. Next base: position 866,390 of record NZ_CP100647.1, read on the forward strand.
CACGGGAAACGCTGGGATGCGCCGCCGCCGCGTCCATGGCGATGGCGCAGGCGCGGTGAGCGGCCGCGTTGCCTGCGCCGATGGAGCGAACCCGGCCGTCAGCGGCGTGCACTGCATGCTTGCTGGGGCGCAACCGCGCATCTGTGCCCGCATTGCCCGTGCGTCATTGGATTGTCATCTGCCGCGCCCAGCATCGCAGCCTTTCCGAATCCGCTGGCCGCCGATGGCGCCGGCACTGCGAGTGGCTGGTGCGTTCCGAACCCCTGCCGGCGTTGTCGCGGCTGTTCCTGCAATGGCGGCCGTCGCTGAGCCGCTATTTCCGCAAGCGCCGCGCCGCGGCCTGGGATACCGACGACCTGCTGCAGGAAGTGTGGTTGCGCCTGCAGCGCAGCGAGGCGCACGCGCCGGACATCGCCAATCCCGAAGCCTACCTGTTCACCATCGCCGCCAACCTGATGCGCGAGCACGCGCTGCTGCACCAGCGCAACAGCCAGCGCGACACCTGCCTGGAGGACGTGCTGGACCGGCTGGCGGTGCCCTGCGAGGCCGATGCGCAGGTGCACCGCGCGCAGCGCCGGCAGCGCCTGGCCGAACTGATGGCGCGGCTGCCGCCGAAGTGCCGCGCGGCGATGACGCTGCGCTACCGCGACGAACTGGGCTACCAGGAGATCGCCGAGCAACTGCAGATCTCCAGCCACATGGTCAAGAAATACATCATCAAGGGCCTGGCGGTGTGCCGGCAGGGCATGGCGCGCTATGCGTGATGATCCGCAGCGCGTCGCCGAGGCGGCCGCGGACTGGTACCTGGCGCAGCGCGAGACCGCGCAGCCGCCGGCGCGGCAGGCCGAGTTCCTGGGCTGGTTGCGGCACTCGCCCGCGCACGTGGCCGCCTATCTCGACATCGCGCGGATGCACGGCGACCTGCCGTCCGCGGCGCAGGCGCAGCAGGCCAGCAGTGCGCAGTTGCGCGCGCACGCCTTGCGCAGCGGGGCGGTGGTGGTGCCGTTGCGTCCGGACGTGGAGCCACCGGCAGCGGCGCCGTATCCGCGGCGCACCGTGCCACGACGCAGGCGCTGGCCGCTGGCGGCGGCCGCCGTGCTCGCGCTGGCCGCCGCCGGCGTGGCGCTGCGCCTGAGCGCGCCGGACCCGGTGCCGGCGACGGTGTACGCAGCGCCGGCGGACGCGCCGCGCAGCATCGCGCTGGACGACGGCAGCGTGGTGCAGCTGGAGCGCGGCGGCGCGATCGCGGTGCGCTACGGCGCGCTGCGTCGCGACATCGCCCTGCTGCGCGGCAAGGCGGTGTTCGATCTCGGTCACGATCCGGCACGGCCGCTGCGGGTCAGCGTCGGCACCTTGGTGCTGCGCGACGTCGGCACCGTGTTCGGGGTCGACCCGCAGGCCGGCGGCGCGCGCGTCACCGTGCTGCAGGGGCGGGTGCAGGTGTCGCGCGACACGCCGGCATGGTGGCGCCGCGGCGACCTGCCGTCGGACGGGGCGACGCTGGCCGATCTGGGCGGCGGCCAGCAGGCGCGGGTGGATGCGCAGGGCCGCGTGCTGGCGCTGCGCGACCATGCCGACATCGCCGACGCCACCGCCTGGCTGCCGGCGCAGGTCGGCGTGCAGGATCGCAGCCTCGGCGAGGTGGCGCGGCTGTTCAACGCCTACACCACGCAGCCGCTGCGCATCGCCGACCCGGCGCTGGCGGCGCGGCGGGTCAGCGGCGTGTTCCACCTGCGCGATCCGGAGGCCTTCGTCGCCTACGTCGGCAGCCTGCCCGGCGTGCAGGTGCAGCGCGATGCGCAGGCGGTGACCCTCCGCCGCGCAGCGGCGCCGCTGTAAGAAAAAATTCACGCAATCGACGGTAGCCGCACGGCGCACCGGGGCACTCCTAGGAAGCATGGCCGTCGCGCAGCACGCGTAGGCCCGCCCTTCCTCCCCTCCGGTGTGATCGTCATGCGCAAGCCTCTCGTCGTCTCCATCGCCCTGCTGCTCGGCAGTGCGTCCTCGCTGCCGGCCTGGTCGGCGCCCGCCGTCACCGCGTCGGCCATCGCGCCCATGCCGCTGGCGCAGGCGCTGGACCAGTTCGCACGCAGCAGCGGCCTGCAACTGATGTACGACCCGGCACTGGCCGAGGGTCTGCGCAGCAGCGGCGCCCCAGCCGGGCTGGCACCGCCGCAGCAACTGCATGCCCTGCTCGCCGGTACCGGCCTGGACTACCGCATGCTGACCCCGGGCTCGGTCGCGATCGTGCGCAGCCGCGTCGCCGCCGCCCCGGCCGCCGCGCCCCGCGCCCCGCGCAGTGCCGCCCCGGCCCGCGCCGAGGCCGACGGCGAGCACGACGGCCCGCGCGAACTGGCGCCGATCAACGTCACCGCCAACAGCGTCGACACGCTGGCGCCCAGCGCCGCGCCGCTGGAAGCGAGCCAGCCGACCTCGGTGATCGACGAGCGCTTCATCCGCGACGGCCTGCGTCTGAATTCCAACTACGACGACATCATCAAGTACGCACCCAGCGTGGTCACCACCTCGCCGGAAGGCCCGGGCCTGGGCAAGAACGAAGGCATCAGCATCCGCGGCTTCCAGGACGGCCAGTTCAACATCACCTTCGACGGCATCCCGTTCGGCGATGCCAGCGATCTGCACCACACCACGTCGGCCTACTTCAACAACCACGTGCTCGGCCAGGCCGAGATCGACCGCGGCCCCGGCGGCGGCGCCACCATCGGCAACGCCACCTTCGGCGGCACCCTGGCGCTGCGCACGCGCAATCCCAGCGAGGTGGACGGGGTCACCGTCTACGGCACCGGCGGCAGCTGGAACACCTGGGCCGGCGGCGTCAGCGCCGACGAGCACATCGGCAACACGCGTCTGTTCGCCGACCTGTCCAAGGAAGCCAGCGACACTTACCTCAAGGGCACCGACGACCGCCGCGAGCACGCCTTCCTCAAGACCGTCACCGACCTGGGCGAGGCGACCACGCTGACCTTCGTCAGCAGCTACAACCAGGAGCACCAGAACACCGTGCAGGGCGCCACCCGCGCGCAGATCGCGCAGCATGGCTGGCGCTATGGCCTTGGCAACGATCCGACCCTGCAGAACTACACTGGCTACAACGCCGCCGCCTACTACTCCAGCTTCACCTACCTGGGCCTGAGCACGCGCCTGGGCGACTGGGACCTGGACAACAAGGTCTACTACAACAGCTTCGATCACACCGCCTCCAAGACCAGCAACCCGACCAGCGAGAGCGCCGCCGACAACGGCGTGACCTTCTACGGCGCGACCGGCAAGAAGCTGTCCAAGGCCGCCAAGGACGTGCCGGGCAAGCTTTCGGACAACGATTTCCGCGCCTTCGGCGACGTGCTGCGGCTGGCCCGCGACCTCGGCCCGGGCCAGCTGCAGACCGGCGTGTGGGTGGAGCGCAACCTCGACGAGCGCCAGCAGTTGCCGGTGGACATGAGCACCGGCGCGGCCACCGGCACCAAGTACGGGCCGCTCTACAACTACACCCTGCATGACCGCACCGACACGCTGCAGCCGTATCTGCAGTACGACTGGAAGCTCAGCGACAGCCTCACCCTCAGCCCGGGCCTGCGCTACGCGCGGGTGCAGCGCCAGCTCGATGCCGAGCTCAACAAGAGCACGCCGCCGGCGCCGGCGCACAGCACCGCCAGCTACGACGCCACGCTGCCGTCGCTGAGCCTGCACCAGGCCTTCAGCGAGCACTGGAGCGGCTACGTGCAGGCCGCGCGCGGCTTCCTGGCGCCGCCGATCGACGTGATCGAACTCAACGGCGCGCGCGGCCTGCGCCCGGAACTGACCAGCAACTACCAGCTCGGCACCAGCTACGCCGCGCGCGGCCTGACCTTCGGCGCCGACGTCTACTACATCGACTTCAGCAACTACATCAGCCAGACCCTGATCAATACCGACAGCGGCACCGAGAGCGCCTACGTCAACGGCGGCGGCGCCGTGTACCGCGGCGCCGAGGCCGAGGCCACCTACGCGCTGACGCCGATCCTGAGCCTGTACGCCAACGCCAGCTACAACGAGGCCACCTACAAGCACAGCAGCACCCAGGTCGCCGGCACGCCGCGGGTGACCGCGGCGCTGGGTCTGCTGTACAACAGCGGCACCGGCTACTTCGGCTCGCTGATGGAGAAGGTGGTGGGCGCGCAGTACGGCGTGGACAACCGCACCACCGCCAGCGGCGCCACCGTGTTCGGCAACGACCAGCGCCTGGGCGGCTACGCCAGCCTGGACGCGGCGCTGGGCTACCGCAGCACGCACGGGCCCTACGGCCTGAAGGGGTATTCGATCAGCATGGACGTCAACAACCTGCTGAACCGGCATGCGCTGATCGGCTACGCCGGCACGCGCTCCTCCGACAACCAGCCGCTGTATTTCGGCCTGGCCGGGCGCGGCGTGTTCCTCGACCTGTCGCTGAAGTTCTGAGGCCCGCCATGTCCGCTTCCCGATTCGTATGCGTGCGCGCCGGCTGGCGCCTGGCCGCGTTGCTGTGCGTCGCCATCGTCGCCTGGCCGGCGGCCGCGTCGCCCAAACCGTCCGCTGCCGCGGACGCGGACGCGGCGGAGGTCCGCCTGGCGATCGTGGTGATGCGTCACGGCGTGCGCGCGCCGACGCAATCGCCCGAGGAGCTGGCCAAGTACGCCGCGCAGCCGTGGCCGCAATGGCCGGTGGCGCCCGGCCAGCTCACCGCGCACGGGGCGGCCGGCATGCAGGCGCTGGGCGCGCGCTACCGGCAGCGCTGGCTGGATGCGGCGGTGCTGGCGCCGGACTGCGCCGCGTCCGGTGCGGTGGTGATCGCCGACAGCACGCCGCGCAACCACGCCAGCGCGGCGGCGTTTGCCGAGGGGCTGCTGCCGGGGTGTCAGGCGCACTACCTGGCCTTGCCGACGACGCAGAACAATCCGCTGTTCCACTTCGGCAAGGACGAGGACAAGGACGACGACGCACCCGCGCCGCCGCCGCACCTGGACGCGGCCACCCGCACGCGGCTGCGCGCGCTGCAGCGGGTGCTGTCCGGCTGCGCCGCACCGGCCTGCGCCACGCAGGTCGCGCAGCGCCTGGACGAGCCGCAGCGGCTGCGCGATCCGGCGCAGGCAGCCAAGGCGTTGAAGACCGCCGGCAGCCTGGCCGAGAACCTGATGCTGGAATACGCGCAGGGCCTGCCGTTGCCGCAGGTGGCGTGGGGGCGGGCCGACGCCGCGGCGCTGCAGCGCCTGATCGGCCTGCACAACGCCTCCTTCGGCTACAGCAAGCGGGCGCTGCCGGCGGCGCGCGCCGGCGGCTCCAACCTGCTCGCGCACCTGCTGGCGACACTGCAGGCAGCGGCCGGGCAGGCGCCGACGGTGGCGCCGCTGGCGCCGGCCGACACGCGCGCGCTGGTGCTGCTGGGCCACGACACCAACCTGGCGCACCTGGCCGGGCTGTTCGGCATCGACCCCATCGTGCCGGGACAGCCGGACGCCTATCCGCCCGGCGGCGCGCTGGTGCTGGAGCTGGTGCGGCTGCACGGCCAGGACTTCCTGCAGCTGCGCAGCGTGGTGCCGACGCTGCCGGCGCTGCGCGGCAACCGCTTCGACGGCCGCGGCCTGCGCGCGCGGGGCTGGCCGTTGCCCGGCTGCGGCGGCCGCCTGCGCTGCCCGCTGGCGATCGCGCTGCCGGCGCTGCAGGCGCGGCTGGATCCGCAGCGGGTCCAGGCCGAGGTGCCGCCGATGACGCCATGGCCGGCGCAGGTGGCGCGGGCGGGCGATTAGGCGGCGCCTGTCGTGGGCGCTTGAGTGCGTGGAGCGCGGCGCTTGGGGCGTTGGGAGTGAGGTGACGGGTGTTCATGGTCCCGCGCGTCGCGACTGACGTCGCTCCCACAGGGTTCACCGCGTGGCGATTGTCATGCGGTTCTCCGGGGTGGCTGCACCGTCGGAGCGGCTTCGGCCGCGACCGGCCGTTCCCGGCAATGCCTGTCGCGGCTGAAGCCGCTCCTGCGCAATGCCGGGATCCTGCTGTTGCGGCAAACATCGCCGATCGTCACGGACCACTCAGCGCGGAAGGTCGATCATCGCGGTTCCCCCACGCGCCTGCGCCTGTGTGCGCCGCGCGCTCTGCCAGGACCCCGCCATGTCCCCGACCCACGCCGCCGCGCTGCCCGACACCATGACCGCGATCGAGATCCGCCAGCCCGGTGCGCCCGAGGTGCTGGTGCCGGTGCGCGTGCCGCTGCCGCACCCCGGGCGCGGCGAACTGCTGGTGCGGGTGGCCGCGGCCGGCGTCAACCGGCCCGACGTGATGCAGCGCCAGGGCCTTTATCCGCCGCCGCCGGGCGCTTCGCCGCTGCCGGGGCTGGAGTTCGCCGGCGAGGTGGTCGGCCTGGGCGAGGGCGTGGAGCGCTATCGACTGGGCGACCAGGTCTGCGCGCTGGTCGCCGGCGGCGGCTATGCCGAGTACGCGGTGGTGCACGAGCGCAACGCCTTGCCGGTGCCGGCGGCGCTGAGCCTGACCGAGGCGGCGGCGGTGCCGGAAACCTTCTTCACCGTGTGGACCAACGTGTTCCAGCGCGGCCGCCTGCAGTCCGGCGAGACGTTGCTGGTGCATGGCGGCACCTCCGGCATCGGTAGCGTCGCCACCCTGCTCGGGCGGGCCTTCGGCGCGCGGGTGATCACCACCGTGGGCTCGGCCGACAAGCGCGCCGCCAGCCTGGCGCTGGGCGCGGAGGCGGCCATCCTGTACCGCGACGAGGACTTCGTCGCCGAGACCCAGCGCCTGACCGGTGGCCGCGGCGCCGACGTGATCGTGGACCTGATCGGCGGCGACTACCTGGCGCGCAACTACCAGGCGGCGGCGCTGGACGGGCGCATCGTGCAGATCGGCATCCAGCAGGGCAAGGTGCGCGAACTGGACCTGATGCCGCTGCTGGCCAAGCGCCTGACCCACACCGGCTCGACCCTGCGGCCGCGTTCGGTGATGGAGAAGGCGGCGATCGCGCGCGAACTGGAGCAGCATGTGTGGCCGCTGCTGGCACAGGGCCGGATCAAGCCGCAGGTGGACCGCTGCTTCCCGCTGCAGGAGGCGGCGCAGGCGCATGCGCTGATGGAATCCAGCGCGCACATCGGCAAGATCGTGCTGACGACAGCAGCGCAGTGACACGGGGATCGGTCGCGGCTACCCGGTGCCGTCGTAGGAGCGGCTTCAGCCGCGACGGGCGTTCCCGTAAAAGCCCGTCGCGGCTGAAGCCGCTCCTACAGGCGATTCCGGTCGTGATGGGGGCAACGCTTGGTCGCCACCGTGCGCGCGCTGGTGTCCCGCGCCCCTCGCACCACGCGTCCCGGCACCCGCCGCACCCGCCGCTGGCCCGGTTCAAGCGCCGCGCCGTATAGTGCCGCACGCGCGGTGGTCCGCGCTTGCCCGTGCCGGTCCCTGCGTGCGCCTGCTGCCCCGTTCCGCCTCCTCGTCGTCCCTGTTGCGTTGCGTCTTGCTGCTGTTGTGGCTGTGCGCGGCCGTGGCCTCCGCCCAGCCGCAGGACGTCGACGACGCGCCGCCGGACCCGCAGACCCTGCTGGACAACGCCGCAAAGGCGCTGAAGGACGCGCGCGGCCAGGAAGTGGACGTGGGCAACCAGGCCGCCTTCCAGGATCTCGTCGCCCAGGTCTCCAATGCCGCCAGCGATGCGCAGACCGCCGCCGAGGCCCTGTCGCAGCAACTGGCGCAGGTCAATGCGCGCCTGCAGCAGCTCGGCCCGGCCGCCGCCGGCGATTCTCCCGACATCGCCGCGCAGCGCAAGGCGCTGACCAAGCAGCGCGACAGCCTGGACTCGGGGGTCAAGCGCGGCAAGCTGATGGTGGTGGAGGCGCGGCAACTGGCCGACGACATCGAACGCGCGCGCGCCGAGCATTTCAGCCAGGAACTGTCGCTGCGCTCGCCCTCGCCGCTGTCGCCGGCGCTGTGGAAGCAGATTGCCGACGATTTCCCCGACGACCAGGCCAAGCTGCTGGCCCTGTACACCCTGGGCGCGCAGTCGCTGCAGGCCGCGATCGCCGAGCACGGCGCCGGCGCGCTCGGCGTCGGCATCGCCATCGCGTTGATCCTGCTGTTCCCGCTGCGCTACCTGCTGCGCTGGCTGGGCAAGCGCTACGCGATGTCGCGCGCGCCGGGCAGCCGCCTGCGCCGCTCCGGCCTGGCGATCTGGTTCCTGCTGCTGGGCACGCTGACCCCGGGCCTGGCCGCGTTGGCCCTGGCCGAGAGCCTGCGCAGCATCGATGCGGTGCCGGAGCGGCTAGACGCGGTGCTCAACGGCTTCGTGGTGGTCAGCTTCGCTGCCGCGTTCATGGGCTCGCTCGGCGCCAGCGTGCTGCTGCCGAACCAGCCCAGCTGGCGCCTGTTCCCGATCGACGACGCCACCGCGCGGCGCCTGCGCAAATACACCTGGGCCACCGCGGCGCTGGCCTGGCTCAGCAGCATGCTGCTGGTGGTCAACCAGGCCGCCCGCACCAGCGACTCGGCCACCGTGGCCGCCGACGGGGTGATCGCCCTGGTCTACGGCGTGCTGATCCTGGCCACCCTGACCAGCCTGTCGCGGCTGCGCCGGCGCCAGTACGCCGAGGCCGCGGCGCAGGCGCTGGCCAACGAGCAGCCGCCGCCGCCCGGGCAGCATGGCGGGGCGCTGGCGCTGATCGGCGTGCTGATCAAGGTCGCGGTGGTGGTGGCGCTGCTGGCGGCGCTGCTGGGCTATCTGCACCTGGGCCTGTTCATCACCCGGCAGATCATCTGGATCACCATGATCGTCGGCGCGGTGCGCCTGCTGATGACCTTCGCCGACGACTTCGCGCTGTGGCTGTTCGCCAGCGAAGGCCGCATCGGGCGCGCCGCCAATGGCGCCTTCGGGGTGCGCTCGAGCAGCCTGGAGCAGGCCGGGGTGCTGACCTCGGCGCTGGTCCGGGTGGTCTTGCTGCTGATCGGCATCGGCGCCTTGCTGATGCCGTTCGGCACCAACGTCTCGATCGTCTCGGACTGGTTCTCGCTGCTGTCCGACGGCATCCGCGTCAGCGACAAGGTGGTGCTGTACCCGGGCGCGATCGTCCGCGCGGTGCTGGTGCTGCTGCTGGGCCTGGGCGTCATGCAGTACCTGCATCGCTGGCTGACCCAGACCTACCTGCCCAAGACCGAACTGGACGACGGCTCGCGCAACTCGATCAGCACGGTGGCGCGCTATGTCGGCATCATCCTGGCGGCGTTGTGGGCGCTGGCCGCGCTGGGCATCGGCCTGGAGCGGATCGCGCTGGTGGTCAGCGCGCTGTCGGTCGGCATCGGCTTCGGCCTGCAGTCGATCACCCAGAACTTCGTGTCCGGCCTGATCCTGCTCGCCGAGCGCCCGGTCAAGATCGGCGACTGGATCAAGATCGGCGACCAGGAGGGCGACGTGCGCCGGATCAGCGTGCGCGCCACCGAGATCCAGGTCGGCGATCGCTCCACCCTGATCGTCCCCAACTCCGAACTGATCACCAAGACCCTGCGCAACATGACCCTGGCCGGGCCGCTGGGCCGGGTGCAGATCCAGTTCGCGGTGTCGCTGGGCACCGACGTGACCAGGTTGCGCGCGCTGCTGCTGGAGCTGTACGCGGCGCACCCGGGCGTGCTGGACGACCCGGCGCCGTCGGTGTTCATCGACTCCATCGCCAACGGCCACGTCACCCTCAACAGCTTCGCCTACGTGGCCTCGCCGCGGCTCACCTACGGCACCCGCAGCGAACTGTTTTTCTCCCTGCTGCAGCGCCTGGCCGAGGAGGGCATTGCGCTGGAATCGCCGCAGGAAGTGAAGCTTCTACGCGATCCGCAGGAGTAGCCAGGAGTGGGGATTCAGGATTGGTGGTGCGCGAAGCGGCGTTGGCCGCCAGCTGCCGGCGCGGCAGGTCGCGGCTGAAGCCGCTCCTACGAATCCCCATTCCCGATTCCCCAATCCCGGCTTTCAGCGCCTACCGCGCTCCTCGCGGGCGTGCGCGCGCCGGTCGAACAGCACCGCGCTGGCGATGATGCCCAGCCCCAGCACCACGCCCAGCAGGAACAGCACCATCGCGATCGCCGGGTAGCCGAACAGCTTGCTGCCGGTGTCGATGCGCATCATCTGCGTGGAGGCCAGGATCAGTGCGGCGGTGACGATGCCGGCGGCGACGCGGTTGGCGATCTTCTGCAGGCTTTCCATCAGCCGCGATTCCTCCAGCCCGGCCACGCGCACCTGCAGGCGGTTTTCCGCGGCCAGGGTGAGGATGTCGGAGATGCGGCGCGGGCCCTCGCGCAGCAGCGCCTGCAGTTCCATCGCCTCGCTGGCCAGGTTGGCCGCCGACAGCGACTTCTTCAGCCGCGCGCGCATCACGTGCTGCAACTGGTCCTCGACCACCACGCGGGTGTCCAGGTGCGGCGACAGCGCGCGGCATACCGCTTCCAGGTTCAGCAGGGTCTTGCCGAGCAGGCTCAGCTCGGGCGGCGTGCGCAGCCCGTAGGCGGTGGCGATGCGCACCAGGTCCAGCACCACCCGGCCTTCGGACATGGCGTCGTGCGCCGCATAGCGGGCGATCATCTGCCCGGTCTCGCGCTGGTAGCGCTCTTCGTCGAAATCCTCCAGGCGCGTGCTCAGCGCGATGGTCTCCTCGGCCACCTCCTCGCCGCGGCCGTCCACCGCCGCGAACAGCAGCTTGAGCAGGCGCTCGCGCAGTTTCGGCGGCACGTGCGCGACCATGCCCAGGTCGAAGATCGCCAGGCGCCCGTCGGCGAGCACGCGCAGGTTGCCCGGATGCGGGTCGGCGTGGATCTCGCCGTGCACGAACATCTGGTCCAGGTAGCCGCGCACCAGCGCCGCGGCCAGCTCGTCCATCGGCTGCTCGGTGCGGCGCAGTCCGGAAATCTTGTCAACGCGCACGCCTTCGGCCAACTGCATGGTCAGCACCCGGCGGCTGCACAGGTCCCACACCGGCTGCGGCACCCACAGCTGCGGGAACGGGCGCAGGTGCTCGCCGAAGCGCGCCAGGTTCTCGGCCTCGGCCTCGTAGTTCAGTTCGGCCAGCAGCGCCTTGCCGAACTCGGCCAGCCAGTCGGCGAAGCGGATGCGCCGGCCGAGCCCGGTCAGCTTGTCGGCGGCGCTGGCGAAGCTGCGCAGCACCTCCAGGTCCGAGCGCACCTGCGCGGCGACCTCGGGCTTTTGCACCTTGATCGCCACCGGCGTGCCGTCGCGCAGCGCGGCGCGGTGCACCTGCGCCAGCGAGGCGCTGCCCAGCGGGGTGTCGTCGAAGGCGGAGAAGGCCTTGTTGATGCCGACGCCCAGCTCGGCCTCGACGATCTCGCGGATGCGCTCGCTCGGAATCGGCGCGGTGTTCTCCTGCATCCGCTCCAGCGCGGTGGCGAACTCCGGCGGCACCACGTCCGGGCGCGTGGACAGCATCTGCCCGAGCTTGACGAAGGTCGGGCCCAGCGCCTCCAGGTCGGTGACGAACTGTTCCGGCGTGCCTTCCGGCGGCAGCGCGTGCTCGCCCTGGGCGGTCTCCATGTCCATGCCGGAAAACACCCCGGAGCTGCGGTAGCGCAGCAGCAGGCGCAGGATCTGGGTGCGGCGGCTGAGGCCGCCGATCACGTGCGGTGCGTCCGCAGCGTCGGGCGTCGCGCTCAAGGTGGGCTCCGGGCAGGCGAAAGGCAGCCACGAGTGTGGCGACGGCCGGGTCGTCGCGCGGTGAATCCCGCGTCGCGCGTCGCCTGTTCGTCGCTGACGGGGCGGGAGGGCCGATGGGCGTTGCCCATGCGACAGGCGCGATCCCGCGCCGGTCGCCGTACAGGTGGTCCGCCGTTATCGGCGCGCCCCCCGGGGGGGCGCTGGCGATGGCGTCCTCGGCATGGTCGGGCGGCGTATCCTGCCGCGTTGCGATGACGCGGGCGGAAGGTGCGGAGTGCAGCGGAGCGAACGGGCGATGTCGATCGGGGGGCATCAGCGCCATTCCTCGTGGCGCGGCCCTCGGCGCGCTGCACCGGAGACCGCGCCATGGGACGGCGCGATGCGCGCACAGGCACGCGCTGTCGGCGCGGCTGTCGCCCGATGAGCGGGCGCCGGCTCGCGCTGCTGGCGGCGGTGGCGGTCCTGGCGCTGCTGCTCATGGCCTGGCTGGGCGACGCCGGCGCCGGCATCGCCACCGAGGTGCGCAGCGCCCTACGCGCCTTCGCACGTGCGCTGTTCTGACGCGCCGGCGGTCGGCAGCCCCTGTTCCGATGCCGCGACCGGGCTTACCCTGGGCATCCGCTGTCGCCTGCCAGGATGCGCCGCCATGTCCGTCGTCGTTTCGCCTGCCGTCCGCCGTGCCGCCCTCCTTTTCGCGTGCGCGTTGCTGGCGGTGCTGCTGTCGGCGACTGCGACCGCCGCAACCGCGACCCAGCGCTCTGTCGGCGAGGATTTCGACGCCAAGGCCTTCGCCGCCGGCAAGCGCCGCAGCTACGACCTGCAGCACTTTTCCGACCGCTACCGCGCGACGCTGGAAATCGAGGACGGCGACGGGGTGTTCCGGCCCGGGATCGTGCGCGTGTTCGCCCGCGGCAACGCCACGCCGCTGCTCGAGGTGGCCTCCTCGGAGCTGGTGCTGGACACCGACGGCAAGAGCGGCAAGGTCAAGGCCAACGTGCACGAGCTGCCGTACGGCGAGCAGAGCGTGCTGATCTACGACGACTTCAATTTCGACGGGATCAAGGACCTGGCGGTGATGGACGGGCAGAACAGCTGCTATCACGGCCCGTCCTACCAGGTGTACCTGGGCACCGCCGACGGCTTCGAGGCCAGTCCCGGCTTCACCGAGCTGGCGCAGAGCAACTGCGGCCTGTTCGAGGTGGATGCGCAGGCGCGCAAGCTCCACACCATGACCAAGGACGGCTGCTGCTGGCACCAGTACGCGACCTATTCGGTCCGCGGTGACGCGCCGCTGCTGGAGCGCGAAGTGGTGGAGGATGCGCGCAGCGAGGGGCCGGGCCTGGCGCAGGAGACGGTGTACCGCGACCGTGCCGGCAAGCGCGTGGCCGACACGCACTACCTGTGGGACGAGCAGGGTGGCACCACCACAGGCGAGCGCAGGATCCTGCTCGAGTTCCGCCTGGCGCCTGCCGGCAAGCGCATCGTGGTGTTCGCCAATGTCGGCGACGGCGCCAGCAGCCAGCCGTTCTATGCGGCGCTCGGCGCGCAGCAGCGGGTGGACCTGCTGTATCCGGACGCGCAGGGCGAGGCGATGGACTACGCCGCCGACCGGCACGTGCTCCGCTTCGCGCGTGGCGACACCACCTACCGCATCGTCGGCGATGCGCACGGCGTGCCGCAGCGCATGGAGGTGGTGGTGCGCGGCAAGACCCAGGCGTTGGCGCTGCAGCCCGGCTCGGCGCGCGGCTCGCTGCAGGCGGTGGCGCAGGCGCTGGAGGCCGCGTCGGCGGAGTAGGGGGCACGGGTCGTGGTTCCGAAGGGCGTTGGCGGTCCGGCCTTACCGCGTCGGGACTGAAGTCCCTCCCACAGTGCACTCGGGTGGTTCATTGCAGGCCTGGTGAAGCTTCAGGGAACCTCTGGTCATGGAAGCGCATCTGTAGGAGCGGATTTTTGTAGAAGCGGCTTCAGCCGCGACGGATGCGACCGGTGAAGCCTGTCGCGGCTGAAGCGCTCCTACAAAGGCGGCAGCCGGCGATGGTCCTTGAGCTGCATGCGGACACGCCTGCGTGTGCGGCGATGGCGCGATGCATGCCATGTGCTGGCTTGTCGTAGGAGTCAACTGTCATGCCCCAGCGATAACCGGAGGAGCGTACGGGGCCTGATCGCGCGCGATGGCATTGAGCCAGCGCAGGAACTTGTGCATGCAGGCGACGATGGCGACCTTGGCCGGCTTGCCGGCCGCGCGCAAGCGCGCGTAGGTGTTGGCCAAGGGGGATTTGGCGCGGATGCTGGCCCAGGTGGCCATGTACAGCACGCCTCGCACGTCGGCACGGCCGCCTTTGATGCGACGTTGGCCTTTCCAGCAGCCGCTGTCGTGATTGAACGGGGCCAGCCCGACCAGGGCGGCGAGCTTGCGTGGCGGCAGCGTGCCCAGCTCTGGCAACCGCGCGGCCAGCACTGCGCGCAGGATCGTGCCGAGCCCAGGTACCTTGGGCAAGCTCAAGCAGGTCTTGCCCTGCTGCTCGATCTCCTGCGTCAATGTCTGGATCTGCTGGTTCAGCAGGGCGATCACCTCTCGGCAGCGGTGTTGCACCTTGGCGCTGGTGATGTGTTCCAGGCGCCGCCGATGGGCATCGCGCTGGCCCACCAGGGTGGCACGCAGGTCCAACAGTTCGCGAAGAGACTGCTGGTGCTCGGGCACCACGGTCGTGGGCGTGGTCGGGATGTGCTGGGCGGCGATGGCCAGCAGGCGCGCGTCCAGGGCGTCGGTCTTGGCCTGCAGGCCCAAGGCTTGGGCTAGCTTGCGCGGACGATCGGCGGCCATCCGCACTGCCGGCAGGTCCGCCTCTCGGAGCACCCGCAGCACGGCATGTTCGTAGCCGCCACTGGCTTCCAGCAAGATCCGCTCGCAGCCCAGCTCCACCAGGCGTTGGGCCAGCACACGCTGCCCCTGTGGCGTATTGGGTTGGGTCCAGGCCTGCTCGTCCGGCAGGACATGAATGACCAGTTCGGCCTTGGATACATCGATCCCGACATAGCGCCGCATAGACGTTCTCCGCAGTAGACTCAGGAACGAGAGCACTCCTGCCGATGCCCATGCTTGTGGAGTTCGAGCTCGCGACTCGGGCAACTGTTCGGGCTGATGAGGCAGGAGATACGGGGTGCGGCGGCGCTGACTCCTACTCGTGCTTGCTGGCACTGCGGCTAAACGGCCTGCCGCACTCCGCTCTCACCTACAACGATAGACCCTCATTTGACACAAGCGGCTCCAGCCGCGACAGGCGGTCTCGACAACGCCTGCCGTCCCGGGTGACGCAGGCCTGCCTTGAACCGCGTCGGCCGACCCGACCGGCGCCTTCAGCGCCACGCCGCGAACGCCCGCGCCACCGCTTCGGCGCCGGGGTCGATCACGCCGCGCAGCGCCTCCGCCGGCACCGCGGCGGCGCGGCCGGCACCGGCGCGGGTGAGCCGTGCGGTGGCATCGGCGCCAGTGCGGGCGTCGTGCGCGGCGGCGTCCACGCCGGCGCCCTGCGCCAGCGCCTCCAGCGCCGGCAGCAGCGCATCGAGCAGGGTGCGGTCGCCGCGTTGCGCGCCACCGTAATGCTGCATCCGCGCCACGCCCGCCTGCAGCGCCTGCACCCAGTCGTGTCCGTCGGCCAATGCGGCGGCGGCGGTGGTGAACAGGATCGACAGCAGCACGCCGCTGGAGCCGCCCATGCTGTGCTCGATCGTCGCCGCCAGGCCGCGCGCCAGCGCGGTGGCGTCGCCGGTGGCCAGTGCGTCGTCGTCCAGCGCCTGCTGCAGGGCGCGCGCGCCGGCGGCGAAGGTGCTGCCGGCATCGCCGTCGCCGCTGCGTGCGTCCAGCGCGTCCAGTTCCGCCTGTGCGGCGATCAGCGCCTGTGCCACCCGCGCCAGCGCCGCCGCGCACTGCGCATCGCGCGCGCCCTCGCGATGGCCGGTGTCGCGCCGCAGCGCCGGTGCGAAGCGCTGCGGTGCATGCGGCACGCGCACGCCCGGCCAGCCCAGGGTCTGCACCGGCGCCTGCAGCGCGGCGAGCACGTCGGCATCGGCCGGCGCAAGGGTGATCGAGAACCCGTGCATGTCCATCGAGGTCATCAGCGCCGCCGGCAGCGGCATCAGCGCCACCCGCTCGACACCGATGCGCTGCAGCGCCAGCCGCGTCAGCACGCCCAGTTCCTGCGTGGAGCAACCGCCGAGGTCGTTGAGCATCAGCACCAGCGGCGCGTCGGTGCCAAAGCGGGCATCGGCCTGCGCCAGCAACGGATCCAGCACCAGCGCCAGCGCCTCCTCCACCGAGGCCGGCTGCACCGGGCGCGCGCCCGGCTCGTTGTGGATGCCCAGGCCCAGTTCCGGCGCGCGGCGGCCGGCGTGCTGGCCGGGCACGCGGCAACTGGACAGCGCCATGCCCAGCGACAGCAGGCGGTCGGCGAAGGCCTGGCCGCGCTGCGCCAGTTCGGCCAGCGGCACGCCCTCGCGCGCCAGGTGGCCCAGGTACTTGTGCACCAGCACCGTGCCGGCGATGCCACGCGGCTGTGCGGCGTCGGGCAGGGCGATGTCGTCGGCGACCAGCACGCTGGCCACCTCGATGCCCTCGGCGCGGGCGCGCTCGGCGGCCAGGCCGAAGTTGAGCCGGTCGCCGGTGTAGTTCTTGATCACCAGCAGCACGCCGGGGGCGTCGGCGCAGGCGCGGATCGCCGCCAGCACCGCCTCCACGCCGGGCGAGGCGAACAGGTCGCCGGCGATGGCGCCGCTGAGCATGCCCGGGCCGACGAAGCCGGCATGCGCCGGTTCGTGCCCGGCGCCGCCGCCGGACAGCACCGCGACCTGGCGCGGATCGCGCGCGGCCTGCAGCACGATGCGGGTGCCGCTGCCGGCCTCGGAGAGCAGCAGCGGTTGCAGCATGGCCGCGGCCGCGAGCACGTCGTCGACGATGGCGCGGGGGGCGGTGAGGAACTGGTCCATGGCATCTCCTTGGCGGCGTGTGGCGGGACTGCGCCGCAGCGTAGCCGAGTGCGGGTGAGGCGGCGGCGCGCGGCCGCGGCGAACGGTCTCGGCGAGAATCGCGCCGGCCTCGCCGACCTCGCCGACGGGCACGCGCATTGCCCGTCCCGGCCTGTTCACCTTGCCCGGTGCGCTGGCGTCCGCCTTGGACGAGGCCGCGCGCCGGGTGCCGGCGCACGCGGTGCTGGTGGTCGGCGCGTCGTCGGCGATCGACGCGGGGCACGCGCCCCTTTTCCCGCCCCCGTCCGAAGGGGGCATCACGTCGCGTCACGCCGGCCGTGCAGCGCCCGCGCACGGCGTTGGGGAAACACGCGGCGGCAAGCGTTTGTGCGGGCGGCAGCCCACCGCGCGGCGGAATCGGCGAGAATCGTCGCTCATCCCGAATGGAATCCCCGCATGGCCGGCGCCAGCCTGTTCACCCTGCTCGACGACATCGCCACCCTGCTCGACGACGTGTCGATCCTGACCAAGGTCGCGGCCAAGAAGACCGCCGGCGTGCTCGGCGACGACCTGGCGCTGAACGCGCAGCAGGTGACCGGGGTGAACGCCGACCGCGAACTGCCGGTGGTGTGGGCGGTGGCCAAGGGCTCGCTGCTCAACAAGGCGATCCTGGTACCGGCGGCGCTGGCGATCAGTGCCTGGCTGCCGTGGGCGATCACCCCGCTGATGATGATCGGCGGCGCCTTCCTGTGCTTCGAAGGGGTGGAGAAGCTGGCGCACCGTTTCCTGCATTCGCAGGAAGAGGACGCGCAGCGGCGCGCGCAGCAGGTGCAGGCGCTGGCCGACCAGCAGGTGGACGTGGTGGCGCTGGAGAAGGACAAGGTCAAGGGTGCGATCCGCACCGACTTCATCCTCTCGGCGGAAATCATCGTGCTGTCGCTGGGCGTGGTCGCCGGCGTGCCTTTCGTGCAGCAGCTCGCGGTGCTGGTGGCGATCGCGCTGGCGATGACCGCCGGCGTCTACGGCCTGGTCGCCGGCATCGTCAAGCTCGACGACCTGGGCCTGTACTTGAGCCGCAAGGGCGCCGCCGCCGCGTCGATCGGCCGCGGCATCCTGTGGCTGGCGCCGTGGCTGATGCGCACCCTGTCGATCGCCGGCACCGCGGCGATGTTCCTGGTCGGCGGCGGCATCCTGGTGCACAGCATCGGCCCGTTGCACCACGCCATCGCCGGCCTCGCCCCGACCGGCGGCCTGGGCAGCCTGGTGCTGGCGGTGGGCAATGCGGTGGTGGGTATCGTGGCCGGGGCCCTGGTGCTGGGCGCCGTGTTGGCGTTCCAGAAGCTGCGTGGCAGTCGCGAATCGTAGCGGCTGGACACCGGCGGGATGTTTTGCGGGGGCGCCGCCTTCCTGGATTTCTTGCTTTGATTGCTAGCAGCGGCTTCAGCCGCGATCGGGTATCCGGGACCGCCCGTCGCGGCTGAAGCCGCTCCTACGGCAGATCGCGATTTGCCGTCCATGTACGTGCGTACCTTCTTCGGAGGGATCGGAACTTTTCCCGGCAGATCGCTTGACAGCGGGTGTGCTCGGATACCATTCCCGATTCCCGATTCCCGATTCCCGATTCCCGGCTACTCCGCTGAAATCACCCGGTTCTTGCCCGCCTTCTTCGCCTCGTACAGGGCGAGGTCGGCGCGGCGGATCAGCGCGTCCTGCGCTTCGCCGGGCTGGCGCAGGGCCACGCCGGCGCTGAAGCTGACGAACACGCGCTGGTCCTCGTGTACCACTGCGCGCTGGGCCAGGGCGCGCTGCACCCGGGTCACCGCCGCGCTGGCCTCGAAGATCGTGCAGTCCGGCATCAGCAGCACGAATTCCTCGCCGCCGAAGCGGGCGATGGCATCGCTGGCGCGCAAGGTGGTGCGCGCCACCTCCACCAGGTGGCGCAGCGCGCTGTCGCCGCCGGGATGGCCGTAGGTGGCGTTGAGCTGGCGGAAATCGTCCAGGTCCAGCATCGCCACGCACAGCGGTTGTGCGCTGCGCTCGGTGCGCACCAGTTCGCGCGCGAACAGGTCGTCCAGGCCGCGGCGGTTGAGCGCGCCGGTCAGCTGGTCGACCCGGACCAGGCCGCTGACGTCCTGCAGTTCCTGTTCCAGGCGCAGGATGCGTTGTTCGGCCGCCTCCACCTCCTGGCGTGCGGTGATCAGGTGGTCGCGCGCGCGCAGCGCCTGCTCCTGCACGTGGCCGGTGTCCTGCAGCACTTCCTGCAGCAGGCGGTTGAGATCGGCGATGCTGCGCGCGTCGCGGATGGTCTGCGAGTAGTCGGCGATGCGGTCGTGGAATTCGCCGGTGCTGACCGCCATGCCGTCCAGGTCCTCGACGAAGGTCAGCATCAGCTCCTTCATCGCCTGCTTGGATTCGGCGATGCCCTGCTTGAGCAGGCCTTGCTTGTAGATCACCTCGCGCAGGCTGCCGCGCGCCTCCTCGATCGAGTAGCGGTCCAGCGGCCCGGCGATCAGGTCGCGCACCACCGCGATCTGGCCCTGCAGCCAGCTGGTGTCGTCGAGCAGTTCGCCGACGTTCTCCAGCAGCAGGTCGAACAGGCTCAGCAACAGGGCCTGCTGCTCCTGGCTGTCGCTGGCGCGCAGCGCGATCTGGTGGCACAGCTCTCGGACCTGCTGCGCCACCGGGTCCAGCGGTTGCCCGGGACGCCACTGGCGCAGCGCCTCGCCGCTGGCCTCGGCCTCGTTGGCGAGTTCGGGCAGGGTGTGCAGCAGCGCCGCCAGCGCGCCGGCCACGGTCTGCCGCAGCAGGTCGCGCAGGCGCTCGCTGTCGCTGGGGCCGGCCAGCGGGTCTTCGACGTCGATGGTGCGGATGTACTTGTCGATCAGCTGGCGCAGCGCGCGGCCGTAGCTGGGCCAGTCGCCGCTGCTGGCCGCCGATTGCAGGCGCCGGCCCATGTCGCCCAGCTCGCCGTGCAGCGTGGCCATGCCGTCGGCGAAGGCGCCGAGCAGGTCCAGCGGCGCGTGCGCCTGCTGGAACAGGCGGATCAGCGCGGCGGTGGCGGCGGCCGGGTCGGTGGCCGCCAGCGCAGGCGTTGCCGCAGGGGCGTGCTTGTGCCCATGGCCGTGCCCATGCGCGCGCGCCGGCAGCGCCGCAGCCGGCGTCGGCGCCGGATCGCGCCTGCGCGGCGACAGCAGCTTGCGCAGTCCGCTGATCGGCGGCTCGTCGCGTTGGTCCGCCATGCCAGCCGGTTCCTCCCAGGTCAATGCGCCGCCGATGGTGGCGCTCAGGATCTGGATATCGGCGCTGGCGCCGCGCGCTTGAGCCGGCGGGCGGCGTGTCTGTGAAGCGCACTCCATTGCCGTCGCACCCTCACCCCCGGCCCCTCTCCCGGCGGGAGAGGGGAGCAACGCGGGCAGGCGGCGGAATTCGACGGAGCGGCCGCCCGTTTCCTTCTCCCTCCGGGAGAAGGTACCCCGAAGGGGCGGATGAGGGTCGGGGGCGCTAGTGTCGCGTCTGGGGAGACGGCCCCCTGGCCGCCGCACCCTCACCCCCAACCCCTCTCCCGGGGGAGAGAGGAGCACCGAGAAAATCGGGCGTGTCCTGGCGTTGTGCACGACGCGCACGACGCTGGCACTCTGGCGGCAGGCCTGCCGCGGCGCCGGCCGCGCCGCGCCCCCCCACCGCCACGGAGACTGAGCATGGCCGATCCCCGCGAACCGCTGCTGCATCCCGTGCCGATCCTGTCCTTGCGCCCGACGCAGATGACCGTGGGCATGCGCGAGGTGAAGGAGAAGCGCAAGCGCTGGCGCGCGCAGGCGTCCAGGCACAAGCAGGCCGAGTTGCTCGGCACGCACACGATTCCGGTGGTGCTGGGGCCGGACGGGCGCTACTACGTGGTCGACCACCACCACCTGGCGCGGGCGCTGCACGACGAAGGGGTGAAGGACATCCTGGTCACGGTGATCGCCGACCTCAGCGTCGTCGACAAGGACGCGCTGTGGCGCGTGCTGGATCATCGCCGCTGGGCCTATCCCTACGACGCCAAGGGCGAGCGCCGCGCCTTCAAGGACATGCCGACGTCGATCGCGGACCTGAAGGACGATCCCTACCGCAGCCTCGCCGGCGAGGTCCGGCGCGCGGGTGGCTACGCCAAGGACACCACGCCGTTCAGCGAATTCCTGTGGGCCGACCTGTTCCGCCGCCGGCTGCGGCGCCGCGACATCAAGGAGGACTTTGCCCGCGCGGTGGAGATGGCGCTCGCGCTCGCCAAGAGCCGGGACGCGAGCTACCTGCCGGGCTGGTGCGGGCCGTCGTCCGATGATTGATCGGGCGCCGCGGCACGCGCCGGCTTGCCGCCCAGCGCCGTGTGCAGGGCGCGTTCGACGCGGCCGCCGAACAGCAGGATGACGAAGGCGATGCCCAGGGACACCGCCACGATCTGCCACTGGCCGGCGCCGCACAGGATCCCGATGCAGGCGGTGAGCCAGACGCAGGCGGCGCTGGTCAGGCCGTGCACCCGCACATGCTTCCGGGTGTGATAGATAACGCCGGCGCCGAGGAAGCCGATGCCGGTGAGGATGCCCTGGATGACGCGGCTGCCGGCGTCGGTGAAACCGCCCCTGCCGAGCGGGTCGGCCAGCAGCACCACCATCGCGGTGGCCAGGCCCACCAGCCCCAGCGTGCGGATCCCGATCGGCTTGCCGTGCAGGTCGCGGTTCAACCCGATCGCCGCACCGGCGAGGGCGGCGATGCCCAGGCGCACGGCGATGTCGGACAGGTCGATCAAGGCAGGTCTCCCGGTGGATGTCGCGCCGTGGGCGGCCGGCCCATCATAGGGAAACCGGCGGCGGGCGTTCCGTGCAGGCCGTCGGCCGGCCTCAGAGCGCGGCGCGGACCTCGTCCAGGCTGGGCGGATTGGCGCCGGCGCGGGTGCAGTTGATCGCCGCGGCGGCCACGCAGAACTGCAGCAGGCGCTCCAGCGCGGCCGGCTCGCTGCCCAGCGCCGCCAGCGCGGCGGGGTCGGGCAACTGTTGCAGCAGCGCCGCCTGGAAGCTGTCGCCGGCGCCGACCGTATCGGCCACCTGCACCACCCGGCCGGGCACGCGCGCTTCGCTGTCGCCGCGCCAGGCCACCGCGCCGTCGCCGCCCAGGGTCATCACCACCAGCGACGGCCCCTGCTGCAGCCAGCTGCGGGCGACCGCGAACGGATCCTGCTGCGGATACAGCAACTCGATGTCCTCCTGGCTGACCTTGACCACGTGCGCCAGCGCGATCCAGCGCGCCAGCCGCGCGCGCCACACCGCCATGTCCGGCTCCACCGTCGGGCGCACGTTCGGGTCCAGCGAGATCAGCCGCTGCCCGCGCTCGCGTTCGGCCAGGGCCTGGAAGGTGCTGGCGGTAGTCTCGGCGACCAGCGTGTAGGAGCCGAAATGCAGGCCGCCGACGCGCGCGTCCAGCACCGGCAGGTCGGCCTCGGTCAGCGCGCGGTCGGCGCAGCCGGTGCCGTAGAAGGCGTAGTTGGGCACGCCGCCGGCGTCGAGCGCGACCATCACCAGGGTGGTCGCCTCGCGCTTGTCGATGCAGTAGTCCAGGGCCACGCCTTCGCCTTCGAGGGTGGCGCGCAGCTGGCGGCCCAGCGGATCGGTGGACAGGCCGGTGAACAGCGCCGACGGCGCCCCCAGGCGGGCCAGGCCGATGGCCACGTTGAACGGCGAACCGCCCTGGCGCGCGGTCATCCCGACCGAGGTGCCGGCGTAGCCGTCGATGAAGATGTCGTACAAGGCCTCTCCGCACACCACGAACATCGAACCGCTCCTCGTCAGATTGCAGCGCGCCGGCCGGCGCGATGGGGCGGCTATTGTGGCGTACCTGCTGCGGCGCGGCGACCGGGTGGGGTGTCGTGGGCAGGGGGGTGTAGGAGGGACGCTTGGCTGGCGGCCGTACCCTCATCCGCCCCTGCGGGGCACCTTCCCCCGAGGGGAGAAGGGAGGGGCCGCGCATGCCTAGCCCCTCTTCCCCCGGGAGAGCGGTTGGGGTGAGGGTCGGGGCGCGCAGCGCCTCATGGATGCCGGGCGCCAGTCGTCCGGCAGCGTGCTGGTGGGCTTGGTTGCACGCTGGCGTGCAGGACGGATGCCTGGCTGGCGGCCGTACCCTCATCCGCCCCTGCGGGGCACCTTCTCCCGAGGGGAGAAGGGAGGGGCCGCGCATGCCTAGCCCCTCTCCCGCCGGGAGAGGGGTTGGGGTGAGGGTCGGGGCGCGCAGCGCCTCATGGACTGGCACCCGCTGCAAACAGACCACCCACGGCGCCTTTCCGCCGCCCCTGCGATAGTCGCCGCTCCTCGCCAGTCTCCAAGGACATCCCCATGAAGATCCTGCTCGCCGGCGCCACCGGCCTGGTCGGTGGCCACGTGCTGGCCCAGTTGCTGGCCGAGCCGGCCTGCAGCGCGGTGATCGCGCCGACCCGGCGCGCGCTGGGCCTGGCCCATCCCAAGCTGCACAACCCATTACTCGACTTCGATGCGTTGCCGGCGCAGGCGCCGTGGTGGCGGGTGAATGCGGGGATCTGCGCACTCGGCACCACGATGCGCCAGGCTGGCTCGCGCGAGGCGTTCCGTCGGGTCGATCACGCCTATCCGCTGGCGATCGCGCGCCTGCTGCGCCAGCACGGCGCCGAGGCATTCGCGCTCAACTCCGCGCTGGGGGCGGATCCGCATTCGTGGGCGTTCTACAACCGGGTCAAGGGCGATCTGGAGAACGACCTGCGCGCGCTGGCCTACCCGTCGCTGACCCTGGTGCGGCCGGGCCTGATCGGCGGCGAACGCGCGCAACGCCGTCCCGGCGAACATGCCGCCAGCGTGGTGCTGCGGGCGCTCGGGCCGCTGCTGCCGCGACGCTACCGGATCAATCCGGCCGAACGCATCGCCGCGGCGCTGGTCGCGGGCGCGCTGCAGCCGCGTCCGGGTGTGCAGGTGATCGACGCGGCGCAGTTGGTCTAGGGGCTGGGATTGGGGAGTGGGGATTCGGGATTGGAGGGGATTCGCGAGTCGGTAGCACCGCGCGTGTCGATACATGTTGAGACGCTTCGGCGTGGATCGCCTCCTTGCGGCGCGACGTCAGGCGACACCGCCACTGCGCCGGGAAAGCCGAAGCTGCGCGCTGCCGCCAGCCAAGGCGCAGGCAAGCTGCAGCTGACACGGCATTGCGCGCCCACCGAGGCGACCGGCTTGGGCCGCGGCGCACGCCGTGTCTCAACGCGGCACAGGCCGCTTCGTGCTCGCCTCACCGTGCAATAACACGCTCCAGCCGTGCGCGTGCGCACGACCAGCCTCAGGCGCCCAGCGACTGGCCGCCGTCGACCGCCAGCACCTGGCCGGTGATCCAGCGCGCCTGCGGCGAAGCCAGGAACAGCGCCGCGTTGGCGATGTCGTCCAGCGCGCCGAAGGCACCGAACGGGATGCTGGCGCGGATCTGCCGGTACAGCTCCGGCTGCTGCTGGCGGCGCTGCTCCCACAGGCCGCCGGGGAACTCGATGGAGCCGGGCGCGATCGCGTTGACCCGGATCCGCTCGCGCGCCAGCTGCGTCGCCAGCGTGGTCGTGTAGTAGTTCAGCGCCGCCTTCGCCGCCGAGTACGCCGGTACCCGCGGTGTCGGCCGCAGGCCGTTGATCGAGCTGATGTTGAGGATGCAGCCGCGGCCGCTGGCGCGCAGCCGCGGCAGCGCGGCGCGATTGCAGCGCACCGCGGCCATCAGGTCGATGTCGAAGCCGGCCTGCCAGCTCGCATCGTCGTCGCCATGGCCGTAGCCGGAGGCGTTGTTGATCATCACATCGATGCCGCCCAGCGCCTCTGCGGCCTGCGCCACCCAGGCTTCGATCTGGGCGGCGTCGCCCAGGTCGCAGCACTGCGACGCGACCGGGTGGCCGTGGCGCTGCAGTTGCGTGGCGGCGTCGGCCAGCGGCGCGGGGCTGCGCGCGCAGATCGCCACCGCCGCGCCGTGGCCGGCGAAGGCGTCGGCGATGGCCAGGCCAATCCCGCGGCTGGCGCCGGCGACGAGCACGCGGTATCCCGCGAAGGCGGACGGATCGGTCATCGGTGGTTCCTCCTGCGTGGCCGTGGGGCGTGCGTCGATTATCCGCGCATTCCGCAGCGCGTGGCCGCTTCTGGCACCATGGCGGCCCGTCGCACGCGCCGCGTGCCGGTGCGCCCGCCGCGGTGCGATGGCCGCCGCATCCCCTTTCCAGGATTTCCCGCAGTGAAGAAGACCTACCGGCTCCGCATCGAAGGCAAGCATCCCGACCGCCTGCTCGACGCCGCCAAGCACGACATCCGCAAATACATCCGCCGCGAGCGCCGCAAGACCCTGCCCGCCGGCGCCGACTACTGGGACTTCGACACGCTGTTCGGCACCGAGGAGGCCACCGCCGCGGTGCTGCCGCCGGCCGAGCTGCTGCGTGCGGTCGACGCGCTGGTCGCCGCCGGCGGCGATCAGTTCTACGTGGAGATCCGCAGCCGGGCCTGCACGCGGCCGCCGCGGGCCAAGGGCGGCCAGGACGAGCGCGAGCACGATCCGTTCGAGGACTGAGCCCGATCCGGCGCGCAGGCCGCGTCGGCGCCGTGCCGCGGCCTGCGGTCCCACCGCCCATCGCCCCTGTGGCGTTGCCGCAGCCCGCGTTGCGCGGTCGCGGGATGCTAACAATCACGGGACGTATGTGTAGGAGCGGCTTCAACCGCGACGGGGCGTTCCCGGTAACGCCCGTCGCGGCTGAAGCCGCTCCTACAGGACAGCCTGGATTCGGCTTGCGTGTGGCGAAAGCAGGTGACTTGGGGTTTCCTTGAGACGTCTCTTGCCGGAAACGGTCGCGTTCGCGCGATGACGCAAGGCGCCCGGATGTGTGTGGCCGGAAACTTTTCCCGGCGCGGCACGCGTTGGCGTGGCGACGGATCCGCGCTGATCCGCGGCAAGGCCGACGCGGTGCCGTTCAGCCGTCTGTCGGTGGCTCGCCGCCCTGCGCACGCGCCGCGCGCAGCCTGTCCTTCTTGCTCGGTCGCTTGCCCTTGATGCCGCCGGTGGAGGGGGCCGTTTCCGTGGCCGGCGCTGCGGCCGGTGCCGGCACCGGCTCGAAACCGGGAATGCGTTCCCGCGGCACGCGCACGCCCTGGCGTTTCTCGATCAGGCGCAGATGCGCCGCGCTGGCCGCGTCGACAAAGCTCAGCGCCTGGCCGTCGGCGCCGGCGCGCGCGCTGCGGCCGATGCGGTGGGTGTAGTCGGCGGTGGAGCGCGGCAGGTCGTAGTTCACCACCACCGGCAGCGCGGCGATGTCGATGCCGCGCGCGGCCAGGTCGGTGGTCACCAGCACCCGCAGCTGCTGTTGGCGGAACGCGTCCAGGGTGCGCTGGCGCCGGCCCTGGGCCAGTTCGCCATGCAGCGGCTGCGCGGCGATGCCGGCCTTGGCCAGGGCGGTGGCGACCTGCTCGGCGCTGCGCCGGCTGGCCACGAACACCAGCGCCCGCGGCCAGGCCTCGTGTTCCAGCAGATGTTGCAGCAGCGCCAGGCGCTGTCCGCTGTCGACCTCGATCGCGCGCTGGCGCAGCGTCGCCGGAATCGGTGCGGCGTCGGCGGCGTCGCCGATCCGCCGCGGCGCGCGCAGCAGGCGCGCAGCCAGCGCCGCGATCGGCGCCGGCATGGTGGCCGAGAACAGCAGGGTCTGCCGCATCGGCGGCAGCAGGCGCAGCAGCCGCTCCAGTTCGGCGCCGAAGCCCAGGTCGAGCAGGCGGTCGGCCTCGTCCAGCACCAGGTGCGCCACCGCGTCCAGTTGCAGCGCGCGCTGCTCCAGCAGGTCGAGCAGGCGACCGGGCGTGGCCACCACCACCTCGGCGCCGCCGCGCAGCGCCAGCATCTGCGGATTGATCGAGACGCCACCGACCGCCACCACCACCCGCGGCCGCCGCGGCAGCTCCAGGCCCAGCGCGACGAAGGTGTCGGCGACCTGCACCGCCAATTCGCGGGTCGGCACCAGCACCAGCACGCGGGCGGAACGCGCTGGTCTGGCGGCCTGCGCGCAGGCCTGCAGCAGCGGCAGCGCGAATGCCGCGGTCTTGCCGGAACCGGTCTGCGCCATGGCCAGCAGGTCGTGGCCGGCGACGATCAGCGGCACCGCCTGCTGCTGGATCGGCGTGGGCGTCTGCCAGCCGGCACGCGCGAGCGCGGCGGCGAAGGCGGGATACAGCGCGGGCGACAGCCCGAGGGAAGCGAACGGCATCGGGGGGCGGGCAGGGCGCGGGAGAGACCGCACAGTATCGCCGACGCCGATGGAAACGCGGCGTCCGCCGCGGCGCGGCGCCGCCAACGGTGGCGCGGCCGAAGGACGCTGCCCAACGCGTTCTCTGCCAGGGTCCAGGTTGCGTTGCGGAAGCGGCTTCAGCCGCGACGGGCGGTATCGGGAATGCCTGTCGTGGCTGAAGCCGCTCATCCGAGGGAACAGCGAGATCGTCTGTTCCCCATTCCCCATTCCCCAACTGCAACGCACGGCCATCCATCGCCGATGGCCGTGCGCGCTGCGCCGGACGTTACTGCGTGCAGCTCACGCCGACGGCGGCGAAGGCGTTGCGCACCGCGGTCACCGAGCGGTTGAGGTCGCTGGCGGCGGTCTGCACGCCGCAGGCACCGCTGTTGAAGGTGGTGCTGGGCGTCCAGTACAGCTGGTTGGCGCGGGCGAACACTTCGAAGGCGCTGCGCGTATTCCAGCCGGACGTGGTGGCCAGGGTGTAGAACGCCTTGTTGTAGACGCCCGAGGAGTAATGCACGTCCATGCCGCTGCGGTAGTTGGCGGCGTTGTCGATCGAACTGCCGTCCTGCGTCGGGTTGGCCATGTAGCGCAGCGCGCCGTTGGACTTGAAGATCTCGGTGCCGACCTTGAAGTCGTTCGTGCCCTTGAGGTAGTACTCGGTGGCCTCGCCCGCCATGTCCGAGAACGCCTCGTTGATGCCGCCGGACTGGTTGGAGTAGGTGAGGTTGGAATGCTGCTCGGTGAAGCCGTGCGAGACCTCGTGGCCGGCGACGTCGGCGCTGACCAGCGGATAGAAGCGGGTGTTGCCGTCGCCGAAGCTCATCGTCGAGCCGTCCCAGAACGCGTTCTCGTAGCGCGTCCCGTAATGCACGCGCATCACCAGCTGGAAGGTCAGCGGCGCCACGCCGACGTAGCTGCGGTACATCTTCTCGATGACGCCGCCGAAGTAGTGCGCGTCGTTGATCGGCGAGTAGGCGCCGTTGATGGCCTTGTAGGTGTTGCGCGAGCAGGTGAACTGGAAGGCGGTGGTGCCGGAGCTGCCGCCGTTGAGGTTCACCGACTTGACGTTGGTGTTCTGCATGCGGCAGTTGTTGTCCACGTCCAGGAAGCCGTGGATGCTGTCGCTGCCGTACTCGTACTGGCCGGTCTTGGCGTTGCCGCCGGGGCCGGTGGCGTCGCGCGTGGTCAGGCCGTCCCACTGCTTCAGGATGGCGCCGCTGCGCGCGTCCACGATCACGAACGGCCGGCTCGGCGCACCGCCCTGCGGCGCATCGGCGAAGAACGACACCACGTAGGCCAGGTGCGCGCGGTCGCTGTCGTCCAGATAGATCATCTGCGGCGCCTGCGCGCGTTCGAGGCGGCGGTTGGCCAGCGTGGCGCCGAGCGCGGCGCGGCGTGCCAGCGTCAGTGCGGCATCGGCCGACAGCGACGCGCTGGCGGCATTGGCGGCGGTGGCCGGCAGTTCGCTGGCCAGCCCGGCCACCGAACGGCCGAACAGGCTGCGCACGCTGCCGTCGGCGCGTTCGCTGACGATCACCTGTTCGCCCCACACCGGAATGCCGCGGAAGGTCTGCTGGTAGCGGCGGTGCACGGTGCCGTCGGGATCCTCGCTGCTGCCGAGCAGGGTGAGCGCGGATTCTGCGTCCAGCCCGATCAGTTCGGCATGGCGCACCGCGGCCGCGGCCGGAATGCCGCCGACGCGGGCGGCGGCGCTGCGGTACTGGGTGCCGAGCGTGTCCGGATTCTTGGCATGCAGGTCCACGCGTTGCGCGGCGCTGGCGGAGGTGGCGGCGAGCGCGAGCAGCAGGGACGGGAGCAGCGCCAACGGGCGATGACGAAGCGGCAGGAGCATGGATGGAATCCTCGAACGTGGGAAGAAAGGACGCGCCGGCGCGGCAGCGAAGCGGCCGTGGCGCGGTGCGTGGCATGACGTCTGCGGCAGTGCGGCCGATCGGGCGCACTGCCTCCCCCTGTGCAGCGACCATAACGGCGCCGCCGCGCCGCGTGGTAGACAGGTTTTGTTCAGAAATTTGCGTCGTGCGGAGACGACGTGCGCCAGTACCGCGATGTGGGATGTACGGTCGAGGCGGGTTGGCGCGTCATCGCGGTGTGACGCGCAAGACCGACACGCGACGTCTGCAGCGCGATGCGTGCAGCGCCGGGTCGTCGTGCGGAATGCAGGGTGGAGAAGCGGCTTCAGCCCCGTTCGTCGCGTCGGGACTGAAGTCCCTCCCACAGTGGCGGTGCATCGGCTGCGTCGGGCGCAGCAGATGCACCGTCAGGTGTCACGCAGGTCGGGTGGTATTTGCAACGACCGCACACCGATGCGATCGGCAGATCGGCAGCACCGATCCAAGAACGCCCTGTAGCGTCTGGTCGCTGCACTGTGGGAGGGGCTTCAGCCCCGACGCGCTGTGCCGGACTTGCTTGGGGATCATCCCGCGATGTGGAGAAGACCGCAGAAAACACACGCGCCTCTACGTCATCTCCGAGGCATCCGCTGCGGAAGGGCGTGAGTCCCGACGCCTTTTTGTTCGTCGCGTCGGGACTGAAGTCCCTCCCACAGTGGCGGTGCATCTGCTGCGTCGGGTGCAGCAGATGTACCGCCTGGTATCAGGCAGGTCGGGTGATGTGCAACGACTGCACGCTGATGCGATCGGCAGCGCCAATCCAAGAATGCCTCGTAGCGTTTGGCCATTGCACTGTGGGAGGGGCTTCAGCCCCGACGCGCTGTGCCGGACTTGCTTGGGGATCATCCCGTGATGTGGAGAAGACCGCAGAAAACACACGCGCCTCTACGTCATCTCCGAGGCATCCGCCGCAGAAGGGCGTGAGTCCCGACGCCGTTTTGTTCGTCGCGTCGGGACTGAAGTCCCTCCCACAGTGGCGGTGCATCTGCTGCGTCGGGTGCAGCAGATGTACCGCCTGGTATCAGGCAGGTCGGGTGATGTGCAACGACTGCACGCTGATGCGATCGGCAGCGCCAATCCAAGAATGCCTCGTAGCGTTTGGCCATTGCACTGTGGGAGGGGCTTCAGCCCCGACGCGCTGTGCCGGACTTGCTTGGGGAGCATCCCGCGATGTGGAGAAGACCGCAGAAAACACACGCGCCTTTACGTCGCCTCCGAGGCATCCGCTGCGGAAGGGCGTGAGCCCCGACGCCTTTTTTGTTCGTCGCGTCGGGACTGAAGTCCCTCCCACAATGGCGGTGCATCGGCTGCGTCGGGCGCAGCAGATGCACACAGACGCACCGCCTGGTGTCAGGCAGGTCGGCGGCTACGCAAGGCGGCCGGCACTCAGGCCGGCAGTGCCAGGTCGTCGATCATTGCGCGCAGGAAGCGTGCCGCTTCGCCGCCGGTGCAGGCGCGGTGGTCGAAGCTCAGCGACAGCGGCAGGACCTTGTGCGTTTCCACGCCGCCCATCACCGGCACCAGCTGGTGGCGGGCGCGGCCGGCGGCGACAATGGCCACGCAGGGCGGCACCACGATCGGGGTGGCGTAGCGGCCGGCGAACATGCCGAAGTTGGACAGCGAAATGGTGTAGCCGCTCAGTTCCGAGGCCGGAATGCTGCGCGCCTCCACCTGCTGGCGCAGGCGGTTGATGCCTTCGCGCACGCCGCGCGCATCGAGCATGTCGGCATTGCGCAGCGCGGGCACGAACAGGCCGTCGTCGGTGTCCACGGCGATGCCGATGTCCACGTGCGCGTGCAGGGTGCGGGTCAGCGCCTCGCCGTCGAACCAGGCATTGAGCG
The DNA here is from genome assembly GCF_024266585.1 of Xanthomonas sacchari. Taxonomy (NCBI): domain Bacteria; kingdom Pseudomonadati; phylum Pseudomonadota; class Gammaproteobacteria; order Lysobacterales; family Lysobacteraceae; genus Xanthomonas; species Xanthomonas sacchari. The sequence continues at coordinate 897,059 of NZ_CP100647.1, forward strand.
CCGGCACCGCCTGGCAGGCGGCGACGATCGCGCGCACCAGGCGCCCGGTGGTGTCGTTGCCCGGCGTCCACGCGTGCAGGTCGGCATCGTCGTTGAGCGTGGTCAGCACCACCTGGCGCTGCGCCTCGGCCATCACCCGCGCCATGTTGCGGCGCACGCCCTTCAGCGGCTCGGGCTGGCCCTGCACGACCACGCCCGGCGGCTGCGTGCGCATCGGCTTGCCGGCGGCGGAGAGCGGGGTGCGCGCGGACGTGGCAGGTGGCGTGGGGGGGCTCGTAGGCGCGGCTTCAGCCGCGACGGCGGGACTGCGTGGGGGCGCGGCTGCAGCCGCTCCTGCAGTCGTGCCCGCCTTCGCCGAGCCATCGGCCGCGGCCTGCTTGACGTCGGCCAGGGTCACCGCGCCATCGGCGCCGCTGGCGCGCACGCGGCTGAGGTCCACGCCCAGCTTCCTGGCCAGGGCGCGCACCGCCGGCATCGCGCGCACGCCGCCGACCGACACGGCTCGCTCGCTGTGCACGGTGTTGGAGCTCTGCATCGCGCCGACCACGGTGCCGGCATCGTCGCGTTCGCCCGCGGCCTGCGCGTTGTCGGCGTCGTGCCGTGCGCCGCCGTCCTCGGCCGCCGTGGTGCCGCTGCCGGCGCTCTTGCCGGACGCGGCCGGCGCCGCGCCGCCGTGGTGATGGCCGGTGTCCTGGCCTTCGGCGCGCTGCGGCAGGTTGGGGTCGGGCGCGAACTGCGCCAGCATGCTGCCGGTGACGACGATGTCGCCCGGTGCGCCGGCCAGCTTCAGCACCTTGCCGGACACCGGCGAGGGCACTTCGACCACCGCCTTGGCGGTCTCCATCGCCACCAGCGGCTCGTCCAGCCGGATGGTGTCGCCTTCCTTGACGAACCACTCGACGATGGTGGCGTCGGGCAGTCCTTCGCCCAGGTCGGGCAGGTTGAAGCTCTTGGTTTCGCTCATGTGGTCTCTTCCAGCAGTTCCAGGTCGCGTGCCGGCAGCCAGCCCTGCGTGCCGTCGGCGCGCTCGGCCCACCACCAGTCGCCGTATTCGTGATGCAGGACGACAGTGTCGCCCTGCGCGGCATCGAGTTCGCGCGCATCGTAGTCGCGCAGCGCCACAGCATGGCCGTCGCCGGTCGGCTGCAGCCACGTCAGCGGCGCCCAGCCGGCGCTGCCGGCGGCGCCGGTGATCCAGACGAATGCCGGCCACTCTTCGTCGCGCACGCCCAGCACGACCCGCTCGCCGGTGGCGATGCGGATCGGATGCGGATAGGCGGCGCGGTAATCGCTGATCAGACGTGCGTGCATGTCAACCCGCGGCCATCGCCCGCTTGGCCGCCGCGACGATCTTGTCGGTGCTCGGCAGGTATTTCATCTCCAGCCGGAACAGCGGGATGTGGGTGTCGTAGCCGGTCACGCGCTGCACCGGTGCGACCAGGTCGTACATCGATTGCTCGGCCAGGCGCGCGGCGATCTCGGCGCCGAAGCCGGCGCTGCGCGGGGCCTCCTGCACGATCACGCAGCGGCCGGTGCGCGCCACCGATTCGGCGATGGTGGCGAAGTCCAGCGGGCGCAGCGTGGCCACGTCGATGACCTCGGCGCTGATGCCGTCGGCGGCGAGCCGGTCGGCGGCCTCCAGCGCTTCCTTGACCTGCGCGCCCCAGGCGACCAGGGTCACGTCGGTGCCGTCGCGCAGCACGAAGCACACGTCCAGCGGCAGCGCCTCGCCGTCGTCGGCCACTACTTCCTTGTACTGCCGGTAGATGCGCTTGGGCTCCATGTAGATCACCGGATCCGGCTCGCGGATCGCCGCCAGCAACAGGCCGTAGGCGCGCTGCGGCGAGGACGGCAGCACCACGCGCAGGCCCGGCACGTTGGTGAAGATCGCCTCGTTGGCTTCGCTGTGGTGCTCCGGCGCGCGGATGCCGCCGCCCCACGGCACCCGCAGCACCATCGGGCAGTGCAGGCGGCCGCGGGTGCGGGTGCGCAGGCGCGCGGCGTGGCAGATCAGGTGGTCGACCATCGGGTAGACGAAGCCGTCGAACTGCGCCTCGGCCACCGGCTTCATGCCCTGCGCGGCGAGGCCGACGCTGAGCCCGGCGATGGTGGTCTCGTCCAGCGGGGTGTCGAGCACGCGCTGCGCGCCGAAGCGCTGCTGCAGGCCGGCGGTGGCGCGGAACACGCCGCCGTTGACGCCCACGTCTTCGCCCAGCACCAGCACCGAGGGGTCGTGCTGCAGTTCCCAGGCCAGCGCCTGGGTCACCGCTTCGATCAGGGTAATGGGCGTGCTGGTCATCGGGCTGTCTCCGCGCGACGTCGCCGCGCTGTGGGCGGTGCCGGCCGCAGAGGCGGCCGCGTGGTCGGCGAGGCGAGGGCTGAGCTCATCCATGGCGCTGCTCCAGGGCGATGGCCTCGGCACGCTGCGCGAGCAGGTCCGGCGGCGGGTCGGCGTACAGGTAATCGAACATGGCTTCCACCGGCTGCACCGGGGTCTCCAGGTAGGCGTTGAGTTCGATGTCGGCCAGGCGTGCGCATTCCTGCTTCCACGCCGCTTCCTCGTCCTCGCTCCACAGCCCCTGCGCGCTCAGCCAGGCGCGCAGGCGCAGCAGCGGCTCGCGCTCCCAGGCCTGCTTGACCTCGGCGTCGTCGCGGTAGCGGCGCGCGTCGTCGGCGGTGGTGTGGTCGGACAGACGGTAGGTCATGAACTCGATCACCGTGCCGCCGTGGCCGGCCAGCGCGCGCTCGCGCGCCTGGCGCATCGCCTCCAGCACCGCGATCAGGTCGTTGCCGTCCACCTGCAGGCAGTGCAGGCCGCCGGCCAGGCCTTTCTGCGCCAGGGTCTGCGCGCCGGTCTGGGCGTTGCGCGGCACCGAGATCGCCCAGCCGTTGTTGATCACGCACAGGATCAGCGGCAACTGGTAGGCGCCGGCGGAGTTGAGCGCGGCGTAGAAGTCGGTCTTGGACGAGCCGCCGTCGCCGCAGGTGGCCACCGCCACCTGGGGTTCGCCGCGCAGCTTGAACGCCAGCGCGGCGCCGGCGGCGTGCAGGCACTGGGTGGAGATCGGCACGCAGATCGGGAAGTCGCGGGCGGCGTCGGAATCGCGCTGGAAATCGCTGCCGCGCTCGTCGCCGCCCCAGTACAGCAGCACCTCGCGCGGGCGCACGCCGCGCATGAACATGGCGCCGTACTCGCGGTAGCTGGGCGCCAGCACGTCGCCGCGGCGCATCGACGCGCCGATGCCGATGTGGGTGGCCTCGTGGCCCAGGCAGGACGCATAGGTGCCCAGCTTGCCGGTGCGCTGCAGCGCCACCGCCTTGCTGTCGAAGGTGCGCACGTACAGCATCTGCTTGAACAGCGCCAGCAGCGTCTGTGGGTTGGCCGAATCGGCCGGAAGCGCGTCGCGGACCGGCTGGCCGCCCGCGTCGAGGTACTGCAGGAACTCAATTTCAAACTGGGCGGCGATGCTCATGGCGACGGCACTCTCGACAACAAGTTTCAAATGATATGAGTCGGCATGTTAAGGAAGCCGTGTACAAAAGCCGTCCTGCACCGCAGCACGTGCCGATGCCGTACCGCACAAGAAAAGCCTGGTCGCCCGGCGTTGCGGATTGATGGCGTTGGGTGCCAGCGATGTTGCACCGCGATGCCGGCCGTTCATGTGCGCGTGGGTGTCCACCGGTGACGGCGGCCGATGCCGGCGGTGCGGTGCGCGTGTCGGAGGGCGGGAGCCTCGGACAAGGACGGAGGGCGCGCACGTGCAGGGGCGGCGCGAGGGCGTTTCCTGCGACGCCACCATCAAGCCGCATGGACGCTGTCCGTAGGAGCGGCTTCCGCCGCGACAGGGCATTCCCGGTAACGCCCGTCGCGGCTGAAGCCCCTCCCGCAGGACACCTCCCGGAGTAGCAGCGGTGCCCTGTGGCTGCGGCGAGCTTTCCAGGCTGGGCCGGTCGCGGCTGAAGCCGCTCTTACGCGAGGGCGACGGGGCGGCTGAGCCTCGGCAAGGACCAGCGATCAGTGCTGGGCTGGCATGCCCCAAGCAAAAAGGGCGTGGCCTCGCGGCCACGCCCTTCCGGTTGCGCCGGTCGCCGCGATCAGCGGCCGAACAGGCGCAGCCCCTCCACACGCGTGCTCAAGCGCGCGCTGTTGTCGCTGGGGTCGGCATCGGCCGAGGTGGATGCGGCGCTGGCGCCGATCACGATCTGGCGGTCGGCCGGCAGCGGCCGCGTCGCCAGGCGCAGGCCGAATGCGGCGCTGGCGCCCGGCGCCAGGTCGGTGCCGCTGCGGCACTGGAAGCGCGCGCTGCGCAGGCCGTGGCTCTGCCGCACGCACTGCCAGCCACGCGGCGGCACCAGCGCGGTCAGCGCCGACAGGGTGCTGCCGTCGATCTCCAGGCTGGCGCCCTGCACCGGCGCATTGCCGTGGTTGCGCACGTCGATGCGGTAGTCGGCGAAGAAGGCCAGGAACGGCAGGGTGGCCGGGCCGTCGATCGACACTGCCAGGTCGCCGGCCGGACGCGCCTGCACCGCCACCGTGGCGCTGCCGCCGTTGTCGCCGGGGTTGGTTTCCTCGGTCTGCGAGGCCACCGACGCGGCCAGGGTCAGGCTGTGCCCGACCAGGGCGGCGCCGGCCGGCACCGCCAGTTCGAAGCGCGGCGTGGCGCCGGCGGCGAACTGCGCCGTGCTGCAGGTGACCACGGTCTGTGCGGCGACGTCCGGCGCGGCGCACTCCCAGCCGGGGGCGGCGGTCACGCTCGGGGCCACCGCCGCGTCCAGGGCGAAGGCGACCGCGGCCGCGCGCGCCGCATCCGGACCGGCATTGGCCAGTTCCACGCTGTAGCGGATGGTGTCGCCGGCATAGACCGCGGCGTTGGCGGCGCTCACGCGCAGGCTCAGGTCGGCGCGCTCCAGCGGCTTGAGCTTGATCAGCACCACCGCCGGGTCGTGATCGGACAGCCGCGCCGGCGAGTTGGCGTCGTTGCGGGCCACGGCCGGGAAGTCGGCGTTGAGCCGCGCATGCGCTTCGCTGAGCCCGGCGATCTGCGCCGAGCGCATCAGCGCGCGGTTGGCCAGGATGTGATCCAGCGACTGTATGTTGCCGTCGTAGGCGTAGGAGTAGCTCTGGTCCGGCGTCGACAGCAGGGTCAGGTTGTATAGCGCCGGATCGACCAGGGTGGCGCCGTCGCCGGCGACCACGGTCTGCGCGTCGGGCGCCGGCAGGCCGGTGATGGTGCCCATCGCATCGACGTAGCCGTCGTTGAACTCGAAGGCGTTGAAGTCGCCCATCACCAGCAGCTGCTCGGTGGGATCGGCGACCTGACGGGCTTGCAGCAGGTTGGCCAGGAACTCGGCCTGCGCCTGGCGCTTGGCGCGGATGCGCTGGCCGCTGGCGTCGTCGGTCTCGGCGCCGTTGAGCGAACGCTGGTGCACCTCGACCACGGTCAGCGGCAGCGCGCGGCCGTCGGCGAAATGCACCACCGCCTTCAGCAACAGCGGCGGGCGGTCGTTGAGCAGGCTGACGGTGCCGCTGGGCTCGGTCCAGGTGGCGGCCTTGCCTTCCTGGCTCACCGAGACCACCTCGACGCGGGCGATGCCGGCGCCGACCTGCGCGGTCTTGACCAGGAAGCCGACATCGATGCCGCCGACGTCGTTGCCTTCCTGCAGGTAGGCCACGTACTGCGGATCGGGCTGGCCGGCGGCCACCGCGTCGCGGTTGACGCGGTCGGCCAGGGTCTGCAGCACGCTCAGGTTCTCGATCTCCACCGTGCCGAGGATGTCGGGGGTATTGAGGTAGTTGCGGATCGCCAGCGAGGCCTTGTTGAGGCGCGCCTGGTAGGCGGCCGCGGTCAGCACCGGTTCGCCGATCGCCGGATCGTTCTGGTCGTCGAAGAAGCGCTCCATGTTGTAGGTGGCGATGTTGACGTCGTCGGCCTGCGGCGCCGGGGCCGGCTTGGGCTGGTCGGCGCCGTCGCACTGCACGGTGGGCGCGGTTTCCGGGTAGATCGTGTAGCGGCGGAAGCTGTAGTCCAGCGGGCCGCTGACGCCGAGCACGGTGCAGCCGGCGGCCACGTCGATGCGCTCGCCGCCGAGGCCGGCGCTGCCGACCGCGATCACCTGCGGGCTGGTGTTCCAGCGCGGCACATCGCTCGGCGAGCCGGCCGGCAGCGCGTCGGGCTGCTGCACGCCGGCGGTGCGCCAGGCGCGCGGCAGGCCGGTGACCACCGCATGGAACACGCCGTTGCTGGTCGCGCTGGCATTGGTCTCGTTGACGTTGCCCAGGGTCGGTGTGTTGACGGTCAGGCTGGGCACGGTGACGCGCATGCCTTCCAGGCGCTCGAGCTGGTCGTAGGCGCCGTTCGGGTCGGGGAAGCGGGTGGTCAGCTCGACCGCCGCCGGCAGCGCATTGCCGGTGGACTGCAGCAGTACCGTCGGCGAGGTCAGTTCGGTCAGCGGCGGCTGGCTGGGGTCGGTGCTGGGCACGTATTCGACCACCGTGGCCTGCACCCGCACCGCATTGCCCACCGCGGCCTCGGCCGGCGGCGCGCTGCCGGTGTAGACGTAGATGCCCTCGGAGGTGAGCGGGTCGGCATCGGCCTGGGCGTCGGGCGTCTGCAGGAAGAAGCCGGCGCTGCGCCGCGCGGTGACGATGCCGCTGGTGGCGACCACCTGGCCGACCAGCGGCGAGCGCGCGCCGCTGCCCTGGATGCTGTGGATCGGCACCAGGTTGAAGTCGTCGTTGAGGATCACGCCGCTGGCGGTCAGCGTGGACGGCAACGCGCCGCTGACCCCGCTGATGTCCAGGTAGAAGGTCTCGTCGGGTTCGTTGCTGGTGTCGCCGTTGACCAGCACGCGCACCTCGGCGCTGCTTTCGCCGGCCGGGATGGTCACCTGGGTCGCGGCCAGCGCCTGGTAGTCGCTGCCGGCGCTGGCGGTGCCGTCGCGGGTGGCGACGGTGAAGCTGACGCCGGCGCTGCCGGCCGGCTGGCTCAGCGTCACCGTGAACACGAACGCGCTGCTGCCGCTGTCGCCCTCGGCGCGGCTGACGTTGGCCACGCTGGCCACCGGCAGGTTGCCGCCGCCGCACAGGCTGACCGGCGCGGCGCTGTTGCGCGGGGTCGGCGCGCCGGTGGCGAAGTCGGCGTTGTTGTTGTCGCTGTCGGTGCAGCCGCCGTTGCCGCGCAGCACCGCCAGGGTGTTGCTGGGCGCGGCGGTCGGGGCGCTGCCTTCGGCGCAGCTGGCGCTGCTGCCGTAGCCGACGAAGTCGGCGTTGCCGGCCGGGCAGGCGCCGCTCAGCGCGGCGCTGGCCTTGCTCAGCGCGATCTTGCCGGCGCTGCCGCTCATGGCGATGGTGCCGGTGGCGTCGGGCGTGGGCAGCGCCGTGCTGCCGCCGTTGCCGTCGGCCTGCTTGACCAGGTAGTAGCCGCCCGGCGCGATGCTGCCGCTCAGCGGGGTGACCTGCCAGCTGCTGCCGGCGGCCGAGGCGTACTGCACCGACCAGCCGGCCAGGCTCACCGCCTCGCTGCCGTTGTTGTGCAATTCGACGAAATCGCTCTTGTAGGTGGCGCCGCTGTTGCCGCCACCGCCATAGACCTGGCTGATGACCACCTGGGCCTGGGCGTACCCGGCACCGCCCAGCGCGCACGACAACACTGCAGCTCGAAGCAGCATGGTTCGCATGAACAAGATCTCCCCAATCCTTGAAGACGTGGACTAACGCAGATGAACCGACGGCGCCCCCCGGCGCCGCCGACGATTGTGCCGGAGTTTGTCAGCGCGTGCTGACCAATGTGTGACATCCATCGCTGCGGTACCCTTGCCAGCCCGGAACGCCCCTGCCGCCCATGCCCGTCGAACAGAACCAGCGCCCGCTCGAAGCCGGCATCCATACCGACCTGGAAGGCCGCCTGACCTACGGCGGCTACCTGCGCCTGGACCGGCTGCTGTCGGCGCAGCAGCCGCTGTCGAACCCGCCGCACCACGACGAACTGCTGTTCATCGTCCAGCACCAGACCTCCGAGCTGTGGCTGAAGCTGCTGGCGCACGAACTGGGCGCGGCGATCGCGCACCTGCAGCGCGACGCGGTGTGGCAGTGCCGCAAGGTGCTGGCGCGCAGCAAGCAGGTGCTGCGCCTGCTGACCGAGCAGTGGTCGGTGCTGGAGACCCTGACCCCGTCCGAGTACATGGGCTTTCGCGACGTGCTCGGCCCGTCCTCCGGCTTCCAGTCGCTGCAGTACCGCACCATCGAGTTCATGCTCGGCAACAAGAACGCGCAGATGCTGCCGGTGTTCGACCACGACCCGCAGGGCCAGGCGGCGCTGCAGGCGGTGCTGGAGGCGCCCAGCCTGTACGAGGAGTTCCTGCGCTACCTGGCCCGCTTCGGCCATGCGGTGCCGGCGCCGTACCACGCCCGCGACTGGCGCCAGCCGCACGTCAGCGACCCGCTGCTGCGCCCGGTGTTCGAGCGCATCTACGAGAACACCGACCGCTACTGGCGCGAGTACGCGCTGTGCGAGGACCTGGTGGACCTGGAGACCCAGTTCCAGCTGTGGCGCTTCCGCCACATGCGCACGGTGATGCGGGTGATCGGCTTCAAGCGCGGCACCGGCGGCTCCAGCGGCGTCGGCTTCCTGCAGCAGGCGCTGGCACTGACCTTCTTTCCGGAATTGTTCGAGGTGCGGACGTCGGTGGGGCTGGAAAGCCGCGGCCTGGAGGCCGGCGAGGTGACTGCGGCCGGGCAGGGCTCGTCTTCGCAGTAGCGTGCCAAGCACGCACCGAGAGGCGCATGGGCGCACGCGGCGCCGTGCGGGGACGGACCAAACCGGCACCGATCCAGGTGTCGCCCGGCCATGTTCGCGTGCAGCAAGACGCGCGTGCGCGGCCGTCGCGGCGCCGCGCCAAGACCGCGGTTTTGCGGGGGGCAGGCCCGGAAATCGCGGCGCGCGGGCCGTCCGGCATTTGACGCCACGCCGTCGCTCGGTGATCCTCGCGCGTTGCCCGGCCTGGCCGGACGCACCGCCCCAGCCCATCCTGAATACGCAAGGGAACACCGCATGAGCGTTGACGTCGTCGCGTCGAACCACCCCGCCTCACCGCAGCCGCCGTCAGCGCAACCGCCCGAATTCAAGACCCTGCTGGGTCATCCGCGTCCCCTGTGGATGCTGTTCATGACCGAGTTCTGGGAGCGCTTCGCGTTCTACGGCATCCGCTGGGCGCTGACGTTGTACATCGTGTCGGAGTTTTATCATGGCTCCGGCGCTGGCGAAGCGCCTGCCAACAAGCTCTATGGCGCCTATCTGGCGCTCGTCTACGCCTCGGCGCTGTTCGGCGGCTTCGTTGCCGATCGGTTGATCGGCTATCAGCGCTCGCTGCTGATCGGGGCGATCGTGATGTCGGTCGGTCTGTTCCTGATCGCCGTGCCGAGCGAGGAAGTGTTCAAGATCGGATTGGCTACGATCATCGCCGGCAATGGCCTGTTCAAACCGAACGTGTCCACCATGGTCGGCAAGCTGTATCCGCTCTCCGACCCGCGGCGCGATTCGGGCTTCACCATCTTCTACATGGGTATCAACGCCGGCGGTTTCCTGGCGCCCATCCTGACGGGGTTCCTGGCGGACAAGTTGTTCGGTAGCGAGGCGATGCCGGCCTACAAGTACGTCTTCATCGCCTCCGGCATCGGCATGCTGATCAGCCTGGTGTGGTTTTGGGTGGGGCGGCGCCAGCTCGGCCCTGTCGGCAGGCCGCCGGTGGGCGGCGAAGGCATCGGACGCACCATCGGGGTGCTGGTTGCCACGCTGTTGGTGATCCCGCTGGCTTACGGCCTGCTACTGATCGATGCCGGCATCCTCGGCTGGATTCTGACCACCTTGTTCGTGGCGCTGTGCGCCATGATCCTGATCGAAGGTATCCGCGAGGGCCGGGTGCCGCGCGACCGCTCGATCGCGATGCTGATCGTCTTCGTGTTCAACGTCATGTTCTTCATGTTCTTCGAGCAGGCGGGCAGTTCGTTCAACTTCCTGGCGCAGAACATCGTCGAGCGCGACCTGGGCGGCTGGATGTTCCCGGTCGGCTGGTTCCAGTCCGTCAACACGCTGGCGATCCTGGTACTGGGGCCGGTATTCGTGTGGTTGTGGGTGGCGCTGAAGTCGGCCAATCCCTCGATCCCGCGCAAGTTCGGCCTGGGCCTGATTTTCAACGGTCTGGCGTTCGCATTGCTGATGTACGCCCTGTCTTCGTTGGTCGACGGAAGCGGCAAGATTCCCTTCTGGACCTTGTTCATGGTCTACGTGATCCAGACCGTCGGTGAGTTGTGCCTGTCGCCGATCGGTCTGTCGATGACGACCAAGCTGGCGCCGACCAAGGTGGTGGGTTTCGCCATGGGCGGGTGGTTCCTGTCTACTGCCATTGGCAACAACCTGTCCGGCATCTTCGCCGCGGGCGTCAGCGGCAAGAGCGGCATGACCGTAGACTCGGCGCTGAAGGGCTACACGTTCGGCTTCTGGGCTTTGCTCGGCTCGGGTGTGCTGCTGTTCCTGATCGCGCCGCTGATCAATCGATTGATGCATGGCGTCAAGTGACATGAGGACCAAGCAATGACGATGAACAAGACGATCTGCGCTGCCCTGGCGGCGATCCTGGCCCTGGCTGGCTGCAGCCAGACGCCGCCGCCCGACGATCAGGCGCCGGCCAAGCCGCTGGACACCTCGGTGCAGAAGCCGCCGGTGGCCGACCCCAACCAGCCGGTGGCCTCGGGCAATACCCCGGCCGCCGCCGACATCGCCGCGGCCAAGGCGCTGGGTGCGCAGTTCGATCCGCAGCGCAACCCGGCCGACGACCTGGAGACCGCCATGGTCGAGGCCAAGCGCGGCGGCAAGCGCATCCTGCTCGACGTCGGCAACGAGGCCTGCGACTGGTGCCATACCCTGGACACCTTCATCGAGGGCGATGCGGAACTGCGCAGCTTCCGCGATGCCAACTTCGTGTGGGTCAAGGTCAACGTCAGCGACGCCAACAAGAACGAGGCGTTCATGGCGCGGTACCCGAAGATCGTCGACTTCCCGCACCTGCTGGTGCTCGACGCCGACGGCAAGCTGCTGCACTCGCAGGTGGTCGGCGACCTGCAGAAGGGCAAGGACTACGATCGCAGGAAGTTCTCGGACTTCCTTAAGGAATGGGCGCCGCCCAAGGCCTGAGCGGTCGCGAAGCGCAATTCTCGTAGGAGCGGCTTCAGCCGCGACCGGGCATTACCCGTAATGCCCGGTCGCGGCTGAAGCCGCTCCTACGACGTTCAAGACCCGCAGTGCGCGGGCACTGGCGCCTCAGCGCCCGATCATGCTCGGCAAACCCTCGGCCGCCAGGCGGTCGATCAGCCGGTTCAGCAGCCGCTGCTCGTCCTCGCTGAACGGGGCCAGCAGGCGCCGTTCGCACTCCAGCACCATTGGCGCCACCACCTGGTACACCTCCACCCCGGCCGGGGTCAGGTGCAGCACCGAGCGGCGGCGGTCGTCGCCATGGGTCTCGCGCTGGATGAAGCCGCGCTCCAGCAGCCGCGCCACCGCCCGGCTCACTGCCACCTTGTCCATCGCGGTGCGCTCGGACACCTCGCCGGCCGACAGCCCCGGATACAGCGCCAGCACCGCCATCACCCGCCACTCGGTCACCGCCATGCCGTAGCGCTCGCCGTAGACGCGGGCGATGTTGCTGCTGATCCGGTTGGACAGCACGCTGATCCGGTACGGCAGGAACCGTTCCAGATCCAGGGAGGGCGGGTCGGGCGTCGGGGCGGGCGTGGCGATCGTCATGCTGCATTGCACCTTGCTGGTGGTTTCACTTGTAACTACAACGGAGGATACTACGGCCATTCTCGCGAGTCTGGCGTCCGTCCGCACCCGAAATTTCGGCCCGGCCGCCGCGACCCCGTCCTCCAGGAGACGCGTCATGAGTGCACAACCGCAACATCCGTCGCAGCCGGCCAACCTCGGCATGCAGGTCACCACCTTCGAGAACCCGATGGGCATCGACGGTTTCGAGTTCGTGGAATTCGCCGCGCCAGCCGGGCAGGGCGAGCAGTTGCACGCGTACTTCCGCAGCATGGGCTTCACCGCGGTGCTGCGCCATCGCCAGCGCGCCATCACCGTGTACCGCCAGGGCGGGGTCAACTTCCTGGTCAACGAGGAACCGAAGTCCTTCGCCGCCGATTTCGCTGCCGCGCACGGTCCTTGCGCCTGCGGCTTCGCGATCCGCTTCCGGCACCCGGCCGACGAGGTCTTCGCCAAGGTGCTGGAGAACGGCGGCGAAGCCATCGCCGACAAGGCCGATACCCGCGCGGTGCCGGCGCCGGTGGTCAAGGGCATCGGCGACTGCATGCTGTACCTGGTCGACCAGTACGGCGAGAAGGGCTCGGTGTACACCGAGTTCGAGCCGGTGCCCGGCGCCGACCAGCATCCGGCCGGCTTCGGCCTGACCTTCATCGACCACCTGACCCACAACCTGTACTTCGGCAACATGCAGCGCTGGTCTGACTACTACGAGCGCCTGTTCAACTTCCGCGAGATCCGTTACTTCGACATCAAGGGCGCCAAGACCGGGCTGGTGTCCAAGGCGATGACCGCGCCGGACGGCGTGGTGCGCATCCCGCTCAACGAGTCGTCGGACCCGAAGAGCCAGATCAACGAGTACCTGGACGCGTATCGCGGCGAAGGCATCCAGCACATCGCCTGCTTCACCGACGACATCTACGAAACGGTCGAGCGCATGCGCGCGGCCGGCGTCGCGTTCCTGGACACGCCGGAGACCTATTTCGAGGTGATCGACCGGCGCATTCCCAATCACGGCGAGGACGTGGCGCGGCTGGCGCGCAACAAGATCCTGATCGACGCCGACCCGGAGACCAAGCAGCGCAAGCTGCTGCAGATCTTCACCCAGAACTGCATCGGCCCGATCTTCTTCGAGATCATCCAGCGCAAGGGCAACGAGGGCTTCGGCGAAGGCAACTTCCAGGCGCTGTTCGAGAGCATCGAGCGCGACCAGATGAAGCGCGGCGTGCTCTGACGGCGGCGCGCGGGCGGCGTGTGCGGGCTGACAGCCAGCGCACGCTCACAACCAGCGGACGCTGACAGCCCATCGCGGAGAGTTCCGACAGCCGGTGTAGCCCCTCTCCCACCGGGAGAGGGGTTGGGGTGAGGGTAGGCTGCTGCAATGACGCCAAAGCCACCCTTACCCACCACGACACTCGAGTACGCGCGTGATCTGCGCACCGGCATGACCGATGCGGAGCGCCTGCTCTGGTACCACCTGCGCAGCGGGCGTTTGCTGGGGCTGAAATTCCGCAGGCAGCATCCGCTGCCGCCGTATGTAGTGGACTTCTATTGCGACGCGAGAGCGATGGTCATCGAACTGGATGGTTCTCAGCACACGCTCGCAATCGATGCGATGCGTACCCGTTATCTGCAATCCCAAGGGATGCGGGTGCTGCGTTTCTGGAACAACGATGTGCTGCAAAGGCTGGATGCGGTACTTGCGCATATCGTCGCGGTCGCCGGCGGTCTTACCCTCACCCCAACCCCTCTCCCGGTGGGAGAGGGGCTTCAAGCAGAAGAGCCCTCGCCATGAACATCCAACCCAATGGCTACATGTCCGGCTTCGGCAACGAGTTCGCCACCGAGGCAGTCCCCGGCGCCTTGCCGGTCGGGCAGAACTCGCCGCAGCGCGTGGCCCATGGCCTGTATGCCGAGCAATTGTCCGGCACCGCGTTCACCGCCCCGCGCGGCGTCAACCGGCGCAGCTGGCTCTATCGCATCCGCCCGGCGGTACTGCATGGCGGCTTCGCCGCCTACGCCGGTGCCGCGGCGTTCCACAACGACTTCCAGCGCGGCCCGGTGCCGCCGGACCAATTGCGCTGGAGCCCGTTGCCGCTGCCGGAAACGCCGGTGGACTTCGTCGATGGCCTGTACACCATGGCCGGCAACGGCTCGGCCGAGGCCCAGCATGGCGTGGCGGTGCATCTGTACGCGGCCAACGCCTCGATGCAGGGCCGCTATTTCTACGATGCGGACGCGGAGTTGCTGATCGTGCCGCAGCTCGGCCGGCTGCGCCTGTGTACCGAGCTGGGCACGCTGGAGCTAGCGCCGCAGGAGATCGCGGTGATCCCGCGCGGCGTGCGCTTCCGCGTGGAGCTGCCCGACGGCCCCGCGCGCGGCTACGTGTGCGAGAACTTCGGCGGCCTGCTGCGGCTGCCGGACCTGGGGCCGATCGGCGCCAACGGCCTGGCCAATCCGCGCGACTTCCTCACCCCGGTGGCCGCCTACGAGGAGGACGAGGGCGCGTTCGACCTGATCGCCAAGTTCCAGGGCCATCTGTGGCGCGCGCCGATCGGGCATTCGCCGCTGGACGTGGTCGCCTGGCACGGCAACTACGCCCCGTACAAGTACGACCTGCGCCGCTTCAACACCATCGGCTCGATCAGCTTCGACCATCCGGACCCGAGCATCTTCACCGTGCTGACCGCGCCCAGCGACACGCCCGGCACCGCCAACATGGATTTGGCGATCTTCCCGCCGCGCTGGCTGGTGGCGCAGCACACCTTCCGGCCGCCGTGGTTCCACCGCAACGTGGCCAGCGAGTTCATGGGCCTGGTGCATGGCGTCTACGATGCCAAGGCCGACGGCTTCGCCCCGGGCGGGGCATCGCTGCACAACTGCATGAGCGGGCACGGCCCGGACGCGGCCACCTTCGACAAGGCCTCGCAGGCCGATCTGTCGCGGCCGGACGTCGTCGCCGACACCATGGCCTTCATGTTCGAGACCCGCGCGGTGCTGCGCCCGACCGCACAGGCGCTGGACGCCGCGCATCGCCAGCGCGACTACCAGCAGTGCTGGCAGGGCCTGCGCCGGCACTTCCGCGCGCCCTGAGCGCGCGCAGGCGCGGCCGCGCTGCTCAGGCCACCGCCGAGGCTGCCGCTGCCGCGGATGCGGTCGCTGGGTTCAGGCGGCCTCCGCCGCGGCCGCCAGGGCGGCGTGCAGCGGCGCCGGCAGCACTTCCAGCACGCGCTCGCGGATGCGCTGCGCGTAGCGCTCGGAGGTCATCTCCGGCATCGCGCGCAGCGCCAGCGCGATCGCGCGCAGGGTGTCCTGTTCCTCGCGCGCGGCGCGCAACTGCTGCTGCAGCGCCGGCGAAGCCGGATGCCGCTGCAGTTGCAGCAGGTCCAGCAGATACATGCGCGCATTGAGCAGCGCGCGCCGCGGGTCCGCCGGTGCCGGGGCGGCCGCCACCGTCGCCGCGGCGGCGCTGGCGCGGCCGTCGTCCAGGTAGCCCTGCTGCAGCAGTCCCTGCACGATCGCCTCGGCGCCGCGGCCGCCCAGCGTGGTCAGTTCCTCGACGCTGCGCTGGCCGTCGGCCAGGATCAGCACGCGTCGCTGGCGCATGTCCAGCGGCGCATCGTGCGATTGCAGTGCCGCAAGGGCGAGGGCGGTCTTGCGCGGATGCATGGCGGCGGCGTCGGTAGGCGCGCAGCGTGGCGCAGCGCGGTGAAATGCCGATGACAGGTGCGATGCGCTGGCATGTCGGTGTCGGCAGCCGCACTGCCATCGGCATGGTCGACCCCCTGGTCCGGGGCGCTGTGCGCCGCCGCGCTTGTTCGGCAGCGTGTCGCCGCCGCCGCCGTGCCGTGCAGGGCGAGGGCATGCACGCTAGCCTATGCGCTGGTCCAGCGAGGAACTGCGATGAAGCCGATTCAACCAGGCGTGGCGGTGTTGCTGCTCGCGCTCGCGGCCTGCGACCGGCAGCCGCCAGCGCCGCCCCCCGCGCCTCCAGCACCGTCCGCGCCGGCTCCCGCACCCGCCGCGGCCGACGACGGCGCCTTGCCGCCGCCGGAGATCGACCAGCCCGACGGCGACGTGCCGCCGGCACAGGCGCCGGCCTCGGCGCTGCCGCCGGAGCTGGCCGCGGGCGATCGGCAACTGGCGCGTATCGACGGCTATGGCGACCTGCGCCTGGGCATGCCCGCGGCGCAGGCACGTGCGGCCTGGGGTGGCGAACTCGACGGCCAGCCCAGCGCCGGCAGCAACTGCTACGTGCTGCGTCCGCGCTGGGCCAAGGGCAACCACCAGTTCGGCCTGATGGTCGAAGACGACACGCTGGTGCGCTACGACGTGCGCACCGCCAAGGAAACCGCGCCGGGCGGCGGCAAGGTCGGCATGGACCTGGCGCAGCTGCGCGCGCTGTACGCCGGCCGCCTGGAAGAGCAGCCGCACAAGTACGTCGAAGGCGCCAAGGTGCTGCGCGTGCGCGGCGATGCCGGCCAGCGTGGGGTGCTGGTGTTCGAGACCGACGCGGCCGGAAAGGCCGTCGCCTGGCGCGTGGGCCTGCCGCCGCAGGTGGATTATGTGGAGGGTTGTGGCTGAAGGGCCGGGAATGGTGAATCGAGAATGGGGAATGGGAAAAGCATGCACGTTGAGTGATTGAGGTGCCTCGGCCCGAACGTGTCACCTCAGTGGCGCATGAGCGCTCTTTGCTCCTCGCTTTTCCGATTCCCCATTCCCAATTCCCGATTCCCGGCCTTCAGGCCGTCCGCAATTGCCGGCGCTCGCGCCGCCGCGCACGGCGCGCGTACCAGCGTTCGCGCAGGCAGGAGAAGATCACATACAGCGCCGGGGTGCTGAGCAGGGTCAGGCTCTGCGAGATCAGCAGGCCGCCGATCATCGCGATGCCGAGCGGGCGGCGCAGTTCCGAGCCTTCGCCCAGGCCCACCGCCAGCGGCACCGCGGCCAGGATCGCCACCATCGTGGTCATCATGATCGGGCGGAAGCGCACGATGCAGGCCTCGCGCGCGGCCTCCAGCGGAGTCTTGCCGTGCTCGCGCTCGGCGACCAGGGCGAAGTCGATCATCATGATCGCGTTCTTCTTGACGATGCCGATCAGCAGCACCAGCGCGATCATCGAGATCACCGACAGCTCGGTGCCGGTCGCCCACAGCGCCAGCAGCGCGCCCATGCCGGCGGCCGGCAGGGTGGAGAGGATGGTCACCGGGTGCACCAGGCTCTCGTAGAGCATGCCCAGCACGATGTAGACCACCACGATCGCGGCCAGCACCAGCACCAGCATCGAGTTCGGCTGCAGTTGCACGCCGAAGCCGCCGCCGTCGGCGATGCGGATGTCGCCGGGCATGCGCAGCCCGGCCACGGTGGCGGCGATGATCGCATCGCCCTCGCCGGTGCTCACGCCTGGGGCCAGGTTGTAGCTCAGGTCCATGGTCGTGTACTGGTTCATGTGGGTGATCTGCGACGGCGCCAGGCCGGGTACCTGGTGCGCCACCGCGGTCAGCGGGATCATCGTGCCGTTGCGGGTGGGCACGTAGATGCGGTTCAGTGCCGCCGGCGTGGCGGTCTGGTCCGGCAGCGCGTTGACCACCACGCTGTACTGGTTGAGGTCGGAGTAGATGGTGGAGATCTGGCGCTGGCCGAACGCGCCGTACAGCGCGCCGTCGATGGCGCCGATCGACACGCCCAGGCGCGCGGCCAGGGCACGGTCGATGACGATGTTCTGGCGCAGGCCGGCGTTGTCCACGTCGGTGCCGACATCGCGCAGCTTGGGGTTCTTCTTCAGCGCGGCCTGCAGCTTGGGCAACCACTCCTGCAACTGGGCGTTGTCGTTGCCCTGCAGCGAGACGCGGTACTGCGCGCCCTGGCTGGTGCCGCCGCCGCCGTCGCTGGGCAGGTCCTGGATCGCGCGCAGGCGCAGCTGCAGGTCCGGGTAGCGGTCGGCCTTGGCGCTGAGCCGCGCCAGCACCTCGGCGGTGGTCTCGGTACGGCCTTCGTCGCGGCGCTTGAGTTCGATGTTGAAGCTGGCGCTGGAGCCCTGCCGGCTGCTGCCCAGGCGCGCGCCGACGATCTTCACCGCCGGGTCGGACATCAGCATGTCGGTGATGCGGCGCTGGCGGTTGACCATGTCGGCGAAGGACACGGTGGCGCTGGAGGTGGCGCGGCCCCAGATCAGGCCGGTGTCCTGCGCCGGGAACGAACCCTTCTTGACCGCGCCGGCCAGGAATACCGTGGCCACGATCAGCAGCAGCGGGGTCAGCGCCAGCAGCAGCGCGTGGCGCAGCGCGAAGTCCAGGGCCACGGTGTACACGCGCAGCATGCGTTCGTGCATGCGTTCCAGCCAGGCGCCGACGCGGCCGGGCTGTTCCGGCTCGGCGTGCGCGGACAGGAAGCGGCTGCACAGCGCCGGGGTGAGCGTCAGCGACACCACCGCCGAGACGCAGATCGCCGCGACCAGGGTGACGGTGAACTCGCGGAAGAACACCCCGATCATGCCGCTGGCGAACAGGATCGGGATGAACACCGCCACCAGCGAGGCGGTGATCGAGACGATGGTGAAACCGATCTCGCGCGCGCCGGCCAGCGCCGCCTCCAGCCGCGACATGCCCTCGTCGAGGTGGCGCATGATGTTCTCGATCACCACGATCGCATCGTCGACCACGAAGCCGATCGCGATCACCAGCGCCAGCAGGCTCAGGTTGTTGAGGGTGAAGCCCATGACGTACATCGCCAGCGCCGCGCCGGCCAGCGACAGCGGCACGGTGGCCGCGGCGATCAGGGTCGGCGCCAGGCGGCGCAGGAACAGCGCCATGGTCAGCACCACCATCGCCAGGCTGATCATCAGCGTGGCCTGCACCTCGTTGAGCGAGGCGCGGATGGTCGGGGTGCGGTCGAAGTACGCCGTCATCTTGGTGCCCGGCTGCAGGTAGGTGCGCAGCATCGGGATCTCGGCCTTGACCCGGTCCACCGTCTCCACGATGTTGGCGCCGGCGCGGGTGAACACGTACATCACCACCGCCGGCTTGCCGTCGAACCAGGCCGCCTGGTAGGCGTCCTGCTGGCCGTCGTAGACGTTGGCGATGTCGCGCAGGCGCACCGCGCGGCCCTGCTGCTGGCTGATCACCACCTGGCCGAAGTCGGCGGCCTTGGCCACCGCGTCGTTGGCGACGATGGCGGTGGTGGTGGCGCCGTCGCTGAGGAAACCGGTGGGCGAGGTGACGTTGGCCGCGCGCACCGCGTTGCGCAGGTCGTCCGGGGTCAGGCCCATGGCGTTGAGCGCGCGCAGGTTCACGTCCACCCGCACCGCCGGCGTGGAGGCGCCGCCGATGTCCACCGAGGACACGCCGCTGATCTGGCGCAGGCGCTGCGCCAGCAGAGAATCGGCGACGTTGTACAGCTCGTCGGCCGACTGCGTGTCCGAGGTCAGGGCGATGGCGATGACCGGGTCGTCGTTGGGATTGGCCTTCTGGTAGCGCGGCGTGGCCAGGCCGGAGGGCAGGTCGGCCTGCGCGGCGTTGATCGCGCTCTCCACGTCCTGCGCCGCCGAGTCGATGTTGCGGTTGCTCTGGAACACCATGAACACCTGGCTGTTCCCCTCCGAACTGGAGGACCGCATGGTGTCGATGCCGGGCACCTGGCCCAGGTGCCGTTCCAGCGGCGCGGTGACCGTGGCGGCCATGGTCGCGGCGTCGGCGCCGGCCTGGCTGGCCTGCACGAAGATCACCGGGATCGAGATGTTCGGCAGCGCCGCCACGCCCAGGCGCAGGTAGCACATCATGCCGATCACGAACAGGCCGATGGCCAGCAGCGCGGTGCCGATGGGGCGGCGGATGAAGGGCGCGGAGATGTTCATGAGACCGGGAATGGGGAATGGGGAATCGGGAATCGCAGTACGCGCCCGGCGTCAGTCTTCCGAGGATCCGGCAGGGAGTGAACGAGCCGGCAGCGCGCGGACACGCCGCTTTCCGATTCCCGATTCCCGACTCCCCATTCCCGGCGCCTCACGCCCGCCCCTCCGCCGCCGTCGCATGCCGCGCCGCGTGGCGCTCGCGCCAGGCGCGCACGCGCTCGGAGACGCGTTCCATGTACAGGTAGATCACCGGCGTGGTGT
Organism: Xanthomonas sacchari; assembly: GCF_024266585.1. Taxonomy (NCBI): domain Bacteria; kingdom Pseudomonadati; phylum Pseudomonadota; class Gammaproteobacteria; order Lysobacterales; family Lysobacteraceae; genus Xanthomonas; species Xanthomonas sacchari. The sequence goes on from NZ_CP100647.1 coordinate 916,982, forward strand.
ACAGGGTGACCAGCTGCGACAGCAGCAGGCCGCCGACGATGGCGATGCCCAGCGGCCGGCGCAGTTCCGAACCGATGCCGTCGCCCAGCGCCAGCGGCAGCGCGCCGAGCATCGCCGCGGCGGTGGTCATCATGATCGGGCGGAAGCGCAGCAGGCAGGCGCGGCGGATCGCATCGTGGGCGCTGGCGCCTTCGCGGCGCGCGTCGATCGCGAAGTCGATCATCATGATCGCGTTCTTCTTGACGATGCCGATCAGCAGCACGATGCCGACGATGCCGTCCACCGACAGGCTCAGCCCGCACAGCATCAGCGCCAGCAGCGCGCCGACGCCGGCCGGCGGCAGCGTGGAGATGATCGTCAGCGGGTGGATGTAGCTCTCGTAGAGCACGCCCAGCACGATGTAGATCAGCACCACCGAGGCCAGCAACAGCCACACCACGTCGGTCTGGCTGCCGGTGAACTCGGCGGCTTTGCCGATGAACTCGGCATGCAGTTGCGGCGGCAGCTGCAACTGCGCGCGGGTCTGTTCGATCGCCGCCACCGCCTGCGACAGCGAGTAGCCCGGCGCCAGGTTGAACGAGACGGTCACCGCCGGCAGCTGCTGCTGGTGGCTGACCACCAGCGGCGTGGTCGACTGCTTGGCCTCGGCCACCGCCGCCAGCGGCACGGTGCCGCCGCTGCCGACGGTGATACCGGTGTTCTGCGCGCCGATGCCGGTGGCGGTGGAGGAGTTGCTGGAGGTGGTCTGGCCGAAGCTGGTGGCGTTGCTGGCGGTCAGCGCGCCGCTGCCGTTGCTGGCCACCGCCAGCTGGTTCAGCAGCGCGGTGCTGGTGCGGAACTCCGGCGCCACTTCCAGCACCACGCGGTACTGGTTGAGCTGGGTGAAGATGGTGGAGATCTGGCGCTGGCCGAAGGCGTCGTACAGGGTGTCGTCGATGGTCTGCATCGGCACGCCCAGGGTGCTGGCCTTGTCGCGGTCCACGTGCAGTTCCAGCGCGCGGCCCTGGTTGGCCAGGTTGTTGTCCACGTCGGCCAGTTCCGGGCGCTTGCGCAGCGCCTCGGTCAGGCGCGTGGCCTGGGTCGCCAGTTCGGTGCTGTCCACGTCCGACAGCGAGTACTGGTACTCGGTGGCGGCCACGCGGGTGTCCAGGGTCACGTCCTGCACCGGCTTCAGGTACAGCGCCACGCCGGGCAGCCCGGCCACCGCCTTCTGCAGCCGCGGCAGCAGGTCTTCCAGGCTGTCGCGGTCGCTGCGCGGCTTCAGCACGATGCTGAGCTGGCCCTGGTTGAGCGTCGGGTTCATCGAGCCGGCGCCGATGAAGGCGGCCACGCCGGTCACCGCCGGGTCGCGCCGCAGCGCTTCGGCCACCGCCTGGGTGCGCTGCTCCATCTGCGGGAACGCCACGTTCTGGTCGGCCTGGACCACGCCGGTGATCAGCCCGGTGTCCTGCTCGGGCAGCAGGCCCTTGGGGATCACCACGTACAGCAGCACGGTCAGCACCATGGTCGCCAGCGCCACCAGCAAGGTCAGCTTCTGGTGCCCCAGCACCCAGTCCAGGCTGCGCTCGTACAGCCCCACGGTGCGCGACCACAGCGTGGTCTTGCCGGCCGCCGCTGCGCGCTCGTGCGCGTCCTCGCCCTCGGGCAGGGCGTCGGGCTTGAGCAGGTAGGCGCACATCATCGGCGTGAGCGTCAGCGACACCAGCATCGAGATCACCACCGCGATGCTCAGCACCCAGGCGAACTCGTGGAACAGGCGGCCGGTGACGCCGGGCATCAGGATCAGCGGCAGGAACACCGCCACCAGCGACACGGTCAGCGACAGCACGGTGAAGCCGATCTGGCGCGCGCCGATCTCCGCGGCCTCGCGGCCGCTCTTGCCCTGTTCGATGTAGCGCACGATGTTCTCGATCATCACGATCGCATCGTCGACCACGAAGCCGGTGGCCACCACCAGCGCCATCAGCGACAGGTTGTCCAGCGACATGCCGGCGAAGGCCATCACCGCGAAGGTGCCGGCCAGCGACAGCGGCACCGCCACCGACGGGATCACCGTGGCCCACAGCCGGCGCAGGAACACGAAGATCACCGCCACCACCAGGCCGATGGTCAGGATCAGGGTGAACTTGACCTCGTGCACCGAGGCGCGGATGGTCTCGGTGCGGTCGGAGAACACGTCCAGGTGCACGCCGGCCGGCAGCACCCCTTGCAGCTGCGGCAGGATCGCGCGGATCTGCTCCACGGTCTGCACGATGTTGGCGCCGGGCTGGCGGCGCACTTCCAGCAGCACCGCCGGCTTGCCGTCGGCCCAGGCGGCGAGCTGGTCGTTCTCCACCCCGTCCACCACCTTGGCCACGTCCGACAGCCGCACCGGCGCGCCGTTCCTGTAGCTGATGACGGTGTCGCGGTACTCGGCGGCGCTGGACAGTTGGTCGTTGGTGCCGATGCTGTAGGACTGGGTCTTGCCGTTCAGCGAGCCCTTCGGCGCGTTGACGTTGGTCTGGGTCAGCGCGCTGCGCAGCGCCTCCAGGGTCAGGCCCATGTTCGACAGCTGCGCCGGATTGACCTGGATGCGCACCGCCGGGCGCACGTTGCCGGCGATCGACACCAGGCCCACGCCCGGTACCTGCGACAGGCGCTGGGCCAGGATCGAGTCGGCGTAGTTGTTGACCTCGCGCAGCGGCAGCGTGTCGGAGCTGAGCTTGAGGGTGAGGATCGCCGCGTCGGCCGGGTTCACCCGGTTGTAGACCGGCTGGTAGGGCAGCGAGGAGGGCAGGGTGGACTGGCGGATCGCCGCCTGCACGTCCTGCGCGGCGATGTCGATGTCGCGGTCCATCGCGAACTGCAGCACGATCGTGGACAGGCCGGCCGACGAGTCGGAGGTCATCATCTGCAGCCCGGAGATCTGCCCGAGCTGGCGTTCCAGCGGCGTGGTCACCAGCGAGGCCATGGTGCTGGCGTTGGCGCCGGGGTACTGCGTGGTCACCACCAGGCTGGGCGCGTCGATTTCCGGCAGCGCCGACACCGGCAACTGCCGGTAGCCGAGGATGCCGAGCAGCAGCACGCCTGCCATCAGCAAGGTGGTGGCGATCGGGCGGCGGATGAAGATCGTCGAAAAGCCCACGGGGAGGATCCTTGCTGGTGAGAGTCCGGCGCGGCCGCGCCGGCGCCGGGAGTTACGGCGGAATCAGCGGCGGCCGTGGCCCGGCGCCGCGATCGCGGCGCCGGACGGGAACGCCGCTTGCGGGCAACCCGGCGAGTGCCGGCCGCGCGGGCGCGGCACGGCCGTCGCCGGCGTGCGCGGCGCGCTCAGCGCGGCCCGCCGCCGCCGCGGCGTCCGCCGCCGCGCTGCTGCTTGCCCTCGGCCGCCTTCAGCTCGGCCTCGGTCGGCTCCGGCGGCGCCTCGCCCGGCTTCAGCGGGGTCACCTTGATGCCGGGCTTGAGCCGGAACTGGCCTTCGGTGACCACCCGCTCGCCGGCCTTCAGGCCCTCGGTCAGCTGCACATGGCTGTCGCCCACTTCCGCGCCCTGCTTCACCGTCTGCATCTTGACCGTGTTGTCGGCCTGCACCACGTACACGTAGTCGCCGTCGGGGCCGCGCTGCACCGCCTGGGTCGGTACCACCACCCCGTCGGGCACGGTGCGCAGGGTCAGGCGCACGTTGACGAACTGGCCCGGCCACAGCGCGCGGTCGCCGTTCGGGAACACCGCGCGGACCTTGAAGGTGCCGGAGTCGGCGCTGATCTGGTTGTCGATCACGTCGACCTGGCCGTCGCTGGCGATCGGATGCGCATCGGTGCGGTCCAGCGCCGCCACCGGCAGCGGCGCCGCCGCCTGCGCCTGGCGCACGTCCTGCAGCTGGATCTCGGGCAGGTTGAAGGTCACGTAGATCGGGTGCACCTGGGTGATGGTGACGATGGTGGTGCTGGTGCTGACGATGTTGCCCACGTCCACCCCGCGGATGCCGGCGATGCCGTCGTTGGGGGCGAGGATGCGGGTGTACTGCAGCTGCACCTGCGCCGCACGCATCTGCGCGTCGTTGGCGGCGACCGCCGCTTCGTACTGCGCCACCTGGTTGCGCTGGGTATCCAGGTCGGTCTTGGCCACGTACTGGCGGTAGGCCGGCGAGTCGGAGCGCTGGAAGGTGGAGCGCGCGGTGGCCAGCAGCGCCTGGTTCTGGCGCTTGCTCGCCGCGGCCTGGTCGTAGCTGGCCTGCAGCGAACGCGGATCGATCTGCGCCAGCAGCTCGCCCTTCTTCACTTCCTGGCCCTCGCGGAAGTTCAGGCTCATCAGCTGGCCGCCGACCTGCGGGCTGACGGTGACGGTGTTCAGCGCGGTCGCCGTGCCGGTGGCGGTGGCGTAGATCGGCACGGTCTGGCTGCTCGCGGCCACCACCGTCACCGGGACCGGGGTGGCATCGCCGTCCTCGCCCGTGCCGGCGCCCCTGTGGCCGCCGCCGCGCATGACGCGCATCCCCACCACCACCACGGCCACCGCTGCGAGGATCAGCAGTGCAATCTTCCAGAAACGCGACATCCGGGGAAACTCCTGTGGCGAGGCGGGGTGGAGGGCCCTCCCGCAGTGGCTGGTGACGAGCGAGGAAGCATATCGCCGGCGCGTTGCGATTGGACCATGACTGAAGGGACAGACCCCGCGGGCGGGCAGGGCCGGTCGTCCGCTCTGGCAACGCACCCGTGGCGCATCGGTTGACACGGATTCGCAAGGGTTTTTTCCCCGCAGCGGGATCCACGGCCGCCCCGGGCCGGCCGCCGATGCACTACATTGACTGAACGCCCGTTCCGTCCCCACCTGGAGTCCTGTCATGCCGCGCCTGTCCCGCCTGCTGTCCGCGATGCTGTTCGCCGTCCCCGCCCTGGCCTGTGCGCAGAACGCCGAGCGCCCGGAGGTGACGGCTGCCGCGGCCAAGTTGCAGGCCAAGGTGGTGGAGTGGCGGCGCGACTTCCACCAGCACCCGGAGCTGTCCAACCGCGAGGAGCGCACCGCCGCCAAGGTCGCCGAGCGGCTGCGCGCGCTGGGCCTGGAACCGCAGACCGGCATCGCCCACCACGGCGTGGTGGCGATCGTCAAAGGCGCGCTGCCGGGGCCGAGGATCGCCCTGCGCGCGGACATGGACGCGCTGCCGGTGACCGAGCAGACCGGCCTGCCGTTCGCCTCCAAGGCCACCGGCGAGTACCGCGGCGAGACCGTGGGGGTGATGCACGCCTGCGGCCACGACGCCCACACCGCCATCCTGCTCGGCGTGGCCGAGGCCCTGGTGGCGATGCGCGCGCAGTTGCCGGGCGAGGTCATGCTGGTGTTCCAGCCGTCGGAGGAGGGCGCGCCGGGCAACGAGGAGGGCGGCGCTTCGCTGATGCTCAAGGAAGGCCTGTTCCGCGACTTCAAGCCGCAGGCGGTGTTCGGACTGCACGTGTTCTCCAGCGTCCAGGCCGGCAAGATCGCCGTGCGCGGCGGCCCGCTGATGGCCGCGTCGGACCGCTTCAGCATCAAGGTGATCGGCCGCCAGACCCACGGCTCGGCGCCGTGGAACGGCATCGACCCGATCGTCGCCAGCGCCGACCTGATCGGCGCCGCGCAGAGCGTGATCAGCCGCCGCGCCAACCTGTCCAAGCAGCCGGCGGTGCTCAGCTTCGGCGCGATCAAGGGCGGCATCCGCTACAACATCATTCCCGACGACGTGGAGATGGTCGGCACCATCCGCACCTTCGACGAGGGCATGCGCCAGCAGATCTTCGCCGACCTCAAGACCGTGGCCGAGCACACCGCCGCCGCGCACGGCGCCAAGGCCGAGGCGCACGTGCCCGACCAGGACGGCAACCCGGCCACGGTCAACGACCCGGCGCTGACCGCGCGCATGCTGCCCAGCCTGCAGGCCGTGGTCGGCGCCGGCAACGTCTACGAACCGCCGCTGCAGATGGGAGCGGAGGATTTCTCGTACTACGCGCAGCAGGCGCCGGCGATGTTCTTCTTCGTCGGCGCCACCGGCCCCGGCATCGACCCGGCGACCGCGCCCAGCAACCACTCGCCGCAGTTCCTGCTCGACGAAACTGCCCTGGACGTCGGCCTGCGCGCCTTGCTGCAGGTGTCGTTGGATTATCTGGGGGCGAAGCCGCAGGCCTGATGGGCGGCTGGGATTGGGGAGTCGGGGGTGGGGATTCGTAGAAGCGGCGGTGCTGCAGTGCCGTGAGCGTGGCGCGAGTGGATCCGTAGGAGCGGCTTCAGCCGCGACGGGCATTACCGGGAAGGCTGTCGCGGCCGAAGCCGCTCCTGCCAGCGGCACTGGATCGCCTCCTGTGGAAGCGACTTCAGTCGCGACGCATGACGCCTCGACGCGACGCAAGCACCTCGACGCAAGCACGCGCCGCTTCGCTTTTGCCAATCCCGAATCCCCACTCGCTAATCCCCACTCATACACCTGCCAGCCAGAACGCGCCCGCTACACTGCCCCGCATGAACACCCCCCAGGATTCCAGCCTCGGTCGCGAGGTCGCTTACCCGTCGCAGTACGATCCGGCACTGCTGTTTCCCATCCCGCGCGCTGCCGCGCGGACCGAGATCGGCCTCGATGCGGGAGCGTTGCCGTTCTTCGGCGTGGATCGCTGGCACGCCTACGAACTGAGCTGGCTCGATGCGCAGGGCAAGCCCTGCGTCGCCACCGCGACCTTGCAGGTGCCGTGCGCCTCGCCGAACCTGATCGAATCCAAGTCGCTCAAGCTCTATCTCAACTCGCTCAACGCGATGCGCTTCAACAGCGCCGAGGCGCTGCGCAGTTGCATCGTCACCGATCTGTCCACGCGCGCCGGCGCCGACGTGGCGATGGAGTTCGGCCTGCCGCCGATCGACACGCTGGGCGAGGGCGAATCGCTGGACGTGCTGGACATCGCCATCGACTGCTACGGCCCGCCTCGCCCGGACTTCCTCTCCGCCGCCGAGGGCGACGTGGTCGAGGAAACCCTGACCAGCGAATTGCTCAAGTCCAACTGCCCGGTCACCGGCCAGCCGGACTGGGCTTCGCTGCATGTGCGCTATCGCGGCGGTCGCATCGACCGCGAAGGGCTGCTGCGCTACCTGATCAGCTTCCGCGAGCATGCCGGCTTCCACGAGCAGTGCGTGGAGCGCATCTTCCACGACCTGATGACGCGCTGCCGCCCGCAGTCGCTGCAGGTGGAGGCACGCTATACCCGCCGCGGCGGCCTGGACATCAATCCCTGGCGGGCCACCGCGGACGTGGCCGAGCCGCTGAGCTTCCTGCGCGATCTGCGCCAGTAGCCGTTGCCGCGGTGCGCGCGGTGCGCCGATGCCAACATGTCACGAGCCACGCGCCGCTGCAGGCGTGCGGTCGGCCTCTATCGCGCTGTAGCGGACAAAGCCCAGGCGCGACGACGTCCGCGACGTCGCGCCACGCCTGAACCGCGTCCCTGCGATTCACGGCCGCGCGATCCTTTTTTAACAAACGCTGTGACACCGTGGCACCGTCCCATCCCGCATGGAGCTACGCGATGAACAGTGACAAGCGCGCCGATTTCTCGGCGGTCACCGCCAAGGTGGACACCACCGCCGACGTCGTGCAGAAGGCGGACTTCTCCGCCGTGCAGGGCACGGTCGACAGCACCGCCGAGCAGGTGCAGCAGGTTTACGTGGTCAAGCCCGGCGATTCGTTGTCCAAGATCGCCAAGCTGCACTACGGCGACGGCAATGCCTGGACCCGCATCTTCGAGGCCAACCGCGATGTCCTCGCCGACCCCGACAAGATCTATCCGGGACAGACGCTCAAGCTGCCCGCCGGCACCTGACGTTCGTCCGCCCTGCATTTCCTTCGCCACCCCGACAGGAGTCCCGTTCCAATGAAAACCCGTTCGATGTCCCCGTTTTCGCCGCTGCTGATCGCCATGGTCGGCACCCTGGCGCTGGCCGGTTGCAAGAAGCAGGACCAGGAACAGCAGGTCTCGCCAGACCCCACCTCGTCCGCGCCCACCGAGCAGATGCCGGGCCCGGCCGCGACCGCCCCCGAGCCCTCGGCGCCGGCCGCCACGGTGGTGACCGTCGCCGCGATCGCGGTCGGCAACACCGCCGCCGCCGACAAGTCGGTCGCGCCGCTGACCACGCTGGGCAGCAAGGACACGATCATCGTGTCGGTGAAGACCGAGGGCTCGGCCACCAACGCCAATGTCGGCGCCAAGCTGCTGTTCCAGGACGGACAGACCGCCGGCGATCTCAGCCAGGCGCTGAACACCAGTGGCGCCGAGACCACCAATTTCCAGTTCACCAACCCCAAGGGCTGGCCGGCCGGCAAGTACAAGGCCGAAGTCACCGTCAATGGGCAGCCCGCGGGCACGCCGCAGGAGTTCGAGGTGAAGTGATCCGGGGCGCACGTCGCCCGATCACGGGCCGCCCCTGCCGTCTCTCTCCCGGCAGGGACGGAACGCTGGCGCAGCCGCGAGGCTGCGCCTTTTTTATGCGCGATCCGATGGCGTCGGCAGCATGCCCGGCGTGGTCGCTCACGACGGCGTTCAGGGCGCTTCCACTACGGCGCAACGCGTCCCGTAGGAGCGGCTTCAGCCGGGACGGACTTTACCGGCAATGCCCCGTCGCGGCTGCAGCCGCTCCTATACGACCTGCGACGGTGCACGCTGCATCCGGCTTGATTGCGAAGGCAGGCGATTGCAGGTGCCCTGCAGTCCCGACGCACCTCGTAGCCGAGGCCTGCCAATGCACCGGTCTGCGGCGCGGGCCGCGCGCAACACCGTCGGCCAGCGACGCCTGCGTGCGTTGTGGCGTGGCGAATGGCGCCCGGCGATCAGTGCGGCGCGTGCAGATCCAGCACGCGCCCACCCATCACCACTTGCTGCAGGCGCAGGGCGCTGTCCAGCACCACCAGATCGGCGCGGGCCTCGGGCGCGATGCGGCCGCGGTCGCCCAGGCCCAGGTAGTCGGCCGGGAAGGTCGACACGCGCTGCGCGGCATCGGCCAGGTCCAGGCCGGCCTGCACCAGGTTGCGCAGCGCCTGGTCCATGGTCAGCGCGCTGCCGGCTAGCGAGCCGCTGGCCAGGCGCACGCAGCCGCCGCACTTGTGCACGCGCTGCTCGCCGAGCGCGTACTCGCCGTCGGGCATGCCGGTGGCGGCGGTGGCGTCGGTGACCGCGTACAGGCGCGGAATCGCGCGCGCGGCCAGGCGGATCACCCCGGGGTGGACGTGCTGCAGGTCGGGAATGAGTTCGGCGTACTGCGCATGCGCCAGCGCCGCGGCGGCGATGCCGGGCCGGTAGTGGTCCACGCCGGTCATGCCGTTGAACAGGTGGGTGAAGCCGGCCGCGCCGGCCTGCAGCGCGGCCACCCCGTCCTCGTAGCTGCCGGCGCTGTGGCCGAGCTGCACGCGGATGCCCAGCGCGGTCAGTGCCGGAATCAGTGCGGTGTGCGCGCCGATCTCCGGGGCCAGGGTCAGCACCCGGATCGGCGCCAGCGCGTGCCACTGCTGGACCAGGGCAAGGCTGGCCTCGACCGTGCGGTCGGGCTGCGCGCCGAGCCGCTGCGGGCTGATGAAGGGGCCTTCCAGGTGCACGCCGGCGATGCAGGCCGCGTCGGCGTCGGGCGCGGCCATGGTCGCGGCGACGCCACGCAGCGCGTGCGCGATCTCGTCGACGCCGGCGGTCATGGTGGTCGCCAGCAGGGTGGTGGTGCCGAAGCGCAGGTGGGCGCGAGCGATGCGCCGCGCCGCCTCGCCGCCCTGCATCAGGTCCACGCCGGCGGCGCCGTGCACGTGCAGGTCGACGAAGCCGGGCAGGATCAGCGGCAGCTGCGGATCGTCGCCGCCGCTGTGGTCGTCCACCTGCAGCCGGCGCACGTGGCTGTCGAAGTGGACGTGGCCGCGACGCCAGCCCAGGGGGGTCAGCAGGCGCCCGTGCAGGGAGCGGGTGTCGGTCATGGCGATGGCTCGGCGATGATCACCTCGATGCCCAGCCGCTGCAGCCCCTCGCGGGTGGCCTCGTCGATGCCGGCGTCGGTGATGATGGCGTGGATCTGGTCCAGGCGGGCGATGCGGTGCAGGCTGACCCGGCCGAACTTGGAGGCGTCGGTCAGCACCACGATGCGCCGCGCGCGCTCGACCATGCGGTGGTTGAGGCGCGCCTCGGCCTCGTCGTGGGTGGTCAGGCCGAACTGCAGGTCCAGCCCGTCCACGCCCAGGAACAGCGTGTCGAACCCGTAGGCGTTGAGGCTGGCCTCGGCCTGGCTGCCCTGCAGCGACAGCGATTGCTGGCGCAGCTGGCCGCCGGTGAGCAGCACGTTGATGCCCGGCGCGTTGGCCAGTTCCCAGGCGATGTTGAGGCCGTTGGTCATCACCGTGACGTCGCGGTGCCCGCGCAGGTGCCGGGCCAGCGTCATCGTGGTCGAGCCGGAGTCGATGATGATGTTGGCGCCGGGCTGCACCATGCGCGCGGCGCAGGCGCCGATGGAGTCCTTCAGCGGCAGGTTCAGCGCGTCCTTCTCGTGGATGTCCTGTTCCTGCGGCGGCGTGCGCATCAGCGTGGCGCCGCCGTGGGTGCGCGTGGCCAGGCCCTGCGCCTCGAACTGGTTGAGGTCGGCGCGGATGGTCACCGCCGACACGCCGAAGCGTTCGACCAGGTCGGCGACCTGCACCGCGCCGTGTTCGAGCAGCGACTGCAGGATCTGCTGGCGGCGGGAGCGGGTGTTGCGCATGGCCATTCTCGGATTCGCGGGCGACCGGGAAGATTAGCCGTTCGCCGCGACGCCTGCAGCCGCATCCGTATGCGGCCGGCGCGCGCCGGCACGGTTGGCGCTGCAGGCGCGGGCGTATTCGCCCAGGCACTGGCCGATGCGGTGCTGGACCAGCGCGGCCGGGGTGTTGGCGAGGCGGCCGGCGCGCACCGCACGGTACTGCTCGGGCAGGAACTGGCTGAGCAGCACCAGCGGCGGCGGGTGCCGTTCCAGGTTGGCGAACAAGCTGTCCACCGCCTCGCGCACCGCCGGCTCACCCCAGTAGTAGCGGCAGCGGTCGCTGTAGGAGTAGCGGCGCAGCAGGCGCTGCTCGCTCGCGTCGCCCGGATAGTAGGGTTGCCATGCCCCCGGTTGCGCCAGCATCGCCGCGTCCAGCGCCTGCGGCAGCCACGAGCACTGCGCGGCCGGCAGCAGTTCGGCCTCGATCGCCGCCAGCGCGTACAGCGCCTCGCGGTAGGCGAAGGTGGCGGCCGGGCCGACCTTGAGGATGGCGAAGTGGTCGCGCACCAGCGCGTGCAGCGCGTCCTCGCGCTGGTAGTCGGTGGAGTGCGCCTCGAACACGATGCGCGGCTGCCGCTCGAGGAAATCGGCCAGCGCGGCGGCGGCGGCCGGGTCGTAGTCGTGCACGGCGCTGTGGTCGAAATCCACGCCCGGCTGCACCACCAGCGCGATCACCCGCTGCCAGGCCGCGCGCAGCGCCGGCGTGTCGAACGCCTGCCGGTGGATCGCCAGGGTCTGCGCGGCCGCGGCCGGCGTGGTCACCTGCAGGCCGCCGGCCAGCGAGGCTTCGCCGCCGGGCACCGGCACTTCGGTGCCGATCACGTACACCGGCGGCGGCAGGCCGTGTGCGGCGGCGGTGCGCTCGGCGATCTCGGCCAGCTCGGCCGAGCGCGCGGCGACGATGGCATCGGGCAGCGGCACCGGGTCGTCGGCGCAGGCCATGCTGCAGTCCAGGTGGATCTTGTGGAACCCCGCAGCGACGTAGTCCGCGATCAGCACGCGCGCATGCGCCATGGCCTCGGCGGCCGGCCCCTTCTGCCAGGCATTGGGGCCGAGGTGGTCGCCGCCCAGGATCAGCCGCGCGCGCGGAACGCCTTCGGCCTCGGCCAGGGCGCCGACGTAGTCGCGGTACTGCGCCGGGGTCATGCCGGTGTAGCCGCCGAACTGGTCGACCTGGTTGGAGGTGGCTTCCACCAGCAGCAGCGTGTCGTGGGCCAGCGCCACCTGCATCGCCGCGCGCAGCACCTGCGCGTTGCTGCAGCAGACGCTGTACAGGCCGACGTTGGCGCCGGCGCGGTGGGAGGCGAGCAGGGTCTGCAAGGGCGACATGGAAACTCCGGCGGCTCAGGAATAGGCGGGATGGCAGGCCAGCAGCGCGGCGCCGCGGGCGCCGCCGGCATCGCCGAAGCGCGGCGGCACGATCGGCGGCACCTGCACGCCGGCGAACAGGTGCGCGGCGATGGCGTCGGGCAGCTGCCGGTACAGCGGCGGGTATTGCGACAGCCCGCCGCCGAGCACGATCACGTGCGGGTCCAGCGCCAGCACCACTGCGGCCAGGCTGTGGCCGAGCAGGTCGCGGTGGATGTCCAGCGCCTGCCGCGCACGCGCGTCGCCGGCTTCGGCCTGGGCGATCACCGCGCTGGCGTCGGCGGCGTCGCTGCCGAGATGGCGCGCGATCGCCGCCACGCCGCTGCCGGACACGTAGCGCTCCACGCAGCCCTGCAGGCCACAGCCGCAGTCCAGCAGCGGCAGGCGATGGCGTTGCAGCAGGTGCCCGGGCACGCTCCAGTGGCCCCATTCGCCGGCGATGCCGTTGCAGCCGGCGAGCAGGCGGCCCTGCACGCAGAAGCCGCCGCCGGCGCCGGTGCCGAGGATGGCGCCGAACATGCTGGGATAGTCGTCGGCGGCGCCGCCGTGCGCCTCGGACAGCGCGAAGCATTGCAGGTCGTTGCCGATATGCAGCGGGCGCGACAGCCGCGCCTGCAGGTCCTGCGCCACGCACTGGCCGGTCAGCGCCGGCACGTTCGCGCTCAGCTGGCGGCCGCTGCGGCGCTCGCGCACCCCGGGCAGGGCGATGCCGAGGGCGCTGTCGCGGCGGCCGAGCGCGGCATCGGCCTCGGCCACCAGCGCCACCACCGCCTGCAGGAAACCGGCGTAGTCGCCCTGCGGCGTGGCCACGCGGCGCCGCCACACCACCTGCAGCGCGGCGTCGCAGGCCACCAGTTCGATCTTGGTGCCGCCGACGTCGAGGCCGTAGCAGGTGGGCGCGCCCGGCTCAGCCATGGTGGATGGTGACGCCCTGGACCACGCGGTTGACGGTGCCGTCGGGGAACGGATTGTCCGGCGTCAGGCCGAGCGCGGCCGAACGCTGCAGCGCGAACAACTGCGCAAAGCCCAGCCACAGCGGCGCCAGCCACGGATCGTCCAGGCCGGCGACGGCGAGGGTGTGGTCGTCGCCGGCGCCGATGTCCGCATGCGGGCCGATCGCCAGCACCTGGCCGGCCACGCCGTCGCGGCGCAGTTCGTCCAGCAGGTCCTGTTCGTAGCGGCGCGCCAGCGGCTGCACGCTGCGCAGCATCACCACCAGGGTGCTGCGGTCGAGCGTGGACTTGGGGCCGTGGCGGAAGCCCAGCGGCGTATTGGCCAGCGCCAGCACGCGGCCGGCGGTGAGTTCCAGCACCTTCAGCGCGGCCTCGCGCGCCAGCGCTTCCAACGGGCCGCTGCCGAGATAGATCACCCGCGCGAACGGCCGCTGCGCCAGCGCCGCCACCGGTGCGTCCCACTGCGCCAGGCCGCGGCCGGCCAGCTCGGCCAGCCGCTGCAAACGCGCGCTGCGCGCTTCCCATAGCGCGCGGTCGAACACGCTCAGCGCCGCCAGCAGCATGCAGGTCAGGCTGCTGGTCATGGCGAAGGCGCGGTCGCAGCTGGCCGCCGGCATCAGCAGGGTGCAGGTGTCGGCGCGGCCGGCGCCGCGGCGGGCCAGTTCGCCGTCGGCGTTGCAGGTGATGTCGAGGAAGCGCGCCTGGTCCACGTCGCTGCGCACGCGCTCCACCGCGGCCACGCTTTCCGGGCTGGAGCCGCTGCGCCCGAACGACACCAGCAGGGTCGGCCGCGTGCGCTGCAGGTACAGCGCCGGGTGGGTCAGCAGGCTGGTGGTATGCACCGCGCGCGCCTCGGCCGGCCACTGCGCATTGATCGCATCGGCCACCATCTCGGCGATGAAGCCGGAACTGCCGGCGCCGGTGAACAGCACGCGCTGGTTCGGATCGTCGAGGCGGTCGCCGAGGAAGGCCTGCAGGCGCTCGCCGGCCCGCGCCAGGTCCTGCGCCAGGGTCTGCCACAGCATCGGCTGCTGGGCGATCTCGCGGGCGGTGTCGGCGCCGCCCAGGCGTTGCCAGGCGGATGCAGCGGAAAGCGGAAGGAGGTCCATGCGGCGGTTCCTGTTGGGCCAGCGCACCATCCGACTTTTCTTTCGAAATGTCAAACATCGAAAGAAAAAAGAAAGAAATTATCCAGGTGTTCGTTTTCCGCTGATGGCGCGAACGAAACGAAATATGCGGCAAGAGCAAGCTGTCGCAAGCGGAATTCGCTGGCCTTGGAAGCGAAAACCAAAGCGATACGATGCCAGATCTTTCGTTTCTATAAAATAAATCTTGTTTTTTGCTTTCAATTTATTGACATCTTTCAAATCCCTGGCCTAGAGTCGGTGCAACGCTTTCGAAACGCCCGGGGAAACGGGTTTGGGGGTCGTGTGGAGCATCGCGTTCGTCGCTCGCCGCTGCTGCCGGCGGCCGCCCTGCCGGCCTTGCTGCTGGCGGCCGTCACTGCCGCTGCCGAGCCGATCGGCAACCTGCGCGCGGTCGCCGCCAGCGACAGCCGCGACGGCGTGCGCGGCTGGGACCTGCAGACCGACACCGGCGCGCGCCTGCGCATCGAACTGCCGGCGGCCGACATCGTCCGCGTGCAGGCGGGCCGGCGCGGCACGCTGACCGGCGCCGGCGACAAGGCCACCCCGATCGTGCTGCCGCAGCCCAAGGCCCAGGTGCAGGCGCAGTTGGAAGAGGACGCGCAGGAGCTGCGCGTGCGCACCGACGCGCTGCTGCTGCACGTGCAGCGGCAGCCGCTGCGGCTGCGCCTGGAGCGCGTGGAGCAGGGCCGCGCGATCGCGCTGTGGCAGGAACTGCAGCCGCTGGACCTGGATGCCGCGCAGAGCGTGCAGGTGCTGTCCTCGCAGGCCGACGAAGCCTATTACGGCGGCGGCCAGCAGAACGGCCGCTACCAGTTCAAGGGCCGCGAACTGGAGGTGTCGTATTCCGGCGGCTGGGAAGAGGGCGATCGCCCGAGCCCGGCGCCGATGCTGCTCAGCAGCCGCGGCTGGGGCATGCTGCGCAACACCTGGAGCGACGGCAGTTACGACCTGCGCCAGCCCGACCAGGCCACGCTGCTGCATCGCGAAGACCGCTTCGACGCCTACTACTTCGTCGGCGCCGACCTGCCGGCGCTGATCGAGCGCTACACCCGGCTGACCGGCCGTCCGACCATGCTGGCGCGCTGGTCGCTGTCCTACGGCGATGCCGATTGCTACAACGACGGCGACAACGCGAAGAAGCCCGGCACCGTACCCGAGGGCTGGCACGACGGCCCCACCGGGACCACCCCGGACGTGGTCGACAGCGTGGCCAGGCAGTACCGCGCCTACGACATGCCCGGCGGCTGGATCCTGCCCAACGACGGCTACGGCTGCGGCTACACGCGCTTGCCGGAGACCGTGCAGGGCCTGGCCCGGTACGGTTTCCGCACCGGCCTGTGGACCGAGGACGGCGTGGACAAGATCGCCTGGGAAGTCGGCAAGGCCGGCAGCCGCGTGCAGAAGCTGGACGTGGCCTGGACCGGCAAGGGCTACCAGTTCGCGATGGACGCCAACCACCAGGCCTACGACGGCATCCTCGACAATTCCGATGCGCGCCCGTTCCTGTGGACGGTGATGGGCTGGGCCGGCATCCAGCGCTACGCGGTGGCCTGGACCGGCGACCAGAGCAGCAGCTGGGACTACATCCGCTGGCATGTGCCGACCCTGATCGGCTCCGGCCTGTCGGGCATGGCCTATGCCGCCGGCGATGTCGATGCGATCTTCGGCGGCAGCGCCGAGACCTTCACCCGCGACCTGCAGTGGAAGGCCTTCACCCCGGTGCTGATGGGCATGAGCGGCTGGTCGTCGAACGCGCGCAAGCATCCGTGGTGGTACGACGAGCCGTACCGCAGCATCAACCGCGACTACCTGAAGTTGAAGATGCGCCTGACCCCGTACATGTACGGCCTGGTGCACGACGCCGCCCAGACCGGCGCGCCGCCGGTGCGCGGATTGATGTGGGAAGACCCGCAGGATCCGCACGCGCAGGACGAGACCTACAAGACCCAGTTCCTGCTCGGCCGCGACCTGCTGGTGGCGCCGGTGTACCGCAGCCAGGCCGCCAGCCGCGGCTGGCGCCGCGACATCCACCTGCCGGCCGGCGGCTGGATCGACTACTGGGACGGCCGCCGCGTGCAGGCCGGTGCGCAGGGCCGACAACTCGACCGCCAGGTCGACCTGGCCACGCTGCCGGTGTTCGTGCGCGCCGGCGCGATCCTGCCGATGTACCCGGCGATGCTGTTCGACGGCGAGAAGCCGCTGGACGAGGTCACCTTCGACCTGTATCCGCAGGGCGTCTCGCAGTACACGCTGTACGAGGACGACGGCAACACCCGCCGCTACCAGCAGGGCGAGTCCAGCACGCAGGTCGTGCGCGTGCAGGCGCCGGCGCAGGGCAGCGGCCCGGTGCAGGTGTGGATCGACCCGGTGCAGGGCCGCTACGAAGGACAGTTGCCGCAGCGCCGCTACGCGCTGCGCGTGCTCGCGCGGCAGGCGCCGCGGTCGGTGCAGGCAGGCGACCGCGCGCTGCCGGTGCTGGCCGACGCCACCGCCTTCGCCAGCGCCGGCGAAGGCTGGTACTTCGACGCCAAGGAGCGCCGCGGCACCCTGCACGTGCGCACCGCCGTGCAGGACATCCGCCAGCCGCTGCACTTGCAACTGGACTTCGCGGTGGCCGCCGCCGCGGCCGACGATGCCTATCCGGCCGCGCCGGTGCTGGGCCGCGCGCTGCCGGCCGACAGCCTGCTGGTGGTCAACCGCCCGGCCGAGGAGCCGGGGCACCCGCTGGAGAACGCCTTCGACGACGACCCGACCACTTGGTTCCGCAGCGTGCGCAACCAGGCCGTGCGCACCGGCGCGCACGAATGGGTGATCGGCTTCGGCGAGCGCAAGATGATCGACGGCATCGAGCTGGCGCCGCGCAACGACAAGAACTGGAAGCACGGCCAGGTGCGCGACTACGAGGTCTACCTGGGCGACAGCAACGGCGAGTGGGGCGCGCCGGTGGCGCGCGGCCAGCTGCGCCTGCAGGAGGGCGTGCAGCGCATCGACTTCCCGGCGCACGCCGGCCGCCTGCTGCGCTTCCGCGTGCTGAGCGTGCAGAACCCCGACGGCGACGGCGCCGACAGCAACGACCCGATGGTCATCGCCGCGCAGCGCCGGCCGCGCGCCTTCGACGCGCTGCAGCCGCGCGACGTTGGCCCGATCGCGCTGTCCACCTTCCACATCCTCGAGCACCCGGCGCCGGAGCGGCCGCCGCAGCAGCGCGTCCTGTCCGAACTGGCGCTGCCCGCCGCGCTGGACGGCCGCGTGCGCGCCGACCGTGCCTTCCGCGGCGATGCCGGCATGCGCATGAACGGCCTGCAGTTCCGCCGCGGCCTGGGCGTGGGCGCCGACAGCCGCCTCGACCTGCGCCTGCACGGCGACTGGCGCCTGCTGCGCGCCGACCTGGGCATCGACGATGCCTGCCGCAGCGCCGGCGGCCTGCAGTTCCAGGTCTGGGGCGACGGCCGCCTGCTCTACGACAGCGGCCTGGTCAGCGCGCCGGCCGTGGTCAAGCCGGAGCTGGACATCCGCGGCCTGTCCACCCTGAGCCTGCGCACGCTGGGCGCGCAGGGCCCGCATCCCGCCCAGGTCTGCGCCAACTGGGCCAACCCCGTGCTGATCGGCCAGGAGGGCGACACCGCCAGCTTCGTCGCCCCATGACCGCCCCGTAACACCGCGCTTTCCCCGCCTTTCCCGACTGCGGCCGCCTGGCCGCGGCCCGGGAGCGCTTTGCCCGCCGATTCCGCGTTCGCGCCGCCCCCTGCCAGGAGAGACCCCCGATGTTGCCCGCCCGTCACCGCCATCCCCGCTGTCGCCCGCTCGCTCCGCTGACCCTGGCCATCGCCGGTGTCCTGCTCGCCGCCCTGCAGCCCGCCGCCGCCCAGGACAGCCAGGCCGCCGCCACCGACCTGGCCCGGGTCGAAGTCACCGGCTCCAACATCCGCCGCACCGACGTGGAGACCGCCTCGCCGGTGCAGGTGATCAGCAAGCAGGACATCCAGGCGATGGGCGCGCGTACCCTGCTGCAGGTGCTCGACAACCTGCCGGCGGCGCGGCCGGCGCAACAGGACGCGCGCTCGCTGTTCACCGGCTCCGACGGCGCCTCGCAGGCCAATCTGCGCGGCCTCGGCGCGCAGGGCACGCTGGTGCTGCTGAACGGTCGCCGCCTGTCGTACTACGGCGCGCCGGCCGGCTTCCAGACCCAGTTCGTCAACATCGACGCGATCCCGGCCGCGGCGATCGAGCGCATGGAAGTGCTGACCGACGGCGCCTCGGCGGTGTACGGCACCGACGCGGTGGCCGGCGTCATCAACGTGATCACCAAGCGCAACTTCCAGGGCGCGGAGATCAACTTCAGCAACGACACCTCCACCCGCATCGACGCCTACGGCGAACACCAGGCCAGCATCACCGCCGGCTTCGGCGACCTCGCCGAGAACCGCTTCAACGTCTACGGCGCGGTCAACGTGTACCGCCGCGACGCGATCCCGCTGCGCGACTTCTACGACAAGCGGCCGGCGCAGTACTACGTCAACAACCCGAACTACCTGAGCAACCTGCGCCTGGGCGTGGGCAGCAAGCCGGGCCAGTTCAATCCGGGCAGCTACTTCGCCTTCGACCCGGCCACCGGGCGCCGCGTGCAGGAAGCCGCGCCGGGCTGCCAGAACGTGCTGACCAGCGAAGCCGCCGGCCCGCGCTGCGTGTGGGAGACGTGGTTGAACAACGAGATCGACGCCGGCGCCAAGTCCGAGCGCAACACCGCCTACCTCAACGGCACGTTCCTGGTCGGCGCCAGCACCGAACTGTTCGCCGAGGCCACCTACACCGATATCGACCTGCGCGCCAACGGCGGCACCCCGCGCGCGTTCAACACCACCACCGGCAATCCGACCAGCTGGTTCTCGCGCAACACCGGCAACACCGTCAACCAGTTCCTGTATCCGTTCCTCGGGCCGAACAACGAGTACAACCACGCCAGTCCGCAGCTGAGGGCGATGATGGGCGGCGTGGTCGGCCTGCAGTACCTGCTGCAGGACGCCGGCCCCGACTACTTCGGCCAGCGCAACACCGACAAGAGCTACCGCGTGCTCGGCGGCGCGCGCGGCAGCCTCGGCGACTGGAACTGGGAAACCGCCTTCGCCACCGCCGGCACCCACTCGGTCACCTACCAGACCGTCAACGTCAACGTGAAGGGCTTCGAGAAGGCGTTCGGTCCGTTCAGCATCGACCCGGGCACCGGCCGGGTGATCATCTCCGACCACCCCGCGTACAGGTTCGGCGAGATCAGCGCCGCCAACGCCGCGCTGATCCGCGAGGCGTTCCCGACCTTCGACATCGAATCGTGGACGCGCCTGCACACCCTCGACGGCAAGATCGAAGGTCCGCTGTTGCAACTGCCGGCCGGCGAGATGCGCGCCGCCTTCGGCTTCAACGCCAGCCGCGAGACCTTCTACACCCCCGGCAACCCGGACGCGGCCAACGGCCTGATCACCCAGCAGGGCGGCTCCTGGTTCGACGGCAAGCGCAACACCTATGCGCTGTTCGCCGAGACCGTCGCGCCGATCACCGACAAGCTGGAACTCGATGCCGCGCTGCGCGCCGACAAGTACCCGAACTTCAGCACCAACCTGGCGCCCAAGGTCGGCTTCAAGTACCAGGCCTTCGAGCAACTGCTGCTGCGCGGCACCTATTCCACAGGCTTCCGTGCGCCGAGCCTGGCCGAGTCCGGCAGCGGCGGCGTCTACGCGCAGCTGGGCGGCTACCGCGACGAAGTGCGCTGCGCCGAGACCAACGCCATCGCCAACCTGCTGCTGCAATCGCGCCGCAGCGGCGACGTGGACCTGGGCAAGAGCCTGCTCAATGCCGACTGCAGCCGCACCGTGGCGCGCATGACCCAGCCGAACCCGGACCTGAAGCCGGAGAAGGCCAAGATTGCCACGCTCGGCTTCGTCTACGAGCCGGCCAACTGGCTGTCGGTGTCGGCCGACTACTGGTTCATCTACCGCGACAACGAGATCGTCGCCCCCGACTACCGCCGCGCCGGCGACATCACCGCCATGACCCGTTCGCCGATCACCGACAGCGACCGCGCCAACCTCGCCCAACTCGCCGCGATGTGCGCCGACCCCGCCAGCGGCGTGGCCTGCCCGGGCACGTTGCCCGGCTACAGCGTCGGCAATGTCGCCAGCGTGGTCGGCCAGTACCGCAACCGCGGCAAGACCCTGGTCGACGGCTTCGACATCGACGCGCGCAGCCGCTTCTCGCTCGGCCAGTGGGGCGGGCTGAACATCGGCCTGGCCGCGACCATCGCCAACCGCAACCGCTTCTACATGGACCAGGACAGCGGCTGGTACTACGGCGACGTGGTCGGCTACTACAACAACCCGCGCCTGCGCGCCACGCTCAACGCCGACTGGACCTACCGGCAGGTCACCACCAGCGTGTTCGTCAACTATGTCGGCGGCACCAAGTGGGCCACCGACCGGATCGACGCCGAGGACAACAACAAGCAGACCTGCACCGCCGGCTACCTCAAGCTGCAGCCGAGCAAGTGCGACGGCGCGCCGTCGTGGTGGACCGCCAACCTCAGCGTCACCTGGCGTCCGGATGATGCCTGGAACCTGGGCTTCACCGTCAAGAACCTGTTCGACCGCCTGCCGTTCTACGACCCCAACAGCTTCCTGGGCGATTCCAGCGACTACGCCACCATCTTCGGCCGCGGCTACAGCGTGACCATCGGCTACCGGTTCAAGTGATCGCTCCGCGGCAGCATGCGTGCCAGTAGCTGCTGGCACGCACGCTGCGGGAGAAGGCATGCTATGAAACGGCGGGGCTTTCTTGCCGCTGCGGTGAGGACTGGCAGGACATGGCCGAAGGTTTGAGCCGTGTATCCGTGAGGGTGCGACCAGAACCGCGTGGATAATTGCACTGCTGTGGTTGTTCCAATCCACGCACCCTCGAGGATGCGACGGCCCGCGGCGTGTGGATGGACCTGCAGATCGAGTTTCAATCCACGCACCCGCGAGGGTGCGACAGCGTGACAGGCTCCGATGCGTAGGACTTCGTGTAGGTTTCAATCCACGCACCCGCGAGGGTGCGACGCCATGGCGGTGTACAGCACCAGGCGCTCCACGTGGTTTCAATCCACGCACCCGCGAGGGTGCGACACACGTATGAGTTCACAGCTTCGGATAGTGAGCTGTTTCAATCCACGCACCCGCGAGGGTGCGACACGACCATTCTCGCTTGATCGTAGGAGGTCCGTTGTTTCAATCCACGCACCCGCGAGGGTGCGACCGCTGCCGTGCGTGAAGCCCGCGCCGACCTGGATGCGTTTCAATCCACGCACCCGTGAGGGTGCGACCTGCAGGGTGCCACGGGCTCGGCCGCGGTCGCAGAGTTTCAATCCACGCACCCGCGAGGGTGCGACGCGTTCCGGAACGTGTTCTGGAACACCTGGTGCGTGTTTCAATCCACGCACCCGCGAGGGTGCGACAACCTTGCCGCCGGTGGTCATGCGGGATTGCCAGTTTCAATCCACGCACCCGCGAGGGTGCGACTATTAACTTCCAGGCGATTGTCCGGCCGAAAATGTTTCAATCCACGCACCCGCGAGGGTGCGACGCCCAGCACATCGCAATGGCCAGCAGGCACGACCAGTTTCAATCCACGCACCCGCGAGGGTGCGACGCCCAGCACATCGCAATGGCCAGCAGGCACGACCAGTTTCAATCCACGCACCCGCGAGGGTGCGACCGCGCAGCACCTTCAGGTCTGGCACCGACTGGCTGTTTCAATCCACGCACCCGCGAGGGTGCGACGCGGCTGCCGCGGTGGTAGACCTCGTCGTGGTAGATGTTTCAATCCACGCACCCGCGAGGGTGCGACGACTTTCGTATCAATCCACCACTGGTTGGGGTGTTGGTTCCAATCCACGCACCCGCGAGGGTGCGACGAGCAGACCATGACCGACCAGGCAATCGAACAGGTTTCAATCCACGCACCCGCGAGGGTGCGACCCGGCATCGGTGGACGCGAGGGGTCGCGGCGTCGCGTTTCAATCCACGCACCCGCGAGGGTGCGACGGCTGCCGGTGCCGCGCTCTACGCCCTGTCTACGCGTTTCAATCCACGCACCCGCGAGGGTGCGACCGGTCAGGCGGCTCATCGGGTGTACCAGTAGGTCGCGTTTCAATCCACGCACCCGCGAGGGTGCGACCCATCCAGGGCCAGACCCTCATCGGCTTGTCTCAGTTTCAATCCACGCACCCGCGAGGGTGCGACACGCAGCTAGCTCGATCAGCGAGGCCCATTCTGCGTTTCAATCCACGCACCCGCGAGGGTGCGACAGTCGGGATCTTGACGCCTAGTGAAAGAGGGAAGTTTCAATCCACGCACCCGCGAGGGTGCGACAGCATCGCGTCGGCCATCTTCGGGGGTGCGCTGTGTTTCAATCCACGCACCCGCGAGGGTGCGACCGACGCCACCTTCGCGGCGTCAGGGTTCTGCCCGATGTTTCAATCCACGCACCCGCGAGGGTGCGACTTAGCCTCGGGTCAGGCCGAAGCCGACGCGCATCGTTTCAATCCACGCACCCGCGAGGGTGCGACCTCGACTCGATGTGCAGGTTCTGGCCGCTGCTGCTGTTTCAATCCACGCACCCGCGAGGGTGCGACGCCGCTCAGCAGCGCGATGGCGCCGTGCAGCTGGGAGTTTCAATCCACGCACCCGCGAGGGTGCGACCACCGACATCGACCAAAGCATTGCGCCGGCGCCGAAGTTTCAATCCACGCACCCGCGAGGGTGCGACAAGAGGCGCATGACGCGCTAATCGCAATGCTCGCGTTTCAATCCACGCACCCGCGAGGGTGCGACCGCTGAAAGCCATGTTCGAGTACGAGACATTCGGAAAGTTTCAATCCACGCACCCGCGAGGGTGCGACGGGTCCGCGACCGCGCCAGTGCCCTCCAATACGTCAGGTTTCAATCCACGCACCCGCGAGGGTGCGACTGGCTTACCTCTTGCTTGCCGCCAAGATCCCCTAGCGAGTTTCAATCCACGCACCCGCGAGGGTGCGACGACCGATGCCGAGGCCGCTGCAGCGCGCAAGGCTGTTTCAATCCACGCACCCGCGAGGGTGCGACCGATGACTTGACGCGGCATCGCGCCTCGCATGCCGTGTTTCAATCCACGCACCCGCGAGGGTGCGACGTTGACGCCCGCCGAGCGCGCACACCTGGAGGCCGTGTTTCAATCCACGCACCCGCGAGGGTGCGACGGCAGCGCCGCATGTGGACGGTCATGAAGATGGACGTTTCAATCCACGCACCCGCGAGGGTGCGACATACCACAGCCGGCAGTACCCGGACGGCACGCTGTTTCAATCCACGCACCCGCGAGGGTGCGACTCCTGGCCGCGCGCCCATCCATGGGCAAGACGGCGTTTCAATCCACGCACCCGCGAGGGTGCGACGAGGCTTCATTGGCCGCTGGGCGCCGCCTACTGAGTTTCAATCCACGCACCCGCGAGGGTGCGACGGCCCATTGCTCACGCCCTACGACAGCGTGCTGCGTTTCAATCCACGCACCCGCGAGGGTGCGACCGTTCTTGACGGCCTGCTCTGGTCCGAGCAGTGGGTTTCAATCCACGCACCCGCGAGGGTGCGACGCCGGTCAGTTCGTGGAACTTCTCGATGGTCACGTTTCAATCCACGCACCCGCGAGGGTGCGACACGGCAAGACCTTCTATGTCGGCGGCAAGAAGTCCGTTTCAATCCACGCACCCGCGAGGGTGCGACACCTCGCGGCCGTCGATGAGTCGAACAATCATCAGTTTCAATCCACGCACCCGCGAGGGTGCGACCACCAGCGCGCGCGATTGCGGCATGTCGGCCGCGATGTTTCAATCCACGCACCCGCGAGGGTGCGACATGCCCAACAAACGGGATTCCCCATTGTTCGTAGAGTTTCAATCCACGCACCCGCGAGGGTGCGACTCTCGACGATTGCAACCGTTCCGGCCGGGTTGAGGTTTCAATCCACGCACCCGCGAGGGTGCGACGGTCTTCTGCAGCGCCTGGACGCCCAGCCTTACCCGTTTCAATCCACGCACCCGCGAGGGTGCGACGCGACGGCCTTGTACAGGCCGTCGTTGAGGCGAGTGTTTCAATCCACGCACCCGCGAGGGTGCGACCTGCTGTTCACCGCGTTCGGCAACCAGTACTGGTGTTTCAATCCACGCACCCGCGAGGGTGCGACCTCCCGAGTTGTACCACTGGAGCATTTCGCGGCTCCATGTTTCAATCCACGCACCCGCGAGGGTGCGACCAGTTGCGCGTATAAGTCCAGCCGCGCGGCGTTGTTTCAATCCACGCACCCGCGAGGGTGCGACCTGGTGACCCGGCGTGCACCCGACGCCGCGCAGCGCCTGTTTCAATCCACGCACCCGCGAGGGTGCGACTTGCAGCGGTTGCCGGTGGGAGCCGCGCAAGCCGTTTCAATCCACGCACCCGCGAGGGTGCGACATGGATGTGGCGGTGTTCCGCTTGTCCAAGCGCGAGTTTCAATCCACGCACCCGCGAGGGTGCGACCATGCCGGGGCGGAAATACACGGTGATCCACGACCCGTTTCAATCCACGCACCCGCGAGGGTGCGACGTTGCGCTCATCGGTGGTTTGGTCAGCGTCGAAGGCGTTTCAATCCACGCACCCGCGAGGGTGCGACACGATCGTGATCCATGGCCCGCAAGGCACTGGCAAGTTTCAATCCACGCACCCGCGAGGGTGCGACCCGCGCGCGCAGAGCGGCCTTGGCCCTGGGCTACACGTTTCAATCCACGCACCCGCGAGGGTGCGACTCGCTGGCGCTGCAGTAGTGCTCAACGCGATCGCGTTTCAATCCACGCACCCGCGAGGGTGCGACGGACCGCAACGACTCGCGCGGCGAGTTCATCGACACGTTTCAATCCACGCACCCGCGAGGGTGCGACGACCGCAGCCACCAACAGGGCGATGGCCAGGTACTGGTTTCAATCCACGCACCCGCGAGGGTGCGACCCAGCAGTTCCTTCTGGCGCTCGGCCAGGTCGGTGTTTCAATCCACGCACCCGCGAGGGTGCGACCAACGCATGGCTGATCGGCGGCGACCTGTACGTGTGGTTTCAATCCACGCACCCGCGAGGGTGCGACTGCGTCAGCATAAGTGCAGATACGCGTTGGAGGAAAAGCGGCATTTGCGCGAACCCGCTCGGAGGACGCGCCGCTACGACCGTGCTGTTGCCGGCGTCTGGCACGAATGGCGAGCGTTTTCCTTTTTCATCAATGGCTTGCGGAGTGCGCGAACCTTCCGGGGATTTGCCGGTCGCTTGCGGTTCGCGTCAGAAGATCAGCGGACCCTTGAGATCCAGGCTGGGCTTGGCGCCGACGTGTTCGACGCGGGCTTCCCACTTCGCGCCGAGATGGTAGAAGCGCAAGCTGTCGATGCTGGGGTCGATCAGCTCGCACAGGCGTTGCCGAAGGTCCGTCCACTGCGCCGGGTCGACTTCGATCTCGAAGACCGAGAACTGGACACGCTGGCCACGGTCCCTGCAGGCCTTGGCGACCTTGCGCAGGCGCTTCTCGCCGCCAGGGGAACTGGTGCTGACATCGTAGCTGACCAAGACCATCATGCGGCGCGTTTCCTTTTCATTTCCAGAAAAAGGCGGGGTAGCCGTCCAGGTCTCCGCGCAAGTGCCGGGCCAGCAACTGCGCCTGCACGAATGGCAGCAGGCCGATATCGACCTTCTCGCCCAGAAAGGCGTGCTGCAGTTGTTCGCGCTTGCGTTCCTGGTACGCCACCAGCACGGTCTTGCGGGCATCGTCCTTGAGCAGGACCGCGCCGTTGTCGAAGAGCTGGAAGTCGCGTGCATGCAACTGCCGTCGGTTGATCAGCGACAGCGCCAGGCGTTCGCCCAGTAGCGGGCGGAACTCTTCTGCCAGGTCCAGGGCCAGGCTGGGACGGCCGGGGCGGTCGCGGTGCAGGAAACCCACCGCCGGATCCAGACCCACGGTTTCCAGAGCCGAGCGGCAGTCGTGGGTGAGCAAGGTGTAGAGAAACGAGAGCAGGGCGTTGAAGGCGTCGCGCGGTGGACGCCGGTTGCGGCCGCCGAAGCGCAGCAGCGGTTGTTCGGCGCGCACGAGTTGGCCGAATACGCCGAAATACGCTTGTGCCGCCTCGCCCTCCAGGCCGCGCAAGACGTCCACGTCGGTCTCGATGAGGATGCGTTGCGGAATACGCTTGAGCCGCTTCAGTGCGTGCTGGAACGCCGCAGCGTCGGGCAACCGGTCGCCGTGGTCGCGCCAGCCGCGCGCCAGCACTGCGCGCTGGTTGTGGATCTTGCCCGCCAGCAGGTGGCGGACGATGGCGGCACAACCGCTGGGATCGTCGCTGCGTCGGTACTGCGCGCGGCGCAGCAGCACGTTGCCGGAGACCGGCCCTTCGACCCGCGCCAGGAATCGGCCTTGCGGCGTCAGGTAGCAGATGCTGATGCCCTGTTCGGCGCAGAAACCCAACAATTGCGGAGACACGGCGACGCGGCCGATGCAGACCAGGCTCTCCAACATGTGCACGGGTAAGCGGGCGCGTTCCTGCCGCTCGACCTCCAGGACGACGTTGGCGCCGTCCTTGCGTAGCCAGGCGCCGTCGGTGGTGGCGTACAGCGTATTGAGTTGGCGGCGCATGGTCAGTCCTCGTCGGCGTCGAGTTGGTCGCGCATCCAGTGCGCGACGCTGCCGCGGTCGAGCAGGCGCGGCTGGCACAGGTCGATCAGGGAGCAGGCATCGCAGCGCTTGGCCTCGTAGCGTGCCGAAGGGGTCAGGCCGGCGCGCAACATCGTGCGGGTCGCGGCGATGGTGTGCAGGGTGAGGTCGCGCAGTGTTGCGTCGAAGCTCACTTCCTTACGCCGGCGAGTCTGTCCGTAGAACAGCGCGCCGGCGGGCACTGCGCGTCCGAGCATGTGTTCCAGGCATAAGGCCTGTGCGCACAGCTGTACCTCGTCGGCCCGATGCGCCTTGGGCCGGCCGCGCTTGTATTCCACGGGAAAGGCGACTTCAGCGTCGCTGCCTGGGTGAAACTCCACCACGTCGGCCTTGCCGGTGATGCCCAGCTCCAGTGCGAGCAGCGGCATCGCGGTCACGGTACGCACGCCGCGCCGGCGTTCGGCCTGCGGCGCGTCGGCACGTTGATGCAGCAGGCGCCCTTCGGCGGTCTGCCGGTTCTCGGCCCACTGCTGCTCCACATGGATCAGTGCGCATTGACGTGGGCAGTACAGGTAGTGCTGCAGGGCGGAGAGCGGGATCAGGTCGGCGTCGTCCATGTCCCGCTCTCCGCTTGCTTCAGAACAGTTCGTCGACGCTGACGCCGCTCGGCAGGTCGCGGTCGATCGTGACCCGGTAGTCGGCGAAGCTGCGCGCAGGGCCGGCGTCGGTTTCGGTAACGCGGTCGACCTTCACCTTGTCAAACAGCACGTGCGCCGGCGCGTTGCCCATCGGGTGCTCGTGCTTGAACACGATCAGCTTGCGCGCCGACATCTCGCCGCGTGCGGCGGAACGGTCGTGCTCGAACAGGTTGGTCAGCGCGCGCCACAGCAGTTGCAGGTCGTCCTCGGAGAAGCCGGTGCGCTCGGCCAGCTTGGCGGAAATGAAACCATGTGCGCGGTACAGACCGTAGGGCAGGATGTGCTTGCGGCCCATGGTGCGTTCCTTTTCCAGGTCCTTCTCGTTGGTTACCGCCACACGGGTGATCGACACTTCCAGCGGCAGCACCGGCTCGATCGAGCTGGCGAAGGCCAGTTGCACCGGTCCACGGACCTGTCCGGAATTGACCTCGGTGGTCATCACCGCGCCGAAGGTGCGCACGTCGAAGAAGTTCTTGCACATCCACGACGTCAGATCGCGCGCCTTTGCTTCGTCCTTGGGCAGCTTCTTGGCTTCGTGTTCGATGCCCAGCGCGGCGTAGGCCTGCTTGTGCTGATTGTTCAGCACGGACTTCTCCTGCATATAGATCGCGTAGCCGGGCTGCCCCTCCCGCTCCAGCGCCACGTAATTGCGGATCTTGCGCTTGAGCGCCACGTCGGTGACCAGGCCGCGGTTGGTTTCCGGGTCCAGGCGCGGCAGGTTGCCGGCGTCTGGGTCGCCGTTGGGGTTGCCGTTGGTGACGTCGAACAGGTAGACGAACTCGTAGCGGTTGGCGATGGCGCTCATGCGGTCTCTCCTTCGGAAGCGGTGTCTGGGGCGTCCTGGCCATCGTTGCGGGCGAAGCGCGCCTGGGTCTGGTGGTAGTAGCCGATCGCGAAGCGGCCTTGTTCCTGGATCGGCAGGCTGCGGGGGAAGCTGGGCGGCAGCGCATCGACGATCTGGCCAATCTCTTTTTCCAGATTCACCGCTAGGCCGGCCTTTTCCTTGCGCAGCTTGCCGAAGTGGTTCTGCGCACTGCGCAGCAGTACCGGGAAGATGCTGGCCGGCGTCGCCGACGCGGCGCCGTAGTAGCGGTCGCGGATGGTGGCGTTGATGCGATCGCCCAGTGCCGCGCGCTGCAGGTTTTCCAGTGACGCGAACAGCCGCCCCAGCAGATAGCCAGGGTCGGTATTGCCGGTGTCGAGACTCATGGGTGGTTCCTTGTGATCGGTGGACAGTCCTTGTTGCTTTTTCAAGCGCGCATCGCGTGCCAGGACGGCTCGGCACAGCGCGATGCGCAATGGAGTGAGTTGCCCGTCGGCACGGAAGCGCATCACGATGCTGCCGAGCAGGCTCTGCGGATAGCGCGTGCCGGCGAGTACGGCACGGCTCAGCTCGCCTGCCAGCAGCGGCGAGACGTCTTCGGCCTTGGGCTTGCCATGCTCGCCATAGATCGGGGCGGTCTGCAGGGCGAGGTAGGCCGGCGTCGGCGCACGCTTCCAGGCCGGCGGCAGCAAGGTGAGGTCGTCGTAGTGGTCGGCCAGGCGTTTGGCGAATCCGGCCAGCGTCTGTGTCTCCCAGAAGCGGATCGACAGGCGCGAGGCGTTCGGCGCCAGACCCAGCACAAAGATGCGGGCTGCGTCGTCCAATCCGTCGTCGAGGTCGCGCAACGGCAGCGCCTGCCGGACTTGCTTCAGCACCCTCTCCAAGCGTCGTGTTGCCCGACCGTCGGCAATGCCGGTGTCTTCGCTGTCGCCGCCGCACATCAGGGCGGCCACCACGTCCTCGGCGTTCTGAGCCTGCGCCACCGTCCTGGCCTCCGCCCAGAACACCACGGTGGTATCGCCGATCTGCACCCGTTGGCGGTTGTGCGCATCGCGGCGGAGCAGATGGTTGGCGGCGGTGGTGTAGGCGAATGCCGCTTGTTGGGAGATAGGGGCGTTCTCGCCTTGCTGCTTGCCGTATGAGGTGAAGGCTTCGAGATTAAAGGAGACGATAGAGGCGCCGGAGCTCTGCGCATCTTTCACGCCCTTAATCGCCGGATGCAGTCGCGCCAGCGGTGCCATCGTGCCACTGACCAGACACAGGCCGCTGACGCCACCGGCGTCCTGGCCTTGTTGCCGGTCCCAGGCCGCGCGTGCGGCGGGACGCTCGTGCAGATGTCCAGGGTCGCTCTCCAGCTTGAAGGCGAGGTTGGCATCCAGCAGTGTTTCGCCATGTGGGGCGAACGCTGGATGATCGGCGTATCGCTCGGGCGACCATGTCGCTAAGAACGCCAGCAGCGCCTTTAGCCCGGGATCTTCGCTGTCGGCCAGCGCCTGCTGGTGCAATGCCTTGAACGCGGCATGCTCCTGCTCGCTGCGCTTGCTGCTGGCGCTGACGCCCAGGACGTAACTGCTCTTGTCCCACAGAAAGTTCGACTTGATGCCCGCGGTGCGCTTTTCCGGTTGCGGGACGCGCATGGCCTTGGCGAGACGCTTCTTGCCTTCGACACGGTGTTCGTCGTGGACCGAAACGACGCTGCCGTCGACGGCCAGCACCACGGTGTAACCGATGTTCTGCTGGCTGTAGCCGGGCGCGGCGATGTCGGATTCGGGATCGTCCAGTAATCGCTGGTAGTAGTCGGCGAGGGCGGACAGGATCATGCGTGTACCCCGCTATCCTGCGGCGGCGGCACCGCGATCAGCCCGTCGACCATCTGCGCGCGGAAGAAGCGCGGGGTCATGCCGTCGGCGAAGTCGATGTCGTGCAGCATCCAGCCCAGGTCGCGTTTTCCCGACAGTGCCGGATCGCTGGGTGGTGAGGCATCGTCGTCGTCGAGTAGGGCGAAGCTGGCGGGGAACTCGCGGGTGCCCAGGCAGGGCGCGTGGAAGCACTGTCCACGCTGCGCGCGGCGTTTGAAGATATCCATATGCTTGCCCGGGTTGTCGTCCGGACCGGCTTTGTTGGTCATCTCGAAGTGCGCGGCGATGACGTAGCCGACGTCGCGCAGCAGGGTGGCGGCGCGCTGCTGCCGGTCCTCTTCGACGTAACTGACCAGTTCGTCGGTGCGCCCGGCCTTGATCGCCTTGCCGACGCTGGCGGCAGACAGCTTGCTGCCGACTTCGTTGCGGCGGATCGACTCGAAGCGGATCGGCTTGAGCACCTGGATGCTGTCCACCACCCAGCGGATCGCCGGTTTCCAGTGGATCGCTTCGAGAATACCGCGTGCAGCCGATGGCGTGATTATGTCGTAGGACACCCGCTCCACCTTCATTTCCGGGCGTGTGAACAACGCCCGCTCGCCCCAGACATGGAGCCTGACTCCGTAGCGCATCCTTGTTCTCCCGCTCGCAAGAGCGTGTTTCCACGGAATGCCCCTTCCCGAGGGGAGGGGCATGGTTTACTCCCGTTGCATCACATTAATTTCAATCCACGTTCTTTCAGAACAGTTGCTTGAATAGGCCTCGAAGCCAAGGGTTACCCAGGGCAACTGCAAAGAGAGCGACAAGTGCCCAAGGCCACACGGGCCATACGGACGGTTTTTCTCGACCCTCGATGCGCAGTCGCAGACGGATGGAGTAACTGGAGTCGTTTTCGTCTTTCGAATGCTGATGCATCGCCGGACCCTCTGTTCGGCATTGGGTGGCTTGACGCTATGATGGGTTTTAATGCGAAGCAACGGGATATTCTGGGTTGTTGGATTTTTATTCCATTTTCACCATACGTTGCCCTGTGCCTCCAAGAATTGAGGATCCTCCCAGTGCACCCCGAACCGTGCGTCGTAAAGCCGCGGGTTGCACAGGCGCATGAACTGTTCTCCGTAGCGATCGGGCGCGATGGGGGCGATGGCGTGCGCCTGCCACAGTGCGCGGTATGCCTTTTCGGGAATCTGTACCAGCCATGGTTGCAGACGGCGGGCGGCTCCGGCCACGCCGACGTGTTCGGCGTGTTCCAGTTGGCGCAGCACGTCGGCGACTTCGGACACTTCTTCATCCGGGTCGAGTGCGTAGGGCGCGTAGGGCACGATCACCGGCCGCATGGCGGTCTCGATCATCTTGAACGTCCGTGCCAGCGTGTCGAAGGGAAGGTCGTCGATCATGGCATCGCGCAACAGCGTCAGGATCGCCTTCTTGTCCAGGCTGTTGTCGCCGAGGCGCCGGTACAGTCCCTGGAAGTAGGCATGGATGGCCTCCAGCGCCAACAGGTCGTCGCGATGGGTGCGCTCGATGTCGCGGAAGACCTCGGTGAACAGTTTCATTTCCTGTGGCGGTAGCCAGTCTACCGGCGCGAAGACCAACACTTCGCTGGCATCCGGCTGGCGCCGGCCTTCACGGTTGCAGCGGCCGGCGGCTTGCGCGACCGAATCCAGCCCCGCTTCCGCGCGCAGGACGCTCGGAAAGTCCACGTCCACGCCCGCCTCGATCAAGCTGGTCGCGATCAATCTGCATGGCTGGCCCGCTCTCAGGTCGTCCCGCACCTGCGCCAACACCGCACTGCGATGTCGCGCATGCATCAACGTGGTCAGGTGGCGCGCGCCCGGCTGCTCGGCGGTCGCGTTGAACAGGGCCTGGGCGTGACGGCGGTTGTTGACGATGCACAGCACTTGCTCGCGTTGCCGCAATCGCTCAGCCAGCGCGGCATCGTCCAGTGTCCCGGCATGGCGCACGCGCACCCGGCGCAGTTGCGCGTACAGTGTCTCCGGTGCATCCACCAGTTCCTCAACGTCTTCGAATCCGCCGGGAAATCCCTGGTCTTGACGCAGCGCTGGCTGTGTGGCGGTGCACAACACCGGGCTGACCCGGTAGCTGCGCGCCAATTCGTCCAGCAGTGCCACGCAAGGGCGCAATAGGTGCGGCGGCAGCGTCTGTGCTTCGTCGAGGATCACCACACTGCCGGCGATGTTGTGCAGTTTGCGGCAGCGCGCGGGGCGGTCGGCGAACAGGCTCTCGAAGAACTGTACTGAGGTCGTGACGACGATCGGCGCGTCCCAGTTCTCCATCGCCAGCTTGCGCTTCTCGATCGCCTGTCGCGCCTTGTTGGGGTCGTCGAAGAGCGCGCTGTGGTGCTCGAGCACCACGTCCTCGCGATCCTGCACGTCGAGCGCCTTGCGGAAGACCGCAGCGGTCTGGTCGACGATGCTGGTGAAAGGAATCACGTAGATCACCCGGCGCAAGCTGTGCGCGATGGCGTGATCCAATGCGAACGCCAGCGAGGCCAGGGTCTTGCCACCGCCCGTTGGCACGGTCAGCGAGAACGCACCGGTGCGCCGATGTGCCTTGGCTCGCACATCGCGCAGGATCCTCGCTCGGATCGGGTTGATGCCACCTTCGGTGGGAAAGCCGGCCAGGTGCCTGTCCAGCCGTTCGCGCAGCGCCTCCAGGGTCGGCCGCTCGCCGAGGTCTTCCGCACGCGTCCCGCGGCCCTCGATGCGCCGGTAGAACGCGTCGGTATCGACGAAATCGGCATCGACCAGGCAGGAGAAGATCATCCGTGCCAGCACCGTCATCTGGAACGCGCGGCGCTCGGCGCGGGGATGAACCTTGAAGCTCTTCGGCAACGCCAGCTTGGCCGGTAGCAGGACTTCTCGCTCCCAGTCCGGTGCAAGCGGTGGCAGCTCGCGCAGGCGGTAGTCTTCCGATAGCCGTTCGTGCAACGACGAGCGGGAAGACAGATCGTCGCGGTGACCGTCCGCCAGCCCCACGTGATGCCCGGCGATGCCGTAGGCCAGCAACCTGCCGGTCTCGCCATAGCGTGCGCAGGCGATGCGCGCGCCCCACGTCGCGTGGTCCACCTTGGTCGGGTCGCCGTCCAGGCGCGCCTGGAACGGCACCGTGTACTTGCCCAGGTCGTGCAGTTGCCCGGCCACGTGCGCCATCGCCTGGCCGCCGAATGCCTCTGCGTTGCCCGCGGCGCGCTCGGCGACGCCGTTCAGATGTTCGGGCAGGCTCTGCCAATCGCTACGATCCCGACGCTGGGTCGAGTGCGCGTAGAAATCCACGTTGTCCCCCTGTCTCCATTCCCTATGGAACACGCACCGATGCCGCCGGTGCCGCGGCCGAGGATACGCCGCCAGCGCGCGGGACGGGGAGACAAGTGCAGTGCTGGTCTTGACTGTGCGGCGGAGGGGCTTCGCACGCTGCAGGGGCTCGTCCTCGCGCGTGCCGACGAGATGCCGGCATGGACCGCGGGGCTTGGCGCTTGCGATGTGGCGAGCGAGTGACGGCAGCGCCTACCGCGGTGATGTGCGCCGAACCCGTCGCGCTTCGCAGGTCGCGTCTGCGCTGCGGCGCAGACGCTCAATCGCATGCGGCACCCCGCGCTTTGCCCCCGGCCGGCAGACACGCGACAATGGACGGCCGATGTCCGGCAGTTGGCGGCATCGCGAAACCTACAAGAAAACATACGCCGCCGTACTGTCGGTGCTGCTTTATTTCCCCTGCCAGAGGTCATCCGTCGCGTCATGTCGAATACGCCCAAGATCCTGTACACGCTCACCGATGAAGCCCCGTACCTGGCGACGCAGTCGCTGCTGCCGATCGTCGCCGCGTTCGCCGGCACCGCCGGCATCGCCGTGGAGACCCGCGACATTTCGCTGGCCGGCCGCCTGATCTCGCAGTTCCCCGAGTACCTGCGCGAGGACCAGCGCATCGCCGACGACCTGGCCGAGCTGGGCCAGCTGGCGACCACGCCGGAAGCCAACATCATCAAGCTGCCCAACATCAGCGCCTCGGTGCCGCAGCTCAAGGCCGCGATCAAGGAACTGCAGCAGCAGGGCTATGCGCTGCCGGACTACGTGGACGAGCCGAAGGACGAAAAAGAGAAGGACGCCAAGGCGCGCTACGACAAGGTCAAGGGCAGCGCGGTCAATCCGGTGCTGCGCGAGGGCAATTCCGACCGCCGCGCGCCGGCGTCGGTGAAGAACTACGCACGCAAGCACCCGCATCGCATGGGCGCGTGGAGCGCCGATTCCAAGTCGCACGTGGCGCACATGGACGCCGGCGATTTCTACGGCAGCGAGCGCTCGGCGCTGATCGAGCAGGCCGGTAGCGTCAAGATCGAGCTGGTCGGCAAGGACGGCGCGGTGACGGTGCTGAAGGAAAAGACCGCGGTGCAGGCCGGCGAGCTGATCGACGCGGCGGTGATGAGCAAGCGCGCCCTGGCCGCCTTCGTGCAGGCGCAGATCGCCGATGCCAAGCAGCAGGGCGTGCTGTTCTCGCTGCACCTGAAGGCGACGATGATGAAGGTCTCCGACCCGATCATGTTCGGCGTGGTGGTCGAGGCGTTCTACCGCGACGTGCTGGACAAGCACGCCGCCACCCTCAAGCAGGTGGGCTTCGACCCCAACAACGGCATCGGCGACCTGTACGCGCGCATCGCCAGCCTGCCGGAGGCGCAGCGCGCGCCGATCGAGGCCGATCTGCAGGCGCTGTACGCGCAGCGTCCGGCCCTGGCGATGGTCAACTCCGACAAGGGCATCACCAACCTGCACGTGCCCAGCGACGTGATCGTCGATGCGTCGATGCCGGCGATGATCCGCGACTCCGGCAAAATGTGGAACGCCGAAGGCAAGCTGCAGGACACCAAGGCGGTGATCCCGGACCGCTGCTACGCCGGCGTGTACCAGGCGGTAATCGAGGACTGCAAGCGGCACGGCGCGTTCGACCCGGCGACCATGGGCAGCGTGCCCAACGTCGGCCTGATGGCGCAGAAGGCCGAAGAATACGGTTCCCACGACAAGACCTTCCAGATCCCGGTCGACGGCACGGTGCGCGTCACCGACGCCGGCGGCGCGGTGCTGCTGGAGCACGCGGTGGAGGCCGGCGACATCTGGCGCATGTGCCAGACCAAGGACGCGCCGATCCAGGATTGGGTCAAGCTGGCGGTCGAGCGCGCGCGCCTGAGCGCCACCCCGGCGGTGTTCTGGCTGGATCCGCAGCGCGCACACGACGCGCTGATGATCCAGAAGGTGGAGCGCTACCTGCAGGACCACGATCTCAACGGCCTGGACATCCGCATCCTGCCGCCGGTGGAGGCCACCGCGTTCTCGCTGCAGCGCATCCGCAAGGGCGAGGACACCATCTCGGTCACCGGCAACGTGCTGCGCGACTACCTCACCGACCTGTTCCCGATCATGGAGCTGGGCACCAGCGCCAAGATGCTGTCGATCGTGCCGCTGATGGCCGGCGGCGGCCTGTTCGAGACCGGCGCCGGCGGTTCGGCGCCCAAGCACGTGCAGCAGTTCGTCGAGGAGAACTACCTGCGCTGGGATTCGCTGGGCGAGTTCCTGGCCCTGGCCGCGTCGCTGGAGCATCTGGGCCAGCGCCACCACGATGCCGCCATCGGCGTGCTGGCGCGCACCCTGGACCAGGCCAACGGCCAGTTCCTGGACAACGACAAGTCCCCCTCGCGCAAGGTCGGCGGCCTGGACAACCGCGGCAGCCACTTCTACCTGGCCCTGTACTGGGCGCAGGCGCTGGCCGCGCAGGACGAGGACGCCGCGCTGAAGGCGCGCTTCGCCCCGCTGGCCAAGCAGCTGGCCGAGCAGGAAGCGACCATCGTCGCCGAGCTCAACGGCGTGCAGGGCCAGCCGGTCGACATCCAGGGCTACTACCGTCCGAACCTGGAGCTGGTCGGCAAGGCGATGCGGCCGAGCAAGACGCTCAACGACGCCCTGGCGACGTTGAACGCGCAGTAGTCCGCTGCCGCGGTGCTCGCAACCGAACCCGGCCGGCGCGCATGCGCTGGCCGGGTTTTTTTATGCGCGTGTCCCGGCCGGCGCCTCAGCGGAAGGGTGATAGGCGTTCTCGAGGGGCGCCGCGGCGCAGGCGGGGGACGGTCGCTGTCCGCTGCCCGTGCGCGGCGCCGTGGCCTCAGGTGCCTCGGGTCGCGCATCGGCCGATGCTGGCGGCGCCTTCCCGGGGGCGGCCAGCGACCGTGCCAGCGCGACCTTGGCGATATGCCCGTGGTGGAACAACAGATCGCTGTAGATGCCCATCGTCGTGCTCCTGGCTTGAGTGGAATCCACAATAGGCGCAAGCTGGAGCTGGAAAAATCTCGCATTCCGCGAGACAGACTTGAATAGGATTCAATATGGCGCGTCCGCCGCTGCATGCCTTGCAGGGCTTCGTCAGCGTCGCCCGACTCGGCAACCTGTCGCGTGCGGCGGCTGCAATGCATCTCACCGTCAGCGCGCTGAGTCACCAGATGCATGCGCTGGAAGAGCGTCTGGGCCATCGCTTGTTCGACCGGCACCCGCGCGGCGTGACCCTGACCGCGGACGGGCGGCGCCTGCTCGAGCGCATCGGCCCGCACCTGGATGCGATCGGCGAGGCGCTGCAACCGTTCGCCGCGCGCCGCGACCATGTGCTGACGATCAGCCTGACCCCGTCGATGGCCTCGGCCTGGCTGGTGCCGCGCCTGGGCGATTTCCTCGCACGGCACCCGCAGATCGAGATCAATCTGCTGTCCGACAAGCATCTGGTCGACTTCGAGCGTCAGTCGCAGGTCGATGCCGGGTTGCGCATCGGCAATGGACAGTGGCCGGGCCTGGCGGTCGAGATGCTGTTCGACGAATGGCTGGTGCCGATGGCCAGCCCGGCGCTGATCGCGCGGATGGGCGCGCGACCAGCGCCGCTGGCGCAGTGGCCGCTGATCGGCGACCCGGACGGAGAATGGGACCGCTGGTTCGCGGCCGCCGGCGAAGAAGCGCCGGCGCGCTACGTGGCGGTGTTCGACGATTCCGAGTCGCAGCACCGCGCCGCGCTCGACGGTGTCGGCGTCGCCCTGGGCCGTGTGACCCGCACGCGGCTGCTGCTCGACGCCGGCCAGTTGGTGCCGCTGTCGCCGCACCGGGTCAAGGCGAGCTGGTCGCACTACCTGGTGTATCCGCCGCGCTCGGCCGCCCACGACGGGTTCCTGGCGTTCCGCGACTGGCTGCGCAGGCAGGCCGACGAGCACCTGCAGCCCATGGCCGCGCCGGCCGCCCTCAAGCGCCGCCGCGCGCAGGGCTAGGGCGTAGCGGGTATATCGGGGCGTCGCACCGCCTCAACCCGCATCGCGCGCTCTACACTGCGGGCATGCCCTCCACGCCGCTGCCGCTGCCGTCCGAACGCCGTGCCCAGGTCATCGGCCGCATCGTCTTCGAGGCGTTCGAGGACTACCACGCGCGCTTCGCGCAGATCTCCGCGCGCGCGCGCCAGCGTTTCGAGGCGCGCGACTGGAGCGCCGCGCGCGAGGACGCGATCGAACGCATCGCCCTGTACGACCAGTGCATCGCCGAGTGCATGCTGCGCCTGCGCGCGGTGCTGCTCGGCCAGGCGCACGACCGTGCCTTGTGGATCCGCGCGCGCGACCACTACGCCGAATTGATCGCCGCGCTGATCGACCAGGAGCTGTACAAGACCTTCTACAACACCCTGACCCGGCGCTTCTTCCGCACCCAGGGCGTGGATGCGCAGATCGAATTCGTGGCGCTGGACATCGAACCCACCGATGCCATCACCCATCCGGTGGCGCGGCACAACTACGTGGTGTCCGAGACGCGGCCGGTGGACGCGTTCGTGCGCGTGCTCGGCGACTATCCGTTCGACGTGCCGTACGCGCACCGCACGCGCTGCGCGGCGGCCATCGCGGTGCGGTTGCAGGACGATCTGGCGCACTGGGGTGAGAACCCGGTGCGCGGCATCGAGCTGCTGGAGACGGTGTTCTACCGCGAGCGCCGCGCCTACCTGGTCGGCCGCGTGTTCGGCGAACACCGTTTCTCGCCGTGCGTGATCGCCCTGGTCAACGACGAACAGGGCCTGCGCGCCGAGGCGGTACTGACCAAGCGCAACGACGTGGCGCAGCTGTTCGGCATCTCGCGCAGCTACTTCCAGGCCGACCTGCCCACCGTCGGCGATGCGGTGGTGTTCCTGCGCAGCCTGCTGCCGCACAAGCCGATCGACGAGCTGTACACCATGCTCGGCCGCGCCAAGCAGGGCAAGACCGAGCGCTTCCGCACCTTCTTCCGGCATTTCCAGGCGCATCCCAACGAACAACTGGTGCATGCCGAGGGCACGCCGGGCATGGTCATGGCGGTGTTCACCCTGCCCAGCTACCCGCTGGTGTTCAAGCTGATCCGCGACCGCTTCGCCTATCCGAAGACGATGAGCCGCGAGGAAGTGGAAGAGAAGTACGCACTGGTGTTCAACCTCGATCGCGTCGGCCGCCTGCTCGACGCGCAGCCGTACCGCTCGCTGCGTTTCCCGCGCGCGCGCTTCGCGCCGGGGCTGCTGAAAGAGTTGATGGAGGGCTGTGCGCGCAGCCTGCGCGAGGACGGCGACGACCTGATCGTCGAGCTGTGCTACGTGCAACGGCGCCTGCGCCCGTTGAACCTGTACCTGCGCGAGCAGGGCGCCGAGGCCGCGCGCGAGGCCGCGCTGGACTATGCGCAGGCGATCAAGGACATGGCCCGCAACAACATCTTCCCCGGCGACATGCTGCTGAAGAACTTCGGCGTGTCGCGGCAGGGCCGGGCGGTGTTCTACGACTACGACGAACTGTGCCTGGTCACCGACTGCAACTTCCGCGACTGGCCGCAGCCGCGCAACGAGGAAGAGGCGATGGCCGCCGAGCCGTGGTTCCACGTCGCCCCGCGCGACGTGTTCCCGGAGCGCTTCGCGCTGTTCATGGGCCTGCCCGCCGCCTCGCTGGAAGCGGTGCGGCATGCGCACGGCGAACTGTTCGACCCGCAGTGGTGGCGCGACCTGCAGGCGCGGCTGCGCGAGGACGACTACCCGGACGCGCCGCCCTATCCTGACGCGCTGCGCCTGGCCTGAGTTGCCGGCCAGGCGCCACTGCGGTGTAATCGGCGCCTCATCTCAGGCAAAGGAATGCGCGATGCACCGTCGATCCGTCCGTTCGTGGTGGCGCTGGAGCGCCATGATGTCGCTGCTGCTGGCGTGCGCCGCCGTCGCTGCCGACGGGGTCGGCCCCGGCGCGGTGCGCAAGCAGATCGAAAGCAGCATGCTGGTGTCCGGCACGATCGACATCGAACCCAGCGGCAAGGTGTCGGCGCTGGCGCTGGACCAGCAGGAGCGCCTGCCCAAGGGCGTGGTCGACTTCGTCCGCAACAGCGTGATGCAGTGGACGTTCGCGCCGGGCATGCGCGATGGCAAACCCGTGCCGGCGCGCGCGCCGATGACCCTGCGCCTGGTCGCCAAGCGCCAGCAGGGCGACGACTACCAGGTCGGGATCCGCGGCGCCGATTTCAGCCACTACGATCCCAACGACCGCAGCGTGGTGACCGCGATCCAGATGAAGCCGCCGGCCTATCCGGAAGCGGCCTACAGCGTCGGTGCCGCGGGGTCGGCGTACCTGGTGCTCAAGGTGGGCCGCGATGGCCACGTCGCCGATGCCGCGGTGGAGCAGGTCAACCTGCGCGTGGTGGCGTCCGAGCGGCAGATGCAGCAACTGCGCGACGTGCTGGGCAAGAGCGCGCTGGGCGCGGCGCGCAAATGGACCTTCCGCCCGCCGAGCGAAGGCAAGGACGTGGAGGCGCCTTACTGGACCGTGCGCGTGCCGGTCGACTACGCGCTGCGCGACGACATTCCCCAGGGCGCGCCGTCCTCCTATGGCCGCTGGACGAGCTACATCCCCGGCCCGCGCCAGCGGGCGCCGTGGATCACCGGCGAAGACGCGACCGGCTTCTCGCCGGACCTGCTGCCGGCCGGCGGCGTGTACATGGCCGACGGCGCCGGCCCGCGCCTGCTGACGCCGCTGCAGGGCGGCTGAGCGCCGAGGGCATGCAGGGCTGGACCGCCCGCGTCGGCGACCGGCCGACCTAGCGCGCCGCGCGGCGCTCGCCGTCGCGGCGACGGGGCGAGACCACCAGCACCGCCAGCAACACCCCGGCCAGCAGCAGCGACGCACCGACCGTGCCCAGGTCCAGGCCGCCCTTGCCGGCCGGCTTGCTCAGCAGGTCGCCGAGGGTGGCGCCGAACGGTCGGGTCAGCACGAACGCCGCCCAGAACAGCGCCGTGCGCGAGACGCGGGTGAATGCATAGGCCAGGGCGATCGCCGCCAGCAGCGCCGCGATCAGCAGCGCACCGCCGGCGAAGCCCAGTCCCGAACTGTCGGCCAGGTAATCGCCCAGCGCGGTGCCCAGCGTGTTGGAGACCAGGATCGCCAGCCAGTAGAAGACCTCGGCGCGGCCGCTGCCGATCCGTTCGACCGACAGGCTGCGTTCGCACAGCCACCAACTCGCCAGTACCGCGACCAGCAGGCTGACCAGCAGCAGCGCGCCCTGCGCGTAGCCCAGGCCCAGGCTGCGGTCCATGTAGTCCGACAGCGTGGTGCCGGCGGTGCTGGTGGTCAGGATCACCCACCAGTACCGCCACGGCTGGAACTGCCGTGCGCGCAGTTGCGCCCACAGCGAGACCAGGAACACCGCGAGCAGCAGCACGCTGCTCAGCGCATAGCCGACGTCCAGGGTCATCGACAGCAGGTCGCCGCCGGTCTCGCCGAGGGTGGTGGCGCAGATCTTCATCACCCAGAAGCCGAGGGTGACCGGGGCGACCTTGCTGACGGTGGTGTTGGTGGAGGCGGGCATGGCGGCGGACGCGGCGGGGCGAATGGCGCACATCTCACCCGCGCCCACGTCGAAAGACCGTCGGACCGGCGCCATGCAGGCGCGAGGTAGCGCAGCGCGGCCGCCAAAAACGCGAACGCCCCGCCGAAGCGGGGCGTTGCGGTCGAACCTGCGCTGGACTCAGCGCTTCATCGAACCGAAGAACTCGTCGTTGGACTTGGTGTTCTTCATCTTGTCCAGCAGGAACTCCATCGCCGCGATCTCGTCCATCGGGTGCAGCAGCTTGCGCAGGATCCAGATCTTCTGCAGCAGTTCCGGCTCGATCAGCAGGTCCTCGCGGCGGGTGCCGGAGCGGTTGATGTCGATCGCCGGGTACACGCGCTTCTCGGCGATACGGCGGTTCAGGTGCACTTCGCTGTTGCCGGTGCCCTTGAACTCTTCGTAGATCACCTCGTCCATCTTGCTGCCGGTCTCCACCAGCGCGGTGGCGATGATGGTCAGCGAGCCGCCTTCCTCGACGTTGCGCGCCGCGCCGAAGAAGCGCTTCGGGCGGTGCAGGGCGTTGGCGTCGACGCCGCCGCTGAGCACCTTGCCGGAGGACGGCACCACGTTGTTGTAGGCGCGGGCCAGGCGGGTGATCGAGTCGAGCAGGATCACCACGTCCTTCTTGTGTTCGACCAGGCGCTTGGCGCGCTCGATCACCATCTCGGCGACCTGCACGTGGCGCGCGGCCGGCTCGTCGAAGGTCGAGGAGATGACCTCGCCGCGCACGGTGCGCTGCATTTCGGTCACTTCTTCCGGGCGCTCATCGATCAGCAGCACGATCAGGTGCACGTCCGGGTGGTTGGTGGTGATCGCCGTGGCCACCTGCTGCATCAGCATGGTCTTGCCGGCCTTGGGCGGGGACACGATCAGCGCGCGCTGGCCCTTGCCCTGCGGCGCCATCAGGTCGAGGATGCGGCCGGAGATGTCTTCCGAGGAACCGTTCCCGCGCTCCAGGGTGAAGCGCTTGCGCGGGAACAGCGCGGTCAGGTTCTCGAACAGGACCTTGTTCTTGCTCGCTTCCAGCGGCTCGCCGTTGATGGTGTCGACGATCGACAGCGCGAAGTAGCGCTCGCCGTCCTTCGGGAAGCGGATGCGCCCGGACAGGTGGTCGCCGGTGCGCAGGTTGAAGCGGCGGATCTGGCTGGGCGAGATATAGGTGTCGTCCGGGCCGGCCAGGTAGCTGGCCTCGGCCGCGCGCAGGAAGCCGAAGCCGTCCGGCAGGATTTCCAGCACGCCGTCGGCGGCGACGCCTTCGCCGTGGCGGGTCAGCACCTTCAGCAGGGCGAAGATCACGTCCTGCTTGCGCGCGCGGGCCACGCCGTCCTGGATGTTGAGCTGCTCGGCGATGTCCAGCAGCTTCTGCGCCGGCATCTTCTTCAGGTCGCTCAGCGAGTAGATCGGGAAGCCTTCCGGCACGCTGGCGTGCGGGCGCGGCACGAACGGCTCGTTGCCGCCGTTGTCGCTGGGCAGGCCGCTGTCCTGGAAGCGGTCGCCGCCGCGCTGGTTGCGGTCGCGGTCGCGGCGATTGCGGAAGCGATCGCGGCGGTTGCCCTGCTGGTTGTTCTGGTTGTTCTGGTTCTGATTCTGGTTGTTGAAGCGGTTGCCGCCGTCGCGCGGCTCGCGGCCTTCGCGCGGCTCGCCGCCGTCGGACGCCTGGCCGCCGCCGCCCTGATGGGCCGGCGCGTCGCCGCCGCCGTGGCTCTGGCCGCCGTTCGCGGCCGGGGCCGGGGGCGCGTCCGGCGCCGCGGCGCGGGGCGCCTCGGCCTGGACGGGCGCGGGATTCAGCGGCAGGGTCGGCTGCGCCGGCGCGCCGTGCTCGGCGGCGCCCTCCGCGCCGCTCGCGGCCTTGCTGACGCGCGGCTTGCGCACGCGCTTCTCGGCGGGGGCGTCGGCGCTCCCGGGTTCGGACATGGTGTGATCGGACAAGTGGTGTTCCTCGCTAAGAGTGCGAGCGCCCAGCGTGGGGGCATACGGGGTTGGGAGGAGGTCTGGGAGAGAATCTTCCAGAGGGGGTGCGGTGCGCGAATGCCACCGGATGCATCGACACTATCACCGCCACGCAAGCACGGCAAGCGGGCGTTTGCGGGCGATTCAGCCGGCGGCGGCGCAAGCCCGGCCGGGATGCCGCGGCGCCGCTCCGGTTGCGGAGCGGGCGCCGGCAGCGGACGTCAGGCGGCGCTGCCGCCCAGGGTCTTGTCGATCATCTGGGTCAGCTGGCCCTTGCCGACCGCGCCGATCTGGGTGGCCTGGATCTTGCCGTTCTTGAACAGCAGCAGCATCGGGATCGAGCGCACGTGGTACTTGATCGCGGTGGCGCGGTTCTCGT
The DNA here is from genome assembly GCF_024266585.1 of Xanthomonas sacchari. Lineage (NCBI taxonomy): Bacteria > Pseudomonadati > Pseudomonadota > Gammaproteobacteria > Lysobacterales > Lysobacteraceae > Xanthomonas > Xanthomonas sacchari. The sequence continues at coordinate 960,539 of NZ_CP100647.1, forward strand.
CCACGTTGACCTTGGCGACCTTGAGGCGGCCGTCGTAGGTGTCGGCGAGGTCGTCCAGCACCGGCGCGATCATCTTGCACGGGCCGCACCACTCGGCCCAGAAGTCCACCAGGACCGGCTCGTCGGACTGCAGCACCGTGGCATCGAAATCGGCGTCGCCGACGTAAAGCACCTTGTCGCTCACTTTGGGGGTTCTCCTGGGCCAATGCGACCGACCGGACCGGGTGGCCGCCGCATTGCGGTAAACTGGGGCATTGCGCGGCGAACTCAAGGGATTCCCCCTGTCGCGCGACCCGGTATGGAAGACGCCAGTGTGCGACGCTGCCGGGACCGATGCAAGCCGCGACCTTACGCTTCGGGCGGGGTGGCCTCACGAAGATGGAATGATGAGCGACAAACCGCTGACCGATGTGACTTTTTCCGCGTTCGACCTGCATCCTGCGCTGCTCGCAGGGCTCGAGGGCGCCGGCTTCACCCGCTGCACCCCGATCCAGGCGCTGACCCTACCGGTGGCCCTGCCGGGCCGCGACGTGGCCGGCCAGGCCCAGACCGGCACCGGCAAGACCCTGGCGTTCCTGGTGGCGGTGATGAACCGCCTGCTCAGCCGCCCGGCGCTGGCCGACCGCAAGCCGGAGGATCCGCGCGCGCTGATCCTGGCGCCGACCCGCGAACTGGCGATCCAGATCCACAAGGACGCGGTCAAGTTCGGCTCCGAGCTGGGCCTGCGCTTCGCCCTGGTCTACGGCGGCGTGGACTACGACAAGCAGCGCGAACTGCTGCAGCAGGGCGTGGACGTGATCATCGCCACCCCCGGCCGCCTGATCGACTACGTCAAGCAGCACAAGGTGGTGTCGCTGCACGCCTGCGAGATCTGCGTGCTCGACGAAGCCGACCGCATGTTCGACCTGGGCTTCATCAAGGACATCCGCTTCCTGCTGCGGCGCATGCCCGAGCGCGGCACCCGGCAGACCCTGCTGTTCTCGGCCACCCTCAGCCACCGCGTGCTGGAGCTGGCGTACGAGCACATGAACGAGCCGGAAAAGCTCGTGGTCGAGACCGAGAGCATCACCGCCGCGCGCGTGCGCCAGCGCATCTACTTCCCCTCCGACGAGGAGAAGCTGACCCTGCTGCTGGGCCTGCTCTCGCGCAGCGAGGGCGCGCGCACCATGGTGTTCGTCAACACCAAGGCATTCGTCGAGCGGGTGGCGCGGGCGCTGGAGCGCAACGGCTACCGGGTCGGCGTGCTGTCCGGCGACGTGCCGCAGAAGAAGCGCGAGACCCTGCTCAACCGCTTCCAGAAGGGCCAGCTGGAGATCCTGGTGGCCACCGACGTGGCCGCGCGCGGCCTGCACATCGACGGGGTCAAGTACGTCTACAACTACGACCTGCCGTTCGACGCCGAGGACTACGTGCACCGCATCGGCCGCACCGCGCGGCTGGGCGAGGAGGGCGACGCGATCAGCTTCGCCTGCGAGCGCTACGCGATGAGCCTGCCGGACATCGAGGCCTACATCGAACAGAAGATCCCGGTCGAGCCGGTCACCGCCGAATTGCTGGTGGCGTTGCCGCGCACCCCGCGCGCGGCGGTGGAGGGCGAGGCCGCCGAGGCCGACGGCGAGGAGAGCATCGGCGAGATCTTCCGCGAGGCCCGCGCCCAGCGCGAGGCCGACGAGCAGCGTCGCGGCGGTGGCCGCGGCAAGCCGGGCGGCGGTCGCAGCGGCCCGGGCGGCCGTGGCGAGTCGCGCAGCGCCGACGGCAAGCCGCGGCGTCCGCGCGCGCCGCGCCCGGCCGACGCCGCGGCTGTTGCCGCGGACGGCACCGCGCCGGCCGCCGCTGCGCCGGCGCCGGCGCCGGCGCCCAAGCCGCCGCGTGCTGCGCCGGCCGAGGGCGCCGCGCCTGCGGTCGAGGGCGAGCGTGCGCCGCGCAAGCGCCGCCGCCGTCGCGGCGGGCGCCCGCTGGAAGGCGCCGATGGCGCGCAGGCCGGCAACGGCAGCGCCGCGCCGGCGACCGCGGCCCCGGCCCGGCCGGTGCAGGTCGTGGCCACCCCGGTCAAGGCCGCGCGCCAGGCCGAGCGCGGCGCGGCGGCGAAGAACGATTCGTTCCTGACCCGCCTGGGCCGCAAGCTGCGCTCGCTGGTCTCCAGCTCCTGATCCGGGCCCGTCGTCCGCCGCGTGCGCCGCATGCGGTGGACGAATACCCGGGCCGCTCCGGCATAATCGCCGGATGAGCGTTCTGCGGTTCGACAATGTCAGCAAACAGTACGCCGGTGGCCACGCGGCGCTGGTGGACGTCAGCTTCGAGGTCGAGGAGGGCGAGATGCTGTTCGTCACCGGCCACTCCGGTGCCGGCAAGAGCACCCTGCTCAAGCTGATCCACCTGAGCGAGCGGCCCTCGCGCGGCGCTGTGCTGTTCGGCGAGCGCAACCTGCTGAAGGTGCGCGGCCGCCGCGTGCCGCTGCACCGGCGCGAGGTCGGCGTGGTCTACCAGGACCACCGCCTGCTCACCGACCGCAGCATCGCCGAGAACGTGGCGTTGCCGCTGATCCTGCGCGGCACCCGCCGTGCCGAGATCGGCAAGCGCGTGCGCTCGGTGCTCGAGCGCATGGGCCTGGGCCACCGCGAGAAGGCATTGCCCTCGCAGCTGTCGGCCGGCGAGCAGCAGCGCGTCGGCATCGCCCGGGCGATGGTCGGCGAGCCGCGGCTGCTGGTCGCCGACGAACCCACCGGCAACCTCGACCCGACCCTGGCCGCCGAGATCATGCAACTGTTCGCCGAACTGCCGGCGCGCGGCACCAGCGTGCTGGTGGTCAGCCACGACCTGGCGCTGCTCAAGCAGATGCGCAAGCGCGTGCTGATCCTGGACCACGGCCGCCTGGTCGACGACATCTCGCCGCAGGACCTGGCCGAATGAGCGCGCGCAATGCCGGCGCCGCGGCGCCCTCGCGGCTGGGCGTGTGGTGGGACCACCACCTGCACAGCATCGTCTACAGCCTCGGCCGCGCCATGCGCAAGCCGTGGGCGACGCTGCTGACCATGGCGGTGATGGCGCTGGCGCTGACCCTGCCGCTGGGCCTGTCGATCGCCCTGGACAACCTCAAGCAGTTCGCCGGCAGCGTGCAGCAGTCGCGCGACATCAACGTGTTCCTGAAGACCGACGTCGACGCCGCCGCGGCGCAGGCGCTGGCGCAGACCCTGCGCGGCCGTGGCGACGTGGCCGCGGTGACGTTGCGCACGCCCGCCGAGGGCATGGCCGAGCTGCGCGACAGCGCCGGCCTCGGCGAGGCGCTGGATGCGCTGCAGGACAACCCGCTGCCGACGCTGCTGATCGTCACCCCGGCCGCGGCCGACGACACCCCGCTGGCGACCGCGCTGACCGCGCTGCCGCAGGCCGACCTGGTCCAGCACGACGCGCTGTGGCGCAAGCGCCTGGACGGCTGGCTGCATTTCGGCGAACGCCTGGTGCAGGTGCTGTCGCTGCTGCTCGGCGCCGGTGCGGTGCTGGTGGTCGGCAACACCGTGCGCCTGGACATCCAGTCGCGGCGCGAGGAGATCGGCGTGCTGCAGTTGCTCGGCGCCAGCGACGGCTTCATCCGCCGCCCATTCCTGTACCTGGGCGCCTGGTACGGCTTCGGCGCCGGGGTGCTGGCGCTGGGCCTGCTCGCCGCCTCCGGGATGGCCCTGGGCCAGCCGCTGGCGGCGCTGGCCGACAGCTACGGCAGCCATTTCGTGCTGCACGGGCTGGACGCGCTGCACGCGGGGCTGGTGCTGCTCGGCACCCTGCTGCTGGGCTGGCTCGGCGCCTGGCTGGTGACCGGCCACTTCCTGCGCCAGACGCGGCCCACCGACACCTGAGGCGCGCATGGCCGGGCACGAGCTCAAGCATCTGATCAGCGCCGCCCCGCGGGTGATGGTGGTCGATGGCTCCAAGCTGGTGCGCAAGCTGATCGCCGACGTGCTGCACCGCGAACTGCCCGACGTGACCGTGGTCGGCTGTGCCAGCATCGCCGAGGCGCGCGCCGCGCTGGAGGCCGGCCCGGTCGACCTGGTCACCACCTCGCTGGGGCTGCCGGACGGCGACGGCCTGACCCTGGCGCGCAGCGTGCGCGACGCCGTTGGCCAGGCCTATGTGCCGGTGATCGTGGTTTCCGGCGACGCCCAGCAGCACCTGGTCGAGCGCCGTTTCACCGAGTACGTCACCGACTACTTCGACAAGGCGCTCGGCCACGAGGCGCTGGCCACGTTCATCCGCGGCTACGTGCAGCCGCAGCCGGTGGCCGGCGCCACCGTGCTCTACGTCGAGGACAGCCGGGTGGTGGCCGAGGCGACCAAGCGCATGCTCGAACGCCAGCAGCTGCACGTGGTGCACGTGCTCAGCGCCGAGGACGCGTTCGCCCTGCTCACCGCTGAGTCGCTGGGCCGCACCACCCGCCGCATCGACCTGGTGCTGACCGACGTCACCCTCAAGGGCGAACTCAACGGCCGCGACGTGGTCCAGCGCATCCGCGTGGACTTCGCCTACGGCAAGCGGCGCATGCCGGTGCTGGTGATGACCGGCGACAGCAACCCGCACACCCAGTCCGAGCTGCTGCGCGCCGGCGCCAACGATCTGGTGCAGAAACCGATCGAAGAGCGCCTGCTGGTCACCAAGGTGCTGTTCCAGTTGCGCCTGGCCCGGCTCGACGAGATCGCCGTGACCTTCTGAACCCGATGCACCGAGCCTGGACGCAATGAGCAACAACGAAGAAGAGAACCGGATCCAGCTGGAGCCGTCGTGGAAGGCGCGGGTCGGCGACTGGCTGCTGCGCCCGGAGATGCGCGAGCTGGCGGCGTTCCTGCGCCAGCGCAAGGCCGCCGGCGCCCGCGTGTTCCCGCCTGGGCGGCAGATCTTCGCCGCCTTCGATGCCACCCCGTTCGAACGGGTGGAGGTGGTGATCCTCGGCCAGGACCCGTACCACGGCTACGGCCAGGCGCACGGGCTGTGCTTCTCGGTGCTGCCCGGGGTGCCGGTGCCGCCGTCGCTGCTGAACATCTACAAGGAGATCGAGGACGACCTGGGCATCCGCCGTCCCGACCACGGCTGCCTGCTGCCGTGGGCGCAGCGCGGGGTGCTGCTGCTCAACGCGGTGCTGACGGTGGAGGAAGGCCGCGCCGGCGCGCACCAGGGCAAGGGCTGGGAGGGCTTCACCGACCACGTCGTGGAGACCCTCAACCGCGAGCGCGAGGGCCTGGTGTTCCTGCTCTGGGGCAGCTACGCCCAGGCCAAGGGCAAGGTCATCGACACCCGCCGCCACCGCGTGCTCAAGGCCCCGCACCCCTCGCCGCTGTCGGCGCACCGCGGTTTCCTCGGCTGCAAGCATTTCTCCGCGGCCAACGAGTACCTGCGGCGGCGCGGCGCCACCCCGATCGACTGGAGCCTGCCGCCGCGCGCGGAGCTGGAGGCGGCGCTGCGCGGCGCCTGAACGCCGGTTGGATGGGCGGCGGTGTCACCCGGCATGGACGCCATTTTGGCGAACCGGGTGCTATGTTGGGGGTCAAATCTCGGGATCGCTGCGGATCCTGATTGTTCCGATGGCTTGTGATGCAGTGTCATTCCTGATTCGAATGTTGCATAAACAGAACACAGGAACTTTTTACTGTACCCAGCAGTCCAATTAGTAGACTGCTAAGATGAGCCCTATGAGCCAGACTCTCACTTCCAACGCATTGGTTGCCAACAACCTCCCGATCCCCAGTCCGCTCGGTTCGCTGGATGCCTACATCGGCGCCGTGCACCAGATCCCGGTGCTGACGTCCGACGAGGAACACGCACTGGCGGTGCGGTATCGCGACCAGGCAGACCTGGACGCGGCACGCGAACTGGTCCATTCCCACCTGCGCTTCGTGGTGCACGTGGCCCGCGGCTACAACGGCTACGGCCTGCCGCTGGGCGACCTGATTCAGGAAGGCAACATCGGTCTGATGAAGGCGGTCAAGCGCTTCGACCCGGACATGGGCGTGCGCCTGGTCAGCTTCGCGGTGCACTGGATCCGTGCCGAGATGCACGAGTACATCCTGAAGAACTGGCGCATCGTCAAGGTCGCCACGACCAAGGCGCAGCGCAAGCTGTTCTTCAACCTGCGCAAGTCCAAGACCCGCCTGGGCTGGATGAACGCGGCCGAGGTCACCGCGGTGGCCAAGGACCTCAACGTGTCCGAGCGCGAGGTGCTGGAGATGGAGTCGCGCCTGTCCGGCCGCGACATCGGCTTCGACGCGCCGTCCGACGAGGACGACGACCACGCGCCGCCGTCGCCGGCCGCGTATCTGATGGCCAACGAGGAAGATCCCTCGCAGGCCTACGAGCGCGCCGACAGCGAGGACAACCAGTTGCAGCTGCTGCGCGAAGGCCTGGCGGAACTGGATGCGCGCTCGCGCGACATCATCAAGCGTCGCTGGCTGGATGCCGACAGCAAGATCACCCTGCAGGAACTGGCGGACGAGTACGGCGTGTCGGCCGAGCGCATCCGCCAGATCGAGGCCAATGCGCTGAAGAAGATGAAGGCGTTGTTCGTGGCGTGATGCCCGTTCCCCGCAAGCGCCCGGACGATCGTGCCGGGAGACAAAAAAACGGCCCGCATGGGCCGTTTTTTTTGGGGCGGCGCGATCCAGGGTCAGTGCATGCAGACCATCATCGGCATGGTGCCGCACATCATGGTCATCGGCATGCCGCAGCCCATCATGCGGTTCATCTGGTGATGCGCTATGCCGGCGAACTCAATTACGGTTGAGGCGCACAGGCGTCCCGCGCATCGGCCGGGATGGCGCGTGGCAGTCGCGAAGGCGGTTGGCCGGCCACGCTGCCGGCTGACTCGTGCCGCCGCCGTGTACAGCTCGGCCTGCAGCACCACCGGCATGCGCGTCAGCAGCAGGTTGCGGACGATGCCGCCGCCAATGCCGCCGAGCCTGCCCAGCAGGGGCGCGTTGACCGGTCCCAGGCCGAATGCCAGCGCCTTGCCGGTGCCGTAGACCGCGAACAGCGCCAGGCCCATCGCGTCGAAGATCCGCAGCGGATCGCGCAGGCGCTCGACCGTGTGCTGGCGGTCGAAGGCCGGCAGCCCGGCCATGCAGTGTCACCCGTCCGCGGCTGGCGCCGGGTGCTCCTCCGTGGCGGGCGCGTCGCCGAGGATGATCCGCGCGGCGCGCTGATAGCTCCAGTACGCCCAGGCCCAGTTGAGCAGCACCACCACACGGTTGCGGAAGCCGATCAGGAAGAACACGTGCGCGGCCAGCCAGAACCACCAGGCCAGCACGCCGGAGAGCTGCAGCCGGCCCAGGTGCACGATCGCGGCCATGCGCCCGATGGTGGCCAGGTTGCCGTAGTCGGCATAGCGGAACGGCACGCTGGCGCTGTCGCCGCGCAGCCGCCGGCGCAGGGTCTCGGCGACATGCCGGCCCATCTGCTTGGCGGCCGGTGCCACGCCGGGGACCGGGCGGCCGTCGGCCTGCTGCACCGCGGCCAGATCGCCGGCGACGAACAGCTCCGGATGGCCGGGCACGCTCAGGTCCGGCTGTACCTGCACGCGGCCGCTGCGGTCCAGCGGCGTCTGCAGCGTCTTCGCCAACGGCGAGGCGGCGACGCCGGCGGCCCAGACGACGGTGCGTGCCGGCACGAAGGTGCTGCCGAGGCGGTAGCCGCTGGCGTCGATGTCGGCGACCGGCACCCCGGTCAGCACTTCCACGCCGAGCTTTTCCAACTGCTGCTGCGCCTTGGCCGAGAGGCGTTCGGGGAACGAGGACAGCACCCGCGGGCCGGCCTCGATCAGCCGCACCCGCGCCTCGGCCGGGTCGATGCGGCGGAACTCGTGCTTGAGCGTGTGCCGGGCGATCTCGGCCAGGGTGCCGGCCAGTTCGACGCCGGTGGGGCCGCCGCCGACGATGGCGAAGCTGAGCCAGGCCGCGCGTGCGGCCGGATCGGTTTCGGCTTCGGCGCGCTCGAACGCCAGCAGCAGGTGCCGGCGCAACTGCAAGGCATCGTCCAGGGTCTTCAGCCCCGGCGCGTGCGCGGCCCAGTCGTCGTGGCCGAAATACGCGTGGGTGGCGCCGGTGGCGATCAGCAGGTAGTCGTAGTCCAGGACGTGGCCGTCGGCCAGGCGTACCTGCCGGGCCTGCTTGTCGACGTGGACGACTTCGCCCAGGCGCACCTCGACGTTGTCCTGGCGGCGCAGGATCTGCCGCAGCGGCGCGGCGATGTCCGGCGCCGACAAGCCCGCGGTGGCGACCTGGTACAGCAGCGGCTGGAACAGGTGATGGTTGCGGCGGTCGATCAGGGTGATGCGCAACGGCGTCTTGGCCAGGGCGCGGGTGGCCCACAAGCCGGCGAAGCCGCCGCCGACCACGATCAGGTGCGGCACGCGCGTGTTGTCCATGCAGGACTCCAGAGGGGGAGGGGAGAGGAGGCGTCCGGTATCGGCGTGGCGGCGGTCGCGTCGCGGTCGCGCGGCGCACCGATTCGCCGGAACGCGCGCTGCCAGCGAGGCGCTGCGCGATCGTCGAGGGCCGGACCTGCATGTCCGTATAGTAGCGCGATGCCAAGCGCGGACAGCGACACGGAGGACGCACCGTCATGCCAGCGACAGTGAAGCCGCGCGCGTCGGCGTCGCCGCAGGCGCCGCTGCCGTCGCGTTGGCGCAGCCTGCTGTTCTGGGCCAAGACCCGCGCGCTGCAGTTGCGCCGCGCGCTGCGCGATCTGCGCGATGGACCACGCCGGCATCGCCGCGATGGCGGCCTGGCGATCGTCGATGGCGCGTGCGCCGAATCAGTCACCGCGCTGTGGCCCGCCAGCGAGGAGACCGCGCCACAGTTGGTGGCCGGCAAGATCCACAACCTGCGCCTGGCCGCGCGTGCGCTGCACGGCGTGGAGGTGCCGGCCGGGGCGACCTTCGGTTTCTGGCGCCAGCTCGGCCGCGCCACCCGTCGCCGCGGTTTCGTCGTCGGCCGCGAACTGCGCGAAGGCTGCCTGGTGCCGTCGATCGGCGGCGGCCTGTGCCAGTTGTCCAATGCGATCTACGACGCGGCGCTGCGGCAGGGCCTGGAGATCGTCGAGCGGCATCGCCACAGCCAGGTGATTCCCGGCTCGCTGGCCGAACGCGACCGCGACGCGGTGGTGTTCTGGAACTACGTGGACCTGCGCCTGCGCGCGGCTGCGCCGTGGCGGCTGGAGGTGTGGCTGGACGGCGAGGCGCTGCACGTGCGCATCCGCGGCGGCAGCGCGGTGCCGGCAGCGTTGCCGTTGCCGCCGCCGCAGCGACGCACGGCGCCGGCCGGCGTCGACACCGCCAACGACTGCACCCGCTGCGGCCGCAGCGCCTGCCATCGCCATGTGCCGGCGGTGCCCGACGGCCTGCACCGCACCTGGCTGGTCGACGAGGACTGGCCGGAGTTCGCCGAGGACCGCCGGCGCCGGCAGCAGTCCGGCGATCGCGTGCTGGCGCTGCCGCGCACCAGCGTCGCGGCCTTGCATGCGGCGCTGATGCGGCGCTGGTGGCTGTGGCGCGGCATGCCGCTGCCGCAGGCGCGCCAGCGCGCGCAGCGCATCCGCCTGCAGGCGCTGCGCCGCCGGCTGGGTGCGCGCGACGTCGACCTGGTGGTGCCGCAGAGCCTGTTGCCGGAGCTGTGGCTGGCGGGCGAACTGCAGGGCCGGCATTGGGACGTGTGCATGACCGCCTTGCCGATGCACCTGCTGCAGGCGCGCCTGGACGTGGCCGCGCAGCGGCATCCGCACAGTCCCACCCTGCGCGATTTCCGTGCCGATCCGGTGCTGGTCGAGGCCGAGCGCGCGGCGCTGGCGCAGGCGCGGCACTGGATCACGCCGCACCGCGAACTGCTGGCACTGGCCGGCGGTCGCGGTCTCGCCCTGGAATGGCAACGGCCGGCGCTCCCGGCGGTCGCGGCGGAGCCTGCGGCCGCCACCACGGATACCGTGCCGCGGGTGCTGTTGGCCGCCTCGGCGCTGGCGCGCAAGGGCGCCTACGAACTGCGCGAGGCACTGCGCGGCCTGCCGGTGCTGTTGCTGCTGCCGCCCGGCGCGCAGGAAACGCCGGACTTCTGGAGCGGTGTCGAGGTGCAGCGGGTCGCCTCGATGGCGGAAGGCGTGCGCGCGGCCACGCTGGTGCTGCTGCCGGCCTGGATCGAACAGCAGCCGCGCGGGCTGTTGTTGGCCCTGGCGTGGGGCAAGCCGGTGATCGCCACCGCCGCCTGCGGCCTGGCCGCGGACGCTGGCGCGTGGCGCTGTGTGGAGGCCGGCGACAGCGCCACGCTGCGCGCACAGTTGGTCGACGCATTGGGCCTGGCGGGTTGAGCGAAACCCGAGGGCATTGCGGTCGCCTGCAGGACCAGCCTCTGCTTCGCCACGTCGCCGCGCTGTTCGTTCAAAGCGGCTTTCAGACAACCTTGAAGCAACCCCTGCGGCGGGCTGGCAATCCACGCCATTAGCTCCTAGGAGCGGCTTCAGCCGCGACGCGGCGTTACTGGGAAAGCCTGTCGCGGCTGAAGCCGCTCCTGCGGCATCGGATCGCGCGGCATCGGAGCGCGTAGTGGATTGTGGCGACCTGCGGCTCGATCCGTGCGCGGCAGGCACATCACGTGCTCGGCGACGCGTGCCGGTGCTCTAGCAGTTGTCTTGCCGGTGATGCGCCGCCGCCTCAGTAAAGATCCTGCGGATCCACATCCAGCGACCAGCGCACCCGCCGCGCCTGCGGCAGTGCGTGGATCGCCGGCACCGCCGCGTCCAGCAACGCATGCAACGCGCGCCGGGTGCTGGCCGACAGCAGCAACTGGGTGCGCTGGAAGCCGGCGCGGCGCGGCATCGGCGCCGGCATCGGGCCGAAGCGCTGCACCTCGTCCTGCGCCGGCAGCAGCGCGCGCACCGCGGCCAGGAACGTGTTGGCGTGCTCGACCTGCTTGGCCTCGGCGCGCAGCAGCGCCAGGTGCGCGAACGGCGGGAAGCCGGCGGCCTCGCGCTGCTCCAGTTCCGCCGCGGCGAAGGCGTGGTAGCCGCCGTGGACCAGGGTCTGCAGCAGCGGATGCCCGGGGTGGTGGGTCTGCAGCCAGACCTCGCCCGGACGCGCGGCGCGGCCGGCGCGCCCGGCGACCTGGATCAACTGCTGCGCCAGCTTCTCGCTGGCGCGGAAATCGGCCGAGAACAGGCCTTCGTCGATGCCCACCACCACCACCCGGCTCAACTGCGGCAGGTCGTGGCCCTTGGCCAGGATCTGCGTGCCGACCAGGATGCCGGGCGCGCTGCCGAGCGTGGCCAGTTGGGTTTCCAGCGCATCGCGGCGCTGGGTGGTGCCGCGGTCGATGCGCAGCACCGGGACGTCCGGGAACGCCTGCACCAGGCGTTCCTCCAAGCGTTCGGTGCCGATGCCCTGCGGCTGCAGCGCCAGGCTGCCGCAATCCGGGCAGGCCAGCGGCGCCGGCTGCCGCGCGCCGCAGTGGTGGCATTGCAGGCGCCGGCCGCCGGCATGCACGGTCATCGGCGTGGCGTGCAGCGGGGTGCTGCAGCGCTGGCATGGCGCGGTCCAGCCGCAGTCGTGGCACAACAGCACCGGCGCGTAGCCGCGGCGGTTCTTGAATACGAGGACCTGGCCGCCTTCGGCCAGCGCAGTACCGATCCCGGCCAGCACCTCGGGCGACAGCCCGTCCTGCAGCGGGCGCTTGCGCACGTCGAGTACGCGCACCGTCGGCGGTTTGGCGTCGCCGGCGCGGCGGGTCAGGCGCAGGTGCGCGTAGCGGCCGCCGGCGGCGTTGTGCAGGCTCTCCAGCGAGGGCGTGGCGCTGCCCAGCAGCACCGGCACGTCCAGCGCCTTGCCGCGGACCAGGGCGAAATCGCGGGCGTGGTAGCGGATGCCGTCCTGCTGCTTGTAGCTGCCGTCGTGTTCCTCGTCGACCACGATCAGTCCCGCCCGCGGCAGCGGCACGAACACCGCCGAGCGGGTGCCGACCACCACCTGCGCCTCGCCGCGCCAGGCCGCGGCCCAGACCCGCGCGCGTTCGTTGTCGTTGAGCCCGGAATGCAGCGCATGCACCGGCACGCCGAGCCGCGCGCGGAAGCGCGCCAGGGTCTGCGGGGTCAGGCCGATCTCCGGCACCAGCACCAGCGCCTGGCGGCCGCGCGCCAGGCACGCGGCGATCGCCTGCAGGTAGACCTCGGTCTTGCCGCTGCCGGTGACGCCGTCGAGCAGGAACGGGGCGAACCCGGCGGCGGCGACCACCGCGTCGATCGCGGCCTGCTGCTCGGCGTTGGGGATCGGTCCGGGCTGCGGCTGCGGCGCCGTGGCGCTGGCCGGCACTGCGATGCGCTCGGCGTGGCCACGCTTGGCCAGCGCGCGGGCGGCGCTGCGCCAGTCGTCCATCGCCTGGTCCAGCCGGTCCTCGTCCATGGCGCCGTCCGCCAGCAGCGCGGCGAAGCGGTGCGGGCGGGTGCCGGGCCGGGCGCGGTGGCTGGCGCCGGCCTCGGTCAGGCGCCAGGCCCAGGCGTGGGTGTCGGGCAGTGGTTCGCCGCGGCGCAATGGCACCGGCAGCGCCGTGGCCAGCACCTCGCCCAGCGGTGCGTGGCTGTAGCGCGCCAGCCAGCGCAGCGACTCGGCCAGTTCGCCGTGCAGCAGCGGCGCCGGGTCCAGCCAGGCCAGCGCCGCGCGCAGGCCGTCGGCGTCCTCGACCTGGCCGATCGCCGCCACCACGCCGCTCAGTTCGCGGTTGCCGAACGGCACTTGCACGCGGCGGCCGACGTCGCCGTCGGCGACCGTGCCGCCGGGCGGCGGCAGGTAGTCGAACAGCTGCGGCAGCGGCACGGGCAGGGCGACGCGGAGCGTGGCGGCGGGCGAAGGCATCCGCCTAGTCTAGCGGCCGCCGCAAGCCGGTCCGGGCTGCCGGGAGTTGCATGCGATTGCTGCCCGCAAAGTGATAAACCGGTCGTAAATAGCCGCCCCGCTTGGAGAATCGAATTTATCCACATCTGCTGTGGATAAAGCTGTGCATGACGGGCATGCTCCACGCCGTGAAGACGGAATCACAAGCCTCTGCCACGAGTTGGACAAAAAAGCGCCAATCGCATTTATTCCTTTTAGAACAATCACTTGGCCGTGAAACACAGATGCAACATGGTTTCGCGGGGGCTTGACAAGACCTGTCTCCGGCCAATTCCTGGCGCTGTGCACAACCCGCCGTCGCGGCGGCCGCGGAAGAGCCGATCGGGGCGCTGCTGTCAAGCGCGCGATGTGGCGGCTGCCTCGCTATCATCGCGCCGATGATGGAGTTCCGATGACCGCCACGTCCCCCTTCGACGGCGTGGCCGCACCGCCCGCCCTGGCCGCGTTCCTGCGCGGGATCGAACGCCGTGCGGCGGTCCTGGCCGACCTGCAGAGCGGCCGCCCCGAGCGCGGCATGCCGGCCCTGGCGGCGGCGATGCGGGCGTTCCGCAGCCACGCCGCGGCACTGCCGATGGCCGACTGGCCGCTGCGCTTCTGGAAACTGCTCGGCGCGGTACCGACCCTGCGCCAGGCCGATGCCGCCGACGGCGCATGGCCGGCGCCGCTGGCGCATCTGCGCACCCTGCAGCCGGCCGACCGCCTGGCGCTGCTGCTGCGCATCGTCGCCGGGCTGGACGAGCCGCTCGCCGCGCAGGTGCTGCAGCTGTCCACCGAGGACTACCAGCAGGCGCTGGCGCGGGCCTGCCCGCGCGACGCCGGCGGGCATCCGGACGCGGCGGGCTGGCGGGCGTTGGCCGATGCGGCGCAACAGTGCCTGCGCGACCTGCCGCCGGCGCGGCTGCAGGCGCTGGCGCAGTTGCGCGATGCGGCGGTTGCCGGCGGCCCCGCCGCGGCCGCTGCGCCGACGGCCCCGGCAACATCCGCAACGGCCGACGCCGCCGCGCGCCCGCGCCGGCGCGGCGCGCGGGCGGCCCTGCGCACGCGCCTGGCCGGGGCGGTGATCGCGGTCGTGGTCCTGGCCCTGGTCGGGACCCTGTGGTGGGACCGTCTGCCGTGGCGCCGCTCCCACGCCGCCGCGGCCGGCGGCAACGATGCGAGCCTGGCGCTGGGCGACACCGGCCCGGTGCAGGTGGAAGTGCTGCCGCCGGAATCGGACACCGCCAGCGCGCCGCCGCTGCCGGCCGAACCGCCGGCGCCGCTGCCGGAGCCGGCGATCTACGACCTGGATTTCTACGCGTGGTATGCGGCCGGCGCGCCGCCGCCGCGGATCGAGCGCAGCGCCCCCAGCGCCGCCGACCTGGCCGAGGCCGCCGCAGCGCCGCCGGCCGCCGCCGCGGTTCCGGCGGCCGCGCCCGCGGCGGCGAGCACGCCGCCGGCGCTGACCCCGGCGCAACTGCGCGCGCGCCAGGCGGCCTGGGACGCACTGCCGGCGGCGGCGCAGGCGCGCCTGCGCCAGGTCGCCACGGCCTTCGCCGGCCTGCCGATCGAGCAGCAGCACAGCCTGCATGCGCAGTTCGCCGAGATGGACGCGCTGGAGCGCCACGGCTGGCTGCTCGGTCCGGAACTGGGTGCGGAGTTCTGGGCGCTGCAGCCGCTGCTGGGCTATGTGCCCGCGGCGCAGCGGCAGGCGTTGCTGGGCCTGCTGCGCAGCCTGCCGGCGGAGCAGCGCGAACATCTGGCGCTGCTGTCGCAACGCACCCCGCCGCAGGACCGCGCCGCGTTGCGCCGCGACCTGCTGGCGCAAGGCGCCGACAGCCGCGGCGCGTGGTTGAAGCAGCGCGCCGCGCGCTGAGTCGCGCGCGCGGCGCCTGGCTTTCTCGGGTCGCCGCAACCGGCTGCGGCGACCGCCTTCCAGCAGTCGTCCGCCGCAGCGGGTAGAATGCGCGGCCTCCGCCACCCGGTGCCGGCGCTGTCTGCGCGGCCGCAGTCGGCGGGATCGCCAGAGTCTTGCAATGGTTTCGTCCTCCACCCCGGCCTCGGTCCGGGGCCGCGAACTGCGCACCACCGCGCAACTCGCCCTGCCGCTGGTCCTGGGGCACGTCTCCACCGGGCTGATCAGCTTCGTCGACAACGTGATCGCCGGCCACCACGGCACCCGCACGCTGGCCTCGGTGACGGTCGGCACGGCCCTGCTGTGGCTGCCGATGATGGTCCCGATCGGCACCCTGATCGCCCTGACCGCCTCGGTGTCGCAGCTCGACGGCGCCCGCCGCCAGGCGCAGATCGGGCCGCTGTTCCGGCAGGCGCTGTGGCTGTCGCTGGGCCTGGGCCTGCTGATGTTCGCGTTCCTGAGCGTGATGCCGATGGCGCTGCCGCAACTGGGCATCGCCCCGGAGATCGTGCCCGGCGCGCGCGACTTCCTGCACGCGATCCGCTGGGGCGTGCCGGCGCTGGTGCTGTATTTCTGCATGCGCTATCTCAGCGAAGGCATGCACTGGACGCTGCCGACCATGCTGCTGGGCTTCGGTGGCCTGCTGCTGCTGGCCCCGCTCGGCTATGCGCTGACCTTCGGCCTGTGGGGCCTGCGCGAACACGGCGCCGGCGGCCTGGGCATGGCCTCGGCGATCACGATGTGGGCGCAGGCGCTGTGCTTCGCCGTCTACCTGGCGCGTTCCAGGCGCTTCGCGTCGCTGCGCCTGTTCGCGCAGTTCGAGGCGCCGGACCTGCGCGCGATCGCCGGGCTGCTGAAGACCGGCTTGCCGATCGGCGTGACCATCCTGATGGAAGGCGGCCTGTTCATCGTCACCGCGCTGCTGATCGCGCGGCTCGGCGAGGTGCCGGCGGCGGCGCACCAGATCGCGATCAACGTGGCGCAGCTGTGCTTCATGGTGCCGATGGGCGTGGCCGAGGCGACCACGGTGCGGGTCGGTCGCGCCGCCGGCGCCGGCGACGCGGTGGGCGTGCGCGGCGCGGCCTGGGCCGGCTATGCGATCGTGCTCGGCACCCAGGCGCTGTCGGCGCTGGTGCTGCTGTTCGGCCACGACGCCATCGTCGGCATCTACACCAGCGACCTGGCGGTGGCGGCGTTGGCCTCCACGCTGCTGCTGTACGCGGCCACGTTCCAGTTCCCCGACGGCGTGCAGGTGCTGTCGGCCGGCGCGCTGCGCGGCCTCAAGGACACCCGCGTGCCGATGCTGCTGGCCCTGTGCTCCTACTGGGGCCTGGGCATGCCGCTGGGCGCCGGCCTCGGCCTGTGGCTGGGCTGGGGACCGCAGGGCATGTGGATCGGCCTGATCCTGGGCCTGACCGCGGCCGCGGTGATGATGGGCGCGCGCTTCCGCTGGAGCAGCGCGCGCCTGCTGGCCGCGCCGGCGGCACCCTGACTTCAGACGCATGTGCGGCGCCTGACGCAGCCGGTATGCTGCGCGGGCGCAAGACGCCTTCCTTTCGGAGCTTTCCATGAACCAACCCGTGCGTCGCAGCCCCATCGCCAACTTCTTCGTCGGCCTGTGGGATGTGATGAACTTCACCCGCCGGTTGATCCTCAACCTGGTGTTCTTCGGCTTCCTGTTGCTGGTCCTGCTGGTGATGGTGTTCGCCATGGCGCGCGGCGACGGCGCCAAGGCCCTGCGCGACCGCACCACGCTGCTGATCGCGCCGGAAGGCAAGCTGGTCGAGCAGTTCAGCGCCGACCCGGTCAGCCGCGCGCTGGCCAAGGCGATGAACGACAAGGGCGCGCAGGAGATCCAGTTGCGCGACCTGATACGCGCGATCGAGGCGGCCAAGACCGATCCGAAGATCGAGCGCGTGGCGCTGCGCCTGGACAAGCTGCAGCCCAGCGGCTTCGCCTCGATGCGCGAGGTGGAGAAGGCGCTGCAGGACCTGCGCGGCTCCGGCAAGCAGATCGTCGCCTACAGCGACAATCTGAACCAGTGGCAGTACCTGCTGGCCGCGCAGGCCAACGAGGTCTACCTGGATCCGATGGGCTCGATGACCCTGGAAGGCCTCGGCCGCTACCGCCAGTACTTCCGCGAGGGCCTGCAGGACAAGCTCGGCGTGGACGTGCACCTGTTCAAGGTCGGCGAGTACAAGTCCGCCGCCGAGCCCTACGTGCTCGACGCGGCCTCGCCGGCGTCCAAGGAAGCCGACCTGTTCTGGATGAACGACGTGTGGCAGCGCTACGTGGCCGACATCGCCAAGGCGCGCAAGCTGGCGCCGGAGCAGATCAGCGCCGGCATCGACACCATGCCCGAGGGCGTGGCCGCCGCCGGCGGCGACCTGGCCAAGTTCGCCCTGCAGCAGAAACTGGTGGACGGCCTGAAGACCCGCGAGGACGTCGAGCAACTGCTGGCCAAGCGCGGCGTGGCCGACGACGATGCCGACACCGGCTATCGCAACATCGACCTGGACGGCTACCTGCAGCAGTTGGACCTGCGCCGCTCGCCGGTGGATTCGCGGCCGCAGGTGGCGGTGGTGGTGGCCGCGGGCGAGATCAGCGGCGGCGAACAGCCGGCCGGCCGCATCGGCGGCGAGTCGACCGCGGCGCTGCTGCGCCAGGCGCGCGACGACGAGGCGGTGAAGGCGGTGGTGCTGCGCGTGGATTCGCCCGGCGGCGAAGTGTTCGCCTCCGAGCAGATCCGCCGCGAGGTGGTGGCGCTGAAGGCCGCCGGCAAGCCGGTGGTGGTGTCGATGGGCGACCTGGCCGCGTCGGGCGGCTACTGGATCAGCATGAACGCCGATCGCATCTACGCCGACCCGTCGACGATCACCGGCTCGATCGGCATCTTCGGCATGATCCCCAACATCACCCGCACCCTGGACAAGATCGGCGTGCACACCGACGGCGTCGGCACCACCCGTTTCGCCGGCGCGTTCGACATCACCCGGCCGATGGATCCGGCGGTGGGCCAGCTGATCCAGTCGGTGATCGATAAGGGTTATGCCGACTTCACCGGCAAGGTCGCGCAGGCGCGCGGCAAGTCGGTCGAGGCCATCGACCAGGTCGCGCGCGGCCGCGTGTGGAGCGGTGCGCAGGCCAAGGAGCGCGGGCTGGTGGACGCGTTCGGCGGCTTCAAGGACGCGGTGGCCGATGCCGCCGCACGCGCCAAGCTGGGTGGCCAGGACAAGTACCGGGTGCGCTACATCGAGAAGCCGGCCACGCCGTTCGCGCAGTTCGTCAGCGGGTTCGCCGGCAGCCGCCTGGGCGTGTGGATGCTGAGCGACTCGGCGCTGGGCCACGCCCTGCTGGCGCGCAGCCTGCCGGAGCTGGACACGCAGCTGCGCTTCGTCAAGGACGCGGCCGACACCCGTCCTGGCGCGCCGGTGAAGGCGCTGGCCTACTGCTTCTGCGGGCTGTGAGCCGGCGCTGAGTCGGCGGCGGCGCGCCCTCGTGGGCGCGTCGCATCTTCACTGCAACGCCGGCCCTTGCGGCCGGCGTTTTTCATTGTGCGGTGGCGGCGTCGAGCGCGGCGTTCTGCGTGGCCGCGGCGTGGTCGAGCGTGGCCTGGGCCTGCCTGGCCCGGTCCAGCGGCTGGGCGATGGCGGCACGCATCGCGCCGGCCTTCGGCGCCGGCGGCGCATCGGGCGGTTGCGGCGGTTCCGGCTTGCATGCGGCCAGCAGGGCGAGCAACGGCAATGCCAGCGTCATCCTGCGCAGTGGTGCGGACATGGCGGCGACCTCCTCGAGGGTGGAGGTATCATCCTACGCCTCCCCCGTGAGCAGACAGGCACGCGCATGCAGCACCGTTGGCGGCTGGACGGACAGACCGCGTTGATCACCGGCGCCAGCGCCGGCATCGGCCTGGCGATCGCGCGCGAGTTGCTCGGGTTCGGCGCCGACCTGCTGCTGGTGGCACGCGACCTCGATGCGCTGGAGGCCGCGCGCGACGAACTGCGCGACGCCTTCCCCGAGCGCCGCATCCTGGCGCTGGCCGCGGACGTCGCCGACGACGAGGACCGCCGCGAGATCCTGGACTGGGTCGAGGACCATGCCGACGGCCTGCACCTGCTGATCAACAACGCCGGCGGCAACGTCAGCAAGGCCGCGGTGGACTACACCGAGGACGAATGGCGCGGCATCTTCGAGACCAACCTGTTCTCCGCGTTCGAGCTGTCGCGCTACGCGTACCCGCTGCTGGCGCAGCATGCGGCCTCGGCGATCGTCAACGTCGGCAGCGTGTCCGGGCTGACCCACGTGCGCAGCGGCGCGCCCTACGGCATGACCAAGGCGGCGCTGCACCAACTGACCCGCAACCTCGCCGCCGAATGGGCCGAGGACGGCATCCGGGTGAATGCGGTGGCGCCGTGGTACATCCGCACCCGCCGCACCTCCGGGCCGCTGTCGGATCCTGACTACTACGAGCAGGTGATCGAGCGCACGCCGATGCGCCGCATCGGCGAGCCGGAGGAAGTGGCGGCGGCGGTCGGCTTCCTGTGCCTGCCGGCGGCCAGCTACATCACCGGCGAGTGCATCGCGGTGGATGGCGGCTTCTTGCGCTACGGGTTCTAGCGGTTCAGCCCCTGCACGGCGGCCGTGCGTGCAGGGCACCAGCCGAAAGGCGCAGCTTAGGTACGTCTCGGGCGCTACGTCGTCGGGACTGAAGTCCCTCCCACAAAGGCGCGGGCGCTCACCGCGGTGGACGGTGGCTTTTTGCGTTATGGGTTCTAGCGGTCAGCCCCTGCACGGCGGCCGTGCGTGCAGGGCACCAGCCGAAAGGCGCAGCTTAGGTACGTCTCGGGCGCTACGTCGTCGGGACTGAAGTCCCTCCCACAAAGCGCGGGTGCTCACCGCGGTGGATCGGCTCCTTTGCCTGCCGGCGGCCAGCTACCTTGCTGGCGAAGCATCGCGGTGGACGGTGGCTTTTTGCGTTACGGGTTTTAGCGGTTCAGCTCCTGCATGGCGGCTGCGCGTGCAGGGCACCAGCTGAAAGGCATGGCGTAGGTGCGTTTCGGGCGCTACGTCGTCGGGACTGAAGTCCCTCCCACAATGGCGCCGGCGCTCACCGCGGTTGATCGGCTCCTTTGCCTGCCGGCGGCCAGCTACCTTGCCGGCGAAGCATCGCGGTGGACGGCGGCTTCTTGCGCTACGGGTTCTAGCGGTTCAGCCCCTGCACGGCGGCCGTACGTGCAGGGCGCCAGCCGAAAGGCGCAGCTTAGGTGCGTCTCGGGCGCTACGTCGTCGGGACTGAAGTCCCTCCCACAAAGGCGCGGGCGCTCACCGCGGTGGATCGGCTCCTTTGCCTGCTGGCGGCCAGCTACCTTGCCGGCGAAGCATCGCGGTGGACGGCGGCTTTTTGCGCTACGGGTTCTAGCGGTTCAGCCCCTGCACGGCGGCCGTGCGTGCAGGGCACCAGCCTAAAGGCGCAGCTTAGGTACGTCTCGGGCGCTACGTCGTCGGGACTGAAGTCCCTCCCACAAGGGGGCCTGCTCACCCTGGTAGACCGGCTGCGGCGACGAGCGCCATGACGTGGCGGCGGCGGTCGGGTGCCTGTGGCTGTCGGCGGCCTGCTACATCACCTGCGCATCGCGGTCGACGGCGGTTTTTGCGCCATGGGCAGGCGTGTTGCAAGCGCGGCAACCGCGCGCATCGCCATCCGTAGGAGCGGCTTCAACCGCGACCGGGCATTCCCGGTAAGGCTCCGTCGTGGCTGAAGCCGCTCCTCGTAAACCAGGCGCACAACCATGCGCGAGCGGGACGGGTCACGGCACAGGCCGCTCCTGCGCACCGCAGTTGCTGGCCTCAAGCAGGTGGTCGCGGCGTTCGAACTCGGTGTGCAGCGCTTCGGCATGCTCGGGCACGGCGAAGCGCCAATGCGTTTCGGCTTCGGCCACATAGCTCTTCCAGGCCTCGCACAACTGCTCGGCGGGCAGCGGCTGGCACTGGTCGCGCAGCACTTCGCAGGCGCTGCCGCCGGCCTGGTTGGGGCCACCGTCCAGGTCCGTCGTGCTCAGCGGCACGCAGCGCGGCGGCGGTTCGGCGACTTCGCCGATATAGGACGCCTGCTCGCGGGTGGTGCAGGTGTACAGCGGCGGTGGCGGCAGCGCTGGCGCCGGGGGCGGTGCAGCGGCCGCGGGGGCGGGCGGGGTGGGCGCGTCCGCAGGCGTGGCGGCGTTCGTCGCGCTGGCCGGTGGCGGCGATGGGGCGGGCGGGGCTGCGGGCACGGTCGGCAGCGCGGCGCTGCCGACGCCCTGCATGACCTTCTTCTGCTGGCGCATGCCCTTGGGGCAAGGCTTGTTCTGGATGGTCAGGTTGTCCTGCGCGTCGGTACAGCGATAGAACACCACCGGTTCGGCGCGCGCGACGCCGGCGCAGGCCAGCACGGCGGCCAGACAGAGTAGACGGTGCATCAGCTGCCGCCGCAGTCGCGCGCCAGGCGCGCGTCGATGCCGCGCTGTTCGGTCTCCAGCGCGCGGCGCTCGCTCTGCAGCGCGCTGTTGTAGCGACGGATCAGCTCCCAGCGGCGGTCGCTCAGGCGCGCGCAGACCTCCTGCTCGGGCAGCGCCGTGCAGGTGTCGCGGATCAGGGTGCTGCCGGCGGGCACGATCACGCCGGCGCCGGCGGTCATCACCGGCGGCGGTGGCCCGGGTGGGCGCGGCGCACCCGGCGGGGGCGGTCCCGGCGGGCGGTGCGGGCGGCCATCGGGGCCGCGCTCTGACGGCCGCGCGTAGGGACCTTCGGCGTAGCCGTAGGCCCACAGCGGCACCCAGCGCGGGTTGCCGGCATTGTCGTCGCTGGTGTAGCGCGTGCCTTCCGGGGTCACGCACTCGTACATCGGCTGCGCTGGCTGCACGGTGACGATGCGCAGTTCGCGCTGCGGCAGCGGCGCCGGCGAGGCCGCCCCGCGCGCCGGATCGGTGCTCAGGGTGGTGGTCGGCCGCGGTGGCGGATCGCGCGGTCGCTGCATGTCCAGCACCTGCTGCTGGCGCGCGTTCTCGCAGGGGGCGTTCTGCAGGCTGACCGCGCCGGAGGCGGCGATGCAGCGGTAGATGCGCACCGACGCGTTGCTGCCGTCGCTGCTAATGGTCTGCGTCTGTTGCGCCCAGCCGGCGCCGCTCCAGGGCGACAGGCTCAGCAGCAGCAACGGGCGGAGAAGGCGGCGCATGCGCGCATCTTGCGCGCCTCGGGCGGCCAGGGAAAGGGCGTGCGCGCCGGGATTGAGGGCGCGACGGTGTCGCGGCAGGCCGGCGCGTTGATCCATCGCTGCGAGGCTTCGCCCGACCCTCATCCGCCCCTGCGGGGCACCTCTTTCTGAGGGGAGGAACAAAGCCCCTCTCCCCCCGGGAGAGGGGTTGGGGTGAGGGTCCGGAGCGCGAAGCGCCCACGTTGTGCCATCGCGCCCTTGTCGCCAAGCGTCAACGCAGCGGAAGCGCGGCGTGCCGTGCGCGAGGCCGGCGCCTCAGGCGCGCAGGATCTGGTCGCTGGCGGCGTCGCGGATCGGGGTGGGTTGGGCCAGGCCGCCGGTCTCGCCGTCGATCAGGCCGTCGAGGGCGTCCAGCAGCAGCGGATCCAGTTCGCTGCGCTGCCGCGCCGGCGGCTCGCCGCCGCGGTTGGCGCTGGTCGACACCAGGGCGCCGCCCCAGGCCCGGCACAGGGCGGCCACCAGCGGATGCGCGCTGATCCGCACGGCGATGCCCTGGTGCGCGCCGGTGATCCAGGGCGGCGCATGCGCGGCGGCGGGCAGGATCCAGGTGTGCGGTCCCGGCCAACTGGCCAGCACCGCGGCCAGCCGTCCCGGCGGCAACGCCGACAGGTCGAGCAGCGGGCGCAGCGGATCCAGTTCGGCGGCGACCACGATCAGGCCCTTGTCCACCGGCCGCTGCTTGATCCGCAGCAGGCGAGTCACGGCATTCTCGTCGTGCGGATCGCAGCCCAGCCCCCACACGGCTTCCGTGGGGTAGGCGATCACGCCGCCCTGGCGCAGGACGGCGACGGCATGGCTCAGCGACAGGTCGGTCATGCGCGCATCATGCGGCACGTCCTTGTCTAAGGACAATGAGGGTCATTGCGGAGCAGGGCGGATCAGCGCAGGGCGCGCTGGGCCGGGCCTCGTGGCCGAACCCACGACATGGGCAAGCGCGGTGCCCGCAGCAGCGGGGCGTGCGAGGGTGCGCTGCCTAAGCGATGTGCGCCAGCAAGGTCGAGGGCAGGCGGTGGAGCGATGAGGCGAGCGGGTGCTGATGGCGGCGCGCGCCATGCGCCGTGCTCGGCCGCGCCCCCAAAGTTGAAGGCCGCCGCGAACGGCAGCCCGACAAGGGCGGCTCAGCCGCCCTTGGCCACCGTCTTCTTGGCCGCCTTCTTCACCGCTTTCTTGGCGGTTTTCTTCGCGGCCTTCTTGACCGCCTTCTTCGCTGCCGGCTTGGCCGGGGCGTCGGCGGCGGCCTTCTTCGCTGCGCTCTTCTTCGGCGCGGCTTCCTTCTTGGCGGCGGCCTTCTTGGCGCCGAAGCCCTTGCGCACCGGCTTGCCGGTTTCCTCCAGCAGCTTCTGCACTTCGTCCAGGCTCAGCGTGGCCGGCTCGCGATCCTTGGGGATCTTGCCGTTGAGCTTGCCGTCGCTGATGTACGGGCCGAAGCGGCCGTTGAGCACCTGGATGTCGCTGCCGGGGAATTGCTTGATGATGCGGTTGCGCGCGATCTCTTCCTTCTCCTCGATCAGGAACACCGCGCGGGCCAGGTCGATGGTGTAGGGATCGTCTTCCTTCTTCAGCGAGGCATAGACGCTGCCGCGCTTGGCGAACGGACCGAAGCGGCCGATGCCGACGCTGACGTCCTCGCCCTTGTCCTGGCCGAGGCTGCGCGGCATCAGGAACAGCTCCAGCGCCTCCTCCAGGGTGATGGTGTGCATGCTCTGGCCGGGACGCAGCGAGGCGAACTTGGGCTTGTCCTCGGCATCCTCGGCGGTGCTGCCGATCGCCGCGTACGGCCCGAAGCGGCCCAGGCGCACGCTCACCGGCTTGCCGGTCTTGGGGTCGGTGCCGAGTTCGCGCGCGCCGCTGGCTTCGGCACGGTCGACCGATTCCTTCTTGTCCTCGACCAGTTCCTTGAACGGTTCCCAGAAACGCGACATCAGCGGGATCCAGTCCTCCTCGCCGCGCGAGACCGCGTCCAGCTCGTCCTCGAGCTTGGCGGTGAAGTCGTAGTCCACGTACCGGGTGAAATGGCTGGACAGGAACTTGGACACCGCGCGGCCGACGTCGGACGGACGGAAGCTGCGGCCTTCCATCTCCACGTACTTGCGGAACAGCAGGGTCTGGATGATCGAGGCGTAGGTCGAGGGGCGGCCGATGCCGTACTCTTCCAGCGCCTTCACCAGGGCCGCTTCGGTGAAGCGCGGCGGCGGCTGGGTGAAGTGCTGCTCGGCCAGGATGCGTTCCAGCGGCACGCGGTCGCCGGGCTTCATCGCCGGCAGCTTGCGGCCTTCGTCCTCGTCCTCGGCGCTCTTGTTGTCCTTGCCTTCCTCGTACACGGCCAGGAAACCGGCGACGACCACGGTGGTGCCGCTGGCGCGGAACACGTGCTCGCTGCCGGCCGACAGATCGACGCTGACGGTGTTGAGCGTGGCCGGGATCATCTGGCAGGCCACCGCGCGCTTCCAGATCAGCTCGTACAGCTTGCGCTCGTCGTCGGTCAGGAAGCGGGCGACCTGCGACGGGGTGCGCAGCGCCGAGGTCGGACGCACCGCTTCGTGCGCTTCCTGGGCATTCTTGGACTTGGTCTGGTAGGTGTTGGGCTGGTCCGGCAGCGAGGCGATGCCGTAGTCGCGGGCGATCACGTCGCGGATCTCGGCCAGCGCCTCCTGCGACAGGTTGACCGAGTCGGTACGCATGTACGAGATCAGGCCGACCGTGCCCTCGTCGCCGATCGCCACGCCTTCGTACAGCTTCTGCGCCACCTGCATGGTCTTGCGGGTGGTGAAGCCGAGCTTGCGCGAGGCTTCCTGCTGCAGCGTGGAGGTGGTGAACGGCGGCGCCGGGCGGCGCTTGCGCTCCTTGCTTGCCACGTCGGTGACGTGCAGCGCACCCTGCGCGGCCTGCTGGATGCGCAGGCGCGCCGACTCGGCGGTGTCGCCGTCGGTGATGGTGAACTGCTCGAACTTCTGCCCGTCGAGCTTGATCAGCTTGGCGTTGAAGTGCTGCGAGGGATGCGCGCAGTCGGCGGCGATGGACCAGTATTCGCGGGCGACGAAGGCTTCGATCTCCTCCTCGCGCTCGACGATCATGCGCAGCGCCGGCGACTGCACGCGGCCGGCGGACAGGCCGCGCTGCACCTTGCGCCACAGCACCGGCGAGAGGTTGAAGCCGACCAGGTAGTCCAGCGCGCGGCGCGCCTGCTGCGCATCGACCAGGTCGCCGGCGATCTGCCGCGGCTGCGCCATCGCTTCCTTGATCGCGCGCGGGGTGATCTCGGTGAACACCACCCGGTGCAGCGGCTTGCCCTTGAGCAGCCCGCGCTCCTGCAGGATCTCGGCGATGTGCCAGCTGATCGCCTCGCCCTCGCGGTCCGGGTCGGTCGCCAGGTAGATGTCTTCGGCCGCTTTGGCCGCCTTGGCGATGGCTTCGACGTGCTTCTCGTTCTTGTCGATCAGCGCGTAGCGCATCGCGAAGCCGTCGTCCGGATCCACCGCGCCTTCCTTCGGGATCAGGTCGCGCACGTGCCCATACGAGGCCAGGACGTGGAAATCCTTGCCGAGGTATTTGTTGATCGTCTTGGCCTTGGCGGGCGATTCGACGATGAGCAGGTGCTTGGACATGGCGGGTCGGGCTTCGATGGGCGTGGGCGGACGCCCTGGGGGCGGTAGGGTGGCGCAATTGCTCCGGTTAGTGAAGCGTTGCGGTCTCGCAGAGAAGCCGACGCCCGGGATGGAACCCCCGGGCGTTCAGCTACGGCGCTTATTTATTAGTGGGCATGTCCGGCGTCCGCTGTCAAGCCGGCGGCGGCCGGCCCGGCCGCCGCGCACGTGGTCGCGCGGCTTGCGGAGCCCGCCGGACTCAGTGCCAGCCGCCCTTGGCGGCGATGCCGATCGCCAGGGCCACCAGCAGCACCGCAGCCGCCATCAGCAGGCCGAAAATCGTCAGGATCACCACGGTGACCGTGCCGAGCTTGCGCTGTTGCCATTCCGGGTGGTCGGTGTAGGCCCACTTGTCCACCACCAGCGTGTCGCAGAGCATGTCGTGCAGGGCCTGCTTGCGTTCGGTGAAGGCGGCCATCAGCAGGCCGATGCCCAGGGTCAGGCTGCTCAGCATGAAGCCGAAGTAGCGGCCCACGCCGCGGGCCACGCTGATGCGGCTGCCGTCGGTGCGCACCACCTTGATGCCGACCGCCATCTTGCCCAGCGTGGCCTGCTTGGTGGAGGCGTGGAACAGGCCGTAGTACAGCGCCGAGATCGCCATCGGCAGCAGGTACAGCAGGACCAGCATGATGATGCCGGCCGCGGTGGCGAAGTCGGGCTGCTTGCCGAAGCCGTTGATCCCGAAGAAGCCCAGCATCACCACGAACTGGATCACATTGGCGACGATGCCGACCAGGACCGCGTCGATCAGGTAGGCGGCCACGCGCTTCCAGAAGCCGGCCTGCACCACCTCGCCGCCGCCGACCACGTGCGCGCCGCTGTCGAGCACGGCCGCGGGCGCCGCGTAGGGCGAGGCCGCCACGGCCGGCGCGGGTGCGGGAGCGGCCCAGGCGTCGGGGACGGCCGGGGCGGGCGGCGGAACCTCGCCGGCGGCCTCCAACGGCGCCAGTGCAGGCGCCGGCGCCGGTGCCTGGGTCAGGCCGAGTTCGTCGACGAATTCGGCCAGGGTGCGCCATTCGCTCAGGCCCTCGCGCCAGACCAGGGTGGACAGGCCGATCTCGCCACGCTGGAAGCAGTGCTGCACCTCGGCAGCCGGGATGGGCCCATGGCGCTGCTGCGCCGCATCGGCGTAGTACCACTCAGTCATTGTGTTCCCCGGAGTTGCAGTCGAAAACGGTGTGCCGGTCAGCCGCCGCGGCAGTGGGCCGGCAGGACGCGGTCGTCCAGGTCGGAACTGCAGTTCCAGGCGGACGTGCGTTCATCGTAGTCCAGCCACAGCGCTTTGCCATCCAGGCGCTTTTGGTCGGGCAGGTGCAGCGTGGCTTCCAGCCCGCAGTGGCCGTTGTCGAAACGGCCGACCCGCACCTGCGCGATGGCATCGCCGGCATAGCTCTGCGGGGTGCCGAAGCCGGTGTCGCCGTTCACCGGGCAACGGTGCTCCTGCGCGGCGAACGCGCCGATCTGGTCCTTCAGCGGCGCCAGGGGGCCGAGCGCCTGCGCGACCTTGGCGCGTGCCAGGTAGTCCTGGTAGGCGGGCAGGGCGATCGCGGCGACGATGCCCAGGAATGCCACCAGCAGCACGCCGCCGACCACGGCGATGATGGCCGTGATCGCGCAGCCGGACAGGCCGTTGCGCGGCGCGACGGCGGCAGCGGCGCGTGCGGGAGCGGCGGCCTGGAGCGGCGGCGGCAAGGGGGGCGGGGTGGGCGCGTCCGGCAGGCCCAGTTCGGCGGCGACCGCGTGCAGCGGCCGCCACTCCGGCAGGCCTTCGCGCCAGACCAGGGTCTCGTGGTGCAGGCGGCCGTCGTGCAGGCGTTCCAGCAGGGCCGACGCCGGCAACGGGCCGTGCCGTTCGCGCGCGGCGTCGACGTAGTACCAGGCCGCCAATGGAGAGGTGTCTTCGTGCATCCGTGCGCGACCGTCAGTGGCTCAGTGGACCGGTTCCGGCTCGTCGACGAACATCTGCGTTTCCATCCACGCGTATGCCGCCTCGGCGCCGGGCTGGTTGAACAGCACCATCAGCACCACCCATTTCAGGTCGTCCAGGTCCAGCTCGTCCTGGTCCAGGGCCATGGCCCGGTCCAGCACCAGTTCGCGCTGGTCGCTGTCGAGGATGCCGTGCTGCTCCAGGAACAGCAGGAAACCGCGGCATTCCACGTCGAGCTTGTCCAGTTCCGGGCCGTGGTAGATGCGGATCGGCCCGTCGATGCGCGGCTGCGCCACGGCCGGGCGCTGGTCGGCCAGGGCGTCGAGCCAGTCGAACGCCTTGCTGATCTCGGTGGGGCTGAAACCGGCCTGGATCAGGCCATTCTGGAGGGAGTCGCGATCGCGAACCGGATCCGCGTCTTCGCTGAAATAGTGTTCGAACAGGTACAGCAGGACATCCAGAATGCTCTCTTTCATTGCCCCTCGGCCTGCGTCGCGAGACGCTGTGGAGGTGAAGAAACTAGGGTTTGCGGGTGTAACGACCGCGTTCGACCGCCACGTAGCCATCCAGTTCCATGGCCAGCAGCATGGAGGACGCCGCTGCGGCCGTCAATCCGCTGCGTGCGATCACTGAATCCATACAGATGGGGTCGTGACCCAGCGCCTGCCACAAGCGCTGGTAGTGGGGGTCGGGAAAGGCCGGCGTGGCGCTGCGCGCGGTGCTGGCTTCCTGTGTGGGGGCGTTCAGGCGCCCGCGCAAGGCGTCGGCGAGTTCGGCGGCCAGCGGTGCGACGCCGGCCAGCACCTCCTCGGCGCTTTCCACCAGTCCGGCGCCGTCGCGGATCAGCCGATGGCAGCCGCGCGCCAGCGGGTTGTGGATCGAGCCGGGCAGGGCGAACACCTCGCGCCCGGCCTCGGCGGCCAGCCGCGCGGTGATCAGTGCGCCGGAGCGGGTGGCCGCCTCGATCACCAGGGTCGCCAGGCTCAGCCCGGCGATGATCCGGTTGCGCGCCGGGAAGTGGCCCGGCCGCGCCAGGGTGCCGGGCGGATGCTCGCTGACCACCGCGCCGCGTTCGGCGATCTGCGTGCGCAGGGCGGCATGCTGGCGCGGGTAGGCCAGGTCGGGGCCGGTGCCGACCACCGCCACGGTCCGCCCGTCGGCGCGCGACAGTGCCGCCCGGTGCGCGGCGGCATCCACGCCGCTGGCCATGCCGCTGGTGACCGCGAAGCCGGCCGCGGCCAGGGCCAGGGCGAAGCCGTAGGCGTTGTCGCGGCCGCCGGCGCTGGGCGCGCGACTGCCGACCACCGCCACGGCCGGGTGCCACAGCGCCGCGGGGTCGCCGTCCACGTACAGCGCCAGCGGCGGGTTGGGCGCACGTCGCAGCAGGGTGGGGTAGTCGGCATCGTGGCAGCCGAGCAGGTGCCGGCCTGGTTGCGCCAGCCAGTGCTCGGCGGCTTCCAGCGCGGCGCGGTCGGGCCGCTGCAGCGCGGCGATCTGCGCCGCGTCCAGGCCGGCGGCATGCCAGCCGGCGGGGCCGGCGGCCAGTGCCGCGGCCGGGCTGCCATGCTGCTCCAGCAGTTGCCGGCGCGGGGCGCTGGCGCCGCCGGCCAGCGACAGGACCAGCAGGGCCGGGTCGGCGGGTGCGTCGATGCGGGCGGTGTCAGGCTGGGACATGCGCCCAGGCTAGGCCGCAGACGCAGACGGCGCCCTCGGGCGCCGTCTGCAATCGCTGTAGGGGGATGCCGCGGCGGCGGGTCAGCGTGCGTCCGGGTGCTTGACGTCGTAGCCGATGCGGGTCGGCTTGATGCCGTCCATCACCAGCGCGTAGCTGACCTTGTCGAAGGTGCGGAACACCATCGCATGCGCGGCGTATTCGTCCGGCAGCGCCACGGTGCCGCCGCCGCCGGTGAAGCCGTCGTCGGCACGCGAGGTATCGGGGAGAAGCACGCGGTTGTTGACCCGGGTGCCGTGGCGCCACAGGGAGAACACGGTGCCGTTGTCGATGCCTTCGCGGCGGCCGCCGGAGATGGCGATCACGTCGCGCGGGCCGGCCACGCTGAACGCGTCGGCCACCGCCAGCACCCGCAGGCCGGCCGCCAGCGCCTGCTCGGAGGGCGGATGCGGCACGAACTGCAGGTCGTAGGGCTGCGCCTCGACCGGGATCAGGCGGTCGCCGGCGCGCACTTCGCGGGCGTTGTCCTGCAGCAGCAGGGTGGTGGCCTGGCGGCCGTCGGCGGAGACCCGGGTGACGGTGCCGATGTTGACCTGTGCCAGTTCGTAGCCGAGGGTCTCGCGGCGCTTGTCCGGCGGCACGAAGGTCTGCCACAGGTTGCCGCTGCCGGGAATGCTGCGGCCTTCGGCGTTGAGGTCGTCGCTGAGCTTGGGCAGCAGGTAGCGCACGGTCGGGCGGACCACGGCGTAGCGCTGCCCGGCCTGGGCCTGGCCGAGGCCGACCGCGTAGACCAGTTGCCCGTCGGTGGCGCGCAGCCGGTTGTCTTCGATGCCGACGACGTAGGGCAGGTGGTCGATGCGGTCGACCACGCGCAGGTTCTTCAGGAACGGCTCCACCTGCGCCAGCGGGATCGCGTCGATCGGCGCGTCCTGGCGCGGGCCCGGCTTGACCGCGGCATGCGCCACCCGGTCCAGGTAGGCCAGGCTGAGCACGTCGCCGGGGTAGATCAGGTGCGGGTTGTGCACCTGCGGATTGGCCTGCCAGATCTCCGGCCACAGCCAGGGCTTGCCGAGGAAACGCCCGGCGATGTCCCACAGCGTGTCGCCCTTGCGCACCACGTAGGTGTCGGGGTGTTCTGCGGCCATGCTGGCGGAAGCGGCATAGGTCGCCACGGTGAGCATCGCCACGGCGACGACCGTGCGGAGTCGATTGAACATGAGCGCGGAGCCTGATTCCCCAACAGGTTGGCGCACTATAGTGCAGAACCCAGGTGCGGGCGCAAGCGCCGGGCGCAGAAACGGGTAGAATTCGCAGGCCTTGCCGAATCGTCCGGCGCCCCCATCCTGGGTATCGCTATGGCCCTGCTCCCCATTCTCGAATTCCCCGATCCGCGCCTGCGTACCAAGGCGGTGCCGGTCGAGTCCGCCGAGGTCACCTCCGCGGCGTTCCAACGCCTGCTCGACGACATGTTCGAGACCATGTACGACGCGCCCGGCATCGGCCTGGCGGCCAGCCAGGTGGACGTGCACAAGCGCTTCATGGTCATCGACGTCAGCGAGGAGAAGAACGCCCCGCAGGTGTTCATCAACCCGCAGATCGTGCAGCGCGACGGCGAACAGGTGTACCAGGAAGGCTGCCTGTCGGTCCCCGGCATCTACGCCGACGTGGCCCGCGCCGACGCCATCACCGTGCGCTACCTGGACCGCCAGGGCCAGCCGCAGGAACTGAGCACCGACGGCCTGCTGGCGGTGTGCGTGCAGCACGAGATGGACCACCTCGACGGCAAGCTGTTCGTCGACTACCTGTCCCCGCTCAAGCGCGAAATGGTGCGCAAGAAGCTGGCCAAGGCGCGCAAGCACGTGGCTTGAAGCGGGGAACCGGGAATGGAGAAACGGGAATCGTAAGTGCGGTGCCCGTGACCTTCCCGGGTTCGCGCTTTGCCCATTCCCTCTTCCCCATTCCCGGTTCCCAGCCTCCATGAAAATCGTCTTCGCCGGTACGCCGGACTTCGCCGTGCCGTCGTTGCGCGCGGCTGCGCAGCGCCATGAAGTGGTCGCGGTCTACACCCAGCCGGACCGGCCGGCCGGGCGCGGGCGCGGGCTGACCCCGTCGCCGGTCAAGCTGGAGGCGGTGGCGCGCGGTATCCCGGTGCTGCAGCCGCAGACGCTGCGTTCGCCGGAGACGCTGCAGGCGCTGCGCGCGCTGCAGCCGGACCTGATCGTGGTGGTGGCCTACGGGCTGATCCTGCCCAAGGCGGTGCTGGCGATCCCGACCCATGGTTGCTGGAACGTGCATGCCTCGCTGCTGCCGCGCTGGCGCGGCGCCGCGCCGATCCAGCGCGCGATCGAGGCCGGCGACACCGAGACCGGGGTGTGCCTGATGCAGATGGAGGCCGGGCTGGACACCGGCCCGGTGCTGCTGTCGCAGCGCACGCCGATCAGCGCCGAGGAGACCGGCGGGCAGTTGCACGACCGCCTGGCCGCGCTCGGCGCGCAGGTGCTGGCCGACGGCCTGGGCCTGTTGCGCGCCGGCCTGCGCCCGGCGGCACAGCCGCAGCCGCAGGCCGGCGTCACCTATGCGCAAAAGCTGGACAAGGCACAGGCGCGGCTGGACTGGCAGCAGCCGGCGGCGCAGCTGGCGCGGCAGGTGCGCGCCTTCGATCCGTGGCCGGTCGCCGAGGCAATGCTGGCCGGCGAGCGGGTGCGGGTGCGCGGCGCGATCGCGTTGGACCTGGCCCACGGGCAGCAACCGGGCACGGTACTGGCCGCCTCCAAGCAGGGCATCGATATCGCCTGCGGCCAGGGCGCGCTGCGCCTGCGCGTGCTGCAGCGCGACGGCGGCAAGGCGATCACCGCCGCCGACTACCTCAACGCACGGCGCGACCTGCCGGTGCTGGCCTGACGCGCGTGCCATTGCGTATCGCGGACGCCGTGCTGGGCCTGGCAGGCGCGCCTGTGGCTGCGTCCTCGCTGAGGCGTGAGCGGGCGTTCACTGCTCCGCGTGTCCGCGCCTTGCGCACGCGCCACCACGGCGCAGCATGCGCGCGCGGGAACGCCCCGTCCTGGGGCGTGCGCCGATGACCGCGTCCCCCGCTGCCGTGTGGCCGCCGGGCGTGGCCCCGCGGGTGGTCGCCGCCCGCGTGCTGACGGCGGTGATCGACCGTGGCCGCTCGCTCAAGGCGGAACTGGCGGCGGCGTTGCCGACGCTGCCCGATTCGCGCGACCGCGCGCTGGTCGAGGCGATCTGCTTCGCCGTGCTGCGCCGCCGCCCGGCCTACGAGGCGGCGTTGCGGATGTGGTTGCAGAAGCAGTTGCCGCAGCGCGACGCCGAACTGCGCGGCCTGCTGTTGGCCGGCTTCGCCCAGCTCGATGCGCTGGGCCTTGCACCGCATGCAGCGCTGTCGGCGACGGTGGAGGCGACGCGCGCGCTGGACCGGCCGCGCCAGGCCGGGCTGGTCAACGCGTTGCTGCGGCGCGCGCTGCGCGACGGGCTGCCGGCGGTCGCCGCCGATGCGGGCTGGCCGCTGTGGTTGCGCGATGCGCTGCAGGCCGACTGGCCGCAGCAGGCCGAGGCGATCTTCGCCGCCAGCCAGCAGCCGGCGCCGCTGTGGCTGCGGGTCAACCGCCAGCGCGGCACTCGCGACGCCTACCTGCAGGAACTGGCCGCGGCCGGCATCGCCGCGCAGGCGTCGCCGCTGCTGGCCGATGCGATCCGGCTGGAGACGCCGCTGGCGGTGGGCGCGCTGCCGGGCTTCGCCGACGGCCGCGTCTCGGTGCAGGACGGCGCGGCGCAGCAGGTCGCCGACGTGCTGGCGCCGGCGCCGGGTGCGCGCGTGCTCGACGCGTGCGCGGCGCCCGGCGGCAAGTCCGCGCACCTGCTCGAACGCGACCCGAGCCTGCGCCTGACCGCGCTGGATGTGGATGCGCGGCGCCTGGCGCGGGTCGGCGAGACCTTCGCGCGCACCGGCGCCGGCGCGCAGGCGCAGCTGCAGGTCGCCGACGCGGCGCAGCCGCAGGACTGGTGGGACGGCGTGTCGTTCGACGCGGTGCTGCTCGACGCGCCGTGTTCCGCTACCGGCATCGTGCGCCGCCAGCCGGATGTGTTGCTGCACCGCCGGCGCGAGGACGTGGTGGCGCTGCAGGCGCTGCAGGCGCGCCTGCTCGATGCCGCCTGGCAGGTGCTGCGGCCGGGTGGGGTGCTGGTCTACGCCACCTGCTCGCTGCTGCAGGACGAGAACGCGCGGCAGGTGCAGGCAATGCTGGCGCGGCAGCAAGGCGCGGCGCTGGAGGACCCCGGCGCGGCCTGCGGGCATGCCTCCGGCGGCGGCCGCCAGCGCTTCCCCGGCGAGCAGGACTGCGACGGTTTCTACTACGCGCGGTTGCGCAAGACGGCGTGAACCGGCCCCGGTATCATCGTTTCCCATGCTGAAGACCCGCGCGTCCCGAGAGTTCTGGTTGTTGGCCGTCCTGGCGGTGCTGGTGCTCGGCGCCGGCCTGGGCCTGCGCGATCCGCACCCGGCCGACGAACCGCGCTTCGCGCTGGTCGCCAAGCAGATGGTGGACAGCGGCAACTGGCTGTTCCCGCACCGCGGCACCGAGCTGTACTCGGACAAGCCGCCGATGCTGATGTGGCTGCAGGCCAGCTTCTACACCCTGTTCGGCAACTGGCGGGTGGCGTTCCTGCTGCCGTCGCTGCTGGCCGGTCTGGGCACGCTGGCCTGCGTCTACGACCTGGGCCGGCGCCTGTGGACGCGCCGCGTCGGCATGTACGCGGCCTACGCGCTGCTGTTCGCCTTCCACTTCACCTACCAGGCGAAGAAGGCGCAGATCGACCCGCTGGTGGTGTTCTTCATCACCTTGGGCAACTACGCGCTGCTGCGCCACCTGTTGCGCGGGCCGGACTGGCGGCTGTGGGCGCTGGGCTGGTTCGCCGCCGGCCTGGGCACCATCACCAAGGGCGTGGGCGTGCTGGCGCTGCTGATGCTGCTGCCGGCCGCGGCGGCGTCGCTGGCGCACTGGCGCGGGGTCCGGGTCGGCCTGCGCGATGCGCGCTTCTGGCTGGGGCCGCTGGCGTTCCTGGCGGCGGTGTCGATCTGGCTGGTGCCGATGGTGACCACGGCGCTGTCGAGCAACGCGCCCGAGTACCGCGCCTACCTCAACGACATCCTGTTCCGGCAGACCGCCGGGCGCTACGCCAAGTCCTGGGACCACGCGCACGGGCCGCTGTACTTCTTCGGGGTGATGCCGAGCATGTGGCTGCCGGTGCTGCTGGCGCTGCCGTGGGCGATCCCGGCCTGGGCGCGGCGCCTGCGCCGCCGCGATGCGCGCTACCTGCTGCCGCTGGCCTGGTGGGCGCTGGTGGTGCTGTTCTTCTCGATCCCGACCGGCAAGCGCGACGTCTACATCCTGCCGGCGCTGCCGATGCTGTGCCTGGCGATGGGGCCGCTGATCCCGGGGCTGTTGCGCAAGACCGGGGTCAAGCGCCTGCTGCTGGCGTTCACCGCGCTGCTGACGCTGGCGCTGCTCGGCGTCGGCGCGGCGATCCTGCTCGGCCATGGCTTCCGCGCGAAGATGATGGAGGACCGCGGCATCGATCTGGTCACGGTGCAGGTGCTGGCCTGGATCCTGCTGGCGATCGGGCTGTGGGGCGTGGCCAGCCTGGCCGCGTTCGCGCGGCGCCGTCCGGAACTGGCGACGGTGTCGACCCTGACCATGATCTGGGTGATGGCCGGGTTGCTGGTGTATCCGTTGATCAACCTGTCCAGCTCGGCGCGCGGGGTGATGGAGGCGGTCGGGCGCCGCATCGGCCCGGACGCCGAGCTCGGCCTGGTCGCCTGGAAGGAGCAGAACCTGCTGATGGCCGACCCCCCGGCGGCGACCTTCGGTTTCGTGGTGCCCTGGGACGAGCAATTGCGCCGCGGCATCGCCTGGCAGGCGCAGGCGCCGCAGCGGCGCTGGCTGCTGGTGCAGGAGGCGGCAATGCTGGGCTGCGTCGATCGCAGCGCCAGCACCCTGGCCGGCGTGTCCAATCGGCGCGACTGGTGGCTGGTCCCGGCCAACGCCGTGCACGGCCACTGCGTGGTCACCGAGGACGACCGCGACCGCCTGCGCGAGCAGGACAAGGACCGCTTCGAATGAGCCGCCCCCGCGCAATGCGGTGGCGTGGCGCGGGTGCCGGTGGCGGCCAGTGTGCCGCGCGGGCCGGGGGGCACGCGTGCCGCGTCTGATCCGGGTCATCAGCCGCGACAACGGCGGCGGCCTCAGCCGCGACCTGCAGGTGGTCGCCGACCTGCTGCGCGACACCGGCAAGTACCGGATCGAGGTGCTGGGCTTCGGCACCGTGCGCTTGATCAATCGCCTGCGCGAACTGCGCTTGTTCCTGCGCAGCCTACTGTTCGGGCGCGCCGACCTGCAGATCTTCCTGGAGCGGGTGTATCCGCGCTGCCTGGGCAGCGGCCTGCGCAATGCCTTGATTCCCAACCCGGAGTGGTTCCGGCACAAGTGGCTGCGCTGCCTGCCGCGCTTTGCCCAGGTGCTGTGCAAGACCCGCCAGGCCGAGCAGCGGTTTTCCACGATGGCGCCGACCGCCTTCATCGGCTTTTGCAGCGACGATTGCTACCGTCCTGAGGTGCCGCGCGAACGCGCCTGCCTGCACGTGGCCGGGCGCAGTTCGGCCAAGGGCACGGCGCTGCTGCTGCAGACCTGGGCGCGGCACCCCGAGTGGCCACGGCTGACCGTGGTGCAGAGCGCGAAGAAGTCCCACCCGATCGAGGCCGAGAACATCGACTACCTGACCGGCTACCTGGACCAGCAGGAACTGCGGCGGCTGCAGAACGCGCACCGCTTCCATCTGTGCCCCTCCGAGGTGGAGGGCTTCGGCCACTACATCATGGAGGCGCTGAGCGTCGGCGCGGTGGTGATCACCACCAACGGTGCGCCGATGAACGAGCTGGTGAGCGCCGAGCGCGGCGTGCTGATCGACCCGGTCGGCGAGGGCCCGGACAATTACGGCGTGCGCTACCGGATCGAGGCCGCGGGCCTCGAACAGGCGATGGCGCAGGCACTGGCGTTGTCGCCGATGCAGTGCGATGCGCTGGGCACCGCCGCGCGCGGCTTCTTCGAGACGCGCCGGCGCGAGTTCGGCGAGCGCCTGCGCGCGGCCGTGGCCGACCTGCTCGGGGAGGTGCCGCCGCCGGTCCTGCCGGCCAGCCGCGGCGTCGATCGCGAGCAGGTCAGGCCGGGTTAGGGAAGTCCCCCGGATCATCGCCGACCAGCCCACCGCCACGGCCATTCCTCCTCGATGTCCCAGCCCATTGCGCCACGCCATGCCGTTTCCGCGTTCTCCCGCCAGTCCCTGGCCGAACGTGGCGCGGCGCTCGCGCTGCTGTGCCTGCCGGGGCTGGTGATCAGCATGCCCAGCGGCCTGCTGCCGTTCGGCCTGCTGCTGCTGGCGACCAGCCTGCTGGCACTGCCGCAACTGCGCCAGGCGGTGGCGCCGATGCAGCCGTCGCTGCGCTGGCTGTGGATCCTGGCGCTGCTGGTGATCGGGCTGTCGCTGTGCTCGGTGCTGTATTTCGGGCAGCCGCTGAAGGACATCGACAACCGTACCCGTTTCCTGGTGCTGCCGTGGGCGGCGCTGTGGACCTATGCGCTGCGGCCGCCGCAGCGCCTGCTGTGGTGGGGCGCGCTGCTCGGCATCCTTGCCGCCCTGGTGCTGGCCAGCGTGCAGGTGCTGCAGGGCCAGCCGCGCGCGGAGGGCTGGACCAACGCCATCGTGCTGGCCGACGTGGTGCTGATGCTGATGGTGCTGGCGGTGTTCTGCCGGCCGCGCGGGCAGTGGCCGTGGGCCGTGGCCGCGCTGGTGGCCGGCGGCATCGTCATCCTGCTCAGCGGCAGCCGCGGCGTGTGGCTGGGCGTGCTGTTGCTGCTGGTGGTCAGCGCCCTGTGCCTGCGCTGGCGCGACAGCGCGACGCGGCTGATGATCCTGGGCGCCTGCACCGCGCTGGCGGCGGTGCTGGTGCTGAGCGTGCCGGCGCTGACCAAGCAGACCCGCCTGGCCGAGCTGCACCACGACGTGCAGCGCTACGAGCGCGGCGACAGCGACTCCTCGGCCGGCGCGCGCATCGAGCGCCTGCAGGTGGCGGCGGCGACCTTCGTCGAGCACCCCGTGGCCGGGGTCGGCGTGGGCCGCTTCGACAACGCCATGCTGCGCCTGCCCGACTGCCGGAAGGGCTTCGTCGAGCGCTGCCACCTGGGCCACGCGCACAACGACCTGGCCGAGTGGAGCGCGACCCAGGGCCTGCCCGGCACCGTGCTGATCCTGATGGTGTACGGCGTGCCGCTGTGGCTGCTGCTGCGCCTGTACCGGCGCCGGCCGCAGCCGCATTTCCACGGCGCGGCGGCGGCCGGGATCATGGTGGTGGCGGCCTACGTGCTGTGCGGCATGACCCAGTCGATGTTCGCGCACCAGGTGAGCACCGGCTTCTACGTCGCCCTGGTCGGGGTGTTGATCGGGCTGGCCGCGCGCGAGGCGGTGCCGGCAGCGGGCGCTGAAGGCGCCGCGCGAAGCCGGTAGACTGCCGGTCCCGCATCGCCGGGCGGCGCGGCGCCTGGCGCCGGCCGCCGGCACCGTGCCTGACTTCCGGATACCGCGCGCCATGGCCGACGCCGCCGCGACCACCCTGCCGCTGAGCCTGGTGGTGATGACCTACAACGAGGCCGCCAACATCGCGCGCTGCCTGGACAGCGTGCCGTTCGCCGCCGACAAGCTGGTGGTGGACTGCGGCAGCACCGACGACACCTTGGCGATCGCCCGCGCGCACGGCGCGCGCGTGGTCGAGCAGGCCTGGCTGGGCTTCGGCCCGCAGCGCAACTTCGCCTCCACCCAGGCCGCGCACGACTGGATCCTGGTGCTGGACGCGGACGAGTTCCTGTCCGACGCGCTGCGCGCCGAGTGCCTGGCGCGGCTGCCGCAGTTGCTCGCCGAGGACCGCGTGGACGCGGTGTGGCTGCGCCGCAGCACCTGGTACATGGGCGCGCCGATGCGCTGGTACACCCCCATGGTCGGCGAGCGCCTGGCGCGGCTGTACCACCGCGGCCGCGCGCGCTGGAGCGATGCGCGGGTGCACGAATCGCTGCGCTTCGACGGCGCCAGCGCCGCGTTCGCGCCGCCGTTCAACCATCTGCACAACCCGACCCTGGTGCACAAGCAACTGAAGGTGCTGCGCTACGCCGAACTCAAGGCGCTCGGCTGGCGCGACAAGCGCAAGCCGGTGAGAATGTGGCAGAGCCCGTTCGTGTTCGCCGGCGCCTTCCTCAAGGACTATCTGCTGCGGCTGGCGTTCCTCGACGGCTGGCGCGGCTTCGTGGTGGCGCAGACCGCGGCCAGCTATGCGCTGTACAAGCGCATGCGCTACTACGAGATGCAGGTCAACCCGGCCTCGGTGGAGCAGGCGCGGGCGCAACTGCAACGGCACGATCTGGAGCACTGATGAGCAAGCACTATCTGCTGTACGGGTCCGAGCGTTATGCGCTGGCGATCCTGCGTCCGCTGCAGGCGGCGATCCGCGCGCGCGGCGACGAGGCGGCATGGTTCTTCGACGGCCCCGGTGCCGAGGATCTGACCGCCGACGAGCGCCATCTGGCCACGGTGGAAGAGGTGCTGGCGTGGAATCCGTACGCGGTGATCACCTCCAGCAACGCGGTGCCGCATTTCTTCCCGGGGGTGAAGGTCGAGACCTTCCATGGCTTCGACGCCGGCAAGCCGCGGCATATCTACGTGCGCGGTTTCTTCGACCTGTACTGCACTACCGGCCCGCGCGACACCGCGGCGTTCGGCGCGCTGGCGCGCAAGCTCGGCCACTTCGCGGTCAAGGAGACCGGCTTCCCCAAGATCGACCCGTTCATGCGCGAGATCGGCGCGGAACTGGCGCCGGTGCGGCAGCCGCCGGTGATCCTGTACCACTCCACGTTCTCGCCGTCGTGGAGCGCGGCCGGCATCCTCTACGACGAGGTCGCGCGGCTCTCGCGCAGCGGCGAATGGCGCTGGATCGTCACCTTCCATCCGAAGATGGACCCGGCGATGGTTGCCCGCTACCGCGCGCTGGAGAGCGAGTTCCTGCACTTCGCCGACAACGACAACATCCTGGAACTGTTCCCGCAGGTGGACATGATGTGCTCGGACACCTCGTCCGCGCTCAACGAATTCCTGCTCACCTACAAGCCGGTGGTGACCTTCAAGAACCGGCGTCCGGGCCCGCAGCTGATCGATATCGACGATCCGGCGCAGTTCGAGCCGGCGATCCGCCGCGCGCTGCAGCGGCCGCC
Source organism: Xanthomonas sacchari (assembly GCF_024266585.1). Classification (NCBI taxonomy): domain Bacteria; kingdom Pseudomonadati; phylum Pseudomonadota; class Gammaproteobacteria; order Lysobacterales; family Lysobacteraceae; genus Xanthomonas; species Xanthomonas sacchari. Next base: position 1,000,151 of record NZ_CP100647.1, read on the forward strand.
GGAGCTGATGGCGGCGATCCGCGAATTTGCCGATGGCCTGCATCCCTACCGCGATGGCCAGTCCAGCGAGCGCGTGCTGCGCGCGATCGACGAGTTCGTCGCCGAGGGCGCGCGCAACCCGCGGCGCAAGCCGTGGAACCTGTGGCGCAAGCTGAAGATCCGCCGCCGCATCGGCTACTGGGGGCGCGGCGCGCGGCGCTGACGCGCGCTCACCAGCGCAGCCGCCGCTGCGCCAGCGCTTCGCCCAATTGCCGGTACAGCGCTCGCGCCTGCGCCTCCGGCAGCAGCCGCACGCGCAGCGGCGGTTCGCCGTGGCGGGCGCCGGCGGTGTCCAGCCACAGGGTCGCGGTGCCGCACAAGCGGTCCAGCGGCGAACGGCTCAGGTGCAGCGCCTGCAGCTTGTCCAGTTCGGCCAGCCGCCACCAGCGCCGCCACCAGCCGCCGCGCACCGCCACGTAGCGCGCGTCCAGCGCGTAGCCCATGCGCTGCGCCTGGCGCCAGGACTTGAACGCCGACCACGGCAACCACAGCAGGCCCAGCGCGGCCCAGGCGCCGAGCGAGGGCCACAATCCGGCGCACAGCAGCGGCACCAGCAGCAGCGCCGGTAGCGACAGCCGCCACCAGTAGCGCCCGGCGATACCGTGCCAGCGCGTAGGCGGCCAGGCGATCTGCGGCAGCAGCCGCTGCAGCAGCGCATCGCAGGCGGCCGGGGGGGCCAGCGGCACCAGTTCGGTCAATGCATGGTCGTGCCCGTGCCCGTGGTGCGACTGGATCACCGCGGTGTCGATGTGCAGGCTGCGCCGCCGCAGCAGCCGCTGCAGCACGCTCTCGTGCAGGGTCCAGGCCTGGATCCGGCGCCGCGCCACGCTGCTGCGCAGCCGCGTCAGCAGGCCGCGCTCCACGGTCAGCCGGCGCTCGCTCTCGCTCAGCCGGAAGCCGTGGTACTGCACCAGCGCCAGCCCCATCGACAACGCGCGCATCAGCAGCAACAGCGTCGCCAGCATCAGGGCGAAGGTCACCCCGCCGGCCATCCAGCCCAACTGCAGGTGCGTGGCGTAGCCGAACAGTTGCCGCCCGTAGTGCTCGATCGCGTTGGAGATCATGCGCTCGGGGAACAGGTGGTAGGTGGCGCCGAAGGCGGTGAGCAGCACCACCATGCCGCGGTTGGAGATCAGCCCCTGGCGCAGCACCTCGGCGGTGGGCAGCGCCAGCAGCAGCTCGCTGTCCGGCGCGGCGGGCGCGGCGTCGGTGTCGGTGGGGTCGGCAGGCTCGGCGGTGGGTGCGCGGTGGCGGATCTGCTGTTCCAGCGCCAGCGCCTGGTCCAGCCGCAGCACCCGCATCTGCGCCTCGGGCTTGGTGCCGCCGGCCGATTCCAGGCGTACCTCGGCCACGCCGAACAGCCGGTGCAGCAGCGACTGGTGCACCACCACGTTGTGGATGCGCGCGAACGGGATCTCGCGCAGGCTGCGTTCCAGCCAGCCGCTGCGGATGCTCAGGCTGTCGCGGCCGATGCGGTACTGGTAGGTGAGGTAGCGCAGCAGCGACACCGCCACCAGCGCGCTGCCGACCGCCAGCATCACCAAGTGATCGGCGTGATCGCGGTGGCCGTCGCGGCTGCCGAACACCAGCAGCGCCAGCAACGGCAGCAGGAAATGCTTGAGGTGCTGCAGCAGCACGAACAGCCACGACCACGGGTGCAGGCGCCGCACCGGCGTGGTGTGCTCGGCGTCGGCCAGGCCGCTCACAGCGCGTCGTCGTCGTGGTCGAGCTGGTGCGCCAGGCGTTCGCGCAGATGCTCGGCGTCGGCCTGGTCCAGGCCGGGCACGGCGACCGCGGTATGCCGGGTGCCGGCGGTGTGCACGACCAGGGTGGCCAGGCGCAGGGCGCGTTCCAGCGGGCCGCGGCGCAGGTCCAGGTGCTGCACGCGCGAGATCGGCACGTGCGTCTCGCTCTGCCACAGGCGGCCGCGGAACACGTCCAGGCCCTGCGCGTTCAGCCGCCAGCGGATGCGCCGGTGGCGGACGAACCCGATCCAGGCGCCGCACAGGCTGCCCAGCGCCGCCGCCGCGGCGCCCAGGGCCAACGCCTGCAGGCTGTGCAGGCTGAGGCCGACGATGGCGGCGGCGACCAGCAGGCTGAGCCCGAGCATGCAGCCGCCGCCGAGCGCGGCCAGCCAGGCGCCGCGCAACGGCAGCGGTTGCCAGTCCGCCGGCGGCCACAGCGCGGATGCCGGTGCGGCGGCGGGAGCGCTGGGCGCGGCGAGGGCGTCGTCCATGGGCGGCGGTGCGGTCACGTCGGGGTCTCGGGGCGAGTGCGCGGGCGCGCCGCGTGGCCTGCGATCCTAACGCGGCGATGGCGGGTGTGCGCTGTGCGCCGCGCGGTTCCCGCCTGAGCCGCAGGTGTGGCGTCGGGCGCCGTGCCGCGCCGGCGGCTCAGCGCGCCGCGCGCAGCAGCGCGTCCACGTCCAGCGCGTGGCCGGCCCGGGCCGCCTTGGTGCGCAGGTAGCCTTCGTTCTCGGCGGTGATCGTGCCGGTGACCGGGATCCGCTCGGTCACCTCGATGCCGGCCGCGCGCAGGCGCTCGGCCTTGTTCGGGTTGTTGGTGAGCAGGCGCACGCGGCGGATGCCGAGCCCGCGCAGCATCGCCACGGCGCTGCCGTAGCGGCGTTCGTCGGCGCCGAAGCCCAGTTGCGCGTCGGCGTCGATGGTGTCCAGGCCGTCGTGCTGGTAGCCGTAGGCGCGCATCTTGGTGGCGATGCCGGTGCCGCGGCCTTCCTGGTCCAGGTACAGCAGCACGCCACCGCCCAATGCCTTGAGCTTGGCCAGGCCATGCCGCAACTGGTCGCCGCAGTCGCACTTGAGCGAGCCGAACAGGTCGCCGGTGAGGCAGGAGGAATGCACGCGCACCGGTACCGGTGCGCCGAGGTCGGGCTGGCCGATCACGATCGCGACCTGGTCGCGCTGGGCCACGCCGCCGCGGAACACCACGAACTCGCCCGGCCCCAGGTCGCGCAGCGGCACCTGGGTGCGGGTGACCAGGGTGTAGCTGTCGGAGGCGGCGAGGGCGCAGCCGTGCTCCAGGTCGTCCAACTGCAGCGCCTGGCAACCCTGGAAGGCGCTGCTGTCCGCGCCCAGCTCGGCGGCGACCATCGCCGGCAGCAGCAGGCCCAGGCGGGCGATCTCGGCGGCGCCGGCATCGAGCGCGTCGCCGGGCTGCCAGTGCGCCGGTACCGGGCCGTCGCGCAGGTAGGCCAGCGCCGCCAGCGCGTCGTAGGACTGCCCGGCCAGGGCGATACGTGCGCCCTGCGGCGCCTCCAGGCCCAGCACCTGCGCGCGCGCCGGGGTCACGAACAGGTAGTGCCGCTGCCCGGTGGCCTGGGCGAAGCTGCGATAGGACGGCTCGGTGCTGCTGTCCAGCGCCATGACCGCGCGGACGTGGCCGGCGCGATCCTCGAGCAGCACCGGACGCCCGGCACGCAACTCCGATGCCGCGCGTTCGCTGCGGATCGCGGCAGGATCGCCGAAGGCGTGCGCGGAAGGGGCGGTGGGGCTGGTCATGCACGACTCCAGATGGGGGATCGGCGGCGCCGCTTCAAGGCTGCCGCGTCCGGTCGCGGCGGCACCGGCGCGGCGCCGGCAGGCGCGTTCGGCGCCCGGGCGCCATTGTCGCGCGCTTTGCCCGCCCCGCCAGCCTGCAGGCGATGGAACGCACTGTGCCCGGTCGCAGTGCGCCGCCGATGCAACCGGATGCGACGGCGGCGGCAGCGCTAGCGGCACGCGCGGGCGTGCACGCGCCGCCGGTTGCTTGCTACTGTGCCGCATCGCGTCCCCTCCGGCCCCCGCCCCGCATGCAGCTCGTCGATTGCACCGAACCGCGCCACGCCATGGCGATCCTGGAGATCTTCAACGACGCCATCGTCCATTCCACCGCCCTGTACGACTACCGGCCGCGCCCGCCGGAGAGCATGGCGGCCTGGTTCGCGACCAAACGGGCGGGTGACTTCCCGGTGCTGGGGCTGGAGGACGCCGACGGCACCCTGCTCGGCTTCGCCAGCTACGGCACCTTCCGCGCCTGGCCGGCGTTCAAGTACAGCGTCGAGCACTCGGTCTACGTGCACCGCGACCATCGCGGCCGCGGCGCGGGCCGGCGCCTGCTGCAGGCGCTGATCGACACCGCGCAAGCGCGCGGCGTGCACGTGCTGGTCGGCGGCATCGACGCCAGCAATGCCGGCAGCATCGCCCTGCACGAGCAGCTCGGCTTCGTGCATGCCGGCACCGTGCGCGAGGCCGGCTTCAAGTTCGGGCGCTGGCTGGACCTGGCGTTCTACCAGCGCATCCTCGCCGGCCCGGCGCAGCCGCACGACGATTAGCGCGGGGCTGTCCGGGCGAGCGCCCTAGTGCGGGTGGCGCTCGGTGGCGTAGGGATTGGGCTCGGCCGGGTCCGGGCGCAGGGTGTAGCGCTTGTAGGTCCACTGGTACTGCGCCGGGTCGCGCCGCGCTACCCGCTCCACGCCCTCGTTGAGCGCGGTGGCCGCGCGCAGCGGGTCCGCATCGGCGATCGCCGGCGGCGCCGGCTGCACGTGCAGGGCGAACTCCAGGTCGTTGCCGACGCGCTCGCACCAGGCGAACAGCACGGTCGCGCCGGTGCGCTCGGCCAGGCGGTTGACCAGGGTCATGGTCAGCGCCGGCACGCCGAAGAACGGCGCGAACACGCCGTCGCCGGCCTTGGGCTGCTGGTCGGGCAGGATGCCGACCGCGCCGCCGTCCTTGAGCGTCTTGAACAGCTGCCGCACCGCCGGCCCCTCGGCGCGCACCTGGCGCACCCGCTCGCCGCTGCGCACCCGTTGCAGGAAGGCGTCGCCGACCGCCGAGTCCGGCGCGCGGTAGACGATGGCGATGTCCCCGCGCGAGGCCAGCCACTGGTTGAGCAACTCCCAGTTGCCGAAATGCGGCGCGGCCACGATCACCCCGCGGCCGGCGGCCAGCGCCGCGTCGTACAGGTCCTGGCCGTGGCGCAGGCGCAGCCGCGCCAGGTTCCGTTCCGGCGGCCGGGTCCACAGCAGCAGGGTCTCGAAGGCCTGCCGCGCGGTCGAGCGCAGCACATCGCGCTGCAGGGCGATGCGCTCGCTGGGCAGCAGCTCCGGATAGGCCAGCTCCAGGTTGCGCCGGACCACCCGGCTCTCGCGCGCGTCCAGGCGCAGCCACAGCCCGGCCAGGGCGTCGGCCAGGCGGCGCAGCCACGGCCACGGCAGGCGCGCCACGGCGGCGGCGCAGCGGTACAGCAGGGAAGCGAGCGTCGCAGGTTTCATCGGCCCAGTTTATCCGCTCGGCGCGTCGGCCCCGCCCGACGGGCATCGCGGATCCCGTCAGCGGCATGCGATCCGGCTTCCCCAATCCAAGCGGTTCGGCGATGATCCTGCATGATCGCAGCCGTTCGCCAAGCGCGGGCGATCCCCAATCCCCAATCCCCAATCCCCAATCCCCGCCCTATGCTCTCGCTGATCCAACGCGTCACCCAGGCCTCGGTCAGCGTCGACGGCGAGGTCGTGGGCCGGATCGGCCCCGGCCTGCTGGCGCTGGTGGCGGTGGAGCCGGGCGACGACGAGGCCAAGCTGCGGCGCATGGCCGAGCGCCTGCTCGGCTACCGGGTGTTTTCGGACGACAACGGACGCATGAATCGCTCGCTGCGCGACACCGGCGGCGGCCTGCTGCTGGTCAGCCAGTTCACCCTGGCCGCCGATACCTGTTCGGGCATGCGGCCCAGCTTCACCACCGCCGCACCGCCGGCCGAGGCTGAACGCGGCTTCAACCGATTGCTGGAGCTGTGCCGTGCGCAGCACCCGCCGGGGGTGGAAAGCGGCCGCTTCGGTGCCCATATGGTCGTCAGCCTGGTCAACGACGGCCCGGTCACGTTTCTGCTCCGGCCGTAGACGCCGGCGCGTTCCTGGCGGAGCCGTTCAGGCTCCTCGTCCGGCAAGCGGCGGTCCGGGCTGTTATAATGCTAGGTTCACTCATTCACCTACCTGCCGGTGGCGCGAGCACTCATGGCCAACGAACGTCCTGCCCAGCAATCCGACATCAAGCAACTGATCAGCAAGGGCCTGGAACAGGGCTATCTGACCTACGCGGAAGTCAACGACCACCTTCCCGACGATCTGGTCGATCCCGAACAGATCGAAGACATCATCGGCATGATCAACGGCATGGGCATCGATGTCCATGAGGTTGCCCCCGATGCCGAAACCCTGTTGCTCAACGACGGCAACACCGGCAACCGCGAAGTCGACGACACCGCGGCCGAAGAAGCCGCTGCGGCGCTGACCGCGCTCGACACCGAGGGTGGCCGCACCACCGATCCGGTGCGCATGTACATGCGCGAGATGGGCACAGTAGAACTGCTGACCCGTGAAGGCGAGATCGCCATCGCCAAGCGCATCGAGGAAGGCCTCGGCCAGGTGCAGGCCGCGCTGGGCGCGTTCCCGCTGGCGGTGGAGACCCTGCTCGAGGATTACGAACAGCACAAGGAAGGCAAGAAGCGCCTGGCCGAGATCGTGGTCGGCTTCAACGACCTGATCGAGGAAGAGCCGGCGCCGGTGGTGGTCGCCGAAGACGACGGTGCCGGCGATGCCGATGCCGATGAGGACGACGACGACGTCGACACCGCCGAAGAGGACGCCGGCCCGACCGGTCCGGACCCGGCCGAGGTCGCGCGGCGCATGGAAGTGCTGGCCACCGAGTACGCCAAGTTCAAGAAGGCCCACGCCAAGAACGGCGCCGAGCACAAGCTGGTCACCAAGCTGCGCAACGACATCGCCGAGGTGTTCGTCACCCTGAAGCTGCCGCTGCCGCTGACCGACGTGCTGGTGCGCAAGCTGCGCGACACCATGGCCCAGGTCAAGGACCACGAGCGCCGCGTGCTGCATCTGGCCACCCACGTGGCGCGCATGCCGCGCAAGGACTTCATCCGGTCCTGGGAAGGCAACCAGACCAATGTGGCCTGGGTCGACGACGCGCTCAAGCGCAAGCAGAAGTGGTCTTCGGCGCTGCGCGACGTCAAGGACCAGATCATCGCCGAGCAGGAAGCCACCGTCGCGGTGGAGCAGGCCACCTACCTGAGCCTGGCCGAGCTGAAGGAAATCAGCCGCGCCATGGCCTATGGCGAAGCCAAGGCGCGCAAGGCCAAGAAGGAAATGGTCGAGGCCAACCTGCGCCTGGTGATCTCCATCGCCAAGAAGTACACCAACCGCGGCCTGCAGTTCCTCGACCTGATCCAGGAAGGCAACATCGGCCTGATGAAGGCGGTGGACAAGTTCGAGTACCGCCGCGGCTACAAGTTCTCGACCTACGCCACCTGGTGGATCCGCCAGGCGATCACCCGCTCGATCGCCGACCAGGCGCGCACCATCCGCATCCCGGTGCACATGATCGAGACGATCAACAAGTTGAACCGCATTTCCCGGCAGATGCTCCAGCAGTACGGCCGCGAGGCCACCCCGGAGGAGCTGGCCAAGGAAATGGACATGCCGGAGGACAAGATCCGCAAGGTGATGAAGATCGCCAAGGAGCCGATCTCGATGGAAACCCCGATCGGCGACGACGAGGATTCGCATCTGGGCGACTTCATCGAGGACACCAACGTGGAGTCCCCGATCGAGAACACCACCAACATCAACCTGTCCGAGACCGTGCGCGACGTGCTCGCCGGGCTGACCCCGCGGGAAGCCAAGGTGCTGCGCATGCGCTTCGGCATCGACATGAACACCGACCACACCCTCGAGGAAGTCGGCAAGCAGTTCGACGTGACCCGCGAGCGCATCCGCCAGATAGAGGCCAAGGCGTTGCGCAAGCTGCGTCACCCGAGCCGCTCGGAACAGCTGCGCAGCTTCCTCGACATCGACTGAGCGCGCGCGGTTCGCGGTCACGGAAAAGCCCCGCCAGGTGCGGGGCTTTTTTGTGGGTGCTGGGGTGTGCGCGAGATCCGTGGGAGCCGCTTCAGTCGCGATGGCGGTGTGATCGCCGATAGCGACGGTCGGCCTGCGCGCCGTCATTGCGTCGTGACGTGCAGGCAGGGGCACGGCAGCCTGGCGTTGCCGGCCCGCCTCAGCCCGCCGCGGCGAGTTTCCGCTTCACCGCGACCAGGGTGTTGTCGCGGGGGCCGTAGATGCGCGATCCCAGCGCTAGCGCGCGCTGCCAGTAGCGCCGGGCCTGGCCTGTGCGGCCGCCGCGCTGGGCGATGTCGCCGAGCCCGTCCAGCGCGCCGAAGGCGTTCATCGTGCGCATGTACGACGCTTGTGCCGGATCGCCCATGCCGTCGACCAGCGCCTGGAACACGCGCTCGGCGTCGCCGTCGCGGTTGAGCTGAACGTACAACAGGCCGAGCGAATACTGGGTCTGCGACAGATAGCTGTGCTGGCGGCCCAGATAGGTCACGATTTCATGATCGGCCAGCAACAGTTGCTGCTCGGCCTCCTGCGGATGCTCGCTGATCACCAGGCCGAACGCGTAGGTGAGGCGGATGGCCGGCATCGGCAGGCGTTGCCGCGTGCCTTCGGCGATGACCTCCCGGAACAGGGCCAATGCCTCGTCGTCGTACGCCTTGCGCTGCTCAGGCACGTACTGCCCGAAGTAGATCAACTCGCCGGCCAGATTGCTCTTGGCCTTGAGCGTGAGTTCGTGGTGCGGGCCGTGCGCCCGGAGGTGGATGCGCAGGGCCTCGCGCGCCTGGCCGATGGCGCCGGCCAGGTCGCCGGTGCCGGTCCGTGCGTAGGAGGAAAATCGCAATGCCTCGGCCATGTCGGGATGGTCGTCGCCGACGCTGGCATGGAAGATGGCGCGCGCCTTGTCGGTGTAGACCAGCGCTTGCTTGAGATCGGACAGATAGATCAGCGATTCGGCGTAGGACACCAGCGCGCGCGCGGTCTGCGGATGCTTCTCGCCATACATGCGCCGCCGGCTGGCCAGCAGCGTGACGGCCAGGGCATGCGCTTCGCTGGGCCGGTCCAGCAGGCCGAGCGTGCGCACCAGGAAGTGCCGTGCATCGTCGGCGGTGGCCGGAGCCAGCGGCTGGCTCAGGGCGATGGCGTGCTGCAGATCCTGCTCTGCCTCCGCCATCCGGTACTTCTGCAGACGCCAGTAACCGCGCAGGGTCAGCAAATCGGCGCGCAACACGGTGTTGTCGGCGCCGCCGTTCGGCAACTGCGCCAGCGCCTGCTCGAGCAAGGCAGTGGCCTGGTCCTGGTCGGCCTGGCCCCAGCGCGCGCGGGCGCGCGCGGCGATCAGCGTGGCGCGCAGGCGCAAGCGCTCGGCATCCTGCTCGACGGTGTCGTCGACCTGCTGCAGGCCGTGCAGCGCGGTCTGTTCGGCGCGCGCGTAATCGGCCTGCTGGTTCTGCAGGCTGGCCAGGATCGCGGCGATGCGCGCATCGTCCGGCCGCAGCGCGACCGCTTCGGCGGCCAGCCTCGCCGCATGCGCCGTGTTGCCGATGACGTCGTAGCTGCGCGCCAGCGCGGCCAGGCCGAGCGCGCGGCTGGTGGGGGTGTGCGGAAATGCCGGATCGCGCAGGCGCCCTTCGGTCTCGGCGAGCAGGCGTTGCGGGGTCAGCGGCGTTTCGCCGAGACCGGACAGCGTGGTGCTGCCGAGCGTGCGTTCGAACAGGCGGTCCAGGGCGGCGACCGAGCGCAGTTCCTGGCGTGCGCGCTGCAACTGCAGGGCCGCCATGCCGCCGCCGATCAAGAGCGCCGCCACGGCGATGCTGCACAGGGTCGCCGCCAGCGCATTCCTGCGCAGGAACAGCCGGATGCGGTGTGGACGGCTGGTGGGCGCGGCTGTCACCGGGCGATGTGCCAGCCAGCGTTGCAGGTCCGCCTGCAGGTCTTCGACGCTGGGATAGCGTTGTTCGGGCGCGATCGCCACGCAACGCAAGGCGATCCCGTCGAGATCGGCACCGATCGCCGCGGCGAGCGCGCGCGGATGGGACAGGCCGCGGGCCTGTGCGCTGGCCGCATCGGTGCCGGCGGCCAAGGCGCTGGGACGGCGTGGCTGCGGTGCTGCGGCCAGCGCCGCGCCCCCCAGCGGCGCCGGCGGCAGCGGACCGCTGCCGCACAGCAGTCGGTACAGCACGACGCCCAGCGCGTAGATATCCAGCGTGCGGGCTGGCCGCGCATCGCGCAGCGCTTCCGGAGCGGCGTAGCCGTGGCTGATGGCGATGAGCTTGCGGTCCGATTGCAGGCGGCGCGCCAGACCGAAATCGAGCAGGCGCGGACGCCCGTCCTCGGCGACCAGCAGGTTCGATGGCTTGATGTCCTGGTGCACGATGCCCAGGCGGTGCGCATACGCGACGGCATCGCACACCTGCAACAGCAGGCGTACTCGCTCGCGTGGGGACAGCCGGTGCGCATCGCACCACTGGTCGATCGGTTGCCCGTCGACCTTCTGCATGGCGAACCAGGGATGGCCGTCGCGGTCGATGCCGCCATCGAGCAAGGCCGCGATGCCGGGATGGTCCAGTTGCGCCACCGTGTCGCGCTCGTGGCGCAAGGCATCGGCCACCGCCGGCGAGACCGCGGCGATGCGCAGGCATTTCAGGGCGACGGTCTGCGTGTAATGACCATCGCTGCGTCTCGCTTCGTAGACAGTGCCCATGCCGCCTTCGCCGAGCACCTGCACGATGCGCCACGGGCCGAGGTGCGTCTGCAGGCGTCGATCCGGCTCGATCTCGGCAGCAGCGCCGGCAAGCGCCGTCGGTAGCGGCAGGTCCAGCGGCGAACTGGCGGCGTCGGCGTCCAGCAAGCCGTCGAGCACGGCGGCCAGCGCCGGGTGCGCGGTCCGCAGGCGCTGCAGCGCCGTGGCGCGCCGTGTCGGCGGCAGCGCTACGAACGTGTCGAACAGCTTCAGTGCCTCGGCGTGCAGGTCATGCACCGGCGGAGGTTCCGGTCGCCGCGGGGCCATCCAGTTGGCAGGCCAGGAAGGCGCGGGCCTTGCGCCAGTCGCGCCGTACCGTGCGCACGTTGCGCTGCAGCAGATCGGCGACCTCGGTTTCGCTCAGGCCGCCGAAGTAACGCAACTCCACCACCTTGACCAGACGCGGGTCGAGCGCTTCCAGCGCTTCCAGCGCCTGCTGCAGCGCAAGCATGTACTCGGCGGACTGCGCCGCCTCGGCGGCATCGTGTTGCGCCTCGAGCGGGACCAGGACGACGCCTTGGCCGCGCTTGTCGGTCAGCTTGCGCCGCGCTTCGTCCACCAGCACGAAACGCATGGCGCGGGCCAGCAGCGCCAGCAGATGCGGTCGGGTCGCCGCGGCCACCTCGGCGTTGACCAGGCGCAGCCAGGTCTCGCTGACCAGCGAGGTCGGCGACATTCCCAGGTCGCGTTGCTGCCGCGCCTGCGACCGCGCGATGCGGCGCAGGTCCTGGTAGAGCAGCGTGTAGATCCGGTCCCAGGCGTGCGCCTGGCCTGCCTGGGCCGCGTGCAGGAGGTCGGTGATCGAGTCGTCCGGTGGCTCGTGAGCGGAACGCGCATGCATGTGTTGATGCCCCCTGAAGCCTGCACTTAAAGCAACGTGAATTTATTCACACGATGCAATGTCCTCATTGTGACATCAAGCACGAATCCATTGAAAAGAGGCAACCGTATCCGACGCTGTGTCGGCGGTTGCCTGGAGGCATGGCAGTCGGCGAGGACGCGAATGGATGAAGCACATGTATGCGAGGACAGCGGCGGCGAACCCCTGCGGCACAGCATGTGTCCTGCTGTCCCGAGGCACGGCGGAGGTGGGCAAGCTGCGGTGCGAAATGGGGCCGTTGTTGCTCCGGATGGCGAGCGCGGCACATGAGTCGCTGTCCACCGTTGTCTACCACTGCCACTGCCACTGCGTCGCCCGGCGACATGCGCGACTTGCGCGCGCAATGGGACTGTACGCGCCGTCTGGGAGACGAGGAGTGGACGCAGATCGCCGCCAGCCTGCCGGGCCGGCTCGGCAGCCGCGCGCGCAACGCGACCGAGACGCGGCGTTTCGTCGAGTCCGTGTTGTGGGTCGCCGCGACCGGCGCGCGCTGGACCTGCGTGCCGGCAGCGGCGTTCGGCCCCTGGCATGGCGTCTATGTGCGGTTCGCGCGCTGGGCACAGCGGGACGCGTGGCGACACGTGGTCGGCGCATTGCAGGATCCGGCGTTGCGTACGGCGCTTGCCGCACTGGTTGCCGCCTATCTCGACGAACGTTGCAGGCGCGAGGTGTTGCAGCGCCTGGAGGACGCGGCGCCGGCGCTGCAGGATCCGAGCGATCCGTTGCCGCGCCATGGCGTGGCCTGAGCGCGCTGTCGCGTTCGTCCTGCCCGCGCTCCGATGTCCCCCGCCATTACCGCCATCCCGAGAGCCACCCATGATGCCCGATCGTGCCGAGCCCGCCGCTTCCGCCGAGGATCTGCCGCCGCCGTCGGCCACACGCGCTGATCCGCCATCGTCCGTCTCCGCCGATCCGCGCATGGAGCAGCTGCGCGAGTTGATGTTCGGCAGCGTGGTGCGCGACTTCGATGCGCGTCTGCAGGAACTGCGGCACTACGTGCAGCAGGAGCTGTCCGCACTGGCGCAGCGCAGCGACAGGCAATTGCAGGAGCTGGAGGCCCGGGTACTGGAGCAGGCCGAGCGCATGCAGGCGCAACTGCACCAGGAGGCCGACAACCGCGCCAACGCGATCGACGATGTACAGGCGCGTTGGCAGCAGGCGTCGCGCACGCAGCGGACCGAGATCAACGCGGCACTGCAGCGGCATGAGCACGATGCCCAGGCGGCCGATGCCAGGCACCGGGCGGCGCTGGCCGACCAGCGCCAGGCCCAGCACGAGGCGGTCGCCGGCGTGCGCCAGGCGCTTGCCGACGCGCACGGCGCGCTGCAGGCGCAGAAACTGGCCAGGCACGATCTTGCCGACCTGCTCGCCGAACTGGCGCTGCGCCTGCGCGATCCGGGGGCGGCGCTCGGCGAAGGCTGAGTGCGGCATATGCACGACGATTACCAGCGCCTCCGCGAGCTGTTGCTGCAGCCCGAGTGGGAGCGCTTGCGGCGCCTGGACACGCGGCTGGCGCAGCTCGCCGACCTGTTGGCCGAGGAACTGGAACGCGATGCGGCTGCGCCGACCGCGCCATCGCGGCTGCGCGAGGCGCTGTCGGCACTGAGTGGCGAGGCGCTCGACGCGGCGGTGCGGCAACGGCCGCAATCGGTGGTGGCGGCCTTGTATCCGGTGATCGGGGCGACCATCCGTCGCGCCCTGGTCGAGGCGATGCGCCAGGTCGGCGAGGATCTGGATCGGGCGCTGGGCGCTCCGCTGAGTCCGCGCACCCTGTGGTGGCGCTGGCTGGCCTTGCGTGGCGGCGTGCCGTATGCGCAGATCGTCCTGCGCCATAGTGCGCACTATCGGGTCGAGCATCTGTTCCTGATCCAGCGCGGCAACGGCCTGTTGCTCGGCTATCTGGGCGCCGACGGCGCCCGCGCGCTGGATGCCGACGCCGTGGCCGGCATGTTCAGCGCGATCCACCAGTTCGTGCGCGATGCGGTCGCCGGCGACGACGGCATCGGCTCGGCCACGGTGGGCGAGTATCGTCTGGCGGTCAGCGAGTCGCCGTGGTGCTGGCTGGTCGCGTTCGTGCGCGGCGTGCCGCCAAGCGGATTCGTCCAGCGCCTGGATGCGATCAGCGAAGTACTGCATCGCCGCCACGGGGCGGCGCTGGGAGATGCGGCACAGGCCGGGCAGGCCGGCGCCGGCTATCTGCAGTCGGTTTCGCTGGCGACGCTGAACCCCGGGGTCCCGGGCTGGCAGTCGCCGCGCGCCCGGCGCCAGCGCCGCTACGTGTATGCGACGCTGGCGGCGCTGGTCCTGGCCATCGGCGTGCACGCGGGGCTGGCCGCGCGCTGGTCGGCCCGGGAGCAGCGCGTGCATGACGCGCTGGCCCACTGGCCGGGGCTGTCGCTTTCCGGCTGGGACGCGTCGCGGCGCGGGCAGGTGCGCATCGCCGGGTTGCTGGATCCGTTCGCCGACGATCCCACCGCGTGGTTGGCGCGTGTCCACCCGCAGGTGACGGCGCAATGGCGGCTGCAGCCGTTCCTGTCGCTGGAACCATTGCCCTTGCGCCGTCGCATGGCGCGTAGCCTGGGGCTGCCGCTGGCCATGGTGCATGGCCCGGACGCCGACGGCAGCCTGCGCCTGGTCGGCGAAGTCGGCTTCGCCGATTGGCAGCGGCTGCGCGCGCAGCCCTCGCCGTTGCCCGGCCTGCGGCTGGAGACCGAGCGGCTGACCTACCCGGGGCGCGAGCGCATCGCGGCACTCATCGCGCAGATGCAGGCCATCCAGATCGCCTTCGAACCCGGAACGACGCAGCCGCGCGGCGACATGCAGGCAGCGTTGGGCGCGCTGATCGAGTGCCTGCGCGCGTTGCAGGAGGTGGGAGCCGCGCATGCGATCGGCTTCCATCTGGCGGCGCGCGGCTTTACCGACGATCCGGGCGGCTATGCGCAGAACCGCGACCTGCGCCGGCGCCGCGCCGAGTGGCTGGCGACGCGCCTGATGCACGAACTGCGGCCACCGAACACGCTCGCGCTGGACGAGGACGCGCTCGCCACGCTGCCTCACCGCGGCAGCGCCCGCGCCACCTCTCTCATCGTCACTCCCTTTGCGGTATCGCCATGATCTCCATGTCCAGAAAGATCAGCCTGTTGGGCAATTTCGCCGTCGGCAAGACCAGCCTGGTGGCGCGTGCGGTGCGTAACACCTTCTCGGATCACTACCTGACCACCGTGGGGGTCAAGGTCGACAGCAAGACGCTCGTGCGCTCGTCGGAGCACGAGCTGCGCTTGGTGCTGTGGGACATCGCCGGGGCGAGCCTGATCGATCAGCTCCGTGGCCACTACCTGAGCGGTAGCCACGGACTGTTGCTGGTTGCCGATGGCACCCGCGCGCACACGCTGGCCACGGTGCTGGAACTGCGCGAACAGGCCGAGCGCACGGTGGGCCGGTCGTTGCCGGCCGTGCTGGTGCTCAACAAGTGCGACATGGCCGATCAATGGGACGTGACGCCGGCGCACGTGCGCCATCTGGCCCAGCAGTTGCCGACCTTCAGCGCCAGCGCCCGTTCCGGCGACGGCGTCGAAGAGGCGTTCGCCGCGCTCGCCGCGCAACTCGAGCATTCGCCGTGAAGCGGCGCCGTCGGTCCGCCACGGTGGTGGCGCAGCAGCCGGTCGTGGTGAGCTTCGATGCCAGCGGCGAGGTCGAGGACATCGTCGGCGACCTGACCCAACTGCTTGGCGATACCGAGCCGGAGGC
Organism: Xanthomonas sacchari; assembly: GCF_024266585.1. Classification (NCBI taxonomy): domain Bacteria; kingdom Pseudomonadati; phylum Pseudomonadota; class Gammaproteobacteria; order Lysobacterales; family Lysobacteraceae; genus Xanthomonas; species Xanthomonas sacchari. The sequence goes on from NZ_CP100647.1 coordinate 1,015,457, forward strand.
GGCGACCATCCAGCGCCTGCGCGACCTGCTGGTCGGCTGCGATGCGTTGCCGGTCACGCTGCCCGGCGTGGAACTGAGCGCCGACCGCTACGTGGATGTGCACATCGTGGAGGAAGGCGATGCGCTGCGGCACATGGTGCTGCTCGGCAACAGCGACGGCATGCTGGCCTTGCGCGCGTACCAGCAACGCGGCAACGAGGCGGCGCTGGCGCAGGAACGGCAGCTGCGGATGCTGGGACGAACGCCGCCGCGCGATGCGCGCAGCCAGCGCGCGCTCGAACCGTTCCGCCGCACCGGCAACCTGTTCGCGGGAATCGCCTATGCCATGCGGGCGCCGCTGGCCGCGCTCTCGGCGCATGCCAAGGTGCTGGCGCGGCAGTTCGACGCGGTGCCGGGCGCATCCGCGTCGGTGGCGGCCATCCAGCAGGCGGCGGTGCAGCTGGATGCGTTGTCGCGCAACGCGCTGGTCGGGCTGGGCCGGCTGTCGGCCGACAGCGACGGACGCGGCGCGGTGCGGTTGCCGCAACTGGCGGCGTGGTTGCAGGACACCTTCGCCCTGCAGGCGCGCGAGGCGGGGGTGCAGTTGCAGCTGCGGGTCAGCCGCGGGCCGGAGGCGGTGCTGGTCGACCCGCTGGCGCTGCGCCAGATCCTGATCAACCTGTTGGCGCACGCACTCGATGGATTGCGCGGCGAGCGGCTGGCGCTGGATCTCAAGGCGAGCGCACGCTGTCTGGAGATGGAACTGGTGTGCGAGCCGGACGGCTTTGCCGCCGAGCACTTCGGGCCGCTGGTCACCACCGACGACCTGCTGCTGCATCATGCCGAAGGCAGCCTGGGCCTTGCGGTGAGCCAGACGTTGTTGCGGCAGCTGCGTGCGCAGGTCGAACTGGTCCGGCGCCAGGACGGCGGTTGCGATCTGTGGTGTCGCATGCCGGTGCGGGCCGACCAGGCGCTGGCGCCGTCGCCAAGCCCGCTCGGGGTGACCGGCGATGTGCTGGTGGCATTGCCGCGGGACGCGTTGGCCGAGCGCATCGACGCGATGCTGGCCGCACGCGGCAGGCGCACGATCGATCTGCAACGGCAGCGCGCCTGCGACGGGCCGCTGGCCCTGGCGATCGCCGCTGCCGGCGACGACGGTGCGTCGGTGATGGCGCTGCGCGGGCGCCTGGGCATCAGCGCGGAAACGGTCCTGTTGCTGATCGGCGATGCCGCCTGGGGCGACACCGACAGCGGGTTCTGCGTGCAGCTCGGGGCCGACGCCAGCGATGCCACCCTCGCCGCCGTGCTCGACGACCTGCTCGCCGCCGAGATGCTGGACCAGCGCGCATGATCGAGATCGCCGACCTGCGCGCGCTGGTGGCGGTGGTGGAAACGGCCAGTTTCACCGAAGCCGCGCGGCGCCTGCAGACCGCCAAGTCGGTGGTCAGCCGGCGCATCAGCGAGATCGAGCGCAAGCTCGGCGCGCCGTTGCTGGACCGCAGTGCGCGCAGCGTCCGCGCCACCGAGGTCGGTGCGGTGTACTACGCCAAGTGCGTGCGCTTGCTGGAGGCGTTCACCGCGGCCAACGAGTTCGTCGCCAACACGCAGGGCCAGGTCAATGGCCGTTTGCGCCTGGCCGTGCCGCGGACGTTCGACGAGCGCCGGGTCGGCGTGTTGCTGAGTCGCTTTGCCCTGGCGTATCCGGATGTGCTGCTGCATGTGGAGTACGAGACGCCGTCCGGCAACGAGGCGCATTTCGATGTGGCCTTGCGCCTGGGCGAACTGGAAGATTCGAGCCTGGTCGCGCGCCAGATCGCACAGGTCGGTTACGCGCTGTACGCAAGCCCGGAGTACCTGCAGCAACGCGGCGTGCCGACGCAGCCGCAGGAGCTGGAGGCGCACGACGCACTGATCGAAGGCGGCGACGCGCGTGCCTGGCGCTACCTTGCCGATGGCAAGTGGCATGCGTTTCGCGTCAACGAACGCATGCGCAGCGATTCGCTGCGGCACCTGCTGGCCGCGGCCGAGTCCGGCCTCGGCATCGTCGCCGCGCCGCGCTTCCTTGTCGCCGATGCGGTGGCCGCGCAGCGCTTGCGCCAGGTCCTGGACGACACGGCGCTGCCGGCCTTCGCGCTGTCTGCGGTGTATCCGGGCAACCGCAGGAATTCGCAGAAGATCCAGCGTTTCATCGCGTTCCTGGTCGAGAGCGCTCCGCAGCTTTACGCGTGACCGGTTGTGGGTGCGCGAACGCTAGGTTGTCGCCGAAGCCGTGGCTGTGGATGGTCTCGGCGCGGATGCTGCGTGTCATCCCGTCCGCCGCTGCGGCGGACCGATGGCGCAAGGAGGAAACGATGGACGCGAGTGGCGATCGCCTGGATCCGACGTCGCATGCAGCGCGGGCCGAACATGTGGTTGCGACGGCCTACGGGCGGATCACCCTGGTGGTGGAAAGCCACGGCGCGGCGATGGCGAAAGCCCTGGCAGTGCTGTCCGGTGCGGCCATCGAACAGGTGCTGCAGACCTATTTTCCCGAGGTATAGCGGTGCGACCGAGCGCACGTGCGCGGCGCGGCGGCGTGCGCGCAGCGGCAACCATTGGTTGCTGTTCTGGCGGTTTGCGCACGTCCTTGCCGGGGCGACCCTAGATCGCAGGCGACTGCCGCCGGTGGCGCGGGACGCGCCGCAGGACGGCAGCGTGGAGACGCAGGATGCAGCCCACTGCCATCGTCGGCGAAGGAGTGCCGGCGATGGCAACGCCATGGAGTCCGCACGCGTGCCGAGGCCGGGATCGCGCAATCGCCGTCCGCCTCGCGTCGCGCGATTCGACATGACACCTTCATCTGGGAAACGGCAATGTTCAGGAGACTCCTCGCCGAAGCGGTCGGCACGTTCTGGCTGGTAATGGGCGGCTGCGGTGCGGCGATACTGGCTGGCGGCAGCATCGGCAACGTCGGCGTTGCGCTGGCATTCGGCTTCAGCGTGCTCACGGGGCTCTATGCGCTTGGGCATCTGTCCGGGGGCCATTTCAATCCGGCGGTGAGCCTGGGGCTGTGGGCGGGCGGGCGCTTCCCATTGCGACGGGTGCCGGCCTACGTGCTGGCGCAACTGGTCGGCGGCGTCCTGGCCGCGGCCTTGCTGTATCTGGTCCACCATGGCTCGGTGGCGGAAGCGTTCCAGGCCACGTCCCCCGCTGCGTTCGCCAGCAATGGGTATGGCGATCTGTCGCCGGACGGCTATGGCATGGTGCCTGCCTTCGTGCTGGAGACGGTGCTCACGGCGGTATTCGTCGGCGTGATCATGGGCGCCACCCGGCCGGGCGCGGTGCCAGCGGCAGCCCCGGTGGCGATCGGGCTGTGCCTTGCGCTGATCCATCTTGTCAGCATTCCGGTCACCAATACCTCGGTCAACCCCGCGCGCTCCACCGCCACGGCGCTGTTCGCCGGCGACGGCGCACTGCGGCAACTCTGGCTGTTCTGGGCGGCGCCGTTGCTCGGCGGCGTGCTCGGCGGCTTGGTCGCGCGCTGTCTGGTGCAGGCGTCGCCCGAGCGGAGGTGACGGCGCGCGCGTGATCCAGGCAGGGCGGCGTTGCATTGCGCTGCAGGCGCGATGCGATGCGTTGACCGTCCGCCGCGTCGAACCGATGACGCGAGCCGCCACGTTCGTTCTCCGAAATGCGTGGGCTCGCGCCAGGCCGGGTGCTGTTGCCGAGCGCAGCACCCGTTGTCCGATCCAGGGCGCGGGATGGTTAACACGAAACATGGTTGGGTCGCGTTGCGCGATCGAGAACGTGTGGTTGCGCAAATGCGGACGTCGCTGCCTCCGATAGGCGAAAGAATCACCACACGCCAGCCGTCGCCGATGTGCGCTGCGGCATCGCAGCGGCATGCGAGCGTTGGCCGATCTTCATGCGGCAGGAAATCTGCTTGCGTCGGCCTAGGGGCGAGCGTCTTTTTCTTTTTCTGTGACGTCACCTGTCGCGCAGCGCGCGGCGGGCAGCGGTTTGCGAGGCAGGGACGACATGACTATGGCAACAACGACTCTCCGCACGCGCAGGCAGACATCGGTCCTGACGCTTGCGATCGCGTCAGCGCTCGGTCTCGGTGCGGCCTGCACGCCGGCGCGCGCGCTCCCATTGGAGTCGCCGCCGCCCGCACCGTTCGACATGCGCGGCAGTGGCGTCGATCGCCTCACCGTGGAGGTGGAGCGCGATGGCCTGCCGGCCGACGGGCAGACTCCGGCGAAGCTGAAGATCCGCGTGTTCGACCGGCAAGGCCGGCCGCTGCAGGCCGATACCATGGTCACCGTCGAGGCGTCCGCCGGGCGCCTGCAACTGCCCGGCGCCGACAGCGACGAGGCCGGCCTGGCACCGCGCGACGCCGACCGGGTAACGCCGGGCATGCAGGTCGCCGTGCACCAGGGCGAGGCCGAGGTGTGGCTGCTGGCGCCGGTGCAGGCGCAGTCGGTGGACGTGCAGGTCAGCGCCGGCGCGGCCGTGGCCAAGGGGCGGATCGCGTTCCTGCCCGAGTTGCGCGAGATGCTCGCGGTCGGCCTGGTCGACGGCATCGTCAGCTTCGATCGCAAGAATCCGTTCTCCCTGCAGCAGGCGCGTCCGGACGATGGATTCGAGGCGCGCATCGACAGCTGGTCGCGCAGCAGCGGCGACGGCAAGCGCAACGTCGCGCTGCGCAGCGCGTTCTTCCTCAAGGGCCAGGTCGCCGACGACACCTTGCTGACCCTGGCCTACGACAGCGACAAGCCCGGGACCGCGCGGCTGTTCCGCGATCTGGATCCGGAGCGTTGGTTCCCGGTCACCGGCGATGCGTCGATGGTCGGCTTCGAGGCGCGCAGCAACAGCCGCCTGTATCTGCGCCTGGACCGGCAGCGCAATTATCTGATGTACGGCGACATCGCCACCGGCGACGGCTTCAGCCAGCGCGCCGGGCAGGGCGAGGTGGCGAGCACCCAGGTCCGCGACCTGGGCCAATACACTCGCACTTTGACCGGCGTGCGCGGCCATCTGGAAGGCGCGCGCGGCAGCCTCGATGCGTTCGCTGCCGACGATCATCTGCGCCAAGTGGTCGAAGAGTTCCCGGGCCGCGGTCTGTCCGGTCCCTACACGGTCAGCAACAGCACCCACGCGGTGCTGGGCAGCGAGCAGGTGCAGATCGTGGTGCGCGACCGGTACGCGCCGTCGCGGATCCTGCAGACCACGCCGATGGTGCGCTTCAGCGACTACACCTTCGAGCCGTTCAGCGGCCGCATCCTGTTCACCAAGCCGGTGCCGTCGGTGGACGAATCGCTGAATCCGGTGTCGGTGCGCATCACCTACGAAGTCGACCAGGGCGGCGAAAACTACTGGGTGTACGGCCTCAACGGCCAGTACAAGGTCTTGCCGGCGCTGGAACTCGGCGGCAGCTACGTCAAGGACCAGAACCCGCTGGCGCCGTTCGAACTGGCCAGCGTCAACAGCACCGTGCATCTGGGCGAACGCACCTGGCTGCGCGGCGAGTACGCGCGGACCGAAAGCGCGCTGAACTCGGCCAGCGGCACCATCTACACCATCGATCCGTTCGCCGCTGCGGGCAGGACCGTCACCGGCGATGCCTGGCGCGCCGAGTTCGGCCATCGCGACCGGCGCAGCAACGTGCTGGCCTGGTACGGCCAAAGCGATGCCGATTTCAACAACCCGGCGTCTTCCTATCTTGGCGGACGTCGCCAGGCCGGACTCGATGCGCAGTTGGCGCTGGGCGGTGACCTCGACGGCGACGCGCGCAGCGCCTGGGGGCTGTACGCCAAAGGCAGCTGGATCTCCGACCGGATCAGCGCGGCCGAGCGCAGCCAGGCGCAGGCAGGGCTGCGCTATGCGCCCGCCGACACCTTCAGCCTGGAGATGGGGGCCAATCACGTCGACGAGCGCGCTGGCAGCGGCGGCCTCGGCAATGGCCTGAGCCTGCCAGGCAATCTGGGCGCGCCCTATGGCGTGGGACTGGTGACGCCGGGCATCGGCGGCGGGATCGGTGGTGGCTATGCCGGCGGCATGGCCAATGCGCTCAACCCCGGCAACGGACAGACGCTGTACAACACCGGTGCGGGCTGGAGCGGCAACTACGGCAGTTGGGTCGGCAACGGCCTGGCCGGGGTGCCGGTCGCGTACACCGCCTTGCGTGTGGCCACGCGATGGCGGCCGCTGCCCAGGGTCGATCTCAGCGGCGAAGTGGAGCAGGACGTGGCGCACAGCGCGCACCGGCGCGCGGCGCTGGGCGCCGGCTACCAGGTGCACGAACAGACCCGCCTGTATGCGCGCTACGAGTGGAACACCGGCTTGAGCACGGTCGCCACCAGCGAGAGCGTGATCGATCCGGCGACCGGGCAGCGCCGGCCCAGCCCCTACGACAGCAACGCCTTCGTGTTCGGCTTGGACACCCAGTACATGGAAGGCGGCACCGTCTTCAACGAGTACCGCATGTACGACAGCTTCGGCGCGCGCCAGGCGCAGTGGGCCAGCGGCGTGCGCAACCTGTGGCACCTGGGGCCGACGCTGACCTTGCAGACCGGCGCGGAGCGGCTGGAGGCGCTGCAGGGCCAGGTGCAGCGCGCCACCGCCGCGACCTTCGCGGTGGAGTGGCGTCCGGACGAGCTGTGGTTGCTCAACCAGCGCCTGGAATGGCGTCGGACCGGGGCCATGCCGACCCGCAGCGACAGCACGCTGCCCAGCCAGGGCTGGCTTGGTGGCGGCTACGACAGCTGGCTGTCGACCACGACCGCGGCGCGCAAGCTCAGCCGCGACTGGACCGTGCTGGCGCGCAACTACTACCTGCGCAACGACTACGACGACAGCCGCCAGAGCAGCGACGAGGATCGCTTCCAGTTCGGCATCGCCTACCGCGACACCGACCGCAACCGCTTCAACCTGCTGGGCAAATACGAGTACTGGACCCGCCGCGACGCGGATCTGTCGCAGTGGCTCGGGCAGGATCAGTTGCTCGCCCCCAGCGGCGGCTACGACAAGCACGTGGTCGCGGTGGTCGCCGACTGGCATCCGAACCGGGTGTGGTGGTGGACCGCGCGTGTGGCCGGCAAGCGCCAGAGCGACCGCATCGACGGCGGCCGCGACCGCTATACCGCCTACCTGCTCGGCGGACGCGGCACCTACGGGTTGAGCGAGCGCTGGGATGTCAGCGCGATGGCCTACCGCATGTGGAGCCCGGGCGGCGCCGTGCAGCACGCGCAGGGCCTGGAGGTCGGCTATCTGCTCACCGCCAACCTGTGGCTGTCGGCGGGCTGGAACTGGCGTGGTTTCCGCGACGACGACATGGTCGGCGCCGAGTACACCAACCAGGGCGGCTTCCTGCGCCTGCGCTTCAAGTTCGACGAAGACCTGTTCCGCGGCAAGGACCCGGCCGTCAATCCGGCGCTGCCGCGATGACGCCGTTTCCTCGCCGCTTTTCCCCTCTCCGCTGCCGCACCGAACCGGGCACCGCCATGAAGACTCGATCCATTTCCCTGCCGCATCACGTGCTGAGCGTGCTGATCGTCGCCGTGCTGGGCGCATGGACATTGCCCTGCGCCGCGGCCGAGGATGCCGTCGCGCTGCAGCCGTCGCCGCAACGCATCAGCGCACAGGCGATCCATGCCGACCATGACGCGTATCAGGCCACCCAGACGCGGATCAAGGCGCTCAACGACAAGGGCCTGCGGGTGGACGACTATGCGTTGTCCAAGGCGCAGTGCTGGCTGGATACCAGCTTCCACGAGTACACCCGCAACGATCGCGGCGGCTATCCGCAGGCGGCGCTGGACGCCTCGGTGCAATTGCTCGACGCGCTGGAGAACGGGCGCGATCCGGGCATGGACACGCCGTTGGTCAACGGCGCCGAAAAGCTGCGACCGGATCTGTGGGCCCGCTACGATGCGCTCAAGCGCAGCGCCGGCTTCCGCTGCGCCGCACAGGCCACCGCCTGCGCCGAAGTGGAACTGGTGCATGCCGGCAACGAGATCCACGACGGCGGCTGGCGCCATGCCAAGCCCTATCTGCAGATCGCCGAAGACTTGACCAGCCGGGCCGAGGCGCAGGCGGATGCCTGCCCCAACGCTGTGCCGGCGCAGACGCCGGCGCAGTCCGAGCGCTTCGATCTGAGCGCCGACGCCCTGTTCGCGTTCGATCGCGGCGACCTGGCCGGGTTGTTGCCGCAGGGCAGGCAGGCGCTCGACGCGTTGGTGCAACGACTGGACACGCAGTACGCGCAGATCGAGCGCATCCGCCTGGTCGGCCACAGCGATCGCCTCGGCCGTCCCGCCTACAACCAGCGGCTGTCGGAACAGCGCGCGTGGACCGTCAAGCAGTACCTGCAGCAGCACGGCATCGCCGCGCCAATCCAGGCCGACGGCGTCGGCGCGCGCGCGCCGACCGCGGCCACCGCGCAGTGCGTCGGCACCAGGGCCACGCCGGCGCTGACCCGTTGCCTGCAGCCCGATCGCCGGGTCTCGGTCGAGATCGTCGGCCGCCAGGGCGACGCGCGCTGATGCGCCGGTCGCGTCGTCTTCCTCCCGATGCTGGTGCGGCGCCGTGCCGCGCGGCGGCCACGCAGCGCGCGCCGGCACTCGCCCCTCCGCCTACCACGAGCACCGCCATGGCTTCCGTCGAACGCGCCCATTCGTCCCCGCCGTACCGCATGCCTGCGCCACGCGCGCTGCTGCGCTGGCTGGCAGCCAGCGGCTACGTGCGCACCGCGGCACGGCAACTGCTGTTGTTGAGCGTGCTGCTCCACGCGCTGCCGGCGTTGGCGGCGGTGACCGCCGGCACCGTGCGCACCGGCTCCGGCGCCGCCACCACCGGCTCGGCGCCGTACGACAGCCTGGATGCCGCCGGCAACAACGGCGACGTGCGCAGCAACGACACGGTGACCTATGCGTTGCAGTACTACACCGATGGCGGCGACAGCCAGGTCAGCATCACCTCGACGCTGCCGACCTGCGCCGCCGGCACCGCCGGCTGCAGCAGCGGCGATCGCATCGTCGCCTGGCAGGCGCTGCCGCCGCAGTGCAACGGCAACGGTAGCGGCATCAGCGCCGACGGCCTGACCCTGACCTGCGTGATCAACGGTCCGATGGACGCCGGCGCGCGCAGCATCCTGCCGGTGGCCATGGTGCTTGGCAACGCACCCAACGGTGCGGTGCTGAACCCGCCGACGACGAGCTTCACCAGCCCGCAGACTTCCACGCCGCCGACCACCAGTTATCTGGCCACCGACAGCGGCGAGCTGGTCGTCACGGTCCGCGCGCGCGGCGGCTACGACGTGGTCAAGCAGCCGCAGTCCAACGGCAGCCGCAACCGTTGGGTCTACACCAAGCTCAACGGCCAGGATGGCTGGGTGATGAGCTATGCCGCCGGCATCCGCGCCCCCAACGGCATCAAGGGTCTGGAACCGATCGACGGCGACGGCGTCGCCTGGAGCGACAACCTCAGCGACATCGAGGTGACCAGCAGCAACGATCCCAACGGCGCGGCCGCGCTGCAGAACGCGATCCGCACCCAGGGCGTGCTGTACAGCTGGCCGGGCGGCAACTGCATCCTCAACAACAGCAGCCAGGGCAGCAACGTCGGCCTGTTCGGCATGCCCAACGGCGGCACCGGCCGCACGCCCAACCAGCTGCGCGACAGCGGCACCTGTACCGCCACCCAGTCCGGGCCGGGTGCGCCGATCAGCGTCACCATCAAGGATGCGCCCTGGAGCGGAACCTACCTGGCCGACGATGGCACTTATTTCCCGCGGCAGGGCACCGAGTACAACGACCTGGCTCCCGGCGACAACTACGTCGCGGCGCGCGTGCTCAGCATCTGGATTCCGGCCAGCGGCTTCGATCCGATGATCGATCAGGCCAACGTCACCATCACCAACCGCTACAGCGGTGTACGCGGCCGGACCATCAGTGGACAGTCGCTGAGCGGCGACGACAGCGCCAACAATGCAGCCAGCCTGAACTTCACCAAGACCACCTCGATCGGAGGCGGCAAGCAGTACCTGGACATCGGCAGCAGCGGCTGGCACACCGCCGACGGCACCGTGCAGGACGGCTCCAACTTCGGCGCGGCGGTGGTTGCGCTCAATCCCAGCAGCACCCCGGTCCAGGGGCTGGTGCTGTGCGAGAAGCTGGACACCACCAAGTATCAGCTCACCAGCGCGGTGGCGCCGCTCGCCAGCGCCAACCCGCAGGGCTGGGCCGACGGCAACGTGGTGATCGAATACGGCACCGGCGGCCGCAACGGCGTCGGCGACGGGTGGGCCAGCCGCGACGATCAGGCCAACGGCACCTGCGGCAACGACCAGTCGCCGACCTGGTACAGCAGCTTCGCTGCGGTGCCGGGCGGTGCGGCGCGGATCACCAAGGTCCGCGCGCGGGTGCTGGTGCCGATGCCGGCCAGCGCACAGATCTTGCTGCAAGTGGCGCTGAAGGCGACCAGGACCGCCCCGGTCGCCGGCTATGGCGTCGCCGCCGGTCATGTGTGGGAGAACGGCACGGCCGTCTACAACTACGGCACCGTCGGCACCAGCAATGTGCCGGAGGGCAGTGCGCCCGACGCGCAGGGCATCCGCTGGGTGGGTCTCGGCGACGACAGCAGCCGCTTCATCACCAGCACGGCCTGGGGCGACGTGGTGACCCTGATCGCCGCGCGCGCCTCGATCAGCAAAGTCACGCTGACCCCGGCCAACAACGTCAACGCGGTGGTCGCCGGTCAGCAGGTGGAATACGAACTGCGTCCGGTGCTGAGTTCGTCCGGTACCACCCAGACCACGACCAGCCTGCAGGTGCGCGACGTGCTGCCGCCGGAAGCGCAGTACGTCAACGGCTCGGCGTCGCTGGCGCTGAGCAGCGTGCAGGCCAACACGCCGCAGTCCGGCTACACCACGTTGGTCTGGAACCTTCCCAGCGTCGCCACCGGCCAGAGCATCGCGCCGATCCGCTTCAAGGTCGATGTCGACGTGGCGTCGGCCAACGCCCGGGTCATGCCCAACTTCACCGTGGTCAGCAGCCCGCTCGACGCCGGGACCTGCCAGAACTCCGGCGGGGTCTACGACGCCATTCTCAACAGCGGGTACAGCATCGATTCGGCGACCGGCGCGGTCACCGGCACGCTGTGCCGCCTCGCCGCGCGCCGCGACCTCACCATCAGCAATCCCGGCGGCTTCCAGATCAGCAAGCGTGCCGACAACGACACGGTGGAGCCGAATCAGCCGATCGGCTACACGCTGCGCTGGATCAGCGTCGGCGGCGACGTGCAGAGCAGCGACCTGATCGACGTACTGCCGTATGCCGGCGATGCGCGCGGCAGCCAGGTCAGCGGCAGCACTGGCCTGGCCGCGCTGCTGGGCGCGATCAGCGGCGATGGCAGCCCTGCGTCGACGGTGTACTACAGCAGCGCGGCGCCGGGCAGCATCGACCACGACCCGGCGGCGCCCAGCAACGCGCTCAACGGCGGCAGCACGCGCTGGTGCACGCAGGCGCAGTTCGGCAGCGCCGGGTGCCCGGCATCGCCGGCGCAGGTCACCGCGGTGCGCGTGGTCAGCGCCGATGGCGTGCGCCAGCTCGACGGGCAGCTGCGCAGCGTGCGGGTGCTGCTGCAGCCGCAGGGCAACGCCGGCGGCGACGTGTACAGCAACGACTTCGCCATGCGCGGGGTCAGCGGCAACGTCCCGTTCACCCGGGCCGTGGTGGCACCGGCGGCGACCACGCGCGTGGTCGCCGGCGCGCTGTCGGGCAAGGTGTTCCGCGACGACAACGACAATGGCCAGTTCGATGGCAGCGATGCCGGCATCGGCGCCGTGCAGATCACGCTGGAAGGCTGCAGCAGCGGCCCCGACGGCAGCGTGCAGACTGCCAGCGTGCCGGCCAGCGGCGCCATCGCCTGCGCGGGCGACGATGTGTCGGTCAGCCGGGTGGTCAACACCGATGCGCAGGGCGACTACCTGTTCGCCAACGTCGCCAGCGGCCGCTATCGGCTGGTGGAGGCGCAGCCGGCCGGCTATGCCGACGGCAAGCGCCGCGTCGGCAGCCTCGGCGGCACCGCCAACGCGGTCGGCACGCTGCCGAGCGCGATCGGCGACATCCTGGTGCCGCGCCAGGGCACCGGCGTGGACTACGATTTCGCCGAACTGCTCACGCGCGCCACGCTGGTGCTGCGCAAGACCTCGCGCGGCGGCACCGGCAGTTTCGCCTTCACCCTCGGCAACACCGTGCAAGCCAGCGGCAGCGTCACCACCGGCGCCAGCGACAGCGCGGTGCAGGTGGACGGCGACACCGCCAGCGCCGGCGTCCAGGCGTTCGTGGTCTCGACGTTGGGGCGTGCGATCGCGATCACCGAAACCGCGGCGGCCGGCTGGCACCTGTCCAGCGCCGACAGCCGCTGCAGCGTCGGTGGCCGCGTGGTCGGCAGCCTGGACAGCGCGTCGCGTACCTATACGGTTCCGGCCGCGGAGGTGGTCGGTGGGGCGGAAATCGTCTGCGACTTGGTCAACGATCCCGACGCGCGGATCACCGTCGCCAAGTCCGCCGACCCGGCCAGCGGCAGCGAGGTCGCGCCGAACGACCGCATCGGCTACCGCCTGGCGGTGAACGTCACCGGCGCCGCGACCACCGCGCCGGTGGTGCTGACCGACACGCTGAGCGCGAAGTTGAACCTGGACACCGCCTCGATCGTCGCGCCGAACGGAGGCAGTTGCAGCGTGGCGGGGCAGGTCCTCAGCTGCACGCTGGCGGCGGGCACGAGCGCGGGCCGCTATGTCTTCGCCTACAGCGCCAAGGTCGCTGCCGACGCGACGGGCGCGGTCAGCAACGCGGTGGTTCCCAGCGGCCCCGACAATCCGGCCTGCGTCAATCCCGAGCAATGCCAGACCCAGCACCCGATCCGCGCCATCTTCACCGTCGCCAAGCGCGTGGTGGGCACGCCGCAACTGGTCGCCGGCACGGCCGACGAGTTCCACGTGCGCTATCGGCTGGACGTGGCCAATATCGGCGGCAGTGCCGGCGCGTATGCGCTCAGCGACAACCCGCAGTTCGATCCGGATGCGCGCATCCTCGGCGCCACCTCCACTCGCGGCAGCGAAAGCGCGGTGCCCCTGGACGGTGCGGGCGGATGGACCCTGGCCAGCAAGCGCACGCTGGCCGCCGGCGCCAGCGAGAGCTATCTGCTCGACGTGCACCTGAAGGTCGCCGCCGGCAGCAACCAGGACGACGATGCCTGCGTCGCCGGTACCGCCCAGCACGGCCTGTTCAACCTGGCCACGTTGTCCGCGCCGCAGGGAACGCTGCAGGACAATGCCTGCGTGGAGACCCCCAAGCCGGTGCTGGCCAGCCAGCTGTCGGTGGAGAAGATCGGCTCGACGCGCCAGGCCGAGATCGGCGACCTGGTCAGCTACACCGTGCGCGTGCGCAACAGCGGCGATGGCATCGCCCTGCGTCCGACGCTGGTGGACCGGCTGCCGGCCGGCTTCCGCCTGGTCGAGGGCAGCGTCCGCGTGCGCGGCGCCACCTTGCTGGCATTGCAGGGCGCACCCGGTCCGGTGCTGCGCATGGAGCTGGACCGCATCGATCCGGGCGCCGAGGTGATCCTGGCCTATCGCGTGCGCTTGGGCGTGGGCGCGATGCAGGGCGACGGCATCAACCACGCGCAGGCCGAGTGCCGCGCCCGCGCGCAGGGCCCCGGCCAGGTGTGCTCCAACGAGTCGCGCTGGAAGGTGGACGTCAGCGGCGGCGTGTTCGGCGAGGAAGGCTGCGTGGTCGGGCAGGTGTTCGTGGACTGCAACGGCAATTCGGTGAAGGACCCCGAGGAACTGGGCATTCCCGGTGCGCGCATGTACATGGAGGACGGCACCTACTTCATCGCCGATGCCGAGGGCAAGTACAGCTACTGCGGCGTGCGTCCGACCACCCACGTCATCAAGATCGATCCGCGCACCCTGCCGCGCGGCAGCCGCATGGTGACCAGCAGCCCCCGCAATGCCGCCGATGCCGGCAGCGTCTTCGTCGACATGAAGAACGGCGAGCTGCAACGCGCCGACTTCATCGAAGGCTCGTGCAGCAATCCGGTGATCGAACAGGTCAAGGCACGGCGCGCGCAGGGCGAGATCAGCAGCGTGCAGACCGAGGCCGGGCAACCGCCGCTGACCTTCGAGAGCAAGCCCGCGCCGCAGCGCGACCCGCTGCAGCAAGGCACGGATTCGGCCAACCAGCCGATCGAACAGGTGCGGCAGCGGCCGCAGGTGCAGGGCAAGGCCACGGACGCGCCGGCGGAGGATGGCGTGCACTGAAACAGGGGCCAACGAAAAACGCCTCGCTTCGGGCGAGGCGTGCACCGAAAACCCTGCCACCTGCGGAGGAGCGGCTTCAGCCGCGAGCGGACGTTCCCAGGAACGCCCCGTCGCGGCCGAAGCCGCCGCTACATCCGAGGGGGCTGCGTTACCCGAACGCGCGGCTGCCGCGCATCACCGCCAGCACGTCGTGGCAGGCGCCCATGGTGTGGTAGTCGGTCTTGCCGGCAGGGCTCTTCTCGTCGCTGTAGCTGCGGTTGTCGCGGCTGAGGATGCGGAACCAGGCGCCGTAGCGGTGGTCGACCAGATGCGCCCAGGAGTACGCCCAGAGCTTGTCGTAGGCGGCGCGGTAGCCGACATCGCCGGTGGCGGCCAGCAGCCGCGAGGCCGCGGCGATCGCTTCGGCCTGCACCCAGAAGTACTTGTCGTCGTCGCAGAAGTAGGTCGGCGCCGCGGCCACGTCCGGCACGCCGACCACCGGCGCGTCTTCCATGCCGGAAGCGAAACCGTAGACGATGCCGCCGTGCTGCGCGTCCCAGCCGTGCGCCAGGGCGGTGTCGAACAGGTGCCGCGCGGTCGGCAGCAGCCAGTCCGGCGCAGTGCCGGCGGCGGCCTGCAGGTGTCCGTGCAGCAGCACCAGCAGCTTGGACCATTCGACCTGGTGGCCGGGCTGGAAGCCCCACGGCCGGAACAGGTGCTTGGGGTTGTCGCGGTTGTAGTCCCAGTCCACCTGCCAGTTGGCGTCGTAGTGCTCCCACACCAGGCTACCGGCCAGCGCCGCCTGGCGGCGGGTGATGTGGTCGGCCAGCAGCAGCGCGCGCTGCAGGTAGCGCGGTTCGGCGCTGGCCTCGTAGGCGGCGATCAGGGCCTCGCACAGGTGCATGTTGGCGTTCTGCCCGCGGTAGCTGGAGAACGTCCACTCCGGGGTGGCCTCGTCGCGGTATAGGCCGGCGGCGGCGTCCCAGTAGCGGGTTTCCAGCAGTTGCCAGGTCTCGTCCATCCACGCGTCGGTGTCCAGGCCGGCCTTCTTCGCGGTGGCGTAGGCCAGCAGCACGAAGGCGGCGCCGTAGGCGTGCTGGGTGCGGTCCTCGGCCACGCCGTCGCGCAGGGTCCACACGTAGCCGCCGCTGGCGGTATCGCGGTGCACCTCGCGCAGGTAGCGCAGGCCGTGGCGCGCGGCGTCCAGGTATTCGGCGGCCAGCGCCGACTCGGCGAACTCGATCGCCGCCATCGCGTAGTTGAAGACGAAGCGGGTGCTGCTGACCAGGTGGCGATGGCCGGCGTCGTACACGCTGCCGTCGTCGCGGAAATAGTGGAAGAAGCCGCCCGCCGGGTCGATCGCGCGCGGGTGGTAGAAGGCCATGGTGTCGGCGATGTGCGCGCGCAGGACGGCGGCGTCGGCGAAGTCGGGCAGGGGCGTGGCGGGCAGGTTCATGCGGGTGATTGGCGAACGGAGTGAGGGTGGGGAAGGCAGCTGCGCGCGACGGCGGCACTCGGGCCGCCGCCGCACAGGGAACGGATCAGCGGATCAGTGCATCACGCGCGCGGTCGGCGCGGTGGTGGGGGCGGCCGCCGCCAGGTCCGGCGACAGGCGCGAGCCGCGCAGGCCGTACCAGACGATGTAGGCGTAGCACAGCAGCGGGATCACGAAGGCGTGCTGGATGCCGATCGCATCGGCCAGCACGCCCTGCACCAGCGGCACGATGGCGCCGCCGACGATGCCCATGATCAGCAGGCTGGAGGCCTTGCTGGTGAGCACGCCCAGGCGCTCGATGGCCACGGTGAAGATGGTCGGGAACATGATCGAGTTGAACAGGCCGATCGCGATCACGCTCCACATCGCCACATGGCCGGTGCTGAGCATGGTGACCACGAGCAGCAGCGAGGCGATGCCGGCGAAGGTCGCCAGCAGCTTGCGCGCCGGGACGAACTGCAGCAGCGCCGCGCCGGCGAAGCGGCCGATCATCGCACCGAGCCAGTAGAACGGCAGATAGTGGCTGGCAGCGGCTTCGGTCAGGCCGCCGGTGGTGGGGCCGGAGATGTAGTTGATCAGGAAACTGCCGATCGACACTTCCGCGCCCACGTACATGAAGATCGCCACCACGCCCCACAGCAGGTGCGGATGGCGCAGCGCGTCGGCGAAGCGGTGGTGCGACTCGGCGCCGGTATCGGTGTCCTCGCGCAGCGACGGCACCCGCATCACCAGCACGAACACCGCCAGCAACAGCAGGCCGCCGGCCAGCATCAGGTAGGGGATCTCCACCGAGCGCGCCTGCTCGATGCGGTAGGCGGACAGCTGCTCCGGGTTCATTGCCGCCAGCTGGTCGGCGCCGAGCACCGCGCCGGCCAGGATCAGCGGGCCGATCAGCCACGGGAACACGGTGGTGCCCAGCGAGTTCAGCGCCTGCGCGAAGTTGAGCCGGCTCGGCGCCTTCTCCGGCGCGCCGATCAGGCTGATGTAGGGGTTGGCGGCGACCTGCAGCAGGGTGATGCCGCTGGCCAGCACGAACAGCGCGGTCAGGAACAGCGGGTAGGAGGGCAGGCGCGCGGCCGGGTAGAACATCGCCGCGCCGATCGCCGCCACCACCAGGCCGATGACGATGCTGGCCTTGTAGCCGACCCGCGACACCACCGCGCCGGCCGGCACCGACATCAGGAAGTAGGCGCCGAAGAAGGTGAACTGGATCAGCATCGACTGCGCGTAGTTCATCTGGAACACTGCTTTCAGATGCGGGATCAACACGTCGTTGAGGCTGGTCAGGCCACCCCAGGTGAAGAAGATCATGCTGACCACCGCGATGGCGGCGGTGTTGGACAGCGGGCGACGACTCATGCAGCGACTCCGGGAACGGGCGAGAGGGTGACCCGGCTGCTGGCGCGCAGGCACAGCCGGGCGGGGGCGATGGTAAGCGCAGGCAGGGCCTGGCGGTGGCGCAGCGCGTCCAGCACCAGGCGCGCGGCCTGCATGCCGCGTTCGCGCGGGGCGACAGCGACGGTGGACAGCGGCGGGGTGGCGACGGCGGCTTCGGGAATGTCGTCGAAGCCGATCAGCGCGTAGTCGCGGCCGGCCACGCGGCCGCGTTCGGCCAGGCCGCTGGCCAGGCCCAGCGCGACCACGTCGTTGTAGCAGACCAGCGCGGTCGGCAGCGGGTCGCGCGCGCACAGCGCGCCGGCCTGGCGCGCGGCGTCCAGCCGGGTCGGTGCGCATTCGATCAGCCATGCCGGGTCCACCGCGATGCCGGCCGCGGCCAGCGCCTCGCGGTAGCCGGCGCGGCGCTCGGCGCAGGAGCTGGACTGGCGGTGGCCGCCGAAGAAGGCGATGGCGCGGTGGCCCTGCGCCAGCAGGTACTCGGTGGCCAGGCGCGCGCCGCGGCGGTTGTCCAGCGCCAGCAACGGCCAGTCGCCGTCCAGTGCACGGTTGAACAGCAGCACCGGCAGGCGCGGCCCCAGCAACTGGCGCAGCCGCGCCGCGTCGGTGTTCTCGGTGGGTGCGAGGATCAGCGCCGCCGGGTGGTGCTCGATCAGCGAGGCCAGCACGGTCTGCTGGCGCTCCGGCGACTCGCCGGTGCTGCCCATCAGCATCACGTAGCCGGCCTCGGCCAGCGCCGCGTCCACGCCGCCGGCGAACTCGGCGAAGAACGGATTGGCCAGGTCGTTGACCACCAGAGCCACCGCATTGGACGCGCGCCCGCGCAAACTGGCCGCGCCACGGTGGTAGACGTAGCCCTGGCGGGCGATCTCCGCCGCCACCCGTGCACGCGTGTCGGCATGCACCAGCGGGCTGTTGCGCAGCACCAGCGACACGGTCGCCCGCGACACGCCGCAGGCGGCGGCGATGTCGGACACGGTGACGCGTTTGTCGGCGGGAGACGGCGCCACGACGGATTAGACCGGTTCAAAAGGCCGCCCATCCTGCGCCGTCGTGCTGCGATCCGCATTTTGCAGTGCAGCAAGGCATTGAGCGGGCTTTGTGCTATCGGTTTGGATCGATTCGATACGGGGAGCCTGCCATGCGCAGCTCGAGGACGCTGGGCGGCACCGCCGCACTGCTGCTGGCCGCGCTGTGGCCGACCGCGCCGGCCGTCGCCGCCGCTGCTTCTGCCACGGCCGGCGAGCGCGCGGTGGCGGCGGTGGACCCCTTCATCGGCACCGGCGGCGAGGGCCATACCTATCCCGGCGCCACGGTCCCGTTCGGCATGGTCCAGCTGAGCCCGGACACGCGCATCCAGCCGCGCAAGGACGCCTACGGCTGGGCCGCCGGCTACCGCTACGACGACCGTAGTCTGGTCGGCTTCTCGCACACCCACTTCTCCGGCACCGGCCATTCCGACCTGGGCGACGTGCTGCTGATGCCGATCAGCGGCGCGGTGCGGCTGGAGCGCGGCGACCCGGACACCCCCGGCAGCGGCTACAGCGCGCGCTTCCGCCACGACGACGAGCGCGCCGAGCCGGGCTACTACGCGGTGACCCTGGACGACTACAAGGTCCGCGCCGAACTCACCGCCACCGCCCGCGTCGGCGTGCACCGCTACACCTACCCGGCCGGTCAGCCGGCGCACGTGCTGCTGGACCTGCGCACCAGCCTGTACGACTACCCGGGCAAGATCAGTTGGTCGCGGCTGCGCCTGCGCGCCGATGGCACCGTCACCGGCTTCCGCGAGACCCGCGGCTGGGCGCCGGGGCGGCAGCTGTACTTCGCCCTGCGCTTCTCGCAGCCGCTGCGCGGCCACGCCTTCCACAACACCGAGCAGGACATCCCCTACAAGGGCTTCCCGCCGCCGGGCGACAACGACCCCACCCAGCGCGCGCAGATCGAAGGCCGGCAACTGGTCGGATCGTTCGACTTCGGCGATGCCCTGCGCGGGCCGCTGCTGGTCAAGGTGGCGATCTCGCCGGTCAGCGAGGACAGCGCCATCGCCAATCTCGACGCCGAGGTGCCGGGCTGGGACTTCGACGGCGTGCGCCGCGCGGCGCGCGCGCAATGGGCGCAGGCGCTGGGCGCGGTGGAAGTGGACGCGCCGCCGGCCCAGCGCACCCAGTTCTACACCGCGCTGTACCACAGCCTGCTCGGCCCGACCCTGTTCATGGACAGCGACGGCCGCTACCGCGGACCGGACAACGCCGTGCACCAGGCGCAGGGCTACACCCACTACTCGACGTTCTCGCTGTGGGACACCTACCGCGCGCTGCATCCGCTGTTGACCATCGTGCAGCCGCCGCAACGCACCAACGACATCGTCAACTCGCTGCTCGCGCACCAGCGCGAAAGTCCCTACGGGGTGCTGCCGGTATGGGCGTTCCACGGCCTGGAGACCTGGTGCATGATCGGCTACCACGCCGTGCCGGTGATCGCCGACGCCTACATGAAGGGGATCCGCGGCTACGACACCGACGCCGCGCTCAAGGCCATGGTGGCCAGCGCCAACTACGGCCCCTACGACGGCATCGCCCAGTACCGCGAGCTGGGCTACGTGCCGATCGACGAGGAAGGCGAGGCCGCCTCCAAGACCCTGGAGTACGCCTTCGACGACTGGACGATCGCGCGGATGGCGCAGGACATGGGCCGCACGGACGTCGCCGCCACCTTCGCCAAGCGCGCCGGCAACTGGCGCAACGCCTTCGACCCGGACAGCGGCTTCATGCGCGCGCGCAAGCGCGACGGCAGCTTCCGCACCCCGTTCGATCCGGACGCCAGCGGCTACGGCAGCGACTACACCGAGGGCAACGCCTGGCAGTATTCATGGTACGTGCCGCAGGACGTGGCCGGCCTGGCCCGTGCGCATGGCGGCGACGACAGGCTGCTGGCACGCCTGGACCAGGTGTTCGACGCCAAGGTCGATCCCAAGGTGTTCGCGCACATGGAGGACATCACCGGGCTGATCGGCTGGTATGCGCACGGCAACGAACCCAGCCACCATGTCGCCTATCTGTATGCCTACGCCGGGCAGCCGTGGCGCACCCAGGCGCGGCTGCAACAGATCATGCGCAGCCAGTACGCGGCGCGTCCGGACGGCCTGGCCGGCAACGACGACCTGGGGCAGATGTCGGCCTGGTACGTGTTCACCGCGCTGGGCTTCTACCCGGTGGCGCCGGCCAGCAACCAATACATCCTCGGCCGCCCGTTCCTGCCGCGCGCCACCCTGGCGCTGCCCAACGGCAAGCGCTTCACGGTGATCGCCGACGGCCTGGACGATGCGCATCCCTATGTCGGCAGCGTCACCCTCAACGGGCGTCCGCTGCACCGCGCGTTCCTGCGCCACGAGGAACTCATGGCCGGCGGCGAACTGCGCTTCACCCTGCAGGCCACGCCCAACACCGCCTGGGCGGCGGCTGGCGCCGAGCGCGCCTATTCGATGAGCGAATGAAGGGCACTCCAGCTACGCCGGGAGATGTCCTGTAGGAGCGGCTTCAGTTGCGACGGGGCATTCCCGGCCAAGCCCGTCGCGGCTGAAGCCGCTCCTACAGGGGGGTGTGGCGAGTCCCGCAGGGTGCACTGTGGAAGGGGCTTCAGCCACGACTGCCGTAGCAATCGGTCATTGGATGGCTCCACTCGTCGCGACTGAAGTCGCTCCCACAGCGGCTTACGGCGAGCCTGCCGGGTGCACTGTGGGAGGGACTTCAGTCCCGCCGCATTGCGCCATCGCAAAGCACAGCACTAGCCGCTCCTACAGGGGGGTGTGGCGAGTCCCGCAGGGTGCACTGTGGAAGGGGCTGCAGCCACGACTGCCGTAGCAATCGGTCATTGGATGGCTTCACTCGTCGCGACTGAAGTCGCTCCCACAGCGGCTTACGGCGAGCCTGCCGGGTGCACTGTGGGAGGGACGTCAGTCCCGACACATTGCGCCATCGCAAAGCACAGCACTAGCCGCTCCTACAGGGGTGTGTGGCGAGTCCCGCAGGGTGCACTGTGGAAGGGGCTTCAGCCACGACTGCCGTAGCAATCGGTCATTGGATGGCTCCACTCGTCGCGACTGAAGTCGCTCCCACAGCGGCTTACGGCGAGCCTGCCGGGTGCACTGTGGGAGGGACTTCAGTCCCGCCGCATTGCGCCATCGCAAAGCACAGCACTAGCCGCTCCTACAGGGGGGTGTGGCGAGTCCCGCAGGGTGCACCGTGGAAGGGGCTTCAGCCACGACTGCCGTAGCAATTGGTCATTGGATGGCTCCACTCGTCGCGACTGAAGTCGCTCCCACAGCGGCTTACGGCGAGCCTGCCGGGTGCACTGTGGGAGGGACTTCAGTCCCGACGCATTGCGCCATCGCAAAGCACAGCACTTCGCGCGTCGCGGCAGCATGACAGTTGACTCCCGCAGGGCCAGCGGGATCCGGCTGGAGTGTGGTGGCAGCAGGTTCACAGATGCGTTGAAGCTGCACCGGCATGAGGCTGCGCCTGGATGACAGCCGAGGCTTCCGCGCTGCACGACGGCCTCGTGCGCGATTCGAGCGGGCGTCAACATCGCGTGAATATTCGGTGTGACGTGCGTTGGGCTTGGTCGCGCAATGTGCTTCGCCCCACATCATCACATCGCGCCGCATCACATGCACGCGTATTTAATGTCATCCACACATTCCATTTGCGGCGTTCGTGGTCTCGTGTCGGTGCTGCATCGCATCGCGCGGACCGGGTGCGCCGGCACCGTCGCGATCCTGGAGGCGCGGCAGCGTGCAGGCCCATTCGGTTCCGGTGCCGTTGCCATGCGACGGCGCGATCCGCGTTGCCGGCAACGGCGCGCAGAGGCGACGTGTCCTTCTCATTCGTCGAACGGGATTTTCCGAATGCATGTCTGCCTGCTGTCCCCCTTTCCTACTCACGATGCGGCCGCGCTGGACGCGGCCTTGGCGGCGGCGCAGGCGCAGGGATGCGATCACGTCGTGCTGCCCAACCCGTTCGCACAGGACGCGGACGGCCGCCCGCATGACCCGGCGAACGACGACGCGGCCGGCCACGCGCAGCTGCAGCGCTGGCTGCAGCGCGCCGAGCAGCACGGACTGCGCGTGCTGCTGGACCTGCGTATCGACGAGATCGGCGGCGGCAGCCGCCTGCTGCAGGAACATCCGCACTGGTTCCGCGCGCGCAGTTCGGCGCTGCCGGACCCGCGCGCCGAACGCGCCGCGCCGGACATCGCCCAGGGCCGTTTCGCCTCCGCCGAAGAGGGCGCGGGACTGGCGCAGTGGTGGAGTGCGCGCCTGCTCGACTGGCTGCACAGCGGCGTGGCCGGCTTCCGCGTGCTGCAGCCGCAGCGCGTCCCGGCGTCGCTGTGGCGCACGCTGATCGACGGGGTCCATGCGCAGGCGCCGCAGGCGCGGCTGTTGGCGTGGACGCCGGGGCTGGGCCTGGATGCCTTGCGCGGCCTGGCCGGCGCCGGCTTCGATGCCGCGTTCTCCTCGCTGGCCTGGTGGGACGGCCGCGGCGACTGGTTCTTCGACGAGGACAGCGCCCTGCGCGCACTGGCGCGCTGCGTGGTCGCCACCCTCGATGCCGACACCGCCAGCGATGCGCCGTTGCCGTTGCCGCGCGCGCAGCGGCAGCGCCTGGCCGCCGCGTTCGGCGGCGCCTGGGCGATCGCCGCGCAGGACATACTGACGGAACATGGGCACCCCGAGCCTGCGCAGCACGGTATGTCCGAGGGCGACGCGTCCACGCCGGCAGCGTCGCTGCCCGACGCCACCGCGCCGCTGCGCCTGCGCCCGCTGCTGCGCGACGGCGCGTTGACCGCGGTGGCGGTGGAGCCGCTGGACGCGGCGCCGTGGCTGGTGCTGCTCAACAGCGACCGCGACCACCTGCTGCCGGTGCCTGGGCCGGCGCTGCTGCGCCTGCTCGGCGACAGCGAAGGCCTGCTCAGCGACCATGGCGAACCGATCCACGGCGAGCAGGGCGGCACCCTGGAAGCGGGCGAAGTCCGTATCTACCGCAGCCTGCCGGCGCGCCCGGTGCTGACCGCCGCGCGTGCGCGCACGCCGGCCGAGGTCGCCGCCGGCGAGGCGCGGGTGTGCATCGAGGCGGTGACGCCGTCGGTGGACGACGGCCGCTTCCCGGTCAAGCGCACGGTCGGCGACCGTGTTTGCGTGGAGGCCGATGCGTTCTGCGACGGCCACGACCGCATCGCCGTGGCGCTGCTGTGGCGCGCCGCCGACGCGCGCACCTGGTCGAGCGCGCCGATGCGCGCGCTCGGCAACGACCGCTGGCGCGGCGAGTTCCCGTTGCAGCGCCTGGGCCGCTACGAGTTCCGCATCGAGGCCTGGCGCGACGTCTACGCCACCACCCATGCCGACCTGGAGAAGAAGCGCGCCGCCGGCACCCTGCTGCCGGTGGACGTGCAGGAAGCGCTGGGCCAGGTCGAGGCCGCGCGCGGGCGCAGCCGCGGCGCGCTGGCCACGCGGCTGAAGGCCACCGCCACCCGCATCGCCCGCACCGACGACCTGGCCGAGAAGGCGCAGCTGTTGCTCGAACCGGACACCGCCGAGGCGATGGCGCGCGCCGACGCCAAGCCGTTCCGCACCGAGTACCCGATGACCTTCCGGGTCGAGGCCGAACGCCACGCCGCGCACTTCGCCAGTTGGTACGAACTGTTCCCGCGCTCGCAGAGCGGCGATGCGCAGCGCCATGGCACTTTCGACGACGTGATCGCGCGGCTGCCGCACATCCAGGCGATGGGCTTCGACGTGCTGTACATGCCGCCGATCCATCCCATCGGCGAGAAGAACCGCAAGGGCCGCAACAACGCGGTGACCGCCGAGCCGGGTGAACCCGGCAGCCCGTATGCGATCGGCTCGGCCGAGGGCGGGCATACCGAGGTGCATCCGCAACTGGGCGGACTGGAAGGCTTTCGCCGCCTGCGCGCGGCCGCGGCCGCGCACGGCCTGGAGCTGGCCTTGGACTTCGCCATCCAGTGCGCGCCGGACCATCCCTGGCTGCGCGAGCATCCGGACTGGTTCACCTGGCGCGCCGACGGGTCCATCCCGTACGCGGAGAACCCGCCGAAGAAGTACCAGGACATCGTCAACGTCGACTTCTACGCCAGCGGCGCGGTGCCGGCGCTGTGGAACGCGCTGCGCGATGCGGTGCTGTTCTGGGTCAACGAAGGCGTCACCCTGTTCCGCGTCGACAACCCGCACACCAAGCCGTTCCCGTTCTGGGAATGGCTGATCGCCGAGGTGCGTGGGCGCCATCCGCAGGTGGTGTTCCTGTCCGAGGCCTTCACCCGGCCCAAGCCGATGTACCGGCTGGCCAAGGTGGGCTTCTCGCAGTCCTACACCTACTTCACCTGGCGCCAGCACAAGGCCGAGCTGCAGGCCTACATCGAGGAACTCAATACCGGCACGCCCAGCGAGTGCTTCCGCCCGCACTTCTTCGTCAACACCCCGGACATCAATCCGCTGTTCCTGCAGCAGAGCGGACGCAGCGGGCACCTGATCCGCGCGGCGCTGGCGACCACGTTGTCAGGGCTGTGGGGTATGTACCAGGGCTTCGAACTCTGCGAAGCCAAGCCACTGCCGGGCAAGGAGGAATACCTGGACTCGGAGAAGTACCAGCTGCGCGTGTGGCCCGAGCGCGCGCCGGGCGACATCGTCGAGGAGATTACCCGCCTCAACCTGCTGCGCCGCCAGCATCCGGAACTGCAGTCGCACCTGGGCACGCGCTTCTACGTCGCGCACAACGAGCAGGTGCTGTACTTCGGCAAGTTCCTCGACGCCGCGCACCTGGCGCGCGGCCGCAGCCTGGTGCTGGTGGCGGTGAGCCTGGACCCGTACGCGCCGCAGAACGCGCAGATCGAAGTGCCGCTGTGGGAACTGGGCCTGCCCGACCACGCCGGCGTCGCCGTGCGCGACCTGTGGGACGGCCACGACTTCACCTGGTACGGCAAGACCCAATACATCCGCCTCGATCCGTCGCGGCCGTTCTCCCTGTGGCGCATCCGCGCCGGAGCCCCTGCATGAATGTCGCCCTGACCTCGTCCCCGCCACTCGAGCCGCGCGCACCGGCCGGCGATGCGCGCTGGTACAAGGACGCGATCATCTACCAGGTGCACGTCAAGTCGTTCTTCGACTCCAACGACGACGGCATCGGTGACTTCCCCGGGCTGATCTCCAAGCTCGACTACATCGCCGACCTGGGCGTGGACACGATCTGGCTGCTGCCGTTCTACCCCAGCCCGCGCCGCGACGACGGCTACGATATCGCCGAGTACATGGCGGTGCACCCGGACTACGGCAGCATCGCCGACTTCGAGCGCTTCGTGGCGCAGGCGCATGCGCGCGGCATCCGCATCGTCACCGAACTGGTCATCAACCACACCTCCGACCAGCATCCCTGGTTCCAGCGCGCCCGCAGCGCCCCGGCCGGTTCGCCCGAACGCGCGTTCTACGTGTGGTCCGACAGCGACCAGGACTACGCCGGCACCCGCATCATCTTCTGCGACACCGAGAAGTCGAACTGGACCTGGGACCCGGAGGCCGGCCAATACTTCTGGCACCGCTTCTACGCGCACCAGCCGGACCTGAACTTCGACAACCCGGCGGTCATGGAAGCGGTGCTGGAAGTGATGCGCTTCTGGCTGGACCTGGGTGTGGACGGACTGCGCCTGGATGCGGTGCCGTACCTGATCGAGCGCGAGGGCACCTCCAACGAGAACCTGCCCGAGACCCATGCCATCCTGCGCCGCATCCGCGCCACTCTCGACGCCGAGTACCCGGACCGCATGCTGCTGGCCGAGGCCAACATGTGGCCGGAGGACACCCAGCAGTACTTCGGCGAGAACGCCGACGAATGCCACATGGCGTTCCACTTCCCGCTGATGCCGCGCATGTACATGGCGATCGCGCGCGAGGACCGCTTCCCGATCACCGATATCATGCGCCAGACCCCGGAGATCCCGCAGAGCTGCCAGTGGGCGATCTTCCTGCGCAACCACGACGAGCTGACCCTGGAGATGGTCACCGACTCCGAGCGCGACTACCTGTGGCAGACCTACGCGGCCGACCGCCGCGCGCGCATCAACCTCGGCATCCGCCGGCGCCTGGCACCGCTGCTGGAGCGCGACCGCCGCCGCATCGAGCTGATGACCTCGCTGCTGCTGACCATGCCCGGCACGCCCGTGCTGTACTACGGCGACGAGATCGGCATGGGCGACAACATCCATCTGGGCGACCGCGATGGCGTGCGCACGCCGATGCAATGGTCGATCGACCGCAATGGCGGCTTCTCGCGCGCCGATCCCGCGGCGCTGGTGCTGCCGCCGATCATGGACCCGCTGTACGGCTTCCAGGCGGTGAACGTGGAGGCGCAGCAGCGCGACCAGTACTCGCTGCTGACCTGGAACCGCCGCGTGCTGTCGGTGCGCAAGCGCTACCGCGCGTTCGGCCGCGGCACGCTGCGCTTCCTGTATCCGGGCAACCGCCGCCTGCTCGCCTACCTGCGCTGCCACGAGGACGAGACCGTGCTGTGCGTGGCCAACCTCTCGCACACGCTGCAGGCGGTGGAACTGGACCTGTCCGAGTTCGAGGGCCGGGTGCCGGTGGACATCCTCGGCGGCGGCAGCTTCCCGCCGATCGGGCGGCTGACCTATCTGCTCACCGTGCCGGCGTTCGGGTTCTACGCCTTCCAGTTGGTCGGCAATGCGACGTTGCCGGACTGGCACGTGCCGGCGCCGGTGCCGCTGCCGGATTACCAGACCCTGGTGCTGCGCAGCACCGTGGACAGTGCCGGCCTGCAGCCGCACCTGCCGACGCTGGAGCGCGACATCCTGCCGGCGTGGCTGTCCACGCGGCGCTGGTTCGCGGCCAAGGACCGCGCGCTGCGCAGCGTGCGCATCGCCCGACGCACGCCGCTGCCCGGCGGCGACGGCCTGACCCTGCTGGAAATCGAGGCGGAACTGGACGACGGCGCGCACGAGCGCTACATCCTGCCGCTGGGCATCGTCTGGGAGCGCGAGCAGCCCAGCGTGCTGGCCGAGCAACTGGCGTTGGCGCGGGTGCGTCACGGCCGCGAGGTCGGCTACCTGACCGACGCCTTCGCGCTGAAGCCCTTCACCCTGAGCATGCTCGCCGCGCTGCGCGACAAAGCGGAATTGCGCGTGGACGGCGACGCCGGCAACGAGACCGCCGCCGAGCGCATCCGTTTCTGCCCGACGCCGGCCTTGCAGCGCGTCACCATCCCCGCCGACCCGGAGATCCGCTGGCTGTCGGCCGAGCAGAGCAACAGCTCGCTGATCGTCGGCGATGCGGCGGTGTTCAAGCTGCTGCGGCGCGTGTCGGCCGGCATCAACCCGGAGATCGAGATCGGCGAACGCCTCACCGCGCTGGGCTACGCCAACGCCGCGCCGCTGCTGGGCCATGTCGCCCGTGTCGAGGCCGACGGCAGCGAGACCACGCTGGCCCTGCTGCAGGGCTTCGTGCGCAACCAGGGCGATGCCTGGCGCTGGACCCTGGACCACCTGGCGCGCGGCGCCGAGGAATACGATGCCGCCCAGGACGATGCCGCGCGGCTGGAGAGCGTGGCCAGCTACGACGCCTTCGCCGCCCTGGTCGGGCGGCGCCTGGCGGAACTGCACGCGGTGCTGGCGCAACCTGCCGACGCGCCAGCCTTCGCGCCGCAGGCGGTGGACGCTGCCGCCGCGCAGCAGGTGGTGGACGGTGTGGTGCACGAGGTGCAGGCGATGTGGGACACGTTGCTGGCGCACCGCGCGGCCAACGACGACCCGGCCGAGCATGCGGCGGTGGACAGCCTGCTGGCCGAACGTGCGCGCCTGGACGCCTGGTTGCAGCAGGCGCCGTCGCTGTTGTCCGGCGCGCTGCTGACGCGCGTGCACGGCGATTTCCACCTCGGCCAGATCCTGGTCGCGTTCGACGACGTGGTGCTGATCGACTTCGAAGGCGAGCCGGCTAAGTCGCTGGACGAACGCCGCGCCAAGGCCAGCCCGCTGCACGACGTGGCCGGCTTCCTGCGCTCGCTCGACTACGCCAGCGAAGTCTCCGCGCGCGGCGAGGAGGGCACCGCCGCGCGTGTGGGCGCGGGCCTGGACACCGCGCAGGAGGCGTTCCTGGCCGCGTTCCGCAGTCGCGCCAGCGCCGCGTTCCTGGCCGCCTATCGCGGCGTGCTCGACGCCAGTCCGCACCCGTGGGTGGCGCCGGCCGCGTTCGAGGCCACCACCTTGCTGTTCCTGATCGAGAAGGCCTGCTACGAAATTCGCTACGAGGCCGCCAACCGCCCGGCATGGATCATGGTGCCCATACAGGGACTGTTGCGCATACTCGACCGCTTTCCCGCGCCCCAGGAGTCGATTCGATGAGTGATGCCGTCCACGTCTGGGACGACGCGACGCAGCGCGCCTTCGCCACCGCCCGCCACGGCGACCCGTTCGCCGTGCTGGGCGCGCACCGCCTCGGCGCGGCGCGGGTGCTGCGCAGCTACCAGCCGGGCGCCGACGCGGTGCTGGCGGTGCTTGAGGACGGCAGCGAAGTGCCGCTGCAGCAGGGGCCGGAAGGCTTCTTCCACGCCGAACTGCCGGGCGAGGGACGCTACCGCCTGCGCATCCGCTGGCCCGGCGGCGAGCAGGACACCGCCGACGCCTACGCGTTCGGCCCGCAGCTGAGCGACTTCGACCTGCACCTGATCGGCGAAGGCCATCATCTGCAGCTGGCCGATGCGCTGGGCGCCAACGTGGTCGAGGTCGACGGCGAGCGCGGCACCCGCTTCGCGGTCTGGGCGCCCAATGCCTCGCGCGTGGCGGTGATCGGCGACTTCAACAGCTGGGACGCGCGCCGCCACCCGATGCGCCTGCGCCACCAGGCCGGCGTGTGGGAACTGTTCGTGCCCGGCGTCGGCCCCGGCGCCCGCTACAAGTTCGCCCTGCGCGGCCCGCGCGGCGAAGAGCTGCCGGCCAAGGCCGACCCGGTCGCGCGCCAGGCCGAACTGGCGCCCGGCACCGCCTCCATCGTCGCCGACCCCGCGCCGTTCCCGTGGCGCGACGATGCCTGGATGGCCACCCGCGCGCGCCGCCACGCCCCGCAGGCGCCGATCAGCGTGTACGAAGTGCATGCCGGCTCGTGGATGCATGCCGACGACGGCAGCCTGCTCGACTGGGACGCGCTGGCCGAGCGGCTGATTCCCTACGTGGCCGACATGGGGTTCACCCACATCGAACTGCTGCCGGTCACCGAGCATCCGTTCGGCGGCTCCTGGGGCTATCAGCCGCTGGGCCTGTTCGCCCCGACCGCGCGCTTCGGCAGCCCGGACGGCTTCGCCCGCTTCGTCGATCGCTGCCACCGCGAGGACATCGGCGTCATCGTCGACTGGGTGCCGGCGCATTTCCCCACCGACGCGCACGGCCTGGCCCACTTCGACGGCACCGCGTTGTACGAACACGCCGACCCGCGCGAAGGCTTCCACCGCGACTGGAACACGCTCATCTACAACCACGGCCGTCGCGAAGTCTCCGGCTTCCTGATCGCCAGCGCGTTGGAGTTCCTGCAGCGCTACCACGTCGACGGCATGCGCGTGGACGCCGTCGCCTCCATGCTCTACCGCGACTACAGCCGCAACGCCGGCGAGTGGGTGCCCAACATCCACGGCGGCCGCGAGAACTACGAGAGCATCGCCTTCCTGCGCCGGCTCAACCAGGTGGTGGCCGAGCAGGCCCCCGGTGCCATGACCATCGCCGAGGAATCCACCGCCTGGCCCGGCGTCACCGCCGATCTCGCCCACGGCGGCCTGGGTTTCAACTACAAATGGAACATGGGCTGGATGCACGACAGCCTGCACTACATCGAACTGGACCCGATCTACCGCCGCTACCACCACGGCGAGATGACCTTCAGCATGGTCTACGCGTATTCCGAGCGCTTCATGCTGCCCATCTCCCACGACGAAGTGGTGCACGGCAAGCGCTCCCTGCTTGGCCGCATGCCCGGCGACGACTGGCAGCGTTTCGCCAATCTGCGCGCCTACCTCGGCTACATGTACACCCACCCCGGGCGCAAACTGCTGTTCATGGGCTGCGAAATCGCCCAGCCCACCGAGTGGAACCACGATGCCGCGCTGCCCTGGCACCTGCTCGACCAGCCCAACCACCGCGGCATCCAGCGCCTGGTCCGCGACCTCAACCGCCTCTACGCCGAGCACCCCGCACTGCACGCCCGCGACGACGAACCCGAGGGCTTCGCCTGGGTCATCGGCGACGACGCCGGCAACAGCCTGTTCGCCTACCTGCGCAAGGCCCGCAGCGGCGACACCCCGCTACTGGTGGTGGCCAACCTCACCCCGCAGGTGCACCACGGCTACCGCATCGGCGTGCCCCGCGCCGGCCGCTGGCGCGAACTGCTCAACTCCGACAGCGAGATCTACGGCGGCAGCAATACCGGCAACGGCGGTAGCGTGCGGGCCGAGAACATCGGTGCGCACGGGCATCCTGCTTCATTGGTGCTGACCGTGCCGCCGCTGGCGGTGCTGGTGCTTGGGGTTGAGGAGTAGGGGGTGGGGGGGAGGCGTCCGTTGGTGGGAGCGAAATCGGCTGTTGTGGGAGGGACTTCAGTCCCGACGCTTTCCCGATCCACTGTCAGCACTCGAGCCGTAACCACACGAGATGCCGAAGATTCGCACCCGTTAGGTGCAGTCCTCGGCGCCTAGCTCGCTGCGCCCACAGGCCGAGAGCAATTCTCGGCCCCGTCTACCGCCCCGGGCAGACAGCCCACCGCCCCAACCGGTAAACTCACGCCCGCCTCGGCGCCTTCCTCTGCATGCGCGCCAGAGGCGCCAAGCCGGCGGCGACGCATCGCCCGCCCGCTCCGGACGCGTCCGGGCCTATGGCTCAACGGTTAAAGCAGAGGACTCATGAGCGTCTAAAGTGGCATTTCGCAAGCCCTTGCAGGCGTTGGGAATCTCGCTATTGTTTCGATAAGAAATTGTTTTGTAATAGTTTTTCAGTGCGTCGCAACGCACTGAACTTGGATGGGCTGCGATCAACTTGTAGCTCGCGTGTAGCCTATGTGTAGCCTGGGATTGGCTGCGCGTGGCCTAGAGGAGTCCAAGATGCCCAAGAGTCCCTGCCGCCGGCCGCGGCTGGGGAGCAAACGCGATACATGGACGACGAATTGACCGGCTTCGGCCTGCGCGTTTCAGCGACCCAAAAGGTGTTCTATCTCCAGGTCCGCGTTGGCAGGAAGGTGCCGAAGCGGAAGCTTGGAGAGTACGGCCCCATCCATGACTGTCGATCAGGCGCGCAAAAAAGCTCTGCTGTTGAAAGCGCCGTTGTTGGAAGGCAAAGATCCCTACGCCGAGCGTGAGCGAGGCCCTATCGACGCCACACTCGGAGAACTCTTCCAGGAGTACCGGGACGAGGTTGCGCACTGCGCCAGCACCAAGAAGAGCATTGACGCAGCCATCAAGCACTCCGGTGGCCATGAGGGGCAGGCGTTCAAGAGCAAGCCGGACGGCTGATCGAATGAGATGGTCGAGATCGTGAAGGGCGTGCTGCCCAACTGGCTCAAGCGGCCATACCGGGAGATCACACAGGATGATGTGCTAGTGCGCTTCGATGTAGGCTCACGCATGCTTGCCGAGCATCGGCGCGACGGCAAGCCGGCACCCATCACTCGCACCATCAATCAGCACTTCAAGTATCTACAGGCTGCCTACAAGGACGCGATCAGCAAGCATCGTCTGGCCGGTGTGGGTTTCTCCAATCCAGTTGCCATCCTCAGAACTGCACGGCGCTGGAACCGGATGAACAGGCGCAGCGGATTTCTCGAGACGACGAAGCCCTACTTCGTGAAGTGGTGGTTTGCCTGCGAAGCGTTGAAGCCAGTAGAGGGCGACTACAGCCTGTTCACGCTCATCACGGCTAGCCGTTCTGTTGAGTCCGCGACACTACGGTGGAGCACCGACGTGGATTTCAAGAAGAACGAGGTGACATTCCGGGACACCAGGAATGGTCAGTCCTACACCTTTTCCGCTCGCGCCGCTGGCGCGCACGATCTTGGAGCGACGCTATGCGGCTAGGATCAACGACTTCGTGTTCGGCTATGCCAAATCGAAGACGGGTCATGTGGCCTGTCCACCGCAGTACCACATCAAGCTCGTTCGGGAAGCATGCGATCACTTGTGGTCCATGCACGACCTGCGGCGCATCTTTGCCACCACGCTGACGCGTCTGAACGTGCATGCGTTTACGATCGCGCACCTGATGAAGCACGCGCCCAACAGCTCGATGACGTTTTCCTACGCGCCTCCCACACGGGAGCAGCTACTGGAAGCACTTACCAGTCAGAGCAGGTATGGCCTTCCGCCAGCAATGACGAATCCGTAGTTTTAGCCGCCGTCGCCGCTTGAACGCTATGGCGAGAATGAACCTGTGCGTCAGCGTCAGCGCGACGTCCTGATTACAGCATCAGCACGAGACGGCGATCAAACCGCCTACCCAACACCTGTGATCGACTGCGTGGAGATGTTCCACGGCACGATCGACGCCGCCGACGTGCATCCGCGCGAGGTGATGAAGCAGGCGCTGCGGCTCAATGCGGCCGCGGTCATCGTTTCCCACCACCATCCGAACGGAGGCGCCGAGCCGAGCGCGGCCGATAAAGCGATGACTTCGCTGCTTCGCCAGGCGCTGGCGCTGGTGGACATTCGCACGCTGGATCACGTCATCGTCGCAGGCGCCGTTGCCATGACGTTCGCAGAGCGCGGTTTGCTTTGACGTTGGGGGCTTCGGCCCCCTTTTTGCTACACCTGCTGGTGCTTCACGCCAGCCGCTGGCAATGATGGCGGCATAGGGCTGACGCTGCCAGCGGGCATCGGTGCAATGCTCAGCACCCGGCGCTGTCCTCCAGGTGCGCCCCAACGCTCAACTGTCTACAGGGCGCCTGGGGAGCCTCTTGTAAGCTCCGCGCGGACGCTCATGCAGGAATCTCCAGGGATGGGTCGAAGAAGATCACCAGCGCGGCGCAGGGGGTGCTGACCGCCAGCGTCTACTGCTGCAGGGGCGTAGAGTAGGCCACGCAGTGGCAGCCGCGACGCGACCTCGAAGACCGATGGTTGCCTGGCATGTCGTTGACAACGTCAGCAGGCATGGAGACGGCATGGCCTCCTTACCTTTGTCCACGGCGACCAGCGTCTGCCAGCAATCGCTGCGGTGGCGATGGCATTGCCGGAAAATATCCATAAATTCAGATGGTTGCAGAGTCGCATGGCCCAAACCTCGCATTCAGGAGTTTCCTGAAGTTGTGGTCAGGCATAGTTTCGGTAAAGTAACGCGGCGCGCGCCTCACTCCGGAGTACGGATGGCTAGCTAGGCACATGCTCAAGCGCTATCCCCACCTTCGCGCGGAAGACCTGGTACATACTTCACCACAGTTCCCGGACCTCGCCGTCCGCTTCTACAAGCCGACTACAACGCCACCCGCCATGCTGAGAATCACGCATCGCCCAATCCAGCCGCCGCCACAGGAAGCGGCGCCGGCACTGTCTCGTTGAGCCGCGCTTATCGTAAGTCGCCCAGAAACAAGCACGTCATTTCAGTAACCAGGGAGGTTCATCATGAAACTACGCGCCATTTCCGCCACTCTCGCACTGGCTGCGGCTTTAGACCTCGGCCTGAGCGCCCCGGCTCGCGCACAGGCGCCTGATTCTTGCTCGGTCTTTCTTTGCATGGCCAGCGTGTCTGGGTTCGGCACTCCGAGTCCCCAATGTGCGGCGCCAATCGCAGCTTTCCATGCCATCCAGGTATGGAGCCCGGCGTTCAACCCGCCGGCCACGGCGGCGGCACGCCGGACATTTCTGATGACATGTCCAGGCGCGATCGTACCGAATCAACACATCGTGGAAACCATCATCGCGCAGTGGGGCTACGAACCTTGACTGGTATCGCCCGCTGATCCAGAAAACGATTGCGTCTGGGACTTTTTTGCGGATACCGCCATGCCCCTGTTCGCCTTGGTCATCGCGCACTGCCCGTGGACCGGCCAGCCTCTCGTAGACATCCAGTTGCCATAATTGATGGCAATGACCGAGGTGTTTATGGGCAACAGCAAGCAATGCACGGATGAGCTCCGTGCCAAAGCGGGGAGGCAGGTAATCTAGCGTGGCTTTAAGGTGGTGGACGTCGTGTCCCGCATCCAAGCACACGGTGTATAGCCGATGCAGGCGGCCAAGATCACGGATGGCGGGCTGCCACCGGTAGAGTTTGAAAGGAGTTACGCGCAGAGCCGCAGATGAGTGTCTACGGAAATCTGGCTGGTTCACGCTTACACTGGAAAGCGGCAGGCGATGACCATGCTGCCCGACGATGGTCGGCTGAGTTGCCATGTGTCACGCATCACGTTTCCTTCCCCCCTGCGGGGTGGTCGCCTGCATCTTGGGCTCGGCCAAGGTACGTGATCCGGTCAGGCGGGTGTTGACAAAACGGACTGCGCAAACGCGGTAGGAAACTGCCGCGTTGAGGGGTCAGACTTTTCCTACGTCCCGCTGTAGGGCCAAGCATAGAAGGCGTTCGGGGAAGCCGGCCACGCCCGCCTGAATGGGGGGAGGTGGAAATTCACCCATACCTATGCCAGAGTTTGCCCCAACCTGCCCCAACTGCGCATAAGGACCATGGCCGCAGCAGGAAGAGAACCTGCATTCATCCCCCAGCCCAGGTCGTGGGCGGACCCGCAGTCGTCAGCAAGAAATTGCTCCTGCGGCTGCCACGCAGTGCTTCTCCCCCCCCAAGCCGCCCCCCCGCTGGCGTCCTCGCTACATAGGACTGCCTCCTGTCCCGCTCCACCGGTTTTGCTTCTGACCCGACGAGACCTGCCGTGAATACAGCATTTCGCCAACGCCGCTCCCTCATCCCGCTCTCGCCGCTGTTCGCGGCCCTGTTGCTTGCCGGCGGTTTCTGCGCCGGCCAAGCCAACGCACAGGTGATCGTCAATGATCCGGCGTCGATGTCCAAAGCCATGGCGGAATACGCGGAGACCGCAAAGCGCTGGCAGGAAACGATCAGCCAGTACCAGAAGCAGGTGGAGCACTACCAGCAGCAGCTCATCAAGCTCAAGCGGCTGCAACTCGGCGATTCCACCATGCAAGACAACTTTGCCGACCGCCCCCTGGAGTACGGAGTGGAAGACAGTTGCCCGGGAGCCGCGCAGAGTGGCCTCTCGGGATTGCTGAGCCAGTTCAAGGCGCTTGCGCCGAACATGGGCGGCGATGCGATTGGGGAGCAGACGAAAGTGTGCGCGCGCATCGTGATGGCGCAAAACGCGCAGTACAACGAGACGGTGCGCATGCTCAAGCGATTGATCGATCGCAACCAGCAGTTCAAGCGGCAGATCGAGGCCCAGCGCGACAGCATCGGGTCGAGCCAAGGCGGACTGGCTGCCAACGATAACGAAATCCGCCGCTTCGCGGCGCAGAACGCCATGGACCTAGACTACTGGAATGCGCAGATGAAGGCTTACGACGCCTACATCGTCGCCTTGAAGGACGACCAGTCGCGCCTGGCCCGGCGTGCCCTGAACGGCAACAAGGACAACCTGCTGGGGCAGGTCGTGCAGGCCGGCGTGCTGGCTGGCGCGCTACAAAACTGATCGCGTCGCAGCCCACATCCACCATGGACATCGGATAAACACGCAGCATGAACGGACTTTTCGACACTGCGACGCACTGGGTGCAGCCGCTGGCAGACGCTAACCTGGGCGACTTCCTGTTCTTCAGGCTGGTCAACAACTACTTCACCAACGAAATCGCGACCTTCGGTCTGGATTTGACGCGGCGGGCGATGCGCTGGGTGAGTGTGATCGCGCTGACGGCGACGATGTTCTGGGTGCTGATCCAGGGCTATCGCATCGCCACCGGGCAGTCGCGCGAATCGGCGATGGCGACGATCGTCAAGGCGGCCAAGGTCGCGGTGATCCTCATGATCGCGTCCACCGTCGGCGCCAACGGCGCCATGTTGCACAAGACGATGACCGACAACCTGGACAAAGAGATCCACGGCTTGTTCACGGGCGACGATAATTCCAGCGCAGCCGATGCGATCGACCAGAATCTGGAGTACACCCAGCTCGCGATGGCCGCCCTGGATGCCGTGAAGGTGGACGCCAACGATCCCGAGTCGATCGATCAAAAGAGCCGAGCGATCTTGTTGGCAGGATTCGGCACGGCCGGTCCGCCCATGGTCGCCGGTGCAATGCTGCTGTTGTTCAAGTTCACCCTGGCCTTCCTGGTGGGCATCGGGCCGATCTTCATCTTCTTCCTGATGTTCGAGCAGACGAAAGACCTGTTCAAAAAGTGGTTGTACTACCTGATCGGCACGTTATTCTCGTTATCGATGCTGTCGGTGGCGACGGCGATGGTGTTGAAGTTCACCGCCAAGGTGGCGGGTGCCTACTGGGCCATGAAACTCATACCGCTGGGAAATGCGGAAGGTTTGTCTTCCCAGGCGCTCCAGCAGGGAGGGATTGGATTGCTCATGACCTTGCTCATCGTTTCCGTGCCGCCCATGGCGGCAGTGCTCTGGCAGGGCAGCATGGCGTCCTTTATGCACTTCTCGGCGTTCTCCGGTGGTGCAGCGTCAACGCCAGGGCCGCAGGGGCAGCCGCCGGGGTCGTATGTGCCGCAACAACTGCCAAATAATGATACTAGGACGACCAGTGGTGCAATTGGCGGAGATACACATGCCGCGAGAACAGTTGGTACAAATGCAAGCGCGCAACTCCCAGCAGGGGCGCGCGGCTTAGCTGGCTCTAAAGACAGTAATATTAGCTAAAGTCAAGGAAGAGGAGTTCCGATTGCCATGAACTCAGTGAGACTTCTATGTGTTCTTTTTTGTGTCACCTCTGGGTATGCCTGGGCAGAGCAAGGTTGTCCGCCTGGGCAGATTCCGGCCCAATCAAATGGCAACATGGCATCCTGCGGTCCTATACCACCTGGCTATTACCAAGACCAACCAGCTCCTGCGCCGCGCCCTTCAGGAAAATGGATTCCGACATGGGGATCGGTTGCCATGGGCTCGTTAGGGCTTGAGCGTAATTATGGCGTATCGACAGGAAAACTAACAAAAGAGGACGCCGAAAAGGACGCCATGGCGCGTTGTTCAAAGCACGGAGAGAAAGATTGCAAGATTGGTTTGTCTTATTTCAATCAATGTGTTGCGGTGGGAGAACCTCAGATTAATGGGAAGCCAAATCTGCTCGGATATGTTCATATTGTTGGAGATGCCAAACCAGAAGAGGCTGCCGCTGCCGCAAAATTAGCATGCCAAAAAGACAATCTGGAAAATGAATGCAAAGTCATTTACGAGTCCTGCACTAAGCAAATATTTGAGAGATTCTAGGTCAAGTCGTGAAGATAAATAGTATCGGGTCGGAATTGTCTAGTGCGTAGGATGCATCGTGGTGATATATGGATATGAAATTCACCCTGACTGTCTCCCTTGCGATCCTTTTCGCTGTGGGTAATGCGCGAGCGGAAAACGGGTGCCCGCCTGGGTAACTCCCAGCACACTCAAGTGGAAATATATATAGCGTCATGTACGCCCATCCCACAAGGTTATTATCAGCAGCAGCAATCACCTCAGCCACGCCCTTCGGGCGAATGGATTAAAACTTGGGGAGCTATTGCAATGGGAGCGATTGATGGCGTTCCTCACTATGGCGTTCCTGTTGGGAAAACTTCTAAATCAGACGCGCAATCAGACGCAATAGACCGTTGCGCAAAACGTGGTGCAATAGGCTGTAAAGTGATTCTGACCTACTTCAATCAATGTGCGGCTCTTGCTGAACCTAGGACACCCGGAGGTGACATCGTTGGCTGTGTGGTGGCTGTTGGGCGGTCATCAATAGAGCTCGCAGAGAGTGCTGCACTTGAAGGATGTGGTAGAGAAAATGGCAGCTCTCAATGTGGCGTTGTTTATAAAGCCTGCTCAGATCCAATCTTTAAAAATTTCTAGAACCCTCAATCGGCAATGACGCTGCAAATGGTGTAGGCGGGGCACGACTTAATAAACAGTAAATTTTACGAGAAATGCCTTCCGGAAGTTCCACAAAATAACATGTGCGATTTTCACTAAGTCAGTCACTGAGGATGCGCCATAGTCGGACCTGGCCTCATGCTGCAAACACTATCCGCTGATAGGTGGCAGCAGTCGGTGCAGTGTGTAAGGGCGTTGCTGACCCTTTGTCTCTTGACACTCTCGCTGACTGCCAGCCTGACTGCGCTCGCCTATCGCACGTCAGAGAACATCATCCTGTTGCTGGCGCAAAGCGTGGCAGCCATGGGAGCGCTCGTTCACCTTGGCATCGCGGCGATGTTATTTAGGCTGGCAATAGGCGCATCAGCTACCAAGCAGCGCCTTCAGGCACACGGCGGGCGCATTGCACAGTGGCGCCCGTTGCGCCGGTCCATCTTCGGCGTCGTTGGCGCAGCAGTGCAGGTGCTAATGATGAGCGTGGCGGTAAGTGCGCTGCCAATCGCTCTGCCGGTGGTAATGCGCGTGCCGGAAGCTGGAATGATGTTCGTGATTTTGATCGCTGCCCTTTTGCTACTCGGTGTTTCTATCAGGCGCAGTTGCCGCGGGCTGACCGAGGCCCTAGCGCAGGCCGAATGGGCGATACGCAGCACCTTGGTGGCCTTAACGCCCTTATGAACGCTCAGACTGTTGCTGCCATGTTTCTTCTGTCCCTCTTGGCCGGATGCAATCAGATGAATGCCGCCTCTTAAAAAGCCGACGGTGTTGCGCAAACCGCAGCAGATGGAAATCCAGTCTATCAGCGTGGTGCCAAGCTGACCCAGGCGTATCGAATTGCGATGACCATCGAAGGTGCGCCGGGAACGTTTGGGTATGTCTCAGGTACTGAATTTTATGACATTGCCAATTACGAACAGTGTGCGCCGCTTAACGAGCCATTCGAAGGCGTGAGAACCAAGCCGAAAGAAGCGGGAATACCCGTCAACCTTCAGAAGATCGACGGGCGACATTATGTGGGGACGGTGTATGCCGACGGCATGGTCGACGCGGACTATTACGGCATGGGCGTGTGTCGCTTTGAGCTAACAGGCGTCGGTATTGCATTGAAGGCGACCGGCAAGCATGAAAAAACGCGATAAGAGCCTGCGCTGTTCAAGAAGGAGATTTATAGTTCAGCGCCCAAGGTCACTTACTTCTGGAAAGGACTCTATCCGAGAGCGGGCATGGATGACTTCCCGGATAGCAGCGTGCCAGCCATTGATGACTTCAATGAGAATGCACGACCTAATATCTTCAAAGTGACGCTGACATCGGAGAGATGCTTCCATGAGGATGACGACTAGCCAATATGCAGCGCTGGCAAATGATGCATATAAAAAAACGCCCGAGACGGAGGAAAGAAGTAAGCCTCTCGATATAGGAGGT
Organism: Xanthomonas sacchari; assembly: GCF_024266585.1. NCBI lineage: Bacteria > Pseudomonadati > Pseudomonadota > Gammaproteobacteria > Lysobacterales > Lysobacteraceae > Xanthomonas > Xanthomonas sacchari. The sequence continues at coordinate 1,055,104 of NZ_CP100647.1, forward strand.
GTCTCCTACAAGCGGCTCAGCTATATGGATAGCATTTCCGGCTATCAAGGCATGCTTTATCAACGGCTGGATGCCAACGAACTCATCGTCGCACACCGCGGCAGCGAGTTCGACCGCGAGCCGTGGCGCGATGGCCTGGTTGCCGATGGGGGCATGGTCGCCGCCCGTCACAACGCCCAAGCGGCGGATGCCATTGAGTTCACTCGACACGCCTTGGAAACCGCAGAACAGATTGGCCAGTACACCGAGGTTCATGACGTCACCGTTGTTGGCCATTCACTCGGTGGCGGTCTCGCGGAAATCACCGCGCGTCGCTTTGGGCTGAAGTGCGAAATCTTCAACGGCTATGGGGCCGTCAGCTTAAATCGTCGTATTCCCGAAGGCGGCAACTCGGTCATCAATCACGTGATGGCGGGAGATCCCGTCAGCGCTGCTAGCCGCAGGTCGACCGCACGTCCAAGTTGATGGACCGCGCCATTTCGGACGGTCGGTGGAGGGATTCGATTCGCTCATCCCAGGGCTGGCGCTGTCCGATCCGGACAACCGCCACGTCTTGGCCGCGGCGATTCGCTGCGGCGCCAACGTGATCGTGACCTTCAACGAGCGGGATTTTTCCGCCGAGTTGCCGGCTCCCTACGGCATCGAGTCGCAGCATCCCGATGAGCTCGTGGACAACCTGCTGGATCTGGATGCCGCTGCTATCGTGTCTGCGGCGCAGCGTCAGCGGGCTCAATTGAAGACGCCCCCGATCGATGTGGACTCTTACCTGGACATCATGTTGCGCGAAGGTCTGGTCCAAACCATCAAGACGCTTGCTGCCTACCGCTCCATTCTCTGATTGCCCAACGCGGGCCGTCAGCGTACCGCAGTGGCAAAGGCTGTTTTTCGATCCGAATGAAGGCCTTGGCGGTTTGTTGAGGCGTTAGCGGTGTGCGAGAATAGACGGATGTGGGCCCTTAGCTCAGTTGGTTAGAGCGCGCGACTCATAATCGCTTGGTCCCCGGTTCGAGCCCGGGAGGGCCCACCACCCCACACGCTGCTGCTATCCAATCAAGGCATGGCCAGGCTTGCTGCTGGCGCAGGGCTCCGCGTCAACGATTTCCTAGCAGAAACGCTTGAGCCCTCATATCTCAGAGACGACGCGGTGAATCCTTCGCGGACTATAGAACTGGCCTTGAACGCCTTTCCCTCGCTGCCGGCGAAGCTGCTGGACGCTGCCGGCAAGCCGGTGACGTCAATCACTGTCCCCAAGAAGGAGCTGTTCCACCATTTCTACTTGACGAAATATGGGGAAGCACCCGCCGTCGACGACGTTTTTGAGTATTGGGGACGGCTGACGGATGGGGCCGATTGGCGCATGAAGGGGGGAGGTATTGGGGCCGATACCGAATCCAAGCGCAATGTGTCCAATGAGTTGGGAAAGACGTTTGCGCGATGGTTCCTATACACACACTTCGGACACACCTATTTCTGTCCGTTTGACGTTGCAATGGAAATGAGCTGGCCAGGATCTGGACATACCTGGAGCCGGCGAGAGCCAGGCGATCTGCCTGATTATGTTTGCGGGCCCGACGAAACCAGCAGTATCCATTTGCTTGAGGCGAAGGGCCGCTACAGCTCGGTGACGTTTAAGACCAAGGAATTCGACAGCTTCCGGAAGCAGCTTACGCGAGCGCGACTGTGTGATTCGGCAGGGAGGGAAGTGGCAGTTAAGGGCTTCATTAGTGCAGCTCGCTGGGGCACAGCAGAGACGCCCAGAGTGAAGTCAAAACTGTGGGTAGAAGATCCGTGGACCGAGGGTATGCGCGACGCTGGCTACCCCGAGTCCGCCGGGAGATCGATGGTACTTGGTCACTACGTTTCCATCTTCCAAAGACTGCAGTTGCCGGTTGTCGCGGACAGCCTTCAATTTGCGTTTCCTCTGCAAGAGCAGGCAAGCAACGAACAGCGCGGCCTATGGGTGTGTCGGACAGGCCCATTGGCAGGGCGTAAGTTCGTCGGCGGGATCATCCCCAGCCCAGGTCATCGCGGTTACTGGCCGATGTACCATGACGACTGGATCGGGAATCCTTTTATTTTGCTTCCTCCCGTCCAATTTTTCGGCCTAGAGGCTGGCATGTTCCACAGCCTGCTCCAGGCGGCACGTGCTGGGGTAGATCAGCCCACACGTCTCGAACCGATGTTTGTGCCAGATCGGTTGGGGTCACTCAGCCTATTGCGCGACGGCTCCATCCTGGGGCCGGCCAGCTACTTTGAAGCGATCGGTGTTGTCCGCATTGACGAGTAGGTGGCGGTGGGCTGAGACTGTAGCCTAGATGTAGCCTGGGCGAAGGAAGCTCTTGGTAATTGATTGATCCATAAGGGGAATTCTCCAGTTGACGGATCACTCATAATCCTTTGGTTCCAGGTTCGAATCCTGGTGGGCCCACCAGTCGATCTACGTCCCGCATGGTGAGCGCACGCCCGGCCGATCTGTCGCGATGTGCGTGCTCGAACGGGGTGTCCAAGTTGCGCAAGGTGCCGCTCGGCAACGCCAATGCGCATATGGCGGCATGGCTGCACAGCGCCGATGCATCCAAGCTCTAAATCTCCACCCTCACCAGTGTGTGATGCAGCTTGACTCGGAGCGCTGTCCATCGAATGCAAGCACGCCATCCAGAGCGTGATGCTGTTGAAAAAGGCTCGCTCGTTAAGCCACGCCTCGTGAAGCTGTAATGTCGTCACTCAAAGCACGGCGCAGAGCGGGATCGCTTCTGCCGCCGGGCGGCTCATTGGGAGTCCGGCGCTGCCGGGCTGGATGTTGATGTCCGGGATGTAGGCGTCACTGCCGGAGCTGGCAAGGTCTGCTGTTCGTGACTAGTCGCATGAAGTCCGTGCACCGGCGTTTGGGCTTTGGGGTTCGCATGCGCTCGCCGTCGTGTGCTGCGTCTGATGTGGGCTCTCGCCGCGATTTGCCGAGTCGATCCGGCACGAGTTGCACGGTCGCACTCGCGCCATTCGCCTCCTTCCAGCGCGGCGAACCCGCACCTGCGCTACCGGCATAGACTGATAAAACAGTTGTTCAGATAGCCATTGGCAATGGCCCCGAACATCTCTATTGGGCCAAGGCCGACATGGGCTAGGCCGGGCTGTATGCACTGCGCTGGGTAAAACAGGGGGCAGGGCGCAATTACTTGCATCAACTCCCAGCGGGTAACGTCTAAAACCCATGTAGTGGGAGATGTGATCTGCCCCAAGTTTGCCTGGCTCCAGCTTCCGCAACCTTCTGACAGTCGCCACCGCAAGCCGCCGCGAAGGGTTGTTGAAGAAAGCCGCTTGGCGCAGCTGACCCGTTACTCGAAAGGCAATCGCTAGATCAAGCCGCGCCGCAAAGCGGCGTCGGCTTGAATGCAGTGCAGGTCGCTTACCGGCAAGTGGTAACGCCCAAGCTGCTGGTGCTGCAGCGCGTTGCGTCGCCCTTGCCGTCGCGATACGGCATGTTGGTGAAGGAGTCCGTCGCGCCGCGAACCGCGATGCCCTAATCGCTACGGGTCGTGGTATTGCCGTAGGAGTCCGTGCTGCTGCGCGTCACGCTTCCGTCGTCGCCGCGGCAGGTTTTGTTGCCGTACGAGTCCGTGGAGCAGCGAATCGTATTCCCCCGGTCGTCACGGGTCGTGGTGTTGCCGTAGGAGTCCGTGCTGCTGCGCGTCACGCTTCCGTCGTCGCCACGGCAGGTTTTGTTGCCGTACGAGTCCGAAGAGCAGCGAATCGTGTTGCCCTGGTCGTCACGGGTTGTGGTATTGCCATAGGAGTCTGAGCTTGTGCGCGTCACGCTTCCATCGTCGCTGCGGCATGTTTTGTTGCCGTACGAGTCCGTCGAGCAGCGCGTTGTGTCGGCAAATGCGCTCGACGTTGCCAGCAGTCCAGTCAAAAGTGCGAGTGTGGCCATTTTCATTTGAAACCCCCTGTGTGTGGAGCGATCTGACGCTAGCGATTGTAGCCGCTGATAGATAGTCAAGCAGGTCGCAGGCGCCATCACCTTTCATTCGCTTCTTGCCGCATGACGGCCAGGAAAATTGGGCCAGAGTGCATCTGCCGCATCAATTTCCGTAGGGGCAACGTCCAAGACATATGGAGCGGGAGATGTACGGTGCCCCATGGTTTCTGATCCCAGCTTTCGCAAGCTTCTGATAATCAATGTATGCCGCGGCGGAGCCTCGAGAAAAGAAGATGCTCAGCGCGACTGCCGTTGCGCGGAAGGACGTTGCTGGATCAAGCCGCGCCGCAACGCGGCGTCGGCTTGAATGCAGCGTTAGGCTGCTTACCGGCAAGTCTCAACGCGATAGGCATCGGTAGTGCAGCGCGTCGAGTTGCCCTTGCCGTCGCTGCACGTCTTGACGCCGAACGCGTCCGTGGTGCAGCGCGTCTGGTTGCCCTGGGTGTCGAGGGTCGTGGTCGTGCCGTAGGCATCTGTCGTGGTGCGCGTCAAGCTTCCGTCGCTGCCCTGGCACGCCTTGGTGCCGTAAGCATCGGTAGTGCAGCGCGTCTCGTTGCCCTGGTTGTCACGGGTCGTGGTCGTGCCATAGGCGTCTGTCGTAGTGCGCGTCATGTTTCCGTCGTCGCCGGTGCATGTCTTCACGCCGAACGCGTCGGTTGTGCAGCGTGTCCCGGCGAGTGCGCTCGACGTTGCCAGCAGTCCAGCCAAAATTGCGAGTGTGGCCATTTTCATTTGAAACCCCCTGTGTGTGTGGAGCGATCCAGCGCTTGCCAGTGTAGCCGTTGATCGTCAGTCAGGCAGGGCGCTCTATCGCCTTCGATCGCTCCCCGTCGCGTGGCGCTTCAGCGTCATGCCTCTTCGTATTCGACCTAAACCAGAGACGCTGGATCGCGTGTCGATCCGCAGGCGAACTGTTGCGCAGCAGCATGCAACTCTTCGAAAGGCGTGTTACTTCTAGCTCGGTTGGATCGATCCAAAGCCGTTGATGCAGCGCATCCTTGGGGGAGATGGCGGGTAGGGATCGCGTGCGACGAGTTTGCTGACGCCTGCTCTCTAGTCCGCATGCAGCTGCGGTCGTGAAGCTGTGCTGGATGCCGACTTGAGCGGCGATCCATCGGGTCGATCCGGTCCGCGTTGCGTGCCTTCACTGCACGCCGTTGCCACCGGGGTGCGTGACGCCACGCGTCGCGGCACAACTGACCGAGAGAGTTTGGGGAGCCTGTCATGTCAATTTGCCCGCGCTTCGCGCACTTGCCTGAATCCTCACGCCGATGGTTGGCGTCGGTCGTCGCCTCGGCGCTCCTGTGCGCGGGCACCGGCGCGGCATGCGCGGCCGAAACCGACTTTGCGTCCTCGTTCGAGCGCGGCGAACCTGCACCGGCGGCGCAGTCTGACAAAACCGGCGTGAGCGTCGTCATCGGCAACGGCCCCGAACAGCCCTACGCGGCCAAGGCCGGCATGGGTTATACCGGCCTGCATGCGCTGCACTATCGCGCCAATGTGGCCGGGCGCGCGCAGCTGTTTGCGGTCGATCTCCCAGTAGAAACGGACACGGTGCTGTCGTGGATGGTGCTGCCGGAGATCGTCGACGGCGATACGGTGGCCTCGACCGGCGTGACGGTGGATCTGCTGTTCGACGACGGGCGCCGCTTGTCCGAGTTGGGCATGGAGGATCAGCACGGTGCGCCGGTCAGTGCGGCGGGGCAGGCGGCGTCGAAGACGCTGTATCCGCAGCAGTGGGCGTTCAAGCAGGTGCGGCTGGGCACCGTGACGGCGCTGCGCGGCAGGCGCATCCGCGCGATCGAGCTGCAGGTACGGCCGGGGGCCGGCAAGGTGGCGTCGGGTTGGATCGATGATGTCGCGGTGCGGCGCGTGCCCGCGCCGCAGGCGGCGCGGCGGCCCAGCGACGAGGTGGTGACCACGCGCGGGACGCAGTCCAACGGCACGTTTTCGCGCGGCAACAACATTCCGGCCACGGCGATGCCGCATGGCTTCAATTTCTGGGTGCCGGCGACCGATGCGGGAACGCTGAGCTGGCTGTACCGCTGGAACGAGCAGAACGGCGACGACAACCGGCCGCGGCTGCAGGCGCTGTCGATCAGCCATGAACCCAGCCCGTGGATGGGCGATCGCCAGACCTTCCAGGTGATGCCCTCGGCCACGCGCGGGGTGCCGGAGGCGGACCGCGCGAAGCGTGCGTTGTCGTTCAGTCACGACCACGAGGAGGCGCGCCCGCATCTGTACCGGGTGGATTTCGACAACGGCATCCGTGCGGAGCTGACGCCGAGCGAGCGGGCGGCGATCTTCCGCTTCCGCTTTCCCGAGGGCAGCGATGCCAATCTGCTGTTCGACAACATCGACGCGCGTGGCGGGCTGACCCTGGATGCTGCGACGCAGACGCTGCGCGGCTATTCGGATACGCGCAGCGGCCTGTCCAACGGCGCCACGCGCCTGTTCGTATATGCGCGCTTCGACCGTCCGTGGATCGCCAGCGGCAAGATCGCCACGGGTCGCGCCACCGGCTACGTGAAGTTCGCGCCGGGTGCGGACCGCACGGTGGTGATGCGGATCGCCACTTCGCTGATCTCGGTGGAGCAGGCGCAGCGCAATCTGCAGCAGGAGATCGGCGACGCCGGGTTCGAGGTGGTGCAGGCGCGTGCGCAGGATGCGTGGGACGCGGTGCTGGGGCGGGTGCAGGTGCAGGGCGCCAGCCACGACCAGCGGGTCACGATGTACTCCAATCTGTACCGGCTGTTCCTGTATCCGAACATCGCCCACGAGAACGTCGGCGACGCGGCGCATCCGGACTGGCGGCATGCCGACCAGAACCGTTGGTCCAAGGACAACGCCGGCGGCGACGCCGAGCGCACCTCGGCGCCGATCCTGCCGGGCAAGGTCTACGTCAACAACGGCTTCTGGGACACCTTCCGCACCAGTTGGCCGGCCTATGCGCTGTTCGCGCCCGAGCAGGCCGGGGCGATGATCGAGGGCTTCTTGCAGCAGTACCGCGACGGCGGCTGGGTGGCGCGCTGGTCCTCGCCGGGCTATGCGGACCTGATGGTCGGCACCAGTTCCGACGTCGCCTTCGCCGATGCCTGGCTGAAGGGCGTGCGCGGCTTCGATGCGAAGGAGGCCTATGCGGCGGGGCTGCGCAATGCCACGGTGGTTCCGCCGGTGTCGAACGTCGGCCGCAAGGGCCTAGCGCGCTCGATGTACCGCGGCTACGCTGCCAACGACGTGCACGAAGGGCTGTCGTGGACGCTGGAGGGCGCGCTCAACGATTTCGGCCTTGCGCAGATGGGGCAGGCGCTGGCGGAACAGGAACAGGATCCGCAGCAGGCGCAGCGCTACCGCGAGGAAGCCGAGTACTTCCAGGCGCGCGCCACCGAATACGTGTCGCTGTTCGACCCCGCTACCCGCTTCTTCCGCGGGCGCACGCCGGCCGGCGAGTGGGATGCGCCGGCGGCGCGCTTCGATCCGCGCGTATGGGGCGGCGACTACACCGAGGCCAATGCCTGGACCTTCGCCTTCACCACGCTGCACGACGCGGCCGGCCTGGCCGGGTTGCTGGGCGGCGAGGACGCGATGGCCGCCCGCTTGGACGAACTCTTCGCCACGCCCGAGACCGCGGACAAACGCTTTGCCGGCAGCTACCGCGGCGTCATCCACGAGATGACCGAGGCGCGCGACGTGCGCATGGGCATGTACGCGCACAGCAATCAGCCCTCGCACCATCTGCCGTGGATGTACGTGGCGGCTGGGCAGCCGTGGAAGACCCAGCGTCTCACCCGCGAGGTGCTGCGCCGGCTTTACCTGGGCAGCGAGATCGGCCAGGGCTACCCGGGCGACGAGGACAACGGCGAGATGTCGGCGTGGTACCTGTTCGCCATGCTCGGGCTGTATCCGCTGCGCATGGGCGCGCCGGAGTACGTGATCGGTTCGCCGGCGTTCCCGCGCGCCGAGGTCGACCTCGGCAACGGCCACAAGTTGGTGGTGATCGCCCGCAACAACAGTGCACGCAACGTGTACGTGCAGTCGCTCACGCTCAACGGCAAGCCGTGGAACAAGGCCTGGCTGCGCCATGCGGACATCGCCGACGGCGCCACGCTGGAGTTCGTGATGGGCGCGACGCCCTCGCGCTGGGGCAGTGGCGCCGACGCATTGCCGCCGTCGCTGACGCCGCCGGGCAGCGCGCCGCGCGGACTGGAGGATGTGGCCTCGCAGGCCGTCGCGGTGTCGCTGCAAGGACAGTCCAGGGCTGCGGCCTTGATCGACGACGACGCGACGACGGCGTTGCCCCTACCGGCCGACGCCAGTGTCGACCTGCGCTTCGACAAGCCGATGCATGCCACGCACTACACGCTGACCAGCGCCGACAGCGCCTTGTCCGGCCTGGCGTGGACGCTGGAAGGGCGCAACGCCGATGGCGCGTGGACCACGCTGGACCAGCGGCGTGCGCAGCGCTTCGCCTGGGCGCGGCAACTGCGGCCGTTCCGCATTGCGCGCCCGGGCGCCTACTCCGCGTACCGGCTACGCATCGAGGCGGGCGACGGCATTTCGCTGGCCGAAATCGAACTCTTGCAGCCGGTGACGCGGCAGGCCATGCCGTGAGTCAGCAGCACCGCAGCGTGTGCGCGCTGCTGCGCGCGCTGTAGACGACACGCCATGCCCTAGACCTGTTGCGCGGCAACATGCGTTGCGAAGGAGGCTGTGGTACTTAAGCTTCCCGCTGCATTAGAACGATCCAATTCAGTTTGTGCAGGGACATGGGGGAGGAACCGTAGGGCCGGCTCGCCGCAATGGCGCCGGGTGTTTTCTACAGCGACGCGTGCCTGTTGCCCGGTCACTGGATCGGGTGGCGGCCGCGCTCGCGCAGCCGATCAATCTTTGGGAGAGGATGATTGAAATGAACTGCATGCCATTCGCACGCAACCGCAGCACGCTGTCCGCCGGCATCGCCATCGCCTTGTTCGCGAGCGCCGCCTCCACCACCGCCTTCGCGCAGCAGGCCGACGGGACGCCGGCCCCCGCGGGCCAGCCCGAATTGCAGGCTACCGACCTGGACGCGGTGACGGTGACCGGCTATCGCTACGCGATCGAGAAGAGCCTGGAGCAGAAGCGCAACGCCAACGCCGTGGTCGATGTGATCACCGCCGAGGACGTCGGCAAGTTCCCCGACAAGAACGTGGCCGATGCGCTGCAGCGCGTGCCGGGCGTAGTCATCAGCCGCGATGGCGGCGAAGGCAAGAACGTCAGCGTGCGCGGTCTGTCCTCGGAGCTGGTGCTGACCGAATTGAACGGCAACTACATCGCCACCGCCGAGTCCAACGGCGACCCGACGCGCTCGTTCAACTACACGCTGCTGCCGTCGAACCTGCTGGGCAGCGCGGAGCTGTACAAGACGCCGGAAGCGCGCATCGACGAAGGCGGCATCGGCGGCACGGTGATCCTGCAGACGCGGCGCCCGCTGGAGCTGGAGTCCAATTCCGGCTTCGTCTCCGCCGAAGGCGTGTGGTCGGATACCAGCAAGAAGACCGACGGCCAGTTCTCCGGCTCGTACTCATGGCACGACCAGGACAACCGCTTCGGCGTGTTCGTCGGCTACACGCAGCAAAAGCGCACCGCACGCACGCTCAACGCCAGCACCGAGAGCTGGCAGTGGTACGGCCGCGACGAAGGCGGCCCGGCGGTCGACGTGAACGGCAATCCCTCGGACTTCAACGCCAACTGGTGGGGCGGCACCGGCTTCTGGGACCAGAACGGCAGGTACTACACCCGCTTCATGATGCCGACGGCGGTCAGCCTGGACGTCAAGCAGGAGCAGCGCGAGCGCAAGGGCGGCCAGCTGACCTTGCAGTTCAAGCCGACCGACGACCTGACCCTGACCGCGAACTATTTCCGCTTCGACCTGTCGCAGAACTCGCAGACCAATACCGTCAAGATTCCCGAGTGGAACATCGCGCGCTACTACGGCGACGGCAACTGGCGCGGCGGCCGACTGCTCGACGGGCTGCAGTTCGATCCCAGCGGCACCATCGTCACCGGTGCCGCCTACAGCCTGCATCCGGGCAAGACCTACTACTGCAGCGAGGCCCAGGCCGCCGCGGCCGGCCTGCCGCCGGGCGGCTGGGGCTCGGACGACTGCACGGTGCCGACGCCGCAGATCACCGGCAGCTACAACATCGAGAAGTCGCTGTCGCAGACGATGGACCTGGGCGGCGAATGGCGTGGCGAGAAGGTGGACGTGTCGTTCAAGGCCGGCCGCACCTGGGCCAAGGGCGGGCCGGAACTGCAGTTCTCGCTGCCGATCAAGCCGCGCCGCCAGAACGCCGACGGCAGCTGGAGCAACGGCAATTTCGCCAGCGCCTGGGACCTGACCGGCACGCCGACCATGACCTTCTCGCCGGAGCTGATGCAGAACCTGCGCAACGGCATCCTGCAGGTCGACCTGGGGTCGACCGGTTCGTCCTGGACCCGCAACACCAACCAGCAGCAGTACGCGCAGATCGATACCACCTGGCATATCGACGGCGATTTCTTCGACTCGCTGCAGTTCGGCCTCAAGCGCCGCGATGGCGGCATCCACCGCAGCACCGGCAACAACTATTGGGTGTGCCCGGGCACCGACCCCAGCGACTACAACAACCGCTACTGGAACGGACGCTGCAATGCCCTGGCCACGCAGTTCTCGCCGGAGTTGCTGTTCCCGCTGGACAACCTGGCCGGCGGAGTCAGGTCCAGCGCGTTCCCGGCGATCAACTTCCCGGGCTACATCGGCTACTTGAACAACACCTACGGCGCGATGCAGACCCGCAACGAGGACAACTTCGTCTACAACGTCGACGAGAAGATCTACTCGACCTACCTGCAGCTCAACTTCCACACCGAGCGCCTGCGCGGCAATGTCGGCGTGCGGGTGGCGCGCACCGGCCAGCATGCCGATTCCACCGACAAGGTGACCGCCTACAACGACTACTTCTTCGACGGCGCCGACGGCAACCCGCTGGCCTGCCAGCAGGGCGCCGCCATGCCCGCCGGCGCGCCGGCCGACACCTACTGCGGTACCGAAGGCTACTGGCGCCTGTCGGACACCCAGCAGCGCAGCGAGTCGTTCGTGGTCAGCGCGCTGGACCGCAACTACACCGATGTGCTGCCCAGCTTCAACCTGGCCTACGATCTGACCGAGAACCTGCTGCTGCGCGCAGCGGCGTCGAAGGTGATCGCACGGCCCAGCTACAACGCCATCGCCGCACCTGGCAGCCTGGAGTACTACAGCCCCGAATACGTGGCCGACCGGCGCCTGACCGGCGGCGCCAGCGAGCAGGGCTGGTACGGCTCGGGCAGCAACAAGAAACTGGAGCCGTACAAGGCCAACCAGTTCGACCTGGGGCTGGAGTGGTATTTCCAGCCGGGCTCGGTGGCGGGCGTGGGGCTGTTCCGCAAGAACGTGGAGAACTTCTCGGTCGACGTGATCAGCGACGTGAACATGGTGATCAACGGCCAGGCGGTCACGGTGCAAAACTACAGCACCAAGGCCGGTGGCCAGGATGCGGTGTCGCAGGGCGTGGAGCTGTATGCGCAGCACACGCTGCCGTCCGGCCTCGGCGTGCAGTTCAACTACACCTACAACGATGCCAGCAAGGCGGCGGTGCGGCTGGAGGACGGTACCGAGGTCGGCAAGACCGCCATGCCCGGCAGCGCCAGGAACCAGACCAATCTCACCGTGTTCTACGAGACCGACCGCCTGCTGCTGCGCGCCTCGTACAACCGTCGCGGCGAGCTGGTGCAGGGCCTGGTCAACGGGTTGAACGTGTACGAGGAGCCGTACTACCAGATCGATCTGAACGCGGCGTACAACATCACCCCGGCGCTGAGCCTCACCGCGTCGGTGCTGAACCTGACCAAGCAGGAGTCGCGCCAGCACCTGGGCGACGACACCCGGGCGCGCTTCTACACCGGCGGCTACGCCGGGCGGCTGGCGTACCTGGGGCTGACCTACAAGTTCTAAGCTGCAGCGTGTCGTGCCCATGCCTGCCGCGCGGCGGACGGCATGGGCACGACGGTCCGGCGACGGCCGGGCTACCGTTTTCGCCGTCCACGACCGCGCCGTCGCGCCTGTCGCGGTCGTTCACCACAGGACCCATCATGACGTCTTCCCCGCTGCCTTCCCTGCTGCGCACGCTCGCCTTGTCCCTGCTGTTGACCACACCGGCGCTGGCCGCCGCGCCGCGGCTCAGCGCCGAGGTCAACACCTTCATCGGCAGCAAGGACGACGGCAACACCTTCCCCGGCGCGTCCGCACCGTTCGGGATGATCCAGGTCAGCCCGATCGGCGCGCACTACGCCGGCTGGCGCTACGACGATCCGCAGATCCGCGGCTTCGGCCATTCCTTCCTGTCCGGCGCCGGTTGCTGGGAACAGGGTGGGCAGGTCTCGGTGCTGCCGGTGACCGGGCGCATCGGTCCCGGCGGCGAGTTCGATACGGGCGATCCGAAGTCCTTCGACCACACCCGCTACGGTGCGCGCTACCAGCACGACGGCGAGCGCGGCCAGGCCGGCTACTACAAGGTGCGGCTGACCGATTACGGCGGCATCGACGCCGAGGCCACCGCGCTGACCCGCGCCGCGGCCGAGCGCTATACCTTTTCCACATCGGGCGATGGCCATGTGCTGGTCAACATCGGCCAGGCCAACGCCCGCCACACGGTCACCGGCAGCACCCTGACCGTCGTGGGCGACCGCGTGGTGGAAGGCAAGCTGGTGACGCAGAGCTTCTGCGGCGGCCACCAGTACACCACCTGGTTCCGCCTGGAGTTCGATCGCCCGTTCAAGGCCTTCGGCACCTGGGGCGAGGCCGGCGGCGTGCCGGGATCGCGCCATGGCATGGAGGGCGAGGGCAAGCCCAGCGGCGCGTGGCTCACCTTCGACCTGGGCAAGGACCGCTCGGTCACCGCCATCTCGGCGATCTCGCACGTGGATGCCGAGGGCGCGCGCAACAATCTGCACAGCGAGGGCATGGCCAACGGCCGCCTGCTCGGCTTCGATGCCATGCGCGCCCGCGCGCAGCAGGCGTGGGACAAGGAGTTGGCCAGCGTGCGCGTGCACGGCGGCAGTGGCGACGACCGCATGGTGTTCTATACCGCGCTGTACCACGCGCTGCTGCAGCCACTCACCGGCAGCGACGCCGACGGCCGCTACCGTGGCTACGACGACGGCATCCACCGCGCCGACGGCTGGACCTACCACGAGTATTTCTCGCTGTGGGACACCTACCGCTCGCAGAACCAGTTGCTGGCGCTGCTGCGGCCGCAGCGCGCCGCCGACATCGCCCGCTCGATCCTGGCGATCAATGCACAAGGCGGCTGGCTGCCGCGCTGGGGCTACGCCAACTTCGAGACCAACGTGATGACCGGCGATCCGGTCACGCCGTTCCTGGTCGACCTGTGGCGCTTCGGCGCGCTGCAGGGGCGCGAGGCCGAGGCCTACGCCGCGCTGCGCCGCAACGCCTTCGAGATGCCGCCGTTGAACTCGCGGCATGCCGGGCGTTCCGGTAATGCCAACTACCTGGCGCAGGGCTTCGTGGAGTACGACCGCGCGTTCCCGTCCAAGGGCATGGACGTCGATCCGCACCATGGCGGCTCGGCGACGCTGGAGTACGCATTGGCCGACTGCGCGCTGTCGGCCATGGCCGGCGCGCTGGGCCATGCCGAGGACGCGGCGGTGCTGAACCGACGCGGGCGCAACTGGCGTTCGATCTGGGATCCGTCGGTGCGCGATGTGCAGACCGGTTTCACCGGCTTCCCGCGGCCGCGTACCGAGGACGGTGCGTGGTACACGCCGCCGGACGGCCGTTACGACCCGCGCTCGCAGCACGGCTTCCACGAAGGCACGGCCTGGCAGTACCAGTGGCTGGCGCAGCAGGACGTGCCGGGGCTGGTGCAGGCGATGCACGGGCCCGAGCAGACCGCGCGGCGCCTGGACGCGTTCTTCGCCTACGACGCGCTGCTGGCCGATCCGGCCGGCGCCGCACGCAAGCAATGGGTGGTGGGGCCGTACAGCTACTACAGCCAGTTCCGCTACAACCCCAACAACGAGCCCGACCTGCATGCGCCGTGGATGTACACGCTGATCGGCCAGCCGTGGAAGACCAGCACCGTGCTGCATGCGGCGCAGACGCTGTTCACCAATGCGCCGAACGGCGTCACCGGCAACGACGACCTGGGCACGATGTCGGCGTGGTATCTGTTCAGCGTCATCGGCCTGTATCCGGCGGTGCCGGGCACCGGCCAGTTCCTGCTGCACGCGCCGCGCTTCTCGCGCGTCGACCTGGACGTGGGGCCCGGCCGCACGCTGCGCATCGACGCGCCGCAGGCCGGCGACGGCACGCTGCGCTACGTCGGTGGCGTGTCGCTGGACGGCCGCGCGCACGCGCCGGTGTGGCTGGACTGGGCGCAGCTGCGCCAGGGTGGGCGCCTGCGTTTCGACCTGCGCGATGCGCCGCAACCGCAGGGCTGGGGCACGCAGCCGCAGGACCTGCCGGTGTCGCCGTGCGCGGCGCCGACCACCACTGCCAGCCTGCGCTGGCGCTGACCTCGCACCGTACCGCACCAGGGGCGCGCAGCCGATGGTTTAGGCTGGGCGCCTCGTCCGAAAGGAATCGATCCGATGCGCCAGAAGCGTCCACCTCGAACCGGATCCGCAGGCGCTGCCAAGGCCGTCAAGGGCGTGTCGCGCAAGGCGGGGCCGGTCGCGGCGGAGCAGGCCGGCAAGGCCAAGAAGGCCCCACCGGCTGCCGCCGCGCACGACCGCCAGCGCGTGGTGACCGTCACCGACATCGCCGAGGCGGTCGGCGTTTCGCGCGCCACCGTCTCGCTGGTGCTGCGCGGCAGCCCGTTGGTACATGCCGACACGCGCGCGCGGGTGGAGGCGGAACTGAAGCGGCAGCGCTACGTCTACAACCGCGGCGCAGCCAATCTGCGCCGGCGCACCTCGACCTGCGTGGCCCTGGTCATCAACGACCTGGCCAATCCGTTCTTCGCCGAATTCGCTGCCGGCGTGGACGAGGCGCTGGGCGAGCGAGGCTACGTGACCCTGCTCGGCAGCACCGGCGAATCGCCCGCGCGGCAGCAAGCGGTGTTGGGCTCGCTGATGGAACACACCCCGGCCGGGGTGATCCTGTCGCCGGCCGAGGGCAGCGACGCGGCCGAATTGCACACGGTGCTGGACGCCCGCGCGAACGTGCTGCTGTTCAACCGCGAACTCGCCGGTGCCGACGACTGGGGCTTCCTCGGCCTGGACAACCAGCGCGGCGCGCAACTGGCCACCGAGCACCTGATCGCGCTCGGTCACCGCCGCATCGCCTTCTACGGCGGCCATGCCGATTCCAGTTCCTGCCGGCAGCGTCGTGCCGGCCACGCGCAGGCGATGCGGCAGGCCGGGCTGCCGATCGACCAGGCCTGGCTGATCGAGTCGGCGCCCAATCGCCTGGAAGCGGCCGCGCGCCACGGCGAACTGTTCGCCCGCGACGCGCCGCCGACCGCGGCGGTTTGCTACAACGACACCGTCGCGTTGGGCCTGATGCTGGGCCTGCTCGCGCGTGGCATTCGCCCCGGCCAGGACTTCGCGGTCACCGGTTTCGACGACATCCCCGAGGCCGCGGTGAGCACGCCCGCGCTGACCACGCTCGCCGCGCAGCCGCGCGCGCGTGGCCGTCAGGCGGCGCAGCTGGTGCTGGAGCGGCTGGACGCGGCCGCTCCACCGCGCAGGACGATCGTGCCGGTGAGTCTGTCGGTGCGCGAGAGCAGCGGAGCGCCGATCGCGCCCGCGCGCGCCTAGCGCTGCGATCGCGGCTGCGGCCGAAACGACGATGCGGGATGGAATGCCCGCGCGCGCAGTGCCATCGCGACGCCCTCTAGACAGGGACGGGCAGATAGTGGGTTCCCTCACCACGGCGGCGCGTTCCGTGGGCGCGTGGTGAGCGGGCGATTCGTCCCCTTCTTCCTTTCGTCGAGAGCTGTCTCATGCATCTGCAGACTGCACCGCGCCGTTCCGTGGTGGCCAACGCCTTCTACGGCCTGCTCAATCCCATTCCGTTCGGCTGCTTCGTGGCTGCACTGATCTTCGACATCGTCTACGCCCGCAGCGGGGTGATCCTGTGGACCAAGGCGGCGGCCTGGCTGATCGCGATCGGGCTGGTCATCGCCATCGTGCCGCGTCTGATCAATCTGGTGCAGGTCTGGATCACCGCGCGGCGCTCCGTGCTGCCGGTGGAACGGCTCGACTTCTGGTTGAACCTGCTCGCCATCGTCGCCGCCATCTTCAATTCCTTTGTGCACAGCCGCGACGCGTATGCGGTGGTCCCGGCAGGGCTCTGGCTCTCGATCGCCACGGTCACGCTGTTGGCGATCGGGCATGTGCTCATCGCCATCCGCACCACGCCACGCGAGGGCTACGCCCATGGCTAAGCGCCTTTGCATGTCCGCCTTCGCGCTGAGCTGCGCGGTGGCCCTGGCCGCCTGCAGCGGCAAGGCCTCGCTCGAGCCAACCCAGCAGGCGGGCAACGCGCCGCCGCTGCCGCAGCCACGCAACTTCCTGCTGCCGCCGATGCAGGTTCCCGAGGGGGTGGGCTGGAAGGAGGGGCAGGCGCCCACCGTGGCGGCAGGCCTGAAGATCGAGAAGATCGCCGGCGGCCTGAAACATCCGCGCCAGTTGTACGTGCTGCCCAACGACGACGTGTTGGTGGTGGAGGCCAATTCGCCGGGGATGGAGCCTGTCACCACGCCCAAGCAACTGATCGCGGGGCTGGTCCAGAGCCGCTCCGGCAAGAGCGCCAAGGGTGGCAACCGCATCACCCTGCTGCGCAGGACCGCGGACGGCAGGTGGGAGCAGCATGCGTTCCTGAAGGGGCTGCACTCGCCGTTCGGGGTGCAGTTGATCGGCGATGCGCTGTACGTCGCCAACACCGACAACATCATGAAGTTCCCCTATGTCGCGGGCCAGACCGAGATCACCGCGCCCGGCACCGTGTTCGCCGATCTGCCCGGCACGATCGAGCACCATTGGACCAAGGCACTGCTGGCCAGCCCCGACGGACGCAAGCTGTACGTCGGCGTGGGCTCCAACAGCAACATCGGCGAGAACGGGCTGGACGTGGAGTACCGCCGCGCGGCCGTCCTGGAAGTGGACGTGGCCTCGGCCAGCAGCCGCATCTTCGCCTCGGGCATCCGCAATCCGACCGGACTGCAGTGGGAGCCGCGCACCGGCAAACTGTGGGCGATCGCCAACGAGCGCGACGAGATCGGCGCCGACCTGGTGCCCGACTACCTGACCTCGGTGCAGGACGGCGGCTTCTACGGCTGGCCGTACAGCTACTACGGACAGAACGTGGATGTGCGGGTCAAGGACCAGCGCCCGGATCTGGTGGCCAAGGCGATCAAGCCGGACTACGCACTGGGCTCGCATGTGGCCGCGCTCGGTCTGTGGTTCTCCCGCGGCGATACGCTGCCCGCAAAGTACCGCGAGGGTGCCTTCGTGGCCGAGCACGGCAGCTGGAACCGCTCGCCGCTCAGCGGCTACCAGGTGGTGTACGTGCCGTTCCAGCAGGGCCGGCCGGTCGGCCCGCCGCAGACCGTGGTCAGCGGCTTCCACTCGCAGGACGAGTCGCAGCTGTTCGGTGCCCCGGTCGGCCTGGCGCAGGACAGGGACGGCGCGCTGCTGATTGCCGACGACGTCGGCAACAGCGTCTGGCGTGTGCGTTTCTGACCGAGCGCATGATGCCGCCCACCTTGACGTGGGCGGCGCCGTCTGCACGCGATGCCGCCCTCCGCGCGGGCGCCGGCCTCCGGCCGGGACTGCAGCCCCCGCAGCACTTCTAGTTTCCCGACGACGCGCCCCTGCGGCGCGCGCGCCACGTCGCCACGCGCTCCTGCAGCCCCACCACGCAGACGAAGAACGCCGGTACGAAGAAAATCGCCAGCACGGTGCCGCTGACCATGCCGCCGAACACGCCGGTGCCGATGGCGTGCTGGGTCTCGGCGCTGGCGCCGCTGGCCAGCATCAGCGGCACCACGCCCAGGGCGAAGGCCAGCGAGGTCATCAGGATCGGGCGCAGGCGCAGGCGCGCGGCGTTGGTCGCCGCCTCGAGCAGACCCTGCCCATCGCGGTGCAGTTGCCGGGCGAACTCGACGATCAGGATCGCGTTCTTCGCCGACAGGCCGATGATGGTGATCAGCCCGACCTTGAAGAACACGTCGTTGGGCAGGTCACGCAACATCACCGCGGCCACCGCGCCGAGCAGACCCAGCGGCACCACCAGCATCACCGACAGCGGGATCGACCAGCTCTCGTACAGCGCCGCCAGCACCAGGAACACCACCAGCGCCGACAGCAGCATCAGCAGCGGCGCCTGCGCGGCCGACTGCCGCTCCTGCAGCGATTGCCCGGTCCAGGCCACGGCGAAGCCCGGCGGCAGCTGCGCGGCCAGCCGTTCCATCTCGGCCATGGCCGCGCCGCTGGACACGCCGGGCGCGGCGCCGCCGGCGATGCGCATGGCCGGGAAGCCCTGGAAGCGCATCAACTGCTGCGGGGTGTCGGTCCAACTGGCGCGCACCACTTCGCGCAGCGGCACCATGCCGCCGTCGTCGCTGCGCACGCGCAGATCCAGCACGTGGTCCAGTTGCATGCGCGACGCGGCGTCGGCCTGCACGATTACCTGCTGCATGCGCCCGGCGTTGGGGAAATCGTTGACGTATAGCGAGCCCATCGCCGCCGACAGCGTGTTGCTGACTGCGGCGAACGACAGGCCCATGGCCTCGGCCTGCTGGCGGTCGATCTCCAGGTGGATGCTCTTGCCCGGTGGCAGGCCGTCGGCATAGACGTCGCTGACCACGTCGCTGCGCGCGGCCAGGTCCAGCAGTTGCGCCTGCGCCGCCAGCAGCGCGGCCTCGCCGCGGTTGCCGCGGTCCTGCAGGTACAGGGTGAAGCCGGAGGACGTGCCAAGCTCGTCGATGGCCGGCGGCAGCAGGCTCATCACCGCGCCTTCGGGCAGGGTCGCCATCGCCTGCTGCGCGCGCTCGGCTTCGTCGCGCGCGCTGGCGCCGTCGCGCTGGTCCCAGTCCTTGAGCATGGTGAAGGCCATGGCCGCGTTGGTGCCCGAGCCGGAGAAGCTGAAACCCAGGATCACCAGGTTGGAGGCCAGCGCCGGGCGGGTGGCGACATGGCGCTCGAACGCCTCGACCACGTCGAGGGTGCGCTCGCTGGTGGCGCCGGTGGGCAACTGGATCGAGGTCATGAAGTAGCCCTGGTCCTCTTCCGGCAGGAACGCCGAAGGCAGCACGCGCAGCGCGAAGACCAGCGCCACGCACAGCGCCGCGAACACCGCCATCACCCGCGCACCGCGTCGCACCAGCCAGGTCACGCGCGTGGCGTATCCACCCGCAAGGCGCTCGAAGCCACGGTTGAACGCGCCGAAGACGCCAGGCTTGGCGTGATGACCAGGCGCGACCGGGCGCAGCAGGGTCGCGCACAGCGCCGGGGTCAGGG
Organism: Xanthomonas sacchari; assembly: GCF_024266585.1. NCBI lineage: Bacteria > Pseudomonadati > Pseudomonadota > Gammaproteobacteria > Lysobacterales > Lysobacteraceae > Xanthomonas > Xanthomonas sacchari. The sequence continues at coordinate 1,074,620 of NZ_CP100647.1, forward strand.
TCAGCGCCAGCAACGCCGAGAACAGGATCGACACCGCCATCGCCAGGGTGAACTGCTGGTAGATCACCCCTACCGAGCCGCTGGCGAAGGCCATGGGGATGAACACCGCGGTCAGCACCAGGGTGATGCCGACCACCGCGCCGGTGATCTCGCGCATCGCCTTGGTCGTGGCCTGCCGCGGCGGCAGGCCTTCGCTGGCCATGATCCGTTCGACGTTCTCCACCACCACGATGGCGTCGTCGACGATGATGCCGATCGCCAGCACCATGCCGAACATGGTCAGCACGTTGATCGAGAAACCGGCCAGCAGCATCACCGCGAAGGTGCCCAGCAGCGCGATCGGCGCGACGATGGCCGGGATCAGCGTGTAGCGCACGTTCTGCAGGAACAGGTACATCACCAGGAACACCAGCACCATCGCTTCGAGCAGGGTCTTGAGCACCTGCTGGATGGAGAGCTTGACGAACGGCGCGGTATCGAACGGGATCGAATAGGCCATCCCGGCCGGCATGCTCGCGGCCAGCTCCGCCATCCGCGCCTGCACCGCCTGCGCGGTGCGCAGCGCATTGGCGCCGGGCGAGAGCTGGATCGCCGCGCTGGTGGCGGCGGCGCCGTTCTCGCGATTGGAAAAACCATACGACTGCGCGCCCAGTTCCACCCGCGCCACGTCGCCCAGGGTGACCCGCGCGCCGCCGCGATCGGCGCGCAGCACGATGGCGGCGAACTGCGCCGGCGTGGTCAGTTGTCCGGCCACGGTCAGCGGCACGCTCAGGCGCTGCCCGCGCACGGCCGGTTCGTCGCCGAGGCGGCCGGGGGCGATCTGCGCGTTCTGCTGTTCGATCGCCTGCGCCAGCTCGGTCATGGTCAGGCCGTAGGCGACGAGCTTGTCCGGGTCCACCCATACGCGCATGGCCTGCTCGGCGCCGAACAGCTGCACGCGGCCGACGCCGTCGATGCGCCGCAGCTCCTGCACGATGTTGCGCGCCAGGTAGTCGTTGAGCGCCACTTCGTCGTAGCGGCCGTCGGGCGAGGTCAGGCCGACCAGCATCAGGAAGCTGGAGGCGGCCGACTCCACCTGCAGGCCGTTCTGCCGCACCGCCTGCGGCAGCCGCGGCTCTATCGCCTTGAGCCGGTTCTGCACGTCCACCTGCGCCAGCTCCGGGTCGGTGCCGGGCTTGAAGGTGGCGGTGACCTCCGCGTTGCCCGAACTGTCCACCGAGGACGCGAAGTACAGCAGGTGCTTGACCCCGGACAGTTCGCGCTCGATCAGGCTCACCACCGAATCGTTGAGCGTCTGCGGCGTGGCGCCGGGGTAGGCGGCATACAGCGACACCGAAGGCGGCGCCACCGACGGATAGCGCGCCACCGGCAACCGGCCGATGGCCAGGCTGCCGAACAGCACGATGAACAGGGCGATCACCCAGGCGAAGACCGGGCGCTCGATGAAGAATTGCGGCATGGCGGTGTCCCCGGCTCAGTCCGCGGCCGCGGGTGCGGCCGCCGGCGGCCGCCACGCGCGCGCGTCCACCCGGGCGCCGGCGCTGAGCCGGTCGATGCCTTCGACCACCACCCGCTGCCCGGCCTGCAGGCCGGCGACGACGCGGTAGTGCCCCTGCACCAGCTCGCCCAACTGCACCGTCGCGCTGCGTACGCGCGCGTCGGCGTCCAGCACCCACACCTGCGCGTGCTTGCCGACGTGGGTGACCGCCTGCTGCGGTACGCGCAGCGCCTGCGCGTACTGGGCGCGCGGTACCCGCGCGCGCACGTACATGCCCGGCAGCAGGCGCCGCTGCGGGTTGTCGACCAGGATGCGCAGCAGCACGCCGCCGGTGCCGGCATCGACGTGGGTGCCGGAGAACAGCACGCGCCCGCTCAGCCCGGAGGGCGTGCCGCTGCGGTCGAGGATCTGCACCGGCAGGCCGTCGCCGGCGGCGGCCTGGGCGCGCGCGGCCGGCTCCAGCGGGTCCAGGTCGGCGGCGGACTGGCGCACGTCGACGTAGACCTGGTCGATCTGCTGGATCACCGCCATCGGCGCGCTGTCGCTGGGCGAGACCAGCGCGCCCTCGGTGAGCAGCGCCTGGTCGATGCGGCCGCCGATCGGCGCATCGACCGTGGCGAAGGCCAGGTCCAGGCGCCGCCGCGCCAGCGTCGCCTGCGCCTCGGCCACCGCCGCGGCGGCCTGCGTGCGCTGCGAGGCGACGTCGTCGTACATCTGCCGGCTGACCATGCCCGAGTCCAGCAGCCGCTGCAGCCGTGCGTGCTGCACGTCGGCCAGGACCTGCCCGGCCTGGGCGCGGTGCAGTGCGGCCGCGGCGGTGTCCACGTCGGCCTGGAACGGCGCCGGATTGATCTGGAACAGCGCATCGCCGCGGTGGACGTCGGCGCCCTGCTCGAAGAAGCGGCGCTGCACGATGCCGCCGACCTGCGGACGGATCTGCGCGCTGCGCACCGCGGCCACGCGCCCGGGCAGGTCCACGCTCACGCTCATGGGCGCCGGTTGCAGGGTCACGGCGGTGACCCGCACCGGCGTGGCCGCGGGCGGCGGCTCCGTGCCGCCGCCGCAGCCGGCCAGGGCCAATGCCAGCGCGCCGCCGATTCCCAGAGTCCGTCCCCGTTGCCGCATGCCCATGCCTCGTGCCTCGTCGCTGCCGCCGCGGATGCGGCGGACGCCAAAGCCGTCTATGGTCGCGGCCGCGGGTTGCGCGGCGTTCGATGCCGTGTGGAGATATGATGGAGAGCCGCCCGTCCGGGCCGACGCGCCTCTCGCCGCCACGCCATGTCCGTTTCCTCTCCGGGCGCTGCCGCGCCCGCGTCCGCGCCGCTGGTCCTGATCGCCGAAGACGAGAGCGAGATCGCCGAGATCCTCACCGCCTACCTGGCGCGCAGCGGGCTGCGCACTGCGCATGCCGGCGACGGCCGCGCCGCACTGGATTTGCACCTGGCGCTGGATCCGGACCTGATCCTGCTGGACGTGCAACTGCCAGCGGTGGACGGCTGGAAGGTGCTGGCCGAACTGCGCCACCGCGGGCAGACGCCGGTGATCATGCTCACCGCGCTGGACCAGGACATCGACAAGCTGATGGGCCTGCGCCTGGGCGCGGACGACTACGTGGTCAAGCCGTTCAACCCGGCCGAGGTGGTGGCGCGGGTGCAGGCGGTGCTGCGGCGCATCCGCGGCAACGGCGCCGAGGAGGCGCGCAGCCTGCGCGTGGGTGCCTTCCACATCGATCTGGACCAGCACGAGGCCAGCGTGCGCGTGGGCGAACGCCGGCACACGCTGGACCTCACGCTCACCGAGTTCAAGCTGCTGGTGCGGCTGATGCGCGCGCCGAAGCGGGTGTTCAGCCGTGCCGAACTGCGCGACGCCTGCCTGCCGGAAGGCGACACCCAGGAGCGCACCATCGACAGCCACGTCAGCAAGCTGCGCAAGAAGCTGGAGGCGCTGGGCGTGCAGGGCACGCCGGGCTGCGTGCGCGGGGTCGGCTACCGTTTCGGATCCGGCGCATGAGCCGTGCCCCCGGGCTGCGCCGCCAGGTCATCCTGTCGCTGGGCGCGCTGGCGCTGTGGATCATCCTGCTGTCGGTGGTCGGCTCCTACGTGTTCTACGCGGTGGCGGTGGCCTATCTGCCGGACAGCATCTCCGACACCTGGGTGCCGTCGCATGTCGAGATGATGTGGATGGGCGCCACCGCGGCGCTGGCCGTGGCGATCGCGGTGGCGGTGGCGGTGCGGCTGTCGCGGCGCATCCTCACGCCGTTGAACTCGGTGGCGCGCAGCCTGCGCGAAGTCGCGCAGGGCAACCTGCATGCGCGCGCGAGCATGGACGCGCATGCACTGGGCGAGACCGCGCAGCTGGTGCGCGACTTCAACGCCATGGCCGATCGGCTGCAGGCGATGACCCGCGAGCGTGCGTTCTGGAATGCCGCCGTCGCCCACGAACTGCGCACGCCGGTGACGATCCTGCGGGGACGCCTGCAGGGCCTGGCCGAGGGCGTGTTCGCGCCGGACGTGGCGGCGTTCGAGAGCCTGCTGCGGCAGGTCGAGGGCCTGAACCGGCTGATCCAGGACTTGCGCGTGCTCAGCCTCACCGACAGCGGGCACCTGGAGCTGCAGCCGGCACCGGCCGACCTGGCCCAGGAGGTGGCGGCGGTGCTGCATGCGTTCGGCGCCAGCCTGGACGCGCGCGGCCTGGTGCTGGAACCCACGCTGGCGCTGCGCACGCCGGTGCTGTGCGATGCGGTGCGCATTCGCCAGGCGCTGATGGCCCTGCTGGAGAACGCGCAGCACTATGCCGAGCCGGGCCCGCTGCGGGTGGGCGTGCTGGCGCATGCGGGCCAGTGTGTGCTGTTCGTGGAAGACGCCGGCCCCGGCATCGCACCGGAGATCGCCGCGCGCGTGTTCGATGCGTTCCGCCGCGGCGATCCGTCGCGCTCGCGCAAGAGCGGCGGCAGCGGCCTGGGTCTGGCGGTGGTCAAGGCCATCGCCGTGGCGCACGGCGGCGATGCGCTGTGCGTGCCCGCAGGCAGCGGGACCCGCTTCGAGCTGCGTTGGCCGCTGGTGTCCTCGACCGAGGCCGTCGCACGTGCGGTGCAGGTGCCGGCCGTGCCGTAGGGACATGCCCGCCGTGCGGACGCTGCGCAGATCCGCCGCGTGCTCGAGTGTGGCTGCGCCGAGGACCGCGGAGCAGTGCACGCCTGCGGCACGTCGAGGGCGCAGTGCTTGGGTGCTGCGCCTAGATGCCGCGATTAGGTGCCGCGCGATCGACGGCGCCAGCGCTCGTTGCCGCGGCGAGCATGGTGCCTGTTCGCCGGCGGCACAGGTCGTGACGCGCGTGTGATGCGTGCGCAGGCGATCGCGGCGCGAGGCGCGCTAGCCAAGACCTTCACTGCGCCTGTGCTCTGGTAGCCACTGCACAACCGAACTGGAGTGTCGAATGGACACCACGCTGATGCCCTGGGTTGCCGGGCTGTTCATCCTGCTCATCGCCGCGATGCTGTACCTGGTGACCCGCGCCAAGAAGAACCGCAACCGCCCGGCGCAGGACCACGCCGCCACCAAGAGCGATGTGGACACCGCCGCCAAGCGCTAGGGCGCGGCGCCGATGGCTGCCGCCTGACGCAGTCTCAGGAGACGGCGTCCAGCGGCGCGAAGCGCGGGCGCGACACGCCGTCGACCTGCACTGGCTCGACGAACATCGGGTACGGCCGCACCCATAGTTCGCCTGTGCCGTACAGCGGCCGGTACAGCACCAGCGGTTCCAGCGTCTCGCTGCTGCGGACCACCCCCAGCACCTCGTATTCGCCGCCCTTGAAGTGGCGGTAGCGGCCCAGGGCGATGGAAGGCAGTGGGCTGAGGTCGCGCATGGCGGTGTCCTGGTGGGCGGGGAGCGCGAGTGTAGCGGTCTGCGCCTGCGTGCACGCTGCTTTGCCGCGACGAAGCGCGCGCGTGGCGGTTCGTCGCCTCGTAGGGGCCTCTTTGCTAACGACGGGGCGCATCGCCTAGGAGCGGCTTCAGCCGCGACGGGCGTTACCGGGAAAGCCTGTCGCGGCCGAAGCCGCTCCTACGGATTACCTGTAGGCAAATAGCGCCCGAGCGCTGCCCGTCCATCGTCGCCAGCATGCCCTGACGCTATGGCGCGGGATCGGCGAAGTCGAAGGCCTGCCCGGACTCGGCGGCGACGAAGTCGGCGGCGGCGACGCCTGCCAGGTGCAGGGCGGCGGCCAGCGCCTCGCGCGGCGCCTCACGGCCTTCGTCGGTAAGCTGGAAGGTGCCCCAGTGGATGCCGAGCGCGCGCCGCGCGCCGGTGTCCTGGAAGATCCGCACCGCTTCGGTGGGGTCGATGTGCTGCGGTGCCATGAACCAGCGTGGCGCGTAGGCGCCGATCGGGATCAACGCCACGTCGGGCGCGCCGTGCCGGGCGCGGATCTCGCGGAAGATGGCGCCATCGCCATAGCCGGTGTCCCCCGCGAACCACACCGATCCCCGCGCGGTCTCGATGAAGAAACCGGACCACAGCGCCATCCTGCGGTCGGCGATGCCGCGGCTGGACCAATGGTTGGCGCGGGTCAGCGTCGCCGTCGCGGCGTCGCCGATCGGCAGCCGGTCGTGCCAGTCGCCGGTCGCGATGCGCGCATCGGGAACGCGTTTGCGCAACAGGGCGTCGTTGCCCAGCGGCATCACGAACAGGGGCTGGTGCGCATCGTGCAGCCTGCGCAAGGTCGCCAGGTCGAAGTGGTCGTAGTGGTTGTGGCTCAGCAGGACCGCATCGATGGGAGGCAGGTCCGCGAAGCGGATGCCCGGTGCCGTCACCCGCTTGGGCCCGGCGATCTGCGAGGGGCTGGCCCGCTGCGACCACACCGGGTCGGTGAGCAGGTTGAGGCCGGCGGCCTGGATCAGCAGCGTGGCGTGGCCGACCATGGTGATGCGCAGGCCGTCGTGCCGCTGGGCGGGCACGGCGGGTGTCACCGGGACCTGCGCTGGCCAGCGCACGGCGCCCATTTCGGCTTTCCAGCGCAGCACCTTGCTCAGCGCGTTGTCGATGGTGGGCTGGCCGGGGTTGAAGAAGCGCACGCCGTCGAAATGGTCGCTGACGGGGCCACGATAGTAGGGGTTGGCCATTGAGGCACGGTCCAGGCGATGCAAGGGGATGGAAGGAGCCGGTGACGCGCCAGCGGCGCAGGCGCGGATGCGTGCCTGACGCCGTGCGAGGCGAACGCTGCCGACGCGGATCTGCGAAGGGGGATTCTAAGGGCGCGGCCCGCGGCTGCGCATCGCACGGCGACGCGGGTCGCGCAGCGTCCCGATGCGGTCAGGCCGCCTCGCCGTCACGAGAAGATGTCCGCCACGTAGCGGCCGTGTTCGCGTTCCATCCGGTCGGCCCAGGCGTTGGCCGCGTCGGCGCTGACGCCCATGCTGTCGCGATAGATGCGCACGAAGGTGTCGCGCACCGCCGGCGCCATGTGTTCGCCGTCGCCGCAGACGTACACGGTGGCGCCTTGCTGGAACAGCGCCGACACGCGTGCGCGGTCCTGCCACATGCGGTGCTGGACATAGGCCATGCCGTCCTGCGGCGCCTGCGAGCAGGCCAGGCGCACATCGACCACGCCCATGTCCTGCCAGCGTCGCAGTTCGTCCTTGTACAGGTAGTCGACCTCGGGATGGTCGATGCCGAAAAACAACAGGGCCTCGCCGACGTCGCGGCCACCCGCCTTCTGGATCGCACGCTCCTGCAGGAAACCATGGAACGGCGCGATGCCGCTGCCGGCACAGACCAGGATGATCGGCGTGGCCGGATCGTCCGGTGGATGGAAGCTCGCCTGCGACGGCCGCACCGCGACCGACACCAGCGCGCCTGCGTCCAGGCCGGCCAGGTAGGTGGAAGCCACGCCGCGGCGGCGCCCCATGCCCGACAGCGCCGGGGCGTCGAGCACGGCGACGGTCAACGAACACTGCGCCGGGTCGCGCAGCGGCGAGGAGGAAATGGAGTATTGCCGCGCGCGCATGGCCGGCAGCGCGCCGAGGAAGGCGCCCAGTGCCAGCTCGCAGGCGGGGAAGCGTTCCAGCAGATCGAGCAGGCTGGTCTTCTTGGCCAGTACCTCGTCCGTATAGGCCGGCTCGGTGGCGAGCGTTTCCAGCGCCTCGCGTTCGGGCGGGCAGCGCGTGGCGGCCGCCAACTGCGCGACCTGCGCGCGCGTGGCCGGTTGCGCCAGTTCCACGTAGTCGGTGAGCAGTTGCGCCAGCGGGACCGGATAGCCGCTGGGCAGGGCGGAGACGGCACCCGGGCGCTGGCCGATGACGACCTGGGTGTCGCTGGCGAGACCGAAGCGCCGTAGTGCGCGCTCGACCTGCGCTGCGGGGTTGCGCGGCAGCACCGCGAGATAGTCGCCGGTGCGGTAACGCATGCCGTCGGGCAAGGCGATCTCGATGTGGCGCTTGGAGCGCGCGAACGCGGCGGACATGTCGACCAGTTCGCGATTGGCGACGATGCGTCCCTGGTCGAGTTCGGTCAGCCGCAACGCGCCGAGCCGTGCGGAGGGAACGATGTCCACCTCCAGCGTATGCGCCGTCTGTTCCAGCGACGCCTTTCCCAGCGCCTGGCCCAGCTCCGCCCACAGTTCTGCGTACCAGGCATCGAAGCCGCCGAAGAAATCGCCGCCGGCGTCGGTTTCGCCACGCGCTTTGAAGCGCGTGGCGCCCGCCGCCTCCAGCGCGGCATCGACCCGTTTCGGAATCGCCTGGTAGGTGCGCGCCCATTGCCGGTTGCCGGATCCGAACACGGCATAGCGCACGCCGGTCAGTTCGTCGGCGGCCAGGGTGTCGACCCAGTCCACAAAGCGGCGTGCGTTGTCCGGCGGCTGGCCTTCGTAGGAGGCGGTGACCACGACCACCGCGCCGTCGCGCGGCAGGCGGCCGACATGCGCGTCCAGCGGCGCGACCACCGGCGCGTACCCCTGCGTGGCCGCATCGCCGCCGATGCGCTGCGCGAACGCTTCGCACGAGCCGGCATTGCCGCCGTACAGCACCAGCAGCGGCGTGTCCGGCGCGGTGCCGGCCGGGACCGGCGTCGCCGCCGGCGCCAGGGGTTTCTGCGGCGCCGTCGGCAGCACGCTGCGCGCGCGCACGGCGACGTCGGTGCGGCGGCGCGCGCGGATGCGCAAGCCGTCCGGCTTCAGGGTCAGGGTCTCCGCGACCTTGAGTGGGTAGTCCGGATCGACCATGTCCAGGTCGAAACGTTGCAGGATCATCGTCAGCACCAGCTGCGCTTCCTGCATCGCGAACCCGCGCCCGATGCAGGCGCGCGCGCCGTTGCCGAACGGTTTCCAGGCATTGGGCGGGAGCCGTTCGGCCGCGTCGGGCGCGAAGCGCTCGGGGCGAAAGGCCTCCGGTTCGTCCCACACCGTTGGATCCCGATGCAGGGTGGGAATCAGCACGAGCAGCGTGTCCTGCGGCGTCACCGCATAGCGGCCGGCCAGCGTGGTCGCGGCGCGCGCGGCGACCGCGAACGCCGGCGCGGTCGGCCACAGCCGCAGGGTTTCCTGCAGGACCTGTTCGATGTAGCGCAGCTTGGCCAGGTCCTCGACCTGCGGCGGCTGCGTGCCCAGTGCCGCGTCCACCACCTGGCGCGCGTGCGCCATCGCCGCCGGATGGCGTAGCAGCAGATACAACGCGAACGACAACAGGCCGCTGGTCGTCTCGTGGCCGGCGATCAGCAAGGTCACCAGCTGGTAACGGATGTTCTCGTCCGAGAGGGCTTCGCCGCTCGCCTGGTCGCGTCCGTACAGCATCAGGTTGAGCAGGTCCTCGCGCGAGGCCGCGGCGGGGTCGGCCCTGCGCTCGGCGATCAAGGTCTCGGCGATGCCGCGGATCATCGCCAGGTCGGCCTCGTAGCGGCGCCGGCCGGGCGCCAGCAGGCGATTGGCCAGGTCCGGCCGACGCGCGCGCGCGCCGGCTTCGGCCAAGGCGCCCACCATCGCCGCGACGAAGGGGTGCATCTCGTTCTGGTAGAAGCTGTTGAAGCGGTAGTCGAACGCGCACAGCGCGATCGTGTCGAGGGTCAGCCGGGTCATGTTGTCGGCCACGTCGATCACCGCGTCCGGGCCGAACCGCTCCCAGCGCTGCAGCATCTGCTCGGCGATGTCCTCCATGCGCCCGAACATCGCGCGCACGCCGATCGGACCGAACGCGGGCATCAGCAGCCGGTGCGCCTTGGCCCAATTGGGTTCGTCGTTGTAGGCGGTGAACAGACCGTCGCCGCCGAGGTCGCGCAAGGCCTGCAGCGGTCTATGCAGCTTCTTCGCGAAGCGGGTTTCGTCGCACACCTCGTCTACCAGCGCCTGCCCGCTCAGCACCGTCAGCGACAGCGGGCCGCTGTGCAGGCGAAAGATCGGGCCATGCACCTTGGCCAGCCGCATCAGGCTCTGCACCGGTGCATCCGCATCGAGATGGTGGAAATTGCCGAGCAGTGGCAAAGAGCGCGGTTGCGGGATGGCCTGGGTCATGGGGTGCCTTCCTGGAGAGCATGCGGCGGGACGATCGGTGCGGGACCGATGCCGGGATGTGGGGGATGCAGCAACGTGGCGAGCACGGTCTCGACCAGCCGCGCCCGCGCCTCGCCGGCGCCGATCTCCGGGGCCAGCCGCGCCAGCATCTGCGGGAACTCCGGTGGCTGGCTCAGCATGCTGTTCAGCAGGACGAAGAACAGCGCCGGATGCGTCGCTTTCACGATGCCGGCCTGGATCCCGGCGAGGATCAGCGCATGGCCGGCGGCGTAGGCCGGGCGCAGCAACTGCTCGGTGACCACGGCGGCGCGCTCGGGGCGTTCGGACACCACCCGCGCGACGAAGTCGCGCACCGCCGGATGGGTCTCGTAGAAGGTGGCCATGAGCAGGATCGCGTCCGCCAGCCGCGCCGGCAGCGCGCGTGCGCGGTCGGCGGTCAGCTGTGCCATCGCCGCAAGCCGCGGCCGCAGGGCCTGCGCGAACTGGTCCACGCAGGCGTCCCACAGGGCGGCCTTGCTGCCGAAACGCACGCGCACCAGGTTCGGGCTCACCCCTGCGGCGGCCGCGATGGTGCGGATGTCGGCGCCGTCGAACCCGTACCGGGCAAAGGCGGCGGACGCGGCCGACAGCAGCGCCTGGCGGCCGTCGGGTTGGTCCCTGGTCGGGCGGCCGCGTGGGCGAGGGCGGTGGGGCGTGGTCGTCGTCATGCGGGCGACGATAAAAATGTCCGGCTGTACATTTACGAACCCGCACGCCGGCCTGGCGGGCTTCGTTCAGCGGGCAGCTGCGCCTGGGGGCTCCCCCGCGCTGGGTGGGATCGCGTGGCGGTGTCGCGGCCGCCAGCGCTGGTTGCGCAGGCACGGCGCCCTGTCGCGCCAGGCCCGCAGCGCTTCTGTCGCGCCAGGTAGACGAACGCGGCCATGCGCGGCGATGTCAGCCGTGCTGGCAGACACCGGCGCGGCAGCGTCGATACCGTGATGCATGGCCCGAACGACCCGACAGGCTCCACCCCCGCCGGCGCAGAGATGGTGGCAAGGACTCTCGTTCAAACGCACCGCCGCCGAGGTGTCGGCGGTGCTGGTGGTGATCGGCGCGACCTACGGCTTCGTGCAGTACGTGGAGGTCAAGCCGCTGCAGCGGCAGTTGGCCGAGGCCAAGGCTGCGGCCTGCAAGCGGGAGGCGGCTGCGTCCCCGGCGCTCATGACGTTGCTGCAGGGCGAAAGCCGCGCGCTCTGGGACGGTGCCTTGACCGTGTCCAATCTGACCCGCGCTACCGACGGCGCCACTGCGCATCTGCGTGCGACGCCGCGTGGCGGCGCCGCGGTCGACAAAGCCGGGCTCGCGCCTGGCGACAGCCTAGTGGTGCGCGCGGCCGGCAACCGCAGCTACGTGATCTATCTGAATCGAAACTCGGCCGGGATGATCGAACTGACGGTCGTGCGGCGGCCATGACCGCGTGGTGTCGGTAACGGCCGCGGCACTGCGGACGCGGCGCCAGTCCGTCGGCCCGTACGGTTGCGGCCGGCCTGGCCGGCTCAAGAATTTCCAGGCATGGCCGCCATTGCCGATAGCGAAGCCGTTTCGCCGAAGCGGCCGTCCCTCGGGGAACGCGCATGCTGTCCTTGCCACGCCTGCTGGGCCGCCATCTGGCCAAGTTCCTGTCCACGCCGCGCCGCCACGGCTCGCAGCTGCCGACCAGTCCGCCGCAACTGCTGCACGCCACCCTGCGCAAGGGCGATGTGCTGCTGGTGGAGGGCAACAGCCGCTTCTCCACCGCCATCAAGTATCTGAGCCAGTCCACCTGGTCGCACGCGGCGCTGTACATCGGCGACCACGTGGCCGCATCTCCGGGCGAGGAAGCGCCGCTGTTCTGCGATGCCGATATCAATGTCGGTGTGCGCTTGGTTGGACTGAGCGAGTTCGCCGGCCTGCACACGCGCATCTGCCGCCCGGTCGGGTTGAGCGCGCAGGAGATCGAGACCGTGGTGGATTACATGGTCGCGCGGGTCGGCAACAGCTACGACCTGAAGAACATCTTCGATCTGGCGCGCTACCTGATCCGCACGCCGCCGCTGCCGTCGTCGGTGAAGCGCCGTTTCCTGGAGTTGGGCAGTGGCGAACCGACCCGGGCGATCTGTTCGACCCTGCTCGCGCAGGCCTTCGGTGCGATCCGCTATCCGATCCTGCCGGAGATCGACCGGACGTCGCCGGTCGGGGCCGACGCCGCGGAGGATGCGGAGATCCTGCATCCGCGCCATCACAGCCTGACGTTGCCGCGCGACTTCGATGTCTCGCCGTACTTCAACGTGGTCAAGCCGCGGCTGCAGCAGGGCTTCGATTTCCATCGCCTGGTATGGGAGCCGCAAGCCGCTGGCGCGTCGCCCGCCAGCGCGCCGATGGATGCCGCATTGGTCTGACCACAACCGCCTCGCGTCTGGAACTGTGGTGTGCGTTTCATTCAGCGCCCCTCTCGCGGTTCAAGTTCGCGCGCGCGCTGGCCGATAGATGGTTCCGTTTCTCTGCCTTCCTACGCCATGAACCCCATCCAATTCCTGCGCCGTCGTATCGCCAATCTGCCCATGGCACGCAAGTTCGTCGTGCTGTGTGTGTTGATCGCCATGGGTGTGATCTTGCTGGCGGTCGCCGCCGCGCGCCTGCAGTATCTGGACCTGATCGCCGCGCGCAAGCAGACAGTGAAGACCCAGGTCGACATGGGCCTGAGCGTGATGCAGCACTACGCCGACCTGGCCAAGCGCGGCGAGATGACCGAGGCGCAAGCGCAGGCGGCGGCCAAGGGCGCGCTCGCCGACATGAAGACCAATGGCGGCGTTGACTACTTTTTCATCGTCGACCCGCAGATGCGCATCGTCATGCATCCCAAGCGCAAGGTCGGCACCGACATGAGCAGCTACAAGAGCGATGCCGGCGAGTACGTCTACCGCGACATCCAGGCCGCGGTGCGCAGCGGCGACGGCTTCAGCTACTACACCGGCCCCAAACCCGGAAAGAAAGAGCAATTGCCGAAGATCAGCTACGGTGCGCTGTACCCGCAATGGAACTGGGTGCTGGTGATGGGCGTGTACGCCGAGGACATCCAGGCCGAGGCGTTGGGCTTCACCAAGGTCCTCGCGATGATCGGCGCGGCGCTGGTTGTGCTGGTGGTCGGCCTGTGCTGGCTGATCGCCGGCGCCATCGTCGTGCCGCTGCGCGGCGCCACGCGGACCGCCGAGGCGATCGCCTCCGGTCGCTTCGACAATCCGATCAAGGTGGAGTCGCGCGACGAGACCGGGCAGCTGATGGCCAGCATGCAGCAGATGCAGACCCAGCTGCAGCGCTTCAACGGCGAGATGCAGACCCTGGTGCGGCTGCAGCAGGGCGAGGACATCAGCCACCGCATGCCGGAGGACTTCCCGGGCGACTACGGCACGCTGGCGCATGGCATGAACATGGCGCTGTTCGAGCATCTGGACGCGATCGTCGAGGCGATGGCGATCATGGACGAGTACGGCCGCGGCGACCTGCGCCGCGACATGCGCCGGCTGCCCGGGCAGCGCGCCGCGCTGCACGAGGCGCTGGACGTGGTCAAGGCCAACCTGTCGGCAGTCAACAGCGACATCGCGCGCCTGGCCGATGCGGCCGCGCGCGGCGACTTCAGCGCGCGCGGCGACGAGGCGCGCTACCAGTTCGCGTTCAAGGAAATGGTGGAAGCGCTGAACCGGCTGATGCGCCAGGCCGACAGCGGCCTGGCCGACGTCGGCCGGATCATGGGCGCGATCGCCGATGGCGATCTGTCGCAGCGCGTGGACGTGCGCTACGAAGGCGCGTTCGGCAAGCTCGCCGACGCCGCCAACCGCACCGCCGAGCAATTGACCGGCATCGTGCAGGGCATCCAGCGCGCGGTCGGCTCGATCAACACCGCCGCCAGCGAGATCGCCAGCGGCAACAGCGACCTGTCGGTGCGCACCGAGCAGCAGGCCGCCAGCCTGGAAGAGACCGCCGCCTCGATGGAGGAACTGACCTCCACGGTCAAGCAGAACGCCGACAGCGCGCGCCAGGCCAACCAGCTGGTGCTGAGCACCGGCGAGGTGGCCGAGCACGGCGGCCGCGCGGTCGAGGAGGTGGTGGCGACCATGGCCTCGATCAGCGCCGCGTCGGCGCGCATCGCCGACATCATCGGCGTGATCGACGGCATCGCGTTCCAGACCAACATCCTGGCGCTCAACGCCGCGGTGGAAGCGGCGCGTGCCGGCGAACAGGGCCGCGGCTTCGCGGTGGTGGCCTCGGAAGTGCGCTCGCTGGCGCAGCGCTCGGCGGCCGCGGCCAAGGAGATCAAGACCCTGATCTCCGACTCGGTGCAGGAAGTGGAGCAGGGCTCGACCCTGGTCGGCCGTGCCGGGACCACCATGGCCGACGTGGTGGCCTCGGTGAAGCGGGTCACCGACATCATGGCCGAGATCTCCGCGGCCAGCGCCGAACAGAGCGCGGGCATCGACCAGGTCAGCAAGACGGTGATGCAGCTGGACGAGAGCACCCAGCAGAATGCGGCGCTGGTGGAAGAGGCCAGCGCGGCGGCCAAGAGCATGGAAGACCAGGCGGCGGAGCTGGCGCGCGCGGTGGCGGTGTTCCGCCTCGCCGGCGTTGCCGTCGTCAGCGCGGCACCGGCGCGTGCGGCAAAGCCGCAGCCGGCCAGGCCGGCGGTGCGTACCGTCGTTGCCGCCGCCAAGCCCAAGCCGACGGCGCCCGTGCGGCAACCGGCGGCCAAGCCGCGCCCTCTCCAGGGCGTGCCGGCGGACAGCGCGGAGTGGGAAGAGTTTTGACCCCGCGCGGCGTGGCGGCGTCCGTCGCCACGCCGTGACCGGCATGGCGATGGGAGCGACGTCGGCGCACCCCTAGTTACGATGGAGACGTGCTTTGTAGGAGCGGCTTCAGTCGCGACGGGCGTTTCGGGAACGCTTCGTCGCGGCTGAAGCCGCTCCTACAGTCGCTTGAAGCTGCGTTTCACGCTCGGCAGCGTGCAGTAGCCGACACCGCCGCTGATGCAGGCACACGCACCGCCGCTGATGCAGGCACACGCACCGCCGCCGTCGTAGGAGCGGCTTCAGCCGCGACCGGGCCTTCCCACGACGGCTTGTCGCGGCTGAAGCCGTTCCTGCGGGAATCGGCCTCGTGTTCCTGATGGGTTGTATCCGCCCAGCTTCGTCATCTGCTCTTTTCCCGGTGCTGCCTATGGTCGCAGTGACGGGACGTCGCCATCGTGGCGTGTGGCGGAGCGTCGACTCCATGCCGACACGCGTGCATAGGGAGTCTCCGGTCGATGATGGGGCGTCGCTGCGCGGGAATGCGCGCATGGGAGACGGCGGACGGCGGCGCTCAGTGCTTGGCGGTCTCGCCTTCGGTGCGCTCGCGCTTGAGGAAGGACAGGATCGTAGCTTCCTGGTGTTCGATCAGCCATTCGGCCATGGCGATTTCCTGGTCGAGGATGGCGGCGCAGATATCGGCGATCTCGGTCTGCCCGGCTTCCTTGGCGGCGATGACCAGCGCGCGATAGCTGGCGATCTCCACGTGCTCGAAGGCATAGCTCACGCCCAGGCTCTTGATCACTTCGTCGCTCATCATCGCGTTGCCGGCGGCGTGCACCGACGCCATCACGCTGGCCACCGTGCCCTTGATCGTCGGGATCGAGCCGTCCAGGATCTCGATGCAGCGCTTGACCTTTTCGGACTGATCACGGGTTTCGTTGACATGCTGCTCGATGCGCGCCTTCAGTTGTGGGTAGTGCTCCAGGCGGGCAGCCGTTGCGGTGAGCATGGTGTTGGCTTCCTGCTCCATCGCGTAGGCGTCCTGCAGCCACTTCAACAAGCGTTCGGTGTTGCTTCGGGTCATGGATATCGCTCCAGATGTTGTGGCGACGCGCGGTGCACCGCGTCGCGCGTCCCTGTGTTTTTCCCCTGTACGACCACGCTAGACCTGCCGCCGTTAGAGCGGTTGCAGCGCAGGGTGAATGCCATGCGAGATGCGGCGTGAGGGAACGTGCACAGGATCAGAGGCGGACATGCATTGCGCTTGCGGATGAACGTCCTGGCGACGTCACCGCGCTTCTAAGCGGGATTGGGTGGCCGCCAGTGGGCGCAGTCGGGACTGAAGTCCCTCGCACAGAGATGCTTTCCGTAGAGACGCTTTGCGTGGTGGCCCGAGGTAAAGGTCGGTCCTGTTGTGGGAGGGACTTCAGTCCCGACGCGCTGCAGTCGGATTCGCCGGACTGCACCGCGTCGCCGTCGACTGCGCGAAGGCGACACGGTGCCAACGCGCTAGTGGTGTGCAAACACCGCGCGCTTCAGGGCTACGGGGATCCCCGTAGCCCCGTTTTCAAAGCGTCACTGCTCCGCCCGAAATCGTCAGCAAGGTGCCCGAGGTGTAGCTCGAGGTGTCCGCGGCCAGCAGCACATAGGCCGAGGCCAGTTCCGCCGGTTGCCCGGGGCGGCCGAACGGCGTCTGCTCGCCGAAGGTCCGCACCGACTCCTCGTCCATGCCGGCGGGAATGAAGGGCGTCCAGATCGGCCCCGGCAGCACCGCGTTGACCCGGACCTTCTTCTCGGCGAGCAGGCCAGCCAGGCCGATGGTCAGGTTGGCCAGCGCGCCCTTGGTCGCCGAGTAGGGCAGGATGTTGGGCGTGGGCTTCTTCGAATTCACCGAGGCGGTGTTGATGATCGAACCGCCTTCGGGCATGTGCGGCAGCGCCAGCCGCACCAGGTGGAACGGCGCGTGCACGTTGGTGGCGAAGGTCTTTTCCCACTCGTCGAGGGTGATCTCGTCGAAACTGTGGAAATAGCGCTGGTAGGCGGCATTGTTGACCAGCACGTCGAGGCCGCCGAAGGCCTCGGCCACGGTCTTGATCAAGGTCTCGGCCTGCGCGCGGTCGCTGATATCGCAAGGATGCAGCAGCGCGCGCGCACCGGCGTCCTCGACCAGCTTGCCGATGCGTTCGGCATCGTCCTGCTCGTCGGGCAGGTAGGCGATGGCGACGTCGGCGCCTTCGCGCGCATAGGCGATCGCCACCGCCGCGCCGATGCCGCTGTCGCCGCCGGTGATCAGGGTGCGCTTGCCCTGCAACAGGCCGTGGCCGACATAGCTGTCTTCGCCGTGATCCGGTTTCGGATCCATGGCATCGGTCTTGCCGGGGAAGGACTGCTGCTGCGCCTTGAACGGCGGCGAGGGATAGTTCGGAACGGCCATGTGCGTACCTCGTTGGGGGAGTGTCCAACGAGGGTGGGCAGGTGCAGGTAAAGCCGGGGCCAAGGCCATGTCGGCGGCATGTCACGACGCCGGCGCAGGCCCGCGCTGGGCGGCGTTGTGCGGCGGCAGGCGCTGTCGCGCCGCGCACTCAGCTCGCGGCGAGCGTGCGCGAACCGACGATGATCATGCGCAGCATCGCGGTGATCTGCCGGATCAGTTCTGGGTCCTTTTCCGGCGGCAGGTCCATCGCGGTGGCGCCCATCGCGAACACCAGTCGGGTGATCGCCTTGGACACCAGCGCCGGCTCGTGCAGCGGCGCGCCTTCCAGCGCGGCCAGGCGGATCAGGTCCACCCGCAGTTCGTCCTCGAAATAGTTCAGCTCGCGGTCCACCGCGTGCTTGAACGCGTCCGAGCCGACCGTGCCCTCGCGTAACAGGACGTGCAGCAACTTGTCGTCGGCGCGCAACTGTTCCATGAAAGTCTCCACGGAACTGAGGATGATGCTGCGGCGGTTGCCGGCGGCGCGCTGCCGGGCCTGGCCGATGATGGTGCGCAGCGAGCTGCCGGCCAGATCGATCAGCGCCACTGCCAGCTCGTCCATGTCGCGGAACTGGCGATAGAAGCTGTTGGGGGCGATGCCGGCCTCGCGGGTGACCTCGCGCAGGCTCAGCGTGGACACGCTGCGGTGCGGCCCGATCAGCTTCAGCGCCGCCGCTAGCAGGTCTTCGCGCGAGATCGCGCCTTTGCGGGCAGCGGGCGTGTCCGCGGACGGGGAAGGGGAGAGCGACGTCATGGGCAGACCGGGCCGGGCAATGGCGGATGATACCGCCTCCGCGGAATGCACAACTGTATAGACATTTGTATCTGCGCCTGTATAGTGGACCCCATGAACGCTGCCCGCCGTCCCGCCAAGCTTCGCCCCGCTACCCGCGCCTTACGCGCCTGGGTCAAGCCGGACGTGTTCGATTTCTGGTCCACCCGCCTGCATCCGCTGTGGACCTGGCAGCGCCCGCGCGCGCGCCTGGTGCAGCGCGAGGCCGCCAGCCGCGACGCGGTGACCCTGGTGCTGCAGCCCAACCGCCACTGGCGCGGGCTGCGCGCCGGCCAGCACGTGGAACTGGGCGTGGAGATCGACGGCCGCCGCCTGCTGCGCAGCTACAGCCCCACGCCGTTGCCGGGCGGGCGCCTGGCGATCACGGTCAAGACCGTCGACGGCGGCCGGGTCAGCCAGTACCTGGCCGGCGCCGCGCGTATCGGCGAAGTGTTCGAACTCGGCCAGGCCTATGGCGAGATGGTGCTGCCGACCGCGCCGCACGGCCGCTGGCTGTTGCTGGCCGCCGGCAGCGGCATCACCCCGATGCGCGCCTTGCTGCGGCAACTGGCCGATGCCGGCATGCCGGCCGACGTCGACCTGCTGTACTGGGCGCGGCGCCACGACCAGGTCTGCTTCCGCGAGGAACTGCAGGCGTTGGCCGCGGCGCATCCGCGCTTCCGCCTGCAGTTGGCCATCACCGGCGAAGGCGAAACGCCGGCGCCGCGCGTGGACACGCTGCCGCTGGAATCCCTGGGCAATCTGGAGCAGGCGCAGGTGCTGGCCTGCGGCCCGGGTGGCTTCGTGCAGTCCGCGCGTGCGCGCCTGCAGCATCGCGTGGCGCGCTTCCAGGCCGAAGCGTTCAGCGCGCCGCCGGCCCCGGCCGATGTCGAGCAGGGCACCGTGGCGGTGACCCTGGCGCGCAGCGGCCGCGTGCTGCAACTGCCGCGCGGCCAGTCGCTGCTCACCGCATTGGAAGCCGAAGGCCTGCGGCCCAAGCACGGCTGCCGCATGGGCATCTGCAACAGCTGCGCCTGCGGCAAACAGGCCGGCGTCACCCGCGATCTGCTCAGCGGCGCCCACGCCGCCGAACCCGGTTCGCTGAAGCTGTGCGTCAACAGCGCCAGCAGCGACCTGACCCTGGACCTCTGAAGGATTTCCCCATGGCGCTCCCCCGCAACCGCGCACTCACCCCGGCCGAACTGCAGGCCTTCGGCGACGAGCTGGATGCGCTGCGCACGCGCACGCTCGCCGACCTCGGCGCGCGCGATGCGCGCTACATCCGCCGCATCGTCGCCGCGGTGCGCTACACCGGCGTGGCCGGCCGCGCGCTGCTGTTCCTGGGCGCCTTCGTGCACAGCGTGCTGGTGCCGGCGTGGATCGCCGGCGTGCTGCTGCTGACCCTGTCCAAGATCCTGGAGAACATGGAGCTGGGCCACAACGTGATGCACGGCCAGTACGACTGGATGGGCGATGCGCACCTGAACGGTAACACCTACGAGTGGGACATCGTCGCCACCGGCGACAACTGGCGCAAGACGCACAACTTCAAGCACCACACCTACACCAACGTGCGCGGCTTGGACGACGACATCGGCTACGGCCTGCTGCGCATCTTCCCCGAGCAGCGCTGGCGCCCGTTCTACCTGGCGCAGCCGTTCATCGCGGTGGTGTTCGCGCTGCTGTTCGAATGGGGCGTGGCGATCCAGGACCTGCGCCTGGGCCGCTGGCTGGCCGGCAAGATGAAGCGCGGCGAATTGAAGCGGTCGTTCCTGCCGGTCGGGCGCAAGATGGGCCGGCAGATCTTCAAGGACTACATCCTGTTTCCGGCACTGGCCGGGCCGTTCTTCCTGCCGGTGCTGCTCGGCAACCTGACCGCCAACGTGCTGCGCAGCATCTGGACCTTCGTGATCATCTTCTGCGGTCACTTCACCGCCGATGCCGAGACCTTCCCCAAGGACTCGATCAAGAACGAGTCGCGCGGGCACTGGTACCTGCGGCAACTGCGCGGTTCGTCCAACCTGGCCGGCGGCAAGCTGCTGAACGTGCTGTCGGGCAACCTGAGCCACCAGATCGAGCACCACTTCTTCCCGGACGTGCCGGCCAACCGCTACGCGGGGCTGGCGGTGCAGGTGCGCGAGATCTGCGCGCGCTACGGCCAGCACTACAACACCGGCTCGCTGCCCAAGCAGTTCGGCCAGGTGGTGTGGCGGATCCTGCGCCACGCCTTCCCGAGCCGGCCGCGCCCGGTGCGCGCGCTGCAGGCGGCGACGCAGCAGGCCGGCTGAGCACTGCACGCAGGAACGCACAAAGGCGGGGGCGACCCCGCCTTTTTCGTTGGCTCGGCGTCGGCGCCATATGCACGCCTCGCTCACGGGAGGCTGTCGATCATCCTTAGCCGCCTGCGGATGCTGGCGGCGGTGCAGGCGTCTCCCGTTGCGCGAGGGCCTGCGATGAAACCTGCCAAGCTGTTCAATGTCGTCGCCAAGAAGGCGTCCTATGCCGCCGGCACGCCATGGACGTTCTGCATCGCCGTGGCGATCGTGCTGATCTGGGGCCTCAGCGGGCCGGTGTTCGGCTTCAACGACACCTGGCAACTGGTCATCAACACCGGTACCACCATCATCACCTTCCTGATGGTGTTCCTGATCCAGCACACCCAGAACGCCGACACCGCGGCGATGCAGATCAAGCTCGACGAGCTGATCCGGGTCAGTGCCAAGGCCAACAACGAGCTGCTGGATCTGGAAGAGCTGGACGAGAAGCGGCTGGAAGAGATCCGCCGGCAGTACGAAGAGTTGGCGAGCAAGGCCGCCGATGCGTTGCGCGCGCGCAACGCCCGAGATGGCGATCGCCGCGAGTCGCACGATCGCCCCAAAGGTTGACCGCTAGCGCGCGGATGCCGATGCGGGGAGCGGCGCGCCGGCGAAGAGCGCGGCACGCCGCTGCGCATTGCCGGGATCAGGCCGGGACGGCGCCGTCCGGATCGTCCGTGGTGGCGGTCGTCGACGCGCGCCCGGTGGCCTGCAGGGTGTCGCCATGCGGCGGCGTGGCGCGGCCGTTGTCGGGTTCGGCAGGCGGCATCGACGAGACGGTGTCGGAGAGCGGGGATTGGCTCCGACGGCGATAGGCGCGGATGGCGGCGAAGGCCGTGCCGGCCAGCGCCAGTTTCCAGAGTAGACCAGACATTGCGAGATTCCAGTGCGGAAGGAGCCGCCAGCGTCGGCCAGCGCGGGTGGCGCAGGCGTGCACGTCGCGTGCGTGCGGCGTGGTGCCGCCGGCGGGATGCGTTGCAACGCCAACCGCACCAGGCGCTGAACGAAGGCGAGGTACGTGCCTGCATGCGCCAGCGGCGCCACGCGTCGGTAACGCGCGCGGTGCGACCATGCCGCTCCCCACCCGGAGATAAGCGCGTATGTCCAAGCAGACCATGGCCCGCCTGCTCGCCGAAACCCTGCACAGCGCGGGCGTGGAGCGGATCTGGGGCGTCACCGGCGACAGCCTCAACGGCCTGACCGACGCGCTGCGGCAGATGGACAGCATCGAATGGATGCACGTGCGCCACGAGGAAGTGGCGGCCTTCGCCGCCGGCGCCGAAGCCGCGGTCAGCGGCAAGCTGGCGGTGTGCGCCGGCAGCTGCGGGCCGGGCAACCTGCACCTGATCAACGGGCTGTTCGATTGCCACCGCAGCCACCAGCCGGTGCTGGCCATCGCCGCGCATATCCCGTCCTCGGAGATCGGCCTGAGCTATTTCCAGGAGACGCATCCGCAGGAACTGTTCCGCGAGTGCAGCCACTACGTCGAACTGGTGACCAATCCGGCGCAGATGCCGGAGGTGCTGCAACGGGCGATGCGCACGGCGATCCTGCGCCGCGGCGTCGCCGTGGTGGTGATCCCCGGCGACGTCGCGCTGCAGGAGATGCCCAAGGGCACGCCGACGGCCTGGCCGGCGCTGGCTGCGCCGCGCATCCTGCCGGCCGACGCCGACGTGGCCACGCTGGCCGACCTGCTGCAGGCGAGCAAGGCCACCACCTTGCTGTGCGGCAGCGGCTGCGCCGGCGCGCACGACGAGGTGGTGGCGCTGGCCGATGCGCTCGGCGCGCCGATCGTGCACGCGCTGCGCGGCAAGGAACACGTGGAGTGGGACAACCCCTTCGATGTCGGCATGACCGGCCTGATCGGCTTCAGTTCCGGCTACCAGGCCATGCTCAACTGCGACACCTTGCTGATGCTCGGCACCGACTTCCCGTACCGGCAGTTCTATCCCAAGGACGCCACCATCGTGCAGGTGGACAACGACCCGGCCGCGCTGGGGCGGCGCACCCCGCTGCAGCTGGGCATCGCCGCCGACGTGCGCGAAACCATCGCCGCGCTGCTGCCGCGGTTGCAGCGGCGCGAGGACCGCGGCTTCCTGGAGAAGTCGCTGGCCCACTACCGCAAGGCGCGCGAGGGCCTGGACGACCTGGCGGTGGCCTCGGCGCCCGGCGAGCCGCTGCATCCGCAGTTCGTCACCCGCATGGTCGATGCGCTGGCCGACGCCGATGCGATCTTCACCTGCGACGTCGGCACGCCGACGGTGTGGGCGGCGCGCTACCTGACCATGAACGGCCAGCGCCGCCTGCTCGGGTCGTTCAACCACGGCTCGATGGCCAATGCGATGCCGCAGGCGCTGGGCGCGCAGGCGCAGTTCCCGCGCCGGCAGGTGATCTCGCTGTCCGGCGATGGCGGCTTCACCATGCTGATGGGCGATTTCATCACCCTGGCGCAACTGGGCCTGCCGGTGAAGGTGGTGGTCTACAACAACGGCTCGCTGGGCTTCGTGGCGATGGAGATGAAGTCGGCCGGTTACCTGGACACCGGCACCGATCTGAACAATCCGGACTTCGCGGCGATGAGCAATGCCATGGGCATCCTGGGCCTGCGCGTGGACGAATCGGCGCAACTGGAGCTGGCGTTGCGCGAAGCGTTCGCGCATCCCGGCCCGGCGCTGGTGGACGTGCGCGTGGCCAGCCAGGAGCTGGCGATCCCGCCGGCGGTCAAGCTGGAGCAGGCCAAGGGCCTGGGCCTGTACCTGCTGCGCGCGGTGATGAGCGGGCGCGGCGACGAGGTGCTGGAACTGGTCAAGACCAACCTGCGCTGAGCGCGGCCAGCGACACCGCGGCGCCGCCGGGCATCCGCATGGGCGGCTCGTACACTGCGGTTGCCGCGCGCCGTCCGAATTCCCTGGCATCTGCGCGCGCCGTTTCGCCAGTCACGCCGAGTCGCGACACCTCGGCGTCCCGGTTACGATCGCCGCGGTTCGCTCCGCCTCTTCCGTCGCGCCCAAGGTAGGCCATGCCCCGTTCGCTGTTGCGGCAACTGCTGCTGATCTGGATCGTGATCGTCGCCGCCTGCGTGGGCATGGCGGTGGTGCTGGTCGGGCTGTACCGGCACAGCGAGGGCGTGCGCAGCGAGCGCGCGCAGACCGGGCTGCGCGAGGTGTGCACGCGCATGGTGCAGCGCTACAACGGCGCCAGCGCCGCGGCCCACGGCAGCGACGGCACCGGCCTGGCCGCGGTGGTGTCGCAGTTGGTGCTGGCCGACGCCGCCGGCGTGGAAGGCGGCTTCTGGGACCGCCAGCGCGGCTTCGTCGCCTACGCCTATCCGACCTACGACGGCAGCGAGCACAAGACCGACGTGCCCTCGGCCGAGCGCAACGTCATCGTCGCCACCGCGCAGCGCGGGGTGGAGGCGCAGCATCCGGTGGACTATCGCCGTGACGGCCAGCGCGAGAGCCTGCTGATCGCGGCCTGCCCGCTGGACCGCACCGCCGCGGCCTGGGCCATGACCCGGGTCGCTTCCAGCGACGCCGCGGCCAGCCTGCCGCTGGCGCTGGGCCTGGCGCTGATCCTGGCGCTGGTGGTGGTCTCGGCGCTGGCGCTGGGGTGGGTGGTGCGGCGCTGGAGCCAGCGCCTGCAGGGCATCCAGCAGGCCCTGGCGACGCCGGCCGAGGTGCCGCAGATCCCGCGCACCGGCGCGCCGGAACTGGACCGGCTCGGCGCCGCGGTCACCGACTACGCGCAGCGCAGCGCGCAGGCGCTGGCCGAAACCCGCCGGCTCGGCGAGGAACTGTCGCGGCACGAACGCCTGGCCGCGCTCGGGCGCATGACCGCGACCGTGGCGCACGAGATCCGCAACCCGATCGCGACCCTGCGCCTGGCGCTGGAAAACCAGATCGCCGCGCGCGCGGACGGTGTCGACGATGCCCAGGCGCAGCTGATGCTGGCGCAGATCCAGCGCCTGGACGGGGTGGTGGAAAGCCTGCTCGGCATGGTCCAGCCGATCCGCCTGCACCGGCAGACGGTGGACCTGCAGCCATGGCTGCAGGCACTGCTGGACCCGGCCGACTGGGACGGGCAGACGCCGCCGATCGCGCTGCGCCTGCAGGCGGCGCCGGCGCAATGGATGCTGGATCCGCAGCAGGCCGCGCGCGCCCTGCACAACCTGCTGCGCAACGCCCTGCAGCACGCCACGCCCGGCACCGAGGTGACCCTGGCGGCGCAGGCCGAGGACGACCTGCTGCGCCTGCGCGTGCGCAACCAGGGCGCGCCGGTGCCGGCCCCGGTGGCCGCGCATCTGTTCGAGCCGTTCGCCAGCGGCCGCAGCGACGGTAACGGCCTGGGCCTGGCGCTGGTGCGCGAGATCGCCCGCGCCCATGGCGGCGAGGCGCACTACACGCATCGCGACGGCATCACCGAGTTCAGCCTGGAGCTGCCATGGCGCGCATCCTGATCATCGACGACGACCTGGCGTTCCTGAGTACCTTGCAGGCCACGCTGCGCTCGTTCGGCCACGAGGCGATCGCCATGGCCGACCCGCGCCAGGGCCTGGCGCGCCTGCGCGAGGGCGGCATCGACCTGGCCTTCGTCGACTTCCGCATGCCCGGCATGGACGGCATCGCGCTGAT
Organism: Xanthomonas sacchari; assembly: GCF_024266585.1. Lineage (NCBI taxonomy): Bacteria > Pseudomonadati > Pseudomonadota > Gammaproteobacteria > Lysobacterales > Lysobacteraceae > Xanthomonas > Xanthomonas sacchari. The sequence continues at coordinate 1,099,608 of NZ_CP100647.1, forward strand.
GCGCGCGCGCCAGGACGACGCGCAGGCGATGCGCGTGCCGTTGGTGATGCTCACCGCGCATGCCTCCAGCGGCAACACCATCGAGGCGATGAAGCTCGGCGCCTTCGATCACCTGGTCAAGCCGGTGGGCCGCGCCGACATCGCCGAGGTGGTCGAGCGCGCACTGCGCAGCCGCGGCGACGCCGCGCCGGAGGCCGCACCGGCGATGCCGGCCGAGGAGGACGACGCGCTGCTCGGCCACAGCGCGGCGATGCGCACCGTGCACAAGCGCATCGGCCTGGCCGCCGCTTCCGACCTGCCGGTGCTGATCACCGGCGAGACCGGCACCGGCAAGGAACTGGCGGCGCGTGCGCTGCACCGCGCCAGCGCCCGCGCCACGCAGCCGTTCGTGGCGATCAATTGCGCCGCGATCCCCGCCGAGCTGATGGAGAGCGAACTGTTCGGCTACCGCAAGGGCGCGTTCTCCGGCGCTGTGGCCGATCGCAACGGCCTGATCCGCGACGCCGACGGCGGCACCCTGTTCCTCGACGAGATCGGCGACATGCCCTTGCCGATGCAGGCCAAGCTGCTGCGCTTCCTGCAGGAAGGCGAGGTCTCGCCGCTGGGCGGGCGCGGGGCGCAGAAGGTGGACGTGCGGGTGATCGCCGCCACGCACCGCGACCTGCTGCAGGCGGTGGACGCCGGGCGCTTCCGCAGCGACTTGCGCTACCGGCTCAACGTGGTGCCGATCGAACTGCCGCCGCTGCGCGAGCGCGGCGACGACATCCTGTTGCTCGCCCAGCATTTCCTCGAGGCCGGCGCCAGCGCGCCGCAGACGCTGTCGGCGGGCGCGCAGGCGCGCCTGCGCGCCTATGCCTGGCCGGGCAACGTGCGCGAGCTGCGCAATGCCATGCAACGCTGCCAGGTGCTGGTGCGTGCGCCGGTGATCGAGGCGCAGGACCTGGACGAATTGCTGGCGTCGCCGCCGGCCGAGACGCCCACGGCGCTGGACACCGACGCGTTGACCCTGCCGCAGGCGATCGCGCAACTGGAACGGCAGATGATCCAGGCGGCGCTGTCGCAGGCCCACGGCAACCGCGCCGAGGCCGCACGCCGGCTCGGCATCCATCGCCAGCTGCTGTACCGCAAGCTCGACGAGTACGGGCTGTAGGCGGCGCGTTGGCGCGCCGCCGGGGGTGGGGATTGGGGATTGGGGATTCGTCAAAGCGGGTGTCGCGGCCTGATGGCAGGCGCTTTTACGAATCCCCAATCCCAAATCCCCAATCCCTTTCCATCCACACCTGTCCGCAAAGCGGACAGGTGTGGATGGAAAGGAGACATCACCGAAGCCAGGTCGGCGCAAGATAGATTTAAAAATCAATGACTTAAAATTTGGCACGGCCTCTGCATTCTCTCTCCTGCGAGCGGCGCCCCCTTGCCGCTCAGGAGAACGTCCATGATCCGTCGTAGCGCACTCGCTCTGTCCCTGGTGCTGGCCACCGCCGCTGCCGCTGCCACCGCGCAGGTGCCGGCGCCGCCCGCACCTCCCGCCCCGCCGGCGCCCGGCAGCGTTCCGGCACCGCCGCCGCCGCCCGCGCCCCTTGTTGCGGCCACGCCGGTGCGCGTGGACGGCACCGTCGAGCGCTTCATGCTCAACCCCAACGGCGACGTCGATGGTCTGTGGCTGATGGACGGCACCCAGGTGAGCTTCCCGCCGCACCTGTCGGCCGACCTGCAGGCCGCGGTGCGCCGTGGCGATGCGGTGTCGGTGCAGGGCTATCGCCTGGGCAGCCTGCCGCTGCTGCAGGCCAGCACCATCACCGCGCGCCGCAGCGGCAAGCAGGTGGTCGACCGCCCGCCGAACCCGATGACGCCGCCGCCGGCGCCCCCGGCACCGCCGGCCCTGACCCCGCTGCAGGCCGATGGCCGCATCGAGCGGTTGGTCTATGGCCCGCGCGGCGACACCGCCGGCGTGCTGCTCAGCGACGGCACCGTGGTGCGCATGCCGCCGCCCGCCGCCCTGCAGTACAGCGAACTGCTGCGGCCCGGCGCGCGTCTGAGCGTCAACGGCTTCGGCGTGCTGACCCAGGTTGGCCGCTCGGTGGAAGCCACCCAGATCGGCCGCGATCGCAATTCGTTGCAGGCCGTGTTCGCGCCGCCGGCCCCGCCTGCGCCGCCCGCCGCTCCGCCGCCGCCGGCTCAGCCGGGCGCGCCGGGTGCGCCGGCTTCACCGCCGCCGCCGGCTCCGCGTTGATCCAGGCGCTGCCGCATCGCGCCTGACCCAAGCGCCCGCCGTTCGCGGCGGGCGCTGCCGGCCCCCGCCGGCATCCCCCTTGTTCGTCTGGAGAATGCAATGCATTGGGTCGATCCCGATTCCCTGCCGGAAACCCGCGGCACACTTGCGCGCTTCCTGCTCAACCCCAAGGCCGACGTCGACGGCCTGCTGTTCGACGATGGCACCGAAGTGCACACCCCGCCGCACCTGTCGGCGCAACTGCTGAAGGCGCTGCGTCCGGGCGCCGGCCTCGGCGTGCGCGGGCTCAAGCCGCGCCGTGCTGACGTGCTGGTGGCGCTGGCGGTCGATCCGGACGGGGCCGAGCGCATCGTCGACGAAGGTCCGCATGCCGCGCCCCACGCGCCGAAGCCCAAGCCGCCGGCCACGCCCAAGCCCGCGCAGGACGCGGTGCGCCACGCCGGCACCATCGCGCGCCTGCTGCACGGCCCGCACGGGCAGGTGCATGGCGTGCTGCTGGAGGATGGGCTGATCGTGCGCTTCCCGCCGCACGCGGTGCCGGAACAGGCGCGTTGGTTGGCCGCAGGCAAGCCGTTGGCGGCGCAGGGCGAGCTGCTGGAGTCCGCGCATGGCCGGGTGCTGCATGCGCAGGCGCTGGGTGCGAGCGAGGCGACGGTGCAGCCGTTGGCGCCGAAACCGAAGCCGCCCAAGCCTCATCACAAGCCGTTGCACGGGCATGCGCATGATGCTGCGCCGAAGGACGGGCCCAAGCCGAAACCCAAGCCCAAGCCCAAGCCGAAGCCCCACTAAGTACCGAGCCGTCGCGGCGGTGTGCCCCTGGCCACCGCCGCGCGTGTGTTGCCATCGCTCATCCAGGACTCCGTCATGCCGCCCGTCCCGCCTGCGCTGCACCACGCCCTCCTGTCCTTGTCGCCGCTCTGGTCGCCGGCGGTGCGCGCATGAGCGGCGCCGAGAAGCGCCAGCGCCCGCGCGGCACGCGCGCGCTGGAAGCGCTCAACTTCACCATGGCCGACGTGCAGGACGGGCTCGGCCCGTTCCTGAGCGTGTTCCTGCAATCCAAGGGCTGGTCGCTGGGCGCGATCGGTTCGGTGATGACCGCCGGCGGCATCGTCGGCATGCTCGCCACCACCCCGGGCGGCGCGCTGGTCGATGCGACCAAGCGCAAGCGCAGCATCGTGGTGGTCGGCTGCAGCATGATCCTGCTGGCCTCGGCGCTGCTGTGGTGGTCGCCGACGCTGCCGGGCGTCATCGCCGCGCAGGTGATGACCGCGCTCGCCGCCGCGGCGCTGGGGCCGGCGCTGTCGGGCATCACCCTGGGCCTGGTGCGGCAGGCCGGCTTCGATCACCAGATCGCGCGCAACCAGGTCGGCAGCCATGCCGGCAACGTGGTGGCCGCGGCGCTGGCCGGCGTGCTCGGCTGGAAGTTCGGTTTCGGCGCGGTGTTCGTGCTGACCGGCTGCTTCGGCGTGCTGGCGATCGTCTCGGTGTTGATGATCCCGCGCGATGCGATCGATCATCGCGCCGCGCGCGGCATGGCCGACGCGGACGACGCCAACGCTGCGCACGTCAGCGGCTGGTCGGTGCTGCTGACCTGCAAGCCGTTGCTGGTGCTGGCCGCGGCGCTGGCGCTGTTCCACCTCGGCAATGCGGCGATGCTGCCGCTGTACGGCATGGCGGTGGTGGCCGCGCACCAGGGCGATCCGAACGCGCTGACCGCCACCACCATCATCGTCGCCCAGGCCACCATGGTGCTGGCCTCGCTGCTGGCGATGCGGCTGATCCGCGTGCGCGGGCACTGGTGGGTGTTGCTGCTGACCTTCCTGGCGCTGCCGCTGCGCGGGCTGATCGCCGCCAGCGTCATCCACACCTGGGGCGTGTTCCCGGTGCAGATCCTCGACGGCGTCGGCGCCGGCCTGCAGAGCGTGGCGGTGCCGGCGCTGGTGGCGCACCTGCTGCAGGGCACCGGCCGGGTCAACGTGGGGCAGGGCGCGGTGATGACGATGCAGGGCGTCGGCGCGGCGCTGAGCCCGGCGCTGGGCGGCTGGATCGCACAGGGGTTCGGCTACCGCGCCGCGTTCCTGCTGCTGGGCGGCATCTCGCTGCTGTCGCTGGCGTTGTGGGTGGGCATGCGCAAGCACCTGGTGACGGCGAAGCGCGACCGCGCAGCCGACGAACCGGTACCGCCGCTGCCGGCCTAGTTCTCAGCCCGGCGCGACGCCGGGCACCACCTCGCAGGCGATGCCAGCGTCGGTCAACTGCGCCGCCAGCGCCGCATGCGGCGGCTGCCGGAACGCATCGCCCGGCAGCAGGCTGACCACGCGCTGCCCGGCCTGCGCCTGTTCGACCAGTAGCGCCAGGTGCGCGGCCGGATCGTCCGGCAATGGCTGGCGGCTGGCATCGCGGCGCGCCAGGCTCAGCACCGCCGCGCTCACCTGGGCACCGCACAGCAGCAGGTCGGCCTGGTTGAGCGCGCGCAGCGCCTTCAGCGTCAACGCGCCGGGGTCGCCGGTGCCGGTGCCGACCAGCCACACGCTGCCCTGCCGCGGTACCGCGTCGCTGTGTTGCAGGCTGTCGGCGAAGGCCTGTTCGGCGGCGTCGCGCTGGCCGCTCTGCAGCAGCGTCTGCACCGGCCCTTCCAGCACCTGCTCGAACCAGCGCCGGCGCTGCGGCAGGTCCGGCAGGCGCACGCGGATCGCCGCGCGGTGGCGCGCGAACAATTGCGCCAGTTCGGCGTAGGAATGGTCCAGTTCGGTTTCCCAGCGCTCGCGCAGGCGCCGCGCCAGCATCGGCGCCGCGCCGCTGGAGGAGATCGCGATCAACAGCGGATCGCGGTCGATGATCGCCGGCACCTGGAACGTCGACAGCGCGGCGTCGTCCACAACGTTGACCCACTTGCGCCGCGCCCCGGCCTGTTCGGCCAACTGCCGGTTGAACGCGTCGTCGTCGGTGGCCGCCACCACCAGCCAGGCGGCGTCCAGCCACTGCGGATCGAAGGCGCCGTCGGCGCGCTGCAACCGGCCCTGCGCCAGCCACTGCGCCACCGTGGCGTTGAGCGCGTGCGCGTAGACCAGCACGTCGGCGCCGGCGTGCAGCAGCGCCTCGATCTTGCGCATCGCCACCTCGCCGCCGCCCACCACCAGCACGCGGCGTCCGGCCAGGTCGGCGAACAGGGGATACAGCGGCATGTGGGTTCCTTGGCTGGGGTGGCTCGTGGCCGTCATGGTGCATGCCACCATCCGGTGGCGCCAACCCCTGGTTCGCGGTGTGGGCCGCGGTGAGCAACGATACGGAAAGCCGATTGGCGATGGCGCCAGGAGCTACTGCTGCCAGGTGAACTGGATGCCGCGTGCGCCCTCGCCAGTCTTGTCTCGGCCGTGGAGGTGCCGGATGGATGGGATGCGCGCAAATTAGAGTCTCGTGCGGCAGATGAATGCGCCCAGGCAGGCTGCTTGAGTTGCCTTTTAGGTGTATGTACAGTGTATATACATCCATTGCATCAGAGCCATGCCGTCCCGCCTTGGGGGCACGCCAGGGCAGGAGAACACGCCATGAGTAGCGCCGCCAGCAAGATCATCAATTTCCGAGCGCCAGCGGCCAAGCAAGCATTGATCGATCAGGCTGCGCAACTGAGTGGCATGAACCGGACCGAGTTCATTCTTGAAGCCGCCTGCGAGAAGGCGCGTCAGGTCCTGTTGGACCAGACCCGGTTTACGCTGAGCCCACAGGGTCTGCGGCGTTTCAATGCGATGCTCGATGCCCCACTGGAGCAGAATGCGCCGCTCCGCCGCTTGTTGGCGACGCCCGCGCCCTGGGAGCGCTGAGCGTTGCTTGCTGCGCCTTGTCCGCTTGAGAAACGGCATTTGCTTGACGAGTTCGCTTGCAGCGCACCAGAACTGAGCAAATGGTTGCGGGAGCGTGCGTTGCAGAACCAGGCCTCCAACGCCTCACGGTGCTTCGTCGTCTGCGATCGGGAAGAGCGCGTTGTGGGTTACTACGCGTTGGCCGCCGGTGCAGTCAGCCACGAAGAAGCGCCAGGCCGTATTCGTCGCAACATGCCTAAAGCGATTCCAGTCATTGTCCTTGGGCGCTTGGCCGTACATGCCGATTGGGTCGGTCAGGGCATCGGCACCGGTTTGCTGAAAGATGCCGTGCAACGCGCGCTGCAGGTGGGCGAACACATCGGTGCCCGCGCGTTGCTGTGCCACGCCATCGACGATGCAGCGAAGGCGTTCTATATGAAGCACGGCTTCTTCGCCTCGCCGATCCATGCCATGACGGTCATGCTGCCGTTGGCGTGATGCACGATGCCCGCGCTTTTTTCCCGGGGCACTGTGCTTCGCATTGCTTCTACATGATCTAGTCGACTGTCGCGGCATCACTTGACCGCGCCGCGCCACGGCAAAGACAGCTAGCCCACTGCTGAAACGGCTGGCGTATGATCCGCACTCTTCGCCCTCCCGAACCGGCATCATGGATCGAGCCCGTCCGCCGCTTGACTGGACACGCGTGTCGGCGTGGGTTTTTCTTGCCGCGCTGCTGTGGTGCATGGCGCCCGCCATGGCGCAGACCGCGCGCAAGCCCTCGGCCTACGAGCAACGCCCAGGTCGCGATGGCGTCGCGCAGCCGGCGACGGGGCCGGATTCCCTGCCACGCCTCGACAGCCGCGCGCAGTTCCTGCAGTTCGCGCGGGTCTACGACGCCGGCACCGCGCTGGAACTGCCGCATCTGCTGTTCGTGATCGACCGGCAGCAGGGCGGGCGCGTCTATTACCTCAACACCCTGCGGTTCGCGTTGCACGAACAGTTTGTGCGCCAGCGTCTGGCGCCGGGCATGGGCAAGGCGGCGCTCAAGGCGCAGTACCGCGATCCGCAGCGGCGCTTCCTGTTCGGCACCCTGAGCTGGCACCAGGATCTGCCGGGCTATACCTATGAGTTCTGGGAGGGCGACGTCCTCACCGCGCCTTTGTTGCAGCAGACCGATGCGGCTTTGCGTGGCTCGTTCTACGACGCGCTAAGGTTCAAGACCAATTCCACGCTGCACGAGCAACTGGCCCATAGCGCCGGCCTGGCGTTCGTCACCCAGGAGGCGCTGCTGCGCGAGCAGCGCTTCCTGCCGTTGAACACCGGCCGTGCCGAGGGGCGGTTGCGCATCGTGCGCTTGCAGGCGCAGTTCCACACGCTGTCGCCGCGCGATATCCCGGTGCTGGACGAGGTGCCGATCGCGCTGGCGCCGGTGGCCGGGTTGGTCACGCAGCGTCCGTCTACGCTGTTGTCGCACGTCAACCTGCTGGCCAAGGGCTGGGGCATTCCCAACGTGTACGTGCGCGATGCGCAGGCGGCGTTGCGCCAGTACGACGGCCGCTGGGTGCGACTGGACGTCACCCACAATGACTACCGGGTGACGCCGCTGGCGGGTCCGCCGGCGGCCGCACCCGCCGCCGTCCCACGCACCGCGGCCCCCATGCTGCCGCGTCCGAACCTGAGCGTGGCCGTACTCAAGCCATTGGCGGTGCTGCGCGCCCGCGACAGCCGCGCCTGCGGAAGCAAGGCGGCTAATCTCGGCACGCTGAAAGCGGTGCTGCCGCCGGCCGCGCGCGTGCCGGATGGCTTCTGCGTTCCGTTCGCGTTCTACCAGGCAACGATGCAACGCCTGCAGGTCGACCAGCGCCTGCGCGACCTGCAGCGCCGGCCCGGCTTCGCCACCGACGCGGACGTGCGCCGCACCGCGCTGGCCGCGTTGCGCGCCGAGATCGCCGACGCCGCGCCCGATCCCGCCTTCGTGCGCGCGCTGGAGGCGCAGTGGCGCGATCAGTTGCATGGCGCCGGCGTGTTCGTGCGCAGTTCGTCCAACTCCGAGGATCTGCCCGGTTTCAGCGGCGCGGGCCTGTACACCACCGTGCCCAACGTCACCCGTGCCGATGCGTTGGCCAAGGCCGTGCAGACGGTGTGGGCGTCGGTGTACAACTTTGAGGCCTACGAAGCGCGCGCCGCCGCCGGCCTGCCGCAGGACGCGGTGGCCATGGCGGTGCTGGTGCAACTGGCGGCGCCGTCCGACAGTTCCGGGGTGATGATCACCCGCGACCCGTTCGATGCCGCGCGCCGCCATGTCACCTACATCTCGGCCAAGCGCGGCCTGGGCATTCGCGTGGTCGAGGGCAAGCGCCAGGCCGAGCAGGTGATGTATTCGAGCTGGTCCAAGGCGGTGCAGGTGCTGAGCCGCTCGGCCGAGGACACCCAACTCGTGGCCAACGCCGCTGGCGGCGTGCGCGAAGTGCCCATCACCGGCACCCGCCAGGTACTGACCGACGCCCTCATCGCGCGACTGGCCAAGGTCGGCGCGGTGACCAAGCAGGCGCTGGGTGGCGTGGATCAGGACATCGAATGGGCTGTGGTCGGCGACGAGGTGCTGGTGTTGCAGGCGCGGCCGTATGTGGATCGAGGTGCGCGCTAGGTGAGCATCACGCTACAAATCGATGTCTACTCTGGGGAGTAGCAGTGCAGGACACGATTTGGATGGACTGACGCTTGTGCTTATTTTTGAAGATTAAAGGGACGTCACATCTGTGAAAAAGCAACTGGCTCGCCTGATTCAGGATTATCAAGCGAAGGTCCATGAGGCTTTGGTGGTTATGCATAGGTCTGGCATTCCAATGCCTGATTCGAGGGATGGGTGGATTGAATTAAATATTCCTCAGGCAGGTCTGTTGGATGGTGGTATCGCTTACTTCAAGCATGGTGCTGGATGCAAGGTCTATCTTGCCGATGGAGCGGTTGATTTTGATTTTGGAGATCTTGGGGAAATTGATGGATTTGATGCTTGGCGTCTTTTTATGTTTTCCAAGAGAAATTTTTCGGAATATGGATTCAAGGATCAGAATGATCTTGAGAGATGTTTTGAAGCGTCTGTCGCTGAAGGATACTTGGTTTGCTCTAGGGGCGTTTTATTCTATATAAGCGATGTTGTGCATGTGTTCGCTGTTGACATTGATACCAGATTGCAAGGGGATACCCTGCCTCCTCGAAATCTAGATAGTGTGCTGTTGCTTAATGATGATTATTTTCAAGTGGCTGATTTAATGTTTTTGAATTGCGGTAAACTGCTCCGCAAATGGGATAAGGATGGTCATTTGAGTGGTGAGAGGTTAATTGATGCGCGGATATATTTGCGTTCTTGGTTGGGTTTTCTTGCCGTGACTTGTGAGGGATTTGAGAGTCTCGGAATGCGTCGGCTGCTGCGGGATGAGCGTCCCTTGTCGTTCGGGGAGTTGACGACGAAAAGCGATGCTGTAGGGAGTCTGATTAAAGAGCATCGAAAACCTCTTTGGGAACTGCGAAATAAGACCTTTCATCTACGAAAAGATGCAGATGCTATACGCAAATTTTTCCTTCCTGGTGCAGGCAGGATTCCATGGGCGCGTGAGTTGCATCAAGCGTTCAAGGAATTTTTTTCTAATTATCGCGTCGAGTGCGAAGTCCATTACATTTTAAATGGACGAAGGGGTGAGGTTTCTTTAAAGTCGCTGCCTCATAAAAGGCGACAATGAACTCGTCAAAGGTAATATTTTTTGTAATTTCAAGAGCTAAGCTGAAGTGCAGGAAGGAAATTTTTCGCGGAAGCAGTGAATTGTCTTTTAGTACTGTCGCCGCGGTGCATCTATTTTATGGTGCTGCAATTTTCAAAATTATGGGTCTCGGTAACTCTTATAAGCTTAGACGGTAAGTAGGAGACGCTTCAGCCTTGACTAGAAGTACTGTGCAGATCGACGGCTGCTCCCGCCACCTCAGACCGCTGGCGCATCCGCATTCTGGTGATGCGCCGGCGCGGACTTGTTGTCGCGCTCGGCCGCCAGCAGGGTCAGCGAGCGGCCCATGCCGTGCCACTGCGAGCCGCCGGGCAGGCCGTGTTCGCTATTGCGCTCTGCGGTGTCGATCAGCACGCGCCAGTGTTCGCCTTCGACCAGCGGCAGGGTGAACGGCACGTCCTCGACCGCGCCGTTGACGATCATCAGCAGGGTCACGTTGGAGGCGGCCTGGCGCAGACCGCTGGACGGGGCGCGGCCGTCCAGGCGCATCATCAACGCGCGGGCGTGCGGGTCGTGCCAGGAGGCTTCGGTCATTTCCTCGCCGTCCGGGGCCAGCCAGGTCACATCCTTGATGCCCAGTTCCTCGTCGTAGACGCCGTCGAAGAAGCGCGCGCGGTGCAGCAGCGGGTAGTGCGCGCGCAGGTGGGTCAGGCGCGAGACGAAGGCGCTGAGCTGGTGCGCGCGCGGGCCGGCTTCCCAGTTCAGCCAGGTCAGTTCGTTGTCCTGGCAGTAGGTGTTGTTGTTGCCGCCCTTGCTGCGGCCGAACTCGTCGCCGGCCAGCAGCATCGGCGTGCCCTGCGACAGCAGCAGGGTGGCCAGCATGTTGCGCATCTGCCGCAGGCGCAGGGCGTTGATCTGCTCGTCGTCGGTCTCGCCTTCCACGCCGTAGTTGGCGGAGATGTTGTTGTCCGAGCCGTCGCGGTTGTGCTCGCCGTTGGCCTCGTTGTGCTTGTGCGCGTAGCTGACCAGGTCGTGCAGGGTGAAACCGTCGTGGGCGGTGACGAAGTTGACCGAGGCGGTGGGGCGGCGGCCGCGGTGGTTGAACAGGTCGGCCGAGCCGGTCAGGCGCGTGGCCAGTTCGGCGAGCTGGCCTTCGTCGCCGCGCCAGAACGCGCGCACGTTGTCGCGGAACTTGTCGTTCCACTCCGACCAGCCCGGCGGGAAACCGCCGACCTGGTAGCCGCCGGGGCCGACGTCCCACGGCTCGGCGATCAGCTTGACCTGGCTCAGCAGCGGGTCCTGGCGGCAGGCGTCGAGGAAGCCGCCCTTGGGGTCGAAGCCGTGGTGCTCGCGGCCGAGGATGGTGGCCAGGTCGAAGCGGAACCCGTCCACGTGCATCTCCGACACCCAGTAGCGCAGGGAGTCGTTGACCATGCGCAGCGCGCCGGCATTGGTCAGGTCGAAGGTATTCCCGGTGCCGGTGTCGTTGATGTAGAAGCGGCGGTCCTCAGCCAGGCGGTAGTAGCTGGCGTTGTCGATGCCCTTGAACGACAGCGTCGGCCCCAGTTCGTTGCCTTCGGCGGTGTGGTTGTAGACCACGTCCAGGATCACTTCCAGCCCGGCGCTGTGCAGCCGCGCCACCATCTGCTTGAACTCGGACACCGTGCGCGTGGCCATGTAGCGCGGGTGCGGGGCGAAGAAGCCGATGGTGTTGTAGCCCCAGTAGTTGCGCAGGCCCTGCTTGAGCAGGTACTCGTCGTCGACGAAGGCGTGCACGGGCAGCAGTTCCACCGCGGTCATGCCCAGGCGCTTGATGTGCTCGACCACCTCGTCCACCTTCAGCCCGGAGAAGGTGCCGCGCCAGGCGTCGGGCACCGAGGGGTGGCGCATGGTGGTGCCGCGCAGGTGGGTCTCGTAGATCACCGTGCTGTCCCACGGCGTCTGCGGGCGCTGGTCCTTGCCCCAGGTGAAGGCCGGATCGATCACCGCGCACTTGGGCATGTAGGCGGCGCTGTCGCGGCGGTCGAAGCTGAGGTCGGCATCCTTGTGGCCGATGGTGTAGCCGAACAGGGCCGGCGCCCATTTCAGTTCGCCGACCAGTTGCTTGGCGTAGGGATCGAGCAACAGCTTGTTGGGATTGAAGCGGTGCCCGGCGTCGGGCGCGTACGGGCCGTACACGCGGTAGCCGTAGAGCTGGCCCGGGCGCGCGTCGGGCAGGTAGCCGTGCCAGATCTCGTCGGTGTACTCGGGCAGCGCGATGCGTTCGATCTCGCGGCCGCGATCGTCGAACAGGCACAGCTCCACCTTGGTGGCGTGCGCCGAGTACAGGGCGAAGTTCACCCCCAGGCCATCCCAGTTCGCCCCCAGCGGATACGGCAGGCCCTCGCGGATACGCGAACGGCGGGTGAGCTTGCGCACGGGCATGAAGGATCCTTAGGAAGACGTGCTGCCGCTACCGGCGCTGCGCCGCGTTTGCGGCGGCGGCAGCGCGTCGGCGTCGGCTTCGGCGGCCGCTTCCGCGTCCACCAGGCGTTCGGCCATGGCCCAGTGGCGGGCGGCGTGGCCGTCGGGTCGCCCTTCGGCTTCCCAGATTTCGTGTGCGAGTTGGCGGATGCGGCGTTGGCGTGTTTCTGCGTCCATGGCTTCTTGCGGGATCAGGGAAGGGCGACCAGCACGGCGATCGGGAACTCGGCGAACAGGGCCGATACCGGGAGGGCCGACGTCGCGTCGACGGTAGCACTGGCCAGCACCGGGCGATACTGTGCCTGGGGCAGTGTCAGAACCGTGTCACGCCAGTCCAGCTGCGCCCGCAGCGGCGCGTCCGGGCGCAGCGGCCGCGCGGCCGAGCTCAGCCGCGGCACCGCCACCACCAGCGATGCGCCTTGGTGTTCGCGCACGAAGCCCAGCACGTGTTGTGCCTGCGCGCCCTGTGCCGGCAGCGGCCGGTAGCTGCCATGCGCGAACAGCGCAGGATGCGCGCGCCGCAGCTGCAGCAGCTGCGCGGTCAGCCAGGCCTTGACGTGGCCGCTGTGCCAGTCCCGCAGCAGCGCGTCCGGCGCGGTGGCGTCGCGCAGCCAGGCCTGGCGCAGCGCGTAGTCCACCGGCCGGCGGTTGTCCGGATCCACCAGCGACAGGTCCCAGCCTTCGCTGCCCTGGTACAGATCGGGCACGCCGGGCAGGGTCAGGCGCAGGGTGGTCTGCACCAGGCTGTTGAGCGCGCCGGCCGGGGCCAGCGCCGCGGCCGCCTGCGCCAGCGCCTCGCGCAGCGTGGCGCCGGCCGGCTGCAGCAGCGCGGCGTCGAGCAGGGCGCGCGCGTTGCGCTCGTAGTCCTCGTCCGGCCAGGTCCAGTGGGTGCGCAGCTTGGCTTCGCGCGCGGCCTTGAGTTGCCAGGCGCCGATGCGCTCGGCGTAGTCGCGCAGGCCGTCGCTGTCGTCCACCGCCAGTTCCAGCGGCCAGGCCGCGACCAGCATCTGCCACAGCATCAACAGGTCGCCGGGCAGCGGCGCGGCGCTGCCGGCCGGCAGCAGGTCGGCCGACAGCGCCTGGAAGCGCGCCACCTGCGCCTCCCACCACGGCGCCTGTGCGCTGAGCGCGGCCAGGCGCATGCGCACGTCCTCGCCACGCTTGTGGTCGTGGGTGGCGGTGGCCAGCAGCGCGCGCGGATAGCGTCGCGCGCGCGTGGCGTTGGCCGCATGGAACGCGTCCGGGGCCAGCGCGAACACGTCCGGCTCGCTGCCCACCTCGTTGCGCGAGAGCAACACGCCGTGGCGATAGAACGAGGTGTCCTCCACCGACTTGGCGTTGAGCGGCGCCGACAATTGTTCCAGGCGCCGGCGCACGATCCGCCGCAGCGCCACCTGCGCCTTGCCGGTGCCGCGGCCGTCGCGGCTCCAGCGTTCGATCGCGTCGATCGCCGCGCACACTCGCGGCTCCGCGCCCACGCGCGCCCGGCGCGCGGCTTCGGCCAGGCGCGCCGCGTCGGCGTCGTCCAGGCCGTCGGGGCCGGCATAGGTGCGGTACACCTCGAAGTGCTGCAGCAAGGCCATCAGCCCGCGCGCCAGCATCTGCGGGCTGAACTCGCGGGTCAGCGGATCCAGGTGCGCGGCGGCGCCTAGCGCCTGCACCGTGCGCACGAACTCGGCCTGCAGCGAACCCTGCAGGATCTCGTCGCGCGCGGCGCGCTGTTCCTGGCCGAAGTCGCCGCTGCGTCCGCTCCAGCGCCGCCACAGCGCGGTCAGCGGCGCGGCGCCGGCCGGGTCGTGCAGCACCGCGGCCACCTGGTCCATGAAGTCGTAGCCGGTGGTGCCGTCGCAGGGCCAGTCGGCGCGCAGCTGCTCGTGCGGCGCCAGGATCTTTTCCAGGTACAGCGCGATGCCGCCGGGAGCGATGCCGCGGCGGCGGCCGGCGCGGTCCAGTTGCGTGCGCAGCCGCTGCACGTAGCCGGTGGGGTCGGCCAGGCCGTCGACGTGGTCGACCCGCACGCCATCGAGATGGCCCTCGGCGACCAGCCGCAGCGGCAGCTCGTGGACCGCGGCGAACACGTCGTTCTGCTCCACGCGCAGCGCCGCCAGCGAGGTGATGTCGAAGAAGCGGCGGTAGTTGAGCATGTCGTTGCCGACCCGCCACCAGGCCAGGCGGTAGCACTGGCGTTCGATCAGCCGGTGCAGGGCGTCGTCGCCCAGCCGCGCGGCGGCGTTGAGCCGCGCCGCCCAGGCCGGGCGCGCGCTGGCCGGTTCCTGGGCGATGGCGCCGTCCAGGCGGATCGGGAAGCGCTGGTCGTGGTGCTGCAGGACCACGCCGCCGTCCTCGGCCACCTGCAACTGCAGCGCGCCCTCGCTCAGCGCCTGCGCGTAGGGCCGGTCCAGTACCGGCAGCCACAGCTTGCCCTCGCGCCCGGGCGCGCGCCAGTCGATGTCGAACCAGCCGGCATGGCGGCTGCGCCGGCCATGGGTGAGCACGTCCCACCACCACGGATTGTTCGGGTGGGTGGCCATGTGGTTGGGCACGATGTCCAGGATCAGGCCCATGCCGTGGCTGCGCGCGCGCTCGGACAGGTGCAGCAGCGCCGGCTCGCCGCCGAGTTCGGGATTGACCTGGCGCGGGTCGGTGACGTCGTAGCCGTGGGTGGAGCCGGGCACCGCGCTGCCGATCGGCGACAGGTACAGGTGGCTGATGCCCAGCCCGGCGTAGTACGGCACCTGCGCGGCGGCATCGAGCAGGGTGAAACCGGCATGCAACTGCAGGCGGGCGGTGGCCCGCAGGGGAATCATGCGCATGCGTCGGCTCCTTGCGCGGCGGTGGCGGTGGTCTGGCGGGTCTGCGCGAACGCGTCCAGACGCGTGGCGAGGGTGGCGACGGTCGCGGCTGCATCGGGCGCGGGCAGGCGCCGGCGCCAGTTCGGATGGCCGTCGACAGTGCCGGGCAGGTTGGGTTGCTGGTCCAGGCCCAGCGCGTCCTCGGCCGGCAGCAGCGCCAGCGGCGAGGGCGTGGCGGCGACGAAGCGCAGTGCGCCCAATTCCGGATCGGCGGCCTGCGCCGGCGGCAGCGCCGCGGCGACCGCCTGGTCCATGCGCACGACATCGTCGCTGCGCGCCTGGTGGTCGGCGCGCTGCTGCGCGGCGTCGCTCAACTGCAGGCGCCGGCGCCAGTCGATGTCTTCGCCGCGGCGCCAGCCGCGCAGGGTCGGCAGGTCGTGGGTGGTGGTGGTGGCGAGGGCGTCGGGGCGCCACTGCGCCGGCGGCAGGAACGCGCCATCGCGGTCGCGGGTGAACAGCAGCACGTCGATGCCCATCACCCCGCGCCGCGACAGTTCCGCGCGGATGCCGTCCGGCACCACGCCCAGGTCCTCGCCGATCACGATCGCGCGGTGCCGCCAGGATTCCAGCGCCAGCAGGCGCAGCAGGTCGTGCAGCGGATAGCGCAGGTACACGCCGGTGGACGAGGGCGCGCCGCGCGGGATCACCCACAGCCGCAGCAGGCCGAGGATGTGGTCGATGCGCACGCCGCCGCGATCGCGCATCACCGCGCGCAGCAGCTCGATGAACGGTGCGAAGCCGTTGGCGCGCAGCGCCGTCGGGGCATAGCCGCAGATGCCCCAGGCCTGGCCGTCGCCGTTGAACGCGTCCGGCGGCGCGCCCAGTTCCAGTCCCTGCAGCACCGCCTGCGGCCAGGCCGCGGCCTCGGCGCCATGCGCGTCGAAGCCCACCGCCAGGTCGGCGATCAGGCCGATGCCCATGCCGTCGGCATGCGCCTGGCGTTGCACGTCGGCCCAACTGCGTGCGGCCAGCCACTGCGCGAACCGGTGCAGGCCCGGATCGGTATCGCCGAAGTCCTGCGCCGCGAACGCGGCATGCGCGTGCAGGGCGCTGCCGCCGTCGCGTTCGAACGCGGCCAGGTCGGCATGCAACGCCGCGCCAGCCTGGCCGAAGTCGGCGTGCAGCTGCCGCAGCCACTGCCACTTCAGCGCAGCCGAGGCCGGCCAGTCGATCAGCGGGCGCGCCTGCGCCTCGGCGAAGGCCTGCGCCAGCCCGGCGCTGTCCAGCGCGCGCTGCGCGGCCGCGGCGCCGAGCACGCGCGCCGGCGCTGCCTGCAACGGATCGAGGAAGCGGCGGTCGCTGGGCGAATACGGGCTGTAGTGCGCGCCGATCGGCCGCGCCGCGTGCACCGGGCTCAGGGCGATGGCGTCGCCGCCGGCCGCGGCGGTGCGCGTGGCCCAGGCGGCGGTGCCGTCGGCGTCGCCGATGCCGGCGTCGTAGGCGCCCGGCGCCGAATACACCTGCAGCGACAGGCCCCAGCGTCGCGGCTGCGCCGCGCCCACCGCCTCGGCGACGCCGTAGCAGCGCGGCGGCGCCACCGCCAGGGTGGTGCTGCGCTCGCCGTGCTGCAGGGTCCAGTAACCGGCGGCGTCGGGCGCGACGAGGCGGCCCTGCGCGTCGCAGTGGCCGTGCAGCGTACTGCCGTCCTCGCCGTCGAGCCGGTAGGCCGCACCGGGCGCGGCGCCGACCTCGACCGGTGCGCCGGCATCGGCGGTCAGCAGCGGCGGCAGCGCGGCATCGGCCTGCAGTCGGCGCAGGCTGTCGCGGCAGGTGGCGGGGTCGCGTGCGTCCAGGCCCAGCGCGCCGAGCACGTGGCGCAGGGTGTCGTCGCCGACCGTGCGCGGCGTGGCGCTGGCGTCGATCCAGTCGACCAGCAGGCCGGCGGCGTCGGCCAGGGTGTGCAGGGAAGTGTCGGTCATGGGCGGGGCGAACAGGGCGGCAGGGCGGAGGAAGGGGAATCCGCCGCGGTCCCGCCCGCGCGCGCCGGCGGCGCGTGCGCGGCGGTGGGCAGCGAACGAGGCGGCCAGCGTGCCGGGTGCGCTGTCGCGATGGCGTCGCGACAGCGGGGGCTCATGCCGCGCTGGCAGGTCGGTAGCGCGCGACGAAGGCGTTGGGCGGCAACTGCGCGACGTCGTCGCCGGCGTTCTCCGCATGCACGGTGCTGCCCGGCAGGTCCAGCGCCACCGGCGCGTCGCCGAAATTGGCCGCCACGTGCCATTCGCCGTCGCCCAGGCGCCAGCCGGCGGCCACCGCCTTGGGCCCGATCACGCGCGCGCCCAGCGCCTGCGCCTTGTCCAGCGCCGGCACCAGGTGCTGCCGACGCAGCGCCAGCAGCGCCTCGAACCAGGCGCGCCAGCGCGCACCCTCGCCGTGGGTGGCGTCGCTGATGTCGGCGATGGAGGCCTGGAAGGTGCTCGGCGCGTTGGGATCGGGGATGGTGGCGCGCTGCTGTTCATCGGCGAAGGCGGCGAAGTGCGCGAACTCGCGGCGCCGGCCCTCGCGCACCGCCTCGTCCAGCGGCGGCGCGAAATCGGTGAAGAACTGGAACGGCGCGCGGCTGCCCCACGGCTCGCCCATGAAGAACAGCGGGATCATCGGGGTCAACGCGGTCAGCGCCAGCGCCGCGCGCAGCGCCGGTTCGGTCACCTGGGTGATCAGCCGGTCGCCGCGGGCGCGGTTGCCGATCTGGTCGTGGTTCTGCGCGAAGATCACGAACTTGTGCGGCGGCAGGTGGCCGCTGGGCTCGCCGCGCGCGTGCCCGCGGTGGTCGGCCTGGCCCTGGAAGGCGAAACCTTCGCCGAGCACCCGTGCCAGGTGTTGCGCCGGCGCGTCGGCGAAGCCGGCGTAGTAGCCCTCGTGTTCGCCGGTCAGCAACACGTGCAGGCTATTGTGGAAGTCGTCGTCCCACTGCGCGCTGTAGCCGCGCTCCAGCACATCGGCCTGGTTGGCCTCGTTCTCCAGCACCAGGTGCACGTGGCGCCCGTCGGCGACGCTGGCCATGATCGCCTCGCGCAGGGTGTCGAGGAAGGCGTTGGGCACGATCGCGTGCACCGCGTCCAGGCGCAGGCCGTCGAAGCGGTACTCGTGCAGCCACATCAGCGCGTTGTCGATGAAGTAGCGCTGCACCGGCGCCAGGCGGAAGTCGATCGCCGCGCCCCACGGCGTCGGCGCGTCCTTGCGGAAAAAAGACGAGGCGTACTGGCCCAGGTAATTGCCGTCCGGGCCGAAGTGGTTGTAGACCACGTCCAGGAACACGCTTAGGCCCAGGCCGTGGGCCTCGTCGATCAGCGCCTTGAGTTCGTCGGGATGGCCGTAGGCCGAGGCCGGGGCGTACGGCAGCACGCCGTCGTAGCCCCAGTTGTGGCGGCCGGGGAACTCGGCCAGCGGCATCAGTTCGATCGCGGTGACGCCGAGCGCGGCCAGCGTCGGCAACTGCGCGCGCAGCCCGGCGTAGCCGCCGCAGGTGCCTACGTGCAGTTCGTAGAACACGGTCTCGGCCCAGGGCCGGCCGCGCCAGTCGCCGTGGCGCCAGGCATAGCCGTCGGTGGCCAGCACCGCGCTGGCGCCGTGCACGCCGTCCGGCTGCCAGCGCGAGGCCGGGTCCGGCACCGGCGTGCCGCCGTCGATGGCGTAGCGGTAGCGGGTGCCGGGGGCGCAGGCCAGGGTGGCGGCGAAGTAGCCGTCGCCGATCGCCTGCAGCGGCTGCCGCCGATCGTCGTCGAACACCAGGTCCACGCGCTCGGCATCGGGCGCCCACAGCGCGAAGGCGACTTCGCCGTTGGCGCCGGGCCAGGCGCCGGGGCGCAGTGCCGCGCGCGGTGCGGCGGGGGAGTCGGTCGATACGGCGGTCGTGGCCATGTTCAAAAGTCCGGTTGCAGCCAAAGGGTGGACAGCGGCGGCAGGGTCAGCGCCAACGATTGCGCATGCCCGTGCATCGGCTGCGGCAGGGTCGACAGCGCGCCGCCGTTGCCCTGGTTGGAACCGCCGTAGTAGCTGCTGTCGCTGTTGAGACGTTCGCGCCAGCGTCCGCCCCGCGGCACGCCCACGTGGTAACCGTGGTGGACGTTCGGGGTGAAATTGCTCACTGCCAGCAGCGGCGGCGTGTCGTCATCGCGGTCGTGGCGGACGAAGGCGAACACGCTGTTGTGGTGATCGTCGGCGATGCTCCATTCGAAGCCGTCGCTGCTGCGGTCGCTGCGGTACAGCGCCGGCGACGCGCGCAACTGCCGGTTGAGATCGGCGACCAGCCGGGCGACGCCACGGTGTTCGGGCTGCTGCGCCTGCACCCAGTCCAGCGGCCGCTCGTGGTCCCAGTCCTGCCACTGCCCGAATTCGCAGCCCATGAACAGCAACTTGCGCCCGGGATGGGCCCACATGAACGCCAGGTAGGCACGCAGGTTGGCGAAGCGCTGCCAGGCGTCGCCGGGCAGGCGCGCCAGCAGCGAGCCCCTGCCGTGCGCCACCTCGTCGTGCGACAGCGGCAGCACGAAATGCTCGGAGAACGCATACACCAGGCCGAAGGTCATCTCGCTGTGGTGGTGCTGCCGGTACAGCGGATCGCGCTGCAGGTAGCACAGGGTGTCGTGCGCCCAGCCCATGTTCCACTTGTGGCTGAATCCCAGCCCGCCCTGCGGTGTGGGCGCGGTGGCGCCTGGCCAGGCGGTGGATTCCTCGGCGATGGTGCGCACGCCTGGGAAACGCTGCGCGATCTCGTCGTTGAGGCGGCGCAGGAAGGCGATCGCCTCCAGGTTCTCGCGGCCGCCGTGCGCGTTGGGGATCCATTCGCCGGCAGGGCGGCCGTAGTCGCGGTACAGCATCGCCGCCACCGCATCCACGCGCAGGCCGTCGACATGGAAGCGCTCGATCCACTCCAGCGCGCTGCCGATCAGGTAGGCCACCACTTCCGGGCGCCCGTAGTTGTAGACCAGCGTGTTCCACTCGCGGTGCACGCCTTCGCGCGGGTCGGCGTGTTCGTACAGGGCGCTGCCGTCGAAGCGCTGCAGGCCGTGCGGGTCGTCGGGGAAGTGCGCGCCGACCCAGTCCAGCAGCACGCCGATCCCGGC
The DNA here is from genome assembly GCF_024266585.1 of Xanthomonas sacchari. Lineage (NCBI taxonomy): Bacteria > Pseudomonadati > Pseudomonadota > Gammaproteobacteria > Lysobacterales > Lysobacteraceae > Xanthomonas > Xanthomonas sacchari. The sequence goes on from NZ_CP100647.1 coordinate 1,119,741, forward strand.
CTGGTGGCAGGCGTCGACGAAGCGCGCGAAGCCGTCGGCATCGCCGTGCCGCGCGGTCGGCGCGTACAGACCCAGCGGCTGGTAGCCCCAGGAGCCGCCGAACGGATACTCGGCGATCGGCAGCAGCTCGATGTGGGTGAAGCCCAGTCCCTGCACGTAGGGGATCAAGTCCTGCGCCAGCGCGTCCCAGTGCAGCGGCTGGCCATCGCCGTCGTGGCGCCAGGAGCCGGCATGCAGCTCGTAGATGCTCAGCGGCTGCGCGCTGCCGGCCTGGGCCTCGCGCTGCGCCAGCCAGGCGGCATCGTTCCAGACGTGGCTGTCCGCGTACGGCACCACCGAGTGGGTGGACGGGGCGGGCGCGCTGCAGCGCCCCACCGGATCGGCCTTGCGCGGCAGCGTGCTGCCGTCGGCGGCCTGCAGTTCGTATTGATAATGTTCGCCGCCGTGCAGCCCGGGCACGAACAGTTCCCAGACCCCGGCCTCGGCATGCAGGCGCAGCGGATGCCGCCGCGCGTCCCAGCCATTGAAGTCGCCGACCAGGGCCACGCGCCTGGCCTGCGGCGCCCACACCGCGAAGCGCACGCCCTCCACCTCGCCGACGCGGGCGTGGTGCGCGCCCAGCGCGGTGCGCAGCGCGGCGCCATCGCCATCGGCCAGGTCCTGCAGCCAGGCCGGATCCAGCACCGGTCCGAAGGCGTAGGGGTCGTCGCATTCCTGCACGGCATCCGGCCACACGATGCGCAGCCGATAGCGCATGGGCTGCTTCAGTTCGCCTTCGAACACCCCTGCGGCCTGCGGATGCGCGCGCATCCGCGCCACCAGCTTGCCCTGCGCATCGAGCAGGCCCAGCGCCTCGGCGCCGGGCGCCAGCACGCGGACCCGGAGCGTGCCGTCGGCCTGCGCATGCGGGCCGAGCCAGGCGAAGGCATCGCCGGCCTCGCCGCGCGCCAGCGCCTGCAACGCAGGGCCGTCGCCGTCGTCCTCCGCCGCCGCCGTCGCCGGGTCCCGGCCTGCGGCCGGGTCCACGGCGTGTTCCTGTTCGCTCATGCGCTCGCCAATGCGCTCGCGGTGGCCGCTGCAGCGGTCGTCGACGCCAGCGGGACGCCGCCGGTTGCCGGCCGCGCCCCCGCGGTGCGCTCGTACAGCGCCATGTACTTGCGTCCGGCCAGTTCCCAGCCGCTGGGCCGCAGCATCGCCGCGCGGCGCATCGCCTGCAGCAGGCCGGGCAGGCGGAAGGTGCGGAACACCCGCTGCAGGCAGCGGCGCAGGCCGTCGGCCGAAGCCTCCTCGAACAGGAAGCCGGTGACGCCGTCGTCCACGGTGTCGATCAGGCCGCCGGTGGCATGGGCGATCGGCAGGCTGCCGAAGCGCTGGGCGTACATCTGGCTGAGCCCGCAGGGCTCGAAGCGCGAGGGCATCAGCAGGAAGTCGGAGCCGGCGAACATGCGCCGCGCCAGCCGCTCCTCGAAGCCGATGTGCGCGCCGACATGGCCGGGGTAGCGCCGCGCCAGCGCCGCCACCGCCTGCTCGATCTGCGGCTCGCCGCCGCCGATGATCACGATCTGGCCGCCGGCGGCGACGATCTGCGGCGCCACTTCGCAGATCAGGTCCAGGCCCTTCTGGTGCACCAGCCGGGAGACCACCGCGAACAGCGGACCGTCGCTGTCGAGCAGGCCGAACGCCTGGCGCACCTGCGCCGCGTTCTCGCGCTTGCCCTGGATCTGGCCGACGCCGAAGTGCACGGGCAGGTGCGCGTCGGTGCGCGGGTCCCAACTGGCGTCGATGCCGTTGACGATGCCGCTGAGGCGGCCGCTGGCGGCGCGTCGTGCCAGCAGCGCGTCCAGGCCGCAGCCCTGCGCCGGGCCGGTGATCTGCGCCGCGTAGCTGACGCTGACCGTGTTGATGTGGTCGGCGTGGACGATGCCCGCGCGCAGGAACGACATCTGCCCGTAGAACTCCAGGTCCTGCAGGCCCTCGGCGGGGATGCCCAGGGCGCCGGCCATCGCATACGGAAACAGCCCCTGGTAGGCCAGGTTGTGGATGGTCAGCAGGCACGGCGTGCGGCCGCCGGACCAGCGCACGTAGGCGGCGGCCAGCGAGCACGGCCAGTCGTTGAGGTGCAGCAGTTCCGGGGTCCAGTCCAGCCCGGCCTGGCCGCCGGCGATCCGTGCGGCGGCATGGGACAGGGTGGCGAAGCGCAACGCGTTGTCTTCCCAGTCGCGGCCTTCGCTGCACACGTAGGGCGAACCCTGCCGCTCGAACAACTGCGGGCACAGCAGCACGTACACGCACAGGCCGTCCGGACGCTCGGCCCGGCCCAGCGCGCAGTCCGGCAGGCCGGCGTGCGCGGCGACGCGGCCGACAATCTCCAGCGGTCCGGTGGTGCGCAGCACCGACGGATAGCCGGGGATCAGCACGCGGACGTCGCAGCTGCCGCGCAGCGCGCGTGGCAGCGCCGCGGCGACGTCGCCGAGCCCGCCGGCCTTGATGAAGTCGGCCATCTCGGAGGTCACGAACAGGCTGGTACGGCGCGGCGCCGGGTTCAGCTTGACGGTGACCTCGGCATTGCGGACGAAGCGGCCGCGCGCGTCGCGGTAGCGACGGCGCGGCGCATGCAGCACCGGATGGGTATCGCGTTGTCTGTCGGTCAGGTCGGCGGGGGTGGGGGGCGACATGGCGGTTCCGTCTGGGGAGGGGGAGGACGGGGCACTCGGAAAGCGACTGCCGCCGCGCGTCCTGCGGGCGCGCGACGTGAAGCAAGAAAAGAGGCACAGCAGCGTCGAAACGGAACAGCGATGTTGCAATGCGATAATGCAGGAGCAAAGTACGAATGGCGCGATAAAAAACGCGTGAAGCGCACGCTTGTCTACACCGCGATGGCGAGCGCGGCGCATAGTGGATTTGGCGAACGGTCAGGTGCCGCGTGCGTGCCGCGCGCCGCAGGCGCCAATGAATGGTTTAGCTTCCGTCGCCGACGCGTGCTGCGCCCCTTGCGCGGCCGTGGCGGCGGCCTCCGTTGTGCGAGCTTCATGCGGGCTATGGTGCAGTGTGCTCATGACAGTCCTGAAACCGCAAATGCGCCGTGAGCTGGACGGCTTCGTCCTCGACGGGCTGCTGCGCGCGTGCCCGGATGGGGTGCTGGAGCCGCAGATCCGGATCACCGGCGACGATGGCGTGGTGCGGGGCCGGCACGCGTTCGATGGGGTGTATTTCCGTGACGAGCACGCTGGCGCCTACTTCGTCGCCGAGCGCCTGGCGGCGATCCGTTCGGCGCGGTACGGAAAGCTGGTCTTCGCCTGATCCGCAGGCCGGACCCGCAGCGGGCGCGATCGCCACGGCGACGCGCGGTGGCGCAGCGCGCTGCTCAGGGCCCGGCCTGCAGGCGGTCCAATGCCGCCAGCAGGTCGGTGCGGCGGTACGGCTTGGGCAGGAAGCCGGTCCGCTCCGGCAGCATCCAGGGTTCCGGCGCGTGCGTGCCCGAGGTCAGCAGGGCGGGAATGACGATGCCGCGGCGGCGCAATTTGCGCACCATGGTCAGGCCGTCGCAGCGGGGCATCTGCACGTCGCTGAAGATCAGCTCCACCTCCGGGTGCCGCTCCAGGACCTCCAGCGCGTCCTGCGCGCTCGCGGCCGACAGGACCCGGTATCCATCGGCCGCCAGCATGGTGGCGGCCAATTCCCGGATCATCTGGTCGTCCTCCACCAGAAGAATGGCGGTGGAGGCGGAGGTGACGCGCATGATTCTGGTATCGCTTTATAGACAATCCACGTCAGCTTCACGATTCATCGGTGAAGCGCTGGTGACGTCCGGACAATCCCGATATTCTCGTCATCATTCACTGCGAGACGCAGCTTGACCACGCACGCCCACTATCGGCAGATCGTCGAGCTCTCCCACGACTGCATCAAGGAAATCGGCCGCGACGGCATCGTGCGCTCGATCAATCCGCACGGCCTCGCCCTGCTTGGCGTCACCGACCCCGCCGACATCGTCGGCCACCCCTGGGCCGAGCTGTGGCCGGAGGACATGCGCTCACTGACCCAGGCCGCCTTCGCCGCGGCGCTGGGCAACGAGCAGCGCGAATTCTGGGCGCAGCGCGCGTCGCTGGACGGCCGGCAGCGCTGGTGGCATGTGATGGTCAGTCCGCTGGCCAATGCCTCGGCCCGGGTCGAAAGCGTGCTGGTGATCAGCCGCGACGTCACCCAGCAGCGCCAGGTCGAGCAGGCCCTGCGCGCGCTGAGCGACCTCGCCCCGGTCGAGAGCGCGGACGACGCGATGGGGGCCGCCGATGCCGCAGCGCTGGGGCGCCGCTGGCAGGTCGAGCATTCGCAATTGCGCGGGCAACTGGACATCGCCCTGGCCGCGCAGCGCGTGGCCGAGCGCGCGATGATCCAGGCGCAGAAGGGCGAGGCGATTGGACAGATGCTCGCCGGCGTGGTTCACGACTTCAACAACATGCTGCATACCGCGATCACCTCGGTGAGCATGGTCGCCGACCATCCGCAGCGGCTGCAGCCGGACCAGCGCCGGCTGCTCGCCATCGCCGGCGAGGCGTTGCAGCACGGCGCGGGCATGACCCGGCGGCTGCTGGGCTTCGCCCGCGCGCATCCGGTCAAGCCGGCCTGGCTGGACCTGAACGCGTTGGTGTCGCAGATGCAGCCGTTGCTGGCGCAGGCGCTGGGCGGCGAGATGCGCCTGCAGCTGGCGGCCTGCACCGAAGTGGCGACGACCTATGCCGACCGCAGCGCGGTCGAGCAGGCGGTGATGAACCTGGCCTTGAATGCGCGCGACGCCAGCCGCCCCGGCGATGCGGTGACGATCCGCTGCGGCGCGCTGGAGGTGCCGCCGTCGCGCGCGGCGGCGATGCGCCAGCCCGGCCGCTACGCGACCCTGGCGGTCAGTGACCAGGGCGAGGGCATGTCCGACGCGGTCAAGTCGCGCTTGTTCGAGGCGTACTTCACCACCAAGCCCGAGGGCAAGGGCACCGGCCTGGGCCTTGCCCAGGTCTACGGCCTGGTGCGCCAGGCCGGCGGTTTCGTCGACGTCGAATCGGAGCTGGGCCGCGGCACCACCATCACCCTGGCGTTTCCGTTCGTGCCGCGGCCGTTGAGCGACGAGGGCGAGGATGCCGACACAATGTCGGTGCCGGCGTCCGACTAGCGCCGTTCATCCGCCTGCGCGCGCCGGCAGCCGGTCGCTGATGCGCACCGCGAATGCCTCGCGCAGCACCTGCAGTGCCCGTTGCTGGCGTCCGGCATTCAGCGCCGCGCAGCACGACGGCGGCACCTGTACCTGGAAATCGCGCATGCGCGCGTCGATCGCGGTGGCCAGCACGCAGGCATCGGTGGCGATGCCGGTGACCAGCAGGCGCGTGGTCTGCAGCCGCGCCAGCAGCACGGCCAGGGCCGAGCCGAGGACGGCGGAATGCTTGGGCTTGAGCACGTAGTCGTCCTGCGGGCGTGGCGCCAGGCAGGCGGCGATGCGCGCGCCGCGCTGCGGCGGATCGGCGCACAGCGTCCACAGGCCTGCGAAATCGGTACGCCAGTCGGCGAAGTTGTCGTTGGCGAACAGCACCGGCCAGCCGTGGCGATGGACGCGCGCGCGGAGCTGGGCGATGCGCTCGGCCACCGGCAGCGCCGCAGCGGCCAGCCGTGCGCCGTCGGGGAAGTCGAAACGGCTGATCATGTCCACGATCGGCAGCGTCGGCGGTCCGTGCGGCACCGCCTGCCGCGCCTGCCGAGCCTGTCGCCGCTGGGTGCCGGTGCGTCGCCGGGTGGGCTGGCGCATGCGTCGCTCCTCCATTGCCGGACTGGCCTCGTGGTCGGCGCCGGGGGTGAAACGCGGGTGAAGGCGGTATCGCTGAACGGATCGGCCGGCGCCACCGTGGCGGCGCCGGTGGCGGCCTTCTCGAAAGCTTACTATTTAGGGTTTAGAGTGACGGGCGTCTTTGCCCGCCGACAGGAGAGCACGTGGTATCAGCTGGCGAACATAACCAGGCGCGCGTGGCCGCGACGGCATCCGCCGTACCGTCCCCGCGCGGCACCTCCCGATGGCGCTGCGGCGCCGGACGCGATCGGCGGATCGCATGAGCGCGGTCGCCCCCACGCCCGCCATGCCCGTCGATGCCCCACTGGATGCCGGTCAGTCCGTCCTGCCGCCCGAAGCGCCGCTGGCCATGCCGCTGCAGTCGCTGCAGCAGGGCAAGCTGCGCAACAAGCGCCTGCCCAGCACCCCGACGGGGATCGGCTGGCGGCGCTTCTACGTGTTCGGCACCACCGCGGCGATGACCGCCTACGCCAGCTGGCTGATCGGCAAGGTGCTGCTGATCGGTGGCGTGAGCGTGCTCGAAGCCTGCCTGATGGTGCTGTTCATCCCGTTGTTCGCCTGGATCGCCTTGTCCTTCGTCAGCGCGCTGGCCGGTTTCTTCACCCTGGTGTTCGGCAAGGGCCGCAAGCTCGGCATCGATCCGGATGCGCCGCTGCCGCAGGTGCGCAACCGCACCGCGCTGCTGATGCCCACCTACAACGAGGATCCGCACCGGCTGATGGCCGGGCTGCAGGCGATCTACGAGTCGGTAGAGGGCACCGGCCAGATCGAGCGTTTCGATTTCTTCATCCTCAGCGACACCACGCGCCCGGCGATCGGCGCGGAAGAAGAGAAGGTGTACGCCCAACTGGTGGAGCGCGTCGGCGCCCAGGGCCGGCTGTTCTACCGGCGCCGCGCCAGCAATGCCGGGCGCAAGGCCGGCAACATCGCCGACTGGGTGCGCCGCTTCGGCGGCGCCTATCCGCAGATGCTGATCCTCGACGCCGACAGCCTGATGACCGGCGACAGCATCGTGCGCCTGGCCGCCGGCATGGAAGCCAATCCCGACGTCGGCCTGATCCAGACCCTGCCGGAAGTGGTCAACGGCAACACCCTGTTCGCGCGCATGCAGCAGTTCGGCGGCCGCGTCTACGGTCCGGTGATCGCCTTCGGCGTGGCCTGGTGGCACGGCGCGGAGAGCAACTACTGGGGCCACAACGCGATGATCCGCACCGCGGCCTTCGCCGCGCAGGCCGGCCTGCCGTCGCTGCCCGGGCGCAAGCCGTTCTGCGGCCACGTGCTCAGCCACGACTTCGTCGAAGCGGCGCTGATGCGCCGCGGCGGCTGGGCCATCCACATGGTGCCGTACCTGCAGGGCAGCTACGAGGAAGGCCCGCCGACGCTGACCGACCTGCTGGTGCGCGACCGCCGCTGGTGCCAGGGCAACCTGCAGCACTCCAAGGTGGTGCGCGCGCGCGGCCTGCACTGGGTCAGCCGCATGCACATGCTGATCGGCATCGGCCATTACTTCACTGCGCCGATGTGGGGCATGCTGATGCTGATCGGCATCGCCATTCCGCTGCAGAACGGCGGTTTCGACCTGGTCGCCTCGGTGATCTCGCCGTTCTCGCCGGCGCGCTACTGGCACCAGCAGGACTCCACGCGGGTGTTCTGGGTGTTCGCGGTGACCATGTTCGTGTTGCTGGCGCCCAAGGTGATGGGGTACTTCGCGATGCTGCTCAAGCCCGGCGAACGCCGCGGCTGCGGTGGTGGGCTGCGCGCCTTCGTGAGCATGCTGCTGGAAACGCTGCTGGCCGCGCTGATGGCGCCGGTGGTGATGTACGTGCAGTCGCGCGGCGTCGCCGAGGTGCTGGCCGGCAAGGACTCGGGCTGGGACGCGCAGCAGCGCGACGACGGCCGCATCTCGTGGTCGGCGCTGTTGCGCAGCTACGGCGGACTGAGCGCGTTCGGCCTGCTGATGGGCGGCATGGCCTACGCCGTGTCGCCGTCGCTGGCGGCGTGGATGGCGCCGGTGGTGATCGGCATGGCGCTGGCGGTGCCGGTGGTGGCGATCAGTTCCTCGCGCGCCGCCGGCCTGTGGTTGCGCAAGTTGCGCATCCTCGCCATTCCCGAGGAGTCGCAGGCGCCGGCGGTGCTGCTGCGCGCCGCGGAACTGCGCCGCGAAGCCGCCGCGCGCCGGGCCGAGGCCGAGGCGCAGGCCCAGGGCTGACGCCGGCATACTATCCGGCCTCATCCATCGGGAACCGACATGCTGGAGACAGTGGAACACGAGACCGGCGCCGCGCCGCGCTGGACCGTCCTGTGGCTGCACGGCCTGGGCGCCGACGGCCACGACTTCGCGCCGCTGGTGCCTGAGCTGGTGCGGCCGCACTGGCCGGCCCTGCGCTTCGTCTTCCCGCACGCGCCGGTGCGGGCGGTGACGGTCAACAACGGCGTGCGCATGCGCGCCTGGTACGACATCGTCAGCATGGACTTCTCCAACCGCGCCGACAGCGCCGGCGTCGCCGAATCGGTGGCCCAGGTCGAGGAACTGATCGCGCGCGAGGACGCGCGCGGCGTGCCGCCCGAGCGCCTGCTGCTGGCCGGCTTCTCCCAGGGCGGCGCGATCACCCTGGCCGCCGGCCTGCGCCGCGAACGGCCGCTGGCCGGCCTGATCGGCCTGTCCACCTATCTGCCGGAACTGGAGAGCGTCGCCCGCTGGCATGTCCCGGCGGCGCTGACGCAGCCGCTGTTCATGGCCCATGGCCAGGCCGACCCGGTGATCCCGCAGCCCTATGCCGAGCGCACCGCACAGGCCCTGCAGGCGCTGGGCATGCCGGTGCAGTGGCGGCGCTACCCGATGGCGCACCAGGTCTGCGCCGAGGAAATCGCCGACCTGGGCGACTGGATGGACGCCTGCATCGCCGGCGCCTGAGGGTGGCGGCCGCGTGGCGGCATGGTGCGATGCCCATGGCGGGCGCCCGGAACCGGGGCTAGTATCGGCCGCAGCGCACGCCAGCCGAGCGAGGAGACCTGGGTGAAGGTGTTGATCGCCGACGACGAGCCCCTGGCGCGCGAACGCCTGCGCACGCTGTTGGCCGCGCATGCCGGGGTGGAAGTGGTGGCCGAAGCCGACAACGGCATGGAAGCGCTGCACGCCTGTGCCGCCGCGCAGCCGGACCTGGTGCTGCTGGACATCGCCATGCCCGGTCTCGACGGGCTGGAGGCCGCCCGCCACCTGGCCACCTTCGAACCGCGCCCGGCCGTGGTGTTCTGCACCGCCTACGATGCGCATGCGCTGTCCGCGTTCGAGGCGGCGGCGATCGACTACCTGATGAAGCCGGTGCGTGCCGAGCGCCTGGCCGCGGCCCTGCAACGCGCCCGCACCTTCATGGCCGGGCGCGGCAGCGGCGCGGCCGCCGCGCCGGCGCCGCAGCGCCGCAGCCACCTGTGCGCGCGCCTGCGCGGCAGCCTGCGGCTGATCCCGGTCGACGACATCCACTACCTGCAGGCCGAGGAAAAATACGTGGTGGTGCACCACGCCCGCGGCGAGGACCTGATCGAGGAATCGCTGCGCGCGCTGGAGGAGGAGTTCGCCGAGCGCTTCGTGCGCATCCACCGCAACTGCCTGGTCGCGCGCCACGAACTGGTGGAGCTGCGCCGGCTCGGCGAGGGCCAGGTGCAGGCGGTACTGCGCCATGGCAAGCAGCCGCTGGAGGTCAGCCGGCGCTGTGTGGCGCAGTTGCGCAAGGAGATCCACCAGCGCTGACCCCGCCCGGGCCACGCGGCGGCAGCGGCGGACGGCGGCTTTCCGCGATAATGCGCGCATGAAGATCCTGCGCATCGCTACCCGCAAGAGTCCGCTCGCCCTGTGGCAGAGCGAGCATGTCGCCGCCTGCCTGCGCCGCGCGCATCCGCACCTGGACGTGGTGCTGGTGCCGATGAGTACCCGCGGCGACGAAGTCCTGGACCGCTCGCTGGCGGCGATCGGCGGCAAGGGCCTGTTCCTGAAGGAGCTGGAACTGGCGATGCTGCGCGGCGAGGCCGATTGCGCGGTGCATTCGCTCAAGGACGTGCCGATGGAGCTGGACCGGCCGTTCGTGCTGCCGGCGATCCTGCCGCGCGCCGATCCGGCCGATGCGCTGATCTCCAACCTCTATGCCTCGCTGGACGCGCTGCCGCTGGGCGCGCGCGTCGGCACCTCCTCGCTGCGGCGGCAGGCGCAACTGCGCGCGCGGCGCCCGGACCTGGAACTGCTGGACCTGCGCGGCAACGTCAACACGCGCCTGGCCAAGCTCGACAACGGCGGCTACGACGCCATCGTGCTGGCCTGCGCCGGCCTGCAACGGCTGGGCCTGGACGGACGCATCACCCAGCGCCTGCAGGCGCCGGACTGGCTGCCGGCCCCGGCGCAGGGCGCGATCGCGGTGGAATGCCGCGAGGACGCCGGTGCCGCGCGGGCGCTGTTCGCCGCGCTCGACGACGCGCCGACCCGCACCTGCGTGGAGGCGGAGCGGGCGATGAACCGCGCCCTGCACGGCAGCTGCCACGTGCCGGTGGCCGCTTTCGCGCAGTGGCGCGGCGAGGAGCTGCTGCTACAGGGCCTGGTCGGCGGCGTCGCCGACGGGCGCCTGGTGCGGGCGGAGCTGCAGCGCAGCGCCCGCGAGCCGGAGGCGCTGGGCCAGGCCGTGGCCGCGGCCCTGCTCGGCGCCGGCGCGCGCGAGCTGCTGGATGTCGAGCTGCCGGTCTGACGGCGGCAGGCAGTGGGCGTGTAATCCCGTAGGAGCGGCTTCAGCGGCGACAAGCCTTCCCGGGAAAGCCCGTCGCGGCTGCAGCCGCTCCTACAGCAGCTACCGCAGGGTCGACTAACCGCGCTGCAAGCCAGCGAGTACCGTCGGCAGGTTGTTGAGGCCCCAATGCTCGACATAGCGACCGTCCTCGACCCGGACGATGTCGATCACGTCGATGCTGACCATCTTTCCAGTCGGTTCCACCCCGAACAGCGTCCCTGTATGCCTGCCCGACACGGTCTTGCGGGTCGTCACCTTGCCACCCTCGGCGACCTGGTCGTGAATCGTCACCGTCAATCCGGCCAATGCGGGCCGGAGAATGTCATGGAAGGTACTCCACATGCTCTCGCTTCCTGCAGGAGCGCCGGGCGGGGCGGATCGATTGACGAACCCCGGCGCCATCAGCGCCTCGAACGCGGTGCGATCACCGCCTTCGATCACCTCTTTGTTGAAGCGGCGTACCACCGTCTTTGGATCGGATACGGTCATCACAGCCTCCGTTTCGGGCACAGCTATACACCTACTGGGCATCTGAAGATCGCGGGGAGGCAGCGCCTCTGTCCCGATTGAACATCCTTCAAAAGATACGGCCGGTGAACGCCTCCCATCGGTCTGGGGTGTTCACAATCGGCCTCTTTGCCGAGGAGGGCTGGCAGCTCGAGCAGCGGGACCGTCACGCCTTAGGCATGGCGTGCCCTGGGGTGGATCGCGGCGCTCGACTGTCACCGATGAGGCCGTGCCTGGCGGAATGCGTCACAGCGCGACGTGGTGGCGTGCGGCGACGGCGGCGAAACCGTACGGCGACCGGCACCGCCATGTCGCCAAACCCGGGATTCCTGCCTTTACCGATCCCGACTCCCGAATCCCCACTCCCGGCTCACTTGAACTTGTAGACCAGGTTCATCGTGGTCAAGGTATCGGTCTTCTTCTTGTCGTCGCTGACGTCGCTGTTGTAGCGCGCCTGCCAGCCGGCCTTCAGTGCCAGCCGCTCGTTCATGCTCACCGAGATGCCCAGGTCGTTCTGCGCGAAGGTGTTGTACGCGCCCGATTCGATCAGCAGGGTGTTGCCCAGATCGGTGTTCTTGGTCAGGCCGTACTTGAAGTCGACCAGGCCGCGGCCGATCAGGCCGGTCTCGGTACGGTCCTCGACCACATCGTGGGCGCGGCGCACGCCGGGACCGATCTGCACGTCCAGACTGCGGTGATCGCCGTCCATGATCCGGGTGCCGTAGCCGATGCCGATCGTCGCCAGGCGGTCGTAGGTGGCGAAGTCGTCGCGCTCGTAGCGCAGCGAGGCGGTCAGCTGGCGGTGTTCGCCGAGCTGCAGCGCGCTGCCGGCGCTGCCGGTGTAGCGGTTGGAGGTGGTCTGGCGCTTGCGCGTGGTGGTGCCGTCCGGATTGGTGTCGGTGTACTCGGCGCTGGCATGCAGGGCGAGCAGGTCCAGGCTGTGGATCCAGTCGCCGTCCACGTACTGGCCCTTGAGCCGGCCGTTGAGGCTTTCGTTGGTGCTGTTGCCGTGCGAGGAGGCGAAGCCGAGTTCGCCCGATCCGCTCCACGGCGAACTGGCCGGGTCCGTGGCCGCCGGCGAGGTCGCGACGTCGGCGGCCCAGGCCGGGGACGTGCTCAGCAGCAGCAAAGCGATGGCGGATACGTGGGTGGCGCGGCGGGACATGGCTTCTCTCCGGGGATGAGGACGCAGCCTTCGGCTAACGAAATGGAAACGATTTCATCATACCGGATCCACATGACACCCTGGCCGGCCGCCGGCGCCGGCTTCATCGACGGTTCGGGCGCGCCGCAGGTGGCCACGCCGGGCAGGCGTTTTCCGCCCGCGACTCAGACATAATCGGGGACATGGACCGCTACGAACGCATCAACGCACTGCACCGCCTGCTCAAGTCCGCGCGCTACCCGGTGACGGTGGCGCGGCTGCAGGACGAACTGGGCTGCTCCCGCGCCACCGTCTATCGCGATCTGGCCTTCCTGCGCGATGCGCTGATGGCACCGGTCGAGGGCGACGGCGAGGCCGGCTTCCGCTACGAGTCCGGGGAGAGCGACCGCTTCGAGTTGCCGGGGCTGTGGCTGAGTTCGGAGGAACTGCACGCGCTGCTGGCCTCGCAGCAGTTGCTGGCGCGGACCGGCGGCGGCGTCCTGTCCTCGGTGCTGGCGCCGCTGCAGCAGCGCATCGAGAGCCTGCTCGCGGCCCAGGCCGGGGCGACCCATTGGCCGGTGGAGCGGGTGCGGGTGATCCCGCACCGCGGCCGCAAGCTCGACGAAGCCAGTTTCCGCACCGTCGCCTCGGCGGTGCTGGAGCGCAAGCGCCTGTCCTTCGACTACCGGGCCCGCTCCACCGACGAATCGACCAAGCGCACGGTGTCGCCGCAGCGCATCACCCACTACCGCGACAATTGGTACCTGGACGCCTGGGACCATGGCCGCGACGCGGTGCGCAGCTTCGCGGTGGACCGCATCAACCATGCGCGCCTGCTCGACCAGCCGGCGCAGGACGTGGCCGACGCCGAACTGGATTCGCAGCTGGCGGCCAGCTACGGCATCTTCTCCGGCGCGCCCAAGGGCTGGGCCACCATCGTGTTCAGCCCCAAGGCGGCGCGCTGGGTCGCCGACGAGCACTGGCATTCCAAGCAGCAGGGCCGGTTCCTGGCCGACGGCCGCTACGAGCTGAAGGTGCCCTACAGCGTCTCGCGCGAACTGCTGATGGACGTGCTGCACTACGGCTCGGACGCGGAGATCGTCGAGCCGCGCTCGCTGCGCGAACAGGCCAAGGCGCTGCTGTCGCTGGCGCTGAGCAACTACAGCGACGATTGAAGCGACGATCGAGACGCCACTGCGCGCGACGCGATTTCCGTAGGAGCGGCTTCAGGGAGCTCTAGCGATGGAAGGTAACCTGTAGGAGCAGTTTCAGCCGCGACGGGCATTCCCGGGTAACGTGCGTCGCGGCTGAAGCCGCTCCTACGAGTGAGCGGCCCACGCGTTCGCCACCGCGTCGCCGCCGCGGCGTGCATCGCCTGATGCTGCAGCAATCCCTGGCCCGTGCGACGCAACGGCTGTCGTAGGAGCGGCTTCAGCCGCGACCGGCGCATTGCCGCACCATGCCCGTCGCAGATTCTGCTGGATGTGGACGCCTACGCCGCATCCAGCGGCGCGCCGCCGCCCAGGATCACGCCGATGTTGCGCTCGATCCAGTCCACCAGTGCGTGCACGTGGGCAGCGGCTTCCTCGCCGAGCGGGGTCAGGTCGTATTCCACGTGCGGCGGCACCACCGGGTAGGCGGTGCGCTGCACCAGGCCGTCCGCCTCCAGCGCCTGCAGGGTTTGCGACAGCATCTTCTCGCTGACCCCTTCCAGGCTGCGGCGCAGGTCGCCGAAGCGGTGGGTGCCCTTGCGCAGGGCCACCAGCACCAGCACGCCCCAGCGGCTGGTGACATGGCTGAGCACTGCGCGGGACGGGCAGTTCTGCGCGAACACCTGGCCGCGCAGCAGGGTCGCGTCCGCGCAGCCGCGCGGCGCTTCGTCGAGGGGTTCGGAGAGGACGCTGGCCAAGCGGTGCACCTGTCTGTGGGGGAGGGCGCCCCCGATCATACGGGCCGCGCCGGGCGGTTCGCTGAGCGAAGGATGATCGGGACGTCGGTGGCAGCCACGCCGGCGCGCGATGGCGTGGCGGCGCTGGGCGGTGGCAGACGCGCGACGATGCGGATCGAACGGCGTCTGGGTATCGGCGGGTGCGCCGGCTTGGCGCAGCGCGAGCCGCCCTTGTAATTAAAACCTGTCTTTTTAATCTTAATTTTTCAGCTAAGGCCTGAAATCTATTATCTCATTTGGCAGAAAACGTTAAGCTGTGGCGGCCTCGTGCTTGCTGGGTTTCATGTTTCTTAAGTTTAAATCCATGTTGACTGAACATGTTATCAAGCTCGCAGACGGTAAAGGCCCGCTGCTGGAACGTTATGGTTATGGGCGGACCTGAGATGCCGCGTTGAAGGAAGGATAGGGTGACGTCGAACAAGAACGGATGGTTGTTGCGCTTCGTATATCGAGACACTACTAACCAGGTGTTTTCAAAAAGCCTGACTTCGCACTTCTGATTGAAGTAGCCGCTATCTAGTATGCTTGCATTATCATATGCATCCAACCACAAAGTGGTTTCATGGCTGCCATTGAGAACGCTCGCAATGGACTCGGCTGCGCTAAGGACATCACGGTCCTTCAGCAGGTACGCCGTAACGCAGCCAGGAATCAATACCCGGCCAAATATTTTTTTGAAAGGCAAGCTGCGGATATCGGCTTGGACGGCAAAAATGGATCTTGGATATTCGGTGCTTTTGAAGACATTCGCGTCGAGATCAACGATGACGCTAGGCTTGCTACGCAGTGAGCGGATCAGATCAAAATAACTTCCAATCCAAAGGCACTCTGTCTCGCTTGTCTCGTTTCTTACATGAGGATCAATTTCAACGAGATGGCTGGAATAAGTTGAATAATACGCTACGAGTAGGTCTGTAGCGACGTTGGCAATCATTGGTTTTTCAGAACCCTGCTCTTAAAGGTAACCTATCCGGGCGTTGCCTAGGGCTTGTTCGGCACTTCGAAGCCGAGCTTGCCGACCTGGTCGCGGCGCTGCGCCACGCGCTTGAGCTTGTCGATATTGACCCCGTACTGGTGGTCCAGCTTGTCCACCAGTTCGCGGTATTGCTTGTAGCTCATGTTCGGCGAGCGCGCCAACACCCAGGCCAGGTCGCGGCCGGGGTAGTCGATCAGCGCCCAGGAATAGTCCGGCGCCACTTCCAGGATGCGGTACTTGGTCGGCACCACGGCGAAGAACCAGGTGGTCCAGCGGCGATTGCCGGTGCCTTCCTTGACCGTGGCGCGCGAGGTGATCTCCTTGACCGGTTCGTCGAAGCCCTCGCGGTACTGGTAGCGCACCGCGATCTTGCCGTCGTCCTTGAGGGTGTACTCGTCGCTGCTGGCGACGTGGCCGCGCTCGGCGAAGTAGGGCACATGGGCGATGACGTACCAGCGGCCCATGAAGCGCTGCAGGTCGATCGGCGGCTGCGCCGGTTCATGTTCGGGGTCCAGCGACTTGGCGCGGGCCGTCGGCAACGGGACGGCCATGCCCAGCAGCAGCACGGAGGCGAACAGGGAAAGCAGGCGCATAGACAAGGTTCCGGGGCGAAGGGCGAACGCTGGTCAAGTATGCGCGAGCGCCATGTCAATGATGCGTCGCAGCCCCTGAGATGTCGCGGCGGCACGCTGCGCGCCTCGACCTCCAGGAGCCGCCGTCATGCCGATCGTTCCGTCCTCCCCGCGTCCCCACGTCCCGCACCCGGGCCTGCGCCGCCTGCTGCGCCAGGCGATCCTGGCCGGGCTGGCCCTGGTCCTGGTGTGGCCGGCCGCGCGCGGCCACAGCGAATGGCTGGGCTGGCGGCCGCTGTGGCTGCTGGGCATGCCGTTGAGCGCCTGGTGGGCCTTGCACCGCTTCCCGCTGCCGCCGCTGCGCCGCCTGTGGGGGCAGTGGCGGGCCCGGCCACGGGCGCAGGCGCGGCGACGCGGACCCGCAGTGCGCTCCGCGCGTCCGGCCTGACCTTCGGCAGGGGAGGCCGGCAATTGGCGCGTGCTAGGGTGCGGCGCTGTCCTTCCCGGATCCGACCCATGTCCCCACTCGCACACGCCTGCCTGCTCGCCGGCCTGCTCACCGCCGGCACCGCCGCGGCCAAGGAAACCGCGATGCCCCAAGACCCCTATGCCTGGCTCGAAGACGTCACCGGCGCCAAGGCGCTGGACTGGGTCAAGGCGCAGAACGCCAAGACCGAGGCGCGGCTGGCCGATACCCCCGCCTTCAAGGCCCGCGAGGCCGGCATCCGCGAGGTGCTGGACTCCGACGCCAAGATCCCGGCCGTCCAGAAGATCGGCCCGTACTACTACAACCTGTGGAAGGACCGCGCGCACGAGCGCGGCCTGTGGCGCCGCACCACGCTCGAGGAGTACCGCAAGCCCGAGCCGAAGTGGGAGACGGTGCTGGACCTGGACGCGCTGAACAAGGCCGAGGGCGAGAACTGGGTGTGGCACGGCGCCAACTGCCTGCGCCCGGAGTACCGCCGCTGCCTGATCGCGCTGTCGCGCGGCGGCGCCGACGCCGATGTCACCCGCGAGTTCGACCTGGACAGCAAGCAGTGGATCAAGGACGGCTTCTTCCGTCCCGAGGCCAAGGGCGGGCTGAGCTGGATCGATGCCGACACCGTGTACCTGTACACCGACTTCGGCCCCGGCTCGCTGACCAGCTCCGGCTACCCGCGCATCGTCAAGCAGTGGAAGCGCGGCACCCCGATGAGCAGCGCCACGCTGGTCTACGAGGGCAAGCCGGACGACATGTACATCGCCGCGATGCACGACGACACGCCCGGCTACGAGCGCGACTTCGTCAGCCGCACGCTGGCCTTCTACAACGACGAGATGTACCTGCGCGGTGCCGACGGCCGCCTGACCAAGATCGACGTGCCCAACTCGGCCAACAAGGGCGTGCACCGCCAGTGGCTGACGCTGGAGCTGCGCGATCCGTGGACGGTGGGTGGCACGACCTACCCGGCCGGCGCGCTGCTGGTGACCAAGTTCGACGACTTCATGGCCGGCAAGCGCGACTTCCAGGTGCTGTTCACGCCGACCGAGACCGCGTCGCTGGCGTCCTTCGCCTGGACCAAGTCGCGGCTGGTGCTGAACGTGCTCGACGACGTCAAGAGCCGGCTGTGGGTGTTGACCCCGGGCGAGGGCGCGTGGGCGCGCGCGCCGTTCCCGGTCGGCGACCTGGCCTTCGGCAGCACCAGCGTCGATGCGGTCGATGCCGACGAGAACGACCAGGTGTGGCTGACCTCCACCGACTTCCTGACCCCGACCACGCTGATGCTGGCCGACGTGCAGCGCGGGCCGCAGAGCATCGAGACGCTGAAGGCGATGCCGAGCTTCTTCGATGCGTCCAAGGACGAAATCGAGCAGCACTTCGCCGTGTCCAAGGACGGCACCAAGGTCCCGTACTTCCTGGTCCGGCCCAAGCAGCTCAAGGCCGACGGCAGCGCGCCGACCCTGCTGTACGCCTACGGTGGCTTCGAGATCTCGATGACCCCGTTCTACTCGGGCAGCCTCGGCCGCGCCTGGCTCGACCAGGGCGGCGTGTACGCGCTGGCCAACATCCGCGGCGGCGGCGAGTACGGCCCGCGCTGGCACCAGGCGGCGCTGAAGCAGAACCGGCACAAGGCCTACGAGGACATGGCGGCGGTGGCGCAGGATCTGGTCGCGCGCAAGATCACCTCCGCCAAGCACCTGGGCGTGCAGGGCGGCAGCAACGGCGGGCTGATGGCCGGCAACATGCTGATGCAGTACCCGCAGTTGTTCGGCGCGGTGGTGGTGCAGGTGCCGCTGCTGGACATGAAGCGCTACAGCCACCTGCTGGCCGGCGCCTCGTGGATGGCCGAGTACGGCAACCCGGACACCGACGACTGGAAGTTCATCCAGACCTTCTCGCCGTACCACCTGTTCGACCCGAAGAAGACCTATCCGCCGGTGATCTTCCTGACCTCCACCCGCGACGACCGCGTGCACCCGGGCCATGCGCGGAAGATGGCGGCGAAGATGATCGACGCCGGCAAGGACGTGACCTACTACGAGAACATCGAAGGCGGTCATGGCGGGGCGGCCAACAACGCGCAGGCGGCGCACATGCAGGCGCTGGCCTACAGCTTCCTGTGGGAGCGCTTGTCCAAGTGAGGCGTGCGGTCGGGGCGCGGATCGCGACCTGGCCCAGCGTGCGTCAGTGCACGCTCGAGCCGGCGCGCAACGCGGTGCGTCGCGAGCGCGCCGGCACTGCCCGCGTTCTCGTCCTGGTCTTGCCGCCGCGGCTGCTCAGGCTCCGCCGGCCAACGGCTTGACCAGGACCAGCGACCGGACGTCGTAGCCAAGTGCTTCGTACACGTGCAGCGCATGCGTGTTGAAGGCCCAGACGTTCAGGCGCATTTCGACACCGCCGCGTCGCGCCACCCACTCGTGCGCCCGCTGCATCAGCGCCGGGCCGATGCCCCGGCCCCGATGGCGTCGGGTGATGCCCACGCTGCCCACCCGGCCGAAGCGCATGGGCTGCAGCAGCGAGTGCGATTCGGTGACGATGCTGACCGTGACGAAACCGACGAGCACGCCCTGCGCTTCGGCAACGATGGTGGTGGCATCGTCCCGGCCGATGCTGCTGTGCCAGTGGGCCGCGTCGCGGTCCGCGGCGCCCGCGCCGGCGAAGATGTGGGGAAACGCCTCATGGTGGAGCGCATTCACTTCTTCGCCTAGCGCGCAGATCGCACCGAGATCGGAGTCGATGGCTTCGCGATAGGTCGGGATGAAGGGCTCCATGGGCTTTTCGGTGCCGCAGGCCGCCTCAGCGCGTCCAGCGCGCCAGCCCGCGCGCGATCCGCGCCACCGCTTCCTGCAGGCGCGGCAGGCTCTGGGTGTAGGCGATGCGCACATGCTGGCGGGCGCGGTGACGGCCGAAATCCACGCCCGGGGTGAACGCAACGTACTCGGTTTCCAGGAAGTGCGCGCAGAACGCCTGCGCATCGTCGGTGAACCCGGACACGTCGGCATACAGGTAGAACGCGCCCTGCGGTTCGACCTCGATGCGGAAGCCGAGCGCGCGCAGTGCCGGCAACAGGTAGTCGCGGCGCTGCGCGAACTCGGCGCGGCGCGTTTCCAGGATCTGCCGCGTTTCCGGCAGGAAGCAGGCCAGCGCTGCGTGCTGGGCGATGCTGGAGGCGCTGATGTACAGGTTCTGCGCCAGCTTCTCCAGCGACGGCACCGCCGCGCGCGGCGCCACCAGCCAGCCCAGGCGCCAGCCGGTCATGCCGAAGTACTTGGAGAAACTGTTGAGCACGTAGGCCGCGTCGTCGACCTCGAGTACGCTGGGCGCGTCGATGCCGTAGCTGAGGCCGTGATAGATCTCGTCCACCACCAGGTGCCCGCCGCGCGCGTGCAGCGTCTGCGACAGCGCGGCCAGTTCGGCGCGCGCGAGCACGGTGCCGGTGGGGTTGGCCGGCGAGGCCACCAGGGCGCCGACGCTGTCCGCGTTCCAGTGCCGCTGCAGCAGGTCCGGGGTCAGTTGGTAGCGGCTGTCCGGGCCGACCGGTACCAGTTGCGCGGCGCCTTCGACCAGGCGCAGGAAGTGGCGGTTGCACGGGTAGCCGGGGTCGGCCATCAGCCAGTGGCGGCCGGGATCGACCAGCAGGGCGCTGGCCAGCAGCAGCGCGCCGGAGCCGCCGGGGGTGATCAGGATGCGCGCCGGATCCAGGTCGACGTCGTGGCGCTGCCGGTAATAGTCCGCCAACGCCTGGCGCAGGGCGGGCAGGCCGCGCGCGGCGGTGTAGCGGGTGTGGCCGGCGTTCAGCGCGGCCTGGCCGGCGGCGACGATCGGTGCGGCGGTGGTGAAGTCCGGCTCGCCGATCTCCAGGTGGATCACGTCGTGGCCGGCGTGCTCCAGGTCGTTGGCGCGGGCCAGCAGCGCCATGACGTGGAACGGTTCGATCTCGCGGCTGCGCTGGCTGTAGCGGGGCGCGGTGGGCGAGGCGCTGAGGGTGTCGCCGGGAAGGGAGGCCATGTCGCCGATGATAGAGGAGCGCGCTTTCGCGCGTGTTAGCGATGTCGGGTGGACCACGAAGCGGTTGTGCGATGGCGGTACCGTGTGTGCGCTTG
This sequence comes from Xanthomonas sacchari, assembly GCF_024266585.1. NCBI lineage: Bacteria > Pseudomonadati > Pseudomonadota > Gammaproteobacteria > Lysobacterales > Lysobacteraceae > Xanthomonas > Xanthomonas sacchari. Next base: position 1,140,068 of record NZ_CP100647.1, read on the forward strand.
CTCTTGGGCTGAGTGGGCGGTGGATCACGCTGCGCGCGGCCGCGCGGCGAGTGAGGCGCGGCTGCCAGAGCGGTTATCGGTCGCGCCAAGGCGCTGTCCGCCGCGCAGGCGAAGACCTCCCCCCGCCATGCCGGCTTCGCGCCGCGCACGGCAACCGCCCTTCTCTTCGAGATGCATCGCCGGCTCCGGAGAGCCTTGGCGCGCTTGCCACGGCGCAGCGTTGCAGGGAGACTCGGCCAGCACTGCGCGGCGTCCGCCCGCTGCCGCCGCCCGGCCCGGGTGGCGTCCCGTTGCGTTACCGCCGCCGGAGCCCCATTAGATGCCCCACCGTCCCTTGCTAGCGAGCTTCGTCCTGCTCATGACCGCCTCCTTCGCTTCCTCCGCCTCCGCCGCCGCGGCCACCCCGCCGCATCCGGCCAAGCAGCCGCATGCGGTCAAGGCGCCGTTCGGCGCCGTTCGCCAGGACGCCTACTACTGGCTGCGCGACGACACGCGCAAGAACCCGCAGATGCTGGCCTATCTCAATGCCGAGAACGCCTATGCCGACCAGGTGCTGAAGCCGCTCAAGCCGCTGGAAGACCGGCTGTACGAGGAGATCGTCGGCCGCATCAAGCAGGACGACAGCAGCGTGCCGTACCGCGAGCGCGGCTACTGGTACTACACCCGCTACGAGAGCGGCAAGGACTACCCGATCCAGGCGCGCCGCAAGGGCAGCATGGAGGCGCCGGAGGAGATCCTGCTCGACGTCAACGCCATGGCCGCCGGCAAGGGCTACTTCAGCGTCGGCGACGCGGCGGTCAGCCAGGACAACCGCCTCCTGGCCTGGACCGAGGACGACGTGGGCCGCCGCCAGTACGTGGTGCGCTTCAAGAACCTGGACACCGGCGAGGTCTACGCCGACCGCATTCCCGGGGTGTCGCCGGACGTGGTCTGGGCCGACGACAACAAGACCCTGTTCTACGTCGAGAACGACCCGGAGACGCTGTTGACGGTGCGGGTCAAGAAGCATGTGCTGGGCACCCCGGCGGCGCAGGACACGCTGGTCTACGAGGAGAAGGACGACAGTTTCTACATGGGCGTGGGCCGCACCCGCGACGACAAGTACATCGTCATCGGCGTGGAGAGCACGGTGTCCTCCGAGCAGCGCTACGCGCCGGCCGCCGATCCGCAGCGCTTCACCGTGCTGGCGCCGCGCGAGCGCGACGTCGAGTACCAAGCCGACCACTTCGACGGCCGTTGGGTGATCCGCACCAACTGGAAGGCCAAGAACTACGCGCTGATGACCGCGCCCGACGGCGCCACCGCGCGCAGCCAGTGGCAGAGCTGGCTGCCCTACGACGACAAGGTGTTCATCGACGGCTTCGAGCTGTTCGACGGCTTCACCGCCATCGCCGAGCGCTCCGACGGACTGGAGCGGATCCGCCTGCATTTCGCCGACGGCAAGGAGGAGTACGTCAAGGCCGACGAGCCGGCGTATTCGATGGGCCTGTCGATCAATCCCGAGCCGGATACGCCGTGGCTGCGCTACAGCTATACCTCGCTGACTACCCCGGCCACCACCTACGAACTCAACACCCGCACCGGCGAGCGCAAGCTGCTCAAGCAGCAGCCGGTGATCGGCTACGACGCCAGCCGGTACCAGACCGAACGCGTGTGGGTGACCGCGCGCGACGGGGTCAAGGTGCCGGTGTCGCTGGTCTACAAGAAGGGCTTCAAGAAGGACGGCAGCGCCGCGCTGTACCAGTACGCCTACGGCAGCTACGGCATGTCCACCGATCCGGCGTTCAACCTGCCGGTGGTGAGCCTGCTCGACCGCGGCGTGGTCTACGCCATCGCGCACATCCGCGGCGGCCAGGAAATGGGCCGCGACTGGTACGACCAGGGCAAGCTGCTGCACAAGAAGAACACCTTCACCGACTTCATCGACGTCACCCGCGGGCTGGTGCAGCAGGGCTACGCCGCCCCGGACCGGGTCGCCGCGGCCGGCGGCAGCGCCGGCGGCCTGCTGATGGGCGCGGTGGCGAACATGGCGCCCAAGGACTACCGCGTGCTGGTGGCGCAGGTGCCGTTCGTGGACGTGGTCACCACCATGCTCGACCCGAGCATCCCGCTGACCACCAACGAGTACGACGAGTGGGGCAATCCCGAGCAGAAGGCGTACTACGACTACATGCTCAGCTACTCGCCCTACGACAACGTCGCCCGCCAGGCCTATCCGGCGATGTACATCGGCACCGGCCTGTGGGACTCGCAGGTGCAGTACTGGGAGCCGGCCAAATGGGTGGCCAAGCTGCGCGAGTACGACACCGGCAGCCAGCCGATCGTGTTCCGGGTCAACATGGAAGCCGGCCACGGCGGCAAGTCCGGGCGCTTCCGCCGCTACCGCGAAATGGCCGAGTCCTATGCGTTCATGCTGGACCAGCTGGGCGTGGAGTCACCGGTCAAGTGAGTGCGGTGCGCGTCGGCTGGCCTGCAGGCCGGCCGATGTGCAGGTGGGCAGGCTGGCGTGAAGCCTGCTTGTCCCAATCGTCGGATGGCGGATGGCGGATGGCGGATGGCCTGTGGCTTCACGCGTCGCGGCTGAAGCCGCTCCCACAGTGAGCATTGCGGCCGGGTCGGTGCTGAAGGTGCGATGGCCCGATGCGCCATGACATGCGGCAGCGCGGACGGTTTGGCGACGCCTTGCGGGAGGGACTTCAGTCCCGACCGCGCGGAGGTCGGATAAGCCGGAGGCTTCGATCGTCGCGGCTGAAGCCGCTCCTACAGCGGGCGGAACGCTCGATCACCGCGCGAGAGCAGGCAGTCGCGCTGGTGGCCTGGTCACTCCTTGTGGGAGGGACTTCAGTCCCGACTGCGCGGAGGTCGGATAAGCCGGAGGCTTCGATCGTCGCGGCTGAAGCCGTTCCTCTCATGGGTGGGTTGCATGTGTGCTATGCGAGGGCCGGCAGCGGCGCTGTTGGTCTGGCAGCTCGCTGTGGGAGGGACTTCAGTCCCGACTGCAGTGAACTCAGACGCACCAATGGCTTCGCGTGTCGCCGCCGCCGCCGCGGCGGCAGGCGCCCGGCGGCGCGGCAGTGGGCGGGTCGACGCCAGTGCGCGCCAACGCGGGCTTATGATGGCGCGATGCGCACGCACTCCCGTTTCCGCTGGGCCTGGTGGCTGCTGGCTTACGCCAGCCTGGCGACCGGCATCGTCGGCATCTTCGTGCCGGGGCTGCCGACCACGGTGTTCGTGCTGATCGCCGCCTACGCCGCCGCGCGCGGTTCGCCGCGGCTGCGCCGGCGCTTGCTGCGCGATCCGCGCTTCGGCCGCAGCATCCGCGACTGGGAAGCGCATGGCGCGGTCAGCCGGCGCGGCAAGTGGATGGCGACGCTGACCATGGCCGCGTGCGCGCTGGTGCTGCTGCTGTTCGTGCATCGGTTGTGGGTGCAGGTGCTGGCGATCGGCTGCATGAGCGCGGTGGCGCTATGGCTGTGGTGGCGCCCGGAACCGCCGCGCCGATGAGCGCGCGCGACGCTGCGATGGCGGCACAGCCGGTTCATGCCGGTGTGGCTATACTCGGCGCATGAGCACATCGTCCTCTTCTCCGATCCGTCTCGTTCTTTCCGCCGCTGTGCTGCTGGCCCTGGCCGGCTGCGGCAACAAGGGACCGCTGGTGATGCCGCAGAAGCCGGTCCCGGTGGAGGCCACCCCGGCGCCCGCGCCCGACGCGACCCCGCCGGCGACCACCGATCCCGCCGGGCAGGCGCAGCCGGTGGATGGCCAGCGTCCGCCGGCCAACGACACCACCGTGCCCACCGATGGGAATGAGTGAGGCCCGCCACGCCGCGCGCTTGCGTTTCAGCAAGATGCAGGGCGCGGGCAACGATTTCGTGGTGCTCGACCTGCGCGACGGCACCCCGCCGCCGGACGCCGCCCTGGCGATGCGCCTGGCCGACCGCCACTTCGGCGTCGGCTGCGACCAGATCCTGACCATCGAGCCGCCGCACGATCCCGCCGCGGTCGCCAGCTACCGCATCTGGAACACCGACGGCAGCGCCGCCGGGCAATGCGGCAACGGCGCGCGCTGCATCGCCGCCTGGCTGGTGCGCGACGGCAGTGCGCCCGCCGACGGCGAGTTCGTGATCGAGAGCCCGGCCGGCAGCCATCGCATCGAGCGCCGCGCCGCGGGCGAATTCGCCGTGGCGATGGGCGTGCCGCGCTTCGCGCCGGAGGATGTGCCGCTGGTCGGTTTTCCGCGCGCGCGCGACGAGTACGTGTTGCCGCTGCAGGGCGGGAGCGTGCGTTTCGGCGCGGTGTCGATGGGCAATCCGCACGCGGTGCTGGAAGTGGGCCTGGTCGATGCGGCGCCGGTGGAACGCCTGGGCCCGTTGTTGCAGCAGCACGCCTCGTTCCCGGATTCGGTCAACGTCGGCTTCGTGCAGGTGATCGACCGCGGCCACCTGCGCCTGCGCGTGTACGAGCGCGGCGTCGGCGAGACCCTGGCCTGCGGCAGCGGCGCCTGCGCGGCGGCGGCGGTGATGATGCAGCGCGGCCGGGTGGAGCGCGACGTGCGCATCAGCCTGCCGGGCGGCGAACTGCGCGTGCAGTGGCCGCGCGACGACGCACCGGCGGTGATGTCCGGCCCGGCGACGTTCGTCTTTGATGGAGAATGGATCCGATGAGCGACAGCCAGGACAAGCTCGGTGCGCACGAGGTGGCGGCGTGGCTGCGGCGCCACCCCGGCTTCCTGAAGCAGTTTCCCGACCTGGCGCTGACCCTGGTGGTGCCGCGCGACGACGGTCCCACCGCGTCGCTGGCCAGCTACCAGCTGGAAGTGCTGCGCGACAAGAACCGCGAGCTGTCGCGGCGGCTGAGCGAGCTGGCCGCCAACGCGCAGGCCAACGAACGGCTGGCGGTGCGCACCCATCAGTTGACCCTGGCGCTGATGCGCCAGCGCAGCGCCGCCGACAGCGTGCGCGCGATGGCCGCCTCGCTGCAGGAGGATTTCCAGGGCGACCTGGTCAGCATCGTGCTGCTGCAGCCCTTGTCCGGCCTGGAGCAGGCGCCGTGGCTGCAGGTGCTGGCGGCCGACGATCCGCGGCTGGCGCCGTTCCGCGATTGCCTGAAGGACGGCGAGCCGATCTGCGGCCGCCTGCAACCGGAAAAGCAGGCACTGCTGTACGGCGAGCGCGTGGACGAGGTGCAATCCACCGCGCTGTTGCCGCTGCCCGGCCTGGGCCTGATCGCGGTCGGCAGCCGCGACCCGAACCGCTTCTATCCCGGCATGGGCACCTTGTTCCTGCGCATGATGGGCGAGTCGCTGGCGGTGGCGTTGCAGCGATGAGCATGGCCGGGACGCGGGACCCGGGACCCGGGGCCCGGGACAGCGCCGGGCCCGGCGCTGCCGATCGTCAGGCTGGGCAGGGCACTGCTGTTACCGCCAGCGCGGCCGCTTCTCCCGGGTCACAGGTCGCGGGTCCCGAGTCCCGCTTCCTCGCCTACCTGCAGGTCGAGCGGCGCATGTCCGCGCATACCCTGGACGCATACCGACGCGACCTGGCCGCCTTGTCGGCGTGGGCTGCGGACAACCTGCTCGGCGAGCCGGCCGCACTCGATGCCGCGCAGCTGCGCCAGTTCATCGCCGCCGAACACCGCCGCGGACTGTCGCCCAAGAGCCTGCAGCGGCGGCTGTCGGCATGCCGCAGTTTCTACGCCTGGCTGCTCAAGCACGGCCATATCGCCGCCAGTCCGGCCGCGGCATTGCGCGCGCCGAAGGCGCCGCGCAAGCTGCCGCAGGTGCTCGATGCGGACGAGGCGGTGCGCCTGGTCGAAGTGCCGACCGATGCGCCGCTGGGCCTGCGCGACCGCGCGCTGCTGGAGCTGTTCTATTCCTCCGGCCTGCGCCTGAGCGAGCTGTGCGCGTTGCGCTGGCGCGATCTGGATTTCGTCGCCGGCATGGTCAGCGTGCTGGGCAAGGGCAACAAGCAGCGGCTGGTGCCGGTGGGCTCGCATGCGCGCACCGCGCTGCTGGCGTGGCGCGAAGAGAGCCGGGGCGAGCCCGCCGCACCGGTGTTTCCGGGGCGCGGCGGGGCGCCGATCGGCGCGCGCGCGGTGCAGATCCGGATCAAGCAACTGGCCGGACGCCAGGGCCTGTTCAAGCACGTGCACCCGCACATGCTGCGGCACAGTTTCGCCAGCCACATCCTGGAATCCTCCGGCGACCTGCGCGGCGTGCAGGAACTGCTCGGCCATGCCGACATCGCCACCACGCAGATCTACACCCACCTGGACTTCCAGCACCTGGCCAAGGTCTACGACGCGGCGCACCCGCGCGCCAAGCGCAAGTCCTGATCGCCGAATCGCGGCCGCACGGCCGCTGCGGTACCCGCTCTTGTTCTGGATCAAGGCGTGCCGGCGCAGGCGTGGCGACACTGCCCTCCCATCTCGCGAGGGCGTACCGATGGCCCTCCTTTCCGCTGGCACCACGCCGCCCCGAACGGCTGTGCCGGGACTGCGACGGCAATGGCGCCGCACAGGATCTGGCCTGCGGCACCGGCACCGGCCACACCCCGCATCCGATCGAAACCCCGAGGCGAGGATGGGCACGTCGCCCGGGGCATCGCCGTCGATCCGGCGCGGCTGGGGCATGCTCGCCGCGCAGATAACCCGTCCGCTCACGGCGACGCTTGAACCGCGCGCCGCCAGCCCCCACACCTGAGTCATCGTTCCGGAGGCCGCATGGATCCCAGTCAGAACCCCAATGTTTTCCACGCCACCACGATCCTGTCGGTGCGCCGCGATGGCCGTGTCGCCGTGGCCGGCGACGGCCAGGTGACCCTGGGCCACACCGTGATGAAGGGCAATGCGCGCAAGGTGCGCCGGCTCGGCCGCGAGGGCCAGGTGCTGGCCGGCTTCGCCGGCGCCGCCGCCGACGCGTTCACCCTGTTCGAACTGTTCGAGGCCAAGCTGGAAAAGCACGGCCAGTTGACCCGCGCCGCGGTGGAACTGGCCAAGGATTGGCGCACCGAGCGCCGCCTCGGCAAGCTCGAGGCGCTGCTGGCGGTGGCCGACAAGGAAACCTCGCTGATCATCAGCGGCACCGGCGATGTGATCGAGCCGGAGGACGGCATCATCGCCATCGGCTCCGGCGGCTCCTACGCCCTGTCGGCGGCGCGCGCGCTGCTCGGCCACACCACGCTGGACGCGCGCACCATCGCCGTCGAAGCGCTGAACATCGCCGGCGACATCTGCATCTACACCAATCGCAATGTGGTGGTCGAAGAGCTGTGAATCGGGAATCGGGAATGGGGAATCGCAACAGCGGCTCTCCTTTCCGTTGCCGATGACGCCTGCTTTCTCGATTCCCGATTCTCCATTCCCGATTCCCTCTTCGATTTCCCGACCATGACCGATACCCATAGCACCATGACCCCGCGCGAGATCGTGCAGGAACTGGACCGCCACATCGTCGGCCAGCACGAGGCCAAGCGCGCGGTGGCGATCGCGCTGCGCAACCGCTGGCGGCGCATGCAGCTGCCCGATGCGCTGCGCAACGAAGTGATGCCGAAGAACATCCTGATGATCGGCCCCACCGGTGTCGGCAAGACCGAGATCGCGCGGCGCCTGGCGACGCTGGCCAATGCGCCGTTCGTCAAGGTCGAGGCGACCCGCTTCACCGAGGTCGGCTACGTCGGCAAGGACGTGGAGCAGATCGTGCGCGACCTGGCCGATACCGCGGTCAAGCTGTACCGCGAGCAGGCCAAGGCCCGCGTGCGCACCCAGGCCGAGGAACGTGCCGAGGACCGCATCCTCGATGCGCTGCTGCCGCGGCGCAGCGCCGGCATCGGCTTCGATCCGGAAGCCGCGCGGCACGAGCCGTCGGCGCAGGACAGCGACACCCGCAGCAAGTTCCGGCGCATGCTGCGCGCCGGCGAGCTGGACGAGCGCGAGATCGAACTGGACGTCGCGGTCAACGTCAGCATGGACATCATGACCCCGCCGGGCATGGAGGAAATGGGCCAGCAGCTGCGGCAGATGTTCTCCAACCTGGGCGGCGGCAAGTCGCAGTCGCGCAAGCTGACCATCAAGGCGGCGCGGCCGCTGCTGATCGAGGAAGAGGCTGGCAAGCTGGTCAACGAGGACGACGTCCGCGCCGCCGCGATCGAGGCCTGCGAACAGCACGGCATCGTGTTCATCGACGAGATCGACAAGGTGGCCAAGCGCAGCGAGGCCGGCGCCACCGGCGGCGACGTCTCGCGCGAGGGCGTGCAGCGCGATCTGCTGCCGCTGGTGGAAGGCTCCAACGTCAGCACCAAGTACGGCACGGTCAAGACCGACCACATCCTGTTCATCGCCTCCGGCGCGTTCCACCTGGCCAAGCCCAGCGACCTGATCCCGGAGCTGCAGGGCCGCTTCCCGATCCGGGTGGAACTGTCGGCGCTGTCGAAGGACGACTTCATCCGCATCCTCACCGAACCGAAGGCGGCGCTGACCAAGCAGTACGAGGCGCTGTTGCTGACCGAGGGCGTGAGCCTGCGCTTCACCGACGACGCCATCGCGCGGCTGGCGGAGATCGCGTTCCTGGTCAACGAGCGCCAGGAGAACATCGGCGCGCGGCGCTTGCACACCGTGCTCGAGCGCCTGCTCGACACGCTGAGCTACGAAGCGCCGGATCGCGATGGGCAGAGCGTCTCCGTGGACGCGGCCTATGTCGATGCGCACCTGGGCGAGCTGGTGCAGGATCCGGATCTGAGCCGGTATATCCTGTAACGCAACGTGCCGGAGAGGCGTATCGCTGTTGTGGGAGCGGCTTGGGCCCTCTCACGGCTCCGACCTGCTCCACCTGAGCATTCACAAGTGACGGATCTGCTTGGCGCGCCGTCTTCGAATTGAGGTTTCTAGAGGCGCCCTTCAGTTGCGACGAGGCTGCACCGGTAACGCTTCGTCGCGGCTGGAGCCGCTTCCGCAGGGGCTTGCGGCGAACCCGCCGGGTGCACTGTGGGAGGGACTTCGGTCCCGACGCATTGCGTCATCGGAAAGCACACCCCTTCGCGCGTCACGGCTGCATGACAGTTGATTCCCACAGGAAGCCGTGTCGTACAGCAAGCCGCTTCGGCGCGCATGCTTTCTCGAAACAGCGCATGGCATGCGTCACCTGCACCCACCCGGCACGAACTCAATACAGCGGCGTCCCCGCCTTGTACGCCGCCACGAACGACTGCCAGTCCAGTTGCACCTGCGCGGCGTAGTCGAACGCGAACTGGCGCAGTTCCGATTTCAGCCCGCTCTTGCTGGTGACCGCCTGGTCGATCTGCTTGTCGATGCTGTACGGCACCACGTTCGGGTCGTAGTCCTGGTCGGCCAGCGCGTGCGCCGAGGCCAGGGCCTGGCCCAGGTAGGTGGCGGCGGTGGCGAGCTTGCCGACGCTGTCCAGTGCGGTCGGGTCCAGGTCCTGCTGGAACGGCGACTTCTCGTGCACGTAGAACGGCGTGCCGGCGACGCTGGCGTAGCCGACCAGCACGTCGGCGTCGATGGTCTGCGCCTTGGCGGTGCGCGCCACCCGTGCGCCCTCGTTGTTGTCGTAGGTGGAGGCCGGCATCTGCGACGGCGCCGCCTCGGCGACCACGCTGGCCGCTTCCTGTTTCCATTCCAGGATCACGTCGTCGCCGGTCGATGCGCTCGGGCCTTCGATCAGCACGTACAGGCGCAGGCGGCCGAGGCTGCCGGTGCCCGAGCCCAGCTTCTGGTGCACGTCCTTGATGGTGTAGTAGCTGGCCGCATAGCGCTTGCCCGCGGCGATCGAGCCGATGTAGCCGTCCATCGCCGCGGCCACCGCCGAGGCGGTGCTGGCGTCCACCGCGACCAGGTTGTCCAGGTCCTGGAACCGGCGCTTGCCGCCGCTGACCACGGTGTACTTGGACAGCAGGCTGCTGCGGCTCTTGCCGTCGGCGCTGTCGATGGCCTTGGCCACCGCGCCGCTGGTGTTGCGCTTGCTCAGCTGGAAGCTCGCTTCGGCGTCGCTGCCGCGGAAATCGGCGATCTTGCCCAGGTAGGCGCCGACCATGGTGTCGATGGCGTCGCCGATATCGCTGTCGGACAGGCCGTTGTCGCGGCCGGCCAGGACCATGCTCGCGGCCAGCCGGCGCAGGTCCCACACGTACTGGCCGAGGTGGCCCTCGTCGAAGTCGGCGACCTTGAACACCGCCTTGCCGCTGCTGTCGCGCGCCGCATCGAAGTTGCCGAGGTGGGTGTCGCCGCCGAGCCAGGTATAGCCGGTCTGCGGCGAGGTCCACAGCGACGCCGGCAGGGTCTTCATGTCCTGGTAGAAGAGGTGGTCGGTGCCGCGGTAGAAGGCGTAGGCGCTGCCGGCCATCGTCGCCATCTTGGTGTCCAGCTCGGCGCGTTGCGCGGCGTAGGGATGGTTGTAGTCGTGGATCTGCTGCACCACCCAGGCGTCGCGCTTGCTTGCCGCCGCCGCGCATCCGGTGCCGGCGGCAAGGGTCAGGCCGATCAGCAGCAACGGCAGCAGGCGGGTGGACATCGCAGGTCTCCAGGTGCGGACGAAGGAAGTCGCAGTCGACCACGCCGGCATTGCACGCGGATGAATCGCCGGCGGCCGGCTGGACGGCCTGTGCGCTTCCGCCAGGCCCGGCGTGGCGGCCTGGGGAGGCGGGTCGCGCCTAGAAGTAGCGCAGCCAGGCCAGGTCGCGGCGCCGCGCCTTCAGTCGCGCGAACGCGGCGGTGGGCCAGTACAGGGCCAGCCCCAGCACCGCGGCGATCGCCCACAGCGCGGCGACGCTGTCCACGCCGAACAGGGCGCCGTGGTTGGCGCCGCACAGCGCCAGCGCGGCCAGGTAGGCCAGCTTGAGCACGTACAGGTGCAGCAGGTAGAAGAACATCGGCGCCGCGCCGATCGCCGCCAGCGGCGCCAGGGCGCGTGCCACCGCGGGATGTTCGTACAGGCGCAGCAACAGCAGGCCCACGCCCAGCGTCAGCAGCAGGAACTGCAGCGACGGCGGGTACTTGGTGACGTTGAAGAAGCTCATCGCGGTGTGCGCGAGGTCGTCCTGGGCCTGCCAGGGCGTATCGCCGTAGCCGTTGTGCCAGCGCAGCAGGTGGAAGCCAGCCAGCGCGCCCAGGCCCCAGGCCAGCAGGCGCTGCTGGCGCTGCGCCGGCGCGCGGTCGGCGGCGTACCAGGGGCCGGCGGCGTAGCCGAGCGCGATCACCCCGATCCACGGCAGCACCGGGTAGGAGGTGCGCAGGCGCAGGTCGCCCAGTTCCAGCCAGCGCCGATCGTGCAGCACCGCCCAGGCGGCCGCGAGCGGACCGTCGCCCTGCACCTGTACATCGTCCAGCAGGTGGTGGCCGGCGACCAGCGCCGCGCCCAGCAGCGCCAGTGCCGGCCGCGGCAGCCACAGCAGCGCGGCCAGCGCGAGCATGCTCAGGCCGATCGCCCAGATCACCTGCAGATACAGCGCCTGCGGCGGAAAGGCGCCGCTCCAGGCCAGGTTGACCAGGGTCAGTTCCAGCACGATCAGGAACAGGCCGCGCTTGAGCAGGAAGCTGGCGGCCGCGGCGCGGCCATCGGCTTGCCGCGCCGCGTACAGCCACGCCGACAGGCCGGTCAGGAACACGAACACCGGCGCGCACAGGTGCGCCAGGGTGCGCGCGAGGAACAGCGCCGGCGCGGTGCGTTCCACGTCCATCGGGTCGCCGACCGGCTGGTGCAGGTAGAAGGTCTCGCGCACGTGGTCGAGCAGCATCAGCAGCATCACCGTACCGCGCAGCAGGTCGATCGAGGCCAGGCGCGCGCTGGCCGAGGCGGTGGCGGGCAGGGCGAGGGACGCGGGCGCAGCGGAAACGGAAGCAGCGGACGGCATGCGTGACGGTTGGTGTCGAATATTGAAACAATATAACACTTGGTCGCCAGGACCCGGCTGCGGGCGCCGTGGCGGCCTGGCCGTCATCGCAGGGCGATGGCCGGTCGTACTGGCGGCGCGCGCGCAGTCAGGGCGAGGGGAGCGACCCGCGGCGGACGCGGGCAGCGCTGCCGCCCTCCACAGATCGCGAGATCCGCCGCACGTGGACCTGGGTGCGGCGGCGCGCGGCTCAGTCCTCGCCGATGTCCTCGTTCCACACGTCCGGATGCGCGGCGATAAAGCCGCCGAGCAGGTCGATGCACTCCTGGCTATGCAGGTCGATGACCTCCACGCCGCTCTCGCGCAGCCAGTCGATGCCGCCCTGGAAGGTCACCGATTCGCCCACCACCACCGTGCCGATGTTGAACTGCCGCACCAGGCCGCTGCAGTACCAGCACGGCGCCAGGGTGGTGACCATGATGGTGTCCTTGTAGCGGCGCTGGCGTCCGGCCTTGCGGAAGGCGTCGGTCTCGCCGTGCACGGACGGATCGCCTTCCTGCACGCGGCGGTTGTGGCCGCAGCCGAGCAGGCGGCCGTCGCGGTGGTACAGGGCGGCGCCGATCGGGATGCCGCCCTCGGCCAGGCCCTGGCGGGCTTCGGCGATGGCGGTGTCGAGCAGGGCGCGGTAGTCGGGCGTGGTCAGCATGGGATGGCCGGGGGAAAGGGAGTCGGCTGGCAGTCTGGCGCAGGCGGCCGGCGGCTGTCATCCCGCGCGGCGCTTCACCGGCACGGAGCGGCCGGCAGTGCGATAATCCCGCCATGAGCGAATCCCCCTACAAGACCGGCACCACCCATTTCGGCTTCCGCGACGTCGCCGCCAAGGACAAGCAGAAGCTGGTCGGCGAGGTCTTCACCTCGGTCGCCGGCAACTACGACCTGATGAACGACCTGATGAGCATGGGCATCCATCGGGTCTGGAAGCGTTATTTCGTCGCCACCGCGCAGGTCAAGCCGGGCGACCGCGTGCTCGACCTGGCCGGCGGCACCGGCGACATCGCCGCGTTGCTGAAGGAACGCGTGGGCGCCGACGGCGAGATCGTGCTGGGCGACATCAACGCCGGCATGCTCTCGGTGGGGCGCGACCGCCTCACCAACCGCGGCCTGGTCGCGGGCCTGGACTACGTGCAGTGCAACGCCGAGGCGCTGCCGTTCCCGGACCAGAGCTTCGACCTGGTGACCATCGCCTTCGGCTTGCGCAACGTCACCGACAAGGACGCCGCGCTGCGCGAGATGTACCGCGTGCTCAAGGTGGGCGGCCAGGCGCGGGTGCTGGAGTTCTCCGAGGTCACCGCCGACTGGTTCAAGCCGCTGTACGACTTCCATTCGTTCAAGGTGCTGCCGCGCCTGGGCAAGCTGTTCGCCAAGGACGCCGACAGCTACCAGTACCTGGCCGAGAGCATCCGCAAGCATCCGCCGCAGGACGCGCTGAAGGCGATGATGGACGACGCCGGCTTCGCCCGCAGCCACTACAAGAACCTGACCGGCGGCATCGTGGCGATCCACTCGGGCTACAAGATCTGAGAGGCCGGGATTCGGGAATCGGGATTCGGGAATCGCAAGAGCAGGCGATCGGTTGCTGACCGATTGCAGGGCCGGTGCCGTCTTTGTGGGAGGGACTTCAGTCCCGACGCGCGGTCCGGCGGTGCCGGCGCAAGCCTCCGCCACAGAAAGCCGGGATTCGGGAGTCGGGATTCGGGAATCGCAAGAGCGGGTGATCGGATGCTGACCGATCGCGGTGCTGTGCCGTCCTTGTGGGAGGGACTTCTGTCCCGACGCGCGGTCCGGCGGCGCTGGCGCAAGCCTCCGCCACAGAAAGCCGGGATTCGGGAGTCGGGATTCGGGAATCGCAAGAGCGGGTGATCGGATGCTGACCGATCGCGGGGCCGGTGCCGTCCTGGTGGGAGGGACTTCAGTCCCGACGCGCGGTCCGGCGGTGCCGGCGCAAGCATCCACCGCAAGACGCGAAGGCAAGGATGGAAGCAGCCGGCTTCGCCCGCAGCCACTACAAGAACCTTGCCGGCGGCATCGTGGCGATCCATTCGGGCTACAAGATCTGAGAGGCCGGGATTGGGGAATCGGGATTCGGGAATCGCAAGAGCGGGTGATCGGATGCTGACCGATCGCGGGGCCGGTGCCGTCCTTGTGGGAGGGACTTCAGTCCCGACGCGCGGTCCGGCGGCGCCGGCGCAAGCATCCACCGCAAGACGCGAAGGCAAGGATGGAGGCAGCCGGCTTCGCCCGCAGCCACTACAAGAACCTGACCGGCGGCATCGTGGCGATCCACTCGGCTACAAGATCTGAGTGGAGGCGGGATTGGGGACTGAAGATTCGGGATTCGTAAGCGCGCCGGCTGTTCGCTGCTGCGAATCCCCAATCCCCAATCCCCGCTTCGATTGGGGATTCGGGATTCGTCAGCACGCGTCGCACTGCTGTTGCGAATCCCCACTCCCGAATCCCGAATCCCGGCCTTCCGGTAAACTGCGCGTTTCCCCGAACCGGTGCCGTCCGCCATGCGCTCCCCGTTCCTGTTGTTGTCCCTGGCCGCGATGGTCGCGTCCGGATGTTCCCGCGAAGCGCCCGCGCCCGATGCGGCCGCAGCTGCCGCCAAGCCGGCGCCCGCCGCGGCCAAGCCTGCCGACCGCAGCCACGACGAGACCTCCTACGCCGAGCCGTCCAAGGTCGTGATCAAGGACCTGGCGCTGGACCTGAAGCTGGATTTCGACAGCAAGCAGATCGGAGGCACCGCCACCTACACGCTGGACTGGAAGGACAAGAGCGCCAAGCAACTGGTGCTGGACACGCGCGACCTGACCATCGAGAAGGTGCAGGCCGACGACGGCAAGGGCCAGGTGACGCCGCTGCAGTACGTGCTGGCGCCGGCCGACAAGATCTACGGCAGCAAGCTGACCATCGAGGCGCCGACCCAGCCGAAGACGATCAGCATCGCCTACCACACCGCGCCGACCGCCTCGGGCCTGCAGTGGCTGGAGCCGTCGATGACCGAGGGCAAGAAGCTGCCCTTCATGTTCAGCCAGTCGCAGGCGATCCACGCGCGCTCGTGGGTGCCGCTGCAGGACACGCCGAGCGTGCGCTTCACCTACAGCGCGCATGTGGTCTCGCGCCCGGACGTGATGGTGCTGATGAGCGCCGACAACGATCCCAAGGCGGTGCGCAACGGCGACTACCGCTTCAAGATGCCGCAGCCGATCCCGTCCTACCTGCTGGCGATCGCCGCCGGCGACCTGGTGTTCAAGCCGATCTCGGCGCGCTCGGGGGTGTGGGCCGAACCGGCGATGGTCGACAAGGCCGCCAAGGAGTTCGAGGACACCGAGAAGATGATCGTGGCCGCCGAGACCCTGTACGGTCCGTACCGCTGGGGCCGCTACGACATGCTGGTGCTGCCGCCGTCGTTCCCGTTCGGCGGCATGGAGAATCCGCGCCTGACCTTCGCCACGCCGACGGTGATCGTCGGCGACAAGTCGCTGGTGTCGCTGATCGCGCACGAGCTGGCGCATAGCTGGTCCGGCAACCTGGTGACCAACGCCAGTTGGAAGGACATCTGGCTCAACGAAGGCTTCACCACCTACGTGCAGGCGCGCATCACCGAGGCGCTGTACGGCCCGGAAGCGGCGGAGATGGAGCGCGAGATCGACCAGGCCGACCTGCTGGCCGAGCTGAAGGGCATGAGCCCGGCCGACCAGGCGCTGGCGCTGCCGGCGCTGACCGAGCGCGATCCGGACGAGGCGTTGAGCCAGGTCGCCTACGTCAAGGGCGCGTGGTTCCTGCAGTTCCTGGAGCAGCGCTTCGGCCGCGACACCTTCGATCCGTTCCTGCGCGGCTGGTTCGACGACCACGCCTTCCAGAGCGCCAACACCGACCAGTTCGTCGCGTACCTGAAGACCCACCTGCTGCCCAAGAAGCCGAACGCGGTGACCGAGCAGGAGCTGCATGCGTGGCTGGACGAGCCGGGCATTCCGGCGTTCGCGCAGAAGGCGCGTTCGCGCAACTTCGCCATGGTCGATACCGCGCGCATCGCCTGGACCGGCAGCGGCACGCTGCCCAGCAAGCAGGTGACCGATGCGTGGAGCACCCAGGAGTGGACGCGCTTCCTCAGCGGCCTGGGCGAGAAGCTGACGCCGGCGCAGCTCAAGCAGCTCGACGACGCCTACCACTTCACCGGCACCGCCAACGGCGAGATCGCCATGCGCTGGTATCCGCTGGCGATCCGCAGCGGCTACGTGGAGGCGCGCCCGGCCGCTGGCGAGTTCATCGCCCGCGTCGGCCGCCGCAAGCTGATCCTGCCGATCTACGCCGAACTGGTGAAGACCCCGGACGGCCTGGCCTTCGCCGAGGAGGTGTTCGCCAAGGCCAAGCCCGGCTACCACCCGATCACCACGGTGTCGGTGCAGGAGATGCTGGACAAGGCCAAGGCGGGGAGCGCCGCGCACTGACGCGCGTTTCCCACAGACCGCGCACACGGCGCCGGGAGCGATCCCGGCGCCGTGTGCGTTTGTGCGGCCGGCGGTTGTGGCGATCGCGCCGCGCGGGGGACGAAGGCGATCGTTGCCGCGGCTTGGTCGCGCGCGTGTTGCGTGAGGTGGCCATGCGCGGCGTCGCATGCGTTTCCTCCACGACGCGCGCATCTCCAGCGCGGCCTTGACGTCTTCCACCCGCACCGCCGCCGACGCGCGCCGACCCGCTGCCACGCATTCGCGATATCCTCGGAAGTCCCGATGGTCCTCGGTCCATGCGCGCATGACATCGTCCGCCACCGCCGCCCCGATCTTCGCTGCAAGCGCCATCGCCCTGGCAGGGCACTGCCGACGCCGCTGCGAGCGGGTTCGCCTGCGCCTGCCGAGGACGTGCTGACATGACCGACGCCCACCCCCTGTCCGGCTCCTTGCTGGCCGCGCTGCCCGATGCCCGCGGCGGCGAAATCTTCACCGAGTTGCTCCGCCGCTCCGGTTGCCGCGTCGAGCGCATCGTCTCGCACGGGCAGACCACGCCGCAGCAGTCGCCCTACCTGCAGGCGCACGACGAATGGGTGCTGCTGCTGCACGGCAGTGCGCGGGTGGCGCTGTGCGAGCGCGAGGTCGCGCTGGCGCCTGGCGACCATCTGTTCATCCCGGCCGACACGCCGCATTGGGTGACGTTCACCGATCCCGAGCAGCCGACCGTGTGGCTGGCGCTCCATCTCGGCGAAGCCGACCTGGTGGCGTGAGCGCATGACCCGCACCTGCCTCCACGTCCCGGGGTTCCCGTGCTGGTGCTGACGATGGCCTGGCTGCTGCTGGCCGCCGCCCTGCTGGGGGTGGCGGCGCTGATCGGCGTGCTGCTGGTGCTGCGCGATCCGTTCCTGCTGGTGCGCCTGGAAAGCCTGCGCCAGCGCCGCGGCAGCGGCCTGCAGCGACGCCAGGCGCAGGTCGCCGGCCACACCTGGACCTACCTGGTGCGCGCCGCGGCCGATCCGGCCGCGCCGACCCTGCTGCTGGTGCACGGCTTCACCGGCAGCAAGGAGAACTGGCTGCCGCTGGCGCGTGCGCTGGGCACGCGCTATCACCTGGTGATCCCGGATCTGCCCGGCTGGGCGGAGAGCCAGCGCATCGCCGGGCAGGACTACGGCTTCGTCGCGCAGGCCGAGCGCGTGGCCGCGTTCGCCGCGCAATGCGTGCGCCGCGCGGGCAGCGACTGCTTGCTGCTCGGGCATTCGATGGGCGGCGGCATCGCCGCGCTGGCCGCGGCGCGGCATCCGGCGCTGTTCGACCGGGTCGGCCTGTTCAACGCCGCCGGCGTGCGCTTCGCCGACAACGCCTTCGGCCAGGCGGTGCTGGACGGGCACAATCCGTTCGCGGTGCACGATGCCGCGTCGTTGCAGCGCTACATCGACACCGTGTTCCTGCTCGAGCGCGCCAAGCCGCGCATCCCGCGCTGGGCGGTGCCGGCGGTGGTGGCCTGGCGCCGTCGCGAGGCCGCGTTCGAGCAGCAGGTGCTGGCGCGCATCGGCCGCGGCGAGGAAGCGTTCCTGCCGTTCGAGGAGGCCGCACGCATCCGCCAGCCGGCGCTGCTGCTGAACTGCGTGCAGGACGCGGTGATCGACGCCAGCGCGCTGGCGCTGTACGCGCAACGCCTGCCGCAGGCGATCCAGGTGCTGCTGGACGGCAGCGGCCACATGTCCATCGTCGAGAAGCCGGCCGAGGTCGCGCAGGCCATCGACGCCCTGATCCAACGAGGAACCCCACGATGAAACGCATCCTGCTCGGCGCGCTGTGCGCCGTCGCCCTGGCCGCTTGCGGCGATCACGAGGCCGAGCGCAAGGCGCAGGCCGCGGCCGAAGCGCAGGCCAAGGCGCAGGCGGCCGACGACCTGGCCAAGCAGTACGACGCCGCGGTGAAGTCGGGCAACTGGGACCTGGCGCGGATCCACGGCGCCGCGCTGTTGCAGCAGTATCCCGGGTCGGACGCGGCCGAGCGCATCCAGCCCGGCTACGCCGAGGTCAAGGCCAAGGGCGAGGCGGCGCGCGAACTGCGGCGCATGCAGGCCGCCTGGCAGTACTCGCAGGTGCCGGCCGGCAAGGGCGTGCAGCGCTCGGCGATGCTGTACAGCCGCGACAAGGTCGACGTGGACGGCAGTGGGCCCAAGCCGGTGCAACTGGTGTTCCGCGATCATCCGGAATGGAAGCGCAGCGCCTACCTGGTGCTGCAGTCCGGCGATTTCCGCTGCGCCGGCGGCTGCAAGGTGGAACTGAAGGCCGACGACGCGCCGCCGCGCGCGGCGGCGGCCTGGCGTCCCAAGACCGACGAGGCCATCGCCATGTTCATCAGCGACGACAAGGCGCTGTGGAAGCTGGCGCGCAAGACCACGGTGCTGCAGATCACCTTCCCGGTGAAGGCCGGCGGCACCCGCACCGCGGTGTTCGAGACCGGTGGCCTGGACGGCGCGCAGATGCCGGGCTGGGATTGAGCGCGATGCACGCGGTCACGCCGCCGTCGGCCGAGGCCCTGCGCCAGGTACGTCATTGGGTGTTCGACATGGATGGGACCCTGACCTGCGCCGTGCACGATTTCGCCTTGATCCGCCGCGAACTGCAGATCCCGCCGCAGGCCGACATCCTGCAGCACCTGGCGGCGCTGCCGGAGGCGCAGCGCGCCAGCAAGCACGCCTGGCTGCTGGAGCACGAACGCGTGCTGGCGCAGGAGGCCACCGCGGCCAACGGCGCGCCGGCGCTGCTGCGCACCCTGCACGCGGCCGATTGCCGGCTGGCGGTGCTGACCCGCAACGCGCGCGAGCTGGCGCAGCTGACCCTGGAAGAGATCGAGGTCGACGACCTGTTCGAGGAGGTGACCATCCTCGGCCGCGACGAGGCTCCGCCCAAACCGCATCCCGGCGGCCTGCTGCAGTTGGCCGAGCACTGGGGCGTGGCGCCGCAGGCGCTGGCGATGGTCGGCGACCACGCCTACGACCTGCAGTGCGGCCGCCATGCCGGCGCCACCACCGTGCTGCTGCATCCGGACAATCCCTGGCCGGCCCTGGCCGACCTGCACTTCGCCGACTGCGCCGCGCTGCTGGCGTGGTGGCAGGACAGCGGCACGCCGCAGCCGCACTGACCCTGTATCGCGGCGCCGCGGCGGCTGACGGCGCCGCGCGCCCATCCCATCCTCCCGTGGCTGGATCGGCGCGCGCGCCGATCGCACGCCCGGCGAGTGCCCGCCCTGCGCACGCAGGAGCCGCAGGCTTCCCCCACACGGCGCACGGTGTGCCACGGCGTCGCGTGCCCGCACTGCGCCAATCGCGATGCAGCGACGTGGCACAAAGTGTCACGTTCTCGAGACGTCCTCTGCCCTCGCGGCGCGCTCGCGCAAGGCCATGGCGGGTCGTGTGATCCGTGCGTCAACGGATGTTGCATCGCAGCGCCGCGATGGCATGGACGTTGCTCTTGGATCCCCACGCTTCAGGTTCCGTGGCACACGCCGACCAGGTGCAGCTGCCGCGGCTCTTCAACGAGGGGAGTAGAACGATGCACAGTCATTCACGTCGTACCCAGGCTTGTACCTTGCTCGCGCTGGCCACTGCGTTGGCGCTGGCGGGCTGCAAGAAGCAGGAAGAGGCCGCGGCCCCGGCCGCGCCGGCCGCCGCGCAGCAACCGCCGGCCGCCGCGCCGGCCGCGGTGGCCGATACCGACAGCGAGTTCGCCAGCAATGCCGCCAATCCCGACAACTGGGGCGGCATCGGCCGCGATTTCGGCCTGACCCGGCACAGCCCGCTGGCCGAGATCAACCGCGACAACGTCAAGAATCTGAAGATGTCGTGGGAGATGAAGACCGACGCCACCCGCGGCCACGAAGGCCAGCCGCTGGTGGTGGGCAGCACCATGTACATGGTCAGCGCCTATCCGAACAACGTATTCGCGATCGACCTGTCGCAGGAAGACAACGGCAAGGTGCTGTGGAAGTACACCCCGCAGCAGGACGAGCGCGCGGTGGCGGTGGCCTGCTGCGACACGGTCAACCGCGGCGCGTCCTATGCCGACGGCAAGGTGGTGTTCGGCAGCCTCAGCGGCGATGTGATCGCGCTCGACGCCAAGACCGGCAAGGAGGTGTGGAAGCAGAAGCTCGCCTATCCGGAGAAGGGCGAGACCATCACCATGGCGCCGATCATCGCCGACGGCAAGGTCGTGGCCGGCATCAGCGGCAACGAGTTCGGCGTGCGCGGCCGCGTCGCCGCGTACGCGCTGGCCGACGGCAAGCAGGCCTGGTCCTGCGAGGCCACCGGCACCGACAAGGACATCTGCCTCGGTCCGGACTTCAACAAGGCCAATCCGCAGCACGGCCAGCTCGGCGACCTCGGCCAGAAGACCTATCCCGACGACGGCTGGAAGCGCGGTGGCGGCGCGGCCTGGGGGTGGTACAGCTACGACCCGAAACTCAAGCTGCTCTACTACGGCACCGGCAATCCCGGCCTGTGGAGTCCGTCGTACCGCTGCGGCAAGACCACGCAGAAGGAGTGCGATACCGGCGCGTACGACAACAAGTGGTCGATGACCCTGTTCGCGCGCAAGATCGACACCGGCGAAGCGGTATGGGGCTACCAGAAGACCCCGTTCGACCAGTGGGACTACGACGGCATCAACGAGCCGATCCTGGTCGACCTGACCATCGACGGCAAGCAGGTGCCGTCGGTGGTGCAGTTCGACCGCAACGGCTTCGCCTACGTGCTCGACCGCCGCGACGGCACCCTGCTGCGCGCCAACAAGTTCGTGCCGGCCAATTGGGCCGAGCGCATCGACATGAAGACCGGGCGCCCGGTCAAGGTCGCGGCGCATTCGCCGCTGGAGCGCGGCCGCAAGGTCGAGGCGTTCCCCTCGGCGATGGGCGGCAAGGACCAGCAGCCGTGTTCGGTGGATCCGGCCAATTCCGCGGTGTTCTTCTGCGGTACCAACAACTGGCACATGGAGCTGGATCCGCAGGAGCGCGGCAACACCATGATGGGCCTGCCGTACGTGTTCGCCAACGTGCTGATGAAGCCGAACGAGCCCGGCGCGCTGGGCATCGTCAAGGCGTTCGACGTGGTCGAAGGCAAGTCCAAGTGGGAGATCAAGGAGAAGTTCCCGGTGTGGAGCGGCACCCTGGTCACCGATGGCGGGCTGGTGTTCTACGGCACGCTGGACGGCTGGTTCCGCGCCGTGGACAAGGACACCGGCAAGAAGCTGTGGGAGACCAAGCTGCCGTCCGGCATCATCGGCAACCCGATCGCCTACAAGGCCAACGGCCACCAGTACGTGGCGGTGTTCTCGGGCATCGGCGGCTGGATCGGCCTGCCGGTCGCCGCCGGCCTGGATCCGGGCGATCCGTACGGCGCGCTGGGTGCCGCCGGCCTGGCCTTCAGCAACGGCTTCGACAAGATCCCGTTGGGCGGCATGGTGCACACCTTCCGCATCGACGGCGCCGGCAAGACCGTCACCCCCACTGCGACCGCCACCGCGGCCACCGGCGGCGGCAGCGCGGCAGTCGCCGCCAAGACGGTGCGATGAGCCGGCGGCGCCGCGTCCGGGGGGCGAGCGGGTGCCGGGTGGCGCCCGCCGCGTGGCGCCTGCCTGCGGGCGCGCGCGCCGTGGTGTTGTGGTGCAGCCTCGGACTCGTCGCCGCAGGGTGCACGCGCGAGCCGTCGTCCGCGACGGCTCGCGCTCCTGCGGCTCCGCCGGCGGCGGCAGCGTCGGCCTCCACCGCGCCCGCCGCCGCGCTGCCGGCCGATGCGCCGGTGCTGCGGGTCTGCGCCGATCCCGGCAACATGCCGTTGTCCGATCGCGCAGGCGCGGGGTTCCAGAACAAGATCGCCCAGGTGGTGGCCGCGGAGATGGGCCGGCGCCTGGAGTACGAATGGCGCAGCTACTACCAGCGCGGCCTGGCGCGCAGCACGATCAACGCCGGGCGTTGCGACGTGCTGATGGACATGAACAGCGATTTCGAGATGGGCCTGGTCACGCGCCCGCTGTATCGCTCCACTTATGTGCTGGTCACCCGCAAGGGCCTGGACCTGCGCCCGGCGTCGCTGGACGAGCCGGCCTTGAAGAAACTCAAGGTCGGCGTGTTCCAGAGCTCGCCGGCGCGGCAGGCGCTGTTCGACCACGGCGTGCAGGGCGAGGTGCAGTACCTGTTCTACGATTCGGCGAGCGCGCCGCAGGAACATCCCGGCAAGCTCGCCGAGCAGGTCGCCGCCGGCAAGCTCGATGCCGCCGAATCCTGGGGACCGGTGGCCGGCTACTACGCCGCGCGCGGCGGCCTCGGCGTGGTGCCGTTGAATGTCATCGACAACGAGGTGCTGGAGTACTCGATGGCGTGGGCGGTGTCGCGCAAGAACGCGCCGCTGCGCGATGCGCTGGACGCGGCACTGCAGCGCAGCGCCGGCAAGATCGACGCGATCCTGCGCGACTACCACGTGCCGCTGGTGGCCTGCGCCGATTGCATCGTCGCCGGCGATCTGCGCTCGCACGGCCCCTATGCGCCGCCCGCCGACCAGGACGACACGCCGAGCGCGCAGGCCTCCTCGGACATGCTGGCGCAATTGCAGCTGCGCATCGCCGGCGGCGCCGATCCCAACGCGGAGCTGGCGCATGCGCTGGATGCCGGCGATGGCGTGCGCGTGGCCTGGCTGCTACGCCATGGCGCCAGCGCCGACACCCCCAACCTGCTCGGCGAGCCGCCGTTGCAGCAGGCGATCCGCAACCAGGCGCCGCTGCTGGTCGGCGAACTGCTGGCCGCCGGCGCCAAGGTCGACAACCGCGACAGCAATGGCTGGACGCCGTTGATGAAGGCGGCCTGGTCCAACGACGGCAACAGCGCGGCGCAGTTGCTGGCGCATCGCGCCAAGGTCGAGGCGGTGTCCGCCGACGGCTGGACGCCGCTGGATCTGGCGATCTCCTACGCCGATGCCGAGCTGGTGCAGGCGTTGCTCGACGCCGGCGCCAGCGTGCGCCGGGCCAACCCGGCCGGCTTCACTCCGGTGATGTTCGCGGTGGCGCGCAACGATCCGCGGATCCTCGACCTGCTGCTCAAGCACGGCGCCGAGGCCGACCGCGCCAACCGCGCCGGCGTCACCCCGTTGATGCTGGCCGCCGCGGCCGGGCGCGAGGACAGCGCCCGGCGCCTGCTCGCCGCCGGCGCCAGCGCCGATGCGCGCGATGCCCACGGCAAGACCCCGGCGGCGCTGGCCCAGCAACGCGGCAATGCCGAACTCGCCCAGCTACTGACGGAGGCCCAGCACCGACGCACGCAATGACCGCTTCCCGTCGTCCCGTCCATGCCGCTCGCGCGGCCTGCTCTTCCCATCGTGCACTCCGCAAAGGTTCTGTCCCCATGCGTCCTGCTCCCGTCCATCGTCGCGCCGTGTCCGCGCTGCTGCCCGTGTTCCTGTTCGCCTCGTTCCTGTTGCTGGCCGCCTGCGGCAAGCAGGAAACGCCGCCCGCGCCGGCGGCCACGCCAGCGCCTGCCGCCGCGCCCGCGCCTGCACCGGCCTCCGCGCCGACGTCGGCGGCGCCCGCCGCTCCCGCTTCCGCTCCCGCCGCCGCCGCCGCCGCGCCGGCCCCCGCTGCGGCGGTGACGCCGATTCCGAAGGGACCGCCGGTCAAAGTGACCCCGGAACTGGTCGCCGAAGGCAAGGCGATCTTCAACTCCGCCGGCTGCACCGCCTGCCACGGCGGCACCGGCGGCGGTGGCATGTGCCCGCCGCTGACCAACGACATCTGGGTGTACGGCAACGACGACGACACCTTGCGCGCGCTGATCACCGAAGGCACCGCCGGCATGGCCGCGCACGGCAAGACCCGGATCGGCCACGAGAAGGTGGTCGGGCAGATGCCGCCGTTCGGGCCGGTGCTCAAGCCGGGCGATACCGAGAAGTTGCTGGCCTTCATCCATTCCATCAACAAGACGGCGGGCGCCACGCAATGAGCAACGCGCTGCGTCTGTGCGCCGTCGTCGCGCTGTCGCTGTTCGCCGCGGCCTGCCAGCGCACGCCAGCGCCCGCGGCGAAGGCCGACGCCGCGGCGGCTGCGCCGGCACCCGCGGCCGGTGCCGCGGCGCTGGCCTACGTGCCGAACCAGCGCAGCGGCACCATCTCGGTGATCGACACCGGCAGCGACCGCGTGGTGCGCACGCTGTCGGCGCAGGGCCAGCTCGGCAAGCGCCTGCAGCAGGTGGCGCCGGGGCCGGCCGGGCATCTGTACGTCATCGACGCGCAGGGCCATCGCCTGCTGGAGCTGGATACCGTGCAGGACCGGGTGCTGCGCAGTGTCGACATCGGCGAGAACGCCGAAGGCGTCGCCGTGGCGCCGGACGGCCGCCAGCTGGCGGTGTGCGTGGAAGGGCAGAACCAGGTGATGCTGATCGACCCGGCCAGTTTCGCGATCGGCGCGCACATCGCCACCCGCGGGCAGGCGCCGGAACACTGCGTCTACACCCCGGACGGCGCGCTGCTGCTGACCAGCAACGAGGGTTCCAACGACCTGGATGTGATCGACCTGAAGGCCGGCGCGTCCACCGGCGTCATCGCCACCAGCGGGCATCCGCGCGGCATGGCGTTCGCGCCCGACGGCAAGACCGTCTATGTGGCGCAGGAGACGGCCAACGTGGTCGATGTGATCGACCTGGCGACGCGCACGCGCGTGGCCAGCATCCCGGCCGGGCAGCGCACCGCCGGCATCGCCATCGCCCGCGACGGCAGCCGCGTGTACGCGTCCAACGGTGCCGGCACGGTCAGCGTGATCGACCCGGTCGCGCGCCGCGCAGTGGCGCAGATTCCGGTCGGGCAGCGGCCGTGGAATCCGGCGCTGAGCGCGGATGGAAAGAAGCTGTATGTGGCCAACGGCCGTTCCGACAGCGTCAGCGTCATCGACACGGCGGCAATGAAGGAGATCAAGCAGATCGCGGTCGGCGAGATGCCATGGGGTGTGGTCGTGGCGCAGTGAGGTGAGGCGAGCGGCGCCCCCAGGCGCCGCGACAAGAGGCGGGGAGAGCCGGAATGAAGACGCGAGCCGCGGTGGCCTGGGCGGCGAACCAGCCGCTGGCCATCGAGGAGGTGGATCTGCAGCCGCCCAAGGCCGGCGAGGTGCTGGTGCGGATGGTCGCCAGC
The DNA here is from genome assembly GCF_024266585.1 of Xanthomonas sacchari. Lineage (NCBI taxonomy): Bacteria > Pseudomonadati > Pseudomonadota > Gammaproteobacteria > Lysobacterales > Lysobacteraceae > Xanthomonas > Xanthomonas sacchari. Next base: position 1,165,591 of record NZ_CP100647.1, read on the forward strand.
GGCATCTGCCACAGCGACGACATCGCCCTGTCCGGCATGGATGCCGAGGCGGCGTTCCCGGTGATCCTGGGCCAGGAAGGCGCCGGCGTGGTCGAGGAGGTCGGCGTCGGCGTCGGCAGCGTGCGTCCGGGCGACCACGTGATCCCGCTGTACATGCCCGAATGCGGCGTGTGCAAGTACTGCCGTTCCAACCGCACCAACCTGTGCCAGGCGATCCGCGCCAGCCAGGACCGCGGGCTGATGCCCGACGGCAGCAGCCGCTTCTCGCTGCACGGGCGCCCGCTGCTGCACTACATGGGCACCAGCACCTTCGCCGAGTACACGGTGCTGCCGGAGATCGCGGTGGCCAAGATCCACCGCTCCGCGCCGCTGGACAAGGCCTGCCTGCTCGGCTGCACGGTCACCACCGGCATCGGCGCGGTGCTCAACACCGCGCGGGTGCGTCCGGGCGAGAACGTGGCGGTGTTCGGGCTCGGCGGCATCGGCCTGTCGGTGGTGCAGGGCGCGGTGATGGCGCGCGCCGAGCGCATCATCGTGGTCGACATCAACCGCGACAAGTTTCCCCTGGCGCGCGCGCTGGGCGCCACCGACTGCCTGGACCCGAAGGATTTCGGCGCGCCGGTGCAGCAGGTCATCGTCGATCTCACCGACGGCGGCGCCGACCACAGCTTCGCCTGCGTCGGCGACGTGCGCGCGATGCGCGCGGCGCTGGAGTGCTGCCACAAGGGCTGGGGCGAAAGCATCATCCTCGGCGTGGCGCCGAGCGCGCAGGAGATCAGCACGCGGCCGCTGCAGCTGGTCACCGGGCGCGCCTGGCGCGGCAGCGCGTTCGGCGGGGTCAAGGGCCGCAGCGAACTGCCGGCCTATGCCGAGCGCTATCTGGCCGGGGAGATCCGCATCGACGAACTCATCAGCGAAACCCTGCCGCTGGATCACATCAACCGCGGCTTCGAGGCGATGCGCGCGGGGCGTGGCATCAAATCGATCGTCCTCTACTGAGCTGCAAGGAACCGGCATGACCAACACTCCAGGATGCAGCACCCCGCCGGCGAGCCTGCTCGCGCTGGCCGTCGCCACCGCCATCGGCCTGCTCGCCGCGCCGGCGCGCGCACAGACCACGGTCAACGCCGACGATGCGCAGATCACCGCGCTGGACCGGGTCGAGGTCACCGCCACGCCGATTCCCGGCACGCTGATCGATGCCGACCTGCTGCCGTACACGGTGCAGACCGCCAATGCCGACGACATCGCGCGCAGCCAGGCCGGCAACCTCACCGACTTCCTGCTGCGCGAGATGAACGGCGTGGACACCAACGAGGTGCAGGGCAGTCCGTTCCAGACCGATCTGACCTTCCGCGGCTTCCGCGCCTCGGCATTGCCCGGCGCCTCGCAGGGCGTGTCGGTGTACCTGGACGGCGTGCGCATGAACGAGCCGTTCGCCGACATCGTCAGCTGGGACATGATGCCGGAGGCGGCGATCCGCAGCGTCGCGCTGATGCCGGGCTCCAACCCGCTGTTCGGCCCCAACACGCTGGGCGGCGCGCTGGCCTTCACCACCCAGTCCGGGCTGACCGCGCCGGGCCTGCGCGCCGACCTGTCGGTGGGCAGTGGCGCACGCAAGCGCCTGGACGCGTCCTACGGCTACGCCGGCCGCGACGGCCTGCATGCCTTCGTCGCCGCCACCGGCTTCGACGAGAACGGCTGGCGCGACGCCTCCGCCGGCCGCCTGGGCACCGTGTTCGGCAAGGTCGGGCGGCAGGGCGAGCGCACCGACTGGGACGTGTCGCTGCTGCACGGGCGCAGCCGCCTGGTCGGCAATGGCCTGCTGCCCAGCCATCGCTACACCGACGAGGGCACCGAACCTGGGTTGTACGAAGCCGACCGCGCCGCGGTCTACACCTCGCCGGACCTGACCCGCAACCGCAACACGCTGCTGACCGGGCAGTTCGACCACCGCTTCGACGAGCGCACCGCGCTGCACCTGCTGGCGTACTACCGGCAGGGGCGGCGCGACACCGTCAATGGCGACATCAACGACGACTACGAGGAGTTCGTCGACGACTGCGCCGATGGCTACGCCGCCGACGGCACGCCGCTGGATGCGGGTTGCACGGTCTCGCGTGCCGATGCCGACGCGCTGCACAGCGGCGTGCTCAACACCACGCAGATGCGCCAGCACGCTGAGGGCGTGGCGCTGAACCTCAGCCGCCAGGCCGGCGCGCACGCGCTGAGCATCGGCGCGACCTACGACCGCAACCGCGTGCGCTACCGCCAGTACGAGCAGGACGCGTTCGTGCAGGACGACCGCTCGGTGGTCGCCGATCCGGACGAGGACCGGGCGTTCTTCTCCGGCGTCGACGGCCGCAGCAGCACCCTGGGCCTGTTCGTCGCCGATACCTGGGAACTGAGCGAGGCCACCCATGTCAGCGGCGCGCTGCGCTGGAACCGCGTCGCCGTCGCCAACACCCTGTCCACCGGCGACGACGGGGTGCTGCCGCGCGAGCGCTTCGTGTTCGCCAAGGCCAATCCGTCGCTGGGCATCACCCAGCGCCTGGGCAGCGGCGTCACCGCGTTCGCGTCGGCCTCGCAGAACAGCCGCGCGCCGACCGCGATCGAACTCGGCTGCGCCGATCCTGCGCAGCCGTGCCGGCTGCCGACCGGGCTGCAGGCCGATCCGCGGCTGGAGCAGATCGTCTCGCGCACCTACGAGGTCGGGCTGCGCTGGAACCCGTCGCCGGCGCAGGCGATGAATGCCTCGCTGTACCGCGCCGACAACCGCGACGACATCCTGTTCCTGCGCGCGCCCAATTCCCAACAGGGCTATTTCGACAACGTCGGCCGCACCCGCTACCAGGGCGCCGACCTCAGCTACCGCGGCAGCCATGGCGCGCTGCGCTGGTTCGCCGGCTACAGCTACCTGGACGCCACCTACCGCAGCGCCGGCGAACTGCTCTCGGGCGAGCGCACCGTGGTGCTGCGTCCGGGCACGCGCATCGCCGGGCTGCCGCGCAACACGCTGAAGCTGGGCGTGGAATGGCAGGCGCTGGCGCAACTGGCGCTGGGCGCGGACCTGCGCGCGGTGTCGCGGCGCGTGGCCAGCGGCAACGAGGACGGCCTGGTCGAGGATCCCGAAGACGGCGAGGCGCCTGCGCGCCACGATCTGTCCACCGGCGGCTACGCCTTGCTGGATCTGCACGGCACCTGGGAACTCGCCGACGGACTGTCGCTGTACCTGCGGGTCAACAACGTGTTCGACCGCCGCTACGAGACCTACGCGGCGATCGCCGAGGACCTGTTCCCGGGCGGCGCCCTGGCACGTCCGCAGGACGCCGCGGTCGAAGACGGTCCCTCGCGCTTCGTCGCGCCGGGCGCCCCGCGGCAGTACCAGATCGGCCTGCGCTGGCGTTTCTAGCGGGGGCGCGATTGAAGCCGTGGCGCTGGCTGGCCGCATGCCAGCGGCGGTGTCGTCGGGATCGGTTGCTGCCCGGCGTCGGCGCCGGTCGCGGCTGAAGCCGCTCCTACTACAGGAAGCGCTGGGCCCGTGACGAAGCGCGATCCTCGCCAGGAGCGGCTGCGGCCACGCCTTCGCAGCCGCAAAGCCTCTGGCTTCGACAGCAGTCGGGACTGAAGTCCCTCCCACAGGTTATACGGTCTCATCAACTTGCCGGCTGTCGTCGTAGGAGCGGGAAAACCTTTGGCTTCGACAGCAGTCGGAACTGAAGTCCCTCCCGCAGGTTATACGGTCTCATCGACTCACCGACTGCTGTCGTAGGAGCGGGAAAAGCCTCCAGCTTCGACAGGAGTCGGGACTGAAGTCCCTCCCACAGGTGATACGGCCTCATCGACTCACCGGTTGCTGTCTTAGGAGCGGCTTCAGCCGCGACATCGGAGCGGGAAAGCCTCCAGCTTCGACAGCACTTGGAGAAGCCGCTTGCACAGGCTGTACTGCCTCATCGACTCACCGGGTGTCGTAGGAGCGGCTTCAGCCGCGACGTCGGAGCCAGGCAGCCTCCCGCCGCTGCAGCGGTTGGGACGCGAGCTCCCCTCCGCACTGACGCCACCACCGCCTGGCAACACACGACAGGCGAGGCGTCAGCCGCGACCCCCGGCAAGATTCGCAACGCGCGATGCCGCCTCAACTCACACCGTCGCCAGGCCGTGCTTGCGCAGCTTGCGGTACAAGGTATTGCGGCTGATGCCCAGCGCGTCGGCGGTGCGGCTGACGTTCCAGCGGTGACGCTCGAGCTGCTGCTGCAGCACGCTGCGCTCGGCGCTGTCCAGGGCGACGCGGCCGGGCACGCCGTCGCCGGCGTGCGCATCGTCGCCGAGCAGGCACGGCCCGCTGTCGGCGTCGACGATCTCCTGCGGCAGGTTGGGGATGCGGATGACCCCGTCGGCACACAGCACCGCGGCGGTGCGCAGCACGTTGCGCAGTTGCCGCAGGTTGCCGGGCCAGGCATAGCTGAGCAGCTTGTGCAGGGCGTCCTCGCTGATGCGCACCGGCTGTTCGCCGCTCTCCTCGCGCAACAGGGTGCGGATCAGTTCGGCCTTGTCGCTGCGTTCGCGCAGCGGCGGCAGGTGCAGCACCACGCCGTTGAGGCGGTAGTACAGGTCTTCGCGGAAGCCGCCGGTGCCGACCATCTGCGCCAGGTCGCGGTGGCTGGCGCTGATTACGTGCAGTTCCAGCGGCATCGCGCGGTCGCTGCCCAGCGGGGTCACGCTCTGCTCCTCCAGTACCCGCAGCAGGCGCGTCTGCAACGGTAGCGGCATGTCGCCGATCTCGTCCAGGAACAGGGTGCCGCCGCTGGCCTGCAGCAGCTTGCCGTGGCGCCCTTCGCGCGCGGCATCGGTGAAGGCGCCGCGCGCATAGCCGAACAGCTCGCTCTCGATCAGCGCTTCCGGGATCGCCGCGCAGTTCACCGCCACGAACGGCCGGTCGGCCCAGGGCGAGCCGCGGTGCACCGCCTTGGCGAATTCTTCCTTGCCGGTGCCGGTGGCGCCGCACAGCAGGATCGACACGCGGTGCTTGGCCAGCTTCAGCGCATTGTCCAGGTTGTGCAGCACGCGCGGATCGGAGCCGACGTGGTCGTTGGCGCGGGCGGGTTGCCCGTCCGCGCCAGCGGCGCGCGCACGGCCGGCGGGGCTGCGCGCGCGCGGCGGCTGCGCCAGGGCGAAGAAGCGGCGGCCGTGGCAGGCGCAGCGGATCGACCACAGCGTGCTGGCGTCGTTGCGCGCGCGCTGTTCCAGCGTGTCGAAATCCAGCTGCATCACCTGGGCGATGTCGCGCCCGATCAGCGGGGTGCGGTCGGGCTTGCCCAGCTGTTCCAGCGTCGCCTCGTTGACCGCGAGCACGCGGCCGTCGCCGCCCACCGCGATCAGCGCCTCGTGCAGCAGCCCGGCGAACTCCGGACGGCTGTGGAAGCGCAGGATCCACGCATGCCGGTACTGCTCCAGGAAGTACGCGCGTGCGATCTGCGCCGCCGACATGCGTACCAGGGCGCCGGTATGGCATTGCACCAGCCTGGTGTCGCGCGCGTCGGGCGTGGACGCGTCCAGCACCGCCAGCAGGTGGCCCTGCGGATCCAGGATCGGCGCGCCGCTGCACGACAGCGGCAGGTGCCGCTCCAGGTAGTGTTCGCCGCGGTGCACGCTCAGCGCGCTGCCCTCCATCGCGCAGGTGCCGATGCCGTTGGTGCCCTGGTAGCGTTCGGCCCAGCTGGCGCCGCAGAACAACCCGGTTTCGCGGAACGCGCGCAGCAGCGACGGATCCTGCACGCTGTGCAGCACGGTGGCCTCGGTGTCGGCGAACACCACCGCGTAGTTGCCGCCGGCGATCTGCTCGTAGAGGTTTTCCATCTCCACCTTGGCGATGCGCAGCAGCGCCTCCAGCCGCTGCTGGCGCTCGCGCAGCTCGCCGTTGTCGTGGACCATCGGCGAAGGATGGATGTCCGGGTCCAGGCCGTAGTCGTCGAGGCAGCGCTGCCAGGAGCGCGCCAGCACCGGCGGCAAGGTCTCAAGCTGGCGGAAATGGCGCATGCGTACCAGCCGCGAGCAGTCGGCGTCGGCGGCGGATGGTGCGACGGCCTTGGCTTGCGCGAGGCTGGCGACAGTCGACTCGGACATTGGCGCGCTCTCGTCCCCCCAGGGGATCCTTGCACAAGTGACGCACAAACCGGACCGGCGCTCAACCCGCAGTGCAGCAAAATCATGGCCTTGGCGCCATCGGTTCGCCGGTCCAATCGGGATCCTCGCACCGCCAGGACTGTCAGCGGACACGCAGGGCGCACCACGTTCCGGCAGCGCCATGTGGCATTGCGCCGGCCCTGGTGCGCAGTAACGGCGGCGGGGAAGGCCGATCAATGGCCTGCCGCACAGCGTGCCCGGCATGGAGCGTGTTGCGCGCTCCTGTCTGCGCCCGGCCGAAGCTGGGCTTACGCCAGCGTCGGGCCGTTGCGACTCGGCGCGTCCCGCTCGCGCGCCAATTCCTGCTGTTGCGCGAGCTGCCGTTCGCGGTCGATCGCCTGGTTGGCGGCCAGCAGTCGCTGGTCGGACTGTTCCACCGGGGTGGCGAGCGCCACCTGCACATCCACGCTGGCGCGCTTTTGCGCCGGATCGCGCTGTTCGCCCTCGACCACTACCAGGTGGCCCTTCTCGGTGAGCGCCACGCGGTCCGCCCGCTCCAGCGCATTCGAGGCCAGCGGAGCGTTGCCAGGGCCGCCATTGTCCCGGCAAGCGGCCAGAGCCGCTCGGCTCAGGCGTTCACTGGCCGCATCGTAGGGCTTGCCCAGATCTTGGTCGATCTTTCTGACGCCCTCGCGAATCTGTTCGAGCAGCGCATGGTGCGGGTGGTGGGTGTCGTTCGGGCTGGGAGTCGACGCCCGAGCGCGATCCGGCACAGGCGCTTGCGGTTGCTGTTGTTCGCTGCGTTCACGCAACTGCGCCGGGGTCGGTACGTGCAGCAGCGTTTCGCTCTTGCCGTCCTTGCGCAGTTGCAGGTCGACGCTCTGATCGGCGTTGCCGATACGCTTGACCTCGTCGCGTTGCACCGCGCTCCACTTGCCGCCGACGAAAGCGGTGCCATGGCCGTTGCCGTCGAAGACCACAACATCGTTGTCCGCGCCGAACAGGTTCGACGACTGCGCGACCGTCTTGCCGTTCCGGCCGATGAGGTTGTAGCCGAACGTACTGTCCTGATCGAGCGCGGCGATCAGTTTCGGCGATTGCCTGTTCTGCAGGAACAAGGTCTTGGTCGCGTCGTACTGATGCAGCGCATCCGCGTGGGCAGTGTCGCGCTTCAAATCGACCGGGCTGCGCAACGGGTCGGCCGAGACCGCAGTGAAGGCGTCATGCAGCGGATTCCCTGGCTGCGCGGCCCGAAGCTTGTTGAACACCTCGGTGCCGGCGAGCGCGTGGTGGACGCCGCTCTCGATGTAATCCGGCACCACTTCGCCTTTCTTGTTGGTCTTGTTCGGCAGCAGCGCGTCCACCTTGTTCACCACGTCCTCGACGCTGCCGAGGCTGCCGTCGTTGATGCCCTTGAGGATCTTCGGATACTGGCCCTTGCCCGCCTGGTTCTCCAGCTTCATGAGCACGGCGGCGTACTTGGCCTGGTCGTCCAGGCCTGCATTCTTGTACAGGTCGGTCTGGCGCAACTGATGCAGCGCGCCGCCCGGATCCTTCTTGCCGTCGCCTTCGCGCATCAGATGTTCGATTTGCGTGCGGTCGCGGTCGTGCACGAATTGCACCCCTGCGTCGGAGGCCAGGAAGGTGTTGAGGTTCTTGAGGACGGTTGCATCGGGCGCGCGGCCGTGGTCCGCACGGATGGCATCGCCATTGCGCTGCAGATCGGAGATCGTCTGGGTTCTTTGGTTTTCCGACAGTGCCAGACTTGGGGTCTGCCTGGCGGCCCATGTCTGGTAGGCGTCCACCAGCGTCGGGACCACGTCCGGATGCGCGCCCAGGTCGGTCTGCAGCGTGCCGATGCTGAAGCCGCTGTTGGCGACCGGCTTCAATGTGTTGCCTTCGAACGATCCGGCGAACGACAGGCTATAGGCGACATTCTTGGAGCCCAGGCTGCCTTCCGAGGCCACGCCGATGGCGAAGTAGCCCAAGGTCCTGAGTTGCGCGTCGCTGAGTTGCGGCCTTGCCGCAGTGAGGGCGTTGTTCGGGTCGGACATGTCGCTGTTCCCTGATGGTGTGTCGTCCCTGTGGGCGCTAGCGTCAGCCTCTGCCGTCTCCGCAGAGCTGGAGGTTGGTGCGTGCGGCGTGGATCACGCGGAGGTAATCCTCGACGAGGGCGGGCGTCATGCCTTCGCTGATGGCCTCGTCGCTGCGCTTGGCGTCGTCCCGGTAGGGCGCCAGCGTCTGTCGGCATCCGGCATCGTCGCCGAGCTTGTGCTGAGTCAGCGCGTAGTCGTTGCGGATCGCACCTGCATCGCTGAAGCTCAGGCCCGCCAAGCAGTCGCGGTAGAGCGGCGCAAGTGCCGCTTCGGCATCCGCGTAGTCCTTGCGATCGTAGGATGACTGGAAGGCCCTGCGCGTGCGCTGCATTGCTTGCGACGTGCAGGCGGCATCCTGTTTCAGATAGTCGCCTGCGAAGCTGCCGTTGCCGCCGCAGTACTCCCGGCATGCGCTCTCGGCACCGGCCGTGGCGGCCACCGCCACGCCATTTGCCGTGGGTGCGATCTGCAGCGTGCAGGTGCCGTCGTCGACCGCGGCCTGGAGGCCGTGCAGCGTGCCGCTGAAGCTGCAACCGGCATCGACATTCTGCGTTTCCAGGGTGAAACGTGCATCGGACTGAACGGTCAGCTGGCCCCAGCCGGGTTGGGTGGCGTAGTGACCGGGGAGCACTTGCACGGCCGCCGCACCGTTCGTCACGGCAGGCGCCGCATCGACCTGCGCCGCCGCCGGGCCGCTGGCAGCGGGCAGCGGCCGGGTGGAAGGCGCGGTACCCGCGGATGCCTGGTCGGCGTTGCCGCAGGCGCAGAGGGTGGCTGCGCAGTACACGGTCAGCAGGAGTCCGCGCAGGGACGTTGCAGCGGACAGGATCCTGTCGATGCAGCGAGGCGTGGTGTCCATCCGATCATTCCGTCGACGCGGGCGGCCGAGTCTAGCCCTGCCCGGATCGGTGCGACAAGCCAGGATGCCAGTGGTCGCCGGGGGCGGGGGGCGGTGCTTTACCGGCACAGCGGACGAGGGGCGCGATGAGCGGATGCCAACGCCGTCGTCCGGCCGGCCCCGATCCCCGCCTTACAGCGCGTAGCCGAACTGCTGCTTGAACTGGTCGTTGAATTCGTCGAAGTCGAAGCGCTGGTTCTGCGTGCCGGGGTGCTCGACCTTCAGCGCGCCCATCAGGTTGCCCATCCGCCCGATGGTCAGCCAGTCGCAGCCGCGCTGGATGCCGAAGATCAGGCCGGCGCGGAAGGCGTCGCCGCAGCCGGTCGGGTCGACCACGCGGCGCTCGTGCGCCGGCGGGATGTCGTAGGTCTTCTCGGGGGTGTGCACCAGCGCGCCCTTCGGGCCCTGGGTGGTGATGTAGGCCTGCACGCGCGAGACGATGTCCTTCTCGTCCCAGCCGGTGCGCTCCTGCAGCAGGTTGGACTCGTAGTCGTTGACCACCACGTAGTCGGCCTGTTCGATGAACTGGCGCAGCTCCGGGCCGTTGAACAGCGGCATGGCCTGGCCGGGGTCGAAGATGAACGGCACGCCGCCGGCGCTGAACTCCTCGGCGTTCTGGATCATGCCCTCGCGCCCGTCCGGGCCGACCAGGCCCAGGGTCACGCCCGGCACGTCCTTCACGTGGTTCTCGTAGCTGCGCATCATCGCCCCGGGGTGGAAGGCGGTGATCTGGTTGTTGTCGTGGTCGGTGGTGATGAACGCCTGCGGGGTGAACAGCTCCTCGATCACCTTGACCCGCGACAGGTCGATGCCCAGCGCCTGGAAATGCTCGCGGTACGGGCCGAAGTCCTGGCCCACGGTGCCCATCGGGATCGGGTCGCCGCCCAGCAGGTGCAGGTTGTAGGCGATGTTGCCGGCGCAGCCGCCGAACTCGCGGCGCATCCGCGGCACCAGGAACGACACGTTCAGGATGTGCACCTTGTCTGGCAGGATGTGGTTCTTGAACTGGTCCGGGAACACCATGATGGTGTCGTAAGCGAGAGAACCACAGATCAGTGCAGACATCGGGCAAGCCTTGGCGGAAGGGTGAACCCGCATTCAGGCGGGCGAGGGCGGGGTTGCCGCGGCGCAAAGGGTAACGGCTGCGGCCTGTCAGGGCCAGAACCGCGATCCGCGCAGGCCCCGGCAATGTCGCGCAAGGCGCGGTTTTAGCGAGAATTTTCCTTGCCCGCACCCAGGCGGATTGCTAGGCTAGCGGACTTCGTTTTCTGCCCATTTTTTCGCCATTCTGGCGACGGCGCGCGCCCCAGGACCCAATCCCCCGATGTTCAAGAAACTCCGCGGCATGTTCTCCAACGACCTGTCCATCGATCTGGGCACGGCCAACACCCTCATCTACGTGCGTGGCCAGGGCATCGTGCTGAACGAACCGTCGGTGGTGGCGGTGCGCCAGGATCGGGCGATCGGCGGTACCCGCTCGGTGGCCGCGGTCGGCGCCGAGGCCAAGCAGATGCTCGGCCGTACCCCCGGCCACATCACCACCATCCGCCCGATGAAGGACGGCGTCATCGCCGACTTCACCTACACCGAGGCGATGCTGAAGCATTTCATCAAGAAGGTGCACAAGTCGCGCTTCCTGCGCCCCAGCCCGCGCGTGCTGGTGTGCGTGCCGGCCGGCTCCACCCAGGTGGAGCGCCGCGCGATCAAGGAATCGGCCGAGGAGGCCGGCGCCCGCGACGTGTACCTGATCGAGGAGCCGATGGCCGCGGCGATCGGCGCCGGCATGCCGGTCACCGAGGCGCGCGGCTCGATGGTCATCGACATCGGCGGCGGCACCACCGAGGTCGCGGTCATTTCGCTGAACGGCATCGTCTATTCGCAGTCGGTGCGCATCGGCGGCGACCGCTTCGACGAGTCGATCACCAACTACGTGCGCCGCAACCACGGCATGCTGATCGGCGAGGCCACCGCCGAGCGGATCAAGCTGGAGATTGGCTGCGCCTACCCGCAGGCGGTGGTGCAGGAGATGGAGATCTCCGGCCGCAACCTCGCCGAGGGCGTGCCGAAGATGATCAAGATCAACTCCAACGAAGTGCTGGAAGCGCTGCACGAGCCGCTGTCGGGCATCGTCTCGGCGGTCAAGCTGGCGCTGGAGCAGACCCCGCCGGAACTGTGCGCCGACGTCGCCGAGCGCGGCATCGTGCTGACCGGCGGCGGCGCGCTGCTGCGCGACCTGGACCGGCTGATCTCCGAGGAAACCGGCCTGCACGTGCAGGTCGCCGACGATCCGCTGACCTGCGTGGCCCGCGGCGGCGGCCGTGCGCTGGAACTGGTGGACATGCACGGCAACGAGTTCTTCGCGCCGGAGTGAGTGTGAGGCCGGGACTGGGGAATCGGGAATGGGGAATAGAATGGCCCCACCGCCTCCGCAGCGCCGGCTCCGTCTCCAGTCGTCTGCTTGCGCCCCGGCCTGATCGCGCCGGGAGCGCGCCGTTGCTTTCCGATTCCCCACTCCCGATTCCCCATTCCCGGCTTTAACCCGTGCCTCCTTACGCCGGTCCTCCCGTCACCGCCCGTCCCGGCGAATCCGCCAGCACGCCGCGCCTGCTGGCCTACCTGGCGCTGGCGCTGGTGCTGATCGTGCTCGACGCGCAGGCCGACTGGCTGGCCCGCCTGCGCAGCCAGGCCACGGTGCTGGTGCAGCCGATCTGGGCGTTGGCCGGCCTGCCCGGGCGGCTGGGCAGCCAGGTGCAGGAGAACGCGGCCAGTCACGCCCAGCTGGTCAAGGAAAACCGCGCGCTGCGCAACGAACTGCTGATCGCCAAGGCGCGCCTGACCCGGCTGCAGACCGCGGCGCTGGATAACGCGCAGCTGCGCGAACTGCTGGGCGTGGCCGAGCGCCGCGGCCTGGACGTGCAGTTGGCGCCGATCCTGGACATCGACCTGGACCCGACCCGGCAGCGGCTGGTGCTCGACGCCGGCAGCCGCGACGGCGTGCACGTCGGCCAGGCGGTGATCGACGCCGGCGGCCTGATGGGCCAGGTGATCGCGGTGACCCCGCTGCACTCCACCGTGCTGCTGCTGACCGACCCCGACCATGCGGTGCCGGTGACGGTGGCGCGCAACGGCGTGCGCCTGATCGTCTACGGCCGCGGCGGCAGCCTGGAACTGCGCGACATCCCGCTCAGCGCCGGGGTCGAGGTGGGCGACGAGATCGTCACCTCCGGCCTGGGCGGCCGCTTCCCGGCCGGCTTCCCGGTCGGCACCATCTCCGCCCTGCGCCCGGACGACACCCACGCCTTCCTGGTCGGCGAACTGAAGCCGGCGGCGAAGCTGGACCGGGGGCGGGATGTGTTGTTGCTGAAGAGCCGGGAATGGGGAATCGGGAATCGGGAATTGCCGACGCCGGCGTCCGCGGCAGCGGAAGGAGCCTCGCCCGTGGCTGGAGCAGCACAAAGCGGTGACGCCAAGCCAGCGCAGGGCGTGACCCAGGCCCCCGCAAGCGGAGCCGCCGCTCCGACATCGCCAAACGTGCACCCGTCCGGCACCGCGACCGCCCCGCAGCCGACCAAGCAGGCACGCGCGACCACCGATTCCCGACTCCCCATTCCCGATTCCCGCCCGGCTCCAAAGGAGACGGGCCAATGAGCCGCCTGCGCAGCAAAGGCTGGGTGCTCCCGGTCAGCGTGATCGTGGCGCTGTTGCTGGGGCTGATGCCGTTGCCGCTGGTGGTGCAGCCGTTGCGGCCGTACTGGCTGGCGCTGGTGGTGGCGTACTGGGTGATCGAAACCCCGGACAAGGTCGGGTTGGGCTTCGCCTTCGCGGTCGGGGTGCTGGCCGATCTGCTGTACGGCGGGGTGCTGGGCGAGCAGGCGCTGCGGCTGGTGATCCTGAGTTTCATCCTGCAGCGCTTCCGCGCGCGCATCCGCTTCTTCCCGATGTCGCAGCAGGCGCTGGCGATCGGCGGCCTGCTGGTCAACGACCGCATCGTCGCCGCGGCGGTGCACCTGGCGGTCGGCGAGCCAACGCTGCCGTGGAGCTACTGGTGGGCGCCGTTGTTGGGCATGGCGCTGTGGCCGCCGCTGTTCGTGTTGCTGGACGCGCTGCGGCTGGGCCGGCGGAGCAAGTAGCAATGGCCCTGCATCCGCGCCGCGCGCAGAAGAACCCGCACGCCGAGGCCGAGCAGTTCCGGCGCCGCGCGGCGCTGGGCTTCCTGTGCGTGCTGCTGGCGCTGCTGGGCCTGGGCGCCTGGTACTTCAAGCTGCAGGTGCTGGATCACGACGTCTATGCCACCCGCTCGGACGCCAACCGCATCAAGCCGCGGCCGGTGGTGCCCGGGCGCGGCATGATCTACGACCGCAACGGCCGCCTGCTGGCCGAGAACGTGCCCGCGTTCCGGCTCGACGTGACCCCGGACAAGGTCGCCGACATGGACGCGCTGCTGGCCGAGCTGGGCAAGGTCATCGCGCTGTCGCCGGAGGACCTCGAACGCTTCCAGGCCGCGCGCAAGGCCAGCCGCAGCTTCCGCCCGATCACCCTGAAGCTGCGCGTCAGCGAGGAGGAGCGGGCGCGCTTCGCGGTGGACCGCTGGCGCTTCCCGGGCGTGGAGCTGGAACCCTACCTGACCCGGCACTACCCCTACGGCGACCTGTTCGCGCACGTCATCGGCTACGTCGGCCGCATCGACGAGAAGGACCTGGAGGCGCTGGGCGAGGGCAACGCCGCGCTGACCCACATCGGCAAGTCCGGGCTGGAGCGCTATTACGAGGAAGCGCTGCGCGGCAAGGTCGGCTACGAACAGGTGGAAACCAACGTGCAGGGCCGCGCGATCCGCACCGTCGGCCGGGTGCCGGCGCAGTCCGGCGCCGACCTGCGCCTGTCCATCGACGCCGACCTGCAGCGCGCCATGGTCGCCGCGTTCGGCGACTACCAGGGCTCGGCCATCGCCATCGATCCGCGCACCGGCGAGATCCTGGCGATGGTCAGCCTGCCGTCCTACGACCCCAATCTGTTCGTCAACGGCATCTCCCACGCCGATTTCCAGGCGCTCAACAGCGACCCGTCGCGGCCGCAGTTCAACCGCCTGGTGCTGGGCGGCGTGGCGCCCGGCTCCACCATCAAGCCGTTCATGGGCCTGGCCGGCCTGGACAGCGGCACCCGCCGCCCGGAGGACAAGATCCTCTCCACCGGCATGTTCTACCTGCCCGGGGTCAGCCGCGGCTGGGGCGACTCGCACCGCGGCGGCCACGGCTGGACCGACCTGCGCAAGTCGATCGCGCAGTCGGTGAACACCTACTACTACAAGCTGGCCATCGACATGGGCATCACCAAGGTCGACCAGTACATGACCCGCTACGGCTTCGGCGTGCCCACCGGCATCGACCTGGTCGGCGAGACCGGCGGCATCGTGCCGTCGCCGGCCTACAAGGCCAAGAGCCGCAAGGAAGCCTGGTACCCCGGCGACACGGTCAACATCGCCATCGGCCAGGGCGACTGGAAGGTGACGCCACTGCAATTGGTGCGCGGGGTCGCCGGCATCGCCGACGGGCAACTGCGCACGCCGCACCTGGTGATGGCCACGCGCCAGGCCTTCGACCAGCCGTGGGCGCCGGTGCAGCCGGGCACGAGCAAGCCGATCAGCGACAATCCCGGCAATCTGCAGGCGGTGCGCGAAGGCATGATGGACACCATGCGCCCGGGCGGCAGCGGTTACTCCATCACCGTCGGCGCGCCGTACCAGATGGCCGGCAAGACCGGTACCGCGCAGGTGGTCAGCCGCAAGGGCCTGGCCGCGGTCGATCCGCGTAGCTTGCCGATGCACCTGCGCCACCGTTCGCTGTTCGAGGGCTTCGCGCCGGCCGAGCGGCCGACCATCGCCCTGGCGATCGCCGTGGAAGGCGGCGGCTACGGCGCCAGCACCGCCGCGCCGATCGCGCGCAAGATCTTCGATGCCTGGCTGCTCGGCCGGCTGCCGCCCGGGGTCGAGCCGCTGGACAGCCTGCGCGGCGCCACCGCCTTCGGCAGCCATCTGTACTACGCCGAGGACCCGGGCTCGCGCGCCGCCGCCGATGCGGTGGCGCTGGCCGCCGGCGAACGCCCGGTGCTGATCGGCCAGGCCGAGGTCGATGCCGCGGCGGTGCCGCTGCCGGCCGCGCCGCCGCCGATCCCCGACGAGATTCCGGACGAGCGATGAAGGATTTCCTGCGCTGGCTGGTCGAGATCGGCGGCCGCTTCACCCGCACCCTGGACTGGCCGCTGTGCCTGGCGCTGGGCGCGCTGATGGCGATGGGGCTGGCGGTGCTCAAGAGCGCCGGTGGCATGCACCTGGTGATGGCACAGGGCGCGCGCTTCGCCATCGGCGCGGCGGCGATGTGGAGCCTGTCGCGGGTCTCGGCGCTGCGCCTGCGCGCCTGGACCCCGCTGATCTACGCGCTGTCGATGCTGCCGCTGCTGGCGGTGTTCGTGCTGGGCACCGGCAAGTACGGGCGGCAGTGGCTGGACCTGAAGGTGTTCTACCTGCAGCCGGCCGAGCTGCTGAAGATCAGCATGCCGATGATGGTGGCCTGGTACCTGCACCGCATGCCGCTGCCGCCGCGCATCCCCACGGTGCTGGTCAGCGCGGTCATCATCGGCATTCCCACCGCCTTGATCATGCTGCAGCCGGACTTCGGCACCGGCGTGCTGATCGCCGCCAGCGGCGGCTTCGTGCTGCTGCTGGCCGGCCTGCCGTGGTGGTGGGTGGGCATCGCCGTCGGCGGCGTCGCCGCGGCTGCGCCGGTGGCCTGGCTGTGGCTGCTGCGGCCCTACCAAAAGGACCGCATCATGATGTTCCTCAACCCGGAGAACGACGCGCTCGGCGCGGGTTGGAACATCATCCAGTCCAAGATCGCGATCGGCTCCGGCGGCCTGCACGGCAAGGGCTGGGGCCTGGGTTCGCAGTCGCACCTGAACTTCATCCCCGAGCAGACCACCGACTTCGCCTTCTCCGTGCTCAGCGAGGAGTTCGGCTGGATCGGCGTGGCCACGGTGCTGACCCTGTATCTGGTGGTGATCGGGCGCTGTCTGTGGATCGCCTCGCAGGCGCGCGACACCTTCTCGCGGCTGCTGGCCGGCGCCACCGGCCTGGCGTTCTTCGTCTACGTGCTGGTCAACGGCGGCATGATCTCCGGGTTGCTGCCGGTGGTCGGCGTGCCGATGCCGCTGATGAGCTACGGCGGCACCTCGGCGGTGTCGCTGCTGGCCGGGCTGGGTCTGGTGATGGCGGTGAAGGCGCACCGTCCGGTGCACGGCTACTGAGCGCGCCGCGGCGCGGCCGGCGCACGCTGGCTTAACCGTGCCCTTGCAGGCAGATGACCGAATGATTGCAGCGCGTGTCGCGCTTGCGCACAATGCGTGCCGATGCCACGTGGCGCGCACCGCTCCCCCCGGTCCACACGTTCGCAGGAACTTTCCGGGCAGGCCGGTGCGACCCCACGCATCCATCCCCGCCCACATCGCCGAGGCTCCCCACGCAGCGCATCCGCCGATCCGGGCTGTAGCCGGTCCGTCCACGTCGTCCGCCGCTCCCTCGCCGTTCCTTGTGGTTGTCCCGATGCTCGGCGCTGGCCGAGATGGATGCGTGTCGATGAAATTCCTGCGTGTGTTGCTGTTGACGAGCGTGGTGCTGGGCCTGAGCGGCTACGCACTGCTGCGCTACTACTTTCCGCCGGGGGCGTTGCACGCCCGCGGCTACGGCCGTACGACCCTGGTGCATCCGCGGGGCGCGCCGCAGGGACTGGTGATCCTGCTGGCCAGCGGCAGCCCGGCGCAGCGGCAGGACGCGGCGCGGCGCATCGCCGCCAGCGGCGCACTGGTCGCGGTGGTCGACGGCCAGCGCTATCTGAGGCATCTGCGCCGTGGCGGCCACGGTTGCGACAAGGCCTGGCACGACGCCGAGCAATTGAGCCGGCGGCTGCAGCGGCAGTTGCACGGCGACAGCTACTACCTGCCGGTGCTGGCCGGCACCGGCACTGCCGCGACCCTGGCCGAGCGCATCGTCGGTGCCGCGCCCACCGCCACCCTGGGCGGCGCCATCGGCGTGGCGCCGGCGCCGACCGAGGTCTGCGCCGGCACCGCCGCCGCCACGCCGGCGCAAGGCTTCGTCGACACCGTGGCGGCACCGGGCGCTGGCGGCGTGGACGCCACGCTGGCCGCACGCGTCGCCGCGCATCTGCATGCGCGCGGCCGCGGCGGCGCGTTGGACGACCTGCCGCTGACCGAACTGCCGTCGGACACCCCGGGCGCGCCGCTGGCCATCGTGCTGTCCGGCGACGGCGGCTGGCGCGACATCGACAAGGGCATGGCCGAGGCCCTGCAGCGCCGCGGCATCGCCGTGGTCGGCTGGGACAGCCTGCGCTACTTCTGGCGGGCCAAGCCGCCGGCGCGGGCCAGTGCCGACCTGAGCCGGGTCATCGCCTACTACCAGCAGCGCTGGCATCCGCAGAAGATCCTGCTGGTCGGTTATTCCTTCGGCGCCACCACGCTGCCGTTCATGGTCAACCGGCTGCCGCCGGCGCAGCGCGAGCAGGTCGGCCTGGTGGCCTTGCTGGGGTTGGAGCACAAGGCCGATTTCCAGATCCGCGTGCGCGGCTGGTTCAATCTCGGCGACGCCGACGACGCGCTGCCGGTGCAGCCGGAACTGGCGCGCATCGCCCCGGCGCAACTGCTGTGCGTGTATGGCGACAAGGAAACCGATACGCTTTGCCCGCAATTGCGCGCGCGCGGAGCGGAGGTGGTGATGTTGCACGGCGGTCATCATTTCGACCAGCACCCGGCCGGGCTGGCCACGATCGTCGACGATCGTTGGCAGCAGCTGTCCGCCGACGCGCGCCCGCCCGTCGCCGAGCTGCAGGCGGCGCCCGCGGCCACGCTGCCGCCGTCGCACGCCACGCTCCGCCAATGAGCGTGCGGGGACGCGTCGCGCTGGTGCTCGGCGGCGTGCTCGCCGCCGCTGCGTTCGCCAGCGCCGCCGCGACCGGCGATACCCGTCGCGTCGTCGAACCGCACCTGCCGCCGGTGTGCATGGCGCTGGACGCCACCTTGCAGGCGCCGCAGCGCCGCTTCGCCGACGCGCAGGAGCGCCGCCCGCCGGACACCGCGCGCATCCAGGCCGCGCTCGACCGCTGCGCCGCCGGTGCGCACGGCGCGGTGCTGCTGCGCGCCGGCAGCGGCGATGCCTTCCTCAGCGGACCGTTGACGATCCGCAGCAACACCACGCTGGTGATCGACAGTGGCGCGACCCTGTTCGCCTCGCGCCAGCCCGCCGACTACCAGGTGCCCGGCCGCAACGCCTGCGGCCAGGCCGCGGCCCGCAGTGGTGGCTGCCGCGCGCTGATCACCCTGCAGGGGCGCGCCCTGGGGGTGATGGGCGTGCGCGACGCCGCCGGCCACCAGGGCAGCATCGACGGCCGCGGCGACCTGCCGATGCTCGGCGGCGACGACAGCTGGTGGCAGTTCGCGCGCAGCGCCAAGGCCGCCGGCCTGACCCAGAACGCGCCCGACCTGATCCGCGCCCAGGACGTCGCCGATCTGCAGCTCTACCACGTCAACCTGATCGACGCGCCGTACTTCCACCTGTTCGTGCATGGTGGTGACGGCGTCACCGTGTGGGGCGTGCGGGTCAGGGCGCCGGCCAACAGCCCCAACACCGACGGCCTGGATCTGGACAGCGTGCGCAACGCGACCCTGGCCGACAACGACGTGATGGCCGGCGACGACGGCATCGCGATCAAGACCAGCGCCGCGCGCTCGGCCGACATCACCGTGCGCGACTCGCGCTTCTACGGCACGCACGGCATCTCCATCGGCAGCGAGGTGATGTACGGCGTCGGCAACGTGCTGGTGGACGGCAACCGTCTGGTCGGCCACGACGCCGACGGCACTCTCGCCACCGACAACAACGGCCTGCGCATCAAGACCGGCCTGGCCAAGGGCGGCCCGGTGCGCGACGTGCTCTACCGCAACACCTGCCTGTTCGGCGTGGCCAGGCCGCTGCTGATCACGCCGCTGTACGGCCACGACCACGGCGACAGCCGCAGCGGCAGCGTGCCCACCTTCGCCGGGATCGTGGTCGATGGCCTGCGCGCGCAGGACACGCCCGCCGGCAAGGGCAGCACCGTGCAGGGCTACAGCGCGGCGACGCCGCTGGACCTGGTGCTGGCGCACGTGTCCGCCGACGTCACCACCTTGTATGCCCGCAATGCGCGCATCGGCGTGGACCAGTCCAACCTGCAGCTGAGCCAGGACAGCAGCGCCGCCTCCACCTACGCGACCACGCTCGCCGGGTCGGTCCCGGCCTGCACCCACGCGCCGGTGTTTCCGGCGCTGTAACGCGCAACGCTGGCGAAGCTCCCGGCGCGGTCGTCTGCGTCGCCGAGCTGTCGGCGCCAGGCATCGGCATGCACCGCCACGCGTTGAAGCCCTGCGTGCGGCGCCGCCGCTGATCGCGCGCACCGCATGGTCCGCAGCCATGCCTGCAGCCGCCGCAAGGCCGTTCGGTTACGTCTGCGCACGCTTGCGCGCAGCGCGCTTGATCTGGATCAATGCCCGCGCGCACGCCGGCGCGCACAGTGCATGCGTCCTCCGAGCGAGCCGCGATCATGGCGTTCACTGTTGCAGTGCTGAGGGAAGAACAGGCCGATGAGCGCCGCGTGGCGCTGGTGCCCGCGGTGCTGCCGAAGCTGGCCAAGCTGGGCGCGCAACTGCGGCTGCAGGCCGGCGCCGGCAGCGGGTCGCGGCTGCCGGATGCGGCCTATGCCGGCGCTACCGTGCTCGAGGATGCGCAGCAGGTGGTGGCCGGCGCGGACCTGCTGCTGGCGGTGCAGGCGCCATCGCTGCGCACGCTGGCGGCGCTGCGCCCGGGCAGCATGCTGATCGCGATGCTGTACCCGGCCAAGGCGCCCGGGCTGCTGGAGCTGCTGTGCGAACGCCGCATCACCGCCTTCGCGATGGAGACCGTGCCGCGCATCAGTCGCGCGCAGGCGCTGGACGTGCTGTCCAGCCAGGCCGCGCTGGCCGGCTATTACGCGCCGCTGCTCGGCGCCGTGCACCTGCCGCGGATCCTGCCGATGATGACCACCGCGGTCGGGTCGCTGCGCGCCGCGCGCGTGCTGGTGATGGGCCTGGGCGTGGCCGGCCTGCAGGCGCTGGCCACCGCGCACCGGCTCGGCGCGATCACCGAAGGCTACGACGTGCGTCCGGAAACCCGCGAGCAGGCGCAGTCGGTCGGTGCGCGCTTCGTCGACACCGGCATCGACGCGCGCGGCGAGGGCGGCTATGCGCGCGAACTCAGCGCCGAGGAGCGGGCCAAGGCCGCAGCGGTGCTGACCCAGCACATCCAGCAGGCCGACCTGATCGTCACCACCGCCAACGTGCCCGGGCGCACCGCGCCGATCCTGATCGACCGCCAGCAGATCGCCGGCATGAAGCCCGGTGCGGTGATCGTGGATCTGGCCGCCGACAGCGGCGGCAACTGCGAAGGCAGCGTGCCGGGGCAGACCGTGGAAGTGGGCCCCGCCACCATCGTCGCCCCGCGCAACGTGCCCTCGGCGCTGGCCCAGCACGCCAGCGAGCTGTACGCCAAGAACCTGCTGGGCCTGCTCGACCTGCTGGTGCGCGACGGAGCACTGGCGCCGGATTTCGACGATGCGGTCGTCGCCGGTACCGCGCTCACCCACGACGGCCGCCTCTGCCATCCGCCGCTGCAGGCCGCCGCATCCGTTTCCGTCAAGGAGTCCTGAGTCATGTCCCTGGATCTGTCGATGAGCTGGCTGATCGCGTTGTACGTGTTCATGCTGGCCGCGTTCACCGGCTACGAAGTGATCGGCAAGGTGCCGTCGATCCTGCACACGCCGTTGATGTCCGGTTCCAACTTCGTCCACGGCATCGTCGTGGTCGGCGCGATGCATGCGCTGTTCAACGCCGACACCGTCGCCGGGCAGGCGATCGGTTTCGTCGGCGTGTTGCTGGGCGCCGGCAACGCCGCCGGCGGCTACGTGGTCACCGACCGCATGCTGGCGATGTTCAAGCCCAGCGCCACGCCAACCGCGAAGGAGTAGGGCCATGCTCGCGCTCCTGGTGGAACTGAGCGGATTCGCCGCCGCATTGCTGTTCATCCTCGGCCTCAAGCGCATGTCCTCGCCGGTGACCGCGCTGCGCGGCATCGTCCTGGCCGGGATCGGCATGCTGATCGCGGTGGCCGCCGCCTTCGGCTATCTCGCCGACCTGCAGCCCGCTGCGCGTGGGCATGCGGCGACCAACCTGGCGCTGGCGCTGCTGGCGCTGGCGCTGGGCGCTGCCTGGGCCTGGCGCAGCGGCCGCCGCGTCGCGGTGACCGCGATGCCGCAGATGGTGGCGCTGTACAACGGCATGGGCGGCGGTGCGGCGGCGGCGGTGGCCGGCGTCGCGTTGACCGCACGGCAGCCGCCGCAGGGCGGCCTGCACCTGGCGGTGACCGTGCTGGGCGCGCTGATCGGCGCGATCTCGCTGTCCGGTTCGGTGATCGCCTGGGCCAAGCTCGATGGCCGCCTCAACACCGCCTGGCGGTTCAAGGGACAGAGCGCGTGCAACGCCGCGGTGTTCCTGGCCGCCCTGGCGCTCGGCGCGCTGGTGGTCACGCACACGGGCGGCGGCTGGGTGGCGCCGACGTTCTTCGCCGCCGCGCTGTGCTTCGGCGTGCTGATGACGCTGCCGATCGGCGGCGCCGACATGCCGGTGGTGATCTCGCTGAACAACGCGTTCACCGGCCTGGCGGTGGGCCTGGAAGGCTTCGCCCTGCAGAACCCGGCACTGATGATCGCCGGCATGGTGGTCGGCTCGGCCGGCACCTTGCTGACCGTGCTGATGGCCAAGGCGATGAACCGCTCGCTGAGCAACGTGCTGTTCAGCAATTTCGGCGACGGCGCCGCGGTCGCGCAGGGCGACGTGCAGGGCCGCATGACCGCGGTCGATCCGGGCGATGCGGCGACGTCGATGCGCTATGCCTCCAGCGTGATCATCGTGCCCGGCTACGGCCTGGCCGTGGCGCAGGCGCAGGGGCGGCTCTACGAACTGGTGAAGCTGCTGCAGGCCGCCGGGGTCGACGTGAAGTTCGCCATCCATCCGGTCGCCGGGCGCATGCCCGGGCACATGAACGTGCTGCTGGCCGAAGCCGGCGTGCCCTACGACCTGATCTACGACATGGAGGACATCAACGACAGCTTCGCCAGCACCGACGTGGCGCTGGTGATCGGCGCCAACGACGTGGTCAATCCGGCCGCGCGCACCGACAAGGCCTCGCCGATCTACGGCATGCCGATCCTCAACGCCGACCAGGCGCACCAGGTCTACGTGATCAAGCGCGGCCAGGGCAAGGGCTACGCCGGCGTGGAGAACCTGCTGTTCTACGGCGACAACTGCGACATGGTCTACGGCGACGCCGCCGCGGTGCTCAACCGCATGGTGCAGGCGGTCAAGGAACTGGCCGCCTGAGCCCACCGATTCCCTTGCCGGCGCCAGGCGCCCGGCGCTCTCCGACCTTCCCCGAGGACACGACCATGACGTATGCGACCCGCAATCCCTATACCGGCGAACTGCTCGCCAGCTTTCCCGACGTCACCGATGCGCAGGTGCTGGACGCGATCGACGCCGCCGACGTCGCCTTCCGGCAATGGAAGCAGACCTCCTTCGCCGAACGCGCCAGGGTGATGCATGCGGCAGCGCAGCTGCTGCGCGACAACACGCGCGAGTACGCCCAATTGCTGACGCTGGAGATGGGCAAGCTGATCGGCGAGGCCGAAGCCGAGGTGCGGCTGTCGGCGGACATCTTCACCTACTACGCGGTCAACGCCGAACGCCTGCTGGCGCCGGAGCATCTGCCGGTGGCCGATCCGGCCGAGGGCAGGGCGATGGTGGTGCACGAACCGCTGGGCGTGCTGCTGGCGATCGAGCCGTGGAACTTTCCGTACTACCAGATCGCGCGGATCATCGCCCCGCAACTGTCGGCCGGTAACACCGTGCTGCTCAAGCATGCCTCCAACGTGCCGCAGTGCGCGGCCAAGTTCGAGGCGCTGATGGCCGAGGCAGGGCTGCCGGCGGGAGCCTTCGTCAATCTGTACGCCACCCGCGGCCAGGTCGAGACCATCCTCAACGACCCGCGCGTGCACGGCGTGGCGCTCACCGGGTCGGAAGGCGCCGGTGCCATCGTCGCCGCACAGGCGGCCAAGGCGCTGAAGAAGTCGACCATGGAGCTGGGCGGTGCCGACGCTTTCGTGGTGCTGGACGATGCGCCGCTGGAGAAGACGGTGAAGTGGGCGGTGTTCGGCCGCCACTGGAACGGCGGCCAGGTCTGCGTGTCGTCCAAGCGCATGATCGTGGTGCAGGAGGTGTACGAGCCGTTCCTGCAGCGCTACCGCGCCGGCGTGGCGGCCTTGCGTGCCGGCGACCCGATGGATCCGGCGACCACGCTGGCGCCGCTGTCCTCGCAGGGCGCGGCCGACGACCTGAAGCGGCAGATCGCCGAGGCGGTCAGGCATGGCGCCACCGCGACCGAGGTCGGCCCGCCGGTGCCGGTGCATGGCGCGTTCGTGCAGCCGACCATCCTCACCGCCGTCGCCCCGGACAACCCCGCCTACCACCAGGAATTCTTCGGCCCGGTGTCCATGGTGTTCCGCGCCAAGGACGAGGACGACGCGGTGCGCATCGCCAACGATTCGCCGTTCGGCCTCGGCGGTTCGGTATTCACCGGCGACGATGCGCGCGGCGTGGCGGTGGCCAGGCGCATCTCCACCGGCATGGTGTTCGTCAACCATCCGACCATGGTCAAGGCCGACCTGCCGTTCGGCGGGCTGCGCCGTTCCGGCTACGGGCGCGAACTGATCGGGCTGGGCATCAAGGAATTCGTCAATCACAAGTTGATCGACGTGGTCGAGATCGACGCGCCGTTCTGAGCGGGCCAGCGTGTGAAAGCCGGGCCGTCGGGGGCGACTCCGACGGCTTTTTTGTGCCACCGGCGCGGCCAGGGGCGCCGCACGCGCCCGGCGCTCGCCGGCAGCTCATGCTGCAGGCGCACTTGACCTGTAGCAAAGTTCTTTTGTTTCATGGCGTTATTGGTAGAAATTCATCTTGACTCTGTTAATCTGCCGGCATGATCCGACGCTCGCTGATTTGCCTGCTCACGCTTGGCCTGGTCGCATGCGCGACCCAGCCCAAGGCGCCGTCTTCGCCGCCGCAGGCCAGCGCGCCGCCGCCGGCCCCGCGCCCGGCATCGCCGGTGGAGGCCGCGCCCGAGGCGGTGCAGGCGCCCCCGGTGGACCTGACCCCGGTCCCGTTCGAGGTCGCCCGCGCCAATTTCGTCCGCGACACCGCGGCCCGGTACGGCCTGGATCCGGCGCAGATCGAGGCGACCCTGGCGCAGGCGCAGTTCAAGGATGCGATCGTGGCGGCGATGTCGCGGCCGGCCGAGCGGGTCAAGCCGTGGAGCGAGTACCGGCCGATGTTCATCAGCCAGGCGCGCATCGACGGCGGCCGCGCCTTCCTGGCCGCGCACCGCGACGAATTGCAGCGCGTGCAGGCGCGTACCGGCGTGCCGGCCGAGATCATCGTGGCGATCATCGGCGTGGAGACCAGCTACGGCAAGAACGCCGGCTCCTACCGCGTGCTGGACGCGCTGTACACACTGGCGTTCCGCTATCCGCGCAGCGGCGACCCGGCCAAGCTCGAGCGCGAGGTGCGCCGCGAACTGTTCTTCCGCGACGAGCTGGGCCAGCTGTTCGCGCTGGGCCGCGAGGAAAACCTGGACGTCACCACCCTGATCGGCAGCTACGCCGGCGCGATGGGCCTGGGCCAGTTCATGCCGTCCAGCTACCGGCAGTTCGCGGTCGACGGCGATGGCGACGGCAAGCGCAACCTGTTCACCGACTACGACGACGCGTTCTCGTCCATCGCCAACTACTTCGTCAAGAAGGGCGGCTGGGTGCGCGGCGGCCTGGTCGCGGTGCCGGCCACGTTGCGTCCCGGCGCCGAGGAATTCAATCCGACCGACTGGACGCCGACCTACACCCTGGCCGACCTGGCCGCGCGCGGCTACACGCCGAACGTGCCGGTGCCGGCCGGCGCCACCGCCACGCCGATCGCGCTCGACGGCAGCGCCGGCAAGCAGTACTGGCTGGGCTTCCAGAACTACTACGCGATCACCCGCTACAACATTTCCAAGATGTACGCGATGGCCGTGTATCAATTGTCCCAGGCCATCGCCGGCAAGGAGTTACCCCCGGCATGAACCCGAACGCGCTGCTCCGGATCGCTCCCGTCGTCGCTGTGCTGGCGCTGGCCGCCTGCAGCAGCACTCCGAAGAAGACCGCCGGCGGCGCCGGGCCCGGCATCCGGGTCGAAGGCAAGGGGCCGGCGCATGTCGCCACCGGCTGCCCGTCGACCTCGCCCTACGCGCCGGCCAAGGAAGACCCGTCCAAGCGCGGCAACTACACCGCCGGCGGGCTGTACGCGCCCGGGGTGCGCGACAGCACGCCGGACTACGTGCCCAACGTCGCCTGCATTCCCGAGCCGCTGGTCACCGACGAGCCGCGCTCGGCGATCGGCAACCGCTCGCCGTACATGGTGCTGGGCCGCGAGTACGTGGTCATCGACGATCCGCACAGCTACGTCGAGCGCGGCACCGCCTCCTACTACGGCAGCAAGTTCCATGGCCGGCTGACCTCCAACCGCGAGGTCTACGACATGTACGCGTTCACCGCCGCGCACAAGACCCTGCCGCTGCCCAGCTTCGCCCTGGTCACCAACCTGGACAACGGCGAGTCGGTGGTGGTGCGGATCAACGACCGCGGTCCCTTCCATGACGACCGGTTGATCGACCTGAGCTACGCGGCCGCGGTCAAGCTCGGCATCACCGGCAAGGGCACCGGCCGCGTGGAAGTGCGCGGACTGACCCCGGCCGACAACGGCGACCTGCTGGCGCGGCGCCGCACCGGCCGCGCGCCGGCGACGCTGCTGGCCAGCGCGCGCAGCGATGCCGCCACCCGCGACCCCGCGGCGGTGCGGCGCGCGGCGGAGATGGACGACCTGGTGAAGACGCTGCCGGCGAAGTCGGCCGGCGGTACGGTGGCCGCCGCCGCGAGCGTGCCGGCGCGCGCCGTCCCGGCCGCGGTCGCGGCGCCCACCGCTGCGGCGGCCACGGCCACGGCCGCGGCGCTGCCGGAAGGCGAGCGCTGGCGCTATCGCGTGCAGGACGCGCCGGGCCGGGTCGGCGATGGCGACCGCTTCGACGCCTGGATGAAGTCGCGCGGCGTGCGCGTGGCCACCGGCAAGCCGGCCACGTCGGCCACGTCGGCGCCCAGCGTGGCCGCGGCGAGCGCCCCGCTGCGCGGATCCCGCCGCACCGCGACCGCCGCGCCTGCCGCCGCACCTGCGGCCGCCGCGACCGCGCCGACCGTCGCCGTGGCGACTCCGGCCGCCGCGCCCGCACCGGTGGCCAGCACCGCGCCGCGCGCCGAGGCCGACAACGCGCGCGGACCGCTCGGCATCCTGCTGCAGGTGGCCAGCTTCGCCAGCCGCGAGAACGCCAACCGCGCGCTGTCGCAGTTGGCCTCGGCCGGCATCGTCGGCGCCAGCATCAGCGATATCGTTTCCGGGGGCCGCACCCTGTGGCGGCTGCGGGTGGCGGCCGAGGACCATGGTCGCGCCGCCGAGCTGGCCACCCGCATCGCCGGTCTCGGCTTCGGCCGGCCGCAGATCGTCAAGGACTGAGGCCCGTCCCGACGGCTCGCCATGGCCGATGGCTTAACGCCGGTGCGTGGCGGCAGCGCGCGTGCGCCTGCCCGGGCGCCGGCTCGGCCTACAATGTCGCGTTTTCCATCGGCCTTCGGGCCCAGCAGGAGTCGTTTTAGATGAAATTCCGCTTCGCCGTCGCTGCCGTGGCCACCTTCGCCGTCGGCCTGGTTTCCGCGCAGACGCCCGGTCCGGTTCCCGCGCCGCCGGCTGCCGCCGCTCCGGCCGCCGTGGCGATCCCGCCCGCGCCGAAGCCGGCCGTGTCCAAGTCCTGGGTGCTGATGGATTACGCCACCGGCCAGGTGCTGGCCGGCGAGAACGAACACGCACGCGTGGCCCCGGCCAGCATCACCAAGGTGATGACCTCGTACGTGATCGCGGCCGAACTGAAGCAGGGCAAGATCACCCGCGACGACCAGGTCATGCTCAGCGAGCGCGCCTGGCGCGAGGGCGGTGCCGGCACCGACGGCAGCTACAGCGGGTTCCCGGTCAACAAGACCGCGCGCCTGGAAGACATGGAAAAGGGCATGGCGATCCAGTCCGGCAACGACGCGGCGATCGCGCTGGCCGAACATACCGCCGGCAGCGAGGAAGCCTTCGCGTCGCTGATGAACGAGTACGCGAAGAAGATCGGCATGACCGGCTCGCACTTCGTCAACGCCCACGGCCTGTCGGCCGAAGGCCACTACACCACCGCCTACGATCTGGCGCTGCTGGGCCGGGCGATGGTGCGCGACTACCCGGAAACCTACGCCTACAACAAGATCAAGGAATTCCGCGTCGGCGACATCACCCAGCCGAACCGCAACCTGCTGCTGTGGCGCGACCCCAGCGTGGACGGCATCAAGACCGGCCACACCTCCGAGGCCGGCTACTGCCTGCTCAGCTCGGCCAAGCGCGGCGACCAGCGCCTGATCGCGGTGGTGATGGGCGACAGCTCCGAGAAGCAGCGCGCCGAGGACAGCCTGGCGCTGCTGAACTGGGGTTTCCGCTTCTTCGAGACCCACAGCCTGTACGAGCCGGGCAAGCAGGTCGCGCAGCAGCGCGTGTGGAAGGGCACCGAGAAGCAGGTGCTGCTGGGCGTGGCGCAGCCGCTGCTGGTCAGCGTGCCGCGCGGCCGCTACAACGAACTGAAGCCGTCGATCGAAGTGCCCAAGACCCTGGAGGCGCCGATCAAGCAGGGCCAGGCGATCGGCATGGTCAAGGTGACCCTGGACGGCAAGGTGGTGGCGCAGGCCCCGCTGGTGGCGCTGAAGGCGGTCGACGAGGCCGGGTTCTTCAAGCGTCTGTGGGACAGCTTCTGGATGTGGTGGGAATCGGAATAAGGTTCTCTCGAAAAAAGCCGGCTGACGCCGGCTTTTTTCTTGGGGATTCGGGAGTGGGGATTCGGGAGTGGTGGCTACAGCGCGTGCGTGCTGCCTCCTTGCTCCTACAACGTCGGGGTTTGGGGATTTTGCGATTGCACTGTGGGAGGGGCTTCAGCCCCGACGGGCTTTCCCGGGAAAGCCCGTCGGGGCTGAAGCCCCTCCCACAAAGAACCCTCTATGTTTCTTCGCCGGATTGTTTGGCAGCGATGTCGCTCGGGACAGCATGCCGCTGCCCCGAGTCCCCGCCTCAAAGCCGATAGCTGATCGTGAAACTCCCAAACACCGGCGTCTGCCGCTGCAGGTCGAACTCGCGCGTGCGCCAGTAGCGGGCGAGCGCGAACTTCCATTTGCCGCGCATTACCGCCAGGCCGACGCCGGCGTCGCCCACGAAGGGGCGCTTCTTCACGCTGTGGCTGTCGCGGAAGGTGTTGCCGTCCAGGGTGATGTCGCGCAGCACCCAGCGGCCGTCGCTGGTCACGAACAGGTGCGCCGACCAGCCGCTGCCGAGGCTGCTGGCCGGCGGCGCGACGTTCTCGCCGGCAGGGCGCAGCGGCGAACTGCCGAAATCGTCCGGCAGCTTCCAGCCCAGGCGCAGTTCCATGCCCGCATTGGCGTGAGTGTCGAGCGTGCCCAGCGCGCCGCCCCAGTGGCTGATCGCGTCCCAGCCCCAGCCGTCGCGGCTGCCGTCGCCGGACCAGCGACGCAGGCGTTCGTGCAGCACGCGGAACACCGGTTCGTCGTGCAACTGGTTGTCCCAGCCCTGGAACTTGGCGTCGCCGAGCAGCTCGTGCACCACGTCCTGCACCTGCTTGCCCTGCGCCGAGGGGCCGATCAGGCCCAGGGTGAGTTGCGTGGTGCGCAGGCGCTCGTCCTGGCGCGCGTTGTAGCCGATGTTCATCAGCAACAGGCCGGCGTAGGGGCGGTCGTCCTCGATCAGGTCGCGGCGGGTCTTGTCGGTGGGGGTGAACAGCGCCTGGCCGACCGCGAAGGTCATGTTGCGCTGGGTGAAGTCGCTGCTCGGCTGCAGCCAGGTCAGAGCGCGGTTCACCGCCCGCGCCAGCCGTGGCAGGCAGGGGTCGTCGGTGTAGTCGCGCAGATTCGGCGAGACGATGATCAGGCCGAAACCATTGGTATAGCCCTGGTCCTGGCCGGCGCCGCCGAACAGGTCGTTGTCGACGCGGAAGTTGACCGTGGGTGCGGTCGCTTCCAGTGTGTCGCGCGGGCATTGCTCGGTGGCAGCTGCGGGCGCGGCGGCCAGGGCGAGGGCGGCAGCAACCGGAAGAAGCGGGTGCGATGACGGCATGAATGGCGTCTCTGTTCGGAAGAGGGGGGCGGCGCCGCCCGCCCGCCGCCAGCGGCAGGGGTGAACAGCAGGGACCATGAACGCAGCCCGTGCGACAAGGATAGGCAAATGCGCTGTAGCGGACAAATTCGTCCGTTTGGGTTTGTCCGTCCCATTTGCCCGCTTGCCGTGTGAAGGCGGCCGTGCGATGGGCGGAGCAGATAGTCATGCCGACGGGGCAACGGCGACGCCCGCACCTGGCAAGTCGGTGCTCCGTCCGGCGCGGTGCCACGGTCCCCAGGCGCTGCCCGTCCGCGCATGCGCGGCCTTGGGTTTGCCCGGCGCCGGCCCGATAATGCGGATATGGACATCACTTCCGACAACCCCGATCACGGTTTCCAGTTCCCCGGCATCTTCGAACTCAGCGCCATGGGCACCGCCAACACCGGCCTGGAGTCCGAGCTGCCGCGCCTGCTCGTCGCCGCCGGCGTGGAGGTGGTGGAGGAGCGCATCAGCTGGAAGCACTCGTCCAACGGCAAATATGTGTCGGTGCGCATCGCCTTCCGCGCCGTCGACCGCGCCCAGTACGACGCTGCGCACCAGGCGCTGCGCGAACATCCGGAAGTGAAGTGGACGCTGTAGCCGAGGACGCGCCGCTGGCGCCGGCGCGCGCGCTGCCGCCGTGCCGGGTCCGCCAGCTCGGCCGCCAGCCCTATGAGCCGGTGTGGCGGGCGATGCAGCGTTTCACCGACGCGCGCGACGCGGACACGCCCGACGAGCTGTGGGTGGTCGAACACGAACCGGTGTTCACCCTCGGCCAGGCCGGCAAGCCGGAACACGTGCTGGCGCCCGGCGACATCCCGGTGCTGCAGGTCGATCGCGGCGGCCAGGTCACCTACCACGGCCCCGGCCAGCTGGTGGTGTACCCGCTGCTGGACCTGCGCCGGCTGCACATCGGCGTGCGCGACTACGTGTGCCGGATCGAGCAGGCGATCATCGACACCCTCGACGAGTGGAACATCCTCGGCCAGCGCCGCGACGGCGCGCCGGGTGTCTACGTCGGCGGCGCCAAGGTCGCCGCGTTGGGCATCCGCGTGCGCCGCGGCTGCACCTTCCACGGCCTGTCGTTCAACGTGGCGATGGACCTGGAGCCGTTCCATCGGATCAATCCCTGCGGCTACCAGGGCCTGCAGGTGACCGCGGTGCTAGACTTGGGTGGTCCCTCCGGCATGCAGGCGGTCACGCCGGTCCTGCTGGCCCAACTGGCGCGCCAGTTCGGGCTGACCCTGCAGCCGCTCGACGCCCTGCCCGATCTTTCGCTCACGCACGCGGCCTGACCGCCTGCCCGCCGACCACGCCATGACCCAGCCCAGCGCACGCTCCATTCCCTTGCAGGTCCTTTCCGGCGACAGCGCGCCCGCGCCGCTGCAGACCGGCGTCAAGCAGTTGGGCGGCGACAAGATCGCGCGCTCGCCGGTGCAGTTCGCCGATGCGCCGGTGTTGCGCAAGCCGTCGTGGATCCGCGTGCGCATTCCTTCCGGCAATGCGGTGCAGAATCTGAAGGCCAAGCTGCGCGAGAACCGCCTGGTCACCGTCTGCGAAGAGGCCAGCTGCCCGAACATCCACGAGTGCTTCGGCCATGGCACCGCCACCTTCATGATCCTGGGCGAGGTCTGCACCCGGCGCTGCTCGTTCTGCGATGTCGCGCACGGCCGGCCCAAGCCGCCGGATGCCGGCGAACCGGCCAGCCTGGCGCAGACCGTGGCCGACATGGGCCTGAAGTACGTGGTGGTGACCAGCGTCGACCGCGACGACCTGCGCGACGGCGGCGCCCAGCATTTCGCCGACTGCATCGGCGCGATCCGCGTCGCCGCGCCGGCCACCCGCATCGAGATCCTGACCCCGGACTTCCGCGGCAAGGGCCGCATGGATCGCGCGCTGGAGATCCTGGCGACCAATCCGCCGGATGTGTTCAACCACAACATCGAGACGGTGCCGGACCTGTATCCCAACGTGCGTCCGGGCGCCGACTACCAGTGGTCGCTGACCCTGCTCAAGAAGTTCAAGGCGCAGCATCCGGCCATCGCCACCAAGTCCGGCATCATGCTCGGCCTGGGCGAGACCCTGGAGCAGGTGCAGGCGACCCTGCGCGACCTGCGCGCGCACGACGTGGACATGGTCACCATCGGCCAGTACCTGCAGCCCACCGCGCATCACCACCCGGTGATGCGCTACTGGACGCCGGACGAGTACAAGGCGCTGGAGGAGTACGGCAACGCGCTGGGCTTCAGCCATGTCGCCTCCGGCCCGATGGTGCGTTCCTCCTACCACGCCGATCGCCAGGCCGCCGGCGCCGGCGTCGCCGCCTGAGCCGCCGCTGCGCGCATCGCGCCCTGCCGTCGCGGCGACGCGCGTTCGTCGCCGCGGGACGACCGTCCGCGCGGCCCGCACCGGCAGCGTTCACATTTCTGCGTAAGCCGGCAGCTAGTCTGCTTCATGAACAGGTGACACGGCCTGCAACTTGCGTCACTGTCGTGTTGTCTCACGCGATGTGCTGCCCCCCTGACGGCTTGGTGCCGAGAGTCCCCAGATGAAATTCAAAGCTTCCGCCTTCCTGCTGGCGTTTGCGCTGACCGCACCGCTGGCGCTGTTCGCCCGGACCGATGCGCCCGCGTTGCCGGCCGCTGCCACCGCCGATCAGGCCACCACCGCCAAGCTGGTGTACGGCCTGCTCTCCGACAGCCGCTACGCCTACCGGCCGCGCGCCCTCGACGAGGCGACTTCGAAGGAGGTCTTCAAGAAGTATCTGGAGACCCTGGACGGCAGCAAGCAGTTCTTCACCCAGGCCGACGTCGACAAGTTCGCCGGGTTCCAGAACAACTTGGGCGCCGACATCGCCTCCGGCCAGCTGGAACCGGCGTTCCAGATCTTCGCCGTGTACCGGCAGCGGGTGGACGAGCGCATCGCCTACGCGCGCAAGCTGCTCAAGCAGGACTTCAACTTCGACGGCGACGAGAAGTTCGAGTACGACCGCAAGAACGCGCCGTGGGCCAAGGACGACCAGGAACTGGATGCGCTGTGGCGCAAGTCGGTGATGAACGACTGGCTGCGGCTCAAGCTGGCCGGCAAGAAGCCGGAGGACATCCGCAAGACCCTGGACAAGCGCTACGCCAATCTCGACGATTCGGTGAAGGAGCTGAAGAGCGAGGACGTGTTCCAGTTCTTCATGAATGCCTACACCAACACGGTCGATCCGCACACCGACTACTTCACCCCGCGCACCGCCGAGAACTTCAACCAGCAGATGTCGCTGTCGCTGGAAGGCATCGGCGCGCAGCTGCAGAAGCAGGACGACCTGGTGGTGATCCGCGAGGTGATCCCGGGCGGTCCGGCCGCGTTGGACGGCACGCTCAAGCCGGGCGACCGCATCGTCGGCGTCGGCCAGGGCAAGAGCGGTCCGGTCGAGGACGTGATCGGCTGGCGCATCGACGACGTGGTCGCCAAGATCCGCGGCGACAAGGACACCCAGGTGCGCTTGGAATACATCCCGGCCGAGGCCGGCGTGGACGGCAAGCACCGCCAGGTGCTGCTGACCCGGCAGAAGGTGCGCCTGGCCGAACAGGCCGCCAAGGGCGAGACCATCGACCTGCCGGCGAAGGACGGCGAACCGGCGCGGCGCATCGGCGTGATCAAGCTGCCGGCGTTCTACCAGGACTTCGAAGGCCGCCGCCGCAACGCCAAGGACTATGCCTCGGCGACCCGCGACGTGGCCAAGCTGCTGGCCGGGTTCAAGACCGACAAGGTCGACGGCGTGGTGCTGGACCTGCGCAATAACGGCGGCGGTTCGCTGGACGAGGCGATCGAGCTGACCGGCCTTTTCATCGAACAGGGCCCGGTGGTGCAGGTGCGCGAATCCGGCGGCCGCGTCACCGTCAACAGCGACCAGAACCCGGGTGTGGCCTGGGACGGCCCGCTGGCGGTGCTGATCAATCGCGGCTCGGCCTCGGCCTCGGAGATCTTCGCCGGCGCCATCCAGGACTACGGCCGCGGCCTGGTCATCGGCGAGACCAGCTTCGGCAAGGGCACCGTGCAGAACATCGTCGACCTGGACCGCTGGCCGGCCAACGAGACCGACCGCTTCGGCCAGGTCAAGCTGACCATCGCCCAGTTCTTCCGCGTCAGCGGCAGCAGCACCCAGCACAAGGGCGTGGTGCCGGACATCGCCTTCCCGGCCAGCGTCGATGCCACCGAGTTCGGCGAGAGCACCTACGACAACGCCCTGCCGTGGAGCCGCATCGCCGCGGTGCCGCACACCCAGTACGGCAATTTCGCGCCGCTGCTGCCCAAGCTGGAGGCGCTGCACACCACGCGCATCGCCAACGACAAGGAGTTCCAGTGGTGGGAAGAGGACGTGCGCCAGTTCCGCACCGAGGCGGCGAAGAAGTACGTGGTGCTCAACGAGGCCGAGCGCCGCGCCGAGCGTGAGAAGCAGGATGCGCAGCGCAAGCAGCGCCAGGAGATCCGCAAGCAGCTTGGCCTGCCGCTGGATCCGCTGGCCGACGACAGCAGCGACGACGGCCTGACCGGCAACGAGCGCGACATCGTCAAGGACGCCGCGCGCGAGAAGCTGGTCGACAAGCGCCCGGACCCGCTGCTGCGCGAATCGGCCTCGATCCTGGCCGACGCGGTGAACCTGCTGGAGAAGGACCGCCCGCTGTCGGCGCAGGTGCTGCCGCAGTCCACCGGCCCGGGGCGCTGGGCCGACTGAGCCCGCGCTCCACCGCCGCGCGCAAACGGAACGCGCCATCGCCCAGCGGTGGCGCGTTTTTTTGTGGGAGCGACATCAGGCACCTCCGGCAACTCGTTTCCGCCACACGCACGCCGCATTCAGATCACCCGGTAGGAGCGGCTTCAGCCGCGACGGGCGTTCCCGATAAAGCCTGCCGGGTGAAGCCGCGCCTACACGACACGGCCGTCGTTGTTCGAGGTGCCTATCCGTCGCGACGGCGTGACCGACCCCGCCTGTCGCGACGGAAGACCACCTCGCATTGCGCGCTTGGCCGTGTCCCGGCGGGACGCACCATTGCCTGGTAGGAGCGGCTGCAGCCGCCCCTACAGATGAGGGGCCCGTCGCGATCAGGTCCATCCCCGCATCGTCGCGACCGGCGAGGCCCTAGCCCAGCGCCTGCCACAACTGATGCAACCCCAGTCCCAGCAAGGTCACGAAGAACACGCGGTGGAACGCACTGGCGGAGATGCGCCGGCGCAGCCGCGCACCCAGCCACATGCCGACGGCGGTGGGCAGCAGCGCCAGCAGCGAGGGACCCAGCGCCTGGGTGGGGAAGGCGCCGTGCGCGACCAGTGCCGCGGCCAGCGCCAGGGTGGCCGCGGCAAAGCAACTGCCCAGGGCGCGCAGCAGCGTGTCCCGCGGCAGGTCCAGCGCCACCAGGTAGGGCAGGACCGGCAACACGAACACGCCGGTGGCGCCGGTCAGCAGGCCGGTCGCCAGGCCCACCGGCGGCCCTGCCCAGCGTGCCTGCGATGGCGACAGTCGCGGCTGCCAACGGCGCAGGCCGAGCACGGCGTACAGCGCCAGCAACGCGCCCAGGCCGGCGCGCGCCAGCCGCGGGTCGGCGCCGGCCAGGATGCCGGCGCTGCACCAGGTGCCGGCGACGATGCATGCCAGCAGCGGCCACAGCCGCCGCAGCAGCGCGCCGGTGCCGGCGCCCCAGGCCTGTTGCAGGTTGGTCAGCAGGGATGGCAGCGCCAGCAGCGCCGCCGCCTCGGTCGGCGTCAGCCACAGCCCGAGCAGGCCCATCGCCACCGTCGGCAGGCCCATCCCGGCCATGCCCTTGACGCCGCCGGCGAGCAGGAAGACCAGGGCGATCGACAGCAGGTGCGGTGCGAGGGTGTCCATGGCCTCCAGCATCGGTGTGGCGCGGCGGCCGGACAATGCGCGAATGCTTCAGGCAGACTTCGGCAACGACGAAGGCGGGAGCGCCGATGCATCTGGATTTCACCGATCTGCGGCTGTTCCTGGCGGTGGCCGAGGCCGGCAGCATCACCGCCGGTGCCGAGCGCGCGGCGCTGTCGCTGGCCGCCGCCAGCGCCCGCATCCGCGCGCTGGAGACGCAGCTCGGCGTCGCCCTGTTCGAGCGCGGTCCGCGCGGCGTCGGCCTCACCGCGGCCGGCACCGCGCTGCTGCGGCACGCGCGGCAATTGCTGCGCCAGGCCGAGGCGATGCGCAGCGAACTGGGCGACTACGCCGGCGGTCACCCGGTCAGCGTGCGCCTGCTGGCCAATACTGCGGCACTGTCGGAATGGTTGCCGGAGGTGCTGGCCGAGTTCCTGGTGGCGCATCCGCGCGTCGACCTGGCGCTGCGCGAGCAGGGCAGCGTCGCCGCGGCCGATGCGCTGCGCGAGCAACGCGCCGATCTGGCGGTGATCGCCGACCATGCCGATCTGCAGGGCCTGCAGGCGCACCCGTTCCGGCAGGATCGGCTGGTGCTGGTGGCGGCGGCCGCGCACCCGCTGGCACAGGCGCCGCAGTTGCGGCTCTCGGAGGTGTGGCAGGCGCAGTTCCTCGGCCTGGCCGAGGACAGCGCCCTGCAGCAACACCTGCGCACGCAGGCGGCGCGCGCCGGCGGGCAGTTGCGCATCCGCGCGCAGGTGCACGGCATCGAACCGCTGTGCCGGATGCTGGCGCGCGGCGCCGGCGTGGCGATCCTGCCGCAGGCGGCGCTGCAGCGGGTCAGCGTACGCGCGCAGCTGGTCGCGGTGCCGCTGCAGGAGCCGTGGGCGCTGCGCCAATTGTCGATCGTCTGGCGGCCGACACCGGTGCCGTCACCGCCGGTGCAGCAGGTGTTGGACTGGTTGTGTGCGCATGCCGACGCTGTCGCGCCGTCAACGTGAGCGGTGATACGCCGGCGCCGCGTGGACGCCGACGATGACGTGCGTTGACGTGCGTTATCGCGGCTCGGCGGGTGGCGGCGTGCCTTGCGGGAACGGCTCCAGCCACGACGGGCTTTGCTGGTGAAGCCCGTCGCGGCTGAAGCCGCTCCTACGGTAGGCGGCCTTAGCCGGACGTTGTCCGGCTGCAATGCGGCGGCTAGACCGGCAAAGGCACAGGCTCCCGCGCCTGCCGATGCGCCTGCGGTCGTTGCTCGGGGACCTCGGTCACTGCGGCCAGGCGAACGTGGCGATCACCGGGAAATGGTCCGACGGCCAATGGCCCTGCGGCCGCGCATCGAGCGTGGCGTAGTGGGTGGCCTGCAGTCCGCGCGAGAGGATCCAGTCGATGCGCCGGTCCGGGTGGCCGGTGAAGTCGTGGAAGGTCGCTTCCGGCCCCTGCGGCTGCGCGACCTGGGCGCGCGCGTCGGCGAGGCTGGCGGTGAGGGTGCGATAGGTCGGCGAGTCCGGCACCGTGTTGAAGTCGCCGGTCAGCACCACCGGCACGTCCGCCGGCAGCGCCTGCAGGCGCTTCACGATCAGCGCCGCGCCCTTGGCGCGCGCCGCTTCGTCTTCGTCGCGATAGGGCAGGTGGGTGTCGAACAGGTAGAAGCGGCGGCCATCGCCGATGCGCTCGAACAGCCCCCAGTTGACCATGCGCGGCAGCGGATGGCCCCAACTGATGCTGCCGACCACGTCGGGCGTGTCCGACAGCCAGAAGTCGCCCGATTCAACCAGCTTCAACTTGCGGCTGTCGTAGAACACGCCCATGCGCTCGCCGTCGTCCTTGCCGTCGCGGCTGCGGCCGAACCAGCGGTACTCGGGCAGTTGCGCGGCCAGGTAGTCGGCCTGGCGCTCGACCAGCTCCTGGGTGCCGAACACGTCCGGATGCTGCGCGCGGATCAGCGCGGCCATCGCGCTGCGGCGCACCTCCCAGCGCTTGTCGCCGTCGGTGTCGACCGGCACGCGCACGTTGAAGCTCATCACCTTGAGCGGCGCCGGCGCGGCAGGCGGCGCCGGCGTGCGCGCCTGCGCCGGTGCGATGCACACGCCCAGCACCAGCAGCAGAGGAAGCGCGAGCTTGCGCGTGAACGGCAGCGACAGCGACATGGCAGATCTCGACAGGAGCGGAGCGCGCGATGGTGGCACGGCGGCGGTGTCGGTGACCACCGCGCGGCGCGCCTGCCGAGCGGCGATCAGTTGAACGCCGACAGCGCCTGGGTCAGCTGGCCGTTGTTGTTGACCGCCCCCATCGTGTAGCCCTGCCAGCCCGGGTAGGCGTCGGGTTCCCAATAGAACACGCCCAGGCCGCGGCTGCCGAGCGCGCGGGTCTTGTTGAGCAGATCGGCCAACATCGCGCGGGTGGTGGCGGCCTGCTGCCAGTCCATGCCGACCTCGCTGACGATCACGTCCGAGCCGTAGCGCGCCACCATGTCCTGCATGTTGCTGGCGATCTGCGTGTTGGCGTTCTGCCAGGCGTTGGGTGAAGGGTAGTGCGACATGCCGACCACGTCCCACTTGCCGCCGGCCGACTTCAGGCCGTCGAAGAACCAGCGGAAGGTCGCGTTGTCGTAGCCGTTGGCCAGGTGCACGATCACCTTGGCGTTGGGATAGACCGACTTGCTGGCGTTGTAGCCGCTGTTGACCAGTTGCGCCAGGTTGCCGAAGTTGGGCGTCTTGCCGTCCGGCCACAGCATGCCGCTGTTGATCTCGTTGCCCACCTGCACCCAGCTCACGTCGATGCCGTTGGACTTGAGATAGGACAGGATGCCGCTGGTGTGCGAGTACACGTCCTTCACCAGCGTGGCGAAGTCGTGGTCGTTCCAGGCCGCCGGCTTGGTCTGCTTGCCGGGATCGGCCCAACTGTCGCTGTAGTGGAAGTCGATCATGATGCGCATGCCCTGCGCCTTGGCCCGCTTGGCCATGTTCAGTGTGTCGGCGCCGTCGTTCCAGCCGCCCTGCGGATTGACCCACACGCGCAGCCGGATCGCGTTGACCCCGGTGCCCTTGAGCAGCGAGAAGAAATCGGTGGTGGCGCCGGAGGCGTTGCGGAACACGTGGCCGCTGCTTTCCTGCTGGTCGATCCAACTGACATCGGCGCCCTTGGCGAAGGTCTGCGCCATGGCCGGCGCGCACAGGCAGGCGAGCAACAACACCAGCAGCCAGGCGGACACGCGCTTGCTCGATCGGTTCATGCGATTCTCGCAGTGATGGGAGGAGGGAAGCAGGGGCGTCGCGCGGCCTCGAACGGCGGCCGGGCGGACGTGCCGGGCTGTCCCCTTGGCCGCGGCGCGCACGAGGCTAGCGCGATCGCCGCGGCGACGCGCGCTGCACTGCAGCGGTGCCGGCGCGGCCTCCGCAGGCGCCGTCTGGATGGCCGATGAATCTGCGCGATGCGTCACTTGACGCGATGCGGCATCGGCGTAGCATTTCGCCTACGCCAAGGGATAGACCCGCGGCGATCCACCAACCGTGAGGGATGCTCATGGAGTTCGACTATCTTGTGTTCATCGGGCGCTTCGAGCCCTTCCACAACGGCCACGCCGCCGTTGCCCGCCACGCCCTGGCGCGTGGCCGGAAACTCATCTTCCTGATCGGCTCGGCCGAAACCCCCCGCACCATCCGCAATCCGTGGACCGTTGCAGAGCGCAGCGTGATGATCCAGGCCGCGCTCGAGGGCGCCGGCGAGCGGCTGATCCTGCGTCCGCTGCGCGATCACCTGTACAACGAAAGCCAGTGGATCGCCGCGGTGCAGGCGACGGTGGCCGAGGCGGTGTGCAGCGATGGCGGCAGCGCCGAGGCGCGGATCGGCCTGATCGGCATGGACAAGGACGCCAGCAGCTATTACCTGCGCGAGTTCCCGCAGTGGCCGCTGGTCGACGTGCAGCACACCGAGACGCTGTCGGCGACCGAACTGCGCCGTTACCTGTTCGAGGCCGGCAGCATCGATTTCCATGGCGCGCTGCTGATGCTGCGCGGCAATGTGCCGGCGCCGGTGTTCGACATGCTCGAGGCGTTCCGCAAGAACTCGCCGTCGTATGCCGAACTGCTCGCCGAGTACCAGTTCATCGAACAGTACCGCGCGGCCTGGAAGGAGGCGCCGTATCCGCCGACCTTCGTCACCGCCGACGCGGTGGTGGTGCATTCCGGGCACGTGCTGCTGGTGCGCCGCCGCGCGGCCCCGGGCAAGGGCCTGTGGGCGCTGCCGGGCGGCTTCGTCGGCCAGCACGAGAGCATCCTCGATGCCTGCCTGCGCGAACTGCGCGAGGAGACCCGGCTGAAGATCCCGGTGCCGGTGCTCAAGGGCTCGTTGAAGAACCGCCACGTGTTCGATCACCCCGAGCGCAGCCTGCGCGGACGCACCATCACCCATGCCTTCCACTTCGAGTTCGTGTTCGGCGAGCTGCCCGAGGTGCGTGGCGGCGACGACGCCGACAAGGCGCGCTGGGTGCCGGTCAGCGAAGTGCTGGGCATGGGCCCGAAACTGTTCGAAGACCATCTGCACCTGCTCGAATTCTTCCTGGGCCGCGGTTGACGCGGCCTCCCGGCCAGCGGACAGACCGCCGGCTTTCCCCGACGCGAAGGAGCTTCCGTCATGCAATGCCTGAACAACCTGCTGCTCAACACCGACAGCTACAAGGCCAGCCACTGGCTGCAATACCCGCCCGGCACCGACGCCACGTTCTTCTACGTGGAATCGCGCGGCGGCGTCTACGATCGCACGGTCTTCTTCGGCCTGCAGTCGATCCTCAAGGAGGCGCTGGGCCGCCCTGTCACCCATGCCGACATCGACGAGGCGCGCGACCTGTTCGCCGCGCACGGCGAGCCGTTCAACGAGGCCGGCTGGCGCGACATCGTCGACCGCCTCGGCGGCCAGTTGCCGATCCGCATCCGCGCCGTGCCCGAGGGCAGCGTGGTGCCGACCCACAACGCGCTGATGACCATCGAATCCACCGACGCGCAGGCCTACTGGGTGCCGTCGTACCTGGAGACGCTGCTGCTGCGCATCTGGTACCCGGTGACGGTGGCCACGGTGAGCTGGCACGCCAAGCAGACCCTGCGCCAGTTCCTGGAGCGCACCAGCGACGATCCGGACGGGCAGTTGCCGTTCAAGCTGCACGACTTCGGCGCGCGCGGCGTGTCCAGCCTGGAATCGGCGGCGATCGGCGGCGCGTCGCACCTGGTCAACTTCCTCGGCACCGACACCGTGTCCGGGCTGCTGCTGGCGCGCGCGCATTACCACGAGCCGATGGCCGGCTATTCGATCCCCGCCGCCGAGCACAGCACCATCACCAGCTGGGGCCGCGAGCGCGAGGTCGAGGCCTACCGCAACATGCTCGCGCAGTTCGGCAAGCCCGGCGGCGTGGTCGCGGTGGTCTCGGACAGCTATGACATCTTCCACGCGATCCGCGAGCACTGGGGCCGCACCCTGCGCGAGCAGGTGATCGCCTCCGGCGCCACCGTGGTGATCCGCCCCGACTCCGGCGATCCGGTGGCGGTGGTGCACCAGTGCCTGGAACTGCTCGACGAGGCCTTCGGCCACAGCGTCAACGGCAAGGGCTACAAGGTGCTCAACCACGTGCGGGTGATCCAGGGCGACGGGGTCAACCCGACCAGCATCCGCGCGATCCTGGAGCGCATCACCAGCGCCGGCTACGCCACCGACAACCTGGCCTTCGGCATGGGCGGCGCACTGCTGCAGCGGCTCGACCGCGACACCCAGAAGTTCGCGCTGAAGTGCTCGGCCGCGCGCGTCGATGGCCGCTGGATCGACGTCTACAAGGATCCGGTCACCGACAAGGGCAAGCTCAGCAAGCGCGGCCGCATGCGCCTGCTGCGGCACCGCGAGTACGGCAGCTATCGCACCGAGCCGGTGGCGGCCGATGCGGTCTCGGCCGAGTCGGTCGCCGGCCCGGCCGGCTACGACGATGCGATGGTCACCGTGTGGGAGAACGGCCGCCTGCTGCACGACTGGACCTTCGCCGAGGTGCGCGCGCGCGCGAACGCCGCGCGCCTGTAAGGAGGCGGCCATGCACGCGTCCCTGCCGAGTGCGCCGCCGTTGAGCGGCGGCTCGCCGCTGTTCGCCGCCCTGCGCGCCAGCACCCCGCACCTGGAATGGCGGGTGCCGGCCGCCGCCGATGCGTCGCGCTGGCGACGGCAGCGCATCGGTGCGCGCGACTACCGCGTCGCGCAGCCGGTGACCTTCACTCCCTATGCGTCGGTGCGACCGTGTTCGGCGCGCTGCCGCTTCTGCTCGGAAACCCTGCGGCCGCAGGGCGGCGGCACCGCCGCGGCCAGCTTGCGGCCGCCGCCGGATTACTTCGCGCAGTTGCGCCAGGCGCTGGCGCAGTTGCGCGGGCTGCCGCTGTCGCACTCGCTGTCGGGGCTGGAGATGACCGACGACGAAGACTGGTTCGTGGAACTGCT
The DNA here is from genome assembly GCF_024266585.1 of Xanthomonas sacchari. Taxonomy (NCBI): domain Bacteria; kingdom Pseudomonadati; phylum Pseudomonadota; class Gammaproteobacteria; order Lysobacterales; family Lysobacteraceae; genus Xanthomonas; species Xanthomonas sacchari. Next base: position 1,207,529 of record NZ_CP100647.1, read on the forward strand.
GCAGACCCTGGGCGCGGCCGAGCGCGAGGGCCTGCTGGTCGAACAGCGGGTGCTGTACAGCAACGGCGCCGGTTTCGCCCGCGGCCAGGGCGAGGCGCTGCTGCAGGCGCTGCAGCGTTTCGGCCTGTCGTGGATCGAACTGTCGCGGCACCATCCGCAGCAGGCGCGCAACGACGCGATCATGCGTTTCCGCCCTGGCGAGGCGATCGCCGATGCGGACGTCTTCGTCGCCACCGCGCAGCGCATCGCCGCGGCGCTGCCGCTGCGCCTGGTGTGCATCCTGCAGCACGGCGGCATCGCCGACGCCGCCGGCGTCGCCGCCTACCTGCGGTGGGCGCGCCAATGCGGGGCGCGCACGGTGATCTTCCGCGAGTTCTCCCGGCTCGGCGACGGCTACCGCGACGGCGGCACCGCGCGCTATCTGGCGCAGGCGCGGGTCGCGGTGGAGCAGGTGCTGGGTGACTGCATGGCGGCGCCATGGTGGCGCGACCTGCAGCCGCTGCAGATCACCGAGGGCTACTACTTCTGGAATGTGCGCCTGGCCACCGCCGACGGCATGGAGGTGGTGTTCGAGACGTCCGACTACGCCGCGATGCAGGCGCGCCACGACAGCGGCGACATCTACAAGCTGGTGTTCTTCGCCGACGGCCGGCTGTGTGCCGGCTGGCAGCCGGACCGCGATCTGCTGTGGCGGGCGTCGCATGGATAGCCGCAGCTGGTGGACGCCGCTACCGGATCCGCCGGAACATCGGCTGCCGGAGGACCTGCGCCGGCGCGATCCGCTGGGCGCGCGCGACTGCGGTTGGGTCGGGCAGATGCGGCCGTTCGTCCGCCACTTCAGCGCCCCCGGCGCACGCGTGCTGGATCCGTTCTGCGGCTTCGGCAGCACCTTGCTGGCGGCCGCCCTGGAAGGTCGCCACGGCATCGGCCTGGAGATCGACGCGGCGCGCGCGGCGCTGGCGCGCGAACGGCTGCAGCGACTCGGCCTGCAGGCCGAGGTGCTGGACGGCGGCTTGCCGCACTGCGCGCCGGCCGCGCCGGTGGACCTGTGCCTGACCAACGTGCCGTACTTCGGCTGCGCCTGGCCGGCCGCGGCGGCGCCCGGCCAGCTCTACGCCAGTGCCGACTACGCCGCCTATCTGCACGGTCTGCGCGCGGTGTTCCATGGGGTGCGCCGCCACCTGCGCGAGGACGGCTTCTGCGTCGCGATGGTGGAGAACGTCCAGCTCGGCGAGACCACGGTGCCGCAGGCCTGGGACCTGGCGCGGATCCTCGGCAGCCTGTTCGCGCCCTGCGCCGAGCGGGTGCTGTGCTACCCGCGCGAGACGGCGCAGCCGCTGGCGCCCGGCGACACCCGCAGCGATCGCAGCCACGAGTACGCGCTGGTGTTCCAGCACCGGCGCCAGCCGATCGACCTGCCCGGCACGGCGCAGTTGCTGGCGGCCCTGCGCGCCGACGGCTTCGCCTTTGCGCTGTACGGCAGCTATCCGCGCTGGCTGGACGATCCGGCGGCGGCGCCGCGCCTGCCCGGCGACGTCGACCTGCTGCTGCCGCGCGACCTGGACAGGCTGCTGCGGTTGCTCGACTGGCTGCGCGCGCGTGGCTTCCTGCTGAGCCTGTGGGGCGAGCCGCTGGCCGCAGCGCCGACCCTGGAGTTGCTCGACGCCCATCACTACCTGCGCGGCGAACGCCGCGACCGCGATGGCCGCCTGCTGCGCGTGGACCTGGCGCTGGAACCCGCCGCCTGACGCGGCGGCGGTCGGGCCGCACGCCTCGCTAACCGCGGGATGAGCGGCCGCGGCGTCGTCAAGGCCGCGCCGACGCGCTTGCGGCTATCCTTTGCCGCGGTTCCCTCTCTCCGGTCAACGGCCTATGTCCGCTCCCTCCAAGGTTCTCGCCATTCCCGCGCTCGCGCTGATCGCGATCGGCCTGAGCGGCTGTTTCGCCCGCAAGCAGGACGGGCTGGTGAAAGAGACCTTCAATTCCGACAACACCTATTCGCGCAACTACCCGGTGCAGCCGGCACAGGCCTGCGAATCGGCGCGCCGCGCGCTGCTCAGCCAGGGCTACGTGGTGTCCAAGGCCACCGCCGATGCGGTGGAAGGCACCAAGAACTTCCAGCCCAACGACGATCTGCACGAGCAGTTGGAACTGCGCGTGTCCTGCGTGGGGCATGGACAGGACGAATCCTGGGTCTTCGTCAGCGCGTTGCAGGACCGGTATGCGCTGAAGAAGAGCCCGACTTCGGCCAGCGTCGGCGTCGGCGTGCTCGGCTCGGTGTCGCTGCCGATCGGCAGCAGCGACGACTCGATGGTGCGGGTGGCCAGCAGCACCGTGCAGGACAGCGACTTCTACAAGCGCTTCTTCCAGCTGATGAGCGAATACCTGCCGAAGAACAAGCCGGCGCCGGAGCCGCCGGCGCATCCGCCTGCCGCCGCGGCCGTGACTGCGCCGGCAGCGCCTGCACCTGCACCTGCACCCGCGCCGTCCGCCGTGCCGACGCCGATGTCTGCGGCGGTGCCCGCGCCGCCGCCGGCACCTGCCCCCGCCACTGCGGCGCAGCCGCCTGCCGTGACGGCCCCGCAGAGCGGCGAACCCGGCGGCGCCGACTGATTCAGGCGCGGCTGCGGAAGCTGAATCCGCGCGATTTCGCTTCACGAACCATTCGCGAAGTCGATGCGAAGGTGGCGCCCGTCGAGAGCGCGATGCGTGTGCGCATCAGCTCCGCCACCCAGGAGCCATCAGCATGAACACTCTCAAGTCCGCCTTGTGTCTTTCCGTGCTCGCCATCGCCACGGCCGCCGCGCCGCTGGCCGAGGCGCAGCGCCACTATGGCCCGGAGGACAACGGCCGCCGCTTCAGCGACGGCACCCGCGTGCACTGCAAGAAGGTCGCGGTGCGCAAGAACAGCACCGACCCCGACCGCATCGGCGGCACCCTGGCGGGTGCGGCGATCGGCGGCCTGCTCGGCAACCAGATCGGCAAGGGCGATGGCCGCAAGCTGGCCACGGTCGGCGGCGCGGTCGCCGGTGGCGCGACCGGCCGCTACATCCAGGGCCAGCGCCAGCAGGCCAACGGCAATCGCGTGGTCGAGACCGTCTGCAAGCGCTACTGAGTCGCGCGCACGGACGCTGTCCCCCGGCGTCTCGCGCCGGCGCAGCGACCTGATGCAACACGCCCCGGCGGAGGCCTCCGCCGGGGCGTTTGCGTTTCGGTGAGTGCGGCGGCGCTGCGCGCTCGGCCGCCGCACCGGCTCAGTCGGCGAGCAGGGCGCGCAGCGCCGTCTCCAGCTCCGGATAGCGGAACAGATAGCCTTCGCGCTGCGCGCGTGCCGGCAGCACGCGCTGGCTGCCGAGCAACAGGTCGGCCATCTCGCCGAAGGCCAGGCGCAGCGCGGCGGCCGGCATCGGCACCAGCGCGGGACGGTGCAGGGTCGCGGCGAGCTGCTGGGCGAACGCGGCGTTGGTCGCCGGCGCCGGCGCGGTGGCGTCGTAGGCGCCTTCGCCGCCATGCTGCAGCAGCCACAGCAGCAGGCCGACCTGGTCGTCGCGGTGGATCCAGCTCATCCACTGGCGGCCGTCGCCCATGCGCCCGCCCATCCCGAACCGGAACGGCAGCAGCATCCGCGCCAGCGCGCCGCCGTCGCGGCCCAGCACCACGCCGGTGCGGACCAGGCTGGTGCGCACCCCCAGCGCCTGCGCGTGCAGCGCCTCGGCCTCCCAGTCGCGGCACAGCTGGGCGGAGAAGTCGTCGCCCGGCGTGCTGTCTTCGTCCAGCACCTCGTCGCCGCGATTGCCGTAGTAGCCGATCGCCGAACCGGAGATCAGGCAGCCAGGGCGCTGCGCAGGATCGAGCTGGCGCATCCACTCGATCAGGGCGCGGGTGGTGCCGATCCGCGAGGTGCGGAAACGGCGCTTGCGGGTGGCGTTCCAGCGGCCCTCGCCCAGCGGTTCGCCGGCCAGGTTGATCACCGCATCGGCCGGTGCCGCGCGCTGCAGGTCGTCCAGCACCTGCACCGCCGGCAACAGCCGCGCCGCGCGTGCGGGGTCGCGGGTGAGCACGCTGACCCGGTGCCCGGCGTCGAGCAGGGCGGGGCAGAGCGCGCGGCCGATGAATCCGGTGCCTCCGGTGACGAGCACGTGCATGCAGGGGGATCGCTTGCGCCAAGAGAGCCGCAGTGTAGGGGCGCCGGGCATGGCGGAAGAGTGAATGCCGCGGCGGGCGTCGGCGCGGCAGGCGATTTCGCGACGTCTGCACGCGGCGCGCGGCAGGCTGCGCAGGCCCCGCCTGCCGCGCGGCCAACGGAAACCGCCGCTCGCGATGCCCGCTCCATGATCCGACTGCCGAGATTCGCTCGCGTTGCACGTCTGCGTCGCGGCGTCGGCCTGCTGCTGGCCGTGCTGCTGGCCAGCGCCGCGGCCGATGCCGCACCGGCGCCGGCCGACCAGGCCAGCGCGGATTGCCTGGCGGCGCTGCTGCAGCGGCTGGGCTGGCGCATCGGCAGCACCGCCGCGGCGCAGCCGCAGATCGCGGCGGGCGCGCCGTGCGAGCGCGGTTCCTTGGCCGAGGCGCAGGCGCATGGCGACCTGCAGGCGGCCTTGCCCGCGGCCTGGAACAACGCGCAACGGCAGCAGGCGCTGCGCGCCTTGCTGGATACCCCGGCGACGCAGTGCGGCTACTTCCTGCAACTGGGCGCGGCCACCGCGCGCGCGGTCGCGCGCCTGCAGGACAATCCCGGCTATCGCTTCTCGGCGCTGCAACTGGGCTGGATCGGGTTCGGCCTGCGCGGCGCGCAGGCGCAGGGCTGGGAGCGCTTCCGCAGCTTCGGCCGTGGCTACCGCCCGGCCGGCGGCAATGCGCAGGCGATCGAGGCGTTCTACAGCGGCCACGTGCGTTCGGAATGCGGCGTGGGCCGGCAGATCGCGCAATTGGCCACGCAGCGCGAGCTGTATGGCGATGCCGCGTTCGATCGTGCGTTCAGCGCCGACGAACTGGCGATCGGCACCTTCCTGACCCTGCACGACACCGACAGCATCCTGCTCGGCGCGCACGCCGGCGCGTTCTTCGCCGACGGCGAGGCGGCCAGGACCGCGCAACGCGGCCGCGCCGCCTTCCTCGGCGCGCCCGGCTACATCGTGCACGTGTTCGAGCGCCGCTACCTGGACGACATCAACAACCAGGCGGAGAACTTCGTGGTCGCCGCGGTCAGCGCCGAGGCCGCGGCGGCGCTGCGCGCGCACGGCGGCTTCGCGTACTACGACGGCCAGAACCGGCGCATCTGGGAGCTGGCGCAGGCGCTGCGCGGTCCGGGACGCGAGCGCTTCGAGCGGCTGCTGTACGCGCGCGACCCGGCGCTGCGCGCAGGCCTGGACCCGGCGCAGCGGGCGGTGCTCGCGCAGCTCGACGCCCTGCTCGGCGATCCGTTCTACCGCGGCTTTCAGGTCTACGTGCATCCCAAGGGCGTCAAGCCGATCGGCTACCACGTGGCGCGCCTGCTGGACCGCAACCCGCGCACGCCGTTCGCGATCGAGCTGACCCTGCACAATCTGCACACCACGCTGTACCAGCGCTGGCGCGACCTGCAGCTGCGCGACTGCGCCCGGATGCCGCCGCCGGCGTCCGCCGCGGCACCGGCGCCTTAGCTGCGCGTCACGTCGGCGGCGCCGCTTCGTGAGACCCTAACCCTCCTTTTTTCGAACCGGGAACGACGCATGGAACTGGGACTTGTAGGCTTGGGCCGGATGGGCGCGAACATGGCCGAGCGGCTGGTGCGCGGCGGGCACCGCGTGGTCGGTTTCGACCTGGGCGAGGCCGCGCGCAGCGCCGCGCAGCAGCGCGGGGTGGAAGCGGTCGACAGCATGGCCGCGCTGGTCGCGGCGCTGCCGGCGCCGCGCGCGGTGTGGCTGATGGTGCCCGCCGGAAAGGTGGTCGACGACACCCTGGCCGCGCTGCTGCCGCTGCTGGGCAAGGGCGATGTGGTGATCGACGGCGGCAATTCCTATTACAAGGATTCGATGCGCCGCGCCGGCGAACTGGCCGCGCACGGCATCGCCTACGTCGACTGCGGCACCAGCGGCGGCGTGTGGGGCCTGCAGGAGGGCTATAGCCTGATGATTGGTGGCGACACCGCGGCGGTGCAGCGCCTGCACGACGTGTTCGCGACGCTGGCGCCGGCAGCCAATGCCGGCTGGGGACATGTCGGCCCCAGCGGCGCCGGCCACTTCACCAAGATGGTCCACAACGGCATCGAGTATGGGTTGATGCAGGCCTATGCCGAGGGCTTCGCGCTGATGGGGCGCAAGCAGGAGTTCGCGCTGGATCTGCACCAGGTGGCCGAGGTCTGGCGCCAGGGCAGCGTGGTGCGGTCCTGGCTGCTGGACCTGTGCGCGGATGCACTGGGCGCCAATCCGACCCTGTCCGGGATCGCGCCGTTCGTCCAGGACTCCGGCGAAGGCCGCTGGACCGTGGCCGAGGCGATCGACCTGGACGTGCCGGCGCCGGTGATCACCCTCTCGCTGCTGGAGCGGCTGCGCTCGCGCGAGGACGATTCGTTCGCCGACAAGCTGCTGGCGGCGATGCGCAACCAGTTCGGCGGTCACGCGATCAAGCACGAGGGCGGCGACGCGCCCGCGCCGGGCGGCACGCGTCCGGCCTGACGCGCGCGGCTCAGTCCAGCGCCACGCTGCAGCCAGTGGCGGCGCTGCGCACGCCCGCCTCGAGCAGGCGCATCACCGCCAGCGCCTGCGCCGCATCCACCGGCGCCGGCGCGCGCCCGGCCACTGCCTCGCGAAAGGCCGCGTAGCAGTCGCGGTAATCGCCGCGATGCGCGGGCACGGGCTGGACGGTGTGGGTGCCGTCGGCGCCGACCAGGTGCAACTGGCCGGGCAGGGGATCTTCGCCCCAGTCCGGCGCGCCCGGGACGACGCCGGCGCGCAACTGCGCTTCCTGCGTGTCCAGGCCGTGCTTGAGGTAGCTGCCGCCGGTGCCGTGGACCGCGAAGCGCAGCCCGTTCGCGGCGACCAGCGAGCCGGCATGCAGCACCACCCGCAGCCGCGGATAGCGCAGCACCGCATGCACGTAGTCCACCGCCTGCGCGCCGGTGCGCTGCAGCGCCAGGTCGGCCTGCACCGAGTGCGGGGGCCCGAACAGTTGCAGCGCCTGGTCGAGCAGGTGCGGCCCCAGGTCGAACCACAGCCCGGAGCCGGGCAGCGCGTGCTCGCGCCAGCGGTCGCCGACCTGCGGACGGTAGCGATCGAAGTGCGAGTGGAACTCGGCGATCTCGCCCAGCGTGCCCGCCTCCAGCAGGGCGCGCACGCCCAGGAAGTCGCCGTCCCAGCGCCGGTTCTGGAACACGCTGACGATGCGGCCGACGCGCTGCGCCTGTTCGAGCACCTGCTGCGCTTCGGCCACGTCCAGGGTGAACGGCTTGTCCACCAGCACGTGCTTGCCCTGCGCCAGGGCGGCCAGCGCCAGCGGCGCGTGGGTCTGGTTGGGCGTGGCGATCACCACCGCGTCGACCTGCGGGTCGGCGAAGGCCTGTGCGGCATCGGCGACCACGCGCGCCTGCGGCCAGGCCGCGCTGGCGTCCTCGGCTTGGCGCGAGACCACGGTATGCAGGCGCAGGCCTGGCGTGTGCGCGATCAGCGGCGCATGGAAGGTGCGGCCGACATAGCCGAAGCCGAGCAGGGCGAGATTGACGTCGGACATGGGTGTGGGCGCAAGCGGCGGAACCACAGTATCGCCCGGCCCGGGGCGGCAGGTTGCGCATTCACGCTGCGGCGATTGTGCGGTCACGCCGCCTGTACGACGGCGTGGTGGAGACTGCGCACACTTTCAGCGGAGGAAAACACGATGAAGACGATCAATGCACGCACCCTGCTCGGCGCCACCCTGGTGGCCGGTTTCGCGTTCGGCGCCGGCCAGGCGTTCGCGGCCGGCCAGACCACCGGCGCCAAGGACCACGGCAGCATGGGCCAGCAGGACACCATGCAGCACGACACCACGGCCCACGACGCCAGCCGCCACGACTCCAAGGAGCCGGTCACCGACACCTGGATCACCACCAAGGTCAAGGCCGACCTGCTGGCGACCAAGGACGTCAGCGGCACCGAGATCAAGGTCGAGACCGTCAACGGCACGGTGAAGCTGTCGGGCGCGGTCGCGACCAAGGCGGAGAAGGACAAGGCGGTGTCGGTCGCCAAGATGATCGACGGCGTCAAGAAGGTGGATGCGTCCGGCCTGAAGGTCAGCGCCACCGCCAAGAAGTAAGTTTTGCGATCCGCAGCCGCGGGTGGGGATGCGACGAGGCGCCCCACCCGCGACAGCCGGCCTGCGACGCACCCTGCGGGGTGCGTTTTTTATTGGGAGGCGCGGAAAATCCGCGACGGCCATCGCATTTCGCGTGGTTTTGACATCTGCTCGGACATCATCCCTTCATGTTCGTCAACGGATCACGCGCGATGTTGGACACCCAACCCCACCCGGCCGCGGGGCACGCGGCCGCGGCCGCCGAAGCGTTGGGCGCCGCGCTGTCCGGCCCCGGCGCGCGGCCGTCGCCGCTGCTGACGGCGGTGCGCGGGCTCGAAGCGCAGTTGAGCATGCTGTTGACCACCTTTCACGACGATGCCGGTTTCTGGCCGGCGTTCTCCGCAGTGATGCAGGAGCTGGACCAGGCCCTGAGCCAGTCCGAGCGCCAGCGCCTGCGCAGCCATGCCGATTTCCTGCTGGTCCGCGCAGGCATGCCGGCGTGGACCCTGGTCGGCCCCACCGCCGGTTGCGTCCCCGCCCCGGTGCGCCGGCCCTGAGCGCGGCCCGCGCGTGGCGCTCCCGGGGGCGGCCACGTGCCGCCCGTTTCGTCGTGCGTGCGGGCTGGGATAGAGTCCGCGCATCTCTCGCGATCGGGGTGTCGCGCTTCCGCTGAATAATTCATCTGCTGCCGGGGAAGATGGGCGACAATGCGCGCCCGCGATGGCCGCAGCCGTTCCTTCTTTTTACGCACCCGCTATGCAGACCATCGCCAAACACGATGCTTGGGACCGCTGGCGCCTGCCGCTGCTGGCATTGGCTGTCGTCCTGATCGTCATCCTGCCCTCGCTGCTGCTGCGGCAGATGAATGCCAGCACCTTGCGCGCGGCCGACTGGGTCGGCCATAGCCAGGAAGTGACCGCCACCCTGAACGCGATGGAGGCGGACATGCGCGACATGGAGTCGGCGGCGATGGCGATGTCGCACGGCGTGCAGTCGCCGATCCTGGACGCGCGGTTGAAAGAGGCGCGCGCGTCGTTGCCGCCGACCATGGCCCACCTGGCCGAACTGACCCGCGACAACCCCGATCAGCAGGTCCGCGTCGGGCGCCTGCAGAGTACGTTGGAGCGGCGCGGGCTGATCGCCGAGCGGATCGCGCAGACGCGCGATCCGGAGCGGGTCCGCGCCCTGATCCAGGACATGACCGCCGACAACCCGGTCCGCGGCCTGATCGCCGAACTGCAGCGGCGCGAGGACGAACTACTGCGCGAGCGCACCGCCGACGCCGATCAGCGCCGCATGCTCGCCTCGATGATGAGCTGGACCTCGCTGCTGGTGCAGTTGCTGCTGCTGGGCCTGGTGATCTGGCTGCTGCAGCGGCAGATCGGCCGGCGCCTGGACGCCGAGCGCCACATGCTGCGCGCCAACAGCCGCGCCGCGGCGGTGCTGCAGACCGTGCGCGAGCCGATCGTGCTGCTCGACGGCACGCAGCGGATGATGATGCACAACACCGCCTTCGCCGAACTGTATGGCATGGACCTGGCCGATCCGCCGAAGATGCTGGCCGATGTCGGCGATGGCGTCTGGCGCGATCCGCTCATCGTCCAGCGCCTGGCCGACGTGATGTTACGCGGACGCGAATTGTGGGATTTCGAGCACGAACAACTCGGCGCCGATGGCGTACCAAGGACCATGTTGCTGAATGCGCGGCGCATGCCGCTGCCGGACAGCGAGGATGAAGTGGTGTTGATGACGGTCAGCGATATCACCCTGCAGAAAACCGCGCAGCAGCGCATCCAGGAGCTGAACCGGCAACTGGAGGGCAAGATCGAGCAGGTGTCGGAAGTCAATCGCGAACTGGAGGCGTTCAGCTACTCGGTCTCGCACGACCTGCGCGCGCCGCTGCGCCACGTCGCCGGCTTCGCCGACAAGCTGGCCCGTCATCTGGGCGACGGCGCCGACGAGAAGAGCCGGCATTACCTGGAGGTGATCGGCACCTCGGCGCGGCGCATGGCCTCGCTGATCGACGACCTGCTGGTCTACTCGCGCCTGGGCCGCAGCGCGTTGCGCCTGCAGGCGGTGGACATGCAGTCGCTGGTGGCGGAGACGCGCTCGGTGCTGGACGCCAACTACCAGTCCGACCAGGGCGGCAGCGGCCACCGCATCGAGTGGAGCATCGCGCCGTTGCCGATCCTGGTCGCCGACGAGAACATGATGCGGCAGCTGTGGCTGAACCTGCTCGGCAACGCGGTCAAGTACAGCGCCAAGCGCGAGGTCGCGCAGATCGAGGTCGGCTACCAGGTGCAGCCGGACGGCAGCCACCATTTCAGCGTGCGCGACAACGGCGCCGGTTTCGACATGACCTACGCGGCCAAGCTGTTCGGCGTGTTCCAGCGCCTGCACAAGGCCAGCGAGTACTCCGGCACCGGCATCGGCCTGGCCAGCGTGCGCCGCGTGCTGACCCGCCATGGCGGCCAGATCTGGGCCGAATCCGCCCCCGACCAGGGCGCCACCTTCCATTTCGTTCTGCCCCCGGCGCCCGAAGCGTCCCCTACCGAGTTCATCGCATGACCGCCATCCGCACCATCCTGCTTGCCGAAGACAGCTCCGCCGATGCCGAAATGGCGGTGGATGCGTTGCGCGACGCGCGTCTGGCCAATCCCATCGTGCACGTCGAGGACGGCGTGGAGGCGATGGACTACCTGCTGCGCCGCGGCGCCTACGCCGACCGCGAGGAAGGCCTGCCGGCGGTGCTGCTGCTGGACATCAAGATGCCGCGCATGGACGGCCTGGAAGTGCTCAAGCTGGTGCGCAGCGACGAGTCGCTCAAGCGCCTGCCGGTGGTGATCCTGTCGTCCTCGCGCGAGGAAAGCGACCTGGCGCGCAGCTGGGACCTGGGCGTCAACGCCTACGTGGTCAAGCCGGTGGACGTGGACCAGTTCTTCACCGCGGTGAAGACGCTGGGGACCTTCTGGGCGCTGATCAACCAGGCGCCGGACAAAGAGTAAGCGCGCATGCCCACCACCGGCCCCAGGCTTGGCCCGATCCGGATCCTCATGGTGGAGGATTCGCCGGAGGACGCCGAGCTGCTGTCCGACCAGTTGCTGGACGCCGGCCTGGAGGCGACGTTCCGCCGCGTGGAAAGCGAGCCGGCGCTGCGCGACGCGCTGGGCGAGTTCGCGCCGGATATCGTGCTGTCGGACCTGAGCATGCCCGGTTTCTCCGGGCACGAGGCCTTGCGGGTGGTGCGCGAGGACGGCAATGCGGTGCCCTTCATCTTCGTCTCCGGCACCATCGGCGAGGAGACCGCGGTGGAGGCGCTGCGCGACGGCGCCAACGACTACATCATCAAGCACAACCCCACGCGCCTGCCGTCGGCGGTGGCGCGCGCGATCCGCGAGGCCCGCACCGAGCGCGAGCGGCAGCGGGTCGAGCGCGAGCTGATGCGCGCGCAGCGCCTGGAGAGCCTGGCTCTGCTCGCCGCCGGCCTCAGCCACGACCTGCGCAACATCCTGCAGCCGCTGCTGATCGTGCCGGAACTGCTGGTCGGACGCAGCGACGATCCGCAACTGCGGCACCTGGCCGACGTCATCGCCGAATGCGGCCGGCGCGGCCACGAGATGGCCGAGTCGATGCTGTCGTTCGTGCGCGGCTCGCGCACGCCGAGCGAGCCGGTGCGGCTCGCCGAGCTGTTCCAGGCGGTGCAGATGCTGCTCAAGAGCAGCCTGCCGGAGCGGGTGACGCTGCAGGTCGACGTGGCCGATGCGGCGCTGTCGATCGAAGCCAACTACACCGAATTGCAGCAGTGCCTGCTCAACCTCGGCCTCAACGCGATCCAGGCGATGCCCGACGGCGGCCATCTGAGCTTCTCGGCGGCGCCGGCGATCGGCGGCAACGGCAGCGAGCAGGTGCGCATCCTGGTCCGCGACACCGGCATGGGCATGGACGCGGACACCCAGGCGCGGCTGTTCAGCCCGTTCTTCACCACCAAGCCGGACGGTACCGGTTTGGGCCTGATCTCGTGCAAGCGCATCGTCGAGAGCTACGGTGGCCGCATCGGCGTGGACAGCACGCCGGGCGAGGGCACCTGTTTCGAACTGCTGATGCCGCTGCGCGCGCCGCTGCCGTCGTTCGAGCCGGAGCCGTCGCTGCCGATGGGCAAGGGCCAGCGCGTGCTGCTGGTCGACGGCGAGGCCACGCGCCTGTCGCTGCTCGGCAATGCGCTGTCCAGCCAGGGCTACCGCCCGCAGCTGGCGTCCGACGGCGCCGCCGCGCTGCGCGACGTCGAGGAGCACGGCCTGCCGGACCTGGTGATCGTCGACAGCGACATCATCCTGCTGTCGGCGGTGCGCCTGCTGCTGGCCCTGCAGGACCTGGGCTACCAGGGCCCGGCGATCGTGCTCGAGGACACCGGCACCACCCTGGAGCGCGACCACTTCCCCGCCGACATCGCCGTGCACGTCCTGCGCAAGCCGCTGGAGATGCAGCGCGTGTTCCGCGCTGTGGCGCATGCCCTTGAAAGCGGCTGAAGTGCTGGGAATGGGGAATGGGAAAGGCAACAGCAACAGCGATCGGCTTTCGCTGAGAGGCTGGCAATAGGAAGGCGGCAGCAAAACGACTGCCGCCTCGGCGGTGGGCATGCTCAAGCGCACGCTTCAGGAGTCGGGACTAGCGCTGCGATGCCCTATTCATCGCTGAGACGCTGATAACCACGGTCGAAAAGGCAGCAGCGCTGCATTGCATCCTGCAATGACGCGAGCGCCGACACGTCCCGTACATCGAAACGGAGGCATCGCACTCCGCTTTTACGATTCCCCACTCCCGATTCCCCACTCCCGGCTTCTCACTGCTGCGCCGACTGGTCTTCCGGGTCGCGCCGGGCCGGGGCGCGGCGCGGCGGCAGCGGCGGCAAGGCATTGCGCGCGGCGTCGTCGGGGTCTTCGGCCAGTTCCGGTTCCCAGGGGAAGCGCGGCAGGGTGCGCACGGCGTTCTCCAGCTTGCGCGACCAGGTGTCGTGGATCTCGGCGTACAGCGGGGTGTCGGCTTCCAGGCGCATGCGCTCGGTCACCCGCAGGTCGTTGCGGCGGATCAGCGCCACATCGATCGGCATGCCCACCGACAGGTTGGAACGGATGGTCGAGTCCAGCGACACCAGCGCGGTGCGCGCGGCGTCTTCCAGTTGCATCTCCGAGCGGATGATGCGGTCCAGGATCGGCTTGCCGTACTTGGATTCGCCGATCTGCAGGTATGGCGTCTCCGGCGAGGTGGCGATGGCGTTGCCGAGCGGATAGATCATGTACAGGCCGGGCCGTTCGCCGGCGATCTGCCCGCCCAGGATCAGCGTCGATTGCACGTTGATGCCGCTGTGCTGGGATTGCTCGGAGAGCTTGACCTGGCTGGAGGCCAGCACCTCGCCGACGTACTCGGCGACCTCGAACAGGTGCCGGAAGGTGCGCAGGCTGCGCGGCGCGTCCGGATCGTCGGCGTCGCGCTGCAGGCGCGAGAGGGTCAGCTGCGTGGTCGCCAGGTTGCCGGCCGACATCAGCGCGAACACCGCCTGTCCCGGATACTCGAACACGTGCAGCTTGCGGTGAACGCGGACGTCGTCCAGCGAGGCGTTGGTGCGGGTGTCAGCGGCGAAGACCAGGCCTTCGTCCACTTCGATGCCGACGCAATAAGTCATGGCGATGCCGAAACCGGGTGCAACTGGATTCTATGCGGGGTGGTGAGGGCTTGGCTAGCCGTTGACGCTCGCGGCCGCGGCATGCGCGAATAGCGCATGACCACCGTGCTTCTGAGCCTGGGCAGCAATCTGCGCCCGCATCACCACCTGGCCGCGGCGATCGCGGCGCTGCGCCGGCAGTTCGGCGCGATCGCGGTGTCGCCGACCTATCGCACCGCGGCGGTCGGGTTCGATGGCCCAGCCTTCCTGAACAACGCGGTGGCGCTGCAGACCGACTGGGAGCTGGCGCCGCTGGATGCCTGGCTGCATGCGCTGGAGGACGCGCATGGCCGCGACCGCAGCGGCCCGCGTTTCAGCGACCGCACCCTGGACATCGACGTGGTGTTCTACGGCGACCGCATCGTCGAAGGCCCCGGCCATCTGCGTATCCCGCGCCCGGAGTTGCGCCACGCCTTCGTGCTCAAGCCGCTGGCCGACATCGCCGCCGACTTCGTCGACCCGGTCAGCGGCCAACGCCTGGGCGCGCTGTGGCAGGCGCATGCGGAGCATGGGACGACGTTCGAGGCGGTCGAGCTGGTTGAGTAGCGGGGATTGGGGAGTCGGGAGTGGGGATGGGGTGGCGGATGCGCTGTCGGGCCGGCCGTTTGCTCGCGTAGGAGCGGCTTCAGCCGCGACATGGGATCCGGTGGCGCCCGTCGCGGCTGAAGCCGCTCCTACAGACGTGCGTGTCTTTCAGGCGAGCGGTGCAGATGTCTGGGATGCGAGCGGGCGGTGCCGTGCCGGCGCGGCTGGCGGAATCGGGGTGGGAGAGGCTTCGGCCCCGATGCTTGCACCAGTGTCGCGTCGGGGCTGAAGCCCCTCCCACATTGGCGATGCGGGCGTTCCGAGGCGTGCGTTGCGTCGAGTTGTTCGCGCCGCTGTGGCCAAACGCCAGACAGCGGCGGTGCGGAACGCATGCTGCAACCCGAATCCCGAATCCCGAATCCCGAATCCCGAATCCCCAATCCCCAATCCCCAATCCCCAATCCCGGCTCCTCACGTCAGCCCGCGCCCGCCATCCACCCGCAAGGTCTGCCCGGTGACGAAGCCGGCGTCGTCGAGCAGCCAGCGCACGGCCTCGGCGATTTCCTCGACCTGGCCGGTGCGCGCCAGCGGCGTGCGTGCCAGCAGGGCCTGCTGCGCGGCGGCGTCCTTGCCGGCGTCGGGCCACAGGATCGCGCCGGGGGCGATGGCGTTGACCCGCACCTGCGGCGCCAGTTCCAGCGCCAGCGAGCGGGTCAGCATCGCCAGGGCGGCCTTGGCCGCGCTGTACAGCGGATGCGCGCGCAGCGGCTGTTCGGCGTGCAGGTCGGTGAGGTTGACGATCGCGCCGCCATGCTGGCGCAGCTGCGTGGCCGCGGCCTGCGCCAGGAACAGCGGCGCGCGCGCGTTGACCGCGAACAGGTCGTCCCATTGCGCCGGCGTGGCCTCGTGCAGCGGCGTGGGATAGAAGTTGGAGGCGTTGTTGACCAGCGCATCGAGCCGGCCGAAGCGCGCCACGCACTGCGCCACCAGCGCGGGCAGCCGCGCGGTGTCGCGCAGGTCGGCCTGCAGGGTCAGCGTGCTGCCGGCGCGCACCGCCTCCAGGTCCTGCGCCAGCGCCTGCAACTCGGCCTGCGAGGTATGCGCATGCAGGGCGAGGTCGTAGCCGGCGGCGTGCAGGCGCCGGGCGATGCCGGCACCGATGCGCCGCGCGCTGCCGGTGATCAGGGCGACTTTGGTCTGGGTCATGTACGGGTTCCATGCTCGGCTATGCTGTGCATTGTCCACGCAATCGCGCACCGCATGCCCACCGACCTTCCTTCGCCCGATGCCATCGCATTGGCCCACAGCGAGCGCCTGGCCGCGCATATGCGCGCCGAGATCGCCGCCGCCGGCGGGGCCATTCCATTCTCGCGTTTCATGGAGCTGGCGCTGTACGCGCCCGGCCTGGGCTACTACAGCGCCGGCAGCAGCAAGTTCGGCGAAGAGGGCGATTTCGTCACCGCGCCGGAACTGGGGCCGCTGTTCGCGGCCACCGTGTCCAATGCGCTGGCGCCGGTGTTGCAGCAACTGGGGCCGCAGGCGCGCATGCTGGAAGTGGGCGGCGGCAGCGGCGCCTTCGCCGAGGTGATGCTCAAGCGCCTGCTGGCGCTGGATGCGCTGCCCGAGCGCTATGCGATCCTGGAGCCCAGTGCCGATCTGCGCGAACGCCAGCGCGAGCGCTTGGCGCGTACGCTGATCCCGCCGGTGTTCGATCTGGTGGAGTGGCTGGACCGCCCGTTCGACGACGACTGGAACGGCGTGCTGTTCGCCAACGAGGTGATCGACGCCTTGCCGACACCGCGCTTCGCGCTGCGCGACGGCGAGGTGTTCGAGGAGACGGTGACCCTGGACGGCGAGGGCCGCTTCCGCCGCGGCGAACAGCCGGCCGATCCGCTGCTGGCGGCGGCGGTGCGCCACCTCGAGCGCTATCTGCAGGCGCCCTTCGCCGATGGCTACCGCTCCGAACTGCTGCCGCAGTTGCCGTACTGGATCCAGGCGGTGGCCGGCGGCCTGCGCAGCGGCGCGATGCTGTTCGTGGACTACGGCTATCCGCGCCGCGAGTTCTATCTGCCCGAGCGCGACGACGGCACCTTGCGCGTGTTCTACCGGCACCGCACGCATGCCGATCCGTACCGCTGGCCGGGCCTGCAGGACCTGACCGCGTCGGTGGACTTCACCGCGCTGGCCGAGGCGGGGACGGGCGCGGGCTTCGACCTGGCCGGCTACTGCAACCAGGCCAGCTTCCTGCTCGGCAACGGCCTGGACGCGCTGCTGGCCGAGGCCGAGGCGCGCGGCGACGAGACCACGCGGCTGCGCCTGCGCCAGCAGGTGAAGCAACTGACTCTGCCCAGCGAGATGGGCGAGCGCTTCCAGGTGATGGGCTTCGAGCGCGACGTCTCGCTGGCGCCGGCGTTCCTGTCCGGCGACCTGACCTGGCGGCTGTGATGGTGGCTGTGATGGCGGCGGTGCGCGCCTTCCGCTGGCCCTGGCTGTGGCTGGGGCTGTGGTGGCTGGGCATCGCGGTGCTGATCTACGTGTGCATGATGCCGCACCCGCCGCAGCTGTCGGACCTGCCCGACAGCGACAAGGCCGAGCACTTCCTCGCCTACCTGCTGCTGGCCGCCGCGGCGGTGCAGGTCTACGCCGGGCCGCGCGCCTGGGCCTGGGCCGCGCTGGGTCTGCTGGCGCTGGGCGTGGGCATCGAGTTCGCGCAGGGCGCCTGGACCACCACGCGCTCGGCCGATCCGCTGGATGCCCTGGCCGATGCCTTGGGCGTGGCGGCCGGCATGGCCACCGCAGCCACGCCGTGGCGCGATCTGCTGTGGCGGCTGGAGCGCGGCCGCCGTCGCTGAGCCGTTTCTGCACGACCCGCATGTGCAGCATGCGCAGCGATGTGGCCATGCGGTCTACGCCGTCGGCCAAACGCCGGATTTCCTGGCCGCGCGCAAGGCGTGGCATGCGCGCCGCGTCCTAGAGTGCCGGCGCCGGGCACGCTGCCCGGTCGCCGCGCGGCGGCTCCGCGCGCCTGTGCAGGAGAACACGCATGCAAGCACGTCATTCCACCCGTGCCGCGCGCGGCGCCGGCCTGTGCGCCGCGCTGTGCCTGGCCGTCAGCGCCGCACCGGCCCGCGCCGCCTGGAACGATGTCTGCAGTGGTACCGCCACCTACACCAGTTCGGGCTATTCCGGCGGCGCGCTGCTGCTGGATCCGATCGCCCCCGATGCGTTGATCACCGCGCTCAATCCGACGCAACTCAACTACGGCGGAATCCAGGCGGCGCTGGCCGGCGCCTATCTGCAGGTGCAGGGGCCGCGCGGCACGGTCACCGTCTACGTCACCGACCTGTATCCGGACGGCGCCGACTGCGGGCTGGATCTGTCGCCGAATGCTTTCGCCGCGATCGGCGACACCGGTGCCGGGCGCATCCCGATCCGCTGGACGCTGGTGGCGGCCCCGGTCAGCGGCAACGTGGTGTACCGGATCAAGGAGGGCAGCTCGCAGTACTGGGCGGCGATCCAGGTGCGCAACCACCGCTATCCGGTAGTGAAGTTCGAGTACAAGAAGAACGGCGACTGGATCAGCCTGCCGAAGACCGCGTACAACCATTTCGTCGGCGAGCAGATGGGCGCGCAACTGCTGGAGATCCGCCTGACCGACGTGCGTGGCCAGGTGGTCACCGACACCCTCGGCGCGCTGCCCAGCCAAGGCGACAAGGGCGTGTACTTCGCCGACGGGCACGTGCAGTTCCCGCGCTGAGGCGCGCTCGCGACAGCGCCGGCACTGGCGTATGCCGGCGCTGTCGATACCCGGGTTCGCGTGCCTGCGCCGTGGCGGTGCCTCCGCGGCGCAGGCGCGGCCGCGCGCTCAGAACTTGAAGTGCAGCGTCGCCATGTAGCGGCGGCCGTTGTGATAACGCCCGGCCGGGTGGTCCTTGTCGCCCAGGTACTGCAGGTACTCCTCGTCCAGCAGGTTCTGCGCGTCCAATTGCAGCGACCACTGCGTATTGAACGCGTAGCCCACGCTCGCGCCCAGGTCGGTGTAGTCGTCGACGCTGGCCGGGGCGGCGCCGGCGACGTAGCCGCCGGCCAGGTAGCTGTCGCGCCAGTTCAGGCTGATCCGCGCGTTCCACGGCCCCTTCTCGTAGTACGGGCTGAAGGCGACGCTGTTGCGCGACTGGTAGGGCAGCGGGTTGCCGCTGTTGTTCTCGCCGCTGGCGTAGGTGTAGTTGGCGGACAGGCCGAAGCCGCTGTCGCCGAACGGCTGCTGGTAGGCCAGGGTGAAGCCCTTGACCTTGCCGTCGCCGGCGTTGCGCGGGCGCTGGATGCTGTAGTCGCAATAGCCGTCGGCGGTGCAGCCGTTGCTGCCGAGCATCTGCGCCCAGGTCTGCGGCGAGGTGTCGCGGATCGCGTTGTACTGGCGTTCGATGGTGGCCGAGGTGTCGATGTAGTTGTCGATCTTCTTGTAGAAGACCGACCAGGCCACTACCGCCTGCGGCGCGAAGTAGTACTCGGCCGAGAGGTTGAAGTTCCACGATTCGTACGGCGACAGCTCGGCATTGCCGCCGCTGCCGGTGAGCGTGGTGTCGTTGAGGAAGGTGTTGTTGACCATCTGGTTGTACGGCGCCCAGGCGATCACCTTGCCGGCGCCGAAGCGGAACACCCAGTCGTTGTCGGTGTCGTAGGCCAGGTTCAGCGACGGCAGCAGGAAGTGCTCGGTCTTCGTGCGGGTCTGCCACTTGCTGTCCAGGTCCTGCAGCGTCGGTGTGCCGCTGTAGACGAAGCCGCTGCCTTCGGTCTTGGAATCGACGTAGCGCAGGCCGAGGTTGCCGCGCAGGCCGGCGTTGGAGAAGTTCAGCTGCACGTAGGCGGCGTTGTTGGTCTGCTGCAGCGCCCAGGTGTTGTTGAGGTAGCTGGAGGGATCCGGATTGGCGTAGTCGAGCGGGCTGTTGCGGATCCAGTCGATCACGTTGCCGCGCCCGGCCTGCACGTGCTGGCCCTGGTCGGGGTAGAAGCCGCGGATGTCGGTCAGGCCGATGGTGCCGACATCGGCGAGCGTGGCCGGGGTCACCCCACCGTACACGTTCAGCGCGAAGTCCTCGTTGTGCTTGCCCTGGCGCACGCCGACCAGCAACTGGTTGAACACGCCGTCGAACTGCAGGTCCAGATCGAGCTGGCCGTAGCGGTCCTTGCTCTGGGTGGAGAACACGCCGTTGTTGCCGAGCCAGCCGCCGGCCGAGCCCCAGTTGGCCGGATCGCGCGCGGCCGCCGGATCGTCGAAGCGGATGCCGCGGTCCAGGTCCCAGCGGAAGCCGCCGTTGTAGAACGGTTCGATGAAGTACTGCGCCAGGTGGTCGTTGTCGGACTTGCTCTGGCCAATCTGGCCACGCAGGGTCCAGCGTTCGCCGCGGTAGGCGCCGCGCAGGTCCAGGCCCTTGGTGGTCACCTGCGACTGGCGCACGTTGTTGTCGTAGATCACCGTGCCGCCGTCCGCGTTGGCGTTGGCGCTGGAATGGCCGCTGCGGACCACGCCGTTGCGCACGTCGCCCAGCGCGTCGACCGCGGCGACGGTGCCCGGGTTCCAGGTCAGGAAGCTGTACATCGACTGGTTGTAGTTGTCGAAGTCTTCCTTGATGTACAGGCCGCTGAGGTTGAACTCCAGCGCGTCGCTGGGCTTGAGCTGCAGGTTGAGCACCGCGCTGTCGCGCTTGCGGTCCTGCTGGAACCAGGCGGCGTTGATCGAGTTCGGCACGTCGGCATCGGCGGGCACGCCGGCGGCATTGGCGAAGCTGCCGGCCTTGGCGTAGCCGAACACCTCCAGGCCCTGGCGGTCCACGCGTTCCTCGTAGTGCTGCGCGGACACCGCGACGCCGAAGGTCTCCTGCGGATTCTTCCAGCTGTACAGCAGCGACGCGTTCGGCTTGCCCTCGCTGGCCTGCTGGCTGTAGCTGTAGCCCACCGAGCCGGCGATCTCGTTGGCCTTCAGGTCCAGCGGCTGGCGGCTGTGCATCAGCACGGTGCCGCCGAGGCTGCCTTCGGTCAGCCGCGCCTCGGAGGATTTGACGATTTCCGCGCGGCCAAGGATCTGCGGCGACAGCAGGGTGTAGTCGAAGCCGCGATTGGGCTGCTCGCCGTACAGCCAGATCGCCTGCGCCACCGGGTGGCCGTCCAGGAACGACAGGTTGAGGCTGGGATCGGTGCCGTCGATGCTGACCCGTTCGCCCTGGCCGAAGCGGCGGTCGATGGTGACGCCGGGGATCTGCGCGAAGGCCTCGGCGACGTTGGTGCTGGGGAACTTGCCGATGTCCTCGGCGGTGATCGCCTCGGACACGGTGACGTTGTTGCGCTTGGTGTCCAGCGATTTCTCCAGGCTGGCGCGGATGCCGACCACCTGGACCGCGTCCAGGTCGGTGGCGGCGGGATCGGCCTGCTGCGCCTGCGCGGCGAAGGCAAGGACGCTGGCGGCGATGGCCGCGGACAAGACGGAATGGCGATATTGCATGATGTCCCTCTCCTCATCATTCAATGGATCAACGCGATTGCGCGGACGCTGGGCCGCGCGCCGGAGTGGCCTGTTGCCTTACTGACGGTGGTGCGGATGCCGGCGGCAGCGCCGGGTGATGCGGAACGCGGAAGCCGCCCTGCGCTGCGCAGGGCGGGGAATGCTGGCGGTGTCGCGTGCACGCGCATGCGCGGCCGGCCCTGGCGCGCGCAGAGCGATGGGATGTGCATCGAGGGCAGGTGCTGCAGGTGCCGCCGGTCGCGGCCGATCCGACCACACCCCGGCAACGGGATGCCGCGGACGCCGCGGCAGGGGAGTCGACAGCACATGCGCCAACGGCTGCGTGCCGGGCAGGTCGCTCCGCTGTGTCCGCTCATGCCATGAAGTGTCGCGTGCGACACGCGGTGCGCGCATCCGGATCATTGCGATCACTTGCCTCCCTTGGCCCGCTTTCGCGCCGCACATGCGCGGCTACACCCCCGTGTGCGCCGATTCTTACGAGGCTATGACAACGATGTCAAGCGTTGGCAAGACAATTTGTCTGGTTCTGGTTTTGCTGCAAAAAACCGGCAGCGGATCCCGGAAAGGACGTTTTTCTGGAATGAAAACTGATTTTTATCAAAGGCTTGCGTTAGTGTCCGGAACGGCTCGCGACCGCGCGCAAATGAGAATGTGGTGCACTTATGCGGCGACGCACAAGATTGGTCTCGTTGCCACAATTGGTGCGTCATAGGTATCGTGACAACGATGCGTGAAGAATGCCGCTCATGAAATATTTTTCAGATACAGGGTGCTGATAAATAAGGGTTTCTATGAGATTTTCGCCCGAGTCCAGGGGTCATTCTCCGATTTCGTGCGGCACGGCGTTGACACGATCTTTCTAAGACCATAAGAATCGAAGCGCCTGGAATTGGTCCTTGCCAATTCGGGCCAGATCCGACCAGTCGCACCATGCAGTCGCCCGTTCCGGGGAAGGGACGGGGACGCGCCTCCCGCAACACGGGGCGCAGGAAACAGCCAGAACGTTCCATCGACGCCGTGTCCGCACGGACGGCATCGCCCTGCGCGTCGCGTCGGGCGCGATGGAGGGTGCTGCCTGCCGATCGCCGCCCTGGATGTCAGACGTCGTCGTGCCGATCCGCCATCAACCAGGATAGCCCAATGCCACATGTCGCCCGCTCCCGCTCGCATTGTTGTCCCCTGTCCGTCCTCGCCAGCGCCATCGCGTTCGGCCTGCTCGGTACCGCCGCGCAGGCGCAGGAAGCGCCCGCGTCCGCTTCGGTTTCCCAGCTCGACACGGTGACCGTCACCAGTTCCTACCAGAAGAGCCTGATCACCGCGCTGGACAACAAGCGCGCGGATGCGCGCATGACCGATGGCATCTCGTCGGAGGACATCGGCAAGTTCCCGGCCGAGAACATCGCCGAGGCGATCCAGCGCATTCCCGGCGTGCAGATCTCCACCATCAACGGCCGCGGCTCGACCATCAGCATCCGCGGCCTGGGCCCGCAGTACTCGGCCACCACCATCAACGGCCAGACCATCAAGAGCGCCGATTTCACCGACGGCTTCCGCTACGACATCATCCAGCCGGAGGTGGCCGCGGCGATCGAGGTGATCAAGTCGCCGTCGGCGGACATGGATGCCGGCGGGCTGTCGGGCACGGTCAACATCGAGACCACCAAGCCGCTGGACTACAAGGAGCGCAAGCTGATCTTCTCGGCGAAGGAGCAGTATTCCCAGTTCGCCGGCGGCGCGCCGACGCCCAAGGGCGTACTGACCTACATCGACCAGTTCCATCTGGCCGACGGCGGCGAACTGGGCGTGTTCGTCAACGCCGGCTACCAGAAGCTGAGGGACCGCGCCGACTACCTGTGGATCGACCGCTGGTACACCCAGGCCACCAGCGACGGCACCCTGTACATCCCGCGCCGTCCGCGCTACCGCTCGATCGAGCGCGAGACCGACCGCAAGATGCTCACCGCCGGCCTGCAGTGGAAACCCAACGACCGGCTGGAGATGAACCTGACCGCGCTGTATTCGCAGGACAAGACCGACAACGACATGAACCAGTTGGTCTACTCGTTCGATCGCAATTACCTGAACGTGCTGCAGACCGAAGGCCTGACCGCGACGCGGGTTTCGGCGTCCAACTACTGGCTGGAGAACAACCGCCAGCTCGAGCGCCACGACCTGAGCTCGCAACTGCTGACCTGGGACACCCGCTGGCGGGGCGACGCCTGGACCTTCAGCGGCGTGGCCAACTACACCGAAGGCAAGACCGACGAGGACGAGCGCGCGGTGATCCTCGGCCGCAAGCCGAGCGCGACGCTGTTCGACATGTCCAACCCCGGCGCGATCTCGCTGACTACCGACGCCGACGCCACCGACGCCAGCGCCTGGAACAAGGCCAACCTGGTCCGCGACGAATATCCCAACGGCGCGATCAACGCGCTGCGCAACAAGGAATGGTCGCTGCAGTTCGACGCCGAGCGTTACGTCGGCAACGGCTTCCTCGACGCGGTCAAGGTCGGCACCAAGTTCCGCCGCGAGACCTTCGACCGCAACGTCTGGCGTCGCGACTTCCTGTACCTGATCAACTCCGGCGCGGTGTCCGGTTACGGCATGTTCCCGGAGCTGTCGGCGGCCAGTTCCAACGTCCGCAACTTCCTCGACGGCGACCTGGCCTCGCAGAGCGACTGGGTGGCGCCGGACGTATACGCCTACGCCGACGCGCTGGCCGCCTCCGGCATCACCGTGCCGGTGCTGTTCGCGCCGCAGGCCAGCTACCACATCCGCAACGACATCTTCTCCGCCTACGCGCTGGCCAGGATCGACACCGACCTCGGCAGCATGCGCCTGCGCGGCAACGTCGGCGTGCGCTACGAGAACACCAAGCGCACCACCGATACCTACCTGACCACCGCCTCGCAGTACAGCGAGGACGCCAACGAGGTGGTGGGCACCGAGCGCGCGCCGTACGACTACCACAACTGGCTGCCGAGCCTGAACCTGGTGCTGGACATGCGCGAGGACCTGCTGCTGCGCTTTGCCGCCGGCAAGGTGCTGGTGCGCCCGATCCTGGACAGCAACACTGCCATCGCCACCACCATCTCCTCCGGCAGCAACACCGGCGGCACCACCACCTACGACGTGGCGCTGGGCCAGACCGACCTGAAGGCGCTGACCGCCGACCAGGCCGACCTGAGCCTGGAGTGGTACTACGGCCAGGGCGGCGGGCTGACCCTGGCCGGCTTCTGGAAGAACGTCAAGAACGGCACCTTCAACAGCATCGTCTGCCCGACCGCGTTCAACGGCACGGCGCTGTCCACCAATGGCGCCGGCGACTGCGTGGACGGCAGCGGCAACATCTACGAGATCACCGCCACCCGCAACGATCCGAGCAAGGTCAAGATCAAGGGCTACGAACTGGGCTGGACGCAATCCTTCGATGCCTGGCTGCCGATCCAGGGCTTCGGCCTGACCGCCAACTTCACCCGGGTGATCCCGCAGCGCGACACCGACTTCAAGATCCGCAACCTATCGGAGAAGACCTGGAACGCCACCGGCTACTGGGAGAACGCGATGTTCTCCGCGCGCCTGTCGCTGAACCACCGCAGCGAGTACGAGCAGGACAGCAGCGACAGCTTCTTCGCCCGCGAAGGCCACACCATGAAGGCGCGCACCCAGGTCGATGCAGTGCTCGGCTACCAGGCCACCGACACGCTCAGCTTCCAGCTCGGCGCGCTCAACCTGACCAACAAGAAGGAACAGGCGTACAAGGACATCAGCAGCCGCTGGCAGATGACCGGGGTCACCGGCCGCAGCTTCTACGTGTCGATGCAGTGGGACATCCTGTGAGGGCGGCGCAGGCGGCTGCGGGCTAGCGCGAACCTGGCCCGGCGCCGCGGTGGCGCCGGGCGGCCGATCCGAGGAGGGCAGGCGCATGCAACGAAGAACGTTCCTGGCCGGCAGCGCCGGCGCCGGCCTGCTGCTGGCGCTGCCGCGCGGGAGCTGGGCCGGCACCGCCGCGTCCACCGGCATTGCCGACACCGGCACGGCCGCGGTGGCGGCCGTGCCGCAGGTGACCCTGGCCCCCGATCCGGGCCTGTTCTGCCTGGACGAGGGCTGGCGTTTCCACGCAGGCGACATCCCGTTTCCGCCGATCAGCGGGCAGGACGCCAGCTACGACAATGCCAAGGCCGGCAAGGCCTGGGGCGCGGCCGCCGGCGATTTCGACGACAGCCAATGGCGGCAACTGCGGCTGCCGCACGATTTCGCCATCGAGCAGCCGATCGAGGCCAGCGCCAACGTGGCGCAGGGCTATCGCCGCCGCGGCATCGCCTGGTACCGGCGCAGCCTGCGGCTGGACGAGGCGCAGCGCGGCAAGGCGCTGGAGCTGCGGTTCGACGGCATTTCCAGCCGTGCCACGGTGTGGGTCAACGGCCTGCTGATGGCGCGCAGCTGGAGCGGCTACGACGGCATCGCCATCGACATGACCGCGGTCGCGCGCTATGGCCAGGACCTCAACACCATCGCGGTGCGCGTGGACGCCGAGGCGATGGACGGCTGGTGGTACGAAGGCGCCGGGATCTACCGGCACACCTGGCTGGCGGTGCGCGATGCGCTGCATATCGTCGGCGACGGCGTGCATGCGGTGCCGCGCGCCGGGGCCGACGAGCGCTGGACGCTGCCGGTGACGGTCACCGTCGCCAATGTCGGCGAGCAGGCCGACGCGGCGCTGCTGGAGGCGACGCTGTACGACGCGCAGGGCACGGTGGTGGCGCAGGGCAGCACCCCGCTGCAGGTCGGCGCGCTGGCGCAGGCGGCGCAGGTCGCGTTGCAGGTGGTGCGGCCGCAGCGCTGGGACGTGGCCGCGCCGCATCTGTACCGGCTCGCCGCGGTGCTGCGCAGCGACGGGCGCGAGCGCGATCGCCGCGAGTGCGCGATCGGCTTCCGCACGCTGCGTTTCGACGCCGAGCACGGCTTCTTCCTCAACGAGCGGCCGCTCAGGATCAAGGGCGCCTGCCTGCATCAGGACCATGCCGGGGTCGGCGTGGGGGTGCCGGACAGCCTGCTCGATTTCCGCATCCGCCGGCTCAAGGCGCTGGGCTGCAATGCGATCCGCCTGCACCACGCGGTGGCCGGCGAACTGCTCGACGTGT
This sequence comes from Xanthomonas sacchari, assembly GCF_024266585.1. Classification (NCBI taxonomy): domain Bacteria; kingdom Pseudomonadati; phylum Pseudomonadota; class Gammaproteobacteria; order Lysobacterales; family Lysobacteraceae; genus Xanthomonas; species Xanthomonas sacchari. The sequence goes on from NZ_CP100647.1 coordinate 1,233,684, forward strand.
GCGACCGCCAGGGCATGCTGGTGATGGCCGAGAACCGCGTGTTCAATCCCGCTCCCGACTACGCCGCGCAACTGCGCTGGCTGGTGCGCCGCGACCGTAACCGCGCCTGCGTGTTCCTGTGGTCGGTGTTCAACGAAGAGCCGATGCAGGGCACCGCCGCCGGCTACGAAATGGTGCGCCGCGCGGTGGCGCTGGTGCGCGAACTCGACGACAGCCGCCCGGTCACCGCGGCGATGAACGACGGCATGCTGACCGAGCGCAATGCGGCCCAGGCGGTGGACGTGGTCGGCTTCAACTACCGCCAGTTCAACTACGACCGGGTGCATGCGGCGATGCCGCACACGCCGCTGCTGTCCAGCGAGGACACCAGCGCCTTCCAGACCCGCGGCGCCTGGTTCACCGACATGGACGCGCACGTCATCGCCGAGGACGATTCGGTGGCCGCGCCCTGGGGCAACACCCATCGCACCTCCTGGAAGCTGATCAGCGAGCGGCCCTACCTGGCCGGCACCTTCGTCTGGACCGGCTTCGACTATCGCGGCGAGCCGACCCCGTTCGAATGGCCGTCGGTGTCCTCGTTCTTCGGCATCATGGACCTGTGCGGTTTCCCGAAAGGCGCCTACTGGCTGCGCCAGGCACAGTGGATCGACGCGGCGCCGGTACTGCAGTTGCTGCCGCACTGGAACTGGCCGGGCCGCGAGGGCACGCCGATCAAGGTGATGGCGTTCTGCAACGCGCAGCAGGTGGAGCTGTGGCTCAACGGCCGCTCGCAGGGGCGGCAGGCGGTGGACCGGATCGCGATGAACACCTGGCAGGTCGTGTACGCGCCCGGCGTGCTGGAAGCGGTGGCGTACCGCGACGGGCGCGAGGTGGCGCGGCAGCGGGTGCAGACGGTTGGCGCGCCGGTCGCGCTGCGGGCGACCCCGGACCGCACGCGCATGCGCGGCGACGGCCGCGACGCGCAACCGATCACCCTGGAAGCGGTGGACGCAGAAGGCCGCCATGTGCCGTTCGCCGATGCGCAGATCGCGCTGCAGGTCGAAGGCGGGCGCCTGCTCGGCGTCGGCAACGGCGACCCGAACCGGCACGCGCCCGACAACGTACCGCAGGTGCGCTTGTTCAACGGCCTGGCGCAGGCCATCGTCGAGGCCGGCAGCGGCAGCGGCAGCGGCAGCGGCAGCGGCAGCGGTCAGCTGCGCATCGTGGCGCACGCGCCGGGCCTGCGCGCGGCGCAGGCAAGCATCGCGCTGGAGGCGGCGGCACCGCCGTTGTCGTGGCCGCCGGCCGCCGCGGCGATGGTGGTGGGCGGCTGGCGGCGTACCCTGCCGTTCGCCGCGCCGCCGGATCCTGCGTTGCCGCGCGCGGCCAACGACAACAACAGCTGGAGCTTCTGCCAGCCGGGCAATCTGGAGACGCGCGCCGAGCGCGACGGCTACGTGCTGTACCGCACCGCGTTCACGCCCTGGGCCGGGATCCAGCAGCGCGGCGGCCGCTTGCGGCTCGGCCGCGCGACCGGTGCGGTGCGGGTCTATCTGGACCGGCGACCGGTCGCCAGCGTGGCCGCCGGGCAGCCGGTGTCCCTGCGGCTTCCGCCCGCGGCCGGCGAACGGGTGCTGGCGGTGGTGATGCAGGTGAAGGCCGGAACACCTTTCGGTTTCGACGATGTCGCGACAGTGGAGTATTGAGCCGATGAAACGCGCTTTTCGCCAGATTTTCTCGCATGGCCACGCCAGGCTGCGCCGCATCCCCGCGTTGCCCGTGCGTGCGCATGCGCTGCTGTTGCTGCTGGCCTGTGCGGTGCTGGCAGCGGACGCGTTCGCCGCGCCCGCGCAGGACACGTCCGGCGGCACCGCACGCGAGGTGCTGCTGCGCACGCTCGGGCCACGCGCGGCCGAGCTGCGCCTGCAGCGGCAGCCGCGCGGCGGCGGCAACGACTGGTACCAGGTCGCTGCGGATGCCGGCAGCCTGCGCGTGTCCGGTTCCTCGGAGGTGGCGCTGGCGCATGGCGCCTACAGCTACCTGCAGTCGATCGGCGCGGCATCGGTGAGCTGGGAAGGCAGCCGCGTGGCGCTGCCGACGGCCTATGCCGATGTGCATGGGCCGCGCGTGGTCACCCCGTTCGCGCACCGCGCCTATCTCAACGTCTGCACCTACGGCTACACCACGCCGTGGTGGGACTGGGCGCGCTGGGAACGCGAGATCGACTGGATGGCGCTGCACGGCATCGACATGCCGCTGGCGATGGAGGGCCAGGAGTACGTGTGGCAGGCGCTGTGGCGCGAGTTCGGCGTCGCCGATGCGGACCTTGCGGGGTACTTCTCCGGCCCGGCGTTCGCGCCGTGGCAGCGCATGGGCAACATCGAAGGCTACGACGCGCCGCTGCCGCAGCAGTGGATCGAGGACAAGCATGCGCTGCAGCTGCGCATCCTGCAGCGCATGCGCGCGCTGGGCATGAAGCCGGTGCTGCCGGCCTTCGCCGGCTACGTGCCGAAGGCGTTCGCGCAGGCGCATCCGCAGGCGCGGATCTACCGCATGCGCGCCTGGGAGGGCTTCCACGAGACCTACTGGCTGGACCCGGCCGATCCGCTGTTCGCGCGGATCGCGCAGCGCTTCATCCAGCTCTACGACCGCACCTACGGCAAGGGCACCTACTACCTGGCCGATGCGTTCAACGAGATGCTGCCGCCGATCGCCGCCGACGGCAGCGACGCGCGCCTGGCCAGCTACGGCGACAGCACCGCCAACACCGCCAAGACCAAGCCGCCGGAGGTGCCGCCGGCGCAGCGCGACAAGCGCCTGGCCGAGTACGGCCGCGCGCTGTACGCCTCGATCCACCGCGCCAACCCGGATGCGGTGTGGGTGATGCAGGGCTGGCTGTTCGGCGCCGACCGCCACTTCTGGACGCCGCAGGCGATCGCCGCATTTCTGCGCGAGGTGCCCAACGACAAGTTGCTGGTGCTGGATATCGGCAACGACCGCTACCCCGGCACCTGGAAGCTGTCCGACGCGTTCGACGGCAAGCAGTGGATCTATGGCTACGTGCACAACTACGGCGGCAGCAATCCGGTGTACGGCGACCTGGCGTTCTACCGCGAGGACCTGCGCACGCTGCTCGCCGACAAGGGCAAGCAGAAACTGGTCGGCTTCGGCGCGTTCCCGGAAGGGCTGCACACCACCTCGGTGGTCTACGAGTACATGTACGCGCTGGCCTGGGGCGCGCAGCAGCGTCCGCTGCAGGACTGGCTCGACGACTACACCCGCGCCCGCTACGGGCATACCTCGCCGGCCTTGCGCGCGGCCTGGGACGACCTGCAGGCCTCGGTGCTGTCGACCCGTTACTGGACGCCGCGCTGGTGGCGCAGTCGCGCCGGCGCCTACCTGCTGTTCAAGCGGCCGACGCTGGACATCGGCGAGTTCGAGGGCGCGCCCGGCGATCCGCCGCGGCTGCGCCGCGCGCTGCAGCAACTGCTGGCGCTGGCGCCGGAATACGCCGACGCGCCGTTGTACCGCTACGACCTGGTCGATTTCGCCCGCCACTACGCCACCGGCCGCGTGGACGCGCAGTTGCAGCAGGCGGTGGCCGCCTACAGGCGCGGCGACGTTGCGGCCGGCGACGCGGCGACGGCGCGCGTACGGGAAGAGGTAACCCAACTCGACAGCCTGGTCGGCGGCCAGCAGGACACCCTGTCGAGCTGGCTCGACGCGGCCGCCGGCTACGCGAAGACGCCGCAGGACGCGGCCTACTACCGGCGCGACGCCAAGGCCCAGGTCAGCGTGTGGGGCGGCGAGGGCAATCTCGGCGACTACGCGTCCAAGGCCTGGCAGGGCATGTATGCGGACTACTACCTGCCGCGCTGGACCCTGGCGCTGCAGATGCTGCGCGAGGCGGCGGTCGCCGGCGGCAGCGTGGACGAAGCGCAACTGCAGCAGCGGCTGCGCGCCTGGGAGCGCGACTGGGTGGCGCGCGAGACCGCATACGTGCGGCACGCACCGGCCGATCCGGTCGCCGCGGTGCGCACGCTGCTGCAACAGGTGGATGCCCCATGAGCGCCGTGCCCACGCATCCTGCCGCCGTGGCGCCGGCGCGCGAGCGCTTCCTGTCGCTGGACGTGTTCCGCGGCCTGACCATCTTCCTGATGATCCTGGTCAACACGCCGGGCGCCGGGGCCGACGCGTTCGTGCAGCTGCGGCACGCGCCGTGGTTCGGCTTCACCGCCGCCGACCTGGTGTTCCCGTCGTTCCTGTTCGCGGTCGGCAATGCGATGAGCTTCGCGCTGGACCGCGGCCAGCCGCTCGGCGCGTTCCTGCGCCGGGTCGGCAAGCGCAGCGCGTTGATCTTCCTGCTCGGCTTCCTGATGTACTGGTTCCCGTTCGTGCACCAGGGCGCCGACGGCCATTGGAGCTTCACCGCGATCGACCAGACCCGGGTGCCGGGCGTGCTGCAGCGCATCGCGCTGTGCTATGCGCTGGCCGCGCTGCTGTGCCGCTGGCTGCCGCCGCGCGGCCTGCTGGTCATGTGCGTGGCGCTGCTGCTTGGCTACTGGGGCGCGCTGTACCTGTGGGGCCAGCCGGGCGCGGAGCTGAGCAAGCTCGGCAATGCCGGCACGCGCCTGGACCTGTGGCTGCTGGATCCGGCGCAGCTGTACCGCAAGGACGGCGGGTTCGATCCGGAGGGCCTGCTCGGCACGCTGCCGGCCACGGTCAACGTCATCGCCGGCTACCTGACCGGGCTGTACGTGCGCCGGGTCGGCAAGCAGGCGCGCACGGTGCGCTGGCTGTGGCTGGCCGGTGTCGCGCTGATCCTGCTGGCGCTGGCCTGGCAGCCGTGGTTCCCGCTGGCCAAGAAACTGTGGACCGGTTCGTTCGTACTGCTGACGGTGGGCCTGGACCTGTGGCTGCTGGGCGCTTTGCTGTGGGCGATCGAGGTGCGCGGCTGGCAGGCCGGCAGCGGCTTCTTCACCGTGCTCGGGCGCAATCCGCTGGCGATCTACCTGTTCTCGGAACTGTTCGTGATCAGCCTGCGGATGGTCCCGGCCGGGGGCAGCGGCATGGACCTGTACCAATGGCTGGGGATCGCGGTGTTCCAGCGGCTGCTGCCCGGACCCTGGGGCAGCCTGGCCTGCGCGCTGGCCTACACCCTGCTGTGCTGGGCGGTGGGCTGGTGGATGGACCGGCGGCGGCTGTACCTGCGGCTGTAGCCCGGCGTGCACGCACCGCGAATTGGTACTATATTGGACATAACGAATCCATGCGGACTGGAGAGCGCGCCATGACCAAGCCCAAGCCGCAGGCCGATCCCCGCCTGCACGCGCTGGCCGTGGATCCGGACGCCCCGACCCCGCTGTACCTGCAACTGGCGAGCAAGCTGGTGGAGGCGATCAAGGGCGGGCAGTGGAAGCCGGGCGAGGCGCTGCCGGCCGAGCGCCAGCTGTGCGAATACCTGCAGGTGTCGCGGGTGACCCTGCGCCAGGCGGTGGACGCGCTGGTCGAGCAAGGCCTGGTGTCGCGCCGGCAGGGCGCCGGCACCTTCGTCACCTCGCACATCCAGCACCAGCTCAGCGGCCTGGCCAGTTTCAGCGAGACGCTGCGCATGAAGGGGCTGGAGCCGGGCACGCGCTGGCTGGAGCGGCGCACGCGCCCGGCCCACGGCGAGGAGATCCTGCGCCTGGGCCTGTCGCCGGACACGGCGGTGGCGGCGCTGACCCGCCTGCGCAGCGCCGACGGCCGGGTGATGGCCTACGAGAAGGCGGTGCTGCCGCAGCACGTGGTGCCCGACCCGCACGCCATCGCCGATTCGCTCTACAGCTACCTGGACGAGCGCGGCACGCCGGTGGTGCGCGCGCTGCAGTACTTCCGCGCCATCAACCTGCCGGCGCGGCTGGCCGGGCATCTCGGCATGAAGGAAGGCGAGGCGATCCTGCACGTGGTGCGGGTCGGCTACACCCGCGACGGCAGCGCGATCGAACTGACCGACACCTATTGCCACAACGACTACTACGACTTCGTCGCCGAACTGCGACGCTGATCGCCGAACCCCGCGCCCACCCGGAGCACGCCCGCCCATGACCACTGCACGGCCCGCCAGTCCCTACGCCTCGATCGCCATCGTCGGCCTGCTGTTCTTCATCATCGGCTTCTTTACCTGGATCAACGGGCCGTTGATCACCTTCGTGCGCCTGGCGTTCGATCTCAACGAGGTCAACGCGTTCCTGGTGCTGATGGTGTTCTACCTGTCCTACTTCTTCCTGGCGCTGCCGTCGTCGTGGATCCTCAAGCGCACCGGCATGAAGAAGGGGCTGGCGCTGAGCCTGGTGGTGATGGCCGCCGGCGCCGCCGCATTCGGCCAGTTCGCGACCCAGCGCTTCTACCCGGGCGCGCTGATTGGCCTGTTCGTGATCGGCAGCGGCCTGGCCCTGCTGCAGACCGCGATCAATCCCTACATCAGCATCCTCGGCCCGATCGAGAGCGCCGCGCGGCGCATCGCGCTGATGGGCATCTGCAACAAGATCGCCGGCATCCTGGCGCCGTTCCTGATCGGCACGCTGGTGCTGCACGGCGTCGGCGACCTCGCTGCGCAGGTGCAGGCGGCCGACCCGGCGACCAAGGAGGCGCTGCTCGCCGCCTTCGCCGCCAAGATCCACGCGCCGTACCTGGTGATGGCCGGCGTGCTGGTGCTGGTGGCGCTGGGCGTGCTGTTCTCGCCGCTGCCGGAACTGCAGGCGGCCGAGGTCAACGCCACGCCGGTCGGCGCCGCCGCGCAGCAGAAGCGCAGCATCTTCCAGTTCCCGCACCTGTGGCTGGGCGTGCTGTGCCTGTTCGTGTACGTGGGCGTGGAAGTGATGGCCGGCGATGCGATCGGCACCTACGGCAACGGCTTCCACCTGCCGCTGGACCAGACCAAGCTGTTCACCTCCTTCACCCTCGGCGCGATGCTCGTCGGCTACGTGGCCGGGCTGGTGCTGATCCCCAACGTGATCTCGCAGGCCCGCTACCTGAGCGTGTCGGCGGTGCTCGGGGTGCTGTTCTCGGTGGGCGCCTACCTCACCCATGGCTACGTGTCGGTGGGCTTCGTCGCCGCGCTGGGCTTCGCCAACGCGATGATGTGGCCGGCGATCTTCCCGCTGGCGATCAAGGGCCTGGGCCGCTTCACCGAAATCGGCTCGGCCCTGCTGGTGATGGGCATCGCCGGCGGCGCCATCATTCCGCAGCTGTTCGCCGTCCTCAAGCAGCACATCGATTTCCAGTTGGTGTTCCTCCTGCTGATGGTGCCCTGCTACCTGTACATCCTGTTCTATTCCCTGGTCGGCCACCGCGCCGGGCAGGCCGCTGCCCGCGCGTGATCGCGCATCATGGGTGACTTTCCCGACGTGCAGGACCGCCACATGCGCAGACCCACCATCAAAGACGTCGCCGAACGGGCGCGGGTGTCGCTGAAGACCGTCTCGCGAGTCATCAACAACGAACCGTCGGTGATGCAGGCCACGCGTTCGCGCGTGCTGCACGCCATCGCCGAGCTGGACTACGAGCCCGATCCGTCGGCGCGCAACCTGCGCAGCGGCACCCCGTTCGTGATCGGGCTGGTCTACGACAACCCCAACCCGTACCACATCATCGGCGTGCAGAACGGTGTGCTCGCCGCCTGCCGCGAGACCGGCTTCGGGCTGCAGATCCATCCCTGCGATTCCACCGCGCCGATGCTCGCCGAGGAGCTGGCCGAGTGGACCCAGCGCTCGCGCCTGGCCGGGCTGGTGCTGACCGCGCCGATGTCCGAGCGCGCCGAACTGGTCGCGGCGCTGGCCGCGCGCGGGATCAAGACCGTACGCATCATCGCCGCCACCGAGGATCCGCAGGACGGCCCGTGCGTCTATGTCGACGACCGCGACGCCGCCTACGAGATCACCGAACACCTGATCCAGCTCGGCCACCAGCGCATCGGCTTCCTGTGGGGCGGCACCTCGCACCGCTCCAGCGGCGAGCGCTACGCCGGCTACGAGGCGGCGCTGAAGGACTACGGCATCACCCTGGACAAGCACCTGGTGGTGCCCGGCGACTACACCTTCGACGACGGCTTCCGCGGCGCGCGGCGGCTGCTGGCGCTGCGCGAGCCGCCGACGGCGATCTTCGGTTCCAACGACGAGATCGCCGCCGGCGTGCTGGCCGCGGCCAAGTCGGCGGGCATGAACGTGCCCTACGACCTGTCCATCGCCGGTTTCGAGGACAGCCCGTTCTCGCGCCAGTCGTGGCCGCCGCTGACCACCGCCAAGCAGGCCACCGAGGACATCGCCCGCCACGCCGCGCGGCTGCTGATCAGCCAGCTGCGCAGCGATGCCTACGAAGACCATCCGGCGCCGGTGCACAACCAGGGCTTCGTGCCGCAGCTGGTGGTGCGCGGCTCCACCGCGCCCATGCAGCCGCATTCCCCGCAGCATCCCCGCCGCTCCTCCTCTCCCGACCCCACATGACCCTGCCCATGGCGCTGCCCTCCGAAACCGAAACCCTGATGTTCCGCGAAGCCGCGGAAGCCGCCGCGGTCGTCGCCGCGCAGTTCGAACGCAACCACGCCACGGTGAGCGCGCTTGCCGCGGCGCTGCGTGCCGAGCCGCCGCCGTTCGTGGTGACCTGCGCGCGCGGCAGCTCCGACCACGCCGCCACCTACGCCAAGTACCTGTTCGAGACCCAGCTTGGCGTGGTCACCGCCTCGGCCTCGCCGTCGGTGGGCTCGGTGTACGAAGCGCCGCTGCGCTTGCGCGGGGCGCTGTACCTGGTGATCTCGCAGTCGGGCAAGAGCCCGGACCTGCTGCGCAACGCGCAGGCGGCCAAGGACGCCGGCGCGCGCGTGGTGGCCCTGGTCAACGTCGAGGATTCGCCGCTGGCGCAATTGGCCGACACGGTGATCCCGCTCGGCGCCGGCCCGGAGAAGAGCGTGGCCGCGACCAAGAGCTACCTGGCGTCGCTGGCGGCGATCCTGCAGCTCGGCGCGCACTGGAAGAACGACCCGGCGCTGCTGGGCGCGCTGCAGGAACTGCCGCAGGCGCTGCGCGCGGCCTGGCAGGCCGACTGGCGCTCGCTGACCGACGGCCTGGTCGAGGCGCACAACCTGTTCGTGCTCGACCGCGGCCTGGGCCTGGCGGCGGCGCAGGAGGCGGCGTTGAAGTTCAAGGAAACCTGCGGCCTGCACGCCGAGGCCTACAGCTCGGCGGAAGTGAAGCACGGGCCGATGGCGCTGGTCGGCCCGGGCTTCCCGGTGCTGGCGTTCGACCAGCCGGACGAAGCGGGCGAGGGCACCCGGCGCCTGGCCGAGGAATTCCGCGGCCGCGGCGCGCAGGTGTGGCTGGCCAGTGCCGGCGGCGACCTGCCGCTGGTCGCCGCGCCGCACCCGGCGTGCGCGCCGCTGCTGGCGATCCAGAGCTTCTACCGCGCGATCAACGCCCTGGCGCTGCGCCGCGGCTACAACCCGGACCTGCCGCCGCATCTGAACAAAGTGACGGAGACCGTCTGATGACCACGGTGGCGCTGCGCAATGCGCGCGTGCTCGGCGAGGACGGGTTTCTCGACGGCGTCGGCGTGCTGCTGGAGGGCGGGCGCATCCTCGCCCTGCTCGACGACGCCGATCCGCGCGTGGCGGCGGCACCGGTGCAGCACGATCTGGGCGGCGGCAGCCTGCTGCCTGGCTTCATCGACCTGCAGGTCAACGGCGGCGGCGGCGTGCTGTTCAACAACCGCACCGACGTGGAGGCGCTGCGCCGCATCGGCCAGGGCCATCGCCGCTACGGCACCACCGGTTACCTGCCGACGCTGATCAGCGACGACGTGGAGGTGATGCGCGCGGCGATCGCCGCGACCCGCCAGGCCATCGCCGAGGGCGTGCCGGGCGTGCTCGGCATCCATCTGGAAGGGCCGTACCTGGCGCCGGCGCGCAAGGGCACCCACAACGCCGACAAGTTCCGCGTGCCCGACGCCGACGAACTGGCCCTGGTCACCTCGCTGGACAACGGCGTCACCCTGATCACCCTGGCCCCGGAACGCGTGCCGGCGGCCAGCATCCGCACCCTGGCCGCGGCCGGCGCGCGCGTGTTCGCCGGCCACACCGCCGCCAGTTACGAAGAGACCCGCGCCGGACTGGACGCCGGCATCTGCGGCTTCACCCATCTGTACAACGCCATGACCCCGCTGCAGGGGCGCGATCCCGGCGTGGTCGGCGCGGCGCTGGAAGACCGCAACGCCTGGTGTGGAGTGATCGTCGACGGCGTGCACGTGCATCCGGCCAGCCTGCGCGTGGCGCTGGCGGCCAAGCCGCGCGGCACCGTGTTCCTGGTCACCGACGCGATGCCGATGGTCGGCGCCGACAGCCCCGCGTTCGATCTGTACGGCGAAACCATCACCGCCATCGACGGCGTGGTGCGCAATGCCGCCGGCGCCCTGGCCGGCTCGGCGCTGGACATGGCCAGCGCGGTGCGCAACAGCGTGCAGTGGCTGGGCGTGCCGCTGGAGGAGGCCGCACGCATGGCCTCGCTGTACCCCGCGCAATGCGTGGGCCTGGACCACCGCTACGGCCACATTGCGCCGGGCTACCAGGCCGACCTGGTGTTGCTGGACGACGCGTTGCAGGTCCGTCATACCTGGATCGCCGGCGCGATGGAGTAATCCGTCGCGGGCGCCGCGCGGCGGCATGGTGACGGGATGCCGCATGTGCCGCGCTTGTGCCGGTGGCCGAGGTCTGCTCTGCTTAGGTCCCTGCGTCGTGCGCAATGGAACGCTGCCGCTGCCGTCGCGTCGCCCTCCTGTCTCCACAAGGGCCGTCGGTGATCTACGAAATCGAACCCTATACGGCGGTGAACGGTTTCCGCTTCGGTTGCAGCCAGGCGCAACTCGCCAAGACGCACGGCGCGCCCTTCACTACGGTGATCGACAACATCCAGAAGATCGTGACCGAGACGCGGGAGGGCTGCGAACTGGTCTACGAACGCAAGACGCTGCGCTACGTGACGCTCAACAAGCACGTGAGCCCGGTGGTCGAGGGGATCGAGATCTATGCCGCGGACGCGCTGGCGCGGCTGATGGCGCTCGACCCCGACCACGCGATCGGGCCGCGCTATGCGCTGTTTCGCCGCCTCGGCATCTGCGTCGGCGGCATCGGCGCCAAGCGCATTCCGGAGGGCAGGCTGGTCAGCGCCTTCGCCGAGGACAAGCGCGACTTCTTCGAATTCTTCGTCGCAGAGGAGTGAGGCGCGCTCGCGCGACGGCGCGGCGCCCCGTCAATGCCGTCGGCCGTCGCGGCCGGTTCCGATGCTTGATCCCATCCCTGTGCGCAAGGCCTTCATCGGCGCATGCGTTAGGCTCGTCCCCGATCGCCACAGGGGGAGATCGTCATGCGGATCGGACGGACGTGCGTGCCGCGGCAATGCCGTGGCGGCAGAGGCTGGATCATTGCGGTGTCGCGCGCGATCGCGAGGTGTTGCGCGCGTCGCAGCGGTGTCGCGGTGGAGGTGCCGGGCGGCCCACGCGCGGGGTGTCTTCGCCGGATGCGCGGATCGCAAGCTGCCGGCGCAGCGCGTGCTGCTGCGGCCTTGCTGCTGGTGGTCGCGGCATGGCCGGCGTTTGCGGCGCCGGCCACGGCGCCGGCATCTTGCCAGCGGCCAGCGTTGCCGGTGGCCTGCGCCGGCCCGACCGCGGTCGGGCGCTTCATCGCCCGCAACGCCGGTCCGTGGCAGCCGTACGCCTTCGCCGCACCGCTTGATGTGCCGGCGGGGCAGACCCTGGCCATCGCGATCTGCGGGCAGGCCAACCAGGCCGTGCAGGACGCGCACTGGCCGGCGTTGGCGTCGTTGCTGCCGACACTGGTTCACCGCGTCGGCAACGACGCCACGCTGGCGATCCTGGTCCAGGACAGCGCCAACGTCGCCCTGGGCGGGCGCCTGACCCTGGGCGAGGACACGCTCGGCGCCGACGGCACGCTGCACGCACCCACGGGGCCGGTGCAGGCGGCCCTGATCGGCACGCTGGTCGATGGCCCCATCGGCGCCGGTGCGCGCGTCGACCTGTATCTGCGCGATGCGGCCAACGTCAGCCTGCAGACAGCGCAGAGCCGCCTGCACCTGGGCGGCGGCAGCCTCAGCGAACGGCTGATCGCGCCGCGCGATGCAGCGGTCGCGGCCGCCGATGGCGCCTGTCTCGAGGTCGTCGTGGAGCGGAGCGACCGCGTGCGCGGTGGCCAGGGAACGCTGACGATCGGCGGCGGCCGCCTGCAGGGCGCGCTGATCGCGCATCCGCTGCGTGGCGGCCGCGTCGCCGTGCAGGTGGACGACGTGGCGAATGTGGTGGTGGACGAAGTCCGTCTGTTCGCCGGCCAGTTGCTGGACGAGGCGCTGCAAGCCGGGCCGTGGCTGGGCGGCCAGATCGCGATCGCGCTCGCCAATGCCGCCAATGTCGATGCGCGGGCGCTGGACATCCAGGATGCCGTGCTGGTCGACGAACTGGTCGATGCCGGGCAGGTGCAGGAGGCGGCGATCGAGCTGCGCCTGGCCGATACCGGCAATGCCAGCGTTGCCGGTGCGCTGCGCATTCGCGATGGCGGGCTGATCGACGAGCCGCTGGACGCCGCCGATCTGCTTGCGTCCGATATCACGGTGACCCTGCTGCGCAGCGGCAATGCCGTCGCGGCCGATGCGCGGATCGTGGACGGGGAACTGATCGACGAAGCGATCGACGCCGGTGCGGTGCAGGACGCGACCTTGGCGGTGCGCTTCGAGGACGCCGGCAATCTGCATGCGGCGACGGCGCGGATCGAGGAAGGCGAGCTGATCGACGAGGCGATCGATGCGGCGTCCTTCGACGGCGGCACGCTCGACGTGGGGTTCGCGAACAGCGGCAACGTCACCGGCGGCACGCTGGCCGTCGTCCATGGCGAACTGATCGACGAGGCGGTCGACCTGCAGGGCACGCTCGCGCGTGCGCACCTGCGCCTGGACATGGCCGACGCCGGCAACGCCCGGGTCGAGACGCTGGACATCGTCGAGGGCGAACTGGTCGACGAGTTGCTGGACCTGGTCGATGCGCGCGATGCCAGCGTGGAACTGCGCGTACGGCGCAGTGCCAACGCGGGCGGTGCGCTGTCGGCGTCGGGTCAACGCGTGTCGGTCGTATATGGCGAGTTGATGGATGAGGTGATCGACGCGGCGGGCGCGCTCGACGGATTCGCCGGCGTCGTCGACCTGGGCGAGGTCGCCAACGCGCGCGCCGCACACATCGCGCTGCAGGGTGCGCAATTGCTCGACGGCGTGTTGGACGCGGCGGCGCTGCGCGTCAGCGAACTCGGCCTGCAGCTGGCCGATGTGGCCAACGCGCGCTATCGGGATGCCCTGGAGATGCGGGAAAACAGCACGCTGTTGGGGACGCTGGCCGACGTGGACAGCCGCGATGCCGCCTCGCAGATCGCCACGGTGGTCGTGGCCAGCGGGGAGGCGATCCAGGTGCCGTAGCGCGCGCCTGGCGAGCAGTGCGACGGCCGGTGGCTGCGCTGCGACCAGCGCCGCATCGTTGGGGCGCTGCATCGTTCGTCTGGATGCGTCGTGACGGGTGGCGGCGCTGGTGATGTCCATCCTTGCCACGATCAAGCGGGCGCGTCATGCCCCGTAGGCGTGGCTTCAGCCGCGACGGGACTTCCCCGTGACACGGGGGCGGCTGAAGCCTCTCCTGCACAGGGGGCTTTGTCGTTAGTGGATGTTCGCTTCCATCGCGATGGCCATCGCCGGGAAACCTGTCGCGGCTGATTCCCAAGAAGGAGCCAAGAACCGCGCCTACGGCGTGTCTGAGCAAGCGCGGCGTGGCAGCGATCAGCGCGTGTCGGCCTGCAGCTCCCGCCGCGCCGCGGCGATCGCCGCGATCCGCGCCTTGGCCAGCGCCTCGCCGATCTGCGGGCCGCTCAGCCCCTGTGCGGCCAGATCGCGTGCGTTCACCGCCAGCGCGGCCGCATGCAGGCGCTGCAGGTCGCGGCCCTGCGGGTAGTCGGCGTCCTCGCTGCCGAGGCGGCCGCGCTTGTCGGCCTCGCACACCCGCGCCAGTTGCGCGATGCGCTCGGGCTTGCGGAAGCCGTCGCAGCGCTGCAGCAGTTCGTGCACGGTGCGGTCGCGCAACTCGGCCAGGCGATGCACGTTCAGATGCTCGCGGCAGGCGATCTCGGCCAGTTGCCGCTGCTCCTGCGGCACTTTCAAGCGCTCGCACAGCGCGCGCAGCGGGGCCAGGCCGCGTTGCTCGTGCATCAGGTGGCGCGGCCATTCCTCGGGCGGCGTCAGCGCCTTGCCCAGGTCGTGGGTCAGCGCGGCGAAGCCGACCAGCGCATCGCCCGGCGCCAGTCGCGCGGCCATGTCGCTGACCAGTTCCTGGTGGCGGCCGGTGTCGATCTCGGGATGGTAGTCGGCGCGTTGCGGCACCCCGTACAGCGCATCCAGCTCCGGCAGCACCCAGCGCAGCGCCTCGGCCTCGCGCAGCGTGCGCAGGAACGCCGAGGGCTGGGCCGAGGTCAGGCTGCGCCGCAGTTCCTGCCACACGCGTTCGGGCACCAGCGTTTCCAGTTCGCCGCTGGCGGCCATTGCGCGCATCAGCGCCAGGGTCTCGTCGGCGACGCGGAACCCCAGCGGCGCCAGCCGCGCCATGAACCGCGCCGCGCGCAGCACCCGCAACGGATCCTCGGCGAAGGCGGGGCCGACATGGCGCAGCACCCGCTGCTCGAGATCGCGTGCGCCGCCGTAGGGATCGACCAGGCGCCCATCGGCCTCGTCGCGGGCGATGGCGTTGATGGTGAAATCGCGCCGCTGCAGGTCTTCCTCCAGCGTCACCGACGGATCGGCCTGCACCACGAAGCCGTGGTAGCCGCGCCCGGCCTTGCGCTCGGTGCGCGCCAGCGCGTACTCCTCGCCGCTGCGCGGATGCAGGAACACCGGGAAATCGCGGCCGACCTGCTTGTAGCCCAGCTCCAGCATCTGCTGCGGGGTGGCGCCGACCACCACCCAGTCGCGGTCGCCGGGCGGCTGGCCGAGCAGGGCGTCGCGGACGGCGCCGCCGACGAGGTAGGTTTTCATGGGGGGGCGGGAATGGGGAGTCGGGAATCGGGAATGGTAAAAGCAGGTTGACTAGATCCGATGCCTTGCTGGCGCGCGAGCACAGCAGCTCGGGCGATCGCACGCGATGTGTCGTTGCGATTCCCCATTCCCTATTCCCGATTCCCGGCCGCCGCACCGGCGGCCTCACACACAAACTTCTTCCGCGGCGCATCCAGCTTGCCGAGCATGCGCTCGGTGACCGGCAGGGCGTCGCCGTTGAGGCGCCAGTCGTAGATCACGCTGAAGGCCAGGATGCGCGCGACGTACTCGCGGGTTTCCTTGTAGCTGACCGTCTCGATCCAGAAGTCGGGGTCGTGGCCCGGGCGCTGGGTCTGCCAGCGCGAGGCCGGTCCGGGGCCGGCGTTGTAGGCGGCGATGGTCAGGTAGGGCAGGCCGTAGGTGTTGAGCAACTGGCGCAGGTAGGCGGTGCCGATGGCGATGTTGGTGTCCGGGTCGTACAGGCTGGCGGCGCCGCCGTAGCCGGCCAGGCCGAGGTTGCGGGCGATGCTGGCGCCGGTGGCCGGCACCACCTGCATCAGGCCCATCGCGTTGGCCGGCGAGCGTGCGTTCGGATTGAACACGCTCTCGGCGCGGATCTCGGCGGCGACCCAGGCCGGGTCGATCGCGTTCCTGCCGGCTTCGCGGCGAATGGTCTCGGCGTGGTGCAGCGGGAAGCGCAGCGTGTACAGGCGCTGCTCCTCCGGGCGCTTGCCGAGCCCGAACACCGCGCGGTCGAACCAGCCGTTGGCGCTGGCCACTTCCACCGCCAGGCGCCGCTGGGTGTCGTCGAAGCGGCTCAGCGCATCGTTCCACTCGGCCACCGCCCAGCCGGCGCGGTCGATCTTGAACAGCTCCAGCGCGCGGATCAGCGCCGGGTCGCGCGCCACCGCCGCCTGCGCCTGCGCGCTGTCGTTCGGCTCCCACGGGCACAGCGCGTACGGTTGCTTGAGCCGGTCGGCGGCCAGGAAGCCGTGGAAGGTGGCGGATTTCGCCGCTTCGCGGTACAGCCGCTGCGCCTCGCTGGCGTTGCCGGTCTTTTCCGCCAGCCGCGCCTCGAAATACTGCCAGCGCGAATCGCTGCGCTGCGCCGGCGGCATCTTGCGGATCGCGGCCAGCGCCGCCGGCCAGTCGCCGCGCGCCATCGCCTCGCGCGCGCGCCACTCGTGCAGGCGCTCGTCGTAGGCGGACTCGGGCACGGCGTTGAGCCGGCGCGCCGAATCGGGTCCGTACGAGGCCACCGTCCACAGCGCGATCTGGTACAGCACCGCGCCACGCTGCGCCTCGCTGAACTGCAGGGCCTGGGCGAACTGCGGCAGTTGCCGCTCGGCCGCGTCCGGGTCGGCCTTGCCCAGTTTCTCCAGCCCGTCCACCGCCACCTTGCGGCTGCGCTCGGTCTTGGGCCAGCCCAGCGCACGCGGATGCACCGCGTCCAGGAACGCGGCGTAGTCGTTGGCCAGGGCCAGCTCGGCGGCGGGCAGGCCGCGCGCGGCGGCACGCATCACCGCCGGCTGCTGCGCGTCCGCGGCGGCTTCCACGCGCGCCCAGCGCAGCGCATCGGTCATGCCGCCGCGCGCCTGCAGCACCGCAAACACCGGATCGCAGGCGTCGGGCAGCGACTTGCCGGCGTTGCGCCACAGCGCCTGCGCTTCGTCCACCCATTGCGCGTCGGCGCGACCGGTGGCCTGGCGCGCGTTGAGCTGGGCGCAGCGCAGGCCCAGGTTCTCGGTGGGTTTCCAGTTCGCCAGCAGCGCCGGCCAGTCCTCGCGCCGCGCCAGCGCCGGCAGCCACAGCGCGCGGAAGCTTTCGGCCACCGGCTGCCCGGCGTAGCGCTTGAGGAAGTCCTGTGCCTGCGCATCGGACACCTTGTCGATGTTGCGGCGCAGGTTGGCGTACTCCAGCCAGCCGTACAGCGGATGCTGCTTGAACGCGGCCGCGCGGACCGGATCGAAACGGCCTTGCTCGGCGTCGTCGATCGCCGAGCGGATCGCCGGGCGTTGCGCGTCCAGGGACTGGGCGAGGGCGGAAACCGGGCCGCACACCGCGGCGACGAACAGCAGGAGAGACGTGCGCAGGATCATGCGCGGGACTATACCGAACGCCGATGAATCGCCGTTTCAACTGGCGATGGCGATACTGTCGCATCCGCCAGCACGGCTGCGACGATGGGGGGCCGCGTCGCCCAGGTGGGCCGGCGAGTGCGCTGGAGGCATCGAGGTCATCGTGGCGACCGACGGAGCCACGGCACGTGGTGTCAGTGCGATGCCCTGCAGCGTTTGCAGATCGGCATCGCGCGCCGGGCCGTCCGCTGCCCCGGCACGGGCGGGTGAGGCGCGGAGGCAACTTCGTGCGCTTGAGCGCTGCGGGATGCTTCGCGCCGTACCCTCACCCCAACCCCTCTCCCGGGGGGAGAGGGGTTTGAGCGTGCGGGGCGCCGCGTAAGCCATCGAGACCGCACTTCCCTTCTCCCACCGGGAGAAGGTGCCCCGCAGGGGCGGATGAGGGTACGAGCGCCGCTGTGGACAACGACAGCTAACGCAGCCAGGCATTGCGAGGCGCTTCGCGCCGTACCTTCACCTCAACCCCTCTCCCGGGGGAGAGGGGCTTCGGCATTGCGTCGCCGTTTGACGGGGGCTCGCGACCCCGTGTCTACCAGATCGACCAGTCGTCGCGACGGCCCGCGCTTTGCCCGCCGGATGCTTGCACGGCGTTTACAATTTGTTTACAAGGAATGCCACGCCGTCGCGGTGCAGGGGGTCGCAGCGGCCGACCCACATCCTTTCTGGAGAGAGAGACGGATGAATTTCCTGCACCGCCATCCTTTGGTCTTCGCGGTCTCCATGACGCTGCTCGGCGGCGTCTCCGCCACCGCCGGGGCCCAGCAACAGACGCCCCCGGCTGCCCCCGGCAGTGCCACCACCCTCGACAGCGTCCAGGTCACCGGCACCCGCATCCGCCGCGCCGAAGTGGAGGGCCAGGTGCCGGTGCAGACCCTGAGCCGCGCCGACATCGAACGCACCGGCCTGACCTCCATCGGCGATGTGCTGCAGGAACTCACCGCCTCCGGTTCGGCCTTGAACGCCAAGTTCAATTCCTCCGGCAATTTCGGTTTCCCGCCCGACGGCAGCGGCGTCGGCGCCGGTTCGGCGCAGGTGGATCTGCGCCATCTGGGCGCCAAGCGCGTGCTGGTGCTGGTCGACGGCATGCGCTGGGTCAACGAGTCCTCCGCCTCGGGCGTGGGCGCGGCCACCGACCTCAATACCATTCCGCTGGCGATCGTCGAACGCGTCGAGGTGCTGGAGGACGGCGCCTCGTCGCTGTACGGCTCGGACGCCATCGCCGGCGTGGTCAACATCATCACCCGGCGCAATTTCGAAGGTGGCCAGGTCACGCTGAACTACGGCGAGTACGACAAGGGCGACGGCGCCAACAAGGGCGTGGACCTGGCCTGGGGCCACAGCACCGCGCGCACCAGCCTGTTCCTCGGCGCCAGCTACACCAAGCAGGATCCGATCTACGCCCGCGACCGTGCGCAGTCGCTGTATCCGATCCCCGGCACCGGCCTGACCTTCGGCAGTTCGGCCACGCCGGACGGGCGCTTCATCTTCGTCGATCCCAACACCGGCGCCGAGCAGAACCTGACGCCGAACAGCGGCGTCGGCGCGCCGCGCTACGACGGCGCCGGCGGCTGTACCCGCAGCGACGACTACCACTGCTTCACCACCGCCGACCGCTACAACTTCGCCGCGTCCAACCTGCTGCTGACGCCGTCCGAGCGCAAGGGTGTGTTCGGCCAGTTCCGCTTCTTCTTCAACGACGACGTGCAGTGGTACCTGAAGCTGCTCGGCAACCGCCGCGAATCGACCAACCAGGCCGCGCCGGAGCCGATCTTCCTCGGGCCCGACGCCGGCACCGGCAATCCGCTGGCCGACAACATCGTCATCTCCGCCGCCAACCCGTACAACCCGTTCGGCTTCGCGCTGGATTCGGCCAGCAACCTGATCATGATCGGGCGCCGCCCGGTGGAAGGCGGCCCGCGCGTGTTCGAGCAGCGCGTGGACACCCAGTACGTCGGTACCGGCTTCATCGGCAGCTTCGAGAGCGCAGACCGCACCTGGTTCTGGGACGTCAACGGCGCCTACAGCAAGAACAAGGCCGAGCAGACCAACTACGGCAGCTACAACATCTACAACATCAACCTGGCGCTGGGCGATCCGGCGGCGTGCGCGGCGGTGGCCGGCTGCGTGCCGCTGAACATCTTCGGCGGCGCCGGCAGCATCACCCCGGACATGCTGCGCTGGATCCAGCCGGTGGTGCACGACCGCAGCCAGAACGAACTGACCCAGTTCACCGCCAACCTCAGCAGCGACCTGTTCCGGCTACCGGCCGGCGCGGTGTCCTTCGCCACCGGCGTGGAGTACCGCAAGTACGAGGGCTTCTACCGCCCCGATCCGCTGACCGTGATCGGCCACTACAACGGCGTGCCGTCGCTGCCGACGCAGGGCAGCTACGACGTCAAGGAGGCCTACCTCGAACTGAGCGTGCCGATCTTCGCCGACTCGCCGCTGGGCGACAAACTGGACCTGAGCCTGGCCGGGCGCTACTCCGACTACTCCACCTTCGGCGGCAAGTTCACCCCGAAGTACGGCCTGCGCTGGCAGGTGGCGCCGGACTTCGTGCTGCGCGCGAGCTATGCCGAAGGCTTCCGCGCCCCCAGCATCGGCGAACTGTACGGCTCGGCCGCGCGCGCCGACCTGACCCTGTCCGACCCGTGCTCGATCGGCCTGGGCGGCACCGCGCCGCGCGGCAGCGCCAGCAACTGCGCCGCGCTTGGCGTGCCAGCCGGCTACCAACAGGCCAACTCGCAGATCTCGGTGACCACCGGCGGCAACCGCGCGCTGGAGCCGGAGAAGGCGCGCAGCTTCAGTGCCGGCTTCGTCTGGAGCCCGTGGTTCGCCAGCAACGTGCCGTGGTCGGACCGCTTCGACGTGGAGGTGACCTTCTACCGCCACGACATCGACGGCGCGATCCAGGCGATCAATGCGCAGACCCAGCTCGACCTGTGCGTGGATACGCTGTCGCCGACCTACTGCGACGGCATCACCCGCGCCTCCACCGGCGGCATCAACGGCTTCAACAACCGCCTGACCAACCTCGGCTCGATCAAGACCGACGGCTGGGACGTGGACCTGTTCTGGAACTCGCCGGAAACCGCCGCCGGCCGCTTCAAGATCGCCTGGCAGAACACCTTCGTCACCCGCTACGTCGCCACCGGCGCCGCCGGCCAGGTGCAGCCGCAACGCCCGGGCGTGGAAGTGGTGGACAGTTCCATTCCCGAGTGGACCAGCAACCTCAGCCTGGACTGGTCGCTTGGCCGCTGGAATGCGTCGTGGACGCTGCGGCACATCTCCGAGCTGACCGAGCAGTGCGGCGACGCGGTCGCGTTCCCGGTGTGCAGCGACCCGGTCGCCGGCACCAACACGCTGGATGCGATCACCTACCACGACCTGCAGGTCGGCTACCGCTTCGACTGGCTCAAGGGCCTGACCCTCAGCGGCGGCGTCAACAACGTCTTCGACAAGGACCCGCCGATCTGCCTGTCGTGCTCGCTCAACGGCTACGACGCCTCCACCTACGGCATCCCCGGCGGCCGCTACCTGTACGTGCGCGCGGATCTGAAGTTCTAGTCGCTGCCCGCGCGATGGCGCCTTGCGGGAGCATGTGTGCGCTCCCGCAGGACACTGCGGATGCGCTGGAGGGGGGGCGACGCCTGGGGATGCCGTAGGAGCGGCTTCAGCCGCGACAGGCATTCCCGGTAAGCCCGTCGCGGCTGAAGCCGCTCCTGCAGGATGCGTCCCGGCGTGCCCATAAGCAGCTTGCGTCTTGTCGGGGAAAGGCTCCCGAACATCCCGGGGCGCGGGGTCTGCCGTGCAAGTCGGGCGCGTCGGGTCGGGGCTGGAAGCCCCTCCCACCTGGGGGCGCTCTCCCCCATGAGAACGCCTGGGCGATGGTGCGCTTCAGCGCAGCAAGTGCTGCGGCACTTCGATCTCGGTGGCCACGGCGAGGTGGTCGGAGAAGGCGGCGGGCACGGCGCGCTGTGCGTTGCAGCGCAGGCCGTCGCTGACCAGAATGTGGTCGATGGCGCGCTGCGGGCGCCAGCTGGGGAAGGTCGGCACCACGCAGCCCGGCGGTTGCAGCCGGGTGCGCTGGTAGAGGAGCTGCATTTCCGGGCGGTCGGCGACGCAGTTGAAGTCGCCCATCAGCACCACGTTGGGATGATCGGACAGCAGTTCGGCGATGAACGCCAGTTGCGATGCGCGCGAGTTCGCGCCCAGCGACAGGTGCGCCACCGCCACCGCCAGGCCTTCGGCGCCGTTGCCGAATTTGGCCAGCAGCACGCCGCGCCCGCCGAGCCGACCGGGCAGGGCGTGGTCCTGCACTTCCACCGGCTCCAGCCGGCTGAGCAGGCCGTTGGCGCTGGAGGCCACGCCGCCGACGCGCCGGTTCGGCTGGTGGCTCCAGTAGTTGAAGCCGCCGCGTTCGGCCAGGTAGTGGGTCTGGTTGGTGAAGCCCGAGCGCAGGCTGCCGGGGTCGGCCTCCTGCAGGCCGACGATGTCGTGGTCGCTGGCCAGCTGCGCGATCGCGTCCAGGCTGCTGCGCTTGCGCCCGGCCGGCAGCGCATGCGACCAGCTGCGGGTCACGTAGTCGCTGTAGCGGCGCGTGCTGGAACCGGCCTGGATGTTGGCGGTCAGCACGCGCAGCGTGCGGGTGGCGGGAGCGGTCACGGCGGTGCGGCCCGGCGAACGGTGCTTACTTGGCCATCGCCGCGCGTTCGCGCGCGATCAGGTGATCGGCGATGCGCAGCATGTCGTCGTAGCTCTTGCCCTTGACCAGGTACTTGCCGTTGATGATCAGCGACGGCGTGCCGGTGATGCCGCTGCGGGTGGCGAACTGCTTGGCGCGGTTGGTCTTGGTGGCCACCGCGAAGCTGCCCATGGTATCGGCGAACTGCTTCGGGTCCACGCCGTACTTGGCGTAGAAGTTGGCGATGTCCTGCACCGAGTCGCGGCCGCGCTCGCCCTTCAGGGTCTCGTCGACGTGGATGGCCTTGTACAGCGCATCGTGGGTCTTTTCCTGCACGCCCAGCGCCTCGGCGGCGTAGAACGCGCGGGCGTAGTCGTCCCAGGTGCCGCCGAACATCGCCGGTACGTACACGAAGCGCACGTCGGACGGCAGGCCGGCCTTCCACGGACCGATCAGCGGCTGGAAGCGCGCGCAGGCCGGGCAGACGTAGCCGAAGATTTCGGCGACCTCGATCTTGCCGTTGGTCGGCTGGAACGGCTGGCCGCCCGGGATGTCGACATAGTCGGTACCGGCCACCGGCTCCGGGCCGTTCGGGGTCCTGGCGGCGACCGGCTTGGCCGGGGCGGTGCTGTCGCCTTCGGCGGCGGCGGGCTGCGCGGCGGCATCGGCGGTGGTGGCCGCGGGGGCGGCCGGCGTTTCGGCGGGCGCGGCGGGCGTGGCGGAGGCGTCGTTGCCGGCGGCGGGCGCGGCCGGCGCCGCGGTGGTGCCGGAGGCCGGGGCGACGGTGTCGGCAGTGCCGTCCTGGGCCTTGCATGCGACCAGGATCGGCAGCAGGGCCATCAGGGTCAGGGCGAAGCGGGTCTTCATCGGCGACATCTCCAGCAGGATGGGGGGAAATGCCGGACGCGCCGCAAGCGCGGTCCGGCTACCCCGTCATGATGCCATGGCGTGGATGAAGCGCCGTGCGCCGATTACTTGCCAGCGCGCTCGCGGGCGATCAGCGCGTCGGTGATGCGCAGCATGTCCTCGAAGTTCTTGCCCTTGACCAGGTACTTGCCGTTCACGATCAGCGCCGGGGTGCCGGGGATGTCGGCGCGCACGGCGAAATCGCGCGCGGCCTTCACCTGCGCGGCGACCTGCGGGCTCTGGTAGGCGGCGATGAAGGCCTGCGGCTTGACCCCGAAGTCGGCGTAGAAGGTGGCCAGTTCCTCCGGCGCCACGTTCTGCACCGGCACGCTGTGCTTGTCGTGGATGGCCTCGAACATGGCGCGGTGGCTGCGGCTCTGCACGCCCAGTTGCTGCGCGGCAAAGAAGGCGGCGGCGAAGCTGTCCCAGTAGCCGCCGAACGCCGCCGGCACCAGGGTCAGGCGCACGTCCTTGCCCTGCTTGCCGGCCCATTCCTCCAGCAGCGGCTCGAAATGCGCGCAATGCGGGCAGGGGTAGCCAAACACTTCCGCCACCTCGATCTTGCCGGCCAGCGGCGCGAACGGCTTGGGATCGGCGATCAGCGTGTAGTTCTCGCCCTCCACCGCGGTGGCGGACTTGGGTTGCGCGCACGCGCTCAATGGCAGCAGGGCGAGCAGGCACAACAGCAGGCTGGGCAGTCGGTTCATGCAATCTCCAATGGCAAAAAACGCGCGCCGGTCGTCGGGACCGGCGCGAAGGGGAAACGGGGGCCGGCGCCGCCGCGGCGGCGCACGGTCAGGATTGTTGCGCGGGCGCCGGCTGCTGTGGCGTTGCCGCCGCAGGCGCCACCTGCGCGGCGGCCGCATCGTCGGCGCGGTCGTGCAGGCCCTGCAGATAGCTGCCCAGCGCCTTGATCTCCTGGTCGGTCAGCGGCTTGGCCACCTGCGCCATGATCTTGAACAGGGTCGGATCGCGTTCCTGGGTGGTGCCGGCCTGGTATTCCTGCAGGCGCCGCGCCACGTAATCGGCGTGCTGGCCGCCCAGGTGCGGATACGCCGGGCCGGGGTTGCCGGCGCCGGCCGGGCCGTGGCAGGCCATGCACGCGGGAATGCCGCGGTTCGCATCGCCGCCGCGGTACAGCTGCTGGCCGACCTCGTAGAACTTCATGCCCGCGTACGGACCGTCGGCGATCACCGCATCGTCGGCGATGCCGGCGCCGGCCTTCTGCGTGGCGAAGTAGGCGCCGATATCGCGCATGTCCTGCGCGCTCAGCGGCTGCACGAACGGCACCATCGCCGCGACCGCGCCGCTGGTGCGCTCGCCGTGGGCGATCAGCGCCATCTGCCGCGCGCTGTAGCGCTCCATCTGGCCGGCGATGCGCGGATACATGGCGATGGCGGGATTGCCGTCCGGGCCATGGCACGCGGCGCAGGCCGCGGCCTTGGCCTGGCCGGCCTTGGGGTCGCCCCAGGCGGCCTTGCCGACGTCGCCCTCCAGCGGCGTGGTGCGCACCGGAGCGTTGTCGGGAATGGGCACCACCGAGGTCTGCGCGAACGCGACCGCGGCGGCGACGGAAACGGCTAGACCGGCAAAGGCAAGAACGCGAGCGTGGCGCATTGCTGAAGCTCCGTATGACCCGACCCCGCGGCTGCCAGGCCGGCGACCGCACTCGCGCGATTATCGGCATGCCGCGCCCCGGCGGTCAACGAAGCCCGCCCGGGGCCGCGGACGTGCGATCCTAGGGGAATGTCGCTGATCCTCGAACGTGCCCACTACCTGCTTTCCGCCCACAATGCCCGCCAGTTGCCGGAGGACGGTGGCTGGGAAGTGGCGTTCGCCGGCCGCTCCAACGCCGGCAAGTCCAGCGCGCTGAACGCGCTGACCCGGCAGAACGCCCTGGCCCGCGTCTCCAAGACGCCCGGCCGCACCCAGCAGCTGGTGTTCTTCCAGGTCCAGCCCGAGCGCTACCTGGTGGACCTGCCCGGCTACGGCTACGCCAAGGTGCCGCTGGAGTTGCAGGCGCACTGGCAGAAGTTCATCGACACGTATTTCCGCACCCGCGAGGCCCTGCGCGGGCTGGTGGTGGTGATGGACATCCGCCATCCGCTCAAGGACTACGACCGGCAGATGCTCGGTTACGCGGTGCAGCGCGGCCTGCCGGCGCATGCGCTGCTGACCAAGGCCGACAAGCTCGGCCGCGGCCAGCAGGCGCAGGCGCTGCAGCAGGTGCGCAAGGAACTGGCCAGTGCGTTCGGCGACACGGTCAGCGTGCAGGCCTTCTCCGGCGAGAGCCGCCAGGGCGTGGACGAGGCGCGTGGCATCGTCGGTAGATGGCTGGGACTGGAGACGGAGCCGAGCGCCGCGTAGTCAGTGCGGCGGTACTGGGCGAAGCCTCGTGCGCCCGAACTCCGCGAGACGCTTCGCGCCGGACCCTCCCCCCAACCCCTCTCCCGGTGGGAGAGGGGCTAGCGCTTTCCCTTCTCCCGTCGGGAGAAGGTGCCCCGAAGGGGCGGATGAGGGTACGGGCGCAGCCCGTGCGCCCGAACCCCGCGAGACGCTTCGCGCCGGACCCTCGCCCCAACCCCTCTCCCGGGGGAGAGGGGCTAGCGCTTTCCCTTCTCCCGTCGGGAGAAGGTGCCCCGAAGGGGCGGATGAGGGTACGGGCGCAGCCTCGTGCGCCCGAACTCCGCGAGACGCTTCGCGCCGGACCCTCACCCAAATCCCTCTCCCGCGAGAGAGGGGCCAGTACCTAACTCCTTACTCCCGCAGGGAGAAGACCATCCTCAAGGCGCGACCGGCAACGGCGAGAATTCGGCCGGCACCCAGGCGAACGCCTCGCCCTCGCGGCGCACATGGCCCAGCCCCGGGAACGGCAGGTGCGCGCCCGCCACCCACCAGCCGTGGTCCGCGGCCTGCGCCAGCATGCGCTTGCGCGCGGCGATCGCCGCGTCGCGGTCGCTGTCGGCCTCGTACGCCGCCTGCGGTTGCGCGAACTGCACCGCGTGGTAGTGCACCAGGTCGCCCCACACCAGCAACTGCTGCCCCGCGCCGCCATCGAAGCGGTACGACACGTGCCCGGGCGTATGCCC
This sequence comes from Xanthomonas sacchari, assembly GCF_024266585.1. Lineage (NCBI taxonomy): Bacteria > Pseudomonadati > Pseudomonadota > Gammaproteobacteria > Lysobacterales > Lysobacteraceae > Xanthomonas > Xanthomonas sacchari. The sequence continues at coordinate 1,259,578 of NZ_CP100647.1, forward strand.
GTGGGTATCCAGTGCTACCGCGCCGCCGGGCAGCGCATCGCCGGGGCGGAACCGGCGCAGCCGCTGCGTGGCCTGGTACGGCGCCACCGCCGCACGCGCCAGCGGGAAGGCGAAGCGCAGCATCTGCGGTGCGCCGGCCTCGCTGGCCGGATCGAGCCAGTACGCGGCGTCGGCGGCGCTCAGCCACACCGTCGCGTTGGGATAGGCGGGCTGGCCCTGCGTGTCGAGCAAGCCGCACAGGTGGTCGGGATGCGCGTGGGTGAGCAGCACGTCGTCGACCTGCTCGGGCGCGTAGCCGGCCGCGCGCAGGTTGGCCAGCACCTGGCCGAGCCCGGGGCCGAAGCAGGTGGCGGTGCCGGTGTCGACCAGGGTCAGGTGGGTGCCGTCCTGGATCAGATAGGCGTTGACCGCGGTCTGCAGGCCCTTGTCGTTCTCCGGCACGTAGCGGTGGTCGAGCAGGCGCGCGATCGCCTGCGGGGGGATGTTCGCCAGTTGCGCGCGCGGCAGCGCCACGGTGCCGTCGAACAGGGCGGTGACGCGCAACCGGCCGATCGCCTGGCGATACACGCCGGGCACCTGCGTTTGGGGAGCCGGCGCGGCGGCATGGGCGGGGGACGGCAGCGTCAGCGCCGCGCCGGCGCTCAGGGCCAGCGCGCACAGCGCGCGCAACGGAAACACGGACATGGGGATTTCCCGGTAGGGCGGCAGGCGCCGCGGTACCGGCATGCTGCGCTCGCGTCGCTGCGTGATTCGCTCATTCCGCTGCGCGCGGCGCTCAGCGCCGACGCGGCTCAGTTGCCGATGCTGGACGGGTCCAGGCCGTAGCGTTGCTGGAAGCGTTGGCTGAAGCTGCGCACCGAGCGATAGCCGGCGTGCGCGGCGACCGTCTTCAGCGGCCAGCGCGTGGTGTACAGCAGCTGCATCGCATGCGCCAGGCGCGCATCGGCGAGCAGTTCGCGCAACGAGGTGCCTTCACTGGCCAGGTGCCGGCGCAGGGTCGCGCCGCTCAGGCCCAGACTCTCCTCGATGTCGCGCGAACGCCAGGCGCGTTGCGGCTGCGCGGCGATCAGGTCGCGCACCTGCGCGGCCACGCTCGGCGCCGGCGGCAACAACAGGCCGCCGTGGCCGCGCCGGCACAGCGCCACTACCAGGGCCGCCAGTGCCAGCCGCGCATCGGTGTAACGGCCGTCCTGCAGTGCCTGCCGCCATTGCAGCAGGGTGCTGCCGACCTCCTCGGCGCGCAGGCGCGCCAGTTCCGCGCCGGCGGCGGGCAGCGGTTCGTTCCACAGCACGCGGGCGGCGCTCAGCGCTTCCTCGCACAGCGGCACCAGCACGCTCAGATACAGGCCGCTATGCGGATCCGGGATGTTGACCACATCGATGCGGCAGCGCCGCGTCACCAGGAACAGGTCGCCCGGCACGAACTCCAGGGCCTGTGTGGCGGTGCGCACCTGCTTGCGCCCCTGCAGCAGGATCGCCAGCTGCGGCCGCGGGATCTCCACCGAGCGCGCGCCGTGTTCGCGGCGCGCGCTGATGCAGGCGTAGCCCTCGGCCTGCGCGCAGTCGGCCAGGCTGGCCAGGCGCGCCAGCAGCAAGGCGTCGGAAGAAGTGGTGTCGGCCATGGCCGCGATGCTACCTCAGGGCGCTGCACGCGCTCGGCCAGGCACGTCGAACGCGCGGTCGATGGCGCCGCTGACGAGCATCGCCGCCGCGCCACGGAACACCAGCCGCACCGCGCCGCTGCGCCGTCCCGCAGCGCCCGCCCCCACACCGGATGCGACGTAGAGCGGCTAACAAAACGTCGCGAGCAGTCGCCAGGTGGGCGTGGACGGCGCACAGCAGCCGCAGTGCAACAGTGGTACTTGGGGATTCCGAGTACCGTCCGCGCCCGTCCGGCGGCGGCGTAGCCGCTTTGTTGGCTGCTCTTACCTGGGAGGTTGCATCAGCTCGATGGTGATCCCGTCGGGACCGCTGACGTAGGCAACCACGGTTCCGGCGCGTGGACCGGCCTGGATCGGCCGCGCAGATCCTTTCAGGTGCCATCCGTGCGCCTGGATCCTGGCGACTGTCAGCTCGATATCCGCCACGGTGACCGCAAGATGCGCCGCGCCGATCGCGCCAGCACTCTCGGGGGCCTTGCCCAAGCGGCTGGCGGTCGAGTACTCCAGAAGTTCGATGGGAAACCCGGCAGGCGAGACCACCAGCGCCATGCGGCAACGCGGATCGTCGACACCCGTGACCTCTCGCAGGAACTCGCCGCCCATTTCGCCGGTGCGAACGAGTTCGAAGCCCATGGCCTGCGTCCAGAACTTGATCGCCTCATCCAGCGATGAAACGGAAAATCCCGTGTGGTCGACGGCGACGGTACCGGTGTTGATTTTCAGGACTCCACTTCTGTGCTGTTTCCAGGGATGGGGGCGCTGGCCTTGCCGTCTGCCCTTTGCGTCTGGCTGGGTCGGACGTGCCTGTCGTCGCCATCGCAGCCACCAGCAGTATTACGGCAACACAGTGCGATTCCAAACGCCAGCGCAGGCGGCCAGGCACGCCTGCGGCAAGGTGGGGTGAGAGCCGCTGGCGGCCATGGATGGGGATGCTACCGCAGGGCGCTGCGCGCACTCACACATGCACGCCGAACGCATGGCCGATGGCGCCGCTGGCGAGCATCGCCGCCGCGCCCCAGAACACCACCCGCACCGCGCCGCGCAGGCCCGAGGCGCCGCCGGCGCGCGCGGCCAGCGCGCCGGTCAGCGACAGGCCGATCAGGGTCGCTGTGCCGGTGACCCACAGTTGCCGGCCGTCCGGCGCCAGCCACGCGGCCACGATCGGCAGCGCCGCGCCGCTGCAGAACGCCGCCGCCGACGCGGCGGCCGCCTGCAGCGGACGCGCGCGCAGGCTCTCGGTGATGCCGAGCTCGTCGCGCGCGTGCGCGCCCAGCGCATCGTGCGCGGTCAGCTGCTCGGCGACCTGGCGGGCAAGACCGGGATCGAGTCCACGCTGGCGATAGATCGCGGTGAGTTCGTCCAGTTCGCTCTGCGGATCCTCGTGCAGTTCGCGGCGCTCCAGCGCCAGGTCGGCGTGTTCGGTGTCGGCTTGGGATTGCACCGACACGTATTCGCCGGCGGCCATCGACATCGCACCGGCGACCAGGCCGGCGATGCCGGTGGTCAGCACCGTCGCCGCCGCCGCGCCGCTGCTGGCGACGCCGACCACCAGGCCGGCCACGGACAGGATGCCGTCGTTGGCGCCGAGCACGGCCGCGCGCAGCCAGCCGGCGCGGTCGGTGCGATGGCGTTCGGAGTGGGGAGGGCGCATGGCACTGCCTGTGACGAAACGGGTGGGGGAGACCGCAGCCTAGCCGAGCCGGTGCCGCGAACGCTTGCTGCGTCTCACTCTCGACGCCAGCGGCGGCGCGGCCGTGGAATGCTGCAGTACCGCCGGTAGCGACACGGGCCTCGCTCCCGGCACGCTATAGTGCGGGCCTTGCGGTGGCGGGGAATGGTCCCCACATCGCTCCACCCGCCGTGCGAGTCCTGCCCTTGTCGAGCCCCAGCCACGTTGCCGAGACGCCGATCACCGACCGTGCCGAACTGGTCCAGGTGTTGGCCTCCGGAGAAAAACCCGAGGCGCAGTGGCGCATCGGCACCGAACACGAGAAGTTCGGCTTCCGGCTGGACGACCTGCGGCCGCCGACCTTCGAGGGCGAGCGCGGCATCGAAGCCCTGCTGTTGGGCCTGACCCGCTTCGGCTGGGAGCCTGTGCAGGAAGCCGGGCACACCATCGCCCTGCTGCGCGACGGCGCCTCGGTGACGTTGGAGCCGGCAGGGCAACTTGAACTGTCCGGCGCGCCGCTGCCGACCATCCACGACACCTGCGTGGAAGTGGGCAGTCACCTCAACGAGGTCAAGCAGGTCGCCGACGAATTGGGCCTGGGCTTCCTCGGCATGGGCTTCCAGCCGAAGTGGCGTCGCGACGAGATGCCGTGGATGCCCAAGGGCCGCTACAAGATCATGCAGGCGTACATGCCCAAGGTCGGTGCGCTGGGCCTGGATATGATGACCCGCACCTGCACCGTGCAGGTCAACCTGGACTACGCCAGCGAAGCGGACATGGTGCGCAAGTTCCGCGTGTCGCTGGCGCTGCAGCCGATCGCCACCGCGCTGTTCGCCGATTCGCCGTTCGCCGAGGGCAAGCCCAACGGCTACCTCAGCTATCGCTCGCACATCTGGACCGACACCGACGCCGACCGCACCGGTATGCTCGACTTCGTGTTCGAGGACGGCTTCGGCTACGAGCGCTACGTCGACTACCTGCTCGACGTGCCGATGTACTTCTCCTACCGCGACGGCACCTACGTGGACGCCAGCGGGCAGAGCTTCCGCGATTTCATGCAGGGCAAGTTGCCGGCCCTGCCGGGCGCGCTGCCGACGCTGCGCGACTGGTCCGACCACATGACCACCGCGTTCCCGGAAGTACGCCTGAAGAAGTACCTGGAAATGCGCGGCGCCGACGCCGGTCCGTGGGGCCGGCTGTGCGCGCTGTCCGCGTTCTGGGTGGGCCTGCTGTACGACGATGCCGCACTGGATGCGGCCTGGGACCTGGTCAAGGATTTCAGCCTGGTCGAACGCCACGCGCTGCGCGACGGCGTGCCGAAGCTGGCGCTGAAGCTGCCGTTCCGCAACGGCACCGTGCAGGACCTGGCCGCCGAGGCGGTGAAGATTTCCCTGTCCGGCCTGCGCCGGCGCGCGCGCCTGAACCGCGACGGCCAGGACGAATCGCGCTTCCTGGAGCCGCTGGTGGAGATCCTGCATGGCGGCGAGACCGCGGCCGAGCGCAAGCTGGCGCTGTACCACGGCGCCTGGCAGGGCGACATCGACCACGTGTTCCGCGAGTTCGCATACTGAGCGCAGTGCCGTACGCGCGTAAGCCCGCAGGACGATGACCGCGATCGAGGACATGGCGGGCCTGTTCCAGGACGAGCCGCCCACATGGGGCGGACGCGGCGACCCGTATCTGTGGCAGGAGATGGCGTCGACCTTCGCCGGCGTGCCGCTGCCGGCGACGGCGGCGCAGTGCGAGGCGTTGCTCGCCGACACCTTCGCGCGCCTGGTCGGCACGGCGCTGGACGCCGCGGTGGAATCGGTGTTCGTGCCGCGGCTCAGCCATGGCGGCATGTCCTCGGGATACGTCAGCCTGGTGTTCTGGCGGGGGACCGCCATGCCGCTGTTGCTGGCGCGCCATGCGGCGGCTCTGGCGCAGCGGCACGCGGGCGCCGCAACGCCGCAGGCGCAGTCATGGTGGCGACGGATATTCCGCTCGCGCTAGGTGCCTTGCCACAGCCCATTCGCGCGCTGGTCGTGCCCCAGGTCGGGCAGCGGCGGGCTGACGGATTGCTGCAAATTTCTTCGGCTTCGCATCTCTGTTCGTTTCGTGCGGCATTCCGCTCGCACGTGGACCGGCGCCAGCCGCGGTGTTGTTCACCACGTTGGGAATGCTTGCCGCCTTCTTGATATCGGTGCGTTCGGGCAAACGGCTTGCCGCTCCGGCGCATGCGGATGGCGCAACGTCGATCGTGGGTTGCATTGGCCGGCTGGCCTGGCGTGCGGCCTCGCGTCTTGGCCATTGATGCGCCTGAATGGTGATGACGGCGGCCATGAGGCAGGCGACAATGCGGTAGTGGTCTTCAGGGGGACGTCATGCGCCAAGCGCCGTCGCGATCCAGCTTCGTCACGATACTGGCCTGGATCTTCATCGTACTGTCCGGCTCCGGGACGTTGGTCGGCATCATGCAGGCCGTGGTCTTTTTCGCAGTGTTCGACCAGGCCGGTTTTGCCGAGACGATCCGTGCGCTTCCTCCGGAGATGCCGCCGGTCGCGGTGTTCTTGTTTTCCAACTTTCGTTGGCTATCCCTGGGGACATTGCTGCTCTCCGCATCGGCCCTTGCGAGCTCGATCGGCCTCTTGAAACGTCGGGGCTGGGCGCGGTGGTGCTTCATCGGCCTCATGCTGCTGGCGATCACGTGGAACTTGGTCGGTGCGGTCCTGCAGGTGCAGATGATCTCGTTCATGCAGAAGCAGCTCGCTGTTGCGCAGATGCACGGCGTGCCGGACATGCAGCCAATGGTGTGGGCCATGGCGGTGATGGGCATGGTCTTTGCCGCTATGTTCGTCGTACTGCACGGCTGGATCATCGCGCGCCTGCTTTCGTCGCCTGTCGCTGCCGAGTTCCGGCGTCCATTGCCGACCGGGGCCGGCAGCGGCACGCCGCCGATGCGCTGATCTGCAGTTTTCCGCGTTTTTCAGTCAACGTTGCTTCGGGCGCGGAGGGGGCATGGCGCGTGCGGATTGGTTCGAGTCGAAATGGCGGTGGCTCAAGCGATTCGGGGGCGCCGCCGGATTGGGGGCGTGCTCATCGTCGTTGGATCGAGCACGGAGCATGAGGTGATCGTCGCTGTCGGAGGGCTCCTGGCGGTGCCGCTTATGCTCTGGCTCTTCATCATTCCGATCCTGCATTGGAAGGATCGCTATGTGGGCGAACGGAGTGGCGCATGGGGCGCACTGCCGGTGTGCGAGACTCGCAGCAGCGGTTCTCGGCGCCATCGGGGAGGATTGGCCGGCGTTCTGGCTGCGTTGCTCGGATGCATGACGTCCGCGCATGCGATGAGCCGATGCCCCCCCGAGTTCGGTCCCAAGGATCCGCGCATCGATCTGCTCGGATGGGCGGTGGTCGCCAGCGGCGTGCTGCTGGGCGGCTGGCTGTGCGTGCACGTGGTGCGGCGCTCGCGCGGGCTGCGCAGATGGCGGCGCGTGGCGGTCGTTCTGGCCGGCGGCGTGGCGATGCTGCTGCTGTGGAGTGGCAGCCTGGGCCTGGCGATTGCGTGGTTCTTCCTGCGGTGCTAACACTGCCGGCCTCGGTGCGTGCGCGCCGGGTCCGCGGTCCGCGGAGGCACGGGCCACGCCAGCAGGGGACATCGATGAGCGATCCATACAATTCTTCGCCGCCGCGCGCGACGACCTCTCAGTTGAACGATGCGATGGTGACCACCGCGCTGGAGCTTCCCGGCTACCGGATCGTGCGCAATCTGGGCATCGTGCGCGGCATCACCGTGCGCTCGCGCTCCATCGTCGGCAATTTCCTCGGCGGGCTGCAGACGCTGTTCGGCGGCAATATCACCATCTATACCCAGCTGTGCGAGCAGGCGCGCCTGGAGACCTACCGGGACATGCTGCAGCACGCGCGGCAGATGGGCGGCAATGCCATCGTCGCAGTGCGCTACGACGCCACCGAGCTGATGGCCGGCCTGACCGAGGTGCTGTGCTACGGCACGGCGGTGGTGGTCGAGCCGCAGCATCGCTGAAGCGAGCGGCGCGCGGCCGTGCGGTGGCGCGCCCGGCTCAGCCGCCGAGCGCCTGGCACGGCAGCCGCACGCTGACCCGCAGGCCGCCTTCGGGGCGGTTGTCCAGCGCGATCTGGCCGCCATGCGCCAGCACGATGCTGTGCGCCACCGACAGGCCCAGGCCGATGCCGCCGGTGTCGCGGTTGCGCGAGTTCTCGCCGCGGAAGAACGGCAGGAACAGCTTTTCGCGTTGCGCGGGATCGATGCCGGGGCCGTCGTCGTCGATCCACAGCACGCACTCGCCGGCCTCGTGCCGCAACTGCAGGCGCGCGCGCTTGCCGTACTTCAGCGCGTTCTCCACCAGGTTCATCACCATGCGCCGCAACGACAGCGGGTCGCCGTCGAGGGTGATGGCATCGCCGAGCAGCAGGACGACGTCGGCACCGGTGTCGCTGGCGTCGTCGACCACGCTTTCCACCAGCAGGCGGAAATCCAGCGGCGAGCGCGTGCCGCGGCGGCTGTCGTTGTGGATGAAGTCCAGCGCCGCGGAGATCATCGCCTTCATCTCGTCGATGTCGGCCATGGTCTTCTCGCGCAACGGCGGCTGCAGGGTCTCCAGGCGGAACGCCAGCCGCGCCAGCGGCGTGCGCAGGTCGTGGGCGATCGCCGCGACCATGTGCGTGCGCTCGTTGATCAGCCGGTTCAGGCGCGCCTGCATGGCGTTGAACGAATCGGCCGCCTGCACGATCTCGCTGGGGCCGCTGCGCCGCAGCGGCTGCGCATCGGGATTGCGGCCCAGCTGGTCGGCGGCCTCGGCGAAGCGCCGGATCGGCGCCGACAGCGCCCGCGAGAACCACCAGGCCAGCGGCAGCATGGCCAGCATGCCGACCAGGAACAGCATGACCACCTGGGTCTTGAAGGCGTTGGAGAAACGGCGCGGCGGCGACATCACGCTGCGCCAGTGCCCGTCGGGCTGGCGCAGGGCGGCAGTGAAGCCATCCAGCAGCGGCACCGCCGGGGCGAAGCCGCGCTCGCGCCAGTCCACCGCGCGCATGGTCGCGCCGAAGGCGCCAGTACGCGGTGGCTCGCCCGGGGCGGGCGGCGGCTGCATCGGAGGCGGTTGCGGCGCGCTGGGCGGGGCCAGCATCGCGTCGTGCGCGGGCGTGTCGTCGTCGGCGGCGACGGCATGCGGTGGCGGCGGCGGGCGTTCGCCCAGGCGCAGGCGCAGGCGTTCCAGGCGGCCGTCGCTGTTGCGGTAGAAGCGCACCTGGTCCGGCTCCACCTCCAGCCAGTGCGCCATCACCCGTTCGGCGTTGCGGTCGCGCACCTGGTCGCGTGCCGGCAGCGGCGCATGCGCGGTGTCCTGCACCTTCAGGGTCTGGGTGCCGGCCGGCATGCGCGTGCTGAGCAGCGCGATCACCTCCGGCGGATGTACCGGCATCTCGTAGACCGGGGTGCGCAGCACCAGGGCGATGCCGATCAGCTGTGCGGTGAGCAACGCCACCACCAGCAGCAGGAAGGCGCGGGCGAAGATCGGCACGCCGCGGCGGGCGCGCGTGGGTCCGCTCACAGGCGGGCGACGCTCGGCAGCAGCATGTAGCCTTCGTTGCGCACGGTGCGGATCAGTTCAGTCTGCACGCGTTCGTTGATCTTGCGGCGCAGGCGGCTGATCTGGCTGTCGATGGCGCGGTCGTAGACCTCGGTGTCGCGGCCGCGCGCGTAGTCGAGCAGCTGGTCGCGGCTGAGCACGCGCTGCGGATGCTCGACGAAGGTGCGCAGCAGCGCGAACTCGCCGTCGGAGAGGTTGATGAAGATGCCGGTGGGGTCGCGCAGGTCGCGGCGGATCACGTCCAGCCGCCAGCCGGCGAACTCGTAGACGTTGCCGCGCGCTTCCGGCGGCAGCGTGGTCGCCTGGCTGCGCCGCAGCAGGGCGCGCACCCGCGCCAGCAGTTCGCGCGGATTGCACGGCTTGGCCAGGTAGTCGTCGGCGCCGACTTCCAGGCCGATGATGCGGTCGGTGTCGCTGCCCAGCGCGCTGAGCATGATCACTGCCGGTGCGCCGCGCTCGCTGGCGAGCTGGCGGGCGGCGCTGAGGCCGTCCTCGCCGGGCATCATCACGTCCAGAACCACCAGGTCCGGCTGGCGCTCGGCCATCCGCAGGCGCATCTCCGCCACGGTCTCGGCGGTATCCACCTGATAGCCGTGGTCGCTCAGGAACTCGCTGATGAGTCGGCGCAGATCCGGATCGTCGTCGACGACCAGAATGAAGGATTTCATGTCCACGATCTTGAAGGGCGGCCACACGGGAGTCGCCCAGTCTAGACGTGGCCGCGGCTGCCTGGAACTGGGGGCGGGCACGGTCGGGTCGGCCGGAGCGGGGCCCGCGCATGAACGCCTCGCCATCATAGGCAGCACCGGCAGCGCGAACATGGCCGTTTTGTGTCCTGTGTCGACATGCGTTGGCATGCGCCGGCACCTGCGCTGGCGGGGCGCGCGGGGGCGGTCGGGCCAGGTTTGGCGGGTCCGCAGCGTGCGTAGGCGTTTCCTTTTTGGGGTCGTCTGTATACTATCCCCCAGTATAGTTTCCGGGTTCCCATCGCATGCCGCACACCCCCCACGAGAAGAAGCGCGTCCTGGCCCGCATCCGCCGCCTGCGCGGCCAGACCGAAGCGTTGGAGCGCGCGCTGGAAGGCGGCGCCGAGTGCGCTGCGGTGCTGCAGCAGATCGCCGCCATCCGCGGTGCGGTCAACGGGCTGATGTCGGAGGTGATGGAAGCCCACGTCCGCGAAGAATTCGGCCAGCCCGCCAGCTCCGACGCGCAGCGCGCCGCGCGCGTGCGCGAGATGGGCATGCTGGTCCGCTCCTATCTCAAGTGATCCCCACCCCCACCCATTTCCTCAGCCAGGAGAAAGAACATGAAATCCCGAGCCGCCGTTGCCTTCGAAGCCGGCCAGCCGCTGCAGATCGTGGAGATCGACGTCGAGCCGCCGCGCCAGGGCGAGGTGCTGGTGCGCATCACCCACACCGGCGTGTGCCATACCGACGCGTTCACGCTGTCCGGCGACGACCCGGAAGGCATTTTCCCGGCGGTGCTTGGCCATGAGGGCGGCGGCATCGTTGAGGCGGTGGGTGAGGGCGTGACCAGCGTCAAGGTCGGCGACCACGTGATCCCGCTGTACACGGCCGAGTGTCGCAAGTGCAAGTTCTGTCTGTCCGGCAAGACCAACCTGTGCCAGGCGGTGCGCGCCACCCAGGGCAAGGGGCTGATGCCCGACGGCACCACCCGCTTCTCCTACAACGGCCAGCCGATCTACCACTACATGGGCTGCAGCACCTTCAGCGAGTACACGGTGGTGCCGGAGATCTCGCTGGCCGTGGTCAATCCCGAAGCCCCGCTGGAGAAGGTGTGCCTGCTCGGCTGCGGCGTCACCACCGGCATCGGCGCAGTGCACAACACGGCGAAGGTGCAGGAGGGCAACACCGTCGCGGTGTTCGGCCTGGGCGGCATCGGCCTGGCGGTGATCCAGGGCGCGGTGCAGGCCAAGGCCGGGCGCATCCTGGCCATCGACACCAATCCGGGCAAGTTCGAGCTGGCGCGCAGCATGGGCGCCACCGACTGCATCAACCCGAAGGACTACGACAAGCCGATCCAGGAGGTCATCGTCGAACTGACCGACGGCGGCGTGGACTTCAGCTTCGAGTGCATCGGCAACGTGCACGTGATGCGCTCGGCGCTGGAGTGCTGCCACAAGGGCTGGGGCGAGAGCGTGATCATCGGCGTGGCCGGTGCCGGCCAGGAAATCAGCACGCGCCCGTTCCAGCTGGTCACCGGCCGGGTCTGGCGCGGCAGCGCGTTCGGTGGGGTCAAGGGCCGCACCCAGCTGCCGGGCATGGTGGAGCAGGCGATGCACGGCGAGATCGACCTCGATCCGTTCATCACCCACACCCTGCCGCTGGACGAGATCAACGAAGCCTTCCACCTGATGCACGAGGGCAAGTCGATCCGCACCGTCATCCACTTCTGACCCCGCAGGTCAGGTCGGCGCGCGGCCGTTTCCGCGCATTGCAGCGACGCAATGAACCCGGGAGGGGGCAAGATGAGTACTGTGACGATTCATCCGTCGGTGGATGCCGGCGTGCGTGCCGGCGCGGAGCAGTTCCAGGGCGGCACCCTGGAATGCCACTGCGCCAGCGACAAGGTGGTGGTGGAAGTGGCGGCGCAGACCGCGCACAACCATGCCTGCGGCTGTACCAAGTGCTGGAAGCCGAAGGGCGCGACCTTCTCGGTGGTGGCGGTGGTGGCGCGCGACAAGGTCAAGGTGACCGCGCACGCGGAGAAGCTGAAGGTGGTGGACGAGAGCGCGACGATCCGCCGTCACGCCTGTACCGGCTGCGGCGTGCACATGTACGGCCGCATCGAGAACACCGAGCATCCGTTCTACGGCCTGGATTTCGTGCACACGGAACTGTCGCCGCAGCAGGGCTGGTCGGCGCCGGGCTTCGCCGCGTTCGTGTCCTCGATCATCGAGAGCGGCACGCGGCCGGAAGCGATGGACGGGGTGCGCAACCGCCTGCGCGAACTGCAGCTGGAACCGTACGATTGCCTGTCGCCGCCGCTGATGGACGCGATCTCCACCCACGTGGCGCGCAAGAACGGCGTGCTGCACTGAAGCCCGCCGCCGCGCGTCGCTGTGCGACGCGTCGCGGCATCCCGCCTGCGGCCGGTCGCGGCCGCAGGCCCTCTTTTCGGAACTGTCCATGGAACGCATCGAACACCACGCCTGCTGCGGCGGCTGGCAGGACGTCTATCGCCACGACTCGGCCGTGCTCGGCTGCCCCATGCAGGTGGCCGTGTACCTGCCGCCGCAGGCCGAGCACGCCACACTGCCGGTGCTGTACTGGCTCAGCGGCCTGACCTGCACCGAGCAGAACTTCATCACCAAGGCCGGCGCGCAGCGCTATGCGGCCGAGCATGGGGTGATCCTGGTCGCGCCCGACACCAGCCCGCGCGGCGAGCACGTCGCCGACGCCGAGGGCTACGACCTGGGCAAGGGCGCCGGCTTCTACGTCAACGCCACCCAGGCGCCGTGGGCCGAGCACTACCGCATGTACGACTACGTGGTGCAGGAACTGCCGGCGCTGATCGAGGCGCAGTTCCCGCACAACGGCCGCCGCGCGATCAGCGGCCATTCGATGGGCGGCCACGGTGCGCTGGTGGTGGCGCTGAAGAATCCCGGGCGCTACCGCAGCGTGTCGGCGTTCTCGCCGATCGTCGCGCCAAGCCAGGTGCCGTGGGGCGAGAAGGCTTTCACCGCCTACCTGGGCGAGGACCGCGCGCAATGGCAGGCATACGACGCCAGCGTGCTGATCGGCCGCGCCAGCGAGCGCCTGCCGCTGCTGATCGACCAGGGCGGCGGCGACGAGTTCCTGGACACGCAGTTGCGCCCGCAGTTGCTGCAGGCCGCCGCCGAGGCCGCCGGCTACCCGCTGACCCTGCGCGTGCAGCCCGGCTACGACCACAGCTACTACTTCATCGGCAGCTTCATCGGCGAGCACATCGCCTTCCACGCGCGCGCGCTGCAGGGCTGAGCGCGCTCCGCCGGCGGCCGCGCGCGCTGCGGACCGCCGGACAGGTGCCGCACGTCGCGGTGCCGGCGGTGCCACATTCCAGCGGTCTCCCCGGCCGTGCTGCCCATGCGGGCCTCAGGCGAGCGGCGCCCCTTGCCGGCCGCGCACATGACAGACCGGTGACCGCGACGGGCGGCAAGTGGCCGGTCTCGTAAACAAACAGGGGGCGGCGCCGTCCGCCATGCGGTTGTGCGATCGCGTTCGCGTCTGCTGAGACCGGCGCTGGCTAGATTCCGCAGGGTTCGCCATCGCCACGTCCCTGGATCGGAGCCGCGCCATGTCTTGCCGTCGCACCCTGCAGCTCCCCTGGCAGCGCTGGCGCAGCCCGCTCAGCCCCGTGGCGATGCTCGCCTGCACTCTGTTCGGCGCCTGCGTGGCGCTGGCGATCGGCGCGGCGACGCCATAGCGCCACCGCCCCTGGGTGCCGGTGATCGCGTCCACGCGCTCGCGGCGGACGCTGCCAGCGCCGCGGTGTCGCACCGCGGCGGCGACCGCCGCGAGCGGCCGGTGCTTGTATGGATTCCCAGATGCATCGCCGCCGCTCGGGCGGCGCGGCCAGCATGCCTGGCGGTCGCCAGGGAGGCCGGCACCGGCCGCGCGCGCCTCGGGTCGGGACCGCGGCGCAGCGCTGGACGCCGCGGTCAGCGCGGCAACCGCGCGGCCAGCGTGCCGAGCCGGCGCATGGCCTGTTCCAGCGCGGGCGTCCACGGCTGGCCGCAGCTCAACCGCAGGTGGTCGGCGTAGTCGCCGCGGCTGGAGAACAGGTGCCCGGGCGAGGTGCCGATGCCCTCGGCGAGCGCGGCCTCGAACAAGGCCTGGCCGCTGCCGGTGTCGGCCAGTTGCAGCCACAGCGACAGGCCGCCGGCCGGGTCGCCGATGCGGGTGCCGGCCGGCCAGTGCCGCAGCACCGCCTCGCGCAGGCGCTGGCCGTTGTCGGCGAGGGTGCGGCGCAGCTTGCGCAGGTGGCGCTCCAGGTCGTGCCGCTCCAGGTAGTCGGCCAGGGCCAGTTGCGGCAGGCTGGCGCCGCCGATGGTGGAGAAGTACTTGGCGCGCACCAGCGTGTCGGTCCAGCCGCCGCCGAGCAGCCAGCCCACGCGCAGGCCGGGCGCGAGCACCTTGGAGAAGGCGCCGCAGGTGATCACGTTGCCATGCGTGTCGAAATGGCGCAGCGGCCGTGGGCGCTGCCCCGACCAGTCGAGTTCGCCGTAGATGTCGTCCTCGATCACCACCGTGCCGTGGCGCGCGCAACTGTCCAGCAGGGCGCGCTTGGCGGCATCGGGGGTGAGGCTGCCGAGCGGATTGTTGAAGTTCGGCACCAGCACCGCGGCGCGCGCCGGCGTGCGCTGCAGCAGCGCGTCCAGGCGCACGGCGTCGATGCCCTGGCCGGGCCGGTTGGGCACCTCCAGCACCTTCAGCCGCAGCGCCGCCACCGCCTGCAGGATGCCGTGGTAGGTCGGGGTCTCGACCAGCACCACGTCGCCGGGCGCGGCGAGGGTGCGCAGCGCCAGGCTGATCGCCTCCATCGCGCCGGCGGTCACCACCACCTCGTCGACGTCCACCGCGGTGGCGCAGTGCGCGTAGCGCTGCGCGATCTGCCGGCGCAGCGCGGCATGGCCCTGCGGCGGCGCGTAGTCGAGCGCGGCGCTGCGCTGGCGCCGCAACTGCCGCGCCAGCGCGCTGGCCAGCTGCGCGCCGGGCAGCAGCGCCGCCGCCGGCGTGGCGGTGTGCAGCGGCACCAGGTCCGAGCGCGCGAGCATGTCCAGCACGCCCTGCAGCGCCGGATTGGCGACCGCGCCCGGCGCGCGCCGTCGCGACGGGGTGGCGCCGGCCGGCAGCGGCGTCGCCGCGGCGCGCACGAAGTAACCCGAGCGCGGGCGCGCCTGCACCCGGCCTTCGCGTTCCAGCTGCAGGCAGGCCTGCACCGCGGTGGCGGTGCTGATGCCGTGGCCGGCGGCCAGTTGCCGGATCGACGGCAGGCGCTCGCCGGCGCGCAGGGTGCCCTGTGCAATCTGGTCGCGCAGCTGGCTGGCGAGCGCTTCGTACAGGCGCATGCGGCGGCCTCATCTGTATCGGTCGATTTGCAGCGTATCTGACTCTGTGCTGGTCGCCCACCCCGGCGCACACTGGCCGCGTCCTTTCCGATTCCCGCGAGGCCGCGCGTGCAGGTGCCGCTGTTCATCGTCGATGCGTTCACCACGGTGCGGTTCCGCGGCAATCCGGCCGCGGTGGTGCCGCTGCAGGCGTGGTTGCCGGATGCGCTGATGCAGGCCATCGCCAGCGAGAACAATCTCTCGGAGACCGCGTTCTTCGTGCGCGAGGCCGACGGCGCGTTCGCGATCCGCTGGTTCTCGCCGCTGCGCGAAGTGACGTTCTGCGGCCATGCCACCCTGGCCAGCGCCTTCGTCGTCGTCACCCAGGGCCTGGCGCCGCTGCCGTTGCGGTTCCGCGCTGCGGGCGTCGGCGAACTGGCGGTGGACCGCGAGGCCGACGGACGCTTCGTCCTGCGCTTTCCGAACCTGGCGCCGACCGCGTTGGCGACGGTGCCGCAGGCCCTCGCGCAGGCGCTGTCGATCGCGCCGCAGGCGGCGTACCGCAACGCCCAGGCCTACATCGCCGTGTACGCGGACGAAGGCCAGGTGCGCGCGGTGGTGCCGGACCTGGTGCGGATGCTGGCGCTGGCGCCGCGCGATGTCGCGGTCACCGCACCCGGCCGCGACCATGATTTCGTGTCGCGCTATTTCTGGCCGGCCAATGGCGGCACCGAGGACCCGGTGACCGGCTCCATCCACGCCGCGCTGGCGCCGTTGTGGGCGCAGCGCCTGGGCAAGCGCGACTTGCGCGCGCTGCAGGCCTCGGCGCGCGGCGGCGAACTCGATTGCCGGGTGCTGCCGGACCACGTGCAGGTGCGCGGCGCGGCCGTGCAGTACCTGCACGGGAGCATCGCGCTGTGAGCGCGGCCGTCGCGACATCGGCGGGCACCGCGCGGCGCGCCCTGTGGCAGTTGCTGCTGGCCGAGGTGCTGATCGGCTCGGTCGGCGTGTTCGTGCACGAGAGCGGCCAGGACCCGGTGACCGCGGTGTTCTACCGCTGCCTGTTCGGCGCGCTGTTCCTGACCGTGTGCGGCCTGCTCGGCGGGCAGTTGCGCGGGCTGTGGCGCGAGCGCGCACTGCTGCGCGACGCCGCGTTCAGCGGCGTGCTGCTGGTGCTCAACTGGGTGGCGCTGTTCGCCGGCATGGCGCGTTCGTCGATCGGCGTGGCGACGATGGTCTACCACGTGTTCCCGTTCGTGATGCTGCTGCTGGCGGCGCTGCTGCAGGGCGAGCGCAGCCGCCGCGCCGACCTGGGCTGGACCCTGCTGGCCTTCGTCGGCGTGGCCTGTTCGGCCGACCCGCTGCGGCTGTGGTCCAGCGCCGACCGCGGCTACCTGGGCGGGATCGCGCTGACCCTGCTGGGCGCGCTGCTGTGCGGGGCGTCGTTGCTGATGTCGCGGCGGATCAGCCGCGAGCGGCCGCTGGCGGTGGTGACGGTGCAGTGCTGGGTCGGTGCGGCGATGCTGGCCGGCTTTTCCAGCAGCGCCGCGCTGCATTCCGGCGACCACTGGTTCTGGCTGGTCGGGCTGGGGGTGATCCACAGCGGCGTGGTGTACGTGCTGTTCTACAGCGCCTACCGGCACCTGCACGTGGCGGTGATCGCGGTGGTCGCCTTCGTCTATCCGCTGGTGACGCTGCTGCTGGACTACCTGCTGTACGGCCACCGGCTGGTGCCGGTGCAGTGGCTGGGCCTGGCGCTGATCGTGCTGGGGACGCTGGGGGTCAACCTGCGCTGGTCCTGGCCGCGCCGGGCGGTGGCCGCGTCCTAGGTGCGGCGCGGCACCGCGTGCGCGGGTCGGCCACCGCAGCGCGGTGGCCGGGGCGTTCGGCTCAGCGCACGTCGCGCAGTTCCCAGCCGCTGCCGGCAAGCAGGCGCATGCGCTGCTTGAGGATGTCGCCGGGGACGCTGGTGGTGGCGGACAGGTCGATGCGCAGATCGTCCTGGCGGCCGGTCACCCGCGCCGCCGGATCGGTCACGCCCAGGGCCGGATCGACCTCGTCCGGCTCCGGTTGCAGCGCGCGCCAGCGTTCGAACCAGGCCGGATCGCTCAGGGCGGCCTGCAGTTGTTCGGCGAAGGCGTCGGCGCCGTGCGCGCTGAAGCTCAGCGTCGGGTGGCTGCCGCGGGCACGGGCGGGATCGGGCAGGCTGATCGAGTAGGTAACGGCCATGGGCATCTCTTGTGGGCGGTACGAAGCCGCGCAGCCTAGCAGAGCCGGCGGCGCCTCGCCGTCGACGCCGCCGCGGCGGGCGCATCAGCCGAAGTGCAGCCGGTCGCCGGCCAAGCCCAGCACCAGCGCGCCCTTGCCGACGTTGACCATGCCGGTCAGGCTCATCACGCTTTCCAGCAACTCCACGCCATGCGCGTCGCAGGCCTGCCGCAGCGCCGCGTAGCCGGGCAGGGCGCGCAGTTCGGCCAGCGCGCCGCCATAGCTCAGGCACAGCGTGGGCGTCATCAGCCCGGCGGCCACCCGCTCGGCGGCCAGGCCGAACAGCGTCTGCACGGCATGGTCGAAGCCCTTGAGCTTGGCCACCGGCGCGGTCTCGCCGCGGTGGCAGTGCAGCACCGGCTTGATGTCCAGGGCCGAGCCGAGCGCGGCGCTGAGCAGGCCGACGCTGCGGTCGCCCTTGCTGCGCGCGCGGCTGCGCAGGTAGTACAGGTCGCGCGCGACCATGTAGCCATGGGTGTGCTCGGCCAGCGTTTCCAGCTGTTCGCGGATGGCCTGCACGCCGGCGCCGCCGGCGCGCAACCGCACCGCCTCGGCGGCGACCACCGCCTGTGCGGCGAACAGGTTCTGGGTGTCGATGACCCGCAGCGCGAACGGCGAGGCGTGGCCGGCGGCCTGGCGGATCGGCTTGTAGTCGTTGAGGATGGCGAAGCCGGCCTGCTGCGCGTGGTCGTGGATCGGGCTGCGGGTCTTGGCGATGGTCAGGCAGAACACGTGGTCGTAGTCGATGACCAGCCGGTCCAGGAACAGCGCGCGGATCTGCGCCACGCTGAAGGGCACAGTTTCGGCTTCGGCGCCGTGCGCGCCGACCTGGCTGTGCAGGAACTCCAGCGTGGCCTGCTCGTCGCGGCGATCGGCCAGCATCGTGTCGCCGATGCGCACGCTGATCGGCAACACCACCAGGCCGTGGTGTGCGATGTAGTCCTGCGGCAGATCGCAGGCGGAATCTATGACGAGGCCGATGCGCATCCGCTGGTTCTCCTGGAGTGGGACGTGTCGAGAGGCATGGAGGCCGCTCAGGCGCCGCGTTGCACGGCGGCCGGCAGGCTGCCCAGGCGCGCCATCTCGCCGCGTTGCAGCAGCTGCGGGTCGGCCAGCACCGCCCGCATCAGCGGGTGCGCATCGTTGCCCCACAGCAGGGTGTCGTCGATCTGCAGGGTCGGTACGCCGAACACGCCCGCGGCCAGCGCCTGCTCGGTGTTGGCGCGCAGTTGCGCCTTGACCTGCGCCTGCGCGGTGGCCGCGGCCACGTCGGCGATGCCCAGCGCCTGGCCGACCTGCGCCAACGCCGCGGCGTCGTCGCCGGCATGGCCGTCGCGCCATAGCCAGTCGAAGATGGCATCGATGGCCTGCGGCGTGGTGCCGGCGGCGATGCACAGGCGCAGCGCGGTCAGTGGGTTGAACGGATGCGCCGGCGGGAAGCGCAGCGGTACGCCCTGCTGCTGCGCCTGCCATTGCACGAAGCGGTAGGTGAACTCGCGTTTGTGCGGGACCTCGGCCGGCCCGCGCGTCTGCAGCTGCGCCAGCACCGCGCCGAACACGATCGGCAGCGGCTGGATCCGCTCGAACTCCGGAAGCGTTTTCAACTGCTGCCAGTGCAGATAGGAAAAGGGCGAGATGAAATCGAAATACCAGCGCAGCTTCATCGTGCTTCTCCGCAAGGACTCGACAGCTTATCGCGGCGCCGCGCGCGCCGCGACTCGCGGCCTGCGCATGGTGCAGCGCGAGAGGCCGGTGCCGCCCGCTCCCGCGGTGACCGCGATACGTAGACGATGCCATCGCGACAATCTCGCCCGCACGCGATATCTGTGAAGCGCCGCGCGTCCGCGGCCTGGATCGCGGTAGCGCTATTGCACTGGCGCATGGCGCGCGCGCGTCTTGTCATAGCTCGCCGCGTGTGCGCCTTGCTAGCGTCCATCGCGGCAGCACCTTCGCTGCCGCTGCACGCTCAGGAGAGACCGACATGCACGCTTCCGCTCCCGTTTCCGCCGCTGCTCCGCAGCGCCGTCCCGCCACGCTCGCCCGGCCGCCGCGCGACTGGATGCGATCCCTGCGCGCGCTGTCGGCCACGGCCCTGTTCGCCGCCGCACCGATGGCGCTGGCCGGTCCCTACCAGGTGTACGGCAACCAGTACGCCTGGGTGAACAACTTCAACGATCCCAACAACGTCATCCAGGGCACGTTCCACAGCGGCAGCACGCCGAGCATGACCGTGACCTTCAATTTCCCCAACACCAGCCTGTACGGCTATCCGGCGATCCTGCGCGGCTCGCACTACGGCTTCAATCCCACCGCCGACCGCACCTTTCCGCGGCAGGTCTCGGCCTTGCGGGCGTTGCCGGCCAGCTTCGCGTACTCGTCCGGCGGCAGCAACCTGGCCGGCGACTTCGCCTACGACCTGTTCTTCCGCTGGGACAGCAACACTTCATCCAGCGCGATCCCGCAGGCCGAAGTGATGATCTGGGGCGGCCACAACTCGTATCCGATCGGCACGCTCACCGCCAGCAACGTCATCAGCGCCGGCGGCTACACCTTCGATCTGTGGGAAGGCATGAACAGCGCCGCCGGCTACTACGTCTACACCTTCATCCCGCACAACACCGCCGGCCAGTCGACCCTGCCCAGCAACGGCAATCTCAACATCGACATCAAGCCGTTCCTGACCTGGCTGCACGATCACCGCGCGCAGGACGGACGCTTCAGCAACGCGATGTACCTGCACGTGGTCGAGGCCGGCTTCGAGGTGGTGCGCGGCAACGGCTGGGCGTGGATCCAGGCCAACATCGGCGCCAACTGAGACGGGGCCATGGCCATGCCGGTGCCACCGCGCCCGCTTCACCGGCGGTGCCTCGCAGCGGCGGGTTGTGCGAGGCGTCGCGGGCAACCGTCAGGACGCCTCGGCGCGGCTGGGCGGCAGAACGTTGCGCACGTGCTCGGCATCGCGGGTGGGCTATCCGGCACCGGTGCCGGCATGCGCAGGCGATCGGCCGTCCTCCAGATCCTCACGGCGTCGCCTGCGGTGCGAGCAACTGCACGCTGTCGAAGACGAGGCCCGGGCCGAGGAAGCCGTTGTCCGGCGTACCGGACGCGACCTCGATGTCCAGCGTGTTGCGGCCGGCCTGCACGGCGCTGGCGGGGATATCGACCAGATACACGGTGTTGTTGCCGCGATAGGTGCCGCGGGTGATGCCGCGGCTGTCCGGCTGCTCCGGGCGCGGCGGCACCGGCCCGCTCCAGCGATCGTTCACCCGCAGCTGCGGACGGCCGCCGGCCTGGGTCAGGGTAACGAACAGCCGCAGGCGGTAGGCGTGGACCTGGTCAGGCCCGAGCAAGAAGGCGATGCGCGTGGGCGTGTTGACGCCGCGCCATTGCGCCGCCGGGAACGCGTCGAGGCCGTCGCGGCCCACGCGATAGGTCAGCGGCCCCCACGGCGCCATGCGCCGGTCGGAGGGATGCGCGCTCGCCAGCAGCGCGGCATTGCGGAAGCCGGCGGGCGTGCCATCCGGATCGCCGATCTGCCAGATCACCTGGCCCGGCAGCGGCACCGCGTGCAGGTCGGCCTGCGCGGTGGTCGCGGCCGCGACCTGCACGGTGGCGTGGGCCACCTCCAGCTCGTGCTGGTACAGCGCGATGCGGTACGCGCCGGGGCGGATGCCGGCGATGCGGAAGCGGCCGTCGGCATCGGCCCTGGCCCAGTACTGCGCCTGCGCATTGCGCAGGGCGATCACCGCCGGCTGCCCCGCGGCGACGCCGAAGACCTGGCCGGCCACCGCGCCGCGCCCCGCCGCGCCCAGAAAGCCCTGCAAGCCCAGCGACGCGTCGACGAAGCGCAGGTCCGGCGGTACCTGCGCCGCCGCGCCACCCTGGCTGAACTGCAGCACGTACACCCCGTGCAGGCCGCCGCGGTACGGCTCGGTCTGGGTGTGCTGGGAGAACATGTAGTTGTACAGCTCGTGGGTGCGCGCGGTCTTCTGCGTGGCGATGTCCTTGAAGAACGGCCCGCCGGCGCTGTGTTCGCGATCGCCCATCCACAGCCGCACCGCCACGCCGGGGCCGCTGACGCCATGCACAGTGTCGTCGATCGCGCGCCGCGCCGAGTAAAACTTGGAGCTGGTGCGGCCGTCGGGCAGCAGGAAGACGTCCTGGCCTTCGATCGCGGTGCCGACATTGGAATCCGGCGCGCGTTCGGCGTCGGGCAGCTTGGCCGCGTCGAGCCGGGCGATGAAGCGCAGTTCGCCACCGGCAGCAGGGTCGGCGCATAGGTGGCCAGGTAGATCGCGTCGCGTCCCTTGCGCGCCATGTAGTACTGCACCAGGTCGCCGGCGCTGGCCGAGACCACGATGGTGTCGCCGACGGTGCGCGCGGCGACGCTGGCGCGGCCCAGGCCTGAAGCGATCTGCGAGTGCTTGGCTTCCGGGCTCTCCAGTTCGCTGCCGCGATAGCGCATGGAGATCACGTCGCCGGTGCGCGCGTCCACGCTGAACACCAGGTCGGCGCCGCTGTCGACGACGAAGCGGTCGCCGATCCTGGCGACGCCGAAGTGGCCGGCGTCGGCGCGTGCGGGCGCCGCGCTGGTCAGCGCGAACAGGCACAGCAGCAGGCAGGGCAGGCGGGGCATGGCAGGACGCGCGAGGGCAACAGGGCGCACAGCCTACGGCGCGCGGGTGCGGCGCGGGATGTCGCCTCCGCGTGCCGGTGGGGCGGCGCTCAGGCGCGCGGCGGCAGCGCGAGGCGACGGCGCTGCCACCGGGGCACGGCAGCGTCTGCCCGCCGCCGTCGCCGCTGCCTCGGCGAGGCTAGTGGGTGTAGGCCTTCGGGAGTGCGCCGCCCTGCTGCATGTAGCGGTCGCGCAACTCGGTCTGCCGCGAGCGCATCGGGATGGCGCGGCCACCCAGCCAGACCTGCTCGGCGTAGTGCGCCACGTCCAGCGGATCGCCTTCCCACAGCACCAGGTCGGCGAGCTTGCCCGGGGCGATGCTGCCCAGGCGATCGCCGACCCCAAAGGCCTCGGCCGGGACCCGGGTCAGGCCGGCCAGGGCGGCGTCCCACGGCAGCCCGTGGGCCACCGCATTGCCGGCCAGCTGCCGCTGCTTGCGCGCGTTGTGTGCCCCGTCGCCGCCCTGGGTGAAGCTCACCGCCACGCCGGCCGCGTTGAGGCGCGCGGCGTTCTCCAGGGTGGCGCCGATCTGGTCGAAGCTGGCCGGCAGGTCGTCCAGCGCGTTGACGAACACCGGCACCTGCGCCGCTGCCAGTTGCGGCGCCAGCTTCCAGGCCTCGTCGCCGCCGGCGATGGCGATGCGCACCTTCTCGCGCTGCGCCCAGCGCAGCAGCTGGCGGATGTCGGCCGCCCGGTTCACCGTCACCACGATGCGGCCCTGGCCGGCCAGATAGCGTGCCAGCACCGCGCGTCCGGCCGGGGTCAGCAGCGCGTGCGGCGAATCGGCGGGCATGCGCCCACGCGCTTCGGCCACCAACTGGTCGAGCAGCATCCACTGCGCCGCGCGCGACTTGCCGCTCAGCTCCAGCGCATCGCTGCCCAGGTGCAGGTACAGCGCACGCGGGCCGATCGGGTCGGCGCCGCCGTCCAGGCGCATCACCGCGCCCTGGCCGGCGACGAAGGCGCCGCCGCTGTTGGCGCCGAGCGCGGTGAAGCCGATGCCTTCGACCCGCGCCACCGGGATCAGCACCGACTCGGGGTTGTAGGCCAGGGTCACGTCGAACTCCGGGCGCATCGGCTGGTCGTGCGGCAGGGTCAGCGTGCTGTCGACGGTGGAGGCCTCGCCGGAGACCTCCTCGATGCCGATCTCGGTGATCCCGCCGAACAGCGCCGGGGTCAGCGGCCGGCCCTTGGCCTCGACCACGGCGACGCCGGCCGGCGCGGCCAGGCCGGGGCCGACCGCGCGGATCACCCCGCCCTGGACCAGCACGTCGGCATTGGCGAGGGTGCCGCGGGCGCTGGCGGTATGCACGGTGGCACCGCGGATCAGCACGTCCTGGGCGGAGCCGGGCGCGCTGCCCAGCAGCAGGCAGGCGGCCAGGGCCAGGCGCTGCGCCAGGCGGAGGGGCGAGGACATGGCGCGGCTCATCGGGCGGCCTCCTGGCCGAGCATGAAATCGGAGGTGGGTTGCAGGCGGCGGTCGGTGCGGTCGTAGACCTGCGCGCCGTCGATGTAGACCTTGTCGGCCAGGGCGTAGGAGCTGAAGGGATTGCCGTTCCACAGCACCACGTCGGCCATCTTGCCCGGCTCCAGCGAGCCGGTCTGCTTGTCGATGCCCAGCGCCTTGGCCGGGTTGCTGGTCAGCCAGCGGATCGCCCGTTCGGGCGGGATGTCCATGCCGGCGCGGCGGCCGGCGGCCATCGCCTTGGCCGCTTCCTGGTTGAGCCGCTGGATGCCTTCCTCCGAGTCCGAGTGCACGATCGCGCAGCCGTTGGCCGGGCGGTCGACCAGGGCGATGTTCTCCTGGATGCCGTCGAAGGCCTCCATCTTGAAGCCCCACCAGTCGGCCCACAGCGCGCCGCAGACGTTCTCCTGGGCCAGGCGGTCGGCGATCTTGTAGGCCTCCACGCCATGGTGGAAGGCGGCGATCTTGAAGCCGAACTCCTTGGCCAGGTCGAGCATGGTGCTCATCTCGTCGGCGCGGTAGCAGTGGATGTGCACGCGGATGTCGCCGTTGATCGCGCCGGCCAGGGTGTCCAGCTTCAGGTCGCGCTTGCCGCCGCTGTCGCCGCTGCTGTCGTTGTCGCCGCCGCCGCGGCTCCACCAGTGGCGCTTGGGCGGGCTCTTCTGCTTCGGCGCGTTCTTGCGCAGGTATTCGCTGGCGTCGATGAAGGCGGCGCGGTAGCCGGCGACGTTGCCCATGCGCGTGGACGGGCCGCCCTTCTCGCCGTACACCCGCTTGGGGTTCTCGCCGCAGGCCATCTTCAGGCCCCACGGCGCGCCGGGGAACTTCATCGCCTGGTAGGTGGTGGCCGGCACGTTTTTCAACGTGACGCCGCGCCCGCCGACCAGGTTGGCCGAGCCGGGCAGCACCTGCAGTGCGGTGACGCCGCCGGCCAGCGCGGTGCCGAAGCCGGGATCCTGCGGCCAGATCGAATGCTCGGCCCACACGTTCGGGGTCACCGGCGCGGTCGCCTCGTTGCCGTCGCTGTGCGCGCTGACGCCCGGGCTGGGATACACGCCCAGGTGCGAGTGCACGTCGATGATGCCGGGCGTGACCCACTTGCCGTGGCCGTCGACGCGGGTGGCGTTGGCCGGCGCGGCCAGCGCGCGGCCGACCGCCTGCACGCGGCCGTCCTGCAGCAGCACGTCGGCGTCGTCCAGGCGCTCGCCGGTGCCGGTGAGCACGGTGGCGTGTTCGATCAGCACCGGCACCGACGGCAGCGCGCGGTAGGTGCTGGGATAGGGATCGTCGACGAAACGCGAGGCGGCGGCGGCCGGACCGCACAACGCCACGCCCAGGCAGGCGAGCAACAGATGACGCATCGGATTTTCCCCGGAAGATGGACGCGGCCCTTGCGGCCGTGCCCGCACGCTAGCCCGAGCCGGCGCGCTTGCCAAGTGCGGGCGCCGCATCGGCGCGCCCGGCTGCACCGCGCCGCGACGCCGGATCTGCTATCCAGGCCGATTGCCGACCATGGACATTGCGATGACCGACACCCCTGCGCACGCCGTCGTGGACTTCTGGCGCAGCGCCGGCCGCGAGCGCTGGTTCGCCGCCAACGACTCCTTCGACGCCAACGTCCGCCTGCACCTGCTGGAGGCGCACCATGCCGCCGCGCGCGGCGAACGCGGCGACTGGCTGGCCGATGCCGAGGGCGCGCTGGCGCTGCTGCTGTTGCTCGACCAGGTGCCGCGCAACGTGTTCCGCGGCAGCGCGCATGCCTTCGCCACCGACGGCCTGGCCCGCCGCTACGCCGACCAGGCGCTGGCGGCCGGCTTCGACCAGGCCACCGACGTGGAGTTGCGGATGTTCTTCTATCTGCCCTACACGCATGCCGAGGATGCCGCGCGGCAGCGCCAGGCGGTGGAGTTGTTCAGCGCGCTCGGCGACGCCGAGTCGCTGCAGTGGGCGGTGGTGCACGAAGACGTGATCCAGCGCTTCGGCCGCTTCCCGCACCGCAATCCGGCGCTGGGGCGCACGACCACGGCGGAAGAGCAGGCGTTCCTGGATGCGGGTGGGTTCGCTGGTTGAGGGATGTCTGGTTGAGAGAGGCGGTGCCTACACGTTCGCCGCCGCATACGCCGCGCTCCTGTCGAACATCGGCGGATCTGTGTCGTGGCGCCGATGATCTGCGTGCGTTGCGTCGGAGTGCGCCCATGACGGCGGAGGGCATCGGGCGTGTTGTGGGAGCGACTTCAGTCGCGACGAGCGAAACCACTGGCGCATCGGACCTCATGCAGTCGGGACTGAAGTCCCTCCCACAGGGAGTCACCGGGCGGCTGGCGCAGCCGTCAGCATTCGGCCAGCAGTCGCGCAGGAAACCAGGGAATCCGCTCCTTGTGGGAGCGACTTCAGTCGCGACGAGCGAAGCTGCTGGTGCATCGGACCTCATTGCAGTCGGGACTGAAGTCCCTCCCACAGGGAGTCACCGGGCGGCTGGCACAGCCGTCAGCATTCGGCCGCAGTCGCGCAGGAGACAAGGGAGTCCGCTCCTTGTGGGAGCGACTTCAGTCGCGACGAGCGAAGCTGCTGGTGCATCGGACCTCATTGCAGTCGGGACTGAAGTCCCTCCCACAGGGAGTCACCGGGCGGCTGGCGTAGCCGTGAGCATTCGGCCAGCAGTCGCGCAGGAGACCAGGGAATCCGCTTCTTTTGGGAGCGACTTCAGTCGCGACGAGCGAAACCACTGGCGCATCGGACCTCATGCAGTCGGGACTGAAATCCCTCCCACAGGGAGTCACCAGGCGGCTGGCGTAGCCGTCGGCATTCGCCCAGTACTCGCGCAGGAGACCAGGGAATCCGCTTCTTGTGGGAGCGACTTCAGTCGCGACGAGCGAAGCTGCTGGTGCATCGGACCTCATGCAGTCGGGACTGAAGTCCCTCCCACAGGGAGTCACCGGGCGGCTGGCGCAGCCGTCGGCATTCGCCCAGTACTCGCGAAGGAGACCAGGGAAGCCGCTCCTACGGGATGTTCGTGTTGTGGGGCGATATCGCGCGCGGGCTGCGGGTCTTGGGCACAAAAAAAGGGCGATCTTTCGATCGCCCCCTTCGCTGCGTCCGCGCTGGGCGCGAACGACGAGTTGCGTGGTTCAGTACTTCGGCACGCTGCCGTCGACCTGGTCGGTCCAGGCGTCGATGCCGCCGACCACGTTGTGCACGTTGCTGAAGCCGAGCGAACGGAAGTGCTCGGCCGCCTGCGCGCTGCGGCCGCCGCGGTGGCACAGGAAGGCCAGGGCGGTGTCTTTGGGCAGCGCTTCCAGTTGCGCGCGCTGCTCGCCGTCGAGGGTGCGGAACGGCACGTTGACCGCCGCCACCGCACGCTCTTCCGGCGGGCGCACGTCCACCAGGATCAGGCCGCCGGCGCGTACCCGGTCGTCGGCGTCGCGCGGGCTGAGGTCCTGCACCGGCTTGGGCGCGTTGGGATTGTCGATCGCCAGGCCGCGGCCGCGGATGTCGTCCACCCAGTCGATGGTGATGCCGTCGGCGCGGCGCGCGCTGGCCAGGTCGAACTGCACGCGCAGGCCATTGGACTCGGCGGCGATGGCGTTGGGATCGGTCGGCGCCAGCTGGAAGTTCGGCTGGAACTGCGCGTCGATCGCCAGCGCCAGACTCGCGCCCGGGGCGTCGGCCAGCGCGCCGCGCAGCATCTCGGCGGCGGCATCGGTGATGGTGATCGACGGCGGCGTGCGGTCCGGCGCCGGCACGCCGAGCAGTTCGCTAAGTTCGCCGCTGCCGGCCATCTGCAGGATGATGTCGCTGCCGCCGATCAGCTCGCCGTCCACGTACAGCTGCGGGATGGTCGGCCAGTCGCCGTAGACCTTGATGCCCTCGCGGATGTCCTGGTCGGCCAGCACGTTGACGTGGGCGAAGTCGACGCCGAGCTCGTTCAGCGCGCCCACCGCCTTGGCGGAGAAGCCGCACTGCGGCATGCCCGGCTGGCCTTTCATGAACAGCACGACGCGGTTGGAACTGAGCAGCGTTTCGATACGGGAGCGCAGGGCGGGGTCGAGGGACATGGCAGGCAGTCGTCGCGGAGTCGGACCGGCCATTCTACGCCGCATGGCATCATGGGGCATGACAGTTCCGGAAACGCTGCATCGCATCCCGCGCCACCCCTACCGCTGGCTGCCCTGGGCGCTGGCCTCGCAGGCGCTGGTGGCGGCGCTGTGGTGGGCCTACGGGTGGCGGGTCGGGCTGCCGGCGCTGCTGCTGTCGCACGCGGCGCTGGTGCTGCCGGTGTTCCTGCCGCGGGCGCGGCTGTACGCGCCGGTGCTGGAGCGCCTGCCCGGCGCCGCGCCGCGGGTGTGGCTGACCATCGACGACGGCCCCTCCGACGACACCGCGGCGATCCTGGACCTGCTCGACCGCCACCAGGCCAAGGCCACCTTCTTCCTGGTCGGCGCCCGCGCCGCCGCGCGCCCGCAGCTGGTGCGCGAGATCCTGCGCCGCGGCCACGGCATCGGCAACCACAGCCAGCACCATCCGCAGGCCTGGTTCTGGGCGTTGGGGCCGCGGCGCATGGCCCAGGAGATCGGCCAGGCGCAGCAGACGCTGGCCGCGATCGCCGGCACCGCGCCGCATTGGTATCGCTCGGTGGTGGGCATGACCAATCCCTTCGTCGCCGCGCCGCTGCGCCGGCATGGGCTGACCCGGGTGGCGTGGAGCGCGCGCGGCTTCGACGGCGTGCGCTGCGACCCGGCCGTCACCGTCGCGCGCATCGCCCGCGACCTGCGGCCCGGCGCCATCGTGCTGCTGCACGAGGGCGCGGCGCACGGACACAACCCGGCGATCGTGGAGGGCGTGTTGCAGGCGCTGCAGGCGCGTGGGCTGCAGGCGACGCGCCCGGACTGAGCCGGGCGTCCATCGGGGTGCCGCCTGCGTCGTCATGCGGCCTGGACCCTGCCGCTTGGGGTCAGGCGCGCGGGCGCTGCAATCAGCCCGGCTGGGCCAGGCCGTGGGCGATCAGCATCGCCATTGCGCCAAGGGTCAGCAGGGCGCACAACAGGCCGAGAATGCCGTAATGCTTGCTGCGACCAGGCTGCAGGCAGTTGCCGATGCCCAGCGCGATCGCGCAGACCTGGGCGATGGCGGTGAACAACGCGAGCAGGCCGAGCAGCAGCGACATCGGCGTGTCCGGGCCAGCGGCGAACGTGGGGACGACGACGAAGGTGCTGAGCAACAGCGCCGCGAGCAGCACGACCGCGGCGATCAGGCTGGTCGCCAGGGCCGCGATGCCCAAACCCGAGCGCGGTCGTGGCACGGGCGCAGTCATGCGTGGCAACCCGGGTGCGAGGCGGCCAAGTCGGTGCGGTCGCGGCCTGCGCGGTGTCGCGCCCGCGTCAACGCGGCTCCGCCACGATCAGCCAGTTGTTGAACGGGGTGTTGCCGTACAGCGGCGCGAAGCTGGCGCGCAGGCCGGCGGCGTCGAGCTGGGCCTGCAGGCTGTCGCGGGTGGGGTAGGCCTTGGGCAGTTCCTGCATCCAGCCGGCCAGGTGCGCCAGCACGTCGGTGATGCGGCTGGTGCGGCCGCGGCCGCTGGCATCGCCCAGGCCGCTGCGGATCACCAGCTTGGCGCCCGGGGTGAGCATCCGCGCCACGCTGCGGATCAGGTTGGACTGCATGTCGCGGTCCAGGTACTGCAGCACGTCCAGGATCGCGACGCTGCCATGGTGCTCGGGCCAGGACTGGCCCAGGTCGACCACCTCGAAGCGCGTGTCCTGCAGTCCGTTGCGCGCGGCGATCGCCGCGGCGCGGCGGATCTTGGCCGCATCGATGTCCACGCCGTGGTAGCGCTGGCGCTGGCCGTCGGCGCGCAGCGCGTGCGCCAGCAGGCCCAGCCCGCAGCCCAGGTCCAGCACCGGCGCGTCGGTGCCGCGCAGCGCGGCGAGCACGCCGGGATACAGCGGATCGGTGCGCAGCTTGGTGCGCGTGTAGTAGTAGTCGTAGCGGTTGCCCAGCGGGTGCGTGGGCAGGAAGGCGCGGGCGATGGCCAGGGCCTGCGGGCGGGTCATGGGCTGGGTGGTGCTGGCGTCGCGCAATGTCGGTCCTTGGCAGCGGGCGTCGTATGCCAGCTAGGCTAACGCATCGCGGACCGTCGGCAACAGCACCGCGGTCCAGCGCGCGTACATCGCCGCCGACGGATGCAGCCCGTCGGCGGCCAGCATCGCCGGATCGCCGCCGCCGTCGCGGCTGCAGCCGGTGATGTCGACGAAGCGCACCGCGCGCGCGGCGCAGCAGGCCTGCGCGGCGGCGTTGAAGGCGTCGATCTGCGCGGCGATGCGCGCCGGGTCGTGTGCGGGCGGCTGCGCGAACGCGGTCACGCCCCAGTCCGGGATCGACACCGCCACGACCCGCTGCGGCCGCTCGCCGGCGAAGCCGATCGCGCGCTGCAGCAGCGCGTCGAACTGCGCGCGGTAGTCGGCGAGCGGATAGTCGCGGTACTGGTTGTTGACGCCGATCAGCAGCGTCACCAGGTCGAACGGGCCCTGCGGGGCCGCCGCGTCGATGCCGGCGTCCAATTCGTCGGTGGTCCAGCCGGTGGTGGCGACGATCTGCGGATCGTCCAGGGCGATGCCGTCGCGGCGCAGCGCCGCGGCCAGTTGCAGCGGCCAGCGTCCGTCGGCGTCCACGCCTTCGCCGATGCTGTAGGAGTCGCCCAGCGCCAGGTAGCGCAAGGGTGCGTGGTGCTGGGGGGCCGAAATGGATTCGCTCATCGCGCCGCGACCGTGGAAACGTGGCCGCTCATGCGCTCAGCCGCGCCGACCGGCACGCTTTGCCCATTCCCGATTCCCCATTCCCGATTCACCGCCCCACAGCCGCCCGCGGCTTCAGCGGCACCACCTTGGTGGCGTCCTCGGCGCGGCGCGCCAGCACCCGGTCGATGCGCGCGAACACCTCGCGCATCGTCGCCGCTTCCGGCAGCAGGGTGACGCGGAAATGATGCCGGTAGGGCACGTTGAAGCTGGAGCCGGGCACCACCAGCACGCCTTCCTGCTCCATCAGCTCCAGGGCGAAGGCGTGGTCGTCGAACCCGCGCGCGGCGGCGCCGACCACGGCCGGGAACGCGTACAGCGCGCCGGCCGGCTGCACCAGCGACAGGTGCTCGCTGGCCGCGCAGGCCTCGATCACCGCGCGGCGGGTCTCGTACAGGCGGCCGCCGGGCGCGCACAGCGGCGAGATCGTGTCCGGGCCGTTGACCGCGGCATCGATCGCGAACTGGCCGGGCACGTTGGCGCACAGGCGCAGCGCGCCGAGCAGGTCCATGGCGTTGCGGAAATCGCCGACGCGCTCGGCGTCGCCGGACAGCAGCGCCCAGCCCACACGCCAGCCGCAGGCGCGGTGCACCTTGCTCAGGCCGCCGAAGCTGATGCACGGATGCGCGCCGGCCAGCGGGGCAACGGAGACGAATGCCGCGTCGTCGTACAGCACCTGGTCGTAGATCTCGTCGACCATCAGCAGCAGGTTGTGCTTGACCGCGATGGCCACGATCTTCTCCAGCAGCGCGCGCGAGTAGCTGGCGCCGCTGGGGTTGTTCGGGTTGATCAGCACGATGGCGCGGGTGCGCGAGGACACCAGCGTCTCGATCTCCACCGGGTCGGGCTGGAAGCCGTTCTCCGGCGCGCAGCGGTAGTACACCGGGCGGCCGTCGTTGAGGATGGTGGCGGCCGACCACAGCGGATAGTCCGGCGACGGCACCAGCACCTCGTCGCCCGGGTTGAGCAGCGCGCGCAGCGACAGGTCGATCAGCTCGCTGACGCCGTTGCCGACGAAGATGCGGTCCGGGTGCGCGTCCGGATGCTGGCGCCGGGCGTAGGCCGCGGCGATCGCCTCGCGCGCCTCCGGCAGGCCCTGCTGGTGGGTGTAGGGATCCGTGCGGCCCATGTCGTCGGCGATCGCGCGCTGCAGATGTTCCGGGGCACGGAAACCGAACGCGCCGGGATTGCCGATGTTGAGCTTGATCAGCTTGCGCCCCTGGGCCTCCAACTCGCGGGCTCGCCGTGCCAGTTCGCCGCGGATCTCGTAGCGGACTTCGGACAGGCGTTCGCGGATCGCGAGCGGCTTGATCGGCAGGGTGGGCATCGCATTGGCCGGTGGGGGCGTGGGAGTTGCATGGTAGCGGAAATGTGACATGGCGGCCGGCCGGGGGCGGCGCCGCGGCGCGACCGTCTACGGCGGCGGGCCTCGGCCTCGGGGCGCGGCCCGCTGATGGCATCCGCTGGCCGCGGCGCCGATGGGGGCGGCGTGGGCTGGCGCCGCTTCCGACGACTCCGTGGGAAACCACCCGGTGGCGCGCCGTCGCCGCCGCGGCTGGCCCGTCTGCGCCGCGTCGCGCGGCCGGTGCGTATCTCCAAGTGGCCGCCTCCCGCTCACCTCGGCGCCTGGCACACCCTCTAGAATTCGCCCATGACCTCTTCCCCGATCGACTTCGACGCGTTGCGCCCCATCGGCTGGCCCTGGCCCGGATTGCCCGAGGAGCCGGCCTGGCGCGCCTTGTTCGACGCGCATCCGCAGGCGCGGCCGGCGCGGGTGGTGGAGCAGCACCGCACCGGCTACGTGGTCGCCGATGCGGTGGACACCGGGTTCAAGGTCGAATCGCTGCCGGACTGGCAGCGCCCGCGCTTTCCCAGCCACGAACGCGCCGCGGTCGGCGACTGGGTGCTGCTGGAGGACACGCGCATCGTCGCGTTGCTGCCGCGGCGCACCGCGATCAAGCGCGGCGCCGCCGGCGAGCACTATCACCAGCAGGTGATCGCGGCCAACATCGACACGGTGTTCATCGTCTGCGGCCTGGATGCGGACTTCAATCCGCGCCGGATCGAGCGCTATCTGCTGCTGGTGGGCGGCGGCGGTGCGGCGCCGGTGGTGGTGCTGACCAAGGCCGACCTCACCGAGTACGCCGACGACGCGCTGGCGGTGCTGGAAGAACTGGCGGCGCAATCGATCCCGCTGCTGACCGTCAACGCGCGGCAGGCCGACAGCGTCGCCGCGCTGCGGCCGTGGCTGGGGCCGGGGCAGACCGCGGTGCTGGTCGGCTCGTCCGGCGCCGGCAAGTCCACCCTCACCAACACCTTGCTGGGCGTGCAGAAGATGCGCACCGCGGCGGTACGCGCCACCGACTCGCGCGGCCGCCACACCACCACCCACCGCGCACTGTTGCCGCTGCTGTCCGGCGCCTGCCTGATCGACACCCCCGGCATGCGCGAACTCAAGCCCACCGGCGAGGAAGACCTGGCCGAGGGCGCCTTCGCCGACATCGAGGCGCTGGCCGCGCAGTGCCGCTTCAACGACTGCGCGCACCTGGCCGAACCGGGCTGTGCGGTGCAGGCGGCGATCGAACGCGGCGAGATCGAGGCCGCGCGCCTGGCCAACTACCTGAAGTTGCGCGAGGAAGTGGCCGGCGCGGCCGGCAAGCTGGCGCAGCGCCAGGCGCAGAACGCGGCCGCCGGCCGCAGCGGCAAGCCCGGCGGCGGCAAGCCGGGCGGCAAGCGCCCGCCGCCGCGCAACAGCCGCCGCTGACGCCGGCCGTGGCCAAGCGCGCGTTGTCGGCCGAGATCCGCCATCACGCCGCGCTCGATGCGCGGCTGGTCAAGGCGGTGCGCGGCATCCGCCTGCTGGCGCTGGCCAGCTGGCCGGTGGCGCTGCAGGCGCCGTTCCTGGAGAGCGTGGCGCGCGGGCAGCCGCAGCTGCCGCAGGTGCAATACCCCAAGCTGGATTTCGCCGACACCCGCCGTGAGCTGGCGGCGATCGCACACGCCGCCGACCCGGCGCATCCGCTCGGCGCCTACCTGCAGGCCTCGGTGCACAGCTGGGACCTGGCCGCCGCCCTGCTCGAAGCGCTCGGCACGCCGGCGGTGGGCACCTATTCGGCGCAGTTGTTCGGGGTGCCGGACGATCCGATGCCCGGCCACGGTCCCACCACCCGCGAGGCCGCCGGCCATTTCATCCGCATCGCCCAGGAACTGGACCGCGAACTGTTCTCGGCCGAAGAGCAGGTGCCGGTCTCGGCCACCGCCTTGCGCCTGCTGCTGCAGCGCGACCTGGACGAGTTCTTCGGCGCGCGGGTCATCACGGTGGAGCTGGATCCGGACCTGCTGGCCAAGGCCGCCGCCGGCGCGCAGCGCATCCGCCTGCGTTCCGGCGCGCACTTCAGCGACTACGACCGCGCGCAGCTGTTCCACCACGAGGCGCTGGTGCATTCGCTGACCGCGCTCAACGGCCGGCAACAGGCGCAGTTGCCGAGCCTGGCGCTGTCCTCGCCGCGCACCACCGCCACCCAGGAAGGCCTGGCGACCTTCGCCGAGCAGATCACCGGCAGCATCGACATCGCGCGGATGAAGCGGATCAGCCTGCGCATCGAGGCGATCGCGCTGGCCCGCGACGGTGCCGACTTCATCGAGGTGTTCCGCTATTTCGACGCGGCCGGGCAGGCGCCGGCGGAGAGTTTCTCCTCGGCGCAGCGCGTGTTCCGCGGCGTGCCGACCACCGGCGGCACCGCCTTCACCAAGGACACCGTGTACCTGCGCGGGCTGGTCTCGGTGCACACCTTCTTCCGCCAGGCGCTGCAGCGCGATCGCCTGCCGCTGTGCCGCTGGCTGTTCGCCGGCAAGATGGCGCTGGAAGACGTGACCGCATTCGCGCCGCTGTTCGAAGCCGGGGTGCTGGCGCCGCCGCGCTGGCTGCCGACGTGGGTGGCGCGCGCCAGCGG
This sequence comes from Xanthomonas sacchari, assembly GCF_024266585.1. Classification (NCBI taxonomy): domain Bacteria; kingdom Pseudomonadati; phylum Pseudomonadota; class Gammaproteobacteria; order Lysobacterales; family Lysobacteraceae; genus Xanthomonas; species Xanthomonas sacchari. The sequence continues at coordinate 1,293,721 of NZ_CP100647.1, forward strand.
CCTGGCCGGGATGCTGGCGTTCTCGCTGTTCGCCAACCGCATCCGCATGGACCAGGTGGACTGAACGGGGCCACGCCGCGCTCACCCGTCGCGAATGCGCGGCTGCCGATACTGCGGCGCCCGGCCATGCCCCCGCATGGCCGCTTCCCCTCACGAGGAGTTCCGCATGAAGATCCTGATGGTGCTGACGTCGCACGACCGCCTCGGCGACACCGGCCACAAGACCGGCTTCTGGCTGGAAGAATTCGCCGCGCCGTACTACACGTTCCAGGACGCCGGCGCCACGCTGACCCTGGCCTCGCCCAAGGGCGGGCAGCCGCCGCTGGACCCGAAGAGCGATGCGCCGGACGCGCAGACAGAGGCGACCCATCGCTTCAAGGACGATCCGGCGGCGCAGCAGCAACTGGCGAGCACGCGGACGCTGGCGTCGGTGCGCATGGACGACTACGACGCGCTGTTCTATCCGGGCGGCCATGGCCCGCTGTGGGACCTGGCCGAGGATCGCGATTCCATCGCCCTGATCGAAGCGTTCGCGCGCGCCGGCAAGCCGATCGGCTTCGTCTGCCATGCGCCGGGCGTGCTGCGCCGGGTGACCGCGGCCGACGGCGCGCCCCTGGTCAAGGGCCGCCGCGTCACTGGCTTCACCAACAGCGAGGAGGCCGCGGTGGGCCTGACCGAGGTGGTGCCGTTCCTGGTCGAGGACGAATTGAAGCGCCTGGGTGGCCAGTACAGCAAGGTCGCCGACTGGGGCGTGCACGTGGTCGAGGATGGTCGCCTGGTGACCGGGCAGAATCCGGCCTCGTCCGAAGCCGCGGCCGAGGCGTTGCTGGGGTTGCTGCGCGGGAAATGAGCACGTCCCGATCGCGATGATGGCAAGGCGACCGTCGTCTCGGTACGAGAGGGCGTCGTTTTCTGGCGGGGCGCTGGCGCAGCGGTTGAAGCGCACCGTTGGTAACCGCTTTTTTAGCGCCCCGCTGGACCCAATTTCGCTCTGCCTTCCGTAGGAGCGGCTTCAGCCGCGACAGGCTTTCCCATTGACGCTGGTCGCGGCTGAAGCCGCTCCTGCGATGTACACATGCGCCGCCGCGTGCCAGGCAGGCAGCGCCCTGTGGGAGGGACTTCAGTCCCGAGTGCAGACACGCAGAAGCGTGCGCGGGTATGCAGCAGCGGCGCGCACAGGCGCCGCTGCTGTTATCGACTCATCCGCGCCGCCACCAGCGCAGGCCGTACGCGGGCAGGATGCCGTTCCAGTTCGACAGTGCTGCCGGATCGCTGCCGCCATCGGCGATGGCCTGCCAGTCGCCGTCGCCCAGCGTGGTGGCGACATCCACCGCGATCGGCTGCGCGCTGAAGTTGTAGACCGCCACGAACGCCTCGCCGCGGGCCAGGCCGAGCAGGGCGGGGTTGCCCAGCGGCACCGCGCGCAGCGGCTGGTCGGCGGCCAGCGCCGCGGTCGCCGAGCGCGCGGCGATCAGTCCGCGCAGGCGGGCGTAGACCTGGCCGGGCAGGCTGTCGCCATCGTGGCGCTGCGCGGCGCGCGTCCAGTCCATGGCCGGGCGATGCAGCCAGCGGCCTTCGTGGCGGCGCAGCGGGTCGTGGCGATAGTCCTCGTCGTTGCCCAGAGCCAGTTCGTCGCCCATGTACAGCAGCGGGATGCCCGGCATCGCTAGCGCCACCGCGTACAGCAGCAGCAGTCGGCGCACGCCCAGCTCCAGCGCGTCGGCATCGCCGGCGGCCAGCGCCGCGGCGATGCCGGTCAGTGCGGCGCTCATGCCGTTGCTGCCGTGCACGCCGTCGCCGCTGCTCTGGAACGCTTCGCCGCGCGCGTAGCTGTCGGCGGTGCGGCCGGCATAGAACTGTGCGGTGCGGGCCAGCGCGAACGGGGCCACGCCGTCGCCGCCGGCGGCTTCGCGCTGCAGCACGTTCCAGCCGATGTCGTCGTGGCAGCGCACGTAGCTGAGCCAGCCGCAGGCCGGCGGCAGCGGTGGGGTGTGCGCGATCGCCGCCTGCACGATGTCGCCGCGCTGCTCGGCCAGCGCCACCCAGCCGGCCGCCATCAGCGTGCTGTGGTAGGCCAGGTGGCATTCGTGGCCGCGGGCGGCGCCGGTGCCGAAGTAGGGCGGCAATTGCGCCATCGGCACGATCGCCTCGGCCTTCAGCAGCACCGCCGGGGCCAGGATGTCGGTGAGCGCGCGCAGCGCCTGCAGGATGGTGTGCGCCTCCGGCTGGTTCATGCAGTCGGTGCCCGGGCGTTTCCACAGGTAGGCGGTGGAATCCAGGCGGAACACTTCCACGCCCAGGTTGGCCAGGTGCAGCAGCGCCAGCGCCATCTCGCCGAATACCGCCGGATTGCTCCAGTCCAGGTCCCACTGGTAGGGATAGAACGTGGTCCACAGCCAGGCGTCGGCCTCCTCCACCCAGGTGAAGTTGCCGGGCGCGGTGTGCGGGAACACCTGCCCCAGGGTGCGCTCGTAGGCGTCCGGCGCGCTGCGGTCGGGGAAGTGGTGGTAGTAGTCCAGGTGGCGCGTATCGCCACGCTTGGCCGCCAGCGCCCACGGGTGGTCGTCGGCGGTGTGGTTGAGCACGAAGTCGGCGCACAGGCTGATCCCCGCCTCGCGCAGGCGTGCGGTCAGCGCCGCCAGGTCGGCGGTGTCGCCGAGCCGCGGTTCGACCTGGCCGTAGTCGCTGACCGCGAAGCCGCCGTCGTTGTCGCCGTCGCGCGCACGCAGGAACGGCAGCAGGTGCAGGTAGCGCACGCCCAGTTCCTGCAGGTACGGCACGCGTTCGCCGACGCCGCGCAGGGTGCCGGCGAAGCGGTCGACGTAGGCGCTGTAGCCGAGCATCGTCGGCGTGGCGAACCAGTCGGGCGCGCGCTCGGCATCGAGCTGGCGCAGTGCCGGCGGCCGCGCGTTGGCCGCGGCGGCCAGCTGCGTCAGCCACTGCGGCAGCCATTGCGCGAACGCCGGATGCGCGCCGTACAGCGCGTGCAATGGCGTCAGCAGGCGTTCGCCATGGCGCTGCAGGCGCGGCAGCAGTGCGTCGGCGGTGTCCCGGGGCAGATGCGCCTGCCACAGGGTGCGGGCGAGCGAGGACAGTGCGGAAGGAGCGGGTGCGGTCATGGGGGGCTTGGCCGCGCCCCGGGCGGGGCGCGGATGTGCGGTCCTCGTCAGAAGTCGTAGCGCAGGCTGATGCTGGAGGTGCGGCCCGGGATCGAGCGCGCGCGGATCACGCCGGAGGCCGCGTCGGCGATCGACGCTTCCTCCGCTTCGGTCAGGCCGAAGGTGTTGAACAGGTTGTTGACGTTGAGCGAGACGGTCAGCGCATCGGTGATGCGGTAGTCGCCGAACAGGTTGACCTGGGTGTAGCCGGGCATCTTCAGCTGGTTGCTGTCCTGGGTATAGGCCGAGCTGGTGCCGATCGCGTTGACCCCGACCTGGTAGCGCTCGCCGCGATAGCTCGGCGTCAGCTGCCAGACGAAGCGGGCCTGGCGGCGCGGGGTGTTGCCGGCGTTGGCCGGGGTGATCTGGTCCTTGTCGATGGTGGCGTCGGTCCAGGTCAGCCCGCCGTTGAGGTTGAAGCCGCCCGCGCGGTACGCCGCTTCCAGCTCCAGGCCGTGCGCCTTGTAGGTGCGGTCGAAGAAGCGCTGGGTGGTGGCCTCGTAGTTCTGCTCCTGGGTGCGTGCGGCGAAGGCGGTGGCGAACAGGCTCAGGCCGCCGCTGCGCCACTTCAGGCCGCCTTCCAGTTGCTTGACCACGTTCACCGCCTCGTTGGAGGACACCGAGCCGTCGTCGCGGACCACGCCGAACAGCAGGCGGTCGGCATTGGCGCGCGCGCCGCGGCTGTAGCGCGCGAACGCGGCCAGGTCGTCGGTGAGCATGTAGTTGCCGCCGAACGAGTACGACAGGTAGTTCCAGTCGTAGCGCACCGGCTTGGGGTTGCCGTAGTCGATGGTCGCCACGCTGCGCTCCGGCGCCTCGATCACGCCGTCCCCGTTCACATCGACGTTGCTGGCCAGCAGGCCGCCGGCGGTGGTGCCGCGCGCGCGGCCCATGTCGTAGCGCAGGCTGCCGTCCAGGCTCAGCGGACCCTGGTCCCAGCTCAGCGCCAGGTACGGCGCGTTGATGTCGTAGCGCACGTCGTAGTGGCGGGTGATGTCCAGGCCCCAGTACGGCACGCCGTAGGCGTACAGGCCGTCCTGCGAGCGCAGGCTGCCGTCGGCGGCGACCACGTCCAGCAGCCGCGGGCGGTGCGCCAGCGACTGCACGTAGGAGTTCCAGGTCCAGTCCACGTCGATGGTCTGCCGCGAGGTGTACCAGCCGGCCTTGAGGTTGAGGTTGCCGCCGTCGTTGTTGGCGAAGCCGCGGGCCAGGCTGAGGTCGTTGACCGCGTTGCCCAGGTCGTTGAGGTGCACGTTGAACAGATGCGTGCGCAGCGCCAGCCCGGTGTAGGCCTGGCCGGCGTTCGGGCCGTCGACGTAGCGCAGGCTGGCGCCGGCGCCGCCGATGCTGGCGGCCAGCGCGGCGGCGTCGGCGACCTGTGCCGGGAACGGCGAGACGAAGCGGCCGGAGGTGTCGGCGATGCGGAACTTGTCGGTCAGGGTCCAGCCGCCGATCTCGAACTGCGCTTCGGCGCCGAACGCGCGCGACAGCGGATGCATGCCGTCGCTCAGTTCCACGCGCGAGGGCTTATTGCCGCCATCGAGGGTGGCACTGCTGCGGAAGTACGGGCTGTACAGCGTGTCGGTGCCCGGATCGAAGCCGTCGATGCTGCCGAAGTGCGGCGCGCCGTCGCTGCCGCTGACCCGGGTCGGCACCGGCAGGTAACCGGCGGCGCGGTCGTTGAGGTACTTGGCGTAGACGCGTACGTAGCCGTTGTCGAACAGCCGGGTCAGGTTGGCCTTGAGCTGGCCGCCCTTGTCGGTGGTGTAGCCGGCGTCGCGCACGCCATCGCCACGGCGATAGAAGCCGCCGACGTTGAATTGCCAGTGCTCGGCGAACGGCGCGCCGTAGTCGAAGTCCAGGCGGGTGTTGTCGTAGCCGCCCAGGCCGCGGGTGAGGCCGACGCTGCCGCCGGCGGTGTCGCCGGTCTTACTGATGAAGTTGATGATGCCGCCGGGCGAATTGCTGGCGAAGGTGGAGGCCGAGCCGCCGCGGATCGCCTCGATGCGTTCCAGGCTGTAGTCCGCGCGCACGAAGATATCGGCGTTGCCGAAGGCGATGTCGCCGAACTCCAGCACCGGCAGGCCGTCTTCCTGCAACTGCAGGAACTTGGCGCCGCCGGAGGCGACCGGCAGGCCGCGCACGGCGATGTTGGCGTTGCCTTCGCCGCCGCTGGATTCGGAGCGGATGCCGGGGATGTTGCGGAAGATCTCGGCGGTGCTGCGCGGTGCCGACTGTTCGATCGCCTCGGCGCCGACGGTGCTGACCGCGACGCTGGACTTCAGCTTGCTCTTGGGCGTGGCGGTGCCGGTGACGAACACCGAATCCAGGCTGGTCACATCGCGCTTGGCCGCAGCTGCGTCGGCGGTGGCGGGCGCGGCCTGCTGCGCGAAGGCGGCAGGCGCGGACAGCGCTGCGGCGACGGCCAGGGCCAGAGTCTGCAGGCGGATCGAAGGGTGGTGCATCGCTGTCTCTCCCAAAGCGAATGGTGTGCGGTAGGTGGTGCGGTGACCGCCGCGCGCCTGCGCCGGAGCCGGCACGGCGCGCCGCGGACGATCGGTGCGGCGGCCTAGAGATACGGCTGTGTGCAATCGATTGCAATTTGCAGTGCAGCAAACCCGCCTACAGCGTCTTCGCCTACCTTTGCTGGGAGATCGGCGGGCATTCTGCATGGTGCGGCGCAGCGTTACAAACGATTGCAGGCGCCTCCACACTCCGCTCGCCGCGGTGGACGCCCTCCGCGTCCCCGCCCCGTCCAGGCCGATGCCGATGCTCATGCGTTCCGATCGCCCCTTGCTTCCGCTCTCGCGCGTGCTGGCGCTCAACGCCGGGTTCTTCGGCGTGCAGTACAGCTTCGGGCTGCAGCAGAGCAACATGAGTCCGATCTACAACTACCTGGGCGCCGACCACGCCGACCTGCCGTATCTGTGGCTGGCCGGGCCGATCACCGGCTTGGTGCTGCAGCCGGTGGTGGGCGCGCTCAGCGACCGCACCGTCACCCGCTGGGGGCGGCGCATGCCGTACATGGTGGTGGGCGCGCTGGTGTGCAGCCTGTGCCTGCTGACCATGCCCTTCAGCGTCGCGTTGTGGATGGCGGTGGCGCTGCTGTGGATGCTGGATGCGGCCAACAACGTGGCGATGGAGCCGTACCGCGCGCTGGTCAGCGATGTGCTGGCGCCGCCGCAGCGGCCGCTGGGCTACCTGACCCAGAGCGCGTTCACCGGCCTCGGCCAGACCCTGGCCTACGTCACCCCGCCCTTGCTGGTGTGGCTGGGCATGAACCAGGACGCGGCCAACGCCCACCACATTCCCTACGTCACTATCGCCGCATTCGCGATCGGTGCGGGCTTTTCCGCCGCGTCGATCCTGCTCACCGCGCGCAGCGTGCGCGAGCCGGCATTGCCGCCGGAGGCGCTGCAGCGATTGCGCGGGGCCGCCGCCGGGCCGCTGGCGACGTTGCGCGAGATCGTCGACGCGGTGCGGCAGATGCCGCCGACCATGCGCCAGATGGCGCCGGTGATGCTGTTCCAGTGGTATGCGATGTTCTGCTACTGGCAGTACATCGTGCTGTCGCTGTCGACCACCCTGTTCGGCACCACCGTGGCCGACTCGCACGGCTTCCGCGAGGCCGGTCTGGTCAACGGGCAGATCGGCGGTTTCTACAACTTCGTCGCGTTCCTGGCCGCCTTCGCGATGGTGCCGGTGGCGCGCCGCTTCGGCCCCAAGGCCACCCATGCCGCCTGCCTGGTCGCCGCCGGCATCGGCATGTACGTGCTGCCGTCGATCCACGACCGCTGGCTGTTGCTGCTGCCGATGATCGGCATCGGCCTGGCCTGGGCCAGCATGATGGGCAATCCCTACCTGATGCTGGCCAACAGCATCCCGCCCGAACGCACCGGCGTGTACATGGGCCTGTTCAACCTGTTCATCGTGCTGCCGATGCTGATCCAGATCGTGACCCTGCCGCTGTACTACGACAGTCTGCTGCAGAGCGACCCGCGCAACGTGATCCGCCTGGCCGGCGGGTTGATGCTGGCGGCGGCGGTGTCGATGCTGTTGGTGAAGGGCCGGGAATGGGGAACGGGGAATGGGGAATCGGAAAAGCGTTAGCCGCGTGCTGACAGTGTTTTAGCCGCTGCAGTCGAATTGCGCGCCCTCGCAAGGGATTACGCGCAAATTTTTGAGTTTGAGATCGGGTAGCGCACGGCGTCTCAGCGCGCGGCGCCGCGCTTTTCCGATTCCCCATTCCCAATTCCCCACTCCCAGCCTTCAAGCCGACTCCCGCACCACCAGACTCACCGGCATCTCCACCGACTCCACCGGTGTGCCGGCGATCAGGCTCAGCACGCCGTCCACCAGCAGGGTGGCGGCATGGGCCAGGTCCTGGCGCACGGTGGTCAGCGGCGGTTGGCTGTAGGCGGCCAGGGGGATGTCGTCGAAGCCGACCAGGGCGATGTCCTGCGGGACGCGGTGGCCGGCCTCGATCAGGGCGCGGATCGCGCCCAGTGCGATCACGTCGGAGGCGGCGAACACCGCATCCGGCGGGTCGGTCTTCTTCAGCATCGCGCGGGTCAGGCGGTAGGCGTCCTCGCTGAGGAAGTGGCTGCGTGCGTGCAGCCGCGTATCGAACGCCAGGCCGTGCGCGTCGAGCATGCGCCGGTAGCCGGCGAAGCGCGGCGCCACTTCGGGCAACTGCTCGTCGCCGAGGAAGGCGATGCGCCGGCGGCCGTGTTCGATCAGGTGTGCGGTGGCCAGTTCGCCGCCGCGCAGGTTGTCGCTGCCCACGCTCGCATAGGCCTGGCCATCGATGCGGCTGCCCCACACCAGCATCGGCAGGCCGCCGCGCGCGGCGGCGTCGAGCGCGGCGTGTTCGTGGCTCTGGCCGAGCATGATGACGCCGTCGGCGCGGCTGCTGCGCGCCAGGTCCTCGACCCAGTGGTCCTGGTGCTGGTCCAGCTTGGACAGCAGCATGCTGTAGCCGCGCGCGGTCAGCGCGTCGGCGAGCAGCGCCAGCATGGTCATCATGAACGGGTCCGACAGCGGCTGCTCGTGCGCGTGCATCAGCGGCACCGCCACGCAGACGATGTTGGAGCGGCGCGAGCGCAGGCTGCGCGCGACCGGGTCGACCCGGTAGCCGGCCTCGAGGGCGAGTTGCTTGATATAGGCGCGGGTGCGCTCGGCGACCACCGGATTGTCGGCCAGGGCGCGCGACACCGTGGATTCGGACACGCCGGCCATGCGCGCGATGTCGGCCATCTGCAGGCGCGCGCCGGGTGCAGCGGGTTCGGGTTTGTCGGACATGTGGGGAAGACACGCGACCAGCGAAGCGGAATCGGCAGTGTATGCCAGCCGGGCCGCGCGGCGCTTTGCACGCCGCGGCCGCATCGTCGCCGTGGGGCCGCGGCGCGTCCCGCGCGTGGGCGCCGCTACGCCGCGCCGGCCAGATCCGGGCGGTGGGTCGCGCCTGTGCGGCGCGCAGGCGTGTCACCGCGGCTGGCGCACGTCCATGTCATGGCGCTTGCCTGCCGCGCGCACGTGCGACCGCGGCGCGCACAGCGCGGGAGGCGAGGGCATACCCTAGGCCATGTGCAGGCCGCCGTTGACCGCATAGTCGGCGCCGGTGACGTAGGCGGCCTCGTCCGAGGCCAGCCAAGCGCACAGCGCGGCCACTTCCTCGGGCTTGCCGAGCCGGCGCAGCGGTACCGAACTGGCCAGGCGGTCGAGCACGTCGGGCGGGAAGCCGCTGATCGCCGCGCTGGCGATGTAGCCGGGCGACACCGTGTTGACGGTGACCCCGCGCGAGGCCACTTCCTGCGCCAGCGCGCGGCTGAAGCCCTGCATCGCCGCCTTGGCGGTGGCGTAGTTGATCTGCCCGATCTGGCCCTTCTGCGCGCTGACCGCGCCGATGTTGACGATGCGGCCCCAACCGCGCGTGGTCATGCCGTCCACCACCTGCTTGGTGATGTTGAACAGCGCGTGCAGGTTGCTGGCGATCACCGCCTGCCAGTCCTCGCGGCCCATCTGCCGGAACAGCATGTCGCGGCTGCCGCCGGCATTGTTGACCAGCACGTCGATCTCGCCGACCTCGGCCTTGACCTTGGCGAATGCGGCCACGGTGGAATCCCAGTCGGTGGCGTTGCCCTCGGAGGCGATGAAGTCGAAACCCAGCTCGCGCTGCTCGCGCAGCCATGCCGACTTGCGCGGCGAATCGGGACCGCAGCCGGCGACCACGGTATGGCCGTTGCGCGCCAGCTTCTGGCAGATCGCGGTGCCGATGCTGCCCATGCCGCTGGTGACGTAGGCGATTCTTAGGGTCATGGAGAACTCCTTCGGAGTTGGGAATCGGGAATGGGGAATGGTGGGAAGCGAGGCCGCTGTTGCGATTCCCGATTCCCCATTCCCGGCAGCGCTCAAGCCGCCAGCGGATACAGCGCGAAGAGGAGGCTGCCAGCCATCAGCACCAACGACACCAACACCGCCCACTTCAGCGTGAAGCGCTGGTGGTCGGCGAAGTCGACCTTGGCCAGGCCGACCAGCAGGTAGGTGGACGGCACCAGCGGGCTGAGCAGGTGCACCGGTTGCCCGGCCAGCGAGGCGCGGGCCATCTCCACCGGGGTGATGCCGTAGTGGCTGGCGGCGTCGGACAGGATCGGCAGCACGCCGAAGTAGAAGGCGTCGTTGGACATGAAGAAGGTGAAGGGCATGCTGGCCAGTGCGGTGATCACCGCCAGGTACGGCCCCCAGGCGTCGGGAATCACCGCCAGGAAGCTGCGCGACATCGCCTCGACCATGCCGGTGTTGGAGAGGATGCCGGTGAACACGCCGGCGGCGAAGATCAGCGACACCACCGACAGCACGTTGCCGGCATGGTTGACCAGGCGGCGGCGCTGCTCGGCCAGGTTCGGGTAGTTGATCAGCAGCGCCAGCGCGAAGCCGATCATGAACAGTACCGGCATCGGCAGCACGCCGATCACCAGCGCCGCCATCAGCGCCAGGGTCAGCGCCAGGTTCACCCACAGCAGCCGCGGCCGCTTGATGTCCTCGGCGTCCTCCACGGTGGGCAGCGCCTCGCCGTCGTCGGCCACGCTGCTGTCCAGCCAGGCATCGCCGGGCAGCGCGACCACGCCGAGGCGGCGCCGCTCCTTCATGCCCAGGTACCACGCCAGCAGCAGGATGCCGGCGATCGCCAGCGCCATCGCCGGCACCAGCGGCACGAACACGTCGGCCGGGTCCACGTGCAGCGCGGTGGCGGCGCGTGCGGTCGGCCCGCCCCACGGGGTCAGGTTCATCACCCCGCCGGCGAGGATGGTCACGCAGGTCATGTTCAACGCGTTCATGCCCAGCCGGCGGTACAGCGGCAGCATCGCCGAGACGGTGATCATGTAGGTGGTGGAGCCGTCGCCGTCGAGCGAGATCAGCAGCGCCAGCACCGCGGTGCCGACCACGATCTTCATCGGGTCGCCCTTGACCAGGCGCAGGATGCGCCGCACCAGCGGATCGAACAGGCCGGCGTCGATCATCACCCCGAAGTACAGGATCGCGAACATCAGCATGACGCCGGTCGGCGCGATCTTCTTGATCCCCTCGAGCATCATCTCGTTGATGCCGGTACCGAAACCACCGGCCAGCGCGAACACGATCGGCACGATGATCAGCGCGACCAGCGGCGACAGCCGCTTGCTCATGATCAGGTACATGAAGGTAATGACCATTCCGAAACCGAGCGCGGTCAGCATGGAAGTTCCTCAGGGCAGTGCATGAAAGAAGATGGACCCCGCATCAGGGATCAGAAAAGAGGCCGACCAAATGTCACATCGCGCGATCCCGCCGTTGCGAATCCCGAATCCCCACTCCCGAATCCCGGCACTCAAAAGTCATATTGGAAGCGCCCGGTGATCGCCCGCGTGTGGTCCAGCGTCACGCCGGCCAGGTGGTCGCGGTTGCGGCTGTCGATCAGGTCGAGCATCAGCCGCAGGTTCGGCTTGAGGTACCAGTTGCCGGCCAGCGTCCACGAGGCGGTGGAGGCGTCGAGCAGATCCGGCTGTCCGTCGCGGTGCTGTTCGCCCCACATGCGGTCGTAGCGCAGTGCCAGTTCGAACGCGCCGTAGCGGTGGTTGACCTGCTTGATGCGGGTGAAGCGCCCGGTCTTGCGGTCGTAGCGGCGCGATTCGCCGGTGGCGAACCAGCTGACGAAGCCGTACGCCGCCAGCACGTCGGCGCGCTGCGCGCCGTCGTCGAACACACCGCCGCTGAACTCGCCCTGCCACGACAGCGGTCCGCGCACCTGCGCGTATTCCAGCGACCACTTGTTCACGTCGGTGTCGCGGCCGTCGGCGAAGCGTGCCAGGGTGATGCGGCTGTCGTCGGACAGGTGCCCGGCCGGGCGCGGGCGGATGCTCAGCGCCGGCGCGCCGCCGGCGCCGGGATGGTCGTAGTGCTCGTGCGCCAGCGACAGGCCCAGGTGCAGCACGTCGCCATCGCGCGCGCCCGGCGCCCAGGTGCCGCGACCGCCGAACGCATGCCCGCGGACGTTGGAGACGTCGATGCTCTGCAGGCTGTAGACGCTGGCCGCCCAGGTGTAGTCGGTGCCTGCGGCCTGCCACGACACCGCCTTGCGGTACAGCGGCGCCAGCGTAGTGGCCGCGCCGCTGCGCTCCAGGAACTGGCCGAAGTTGGAGCCGGTGCGGTCGTCGAGCGTGAAGTACTGCTTGAACTGGCCCACGGTCAGGATGCCGGCGCCGAACGTGCGGGTCAGGTACACGTCCTTGGCCTCGATGCCCTTGCCGTTGAAATCGTCCTGCAGCCCGGCGAAGTCGCCCTCGACCTTGTAGCCGAAGCCGAACACCTTGCCGGACACGTCCAGCCACAGACGGCGGATCTCGGTGTCGTCGGGATTGGGCGTGCCGCGGCGGTCGTTGTCGAAGTGGGCGAAATCCCAGTGCAGGCGGCCACCGAGTTCGGCGGTCACCGCGCCGTCGTCGTCCGCGGCGGCACGCGCCGATCCGGCCAGGCACAGCAACGCGCAGGCGCTGCCCAATGTCAGAGTCTTCAGTTCCACGTCCCCTCCCAGGTGCGTGTCGCAGCGATTGGATCGGCCCGGCAGCACCCGCCGCGGACCGGCATGGGCGCAGCCTAGTTGGGCGTAGCTGTCATTGACCTGTCGGGGGGCGGGAATGGGGAATCGGGAATGGGGAATCGGGAGTGGGGAATCGAAAAAGCACGTTCCCGGATGCGCTAGGCTTCTGCTGTTGCTGTTGCCATTCCCCATTCCCGATTCCCCACTCCCAGCCCCCAATGCGCCTGCTCCTGGTAGAAGACAACGCCGATCTCGCCGATGCGATCGTGCGGCGCATGCGTCGCAGCGGGCACGCGGTGGATTGGCAGCGCGATGGGCTGAGCGCGGCGGGGGTGCTGCGCTACCAGCGCTTCGATCTGGTGGTGCTGGATATCGGCCTGCCGGGGCTGGACGGCTTGCGCGTGCTGGCCGGGCTGCGCGAGCGCGGCGACACCACGCCGGTGCTGATGCTGACCGCGCGCGACGGCATCGAGGACCGGGTGCAGGCGCTGGACGTGGGCGCCGACGATTACCTGGGCAAGCCGTTCGATTTCCGCGAGTTCGAGGCGCGCTGCCGGGTATTGCTGCGGCGCAACCGCGGCCAGGCCAGCGAGGTGGTGCAGCTCGGCGGCTTCGCCTTCGACAACGCCGCGCACAGCGTCAGCCTGGACGGCGCGCCGATCGACTTGCCCAACCGCGAGTACCGCCTGCTGGAGATCCTGATCGGCCGGCTCGGCCAGGTGGTGGGCAAGGACGAGATCGGCAACGGGCTGTTCGGCTTCGACGACGAGGCCGGGCCGAACGCGATCGAGCTGTACGTCGGCCGCTTGCGCAAGAAGCTGGCCGACGCGCCGCTGCGCATCGTCACCGTGCGCGGCGTCGGCTACAAGCTGGAGGCGGCCGCGATGCCGCCGGATCCGGCAGCGGACGGCGATGGCTGAGGCCGCTGCGCCGGCGCCGTCGATCCGGCGCACGCTGCTGCGCTACCTGGGTGCGCTGTCGCTGCTCGGCGCGGTGGCGCTGTTCTTCGTGGCGCGCGATTACGGCCAACGCGCCGCCAACCGCTCCTACGACCACCTGCTGGTGTCCTCGGCGCTGTCCATCGTCGACTCGGTGGCGCTGGCCGGCGGCCAATGGCAGGTGGACCTGCCGTACGCGGCGCTGGACCTGCTGGCGATGGCGCCGGAGGACCGGGTGTTCTACCGCGTGTTCGACGCGCGCGGGCGCACCATCACCGGCTACGACGACCTGCCGGCGGCACCGTCGCTGCCGCGTGCCAGCGCACCGCCGCGCCTGTTCGACGCGGTCTACAGCGGCGAGCCGGTGCGCTTTGCGGTGGTGTCGCGGCGGGTGTCCTCGGCGGCGGCGCAGGATCAGGTGTGGGTGCAGGTCGGCCAGACCCGTCGCGCCCGCGAGGCGTTGGCGCAGGACGTGGTGCTGCACGCGCTGGTCGCGATCGGGCTGCTGTCGTTGCTGGCGCTGGCCCTGGTGTGGCTGGGCGTGTCGCGCGCGCTGCGGCCGTTGCGCACGCTCGAACGCGAGCTGTCGCGGCGCGAACCGTCCGAACTTAAGCCGGTGGCGGCGACCGCGCCGCAGGAAATGCAGCAGATGGTGGCGGCGCTGAACCGCTTCATGGCGCGCCTGGCCGGCAGCAACGAGACCCTGCGCGCGTTCATGGCCGAGGCCGCGCACCAGATGCGCACGCCGCTGGCGGCGCTGCGCGCGCAGGCGCAACTGGCGCTGGACGAGGACGATCCGCACGAGATGCGCCGCAGCCTGGAAGCGATCGAGCGCAATGCCACGCACATGAGCCGCCTGCTCAACCAGTTGCTCAGCGACGCCAGCGTGATCCATCGTTCGAACCTGCAGCGCTATGCCAGCGTCGACCTGGCCGAGGTGCTGCACCAGGCGTTGCACGAGGCCGTGCCGCAGGCCGCGCCGCGGCCGCGCGTGCAGCTGGCCATCGCCAGCGAACCGGCGCTGGTGCGCGGCGATGCGCTGCTGTTGCGCGAAGCGATCAAGAACCTGATCGACAACGCCTGCAAGTACGGCGGCGACGGCGCGCTGCAGGTGGCGCTGACCTGCAGCGCGCGCGACTGCGTGGTGACCGTGGCCGACCACGGCCCGGGCATCGCCGCGGCCGAGGCCGAGCGCGTGTTCGAGCGCTTCGTGCGCGGCGAGGGCGCGGCCGCCGGCGGCGCCGGTCTGGGCCTGGCGATCGTCAAGCGCGTGGTCGAAGCGCATGGCGGGCGTATCGACCTGTCCAACCGCGTGGGCGGCGGCCTGATCGCCAGCCTGCACCTGCCGAGGTTGCATCCATGAGCCTGTCCGCGCTGCTGCGCCGCCTGCCGCTGCTGACCGTGCTGCTCGCCGGCACCGCGCTGGCCGCGCCCGGCGACGTGCGCCGCTTCCCGGCCCAGGGCGCCGCCACCGCGCAGCTGTGCATCCAGGGATCGACCGACATCGAGGTGTTCGCCGCGGTGATCGGCGACTACCAGCGCCTGCATCCGCACACCGAGGTGGTGTACCAGGACGCGATCGCCTGGGACATCTACCAACGCTATCTGCAGCCGGGCCCGGGTCCGCGCTGCGCCGATCTGCTGATCAGCGCCAGCATGGACCTGCAGACCAAGCTGGTGAACGACGGCCATGCGCTGGCGCACCGCTCGCCGCAGACCGAGGCGCTGCCGGCGTGGGCGCAATGGCGCCACGAACTGTTCGGTATCAGCTATGAGCCGGTGGCGATCGTCTACAACACCGCGCGGCTGCCGGCCGCGCATGTCCCGCGTACCCGCCGCCGGCTGCTGGAACTGCTGCGCGCGCCGGGCCTGCCGCTGCGCGGGCGCATCGGCACCTACGACGTGGAGCGCAGCGGCGTGGGCTACCTGTTCGCGACCCAGGACAGCCAGCTCGGCAGCATGGCCGGGGCGCTGCTGGCGGCGATGGGCGACAACCACGTGGTGCTGGAGGAACGTACTGGCGTGCTGCTGGACAAGGTCGCGCGCGGCGAGCTGCTGTTGGCCTACAACGTGCTGGGCTCGTACGCGCAGGCGCGCATCGATGCCGGCGCGCCGCTGGCGATCGTGCAGCCGGAGGACTACACCCTGGTCGCGCTGCGCACCGCGGTGATCCCGCGCGACAGCCCGCATGCGGCCGAGGCGCGGCGTTTCCTGGACTACCTGCTGTCGCCGCGCGGGCAGCAGGTGCTGTCGCGCGAGGCGCGGCTGCAGCCGATCCTGGCGCAGCCGGGCAGGGCGACGCCGGGTGGGCCGGCCGCCGCCGCGGCGTTCCGCCCGATCGCGCTGGGGCCGGGGCTGCTGGTGTACCTGGATGCGCTGAAGCGGCGCCAGTTCCTCGACGCCTGGCGCAGCAGCATGCAGCAGGCGCCGCCGCGCTGAGCCGCGCTGGCGGCGCTCAGCGCGCGAAGCGCGGCTGGCGCCCGGGCGAACACAGCACGCGCACGCTGTCGCCCAGCGCCTCCGGCGCGCCGCCGGCCAGCAGCGCGTGCAGGCGCGGCCGGTCCGGGGCCGCGCCCGGCGCCAGTCCGACCCAGGTGTCCTTGCCGGCGCCCTTGGCGGCGTAGAGACAGCGGTCGGCCAAACCCACGCTCTGTTCCCAGTCGCCCAGCGCCGGCCACGCGGCCACGAACGGCCATGGCGCGAAACCGATCGAGCAGGTCAGCGTCAGGTCGCGCTCGGCCTGGGCGAAGCGCTGCGTCGCCACCGCCGCGCGCAGGCCTTCGGCCAGGGCGCTGGCGGCGTCCTCGTGCGGCAGGCGGGTGACCAGCAGGAACTCCTCGCCGCCCCAGCGCACCAGCAGGTCGCGCTCGCCGCACAGCCGGCGCAGGCGCGCGGCGCAGTGCACCAGCGCCGCGTCGCCGGCCTGGTGGCCGTAGTCGTCGTTGATGCGCTTGAAGTTGTCCACGTCGATCATGAAGAAGTACAGCGCATCGGCGCTGCGGCCCTCGTCCAGCGCGGCCAGCAGGGCCGGGCACTCGCGCGCCAGCCAGTCCTGCAGTTCGCGGCGGTTGGCGACCTGGGTCAGCGGATCCAGGCGCGTGGCCGCCTGCAGCCGCGCATTGCTCTGCAGCAACTGCTGGTTGGCGCGCTCGAGCTGGCGGGTGCGCTCGGCCACGGTCAGGTTCAGCAGTTCCACCATGTCGCGCTCGCGGTTGACCGTGCGCCGCACCCGGTGCAGCGCCAGGCCGAGCAGCGCCAGGCCCAGCACCACGTAGCCGGCGTAGGCCAGCGGATGCCGCCAGGGCGGTGGCGGCACCTCGATCTGCAGCCGTCGCGCAGCGCCGAACTGGCCGTCGCGGCCGGCCGCTTCCACCACCAGGGTGTAGCGGTCCGGCGGCAGGTGGCTGACCGAGAAGTCGCTGTGCGCGGTCTGCGGGTACACCCAGCCCTTCTGCAGTCCCTCGACGCGGTAGCGCAGGCGCGCGGTGCCCGGGGCGGCGAAGTCGATCGCGGTCATGCCGATGGTGAACACGTTGTCGCGATGGTCCAGGGCGATGCGCTGCGCGTAGACCACGTCGCTCTCGGTCTGGTTCTCGCTGCCGTCGCGGTCCTCGCCGGCATTGAGGATGCGCAGGTCGGTGAGTACCGCGCGCGCCTGCGGGCTACGCAGCGGCAGGCGCGTGGGGTCGATCACATCCACGCCCTGGGTGCCGCCGAAATACAGCAGCCCGTGCGCGTCGCGGTAGCCGCGGCCGCTGTTGTACTCCTGGTTCTGCAGGCCGTCGCGGCGGCCCAGGCTCTGCACGATGCGGGTGCGTGGATCGAACACGCTCAGGCCATTGTTGGTGCTCAGCCACAGCCGCCCCTGCGGATCCGGCAGGATGGTGTAGATGACGTTGCTGCTGAGCCCCTCGCGGTCGCTGTAGCGCAGCGCCACGTCGTGCTTGAGGTCGATGCGGTACAGCCCGCCGGAGAAGGTGCCGACCCACAGCACGCCGTCGTGTGCGTACAGCGACCACACCGAGGCGTACAGGGCGTGGCCGCGCGGGCGGTACGGCTCGGCGGGGCGGCCGCTGCGCATGCGCCACAGGCCGCAGTCGTTGCAGCCGATCCACAGCGTGTCGTCGCTGTCGCGGTAGACCCGGGTCAGGGTGTGTCCGTTCAGTGGCGCCCAGCGCGGATCGTTGCGCACGCGTCCGCCGACCACGCGGGTCAGGCCGCGGCGGGTGGCCACCCACAGCGTGTCGCCTTCCAGCAGCAGATCGTTGACGTGCTCGTCGGCCAGCCCGCTCAGGCGCCGTAGCGCGCCGTTCCGGTCCAGGCGCCACAGGCCCTGGCGCGTGCCCAGCCACCAGCCATCGCGGTCGGCGGCGATGCTGCGGATCGCCTGGCTGCTCAGTCCGGGCACCAGGCGCCAGGCGGCACGGCTGCCGTCGCGCAGCAACAGGCCCTGATCGGTGCCGATCAGCATGCGCTCGCCGTCGCGCCAGATGCTGCGCACGCTGCTGCTGGGCCAGTCGTGGGTGTCGCCGACGCGCTCCTCGTCGTTGCGGATCACCGCCGACAACGGGCGCACCCGGTACAGCCCGGCGGTGTAGGTGCCGATCCACCAGGTGCCGTCGGGCGCCTGGTAGAAGCGGATGATGGCGCTGTTCGGCGGCATGTCGAAGCTCAGCCGCTGCGGCACATGGCGCGCGCTGTCCAGTTGCGTCACCGTGGCATTGGTGGTGCCGACCAGCACGCGGCCATCGTGCAGCCGGATCAGCGCGCTGAGGTCGCTGCCGCCGGTGAGTAGCTGCGCCGGCGTCCAGTGCGCCAGCACCGCGCCGTGCGCATCGAGCTGGAACAGGCCGCCGCGCGCCGAGGCCAGCCACAGCCCTTCCGGCCCGGACTGCAGCCCTACGCATTCGTCGATGCCGCGCGGCGCCGGCAGTTCCTCGCGCGCGTCGCGGCTCAGCCGCCACAGCCGGCATTGCCGGTCCAGCGCCACCGGCTGCGTGCCGTCCGGCATCCAGGTCAGGCCTACCACCGGTGCATCGCCGCCCAGCGCCCGCGCCTGTCGCAGGTCGGCCGCGACCCGGTCCACGCCGCGTTCGGTGCCCAGCCAGGCGCCGCCCTGCGGATCGATCAGGATCTGGGTGATGCGGTTGTGCGACAGGCCCTGCTGCGCGCCGAGGCGGTGGTGTTGCCAGGTCGCCAGCTCGATCACTTCCAGGCCGGCGTCGTTGGTGCCCAGCCACAGGCGGTTGCCGCGCGGCTCGAAGCCGATGCTGTCGATGCTGCTGCTGAGCAGGCTCTGCGGGCTGTCGCCGCCGAGCTCGCGCCGGTAGCTACGGAACAGATGCCCGTCGAAGCGGTTCAGGCCTTCTTGCGTGCCCACCCACAGGAAGCCCTGGTCGTCGCTCTGCAGGGCGTTGACCGACAGTTGCGACAAGCCCTCGTCCAGGCCGAAGTGCTCCAGGCTGCTGGGCAGGTCGTCGTCGTCGACCGTCACGGCCGCGGACGCGGCCGGGGCCAGGGCCAGCGCGACGCACAGGGTGAGGCAGGACGCGGCCAGTGGCAGGCGGCCCAGCAGGTTGGAGAGCGAGACGATCACGCCGTGTTATCGGCCATGGTGGGTCCAGCCTTGAATGTGTGGCGGGCGGTGGCTTTGCTGCCGGCTGCGCAGCGCGCGCAGTATGCGTCCGGTGCGGAACGTCCTGCGACGTGGCGCGTCCCCGGGCAGGCATGCGCTGCGTCGAGCGTGGCCAGCCGGCGGCTACGCCGCCGCCCGCTGGCATCCCGCATGCTCGGCATCGCCCGGCCCCGCACGTACACTGCGGGGCCTGCGCGCTGTCCGCGCCCACCCGACGAGGCCTCGCGGCCTCGTGCCAGCCGCTTTCTCGCCCATGGATGCCCCGACGATCCTGGTCGCCGACGACCACCCGCTGTTCCGTGCCGCCGTGCTGCACGCCTTGCGCCAGGCCTTGCCGCGCGCCCTGGTGGTGGAGGCGGCCAGCGCCGCCACCCTGGACGCCGCGCTGGCCGCGCAGGCCGATGCCGACCTGATCCTGCTGGACCTGGCCATGCCCGGCGCGCGCGGCTTCTCGGCCCTGCTGCACGTGCGTGGCGAGCGCCCGGACGTGCCGGTGGTGGTGATTTCCTCCAACGACCACCCGCGGGTGATCCGCCGCGCGCAACAGTTCGGCGCGGCCGGTTTCATTCCCAAGTCCTCGCCGGCCGAGACCATCGGCATCGCGGTGGCGGCGGTGCTCGACGGGGGCACCTGGTTCCCGCCGCTGACCGCGGCGCGCTCGGAGGCCGACGCGCAACTGGCCGCGCGCCTGGCGCAACTGACCCCGCAGCAGTTCCGGGTGCTGCTGTGCCTGGCCGACGGCCTGCTCAACAAGCAGATCGCCTACGAACTGGGCCTGGCCGAGAACACCGTCAAGGTCCACGTGACCGCGATCCTGAAGAAGCTCGAATGCCACAGCCGCACCCAGGCCGCGGTGCTGGTGAAGGCGCTGGAGCCGGAAGGCGAGGCCTGAACCGGCGCGCGGGCGGGGGGCGTTTTCCGCGGCGCCCGGATACGCGATGCTATGCGCCGATGCCCGCGCCCCCTGCGGGCGGAGACCACCGGACCATGCCCACCACGACCATCCGCAACGAGCAGACCGCCCACTATCCGTTCCTGCAGGAGATGCTGGACGACGACTACTTTCCCCGGTCGCTGGTCGGCAAGGGGCAGAAGATCCTGCTGCGGTTGTGCGAGGCGATCGAGGCGCAGGAACCGGCGGACCTGCCGGCGCTGTACCGGCTGACCCATGCAGCCACCGAGGAATTCAACAAGCTGGCGCTGGAGTTCGAGGCCCACGACAGCGAGATCGAGACCGCCGCGCGCGAGAACATCGGCATGGATTTCCTGCACATCGCCAAGGCCTACGGCTTCGCCGACGCCGACGTCGAAGCACTGATCGCCCCACGCGAGTGGTGACGCCGGCCCGCTTCTCCCTGCGAGAGAGGGGCTATGGAAGCGCGGCTGCTCCCTTCTCCCGCCGGGAGAAGGTGCCCCGCAGGGGCGGATGAGGGTAGGGCGGCCAGGGATCCTTCGCGACCTGGGCAGCGGCTGGCTTGGCGCGCCGACCGCGGATGAGGTCTTGCGTGGCGCTGCGCGCCCCGACCCTCACCCCAACCCCTCTCCCGGGGGGAGAGGGGCTAGAGCGCGGCTGTTCCCTTCTCCCCCCGGGAGAAGGTGCCCCGCAGGGGCGGATGAGGGTAGGGCGGCCAGGGATCCTTCGCGGCCTGGGCAGCGGCGGGCTTGGCGCGCCGACCGCGGATGAGGTCTTGCGTGGCGCTGCGCGCCCCGACCCTCACCCCAACCCCTCTCCCGGGGGGAGAGGGGCTAAGGCGCGGCTGTTCCCTTCTCCCCTCGGGAGAAGGTGCCCCGCAGGGGCGGAGGAGGGTACGGCGGCCAGGGATCCTTCGCGACCTTGGCAGCGGCGGGGTTGGCGCGCCAACTGCGGATGAGGTCTTGCGTGGCGCTGCGCGCTCCGGACCCTCACCCCAACCCCTCTCCCGGGGGGAGAGGGGCTAAGGCGCGGCTTTTCCTTCTCCCGCCGGGAGAAGGTGCCCCGCAGGGGCGGATGAGGGTACGGTGGCCAGAGATCCAATCCACAAGCACACGCCTCACCCGCGGCGCAGCAGCATCTGCGTCATCAACGCGCGCAGGGCCGGGGGCCGTACCGGTTTGGCCAGGAAACCCCAGCCGCGTTCCTGCGCCAGCGTGCGCAGCGCCGGATCGGCTTCGGCGGTGATCAGAATCGCCCGCGGCTCGGCCTGCCAGCGTGCGCACAGCTGCGCGAACAGGGTCGGGCCGTCGCAGTCGCCCATGCGCACGTCCAGCAGCACCAGTTCCGGCGCCTGCGCCGGTTGCGCCGCGGCCAGCGCCTGTTCCGGGCCGGCCGCCAGTTCCACCTGGCAGGCCCAGCGCGTGAGCAGGGTGCGGCTGGCCTCGCAGACCCGCGGGTCGTCGTCGATGCACCAGACCCGGCAGCCATGCAGGATCGGGTCGTCGCCGTTGTCGCTGGCCATCGCCGCCGGCGCCTGGCGTTGCGCGGCAGCGGCATCGCCCAGCGGCACGCGCACCGAGAACACGCTGCCGCGGCCCAGCTGCGAGCGCAGGCCGATGCGATGGCCGAGCAGGCGGCCGATGCGCTCCACGATCGCCAGGCCAAGGCCGGCGCCGCGGTCGTTGGCCACGCCGTCGCCGAGCCGGCGGAACTCCTCGAAGATCTCCTGTTGCAGGGCGTCGGGGATGCCCGGCCCCTGGTCGTGGACCTCGATGCGCAGCTGCGTGCCGTCGCGCCGGCAGCCCAGCAGCACGCGCCCGCGCGGGGTGTAGCGCACCGCGTTGGACAGAAAGTTCTGCAGGATGCGCCGCAGCAGGGTCGCGTCGCTGCGGATGGTGGCGCGGGTCGGCACGTAGTCCAGGCGCAGGCCGCGGCCCTCGGCGACGATGCCGAACTCGCGCGCCAGGGTCTGCAGCAGCGGGTCCAGCGCCAGGTCCTGCACCTGCGTCTTCAGCGTGCCGGCCTCCAGCCGCGAGATGTCCAGCAGGCTGTTGAGGATCGCGTCCTGCGCCGCCAGCGCGTTGTCGACGTGGTCGGCGATCTGCCGCGCATCGGCCTCGTGCAGTTTGCCGCGCAGCGCCGAGACGAACATGCGCGCGGCGTTGAGCGGCTGCAGCAGATCGTGTACCGCCGAGGCCACGAAGCGGGTCTTGTAGCGGTTGGCGTTCTCGGCCTCGCGCTTGGCCTCGGCCAGGTCGCGGGTGCGTTCGGCGACGCGATGCTCCAGCGCGTCGGCCAGCGAGCGCAGTTCGCGCGCGGCGTTCTTGTAGCTGGTGATGTCCGCGTAGCTGGTGACGAAGCCGCCGTCGGGCAGCGGATTGCCGCGGATTTCCAGCACCGTGCCGTCGTCCTTCTCGCTCTCGCGCATGTGCGGGCGGCCGCTGCGCAGGTGGTCCAGGCGGCGCTGGATCGCCGCCTCCACCGGGCCGGGGCCGAGCAGGCCGCGGCGCGCGTTGTAGCGGAACACGTCCTCGATCGGGCGGCCGACCCGAATCAACTCCGGGGGGAAGCGGAAGATCTCCAGGTAGCGCGAATTCCACGCCACCAGGCGCAACTGCGCGTCGATGATCACCACGCCCTGCGGCAGGTGCTCCAGGCTGCGGCTGAGGCCGGTGTCGGCCTGTTGCGCGGCCTGCACGATGCCGTCCTGCGCGGTGCGCAATTCCTGCGCGTGCTGCTGCAGCAGCGACTCCAGTTCGCGCCGGCTGCGCTGGCGCAGCCGCGCCAGGCGCTGGCGCTGCTGGAACAGCAGGCCCAGGAACGACAGCGCCAGCCAGATGCCGGCCGCGGCCAGCGCGGCGCCACGGCCGGCGGCGCGGCTGCCGCCGATATCGTGCAGCAGGTGCAGGCGCCAGCCGCCTTCCGGCAACGCCATGCTCTGCCACAGCAGCGGCGCCGGCTGTGCGGGCATGTCGATGCGCATCACCTGGCTACCGTTGTCCAGCGTCTCCAGCACCCGCCGTTGCGCCGGCAGCAACGTCTGCTGCGCGTACTGGCGGGTGGCCAGCAGTTCGTCGCGCTCGTGCGCGCTGAGCGGCTGCAGTTGCCGGTAGCGCCAGACGTCGCGGCTGGACAGGAACACCACGCCATGGCGGTCGCTGACCAGCACCACGTCGGGCACGCGCAGCCATTCGTGCTCCAGCGCGGCCAGTTCGATCTTGATCACGACCAGCCCGAGCGCGCGTCCGCGCGCGTCGAGGATCGCCTGCGAAAGGAAGTAGCCGGGCACGCCGGTGGTCATGCCGATGCCGTAGAAACGGCCCTTGCCCTGCGCCAAGGCCTGCTTCACGTACGGGCGGAAGCTGTAGTCGGCGCCGACGTTGCTGCTGGCCAGGCGCCAGTTGCTGGCGGCCAGGGCCACGCCGTTGGCGTCGATCAGGGTCAGGGTCGAGGAGCGGGTGACGTCGTTGGCGCGTTCCAGCTTCAGGTTCAGCTGCCGCTGCGTGGCCGGGTCCAACGGGTGGGTCAGGGCGTCGCGCAGTTCCGGATCCAGCGCCAGCACCTGCGGCAGGGTGCGGTAGCGGTCGATACGCTGCTGCAGGGTCTGCGCGTACAGCTCCAGTTGCTGGCGCAACTGCACGCTCTCGGCGCGCAGCGCGCGCTGTTCGGCGATGCGCTGCGCCGACAGCATCGCCAGCGCCATGCCGCCGACGATGACGGTCAGCAGCAGGACGAGACGGCGATGGCGCAGGAGCGAGGGCATGCGGAAGAACGCGGCGGGCGGGGCCGCATCAGCTTAGAGGGTGCGCTGCCGTTTGCGGCAGGCGGCGTCGCTGGCCGGTGTCGCTGACCGCTACACGGCAGGAAGCGGCCTGTGGCGGACTCGGGCGGCGATCGCGCCGCGGCGCGTCGCCGGTGCCGACCCGCGGACGCGCCGCGGGCGGCAAGGTCAGGGCGTGCGCTGTCTGTCGGCGCCGTCGCCGGATGTCGCCGCGGTTCGAGGCGCCGCGGCACGCCCCCCGGCCGATCGTGTCGGATCGGCCGGGGGGCGCTGGCTCAGAACTGGACCTGGGCGCGCACGTCCAGCGAGTTCGGCTTGGTGTGCACGCCGGCGCGCTCGGCATCGGCACGCACGTAGTTGACCTGGAACTTGAAGTGGCTGGTCAGGTACCAGTTGGCGCCGAAGGTCCAGTCGTGCTGGCGGCCGCCGAGCACCGTGCCGTCGTCCAGGTCCAGGCGGCTGTAGCGCGCCAACAGCTCGACCGCACCGTAGGCGTTGGCCGGCTTGATGTTGCCGACGTTGCCGGCGCTGTACGGCCGCGATTCGCCGGTCAGCACGTAGCTGGCGAACACGTACTGGCCGTCGGCGGTGTAGTCGGGGCGGCCGTTGTCGCGGGTCACGTCGGCGCGCAGCGCCTCGCCCTGCATCGAGAACGGGCCCTTGATCCAGATCGCTTCCAGGCCGGTGCGGCGCACCTGATCGACGTCGACCAGCGTGCCCGAATCGATCAGGCGCACGTCGGTCAGGCCGGCTTCCGGACGCGCGCGGAAGCGCGCGCGCGGGCTGAAGCTGACGTCCAGGCCGTTGTGGTAGCCGCGCGGATTCTCCTGCGAGTACGCCAGGCCCAGGTGCAGCACGTCGCCGTCGGCCTTGAACGGGGTCCACACGCCGCGCACCGCCTGGGTGGTGCCGGGGTTGTCGCCCTGCAGGTCCTTGCCGCCGTAGGCGCCGGCCTGCAGCAGGTACTGCGGACGCTCGAAGGTCCACTCCACGCCGGTGCGGCGGCCCTGGTAGATCGCCTGCACCGGCAGCGCCACTTCCAGGAAGCTGTCCGCGCGCGAGCTGGTCACGCCTTCCAGGCCCACCGGCACCTTGATGTAGCCCAGGCGCACCTTGCCGTAGTCGGCGCCGAACAGCGCCTTGGTCTCGAAGCGGAAGAACACGTCCAGCCACAGCTTGGACTGGAAGTCGAAGTACACCATCGCGTCGTACACGCCCTTCTTCTTCAGCGTGGCGCCGAACTCCTTGCGCCGGAACGCGTTGTCGTCCTCCAGGCGGCCGTCGTCGTTGGAGAAGTTGTTCCAGTCGTAGGCGTAGTTGCCGGTCACGGCCAGTTCGGTGCCGTCGTTGAAGGCGACCTTGGTCGGCCAGTTGTCGAAGCCGTTGGCGGCGACGGCGGGAGCGGCGGCGGTCAGGCCGAGCGCAGCGAAGAGAAGGGTGTGGCGCATGATGGAGTCGTCTCGATAAGGAAAGAAGGCGCGGCGGTCCCCGGCCGCGCAGGTGATGCGGTGGTGCGGGCAGTGCGGCGGCGGGCCGCCACGCGAACGGCGATGCCGCCGCGGTGCGGACACGGCGCCGGACGGATACCCCCGCAGGCGATAGCGGACGCGCCCGGCGTTTCTTTACGGCGATGTTGCAGTTCTTGCAGCGCCGTCTCCCCTGAGAACGCGCGCTGCGCTGTGTGACAGCCCGTCCGTGAGCGTACCGCGACACTGTAACCGCGTCGACACGGCCAGGCACCGGGCCTAGTACCAATAGGTTATCTGCTTAGACGCCGGCGACGCGTACAAAGGCAGCATTCCGCGACCCGCGTCGGGTGGGCGGACCGTTCCGGAGCTCTCCATGCATATCCCAACGTCCCCGGTCGGCCACGCGCCGCGGCACTTGCCGTTCTACCGGCAGTTGTACTTCCAGGTGGTCGTCGCCATCGTCATCGGCGCGGTGCTCGGCCACTTCGAGCCGGCGTTCGCCGAGAAGCTCAAGCCGCTGGGCGACGCCTTCATCAAGCTGGTGAAGATGATCATCGCACCGGTGATCTTCCTGACCATCGTCACCGGCATCGCCGGCATGACCCACCTGAAGACGGTGGGCCGGGTGTTCGTCAAGGCGATGGTGTACTTCCTGTTCTTCTCCACCCTGGCGCTGGTCGTCGGCATGATCGTCGCGCACGTGGTGCAGCCCGGCGCCGGCATGAACATCAATGCCGCCGACCTGGACCAGAGCGCGGTGCACAGCTACGTGGAGAAGTCGCACGAGCTGACCCTGGTCGGCTTCCTGATGGACATCATCCCGAAGACGCTGCTCAGCCCGTTCGTCGGCGACAACATCCTGCAGGTGCTGTTCGTGGCGGTGCTGTTCGGGGTGTCGCTGGCGATGGTCGGCGAGCGCGGCAAGCCGGTGCTGAACCTGCTGGAATCGCTGGTGGCGCCGGTGTTCAAGCTGGTGCACATCCTGATGAAGGCCGCGCCGATAGGCGCGTTCGGCGCCATCGCCTTCACCATCGGCAAGTACGGCGTGGAGTCGCTGGTCAACCTGGCCTGGCTGGTGGGATCGTTTTACCTGACCTCGCTGTTGTTCGTGCTGGTGATCCTGGGCGCGGTGTCGCGTCTGTGCGGTTTCTCCATCCTCAAGCTGATCCGCTACCTCAAGGCGGAGCTGCTGCTGGTGCTGGGCACGTCGTCGTCCGAATCGGCGCTGCCGTCGCTGATGGAGAAGATGGAGCGTGCCGGCTGCAGCAAGTCGGTGGTCGGCCTGGTGGTGCCCACCGGTTATTCGTTCAACCTCGACGGCACCAACATCTACATGACCCTGGCGGCGCTGTTCATCGCCCAGGCCACCAACACCGAACTCACCCTCGGCCACCAGATCGCGCTGCTGCTGGTGGCGATGCTCAGCTCCAAGGGCGCGGCCGGGGTGACCGGCGCCGGCTTCATCACCCTGGCGGCGACGCTGGCAGTGGTGCCGGAAGTGCCGGTGGCCGGCATGGCGTTGATCCTGGGCGTGGACCGCTTCATGAGCGAATGCCGCTCGTTGACCAACTTCATCGGCAACGCGGTGGCCACCGTGGTGGTCTCGCGCTGGGAGAACGCGCTGGATCGCGATCGCCTGCGCCTGACGCTCGATGGCGGCGAAAGCCCGCTGCCGGTGGTGGCCACGGAACCCTCCGCGATCCGCTGATCCGTTACCCCTTGCGATGCGCCGGCAGTGCCGGCGCATCGCGTTTTTCCCGGCGTACAAGGACGTGGCGACAGCCGCCAGACAGGACCGCACCTGCGCCTGGGGGTAGAATTCCGGGCCTCCGCGCCTTTCGACAAAAGAAGCCCTCGATGTCAAACGACGATTTCAAACAGGCCGCTCTCGATTACCACCGCCAGCAGCCGCCGGGCAAGATCAAGGTCTCCGCGACCAAGCCGATGCTGACCCAGCGCGACCTCTCCCTGGCCTATTCGCCGGGCGTGGCCTTCGCCTGCGAGGCCATCGTCGCCGACCCGAAACAGGCCAGCGAACTGACCGCGCGCGGCAACCTGGTGGCGGTGATCAGCAACGGCACCGCGGTGCTGGGCCTGGGCAACATCGGCCCGCTGGCGTCCAAGCCGGTGATGGAAGGCAAGGGCGTGCTGTTCCAGAAGTTCGCCGGCATCGACGTGTTCGACATCGAGATCAACGAGAACGATCCGGACAAGCTGGTCGACATCATCGCCAGCCTGGAGCCGACCTTCGGCGGCATCAACCTGGAAGACATCAAGGCGCCGGAGTGCTTCATCGTCGAGCGCAAGCTGCGCGAGCGCATGAACATCCCGGTGTTCCACGACGACCAGCACGGCACCGCGATCATCGTCGGCGCGGCCGTGCTCAACGCGCTGGTGGTCACCGGCAAGAAGATCGAAGAGGTCAAGCTGGCCACCACCGGCATGGGCGCGGCCGGCATCTCCTGCGTCAACATGCTGGTGTCGCTGGGCCTGAAGCCGGAGAACATCCTGGCCCTGGACCGCGACGGCGTGATCCACACCGGCCGCACCGATCTGGACCCGGACAAGGCGCGCTACGCCCGCGACACCGACAAGCGCACCCTGGCCGAGATCGTCGAGGGCGCGGACATCTTCCTGGGCCTGTCGGCCGCGGGCATCCTCAAGCCGGAGATGGTGGCGACGATGGCGCCGCAGCCGGTGATCTTCGCCCTGGCCAATCCCAATCCCGAGATCACCCCGGAGGCGGCCAAGGCGGTGCGCCCGGACGCGATCATCGGCACCGGCCGTTCGGACTATCCGAACCAGATCAACAACGTGCTGTGCTTCCCGTACCTGTTCCGCGGCGCCATCGACGTCGGCGCCACCGGCATCAACGAGGAGATGAAGGTCGCCTGCGTCAAGGCGATCGCGGCGATGGCGCGGCGCGAAGCCTCGGACCTGGGCGCGGCCTACGGCGGCGAGACGCCGAGTTTCGGCCCCGACTACCTGATCCCGCGGCCGCTGGATCCGCGCCTGCTGGTCGAACTGTCCTCGGCGGTGGCGCAGGCGGCGATGGACTCGGGCGTGGCCACGCGGCCGATCGCCGACATGGAGGCCTACCGCGACAAGCTCAGCCAGTTCGTCTACCGCACCAGCCTGATGATGAAGCCGGTGTACGACCGCGCCCGCGCCGACAAGCAGCGCGTGGTCTACGCCGAGGGCGAAGAAGAGGTGGTGCTGCGCGCGGTGCAGAGCGTGATCGACGAAGGCCTGGCGTTCCCGATCCTGATCGGCCGCCCCGACGTGATCGAGGCGCGCATCCAGCGCCTGGGCCTGCGCATCACCGCCGGCGTGGATTTCGAGATCACCAACATCCACGACGACCCGCGCTTCAACGACTACTGGCAGTACTACCACGCGCTCACCGAGCGCCGCGGCGTCACCGTCACCGCCGCCAAGGAGCTGATGCGCTCGCGGCCCACGCTGATCGCGGCGGTGATGGTCGCGCGTGGTGAAGCCGATGCGCTGCTCACCGGCGTGGTCGGGCGCTTCCACAAGAAGCTCGGCTATGCGCGCAGCGTGATCCCGCTGGAGTCGCGGGTCAGTTCGACCTCGGCGATGACCGGCGTGATCAACCAGCAGGGCGCGTTCTTCTTCGTCGACACCCACGTGCAGGAGGATCCGAGCGTGGAGCAGATCGTCGAAGCCACGCTGCAGGCCGCCTATCGCCTGAAGCTGTTCGGCATCGAGCCGAACATCGCGCTGCTGTCGCACTCCAATTTCGGCAGCCACGATTCGCGCGATGCGCTGAAGATGCGCCAGGTGCGCGAGGCGCTGCTCAAGCGCAAGCCCGAGCTCAACATCGATGGCGAGATGCAGGGCGACACCGCGTGGGACGAGGCGCTGCGCAAGCAGATCATGCCCAACAGCACGCTGAAGGGCCGCGCCAACCTGTTCGTGCTGCCGAACCTGGAAGCGGCCAACATCGCCTACAACCTGGTGCGCGTGTTCACCGACGGCGTGGCGATCGGCCCGATCCTGATGGGCATCTCCAAGCCGGTGCACATCCTGACCACCAGCGCCACCTCGCGCCGGGTGATGAACATGACCGCGATCGCCGCGGTCGATGCGCAGATCCGCAAGCAGCGCGAAGCGGAGAAGTAAGCCGCCGCGTCGGCGCCGCACACGGCGGCGCCGGCATGCATCTGCGCGCACCGGCAGCAGCGCAGATGGCGCCCAGCGTCGATGTGCATGTGCGCTGCCGCCGCCGCGGCGGCAGCATGGCGCGTGCGACGACGCACGAAGCGCCGGCAGGCATGCACATCACAGGGGATTTCTTGCGCGGAAACGCCCGCGGCGGCGCGCACAACGGGATCGGAGCGTGGGCGGCAGGGCGCCAGAGGCATGGTCGGCGCTATGCGCGCGTCCGGGCCGTGCCGGGTCGGTCGGCCAGGGAGGCAAAGCGAAAGGGGTGACTGAAAACGCTTTCATGCGCGGGCGACAGCATGTGTCGCAGTGCCACTTGCATCATGCCGCGCGCGGCCGGCACGGAGGCCGCGCGAGGAGAGGCCAGGCACGAGGACGGCGCCCGCGGCGCCGCGCCGCGTTCAGGCCATGCGCTTGCCCACCGGCAACGGCAGGCTGTCGCTATCGTTCTGGTTCAGCTTGGACGGCTTGCCGGTCAGCAGCACATAGGCATCGACGCCAGTAAGTTCGGCGATCTTCAGCAAATGCCGGGCATTGGGAACCGAACGGTTGTTCTCCCAGTGACCGAGAGTGCTATGCGCCACGCCCAGCAAGGCGGCAAGCTCGCGCAGTGTGAAACCGGCATTTCGCCGCGCCTGCATCAAACGCACACCTATATCCACGAGACACCTCAAAGCGGCATGTTGGCACCGCGTGACACCAGCATAGTGTTGCGTTCGCCCTGCATCAAGCGGATAAGAACGCCGTGTGAAAGAAGCGCGTCGCGGCGGCCGCCGGGACTGCGTCCGGCACCGGGACAGGCTGCTAGAATCGCCTGTCCCCTTCGCCGTGTCCCCACCGCCATGAGCCATACCGCCACCGCGCCCGCCAATGCCCAGACGCGCTACGAGGTGCGCCGCGCCGACCTGCCGCTGAGCTGCCCGACGCCGGAGATGGCGCTGTGGAACTCGCATCCGCGGGTCTACCTGCCGATCGAGGACGAGCCCGGCCTCGAAGCCAAGTGCCCGTACTGCGGCGCGGTCTTCGTGCTGGTCGACTGATCCGGGTTCGATGCACCGCCTGACCGTGGTGCAGCTGCTGCCGGCGCTGGAGTCCGGCGGCGTCGAGCGCTCCACGCTGGAAATCGCTCAGGCCCTGGTCGACGCCGGGCATCGCGCCGTGGTGGTCTCGGCCGGCGGCCGGCTGTTGCCGGCGCTGGCCGCCACCGGTGCCGAGCACATCGCCCTGGACATCGGCCGCAAATCCTTGCTGACCCTGCGCCACGTGCCGGCGCTGCGGCGCCTGTTCGCGCGCGAGCGCGCCGACATCGTGCACGCACGCTCGCGGCTGCCGGCCTGGTTGGGTTGGCGCGCCCTGCAGGGCATGCCGGCTGGCCAGCGGCCGCGCCTGGTGACCACCGTGCACGGGCTCAATTCGCCCAGCCGCTACAGCGCGGTGATGACCCGCGGCGAGCGGGTGATCTGCGTGTCCGACACGGTGCGCGCCTACGTGCTGCAGCACTATC
Organism: Xanthomonas sacchari; assembly: GCF_024266585.1. Classification (NCBI taxonomy): domain Bacteria; kingdom Pseudomonadati; phylum Pseudomonadota; class Gammaproteobacteria; order Lysobacterales; family Lysobacteraceae; genus Xanthomonas; species Xanthomonas sacchari. The sequence continues at coordinate 1,324,380 of NZ_CP100647.1, forward strand.
CGCAGACCGATCCGGCGCGCCTGCGGGTGGTGCCGCGCGGCATCGATCCGGCGCAGTTCCCGCGCCGTGCCTGGCCCGATCCGGCGGCGCGGGCCTGGGCTGCCGGCCAGGCGCCGGCGCTGGCCGGGAGTGGGCCGCTGCTGTTGCTGCCCGGGCGCGGCACCCGCCTGAAGGGCCACGCCGACGCGCTGCGCCTGTTGGCGGCGCTGCGCGGCGAGGGCCACGACGCGCGGCTGTGGCTGCCGGGCGCGCGCGAGGCCGGGCGCGAGGCCTACGTGCGCGAACTGGAGACCGAGGCGGCCGCGCTTGGCGTGGCCGACGCGGTGGCGTTCACCCCGCCGACCGCGCGCATCGCCGAGGCCTACGCCGCCAGCGATCTGGTGCTGCAGCTCTCGCGCAAGCCCGAGGCGTTCGGCCGCACCGTGGTCGAGGCGCTGGCGGTCGGCCGGCCGGTCCTGGGCTGGGCGCATGGCGGGGTCGGCGAACTGCTGGCGCAACTGCAGCCGGCCGGCGCCGTGGCGCCCTTCGATGCCGTGGCCCTGCTGGCGGCCGCACGCGCGCTGCTGGCGCAACCGCCGGCGCCGCCGGCGACGCTTCCCTATACGCTGCAGGCGATGCAGCGCAGCACCCTGGCGATCTATGACGAACTCCACCCCTGACGGTTCCCTGTCCGCTTCTGCCCCGCCCGAGGTCCGCGAGCGCTGGGCGCCGGTCTGGGTGCTGCTGTTCGTCGCGCTGTGGCCGGCGCCGGGCCTGGCCGCCGGGGTGCTGGCGCTGGGCGCGCTGGTCACCCTGGCGCGCTTGCTGCACAGCCGCTTCCGCGGCGGCGCGCGCCTGCTCAGCGGCCCGGCCTGGGCGCTGACCACGCTGCTGTTCCTGGCCTACTGGCTGCCGCAGCCGCTGTCGGCGCTGGGCGCGGTGGACGTGCCGCTGGCCCTGCGCGAATCGGCGGTGGACCTGCGCTTCCTGCCGTTCCTGTGGCTGGTGGCGATGGCGGTGGCGACGCCGCGCGGGCGTCGCATCACCTTCAACGGCCTGGCGGCGATCGCCGCGCTCTGGACCGCGGACGCGCTGGCGCAGGCGCTGTGCGGCACCAGCCCGCTGTTCTGGTCGATGGACCAGTTGAAGTGGGCGATCAGCCACCATGGCCTGTGCACGCCGCAGGAGATCGCCCTGGCCGATCGCCTGAGCGGCGTGTTCGGCCCCTGCAACCTGAAGTTCGGCCAGGTGCTGGCCAGCGTGTCGCCGTTCCTGCTGTGGGTGGCCGCGCGCCGTGGCGGCGCCTGGGGCTGGCTGTTCGCGGCCGGCGCGGTGGGCGTGGTGCTGGTGCTGGCGGGATCGCGCGCCTCATGGGTGACCTACGCGGTGTTGCTGGTGCTGTCGGGCTGGCGCCTGCTTGGTGCGCGCAAGCTGCTGGGGCTGGGCCTGGTGGGGCTGCTGGTGGCCGCGGGGCTGGGGGTGGTGTCGCCGCAGGTGCACGACCGCTTCGAACGCACCGCGCGCGCGCTCAGCGGGCATCCGGCCGACCTCAACGCGGCGCTGACCGGGCGCGCGCAGATCTGGACCGCGGCCTGGTGCATGATCCGCCAGCATCCGATCAACGGCGTCGGCGTGCGCGGCTTCCGCGAGGCCTACATCAGTTGCGACCCGGACCCGACCCATGCCGGGGAGTGGGGCCGCGAGCCGGCCTTCCACGCCCACCAGATCGTGCTCGAGGTGCTCGCCGAAACCGGCGTGATCGGCCTGCTGCTGTGGCTGGCCGGGGCGGCGCAGGCGTGGCGCGCCTGGCGCTACGCGTCGGCGCAGGCGCGCGAACGCGCGCGGCCGGCGATGCAGGCGCTGCTGATCACGGTGTTCCCGTTCAACACCCACCTGGCGTTCTATTCGTCGTTCTGGGGCGGACTGACCATGCTGCTGCTCGGCCTGTATGCCGGCGCCCTGCTGGCGAACGACAGCGAGCCGGGCGAGCGCGCCGACGCCGCGGCGCCGGTCTGAGCGCTCAGCCGCGCTCGTAGAAGTCGCTGCGGCCGCCGGGCTGGCGCTTGAAGCGGCGGTGGATCCACAGATACTGCGCCGGCGCCTCGCGCACCATCGCCTCGATGGCGGCGTTGACCCGCGCGGTGTCGGCGACCATGTCCTCCGACGGGAAGTCCTCCAGCGGCGGCGCGATGCGCAGGATGTAGTCGGCGCCTTCGCGGCGGTGGAAGTACGGCACCACCGCGCAGCCGGTCAGCCGCGCCAACTGGTGGGTGGCGGTGATGGTGGCCGCGGGCATGCCGAAGAACGGCACGAACACCGTGTCCTTGCCGCGCATGTCCTGGTCCGGGGCGTACCACAGGAACCCGCCGCGCTTGAGGTGGCGCACGCTGCCGCGCAAGTCCTCGTTGGCGAACATGGCGCTGGCGTAGCGCAGGCGGCCGCGCTTGACCGCCCATTCGAACACCGGATTGCGGTGGCGCCGGTACATGCCGGCCAGCGGCACGTGCTGGCACAGCAGGCGGCCGCAGATCTCCAGGGTCATGAAGTGGCCCGACACCAGCAGCACGCCGCGGCCTTGCGCCTGCAGCGCCTGCAGGTGTTCCAGGCCCTCGATGCGGGTCCGCCGGCGAATCGCGCCGATGCCGCCCCACCAGGCGCGGGCGAACTCGAACACGCCCACGCCCAGCGCATCGAAGCTGTCGCGCAGCAGGCGCGCGCGCCATGCCGGGCTCTGCTCCGGGAAGCACAGCGCCAGGTTCACCTCGGCGGCGTGGCGGCGGGTGCGCGCCAGGCGCAGCGCCAGCCAGCCGATGCCGCGGCCCAGTGCGCGCTGCAACAGCCAGGGCAGGCGTGCGGCGATCACCGCCAGGCCGAGCAACAGCCAGGTGGGCCAGTGGCGGGGCGAGCGGGGCGGCGGTGCGGCCTGGGTGGCGGACGCGGGCGGAGTGGGGGCAGAAGACATGCCGCAAGTTTAGCCGGGCACGCGCACGACCGCGTCGGCGCGCACGCCGTGGCGTGCCTGGCGATCGTCTGCCGCCGGCCGCGTGCAACCGGCTATGCTGTCCGGATGCGCAACGATTTCATCGAGCGGCTGCTGCGCGGCCTGTACTCGGCCGTGCTCTATCTGCTGCTGCCGGTCACCGTCTATCACCTGGTCTGGCGCGGCTTCCGCGTGCGCCAGTACTTCCAGCGCTGGGACGAGCGCTATGCCTCGTACTCGCAGGCGCGCGGCCGCCCGCGGGTGTGGCTGCACGCGGTCTCGGTGGGCGAGGTCAACGTCGCCGCGCCGGTGGTCAATGCGCTGCGCGCGCAGCGCCCGGACATCCGCTGGGTGATCACCACCATCACCCCGACCGGCTCGGAGCGGGTGCGCGCGCTGTGGGGCGACGCCCTGGACCATGTGTATCTGCCCTACGACGTGCCCGGCAGCGTCGGCCGCTTTCTGCAGCATTTCCGCCCCAGCCTGGCGCTGATCCTGGAGACCGAGTTGTGGCCGAACATGCTGTTCGGCTGCCGCGACCGCGGCATTCCGGTGTACGTGCTCAATGCGCGGCTGTCGGCGCGCTCGCTGCGCGGCTACCGGGTGCTGCGGCCGTTGATCGGGCGCGCGCTGCGCACCGTCACCTGCGTGGCGGCGCAGTCGCAGGAGGATGCCGAGCGCTTCGTCGCACTGGGCGCGCGCGCCGACCAGGTGCGCGCGCTGGGCAACCTGAAGTTCGACATCGCCGCGCCCGCGCATCTGCCGGAGGTGGTCGCCGCGTTCCGCGCGCGCGTGCCGGCGGCGCGTCCGGTCTGGATCGCCGCCAGCACCCACGACGGCGAGGAAGCGGCGGTGATCGAGATGCACCGGCAACTGCGCCGTCAGTGGCCGGACCTGCTGCTGTTGTGGGCGCCGCGGCATCCGGAACGCTTCGCCAAGGTCGAGGCGCTGGCGCGCGACCAGGGCTGGCGCGTGGCCACGCGTCGCCAGCAGGAGTGGCCCGACAGCGACGATGCGGTGTTCGTGATCGATACGCTGGGCGAGCTGATGGGGTTCTACGCCTGCGCGCAGGTGGCCTTCGTCGGCGGCAGCCTGCAGCCGATCGGCGGCCACAACCTGCTGGAGCCGGCCGCGGTCGGCACGCCGTCGGTCACCGGCCCGCACCTGCACAACTTCTCCGAAATCTCGCGGCGCATGCGCGAGGCCGGCGCGGTGGCCATCTGCGAGGATGCCGGCGCCGTGTGCGCGGCGCTGCAGACCCTGTTGGCCGACGCCGCGGCGCGCAAGCGCATGGCCGAGGCCGGCTGCGCCCTGGTCGCGAACGGCCGCGGCGCGCTGCAGCGGACCTTGCAACTGATCGCCCCGCATCTGCCGCCATTGGCGGATGGCGCGAGCGTGGAGGAGTAGCGCGCCGGCGCGTCGAGAGTTACGCGCCTGGAGGGACGCCTGCCGACGTGCAGAAGCCCCCGCGTGGGAGCGACTTCAGTCGCGACGCATGACACTCTCCGTGCACCCATTCCGTCCATTCCATCGCGCAGCGCGTCGGGACTGAAGTCCCTCCCACGGGGAGCTTCCGGATCACTGCGCCATTGCAGAGGATGGCGTTCGCTGCGTCATATGGTTTGGTCCGACACCGCACGCCACATGGTGTGCGATGTGCACACGTGTAGGAGCGGCTTCAGCCGCGACGAGGCGTTATCGGTAGCGCTTCGTCGCGGCTGAAGCCGATCTACGAATGACATTCGTCGTTCCTCGAGGTGCCGTCCAAGTCGCGACGCACGGCAAGCGCCGTCCCTCTCATCCATCGCGCAGCGCGTCGGGACTGAAGTCCCTCCCACAGGGGGCTTCCGCGAAGCCTGACCCAAAACAACAACGGCGGACCCGAAGGCCCGCCGTTCTGGTGGCAAGCGCGTGTGCGTGCGCTTACTGCGTGCTGTTGGCGGAGTTGAGCTTGGATTCGGCGCTCTGGGTCAGCAGCGCGTTGATCGACTGCACCTCGGCCACGTCCAGCGAGCCGAGCGCCTGGCTCAGCAGCAGGCGGTTCTGCAGGAAGTTGTAGCGCGCCTGCGCATAGGCCAGCTGCGCCTGGTACAGGGTGCGCTGGTTCTGCACCACGTCCAGCACGGTGCGGGTACCCACTTCCAGGCCGACCTGCGAGGCGTCGAACGCGGCCTGCGCCGAGACCACCGCCAGGCGCCGCGCCTCGATCTCGCTGATCCCGGCCACCACCGTCTGGTAGGCGTTGCGGGTGTTGCGGTCGAGCGCGCGCTTCTGCTGTTCGTAGGTGTCCTGGGCGATGTCGCGCTGCGCCAGGGCCTGGCGCACGGCCGACTGGGTGGCGCCGCCGGCGAAGATCGGGATGTTCAAGGTCAGGCCGATGGTGTTGCTGTCGGCGCGCGGGGTGCTGCCGCTGCCGGAGACGCTGTCGCCCCAGTTCGCGTCGCGGCCGGCGCTGGCCGACAGGTTCAGCGTCGGCAGGTGTCCGGCGCGTGCCGCCGACACGCTGGCCTCGGCCGCCTGCACCTGGTACTGGTAGGAACGCAGCGACGGGTTCTTGTCCAGCGCCGAGGCGATCAGGCTGTCGATGTCGCCGCCGGTGGCCGGCAGCTGCGGACGGAAATCCTCCGGCAGGCCGCGCAGGTCGCGCACCGGCTGGCCGGTGATCTCGGTCAGCGCCTGGTACAGGTCCTGCAGCGAGTTGCGCGCGGTGATCGTGTCGGCGCGGGCCTGGTCGTACTCGGCGCGGGCTTCGTGCACGTCGGTGATCGGCGCCAGGCCCACTTCCAGGCGCTTGTCGGCGTAGTCGAACTGCTTCTTGGCGGCGGCTTCGTTGGTCTCGGCGGCGACCAGCGACTCGATCGCCACCAGCACGTTGAAGTAGGCCGCCGAGGTGCGCACGATCAGGTCGTCGTTGGCCGAATCCAGGGTGTAGTCGGCGGCCAGGCTGCGCGCCTTCTGCGCGCGCAGGTTGGAAAACTGCGCGAAGTTGACCAGGGTCTGCTGGCCCTGCACGGCGTAGCTGCGGCTCTTGCTGGTGCCGGCCAGTTCGCCGCCGCCGCGCTCGACCTCGCTATGGCTGCGCTGCAGCGAGGCGCTGCCGTTGATCTGCGGCAGCAGCGCGGCGCGCGCCTGCACCTCGCCTTCCTTGTCGTACAGCCGGGTCGATTCCGCGGAGGCCAACTGCGGGTCGCTGTTGCGGGCCATTTCGTAGACTTGCAGCAGGTCCGTGGCGTTGGCGGCCAGCGGAAACAGCGCGGCGGCCAGCGCCAGGACGAGGGATCGGCGGATCATTGCGGCTTCCTTGATGGATCAGAATGTGAACTGGGGGACTGGCGCGGCGCCTCGCAGGTAGTACGCCAGGTCGGTTTCGAAGAGCGATTCGGTGCGCGGCGCGCCGGCCTCGGCATGCACCAGTACCGCTTCCATGACCGGCGCGCGGCCGCGGATCGCGAACAGGCGTCCGCCGGGGCGCAGCCAGGCCAGGAACTGGGCCGGGATCTCGGTGACCGCGGCGGTGACGCAGACCACGTCGAAGCGGCGCTCGCTGTTCCAGGCGAAGGCGTCGGCGGTCTCGATGCGGACGTTGCTGCCCAGGCCGGCGGCGTCCAGGTTGGCGCGCGCGGTGGCGGCCAGCGCCGGCTCGATCTCCAGGCTGACCACTTCGCGGCCGAGTTCGCCCAGGCAGGCGCTGACGAAGCCGCTGCCGGTGCCGATCTCCAGCACGTCCTCGCCCGGCTGCAGGTCCAGGGCCTGCAGCATGCGGCCTTCGATGACCGGCTTCATCATGTACTGGCCGTGGCCCAGCGGAATCTCCAGGTCGGCGTAGGCCACGGCGCGATGGGCCGGCGGCACGAAGGTCTCGCGCGGCAGCCGCGACAGCACGTCGAGCACGCGCAGGTCGAGCACGTCCCAGGGACGGACCTGCTGTTCCACCATCTTTTCGCGGGCTTGGGAGTAGTCGATCGTCATTTCGGGCATCCAACGCGGAGGGCCGGGCATTTTAGCCGGCACGGAGGCCGGGCGTATGCCGCAGCATCGCCGCCGGACGGTCCGGCGCGCAGTGCCGGAAGTCATCGGCCAGCGCGGACGGCCCCGCGGCCGGGCTAGCGCACCGCATAGGCACGCAGGAAGAAGTCGATGCTGGCCTCGACGTGGGCGCGGATCCGGTCCTGGCCGGCGTCGCGACACAGGCCGCACATCATCAGCGAATACAGCTCGCCCTTGACCAGGCAGAAGAACTGCGAGGCGGCCAGGTCCAGGTCGGCGATGTCCAGCGCGCCGGCGGCGACGTGGGCCTGCAGCAACTGCGCCAGGTGTTGCTGGGTGCGCTTGGGTCCGGCATTCCAGAACATCTCGCGGACGTGGTCGTCGCCGGTGCCGGGGGTCAGCATCATGCGGTGGGTGGCCATCGCCGCCTCGCTGCTGATCATGGCGAAGAAGGCCTGGCCGATCTCCACCAACTGGGTGCGCAGCGGCCCCTTCAGCGCGTGCCCGAACAGATCGTCCGGCAGCAGCGCCTGGCATTGCGCGCGCACGGCCTCGGCGAACAGGGTCTCCTTGTCGCCGTAGTGGCTGTAGACGGTGAGCTTGGAAACGCCGGCGCGGGCGGCGATGCCGTCCATGCTGACCCCGCCGAAGCCGAGTTCGGTGAACATCTCCCGTGCCGCCTCCAGAATGGCGGCGCGTTTGCCCATGTCCTTGGGGCGGCCGGGCCCGGCGGGGCGCGAGGAGGATTTGGCGGAGGCGGCGGGCGATTTGCTGACCATGGTGGCAATACTAGACCAGTCGGTTCGATATTTATACTAGACCCGTTGGTTCATTATTGTGACGCTGCGTTCGGCTTGCGTCTTCCTTCGCGTCCGAGGAGCGGCGAGCCGGAAATCGCGAAGGGGCGGTGCGGTCACCTGGGGCGTCAGGAACTCCCTGACATCGGCGGCGAACAGGCGGTGATAGATTAGCCATCTGCCCACAGGGGGTTGCCGCGCGCCGTTGTCGGTGTAGTTCGGAAAGCGATGGAGCACGGGGATCGGCGTCACGATATTCGCGACGGCGCGCATGCGCTGTGTCGCCGCTTGGGCGTGAGTCTGTGCCTATTGCTAGCGCTGTGCTGCGCGAGTGCCGCCGCGCGCGCCGAAGCGGCCGCGCCGCTGAGCGAACGCGCGGTGCTCGAACGTCCGGTGATCGCGCACTGGACCATGGAAGAGGGGCTGCCGCACAACCTGGTGCATGCGCTCGCGCAGGACCGCGACGGCATGATCTGGGTCGGCACCTGGGAGGGCGTGGCGCGCTTCGACGGCCGCCGCTTCACCGTCTTCGATCGCCAGAACACCCCGGGCATGGAGTTGTCGGGGGTGTTCGCGCTGCTCGCCGAAGCCGACGGCGGCATGCTGGTCGGCACTGCCTACGACGGCGTGTTCCGCTATGCCGCCGGGCGCTGGGAGCATCTGGGCGATGCGCGCGCGCAGCGGCTGCGGGTAACCGCGATGCTGCGCGACGCCGACGGCGGGCTGTGGGTCGGCAGCGAGGACGGCCTGTTCCGGATCGAGGCCGATGGTCGCCTGGTCGACGTCGGCGCCGCCGCGGGGCTGCGCAACACCCGCATCGCCGCGCTGCTGCGCTACCGCGATACGGTGCTGGTGGGCACGCCGCAGGGGCTGTTCCGGATGACCGCGCACGGCACGCAGGCGCAGCGCTGGGGCGCGGCGGCGATGCGCACGGCGTCGATCCGGCGCCTGACCCTCGACCGCCACGGCGGCCTGCTGGTGGCCAGCGACGAGGGCGTGTTCTGGCTCGGCGCCGACGGCGGCCTGCAATGGCTGCGGCGTGGCCAGCGCGTCGATGCCGCGCTGCAGGACCAGGACGGCCAGCTGTGGATGAGCCTGTCCAGCGGGCAACTGTTGCGGCACGCGGCCAACGGCGCCAGCGAGGAGGTGCTGTCGATCTCCGGCGTGGTCAGCCCGGCGCTGATCGAGGACCGCGAGGGCCTGGTATGGGTCGGCAGCACCGACGGCCTGTTCCGCGTCGCCAAGGGCGACGCCGCTGGCCTGACTCGCCAGGACGGACTCGGCAGCGACTACGTGCGCGTGGTCCAGCAGAACGCCGACGGCGCGATCTGGATCGGCCATGCCGCCGGCCTGGACCGCTGGCAGGGTGGCCGCATCCGCCCAGTGCGGCTGAGCGAGCGCGCTGGCCGCGATCCGTCGGTGCTGGCGCTGGCCGCCGCCCGCGACGGCGGCATGTGGGTCGGCACCTACGACCAGGGCGTGCTGCTGCTGTCGGCCGACGGCAGCATCCGGCAGCGCCTGGGCGAGGCCGCGGGCGTGCCGCGGACCATGGTGCGCGCGCTGCTGGCCGATGCCGACGGCGGCCTGTGGATCGGCGGCAACGAGGGGCTGCAGTACCGCAAGGGCGAGCGCACGCGCGCCTACGGCACCGCCGACGGCCTGCCCGGGCGGCAGGTGCAGGCGCTGTACCGCGACCGCGCCGGTACGCTGTGGATCGGCACCAACCAGGGCATCGCCACGCTCGCGGGCGACGGCACGCTGCAGCCGCGGCCGAGCGGCCGCGGCTTCCCGGCGCAGAACGCCTTCGACTTCCTCGAAGACGCCGACGGCACGCTGTGGGTCGCCAGCGACCGCGGCCTGCTGCGGCTGCGCGGCGGGCAGTGGCGCATCTACGACCATCGCGTCGGCCTGCCGCGCGACAAGCTGTTCCGGCTGCTCGACGACGGCAACGGCAACCTGTGGGCGAGCAGCAACCGCGGCCTGCTGCGCATCGCACGTGCGCGCCTGGCGGAACTGGACGCTGGCCAGCGCAGCACCCTGGCGGTGGACGTGGTCGACCGCAGCGACGGCATGCCCAGCGGGCAGAGCAACGGCAGCAGCGCGCCGGCCGGCTGGCGCAGCCGCGACGGCGTGCTGCTGATCCCGACCTCGGCCGGGCTGGCGCTGATCGATCCGGCGCTGCCGGGCCGGCGCAACGTGCGTGCGCCGTCGCTGCTGATCTCGCGGGTGCAGGTGGATGGCGTGGCGCAGCCGCTGCGCAGCGACTACCGCCTGCAAGGCGGCGTCGCCCGGCTCGCGATCGGCTATGCCGGGCTGAGCTTCCGCTCGCCGGACAAGGTGCGCTATCGCTACCGCCTGCAGGGATTCGACCGGCAGTGGGTCGACGCCGGCAGCAGCGAGGAAGCCGTCTACACCAACTTGCCCTCGGGCAGCTACCGGCTGGAGATACAGGCGATGACCAGCCCGCTGGACTGGTCGCGCAGCGAACGCATCGGCAGCGCCTCGCTGCGCCTGCAACTGGTGCCGCCGTTCTGGGAGCGCTGGCCGTTCGTGATGCTGGTGGCGCTGTGCGTGACCGGCCTGATCCTGTGGTGGTACCGCGGCCGCAGCCGCCGCTACCGGCGCCGCCAGCGCCGGCTCAACACCATCATCGCCGAGCGCACCCACGAGCTGAAAGCCAAGAACCTGGCGCTGAAGCTGGCCAATCTCGAACGCGAGGACCTGGTGCGCAAGCTCGCCTACCAAGCCGGGCACGACGCGCTGACCGGCCTGCCCAACCGGCGCACCGGCGATCCGTACCTCAACACGGCGCTGGAGCGGGCGCTGACCACGCGCATGCCGTTGTGCGTGGCGTTGCTGGACATCGACCACTTCAAGAAGATCAACGACGCGTACGGCCACGAGATCGGCGATGAGGTGCTGCGCCGGGTCGGCGAGGCGCTGCGCGCCATCCTCGGCGAGCAGGCCTTCGCCGCGCGCCATGGCGGCGAGGAGTTCCTGCTGGTGCTGCCCGGCCTGGACCAGGAGCCGGCACGCGCGCGTCTGGACGCGCTGCGCCTGCGCATGGCCGGCCTGGTGCTGTACGACGACGACGGACGCGCGGTGCGCTTCACCGCCAGCATCGGCTTTGCCTGCGTGTCGCCGACCCTGCGCACCCGCCGCGACCTGCTGATGAAGGCCGACAAGCACCTGTACCAGGCCAAGCGCGAAGGTCGCGACCGGGTGGTCGGCTAGGCCGCCGCGGCCGCGCGGACGCGGCGCCGCGTTCGCGCGGCCGCGACGGGCTTGGTCTCGGAATGATTGCCGCCGCGGCTGCGGCATGCACGCGCAGCGCGGCGAGGTAGGTGGCCCGCACCGCCGCGTGGCGCGGCGGGCGGGAGACGGCCGGCGCCGGCGGCGCCGCCGCGGATCAGCCGTGCAGGCGCTGCAGCACCGCCTGCGTGGCGGCCTCGGTGGAGATGCCCTGGCCGGGCGCGGCGAGATCGGCGGTGAACGCCTGCGCGTCGAGCGCGGCACCGACGGCCTGCTCGATCGCCGCGGCTTCGGCTTCCAGGCCCAGCGAGTGGCGCAGCAGCAACGCCGCGCTGAGGATGGTCGCGTAGGGATTGGCGATGCCCTTGCCGGCGATGTCCGGCGCCGAGCCGTGGATGGGCTCGTACAGGCCGATGCGGCCGTCGCCCAGCGAGGCCGACGGCAGCAGCCCCAGCGAGCCGGCCAGCATCGAGGCCTCGTCGGTGAGGATGTCGCCGAACATGTTCTCGGTGACGATCACGTCGTACTCGCGCGGCTTGGCCAGCAGGTGCATGGCCATCGAATCGACCAGTTGGTGCTCCAGGCGCACGTCCGGGAATTCCTCGCGGCCGATCCGCGCGGCCACGTCGCGCCATAGCCGCGAGGTCTCCAGCACGTTGGCCTTGTCCACCGAGACGACGTGGTTGCGGCGCTGCTGCGCCAGGCGGAACGCGCTGCGCAGCACCCGTTCGATCTCCGCGACGGTGTAGCGGCACAGGTCGCTGGCGTCGCTGGGGCTGCGGGTCTTGTCGCCGAAATAGATGCCGCCGGTGAGTTCGCGCACCACCACGATGTCCACGCCCTGCAGCAGGTGCGGCTTGATCGGCGAGGCGTCCAGCGCCGCCGGGTGCGGCTTGACCGGGCGCAGGTTGGCGAACAGGCCCAGGCCGCGGCGGATCGCCAGCAGGCCCTGCTCGGGGCGCACCTTGGCGTTGGGGTCGGACCACTTCGGTCCGCCGACCGCGCCCAGCAGCACCGCGTCGGCGCGCTGGCAGGCGCTCAGCGTCGCCGCCGGCAGCGGCTCGCCGTGGCGGTCGATGGCGATGCCGCCGATGTCGTGTTCCTGGAACTGGAAGTCGTGGCCGTGGCGCGCGGCCACGGCGCGCAGCACCGCGACCGCGGCGGCGGCGACTTCCGGACCGATGCCGTCGCCGGGCAGGACGACGATGTCAGCGTGCATGGGTGGCCTCGTAGCGTTCGATGTCGGGTTGGCGCAGCAACAGGTAGCCCATCTCGTCCACGCCCTCGAGCAGGCAGGTCTGCGAGAACGCGTCCAGCGGGAACGCATAGACGCGGCCGTCGGGCGTGCGCAGTTCGCGCGCGGCCACGTCCACGGTCAGTTCATCGTCCGGGCGCTGCATCAGCGTCTGCACGTCGTCCTCGGCCAGCACGATCGGCAGCAGGCCGTTCTTGAGACTGTTGTTGCGGAAGATGTCGGCGATCTCGCTGCTGACGATGGCGCGCAGGCCCAGGTCGGTCAGCGCCCACGGCGCATGCTCGCGCGAGGAGCCGCAGCCGAAGTTGCGCCCGGCCAGCAGGATCTGGCGGCCGGCGTTGTGCGCCTGGTTGAAGGCGAACTCCGGGTTCGGCGTGCCGTCGGCCTGCCAGCGCCAGTCGTTGAAGGCGTGGCGGCCGAGACCGGCGCGCTCGGTGGTGGACAGGAACCGCGCCGGGATGATCTGGTCGGTGTCGATGTTGGTCTGGCGCAGCACCACGCTGCGCGAGGTGAGGGTGGCGAAGCCGGCCATCACGGGGTCTCCTGGGAAGCGACGGAGTCGGGGGCGGGCGCCTCGGCATCGGCCGCCGGCGGCAGCGCCGCGGGCGGCGCGTACGGCGGCAGCAGCGGCGTGTGGCGGTGCGCGAAGGCGCGGGTGGTGGCGGCGACGAAGGTCAGCGTGGCCGCGAACGCGGCGATGTGCGGTGCCATCACGCGACCTCCGCGAACAGCGCGCGCGGATCGCTGACCTTGCCGTTCACCGCCGCCCAGGCCGCGGTCAGCGGCGAGGCCAGCAGGGTGCGCGAGCCCGGGCCCTGGCGGCCTTCGAAGTTGCGGTTGCTGGTGCTCACCGCCAGTTGTCCCGGCGCCACCAGGTCGCCGTTCATGGCGATGCACATCGAGCAGCCGGACTCGCGCCATTCCGCACCGGCCGCGCGCACCACCTCGTGGATGCCTTCGGCCTCGGCCTGGCGCTTGACGATCTCCGAGCCCGGCACCACCAGCATGCGCACGTGCGGCGCCACCTTGCGTCCGCGCAGCACCTGCGCCACGTCGCGCATGTCGCTGAGCCGGCCATTGGTGCAGGAGCCGACGAACACCACGTCCACCGGTGTGCCGATCAGCGCATGCCCGGCTTCCAGGTGCATGTAGTTCAGGCCCTTCTGCGCCGCCGGATCCTGCGCGGCCGGGATCGGCACGTCCACCGCGATCGCGGTGCCGGGGTGGGTGCCCCAGGTCAGGGTCGGGCGGATGTCGCGCGCGTCGATCCGCACCTCGGCGTCGAAGCGCGCGCCGGGATCGCTGCGCAGCTGCGACCAGCGCTGCACGGCGGCCTCGAAGTCGGCGCCCTTGGGGCCGCGCGGGGTCTTGGCGACCCAGTCGAAGGTGACCTGGTCCGGCGCGACCATGCCGGCGCGCGCGCCGGCTTCGATCGACATGTTGCACAGGGTCATGCGCTGTTCCATGTCCATCGCTTCGATGGTGGAACCGCGGTACTCCAGCACGTGGCCGGTGCCGCCGTTGACCCCGATCACGCCGATGATGTGCAGGATCACGTCCTTGGCGCCGACGCCCGGCGCCAGCGGCCCGTCGACGGTGATCGCCATGGTCCTGGCCTTGCGCTGCAGCAGGCACTGCGTGGCCAGCACGTGGCCGACCTCGCTGGTGCCGATGCCGAACGCCAGCGCGCCGAACGCGCCATGCGTGGAGGTGTGGCTGTCGCCGCAGACGATGGTCATGCCGGGTTGGGTGAAGCCCTGTTCCGGCGCGATCACGTGGACGATGCCGCGGTTGTCCGAGCCCATGTCGAACAGTTCGATGCCGTAGTCGGCGCAGTTGCGCGCGAGCATGTCCACCTGCGCCTCGGAGGCTTGGGTGTAGTACGGCAGCTTGCCGTCGGCGCCGCGCGGCAGGGTCGGCGTGGAGTGGTCCATGGTCGCCTTGGTGCGGTCGGGCCGGCGCGGGTTCAGGCCGCGCGCCTTGAGCTCGGTGAACGCCTGCGGCGAGGTCACTTCGTGGATCAGGTGCAGATCGATGTACAGCACCGCCGGCGCGGCGGCGCTTTCGGGGACGACGACGTGCGCGTCCCACAGTTTGTCGTACAGGGTGCGGGGAGTGGCGGACATTGCGGTACTACCTGGCAGGAAAGCTGGGCGGGGAGGGCGAGCGAACGTGAGCGTGCACGACGACGATGACCGCGCTGTGGCCGCTCAGGCCAGCGCGTCGGCGGCGCCGGCCGGCGCGACCTGGCGCTGGCGCAGCACGCGGTTGGCCACGTCCAGCCAGGCCAGCGCGCTGGCCTCGATGATGTCGCGGCTGGTGCCGGTGCCGTCGTACTCGACCTCGCCGTGGCGCACGCTGAGGTTGGCCTCGCCGCGCGCGTCGGCGCCGATGCCGACGCTGTGCACCTGGTAGCTGTCCAGCACCAGCTGCACGCCGGTGGCGGCCGACAGCGCGGCGAACAGCGCGTCCACCGGGCCGTCGCCCTCGGCGTGCTCGCTGACCCGCTGGCCGTCCGGGTCGGACAGCTCGACCTGCGCGCTGGCGCGCTGGCCGCGGTCGCTGACGGTCATCGACGACAGCCGGTAGCCCTGGCTTTCCGGCGCGTCCTGCATCATCGCCTGCAGGTCGGCGTCGTTGACCACGCGCTGCTGTTCGCACAGCGCCTTGAACGCCTCGAAGGCGATGTTCAGTTCGGCCTCGTCCAGCACGTAGCCGAGCGCGCGCAGGCGCTGCTCGACCGCGGCGCGGCCGCTGTGGCGGCCCAGCACCATCTGCGAGGACTCCCAGCCCACGTCTTCCGGGCGCATGATCTCGTAGGTGCCGCGGTGGCGCAGCATGCCGTGCTGGTGGATGCCCGACTCGTGGGCGAAGGCGTTGCCGCCGACGATCGCCTTGTTGCGCTGCACCGGCATGCCGACCAGGCGCTGCAGCAACTGCGAGGTGGCGACGATGCGCGGGGTGTGGATCGCGGTGTCCAGTTCGTAGAAGGCGTTGCGTACCTTCAGCGCCATGGTGATTTCTTCCAGCGCGCAGTTGCCGGCGCGCTCGCCGATGCCGTTGATGGTGCATTCCACCTGCCGCGCGCCGCCTTCCACCGCGGCCAGCGAGTTGGCCACGGCCAGGCCCAGGTCGTTGTGGCAGTGGGTGCTGAACACCACCCGGTCGGCGCCGGGGAC
The DNA here is from genome assembly GCF_024266585.1 of Xanthomonas sacchari. Classification (NCBI taxonomy): domain Bacteria; kingdom Pseudomonadati; phylum Pseudomonadota; class Gammaproteobacteria; order Lysobacterales; family Lysobacteraceae; genus Xanthomonas; species Xanthomonas sacchari. The sequence goes on from NZ_CP100647.1 coordinate 1,339,809, forward strand.
GTTGGCGATGATCCGCGCGAACATGCCGCGGATCTCTTCCGGGGTGGTGAAGCCGACGGTGTCGGGCAGGTTGATGGTGGTGGCGCCGGCGGCGATCGCCACGCTGGCGACCTCGGCCAGGAAATCCTCCTCGGTGCGGGTGGCGTCCTCGGCCGAGAACTCCACGTCGTCCACGTACTGGCGCGCCAGCGCGACATGCTTGCGTACCGACTCCAGCACCTGCTCGCGGCTCATCCGCAGCTTGTGCTCGCGGTGCAGCGGGCTGGTGGACAGGAACACGTGCAGGCGCGGATTGGCCGCCGCTTCCAGCGCCCGTGCCGAGGTCTCGATGTCGGCGGCCAGGCAGCGCGACAGCACCGCCAGGGTCGGCGTGCGCAGTTCGCGGCCGATCAGCGCCATCGCCTCGCGGTCGGACTGCGAGCTGGCCGGGAAGCCGGTCTCGATGATGTCCACGCCCAGCTCGGCCAGGGCGCGCGCCATCACCAGCTTCTGCGGCGGGGTCATGCTGCAGCCGGGGGATTGCTCGCCGTCGCGCAGGGTGGTGTCGAAAATACGGATGCGGGGGGTCTGGGAAGAAGCAGAAGTGTTCACCAGATGGGTTCCTCTACGGCGGCGGTGGCTGGCGGATTGGGATGCGGGGACGACGCGATGCGGGCGGGAGCGGGCGGGGCGGGACGTTGGCTGCGAAGTCGCTCGGCGGCGCGGCGGCGCGGCTTGCGCGGCGGGCGCGGGCGCACCTCCGACAGCAGCGTCGCCAGCACGCCGGCGTCGATGTTGCCACCGGACACCACCGCGCACTTGCGCTTGCCGGCGACGCGGCGCCCGGCCGCCAGGGCCAGCGCGCCGGCGCCCTCGGCGATGACGTGCTCCTCCAGCGCCAGGCGGACCAGCGTCTCGCGCAGTTCCGCCTCGCGCACGATCACCACGTCGTCGAGCAGGCTGGCGCACAGCCGGCGGGTGATGAACCCGGGGATTTTAACCTTGACGCCGTCGGCCAGGGTGGGCACCGGGTCCACGGCGCGGACGTCGCCGCGGATCGCCCGCGCCATCGAATCCACGCCTTCGACCTGGGCGCCGACCACGCGTACGCCCTGCGAGCGCAGCGCCAGGGCCACGCCGGAGGCCAGGCCGCCGCCGCCGATCGGCACGATCACCACGTCCGGGGCGTGCGCGGCCAGTTCGATGCCGACGGTGCCCTGGCCGGCGATCACGTCCGGGTCGTCGAAGGCGGACAGGAAGCGGTAGCCGTTCTGGTCGGCCAGGTCGCGGGCGAAGGCGAAGGCCTCGTCGTAGCTGTTGCCGTGCTGGCGCACGGTGGCGCCCCAGTGCGCGACGCCGGCGATCTTGGTCTGCGGCGCGCCGTGCGGCATCACCGTGATCGCCTGCACGCCCAGGCGGTGCGCGGCCCAGGCCACGCCCTGGGCGTGATTGCCGGCCGAGGCGCAGATCACCGCGCGCTCGTCGCCGCGTTCCAGTCCGGCCAGCAGCGCATTGAGCGCGCCGCGGACCTTGTAGGAGCCGGTGCGCTGCAGGTTTTCCAGCTTCAGCCACACGCCGAAGCGCTCGGCGTAATGCACCGGCGTCGGCGACAGATAGCGGCGCAGCCGCGCCTGCGCGGCCAGCACGTCGGCCACGCTGACGGCGACGTGGGGTACGTCGGGTTCCTGGGCAGGCGCGGCGGCATCAGACATGGAGATGCCGGGATTCGGGATTCGGGAGGGGGGATTCGCAGCCGGAATCCGGGGCGCGAACGCGAAGAAGCGACCTCCGTTGAAGAAGGTGCCTCCGCATGGCTGCACGGCGCTGGCGCGGCAGGGCTGCCACGCACGCCGACAGGTCGGGATGCGCGCCCAATCCCAAGTCCCGACTCCCGACTCCCGGCCCCATCACGCCACCCCATCCAGCGCGGTCACGCGCACCGACTCGCAGTCGTAGACCTTTTCCATCTGCAGGCGCAGGGTCTCGCCCGGGCGGGTGCCGTCCACCACCAACTGCAGGTGCCAGCGGCCGGCGTCCTCGGCCACCGGCGCGCCGCTGATCGAGATCGGCGCGAAGCCGCGGCGTTCGGCCATGCCGATCGCGCGCAGCAGTGCGCCGTCGATCGGTTTCAGCACCAGGTCAAGCTGGTAACGCATGTGTCGTCTCCTGGCGCTGGGCGGCGGGATTGCTTTCCAGCATGGTGCTGTTGGCGGTGTTGGGCGGCACCAGCGGCCACACGTTGGCGCGCGCGTCGATGGCCACGTGCAGCAGCGCCGGGCCCGGCTGCGCCAACAGCTCGGCCAGCGCGTCCTCGACCTGGCCGCGCGCGGTGATGCGCTTGGCCGGGATGCCGAACACCTGCGCCAGCGCGGCGAAATCCGGGTTGTCGGACAGGTCGATCTCGCTGTAGCGCTCGGCGAAGAACAGTTCCTGCCATTGCCGCACCATGCCCAGCGAACTGTTGTCCAGCAGCACGATCTTCACCGGCAGCTTGCAGCGGGCGATGGTGACCAGCTCCTGCACGTTCATCATGAAGCTGCCGTCGCCGCTGACCAGCACCACGGTGCGGTCGGGGCAGGCGAACTGCGCGCCCATCGCCGCCGGCAGGCCGAAGCCCATGGTGCCCAGCGCGCCGCTGGTCAGGTGGTTGCGCGGATGGTTGAAACGGCAGTGCTGCGCCACCCACATCTGGTGCTGGCCGACGTCGCAGGCGATCACCGTGTCGGCCGGGGCCAGTTCGCTCAGCCGCTTCAGCAGGCCGGGCGCGTAGATGTCCTGCCCGGGCGCGTCGTAGCGCGCGCCGAACTTCTCGCGGTGGCCGACGCAGCGCGCGTGCCAGGCCTCGCAGGTGCTGGTCGCCGCGGCCAGTGCGCGCAGCGCCTGCGCCACGTCGCCGGGCACGGCGATGTCGGCCTGGCGCAGCTTGGAGATCTCGCAGGCGTCGGCGTCCAGGTGGATGACCCGCGCGAACGGCGCGAACTCGGCCAGCTTGCCGGTGGCGCGGTCGTCGAAGCGGGCGCCGACCACGATCAGCAGGTCCGACTCCTGTACCGCCATGTTGGCGGCGCGGGTGCCGTGCATGCCCAGCATGCCCAGGTAATGCGGGTGGGCGTGCGGCAGCGCGCCCAGGCCGCGCAGGGTCAGCACGGTGGGGATGCGGGTGGCGTCGACGAACTGGCGGAACGCGTCCACCGCATCGCCCAGGGCGATGCCGCCGCCGCCGTAGATCACCGGCTTCTCGGCGCCGGCGATCGCCGCCAGCGCCTCGGCCAGCACCGCATCCTGCGGCGCCGGCGGGGTCGGCACCGCCGCCGGCACATGCGCCGGCAGATGCGCGGCATCGGCCAGTTGCACGTCCTTGGGCAGGTCGATCAGCACCGGGCCCGGCCGCCCTTCGCGGGCGATGCGGAACGCGTCGCGCAGCACCTGCGGCAGGTCGTCCACGTGCCGCACCAGGAAGCTGTGCTTGACGATCGGCAGGGTCAGCCCGAACACGTCCAGTTCCTGGAATGCGTCGGTGCCCAGCAGCGGCGTGGCGACCTGCCCGGTCAGGCAGATCATCGGCACCGAGTCGAGCATCGCATCGGCGATGCCGGTGACCAGGTTGGACGCGCCCGGGCCGGACGTGGCGACGCACACCCCGACCCGGCCGCTGGCGCGGGCGTAGCCGTTGGCGGCCAGCGCCGCGCCCTGTTCGTGGCGGACCAGGATGTGCTTGAGCTGGCTGTCTACCAGCGCGTCGTAGAACGGCATGATGGTGCCGCCCGGATAGCCGAACAGCGTGTCCACGCCTTCGGCTTCCAGGGCCTGCGTCAGCCAGCGCGCGCCGTTGCGGGGCGTGCCGTGAGCGGAGGAGTTCATACGGTGGCGACCTTTCGGTGGAAGCGGGTAGGGGAGCCGCGGGTTACGCGGCCTTGGAGCCGCCGGCGGCGGGCGCGGCAGCGGCCTCGCCGTTGAGCCACACCATCTTGGCGCGCAGCTGCTTGCCGACCGTTTCGATGGGGTGGTCCAGGTCGGCCTGCTTGAACTTCTTGTAGTTCGGCAGGCCGGCGTTGTACTCGGCCACCCAGTTCTTGGTGAAGGTGCCGTTCTGGATGTCGGTCAGCACGTCGCGCATGCGCTCCTTGGTCGCCGCGTCGATCACCCGCGGGCCGCTGACGTAGTCGCCGTACTGCGCGGTCTCGGAGACGAACTCGAGCATGCGGGTGATGCCGCCTTCGTAGAACAGGTCGACGATCAGCTTCAGTTCGTGCAGCACTTCGTAGTAGGCGATTTCCGGCTGGTAACCGGCTTCCACCAGCACTTCGAAGCCGGCCTGCACCAGCGACGAGGCGCCGCCGCACAGCACCGCCTGCTCGCCGAACAGGTCGGTCTCGGTCTCTTCCTTGAAGGTGGTCTTGATCAGGTTGGCGCGCGCGCCGCCCAGGCCGGCGGCGTATTCCAGCGCGAACTGCTCGGCCTTGCCGCTCTTGTCCTGGTACACCGCCCAGATGCACGGCACGCCGCGGCCGATCTCGTACTCGCGGCGCACCAGCGCGCCCGGGCCCTTCGGCGCGACCAGCACCACGTCCAGGTCCTCGCGCGGCTTGATCATGTCGAAGTGCACGTTCAGGCCGTGCGCGAACAGCAGGCAGGCGCCCTGCTTCATGTTCGGCGCCAGCACTTCGTCGTACAGCTTCTTCTGCACCATGTCCGGGGTCAGCACCGCGACCAGGTCGGCGTCCTTGACCGCTTCGGCGGGGCTCTTCACCACGAAGCCGTCGGCCTGCGCCTTGGCTTCGGTCGGGCCGCCGGCGCGCAGGCCGATGGTGACGTCGAAGCCGGACTCGCGCAGGTTCAGCGCGTGCGCGCGGCCCTGGCTGCCATAACCGACGATGGCGATCTTGGTGGTGGGCTGGGCGGAACTGGTCATGGGGCGGATGTCCTTGAGCGGTGTTGGAGTGAGGGGGTTTTTGACTTCGCGGTCACTGAAACGAAAAACCCCGCGCCGTTGCCGGTGCGGGGTCTGATCGAATCCTGGCTGCCTGTCGCTTACACGCCGGTTCGTCCCGCACTTGTGGGCGAGGTAATAAGCACGAGTACGAGGAGCGACGCAGCAGCGTCCGCGCGCAAGGCGGCGGGCTGGCGGGTCGACTTCGGGCGGGTGTGGCGCTGCAACATGCAGCGAGATAAACATGGGCTTTGCGCGACTGTCAACTGTGTTGCGGGCCGACGTGGGCGAATGTGCCGAAAGCCGCGCCAGCGCTGCATGGTTACGCATGAAACGGAGGCGGCGCAGGCGGCGTGAACGCTCGATTGCGCGGAAATCCGGTCATGGCCGATGCCGCGATGTGCACGCGTGCGCGGCGCCGTCGGCCGTACTCGGGTACGGTGGGCGTCCCCGTTCCCGGAGAGCCGCGCATGTCCGTTTCGCTTCCTTCCATGGCGCGCCTGGCGCTCGCGCTGGCCCTGGCGGCGGCCGTGCCGGCGCAGGCCGCTGACCGCATCACCGGCCAGCCGTTCGCGACCCGCTCGGAAGTGATCGCCCCGCACGCCATGGCCGCCACCTCGCAGCCGCTGGCCACGCAGATCGCGCTGGACACCCTGCGCGACGGCGGCTCGGCGGTGGATGCGGCGATCGCCGCCAATGCCGCGCTGGGGCTGATGGAGCCGACCGGCAACGGCGTCGGCGGCGACCTGTTCGCCATCGTCTGGGACCCGAAGACGCAGAAACTCTATGGCTACAACGGCTCCGGGCGCTCGCCGAAGGCGCTGACCCTGGCCGAGTTCCAGCGCCGCGGGCTGAAGGAGATTCCGCCGACCGGCCCGCTGCCGGTGTCGGTGCCGGGTGCGGTCGACGGCTGGTTCGCGCTGCACGACCGCTTCGGCCGCCGCAGCATGGCGCAGAACCTGGCGCCGGCGATCCGCTACGCCCGCGACGGCCATCCGGTCGCCGAGACCATCGCCTACTACTGGGACCGTTCGGTGCCGCGCCTGTCGCAGTACCCCGGCTTCAAGGAGCAGTTCACCATCGACGGCCGCGCCCCGCGCAAGGGCGAGCTGTGGAAGAACCCGAACCTCGCCAACACTTTGCAGCAAGTCGCCGATGGCGGCCGCGACGCGTTCTACAAGGGGCCGATCGCGCGCACCATCGACGCCTACTTCAAGGCCAATGGCGGGTTCCTGCGCTATGAGGACCTGGCAAGCCACCACGGCGAATGGGTCGAGCCGGTGTCCACCAACTACCGCGGCTACGACGTGTGGGAACTGCCGCCCAACAGCCAGGGCATCGCCGCGCTGCAGATGCTCAACATCCTGGAAGGCTACGATTTCTCGAAGATCCCGTTCGGCTCGGCCGAGCACGTGCACCTGTTCACCGAGGCCAAGAAGCTGGCCTTCGCCGACCGCGCGCGGTTCTACGCCGATCCGGCGTTCCAGCCGGCGCCGCTGGCGCGGCTGATCTCCAAGGACTATGCCGCGCAGCGGCGCGCGCTGATCTCGATGGACCGCGCGCTCAAGGAAGTGCAGCCGGGCACCCCGAAGCAACTGGAGGAGGGCGACACCATCTACCTGACCGTGGCCGACGCCGACGGCATGATGGTGTCGCTGATCCAGTCCAACTACCGCGGCATGGGCAGCGGCATGGCGCCGCCGGGGCTGGGCTTCATCCTGCAGGACCGTGGCGAGATGTTCGTGCTGCAGAAGGACCATCCCAACGGCTACGCGCCGGGCAAGCGTCCGTTCCAGACCATCATCCCCGCGTTCGTGACCAAGGACGGCAAGCCGTGGCTGAGCTTCGGGGTGATGGGCGGGGCGATGCAGCCGCAGGGTCACGTGCAGATCCTGATGAACCTGATCGATTTCCACATGAACCTGCAGGAGGCCGGCGACGCGCCGCGGATCCAGCACGACGGCTCCACCGAGCCGACCGGGCAGGCCACGGCGATGCGCGACGGCGGCGAGCTGAACCTGGAGACCGGCTTCTCCTATGACACCATCCGCGAACTGATGCGCAAGGGCCACCGGGTGATCTTCGCCGACGGCCCCTACGGCGGCTACCAGGCGATCGCCCGCGACCCGGACAGCGGCGTGTACTACGGGGCCTCGGAAAGCCGCAAGGATGGGCAGGCGGCTGGCTACTGAGGAAAACGCCGGATCCCAGGGCCGGGTGCCCTGGACCCGGAACAGCAGGGCGCCAGCAGCGACGTGATGCGGCCGGTGCGCGCGATCCGGACCCCGATCGTGCACCGCAGGGTCGCCTCGGCGCGGTGCGTCGGGGCCGGCCCATGACGGCGATCCCGGTTGCGGGCGCGATGGCTGCGACGGCAGGGGGCAAGCCGATACCATGCCCGCAGCAACGAGGGAGACGCCGATGGCCTTGTTCTCACGCAGTCCCGATGCCGATACCGCGCCTGCGGCCGGTTTGCCGGATGCCCCGATCGCCTTGTTGCGGTTGGACCCCGGTGGCCGCGTGAGCGCCGCCAACCGGGCCGCCCTGGACCTGCTGGGCGTGCCGGCCGAGACCCTGCTCGGCGCCGCCAGCGAGGCGATCTGGGGCCTGCCGCTGGCCGCCCTGGTCGAGGCCGAGGGCAGTTGGCAGGCACCGGGTACCGACCCCACGCGTCGCGTGCGTTACCAGCGCGACCGCGATCATGGCGGCCAGGGCTGGTTGCTGTCGCTGCCGCACCCGGAAACCGCGGCGCTGTTGCGCGACGTCGCCCTGCTCGGCGCCGGCCAGGCGCAGGGCGCGATCAGCCCCGCGCTGCAGGCGCTGGCGCAGCGGATCCAGGAGGGCGCGGCGGCGCAGGCGCTGCTGGATCGGGTCGGCGAGCGGCTGACCGGCTGCGATCTGGACCTGGGACTGCAGACGCCGCTGTCGGCGCAGGAAACCGAGGCGATGCCGGGCCGGCGCCTGTCGGCCGGTTTCGGCAACCTGGCCGAGGCCATCCGCCAGGCGGTGGCGCTGTCGCTGCAGATCGCCGCCGACGTACCGCACGTGGTCGCCGAGAACGACGAACTGGCGCGGCAATCGCAGACCCAGTTGGACGCGCTGCAGACGGTGCTCGCCAGCACCCGGCAATTGCTGCAGGGCCTGCACGAGATGGACCGCGACCTGCGCGCGGTGATCGCGGTGGCGGCCAGCGCCGACGACAGCGCGCGCCAGGGCGTGGAAGCGGCGCGCAGCCTGGGCCAGGCGATGCAGGAGGTGGCGCGGCGTTCGGCACGCGCCAACCAGGTGATCGAGGTGATCGATGCGGTCGCGTTCCAGACCAATATCCTCTCGATCAACGCCAGCATCGAAGCGGTGCACGCCGGCCCGGCCGGACGCGGCTTCGCGGTGGTGGCCACCGAGATCCGGCAACTGGCCGACCGTGCCGCCACCGCGGCGCGCGACGTGCGCGGCATCATCGGCGAGACCGGCGCCGCGCTGCAGGACAGCGCCGCCTCGGCGCAGCGCACCGAGCAGGTGCTGGGCGGCATCGGCGAGCTGCTCGGCCGCGCCAGCGCGGCGATGGACGCGGTGGCCGGTCGCATCGCCACGCAGAGCGGGGAGATCGGCGGCATCGACCGCGCCGTCGAGCACGCGGTCGGGCTCAGCCGCAGCAACCTGGAACATGCCGCGCGGGTGGTGCAGCGCAGCGCCGACCTGGCGGCCGGCAGCGAGACCCTGCACGACTGCGTGAACCTGTTCCGCCTGCCCGCCGATCCGATGCGCCAGCCGCGGCATGCGCGCGTGCGCGACCTGGCCCAGGCCGCCGCGGCCAGCATCGGCCAGGCGTTCGAGACGGCGCTCGCGCGCGGGCGCATCGGCGAGGACGCGCTGTTCTCCACCGACTATGTCCCGATCCCCGGCATCGACCCGCCCAAGTACCGCACCGCCTTCGACGCGCTGTGCGACGAGCTGTTGCCGCCGTTGCAGGAGCCACTGCTGGCCGCGCATCCGTGGATCGTGTTCGCGATCAGCGCGAACGTCGACGGCTACGTGCCGACCCACAACCTGCGTTTCAGCCAGCCGCTCAGCGGCGACCGCGCACGCGACCTGGTCGGCAACCGCACCAAGCGCATCTTCGCCGACCGGGTCGGCCGCAACGTCGGCCGCCACACCGAGCCGTACCTGCTGCAGGTGTACCGGCGCGACACCGGGCAGATCCTGTTCGACCTGTCGGTGCCGGTGCATGTGCGCAGGCGCCACTGGGGCGGGGTGCGCGTGGCCTACGTGCTGGAATGAGCCTGCGCACGCGCTTGCAAAAAAAATGCCGCCGGCAGGGCCGACGGCGATGAGAGAGAGAGCCCTGATTCTTGTCCGCGCAGCCTAGGCCGGCGACGTGGCCGCGGTTTGTCGCCGGCGGCGCGGCGTGTGGCGGTGCTGACACATGCGCACCGCGGCTGTGCCGGCATTCAGCTCGCGCCGATTGGCGCCCTGCGGCGGAAACGGGTCTAATAGCCGCAGAAGCGGGGGTACCGTCGGCGCAGGCCGCGGTTGAGACAGTCCCTTCGAACCTGATCCGGTTAATACCGGCGTAGGGAAGCTTCGCAAGTCCGCTGTGGCGCGCGTGCGTGTCCGTGGCGGGCCCGCGCCGCCGCTTCGTCCGAGATGCGAGTCCGCTCGCAGCCGTCCCGCGCTTCCCGCGGGTCACCCGAACCAGGACGAATGCCGATGAACGCCGTACCCAACCCGCTGCAACAGCAGACCGACACCTTGTCCGCGGCGGTGACCCGCCCGATTCCCGGCTCGCGCAAGATCTTCGTGCAGGGCTCCCGCGCCGACCTGCAGGTGCCGATGCGCGAGATCGCGCTGACCCGCACGCCCACCGTGTTCGGCGGCGAGGAGAACGCGCCGGTCACCGTCTACGACACCTCCGGGCCGTATACCGACCCGCAGGCGCGGATCGATCTCGGCGCCGGCCTGGCGCCGCTGCGCGCGGCCTGGATCGCCGAGCGCGGCGACAGCGTGGCGCTGGCCGGGCTGAGTTCGCAGTTCGGCCGCGCGCGCGAGGACGACGCGCGCCTGCAGGCGGTGCGCTTCCCCGCGCGGCGCCTGCCGCGGCGCGCCCGCGACGGCGCCAACGTCACCCAGATGCACTACGCGCGGCGCGGCATCGTCACCCCGGAGATGGAGTTCGTGGCGATCCGCGAGAACCAGCGCCTGCAGGAGGTGCGCGATGCGCAACTGCGCGCGCAGCATCCCGGCGAGGCGTTCGGCGCCGCCATCCCGCAGCAGATCACGCCCGAGTTCGTGCGCGCCGAGATCGCCCGCGGCCGCGCCATCCTGCCGTGCAACATCAACCACCCGGAAAGCGAGCCGATGATCATCGGCCGCAACTTCCTGACCAAGATCAACGCCAACATCGGCAACAGCGCGGTCAGTTCTGGCATCGCCGAGGAAGTGGAGAAACTGGTGTGGGCGATCCGCTGGGGCGGGGACACGGTGATGGACCTGTCCACCGGCAAGCACATCCACGAGACCCGCGAATGGATCGTGCGCAATTCGCCGGTGCCGATCGGCACCGTGCCGATCTACCAGGCGCTGGAGAAGGTGGACGGCCGCGCCGAGGAACTGACCTGGGAGATCTTCCGCGACACCCTGATCGAGCAGGCCGAGCAGGGCGTGGACTACTTCACCATCCATGCCGGGGTGCTGCTGCGCTACGTGCCGCTGACGGCAAAACGCGTCACCGGCATCGTCTCGCGCGGCGGCTCGATCCTGGCCAAGTGGTGCCTGGCGCATCATCGCGAGAATTTCCTCTACACCCACTTCGAGGACATCTGCGAAATCATGAAGGCCTACGACGTGGCCTTCTCGCTCGGCGACGGCCTGCGCCCCGGCTGCATCGCCGACGCCAACGACGCCGCCCAGTTCGGCGAACTGGAGACGCTGGGCGAGCTGACCAGGATCGCCTGGAAGCACGACGTGCAGACCATGATCGAAGGCCCCGGCCACGTGCCGATGCAGTTGATCAAGGAGAACATGGACAAGCAGTTGCGCGAATGCGGCGAGGCGCCGTTCTACACGCTGGGGCCGCTGACCACCGACATCGCGCCGGGCTACGACCACATCACTTCGGCGATCGGCGCGGCGATGATCGGCTGGTTCGGCACCGCGATGCTGTGCTACGTCACGCCGAAGGAGCATCTGGGCCTGCCCAACCGCGCCGACGTGCGCGACGGCATCATGGCCTACAAGATCGCCGCGCACGCCGCGGACCTGGCCAAGGGCCACCCCGGTGCGCAGGTGCGCGACAACGCCTTGTCCAAGGCGCGCTTCGAGTTCCGCTGGGACGACCAGTTCCATCTCGGCCTGGACCCGGAGAAGGCGCGCGAGTTCCACGACGAGACCCTGCCCAAGGACGCGCACAAGCTGGCGCACTTCTGTTCGATGTGCGGGCCACACTTCTGTTCGATGAAGATCACCCAGGACGTGCGCGACTACGCCGCCGAGCACGGCGTCGACGCGGAGGCGGCCCTGCAGGCCGGCATGGCGGAGAAATCGGCGCAGTTCCTCGCCACCGGTGCGCAGGTGTACCGCGCCGAGTGACCTGCGGCGGTCGGTCGGCGCTGCTGTGCGCCGACCGCCGATACGGCGGTCGCGGTGGCCGTGCGCGCCTGTACGATGCCACGCCTGCCGTGCGACGCGCGCACGGCGATGGCAGCCCGCGTCCGCGGTCATGACGACCGCGTCCTGCGTGCACGCGTCTATGATGCGCGCTGGTCGCCACAGGGAATGTCTCATGCTGCGCTATGCGTTCGCGCTGCGTCGCCATCCGTCCGCGCTGCTGCTCGGCGTGCAGTTGCTCGGCGTGCTGCTGTATCCGTGGATGGAGGACACCGCGGCCGGGCGCGCGCTGTTCGGCGCCTTCGGCATCGTGGTGCTAGCGCTGGCCCTGTGGGTGGTCAACCGCGGTCCCTCGGCGCTGTGGATCGCCTGCTGCCTGGCGTTGCCGTCGGTGGCGCTGTCGATCGCCGCGGCCCTGCTGGGCAATCCGGCGATGGCCGCCTGGGCGCAACTGCTGGAAAGCCTGCTGTACTTCTATACCGCCGGCAGCCTGATCGCCTACATGCTGCAGGATCACGTGGTCACCCGCGACGAACTCTATGCCGCCGGCGCCACCTTCACGCTGCTGGCCTGGGCATTCGCGTTCGTCTTCGCGGTCTGTCAGCAATGGCTGCCGGGCAGTTTTACCGCGGCAGTGGACGCGGCCTCGCCGCGGACTTGGATGGAATTGCTTTATCTGAGCTTCAGCGTGCTCTCGGGCGTGGGCCTGAGCGACGTGGTGCCGGTGCAGCCGTTCGCGCGTGCGCTGGTGATGATCGAACAGTTCGCCGGCGTGATGTATATCGCCTTGGTGGTGTCGCGATTGATTGGACTCAGCGTCACACGGCAGATGAAAGTGTGAACGTGGGATAAAAAAAGCGCGCCCAGGGGCGCGCAGTCATGAGGCGATTATGTGAATTTCGTCGGCGGAGAGAGAGCCTGAATGCGTCGTCGCGATTTGCGGCGGCGATGACTAGAGTAGAATCCGATGACAAGCCGCGCTTGGCGGCATCCGCTGCCTCATTTTGCCGAGTTTGCTCGTTGGCTCCCGCAGCGTTGCCACGCGTGGCCGCGTCGCCGCCGCATCCGCGGCACTTTTTTCACGGCGTTCTTCGTTGTCCAACATGGTTTCCTCATCGTTCACCCCACCGACGCTTCCGCAACGGATGCAGGTGGGCGATTGCCTGGTGCTGCTGTCCTTGCGGGAAGTGCACGCGCCGCGCGCGCGCCGGCCGCAACGGCTCACGCCCAAGGTGATGGGCGTGCTGCGCGTGTTGCTGGCGCAGCCGGGCCAGGTGGTGGAACGCGAGACCCTGCTGGCGCAGGTCTGGCCGGACACGCAGCCGACCAACGATGTGGTGACCCAGGCCATCACCCAGTTGCGCAAGGCCTTCGCCGCCGGCGTGCGCGGCGAGGCGCCGGTGTACATCGAGACCCTGGCCAAGTCCGGCTACCGCCTGGTGGCGCCGGTGCAGGCCTTGCCCGATGTCGAGGTCGAGGCCGAGGCGGGCGCGGCGTCGGCTTCCCCGGTAGACACGCACGCCCCCGCGGACACGGCCGCGGCCAGTGCGCCGGCCGCCGCCGTGTCCGCGGTGCGGCGGCGCCTGCCGCCGTGGCTGGCGGCCGCGGCCGGTGCAGCCGCGATGCTGGTGCTGGCGCTGGCCGTCTGGTGGTGGTTCGCGCGCGATCCGGCGGTGCCGGCCGACAGCGCCGAACAGGAGCGGGTGTTGGGCAGCCCCAAGCGGCCCTATCGGCTGATCACCGCCATGTCCGGGTTCAAGCTCGAGCCGGCGCTGTCTCCGGACGGCACGCAGGTGGCCTATGCCGCCCGCCCCGCCGGCAGCGACGGCACGCAGTTGCTGGTGCAGCCGACCAGCGGTGCCGCCGGCAGTACGCCCCCGCGCTCGCTGGGCGTCCCGGCCCGCGGCGAGTCCGACCGTCTGCCGGCCTGGTCGCCCGACGGCACGCGCATCGCCTTCGCCCGCCTCGGGGCCGACCGGCAGTGCCGGGTCATGCTGGTCCAGGCCGACGGACGCGCGCCCGCGCGCGAGGTCGCGCGCTGCGACGGCAGCGAACTGCTCAGCTTCGACTGGACGCCGGACGGACATGGCCTGGTGTTCGGCAGCATGAACGGGCGCCAGCCGGCACGCGGCATCCGCGTGCTGGATCTGGACAGCGGACGCTGGAGGGCATTGGATTACCCGGTCGCCGCCGGCGATTTCGACTATGCGCCGCGCTACTCGCCGGACGGCAAATGGATCGCCTTCGTGCGCAATCCGCAAATGGGCGGGCTGTGGCGGGTGCCGGCCGAAGGCGGCATCGCCGAGCCGCTGACCCATGAATTCGCCGAGATCCGCGGCTGGGACTGGGTGCACGACGGGCAGGGCATCGTGTTCGGGCGCCGGGTCGATGGCGAGACCCGGCTGTACCGCCTGGACACCCAGACCCGGCGCCTGCGCGACCTGGGGATCAGCGACGCGCAGGCACCGCGCCTGGCCCACGACGGCGGCAGCCTGGCCTTCGTGCACCGGCGCCCGCAGTTCGCCGTGCACCGCATCCCGATGCGGGCGGTGGACGCGCCGCGCGAGCGCCAGCGGCTGTTCGCGTCCACCGGGCGCGACGGACAGCCGAGCATCGCGCCCGATGGGCGCCAGCTCGCCTTCACCTCCGATCGCGACGGCAGCTATGGGCTGTGGTGGGGCGACGTGACCCAGCCTGCCTCGCTGCGGCTGATCGATGGCGTGCGCCCGGAGACCCGGCAGCCGCTGCTCTGGTCGGCCGACAGCCAGGCCCTGCTGGTCAGCGGCCGCGATGCGCAGGGGCGCTCGGCGATCTACGAGGTCCGGCCGCAGTCCGGCAGCGTGGCGGCGTTGCCGGTGCCGGCCGGCGAGCCGCTGCAGGCGCTGTACACCGCCGACCCCGGCCAGTTGCTGGTCCTGCTGGGCGAGAACGGGCGGACCCGGCTGCAGTTGTACGATCGGCGCGCGGTGCCCTGGCGGCCCTTGGCCGCGTTGCCGGACGTGTCCCAGGTCCGGACCGATCCGGCCAACGGGCAGATCCTGTTCACCCGGCTTGCGCGCAGCGGCCTGTGGCGCGCCGATGCCAGCCTGGACCTGGGTAGCGTGCGCGCCGTGGACGACAGCCTGCCGTCGCTGTGGCGCTACCGCAGTTGGGCACTGGGGCCCGGCGGCGCGGTGTATTACCTGTTCCAGACCGGCGAGTGCGCCAGCCGGCTGGCGCGGATCGACGACGGCCTCGATGCCAGTGTGTGCCTGGACCGCGAGCATTTCAGCGCCATCAACGGTTTCAGCATCGACCCGCGCAGCGGCGACGTCTATGTCGCCCTGGCGATCGAGGACGGCAGCGAGATCGGTTTCATTCGCATGCACGAGCAGCCGGAATGGTTCTCGACGGTCTCGCATAAGTGGTTGATCGGGCGAGAAAAATGAGTTTCGTAAGTCGTTCGTAATGGCATCGTGGCGATTTCGGACAAATATCGCCAAGGCTTCCTGACCTGTCGCCACATTCGGCAAACACTGCGTACCGGTTTACGTCAAACGGGTGCTCGGATGCGGCAATCTTTCCTGGTCGATCATGGACAACAACTCGTGCTGGACGCCGACGACGTGCCAGCGGGGCCGGCCTGTCTGGGCGCGGCGCGCCTGGCCAGCGTACAGGCGTCGGCACACGCCTTCACGGTCTGGCTGCAGTTGCGCGGCAGCGCCTGGATCGAAGCCAAGGAGGGGCGTTTCGCCCTGCGCCGCGGCCAGTGGCTGGCCTTCGAACGCGATTCGCGGCCGCTGCTGCAGACCGACCGCGACGGCCTGTGCATCGGCCTGAGCCTGGACGGCGAGGCGCTGAAGGCCCTGGGGCGGATGGCCGACGAGACCTTGTATACCGGGCGCGGCGAGCTGTCGCTGCGCGAGACGCGCACCGCCTTGCGGCTGTGGCGGCAGGCGGCGGCGCGGCCCGGCGATGCGTTGGCGATGCGGCCGGTGCTGCTGCATCTGGCCTCCATGCAGGGCGAGTTGTCGCGCCGCGTGCAGCGCTGTCCCGGGCGCTCGCGGATGCGCAAGCGGCAGGTGTTCGGGCGCATGCAGCGCGCGCGGCTGTACCTGGACGGCCATCGCGACCGCGTGGTGCGGATCAGCGAACTGGCCGAACTGACCAACTTCTCCGGTTGGTACCTGTCCAAGACGTTCCAGAGCCTGTACGAGGAAAGTCCGCAGGCACTGTCGGCGCGCCTGCGCCTGGAACGTGCGGCGGACCTGCTGCGCGACACCACGATGATGATCGGCGAGGTCGCCGCCGCCAGCGGATTCGACAACTGCTGCAGTTTCGCCCGGGCCTTCCGCGCACGCTTCGGCGTCTCCGCCTCGCAATATCGGCATGCGGCCATGGTGCCGCCAGAATCGGCAAAGTCTGCGGGCGACAGCGGCAAAGCAGCCGCGCTCACCGGAACGTAACGTGCCGAGGGCGTCTTAACACGCCCCTAACGTTACCCTGGAGAGATTGATGAACCTTCGCACTCCCGCAGTGCGGCTGGGCTTGCTGCCCGCCAGCATCGCGATCGCGTTGACGCCGGCGATTGCCGGCGCGCAAGAAGCTGCCGCCTCGTCCACCACCACGCTGGACCGGATCGAAATCACCGGTTCGCGCATCCGCAGCGCCGACGTCGAGACCCAGCAGCCGATCCTGACCCTGGACCGCCAGGCACTGGAGCGCCAGGGCTACACCTCGGTCGCCGACGTGCTGCAGAACCTGACCTCGGCCGGTTCCCCGGCGATCTCGCGTGCCGACGCGCTGGCTTCCGGCGAGAACGTCGGCGGTTACTACGTCGACCTGCGCAACCTCGGTGCCGAACGTACGCTGGTGCTGCTGAACGGCAAGCGCCTGGGCGCGTCCACCTCCGGCCTGCAGGACCTGAGCCAGGTCCCGATGGCGGCGATCGAGCGCATCGAAGTGCTGAAGGACGGCGCTTCGTCGATCTACGGCTCCGACGCGATCGCCGGCGTGGTCAACATCATCACCCGCAAGCGCTTCGACGGCGCCGAGGCCTCGGCCGAGTTCGGCCAGTTCGGCGAAGGCGACGGCAAGACCTCGCAGTACTCCTTCACCATCGGCTCGCAGGGCGAGCGCGGTGGCGTGGCGCTGACCGCCGAGTACTCCAAGCAGGATCCGGTGTTCGCCAAGAACCGTTGGTTCAGCCGCGACGGCAGCCGCGGCCCGAACTCCACCCCGGGCAGCTGGAGCCCGATCAGCCAGAACGGCAGCTGGTGCAACCCGCTGACCGTGGACTGCTCGGATCCGAACGTGGCGGTGTGGCAGACCCTGAACCAGGGCGGCAACCCGAACAACCCGGCCGACTACCACCCGCTGACGGCGGCCGAGCGCGCCAACGCCAACCAGCAGATGATGGTGCAGACCGGCATCGAGCGTAAGTCGGTGTTCGCCAACGCCAACTACGACCTGACCGACTCGATCGTCTTCAACGCCGACGTGCTCTACAACGAGCGCACCACCGATCAGCAGATCGCCGGCTATCCGTACCAGTCCGCCGCGTTCGGCACCCCGCTGGCCGGCGACAGCGCGTTCAACCCGATCGGCCAGGACATCGATTTCCGCCGCCGCCTGTGGGAAGTGCCGCGCACCACCGAGAGCAAGCTGAAGACCACGCGCTTCGCGCCGACCATCAGCGGCTCCTTCGACTTCGCCGACAAGACCTGGGACTGGGACGTCGGTGCGCTGTGGAACCGTAACGAGAGCACCAAGACCGGTCACGGCGACATGAGCCTGATCGCGGCGCGCCAGGCGCTGGGTTCGTCCTTCATCAACGCCAACGGCGTCGCCCAGTGCGGCACCGCCGCTGCGCCGGTGTCGCTGAGCACCTGCCGTCCGTGGAACCCGCTGCTGCCGTACGGCGTGGCCGGCCCCGGTTCGCTGGCCGATCCGGACACCCAGGCCTTCCTGTTCCCGTACTTCACCGACACCGGCCTGACCAAGACCACCAGCTACACCGCCAACCTGAGCGGCACGCTGGCGACGCTACCGGCGGGCGACCTCGGCATCGCGGTCGGCTACGAGCACCGCAAGGAAGAAGGCCGCTTCTCGCCGGACGCCTTCGCGCAGTCGGGTGAGAGCACCGGCCTGGGCGCCAAGACCACCTCCGGCAGCTACGATCTGGACGAGTTCTACCTCGAGTTGAACGTGCCGATCCTGGCCGACATGCCGTTCGCCAAGCAGCTGACCCTGAACCTGGCCAGCCGCTACTCGGATTACAGCAACTTCGGCGACACGGTGAACTCCAAGTTCGGCTTCACCTGGAAGCCGATCGACGAGCTGCTGGTCCGCGGCACCTACGCCGAGGGCTTCCGCGCGCCGACGATCAGCGATCTGTACGGCGGCCTGAGCAGCAGCTTCGAGTCGTACGTCGATCCGTGCGGCGTGGGCGCGCCGAACAGCGTCAACGGCAATGCGGCGTGTTCCGCGGCCGGCGTGCCGGTCGGCTACACCCAGCTCGGCCAGGGCTACGTGCCGTGCACCACCTATCCGTGCCAGACGCCGGACGAGTTCATCAGCGGCTCCAACCCGAACCTGAAGCCGGAAACCTCCACCAGCAAGACCGCCGGTCTGGTGTGGAGCCCGCGCTGGGTGCAGGGCCTGGACATCTCGCTGGATTGGTACCGCTACGAGATCAAGGACATGATCATCGCCGATAGCGTGGACCGCATCCTGCGCGACTGCTACGTGCTGGGCAATGCCGAGCGCTGCGCCGGCGTGACCCGCGCCGCCGACGGCCACATCTCGGCGATGACCTACGGCGTGGCCAACCTCGGCCAGATGGAGACCGAAGGCTACGATCTGGGCATCCGCTACCGTCTGCCGGAAATGGCGTTCGGCAAGATCCTGATCGACTGGCAGACCAGCTACGTCAGCAAGTACGACGAAGCCGGCCAGAACGCTGCGGGCGACAACATCACGATCGGTCGCGTGGGCGAGCCGGGCATCTTCCGCGTGCGCTCCAACCTGGGCGTGAACTGGACGATGGGCGACTTCGGTGTGAACTACACCCTGCGCTACTACTCCGGCATGAAGGAGAGCTGCATCTCGCTGGCCACGGACTACTGCGATGCGCCGGACCACTTCGCCAACGGCGAATCCGATCCGCTGCGTCACACCGGTGCCAACACCTTCCACGACCTGCAGGTCAACTGGAAGGCACCGTGGGACGCGACGATCGCCATCGGTGCGAACAACGTGTTCGACCACCGCGGTCCGCTGATGTACTCGGCCCCGGACAGCAGCTTCGCCTACTACGGCGGCTTCGACATCGGTCGCTACGTGTACATGAAGTACACCCAGCGCTTCTGATGCAGTTGTTGTCTGCGTGACACGAAGACGGGCCGCAAGGCCCGTCTTTTTTTCACCCAGCTGAGGGAGACAGGCATACGGCTGACCCGATAAGTTTGGGGTTGTCGAGGCTGCCGCGATGGCGCCTACGTCTTCCTCAAGATCCGCGCCGCCTTGCCCGGTGTCGGGGGAAACATCCTTGATGTCTGGTATGAGCGCAGCGGCCCGCCTGGGCAATGCGTCACCGTGTCCATGGCGGCTACCGTTCTACGAAAGTAGTTGGTTGAGGCTGGCGTACTCGAGGCCAGCGCGGGGCACGCTGGAAAAGTTGCCGGCCAGGAAGCTCTCGACACTGCCCACGCCGGTGCCGAAAGAGTGCTGGAACAGCGCCGGGCCGGCGCTGATCCGACGCACACCGGCCTCGCGCAACGCTTGCAGCGGCGGTAGCCCGGGAACGGTCATTACGTTGAGCGGCATCGGGACTCTTGCCGCGATTTCGGCAATGTCCTTGATAGCGGTGATGCCTGGCACGAAGCCGCCGTCTGCACCTGCGCGCCGGTAGCAAGACAAGCGGTGGATCGCCATGTCCACCCCATCACGCCCGGAAGCGAGGCCGCCCAAGTAAACGTCGGTGCGTGCATTGATGAACAGGGGGGTGTCGCCGAGAGCCTGACGGGCCATGCGGATCTTCTCCATCAATAGCTCGGGCGTACCTGCACCATCTTCCAGATTGATCCCGACCGCACCGATGGCCGCGATTTCCTTCGCCAGCTCCGCCACGGCGTGCGGGTCGTCGCTATAGCCGTCCTCCAGATCGATACTGACCGGAACTGACGAGACACGGGCAATGGCGCGTACCTGATGCAATAGTGCATCGAGTGGTAGTGCACCGCCATCGGCATAGCCGCAAGCCCAAGCCAGAGCCGCGCTGCTGGTACCGATGGCTGGAGCGCCTGCCCGTTGCCAGAGTGCTGCGCTGACGGCATCCCAAGCGTTGGCGATTAACAGGGGGGTGTGGGTGCGATGAAGGTCTAAAAACCTGAAAAAAGCGGGTGCGCTCATGACGTGTTGCCTTAGGCGGACGAGTGGCCGAAATGTGGCATCGGCCGCGCTAAGTGTCTTGCCATTTTCGGACATCAACCTCGACAAACCGAAGCCTCACCTAACGCTTGACTCGGTCAACTTGGCCGCGGCAGCGGACAAGCTCGGCCTGAATGAATCATCAGGCAACTGCACTTGTAGCTGCCGCACCTATGCGATTGGCGAGGTGTGCCACCACCGGGCATGCCGCGGATACGTGTTGGCGCGAGTGCACCAGCGTTCGGTGCTGCCGCTGCAAGGCCTGCAACATCCGCTCTCGGTGTACGAGGCCTTGCTGGACATGGCGCGATGCGAGCGTATCGCCGAGGTGTACGAGCAACGCAAGCTTCACCAGGCTGGGCAGTGACTGGCCGGCTCTGGTGCAGCAAGCGGTGCGCGAGGGCGCCCGCTTCGCCGACTTCCTGGAGCGTGCGCTCGCGAGCGGGCGGCGCGCGCGCACCACGGTCGGTCTTACGCCGAGGTCAGCCCCATCAGGTTCTCGGCCTGCTCGCGCCAGGTCGGCAACTTGCTGAGCATGCCGGTCTTGGCCAGGTACTCCTCGTCGACCTCCGAGCCGCTGGCCAGCGCCATCGCCACGTGCACCGCGCCGGTGACCCAGAAACTGCGGCTGCTGGAGCGCTGCGGCTGGCGATGGAAGGCCACCGCCTCGATGATCGGCATCGGCAGGCCCCACAGGCCGAGCAGGTAGGCGCCGGCCTCGGCATGCCCGGGGCGGGTGTCGTTGGCATCGGCGGCCGGCTCGCGCTCGTCGCGCACGCCCGGCAGCAGCAGGCCGATGTCGGCCAGCAGCGCCGCGGTCGAACCCAACTCGACGCAGGACGTCGGCAGCATCTTCGAGGCCAGCTTGGAGGCCAGCAGCGAGCGATGCTGCAGCGCGTTGCGCTCGGCATTGGACAGCGCCTGCACCGAGAACACTTCGCTGGCCAGGACCAGGTCGCGCAGGGTGGCGGTGCCCAGCCGGGTCACCGCGGTGCGCAGGTCGGAAATGGTGCGGCCGTTGGAGAAGAACGCCGAATTGCACAGCTGCAGCACCTTGGCCGCGATCGCCGGGTCGGCCGAGACCAGCTTGGCCAGGTCCGCGGCGTTGCTGCCTTCGTCCTGCTCCAGGGCGTGCATCAGGCTCAGGTACAGATGCGGCGGCGAGGGCAGCTTTTCGATGCGGCCGATGCTGGAGCGCAGGCGCGGGTTGCCTAGCAGCTCCTGCAGCTCCTCCAGGCTGGTGACCGCCTCCAGCAGCATCTCCGGGGACAGCGGCAGCGGCAGGAAGCGATGCGCCACGCCGATGATCCGCGCCGGCGGCGCACGGTTGCTCTGCTCGGCCTCGATCAGCGCGATGCGGATGGTTTCCGGGCTCAGCGTGCGGATCTGGCCGAGCAGGGTGGCGGTGGTCAGGTCCGGCAGCGTCGGCGCGGCGATCACCGCATCCAGGCGCACCGTGGCTGCCGCGGCGATGGCTGAATTGCCGTCGGCGACGCTCTGGACCTGCCAGTCCTCGCCGAGATCGCGAATATATTCAGTGACTGCGGACGGAAGGCTGGCTTCGTCGCCGACGAACAGGATGCGCAAGAGACTGTCCCCCAAGGAGAGCCGGGTCGCGGACGGAGCCGGCTCGGTAATGCCATGGCGCAATGTACCGCAAACCCCGAAGGGCGGTGCCCCGGCAACGGCAAAACGTGAAGCGGATCGGCCACGGCGGGGCGGCAGCGCCCCGCCGTGGCGGGCGGCTCAGGCGCCGGCTTCGAAGCGGCTCACGGACTCGCGCAGGATGCGCTTGGCTTCCTCGGCGTTGCCCCAGCCGTCGAGCTTGACCCACTTGCCCTTCTCCAGGTCCTTGTAGTGCTCGAAGAAGTGGCCGATGCGCTCCATCCAGTGACCCGACACCTGGGTGATGTCCTCGATGTGCGCGTAGCCCTGGAACACCTTGGCCACCGGCACCGCCAGGATCTTCTCGTCGCTGCCGGCCTCGTCGCTCATCTTCAGCACGCCGACCGGGCGGCAGCGCACCACGCAGCCGGGCACCAGCGGCAGCGGCAGCACCACCAGCACGTCGGCCGGGTCGCCGTCGCCGCACAGGGTGTTGGGCACGTAGCCGTAGTTGCAGGGGTAGCGCATCGGGGTGGAGAGGATGCGGTCGACGAAGATCGCGCCGCTGGCCTTGTCCACTTCGTACTTGACCGGCTCGGAATCCTTGGGGATTTCGATGACGACGTTGATTTCGTCCGGCAGATTCTTGCCGGAGGTGACCAGTTCCAGACCCATGCGCTAGCTCCAGTGGAGTGGCTTCTAAAGAGGCAGGCATTCTAGTCGGTTGGCTGTTGCAATGCAGCGCACGGCGGTGCGGAGAATTCCTACAACGGTTTCGGACTCCATACCGGTCCGCATGGGGCGCACGCCGATGGTGCCGGCAGCGGGCAACGGCGACCCTGTGCCCACTGTCCCCCAAGGAGCAAGACGATGAACGGATTCCGGCGATCGCGGCTGCCGTTGCTGGCGGTGCTGGTGCTGGCCTGCAGTGGCGCGCAGGCGCAGCAGGCACAGGCGGCCTACGTGGATGCGATGGACTACCCGGCGCCCGGCGAGGGCCAGGAAGCGTTCGCCGACCTGGAGCGGCGGCTGGCCGACGACTTCGACCAGCTCTGCGGCGACACCTTCTGCGAAGGCGACTACAGCGATTACCGGCCGCTGCGCTACCGCTGCTCGGTGCGCCAGCGCGACGGGGTGATCGGGGAGTGCCTGTGGAGCTTCGGCGCCAGCGAGGCCAGCATCGACCCGGACACCGGCCAGGTCGTGGTCGACGCGCGGCTGTGGCACTGCCGTACGCCGTTGCAGCCGCAGACCCGGCTGCACGCGCTGTATGCGGCGCTGTCGGGCGAGCGTCCGTTGTTCGCGCCGCTGCCGCACAGCAAGCGCAGCATCAACGACGGCCTGATCGACTGCCTGTAGCCTGAGGCCACGGCGCACCCTGCGCAGCGGGCGCCGGCATGCCGCCGACGCCCGTCGCCTGCGGCTACAGCAGCGGCACCAGCAGCAGCGCCACGATGTTGATGATCTTGATCAGCGGGTTGATCGCCGGCCCGGCGGTGTCCTTGTACGGGTCGCCGACGGTGTCGCCGGTGACCGCGGCCTTGTGCGCCTCGCTGCCCTTGCCGCCGAAGTGGCCGTCCTCGATGTACTTCTTGGCGTTGTCCCAGGCGCCGCCGCCGGTGGTCATGGAGATCGCCACGAACAGCCCGGTGACGATGGTGCCGATCAGCAGGCCGCCGAGCGCGCGCGGGCCCAGCAGCAGCCCGACCACGATCGGCACCGCCACCGGCAGCAGCGATGGCACGATCATCTCGCGGATCGCCGAGCGGGTCAGCATGTCCACCGCGCGGTCGTACTGCGGCTTGCCGGTGCCCTGCATGATCCCGGGGATCTCGCGGAACTGCCGTCGGACTTCCTCCACCACGGCGCCGGCGGCGCGGCCGACCGCCTCCATCGCCATCGCGCCGAACAGGTAGGGGATCAGGCCGCCTATCAGCAGGCCGATGATCACCGTGTGGTCGGACAGATCGAAGGCGAAGGTCTCGGTGGGGTGGGCGGCGCGCAGGTTGTGGGTGTAGTCGGCGAACAGCACCAGCGCCGCCAGCGCCGCCGAGCCGATCGCATAGCCCTTGGTCACCGCCTTGGTGGTGTTGCCGACCGCGTCCAGCGGGTCGGTGACCGCGCGCACCTCCGGTGGCAGTTCCGCCATCTCGGCGATGCCGCCGGCGTTGTCGGTGATCGGGCCGTACGCGTCCAGCGCCACGATCATGCCGGCCATCGACAGCATCGCGGTGGCGGCGATGGCGATGCCGTACAGGCCCGACAGCGCGAACGCGCCCCAGATCGCCGCGCACACCGCGATCACCGGCAGCGCGGTGGACTTCATCGAGATGCCCAGCCCGGCGATGATGTTGGTGCCGTGGCCGGTGGTGCTGGCCGCGGCCACGTGCTGCACCGGTTTGTACTGGGTGCCGGTGTAGTACTCGGTGATCCACACGATCAGCCCGGTCAGCGCCAGGCCGATCAGTGCGCAGCCGTAGAGCTTGCCGGCGCCGGCGGCGGTGTCGCCCATCAGATGCTGGGTGACCGGCCAGAACGCCAGCGCCGCCAGCACCGCCGAGACCACCACGCCCTTGTACAGCGCGCCCATGATCGAGCCGCCCGGGCGCACCCGCACGAAGAAGGTGCCGACGATCGAGGCGACGATCGACACCCCGCCCAGCACCAGCGGGTACAGCACCGCGTTACGGCCGGCCTCGGCGGCCATCAGCCCGCCCAGCAGCATCGTCGCGATCACCGTGACTGCGTAGGTCTCGAACAGGTCGGCGGCCATGCCGGCGCAGTCGCCGACGTTGTCGCCGACGTTGTCGGCGATCACCGCCGGGTTGCGCGGGTCGTCCTCGGGGATGCCGGCCTCGACCTTGCCGACCAGGTCCGCGCCGACGTCGGCGCCCTTGGTGAAGATGCCGCCGCCCAGGCGCGCGAAGATCGAGATCAGCGAACTGCCGAAGGCCAGGCCGACCAGCGCATGCAGGCTGTCGCCCACGCTGTGGCCCAGCCACTGCAGCAGGCCGTAGTAGCCGGCCACCCCGATCAGGCCCAGCCCCACCACCAGCATGCCGGTGATCGCGCCGCCGCGGAACGCCACCGCCATCGCTGGCGCCAGCCCGCGCCGCGCCGCCTCGGCGGTGCGCACGTTGGCCCGCACCGACAGGTTCATGCCGATGTAGCCGGCGACCCCGGACAGCACCGCGCCGATCGCGAAGCCGCCGGCGGTGTACCAGCTCAGGAACACGCCGACCAGCACCAGCAGGACCGCGCCGGCGATGGCGATGGTCAGGTATTGGCGGTTGAGATAGGCGCGGGCGCCTTCCTGGATCGCATCGGCGATCTGCCGCATGCGTTCGTTGCCGGCGGGTTGCGCCAGGATCCAGCGCGTGGAGACGATGCCGTAGAGCACCGCCAGAGCCGCGCACGCCAGTGCCACGGTGACCGCATATCGTTCCAGCATGACCCCTCCCAAGGATGTGGATGGCGCCCAAGCGCTGGACATACCGTGGGATCACACCGTAGGAGCTGAAGCATGCAACGACTCCGCGGCCACAACGCGCGCCGCTGGTGCGTATCGCAATGTCACCTGGCCTGAACGCGGCGAGTATGCGCCCGGCCCGGTGCCGCCGCCAGCGATCAGGCGTGGCGTCTCACTTTGGCGTGCGGTTCAGTCTGCGCATGGCAGCGTGGCGCATCGCTTCCAGGAGCCAACCCGATGCAATCGACGATTTCCCCGCGGCTGCGCGCCCGCGCCTCGATCCTGGCCATTGGCCTGTGCGCCATGGCGCCGCTGGCCGCCGTGGCCGCGGATCCGACCCCGGAACTGCAGCGCCCGGCCAGCGCGCCGCAGGCGGTGGGCGTGGTCCACACCATCCGCCAGATCCCCGAGGCCTGCGTGCGCTTCGAGGGCGAGTACACCGGCGATGCGGCGCAGCCCTACCGGTTCGCCGCGGTGCGCAGCAGCCCGACCTGCCAGCCGCGCGCGAAGCTGGTCGAGTTCGACCAGGCCAAGCCGAGCGAGGCCACCGGCTGGAAGTTCAACGACCTGATCCGCGTGCCCAGCGCCGCCTGTCCGTCGCAGCAGGCGGTGGTGCGGGTGTGGCGTAAGCCGGTGGCGCTGAACACCGAGCGCGACGGCCAGGGCCAGTCGCGCATCTACCTGGAAGAGGCCAGGCAGCAGGCGGCCGCCGGCAAGGTCGCGCAGGTGCCGCAGTTCACCGCGCAGATGACCGTGGAAGGCCAGGCCTGCAAGTAGCGGGACCGTTTCCGCAGGCGCCGGGCCCGTACGCGCCGCGGCGGCGCCTGCGTCCGCCGCGGTCGCCTTGCAGCTTGCGGAGAAGACTCAGGCCACGTGCATCACGCTGCGCCTGAGCTTGCCCTTGACCCGTTCGATGCGGCGCCAGCTGCTCTTGTCGTTCATGGTGATCCAGCGCCGCTCCTCGCTGCGGTAGAACCAGTCCTTGTCCTGCTGGAAGTAGACCTGCAGGCCGTCGGCTTCCCAGATGTTGAGGATCTCGTTGCCGTGCGCGCGGATCTCGTCGAGGTCGGTGGTCGCCTTCTGTCCCATCTCGCTGTAGAGCCGGTTGAGTTCCAGCAACAGCGTGTTGACCCGCGGCGGCATCGCGTCCACGTTGAGGCCGATCTTGCGCGCTTCGGCGAGCAGGATCGGATAGTTGTGCGAAGGGTACTTGGCATTGAGCGTGGCGGCGATGCGCTCGGCCGTGGCTTCGTCGCTGATGTGGTGCGAGAGCAGTTCGCGGCACAGCATGATCGACAGCGACTCGGCGCGATCCACCGCGCCGATCACCAGCGGGTGCACGTAGTTGAACAGATGCTTGTAGGCGTTGTCGTCCTGCCCGCTCTGCTGGCCGCGCCACAGCCGGATCACCCGGGTCAGTTCGTCCAGGCTCACCGAGACCCGGTCGTTGTCGCGGTCGATGGGCGAGAGCGCATGGTGCAGCGAACTGTCCACCGCGGTCAGGTAGGCGGTGGGGCCCATCAGGATCTGGTTGGCGCCGAGGGTGATCATCGTCGCCGCCGAGGCGCATTCCAGCGGGACCAGCGCGACCAGGCGGTCGCAGTGCTGGCGCAGCAGGCTGACCAGGCGCAGCGACACCTGGCCGCTGCCGCCATCGGATTTCAGGAACAGGTACAGGGTCTGGTGATGGCCCAGCCGCTCGAGCAATTCGTACAGCGCCAGCACATCGCTGGCGCAAACCGAACCGCGCGGGTTGTTCCAGTAGCTGATCACCGGGCTGCCGAGGTGCTGGGTCAGTTCGGCGAGCACCGCCTGGGTGCGGGCGAACAGCACCGGCGGTTGCTTGATGGACGGCGGAGCCGCGTCCTGGGTCGGGTGCATGGGTGTGGTGGGTAGTCGAAGGCGCGGCAATCTTAGGGCCTGCGCGCGCGTTGTGCAGGAGGCGGGGGAGCGCCGGTTGCGGCTCGGAGGCCGCCGCATCGGTGGCAGTCGGTGCATTGGTGCCGGATGGGGGGGGGCGCTGTCGCGTCCTCCCGTGGCTCCAGGGCTGCTCAGCGCCGAGGGCCGCATGTGCAGCGGCAGCTTCAGGGCATCTCTAACACCTTCGGGACGTGTTTGTGGGGGCGGCTGCGGCCGCGATGGGCGTTGCCGGGAGCGCCTCGTCGCGTTTGTAGGGCCCTGCAATCACCTGCTTTTGCCACGCATTGCGCTGTCCCGTAGGAGCGGCTTCAGCCGCGACGGGCGTTCCCGGTAAGCCCGTCGCGGCTGAAGCCGCTCTTACGAAACGCGTTCCGGCGCTACTAGCGTTCTTCGGCCGCGACCTGCGTCGCTGAGTCTGCGTACCCGTGCGCGGGATGGCTGGGTGCAACGCGCGCTGTGGCGGCATCGTCGGCAGGAGCGCGGGAGCGGCGCGCGTCCGTTGTCTCCGCGCCACGACGCGGCCGGATGCGCCGCGCCTGCGCCGCGATGCTCGTGCGGGTCAGCCCTCCCAGGCCGGCAGTTTCTTCTTCACCGCCACGTTCTTCAGTGCCACGTACTTGGGCAGGCCGTCGCTGCCGTAGGGCAGCGGCGCCTCGCCGCGGATCAGCGGCTGCAGGTAGCGGCGCGCCTTGTCGGTGATGCCGAAGCCGTCCTTGCGCAGGAAACCGGCCGGCATCTTCTTCTCGTGGTTGGCGACCTTGGCCAGCGGCGCGGCCTCGATCTTCCAGCGGTACGGCGCGTCGCTGCTGCGCACGATCGCCGGCATCACCGCGTTCATGCCCTTCAGCGCGAACTGCACCGCGGCCTTGCCCACCGCCTGCGCCTGCTCCCAGTCGGTGCGCGAGGCGACGTGGCGCGCCGAACGCTGCAGGTAGTCGGGCAGGGTCCAGTGCACCTTGTAGCCGAGTTCGGCCTTGACCTTGCCGGCCAGGTAGGACGCCACGCCGCCGAGCTGGCTGTGCCCGAACGCATCGGTGCCGCCGCCGGCATCGGCGACGAAGCGCCCGTCGGCGGTCTGGATGCCTTCGCTGGCCACCACCACGCACCAGCCGACCTTGTCCACCACCTTGCGCACCTGCGCCAGGAACGCGGCTTCGTCGTAGGCGCGTTCGGGGAACAGGATGATCTGCGGCGCGCCGTCCGGCGATTGCGCGGCCAGCCCGGCGGCGGCGGCCAGCCAGCCGGCATGGCGGCCCATGGCTTCGTAGACAAATACCTTGGTCGAGGTCTCGGCCATCGCCGCCACGTCCAGCGCCGCCTCGCGCACCGACACCGCGGTGTACTTGGCCGCCGAGCCGAAACCCGGGCAGGTGTCGGTGAGCGCCAGGTCGTTGTCGATGGTCTTGGGCACGCCGATGCAGTGCAGCGGATAGCCGAACGCCTGCGCCAGTTGCGACACCTTCCACGCGGTGTCGGCCGAATCGTTGCCGCCGTTGTAGAGGAAGTAGCGCACGTCGTGGGCCTGCAGCACCTGCAGCAGGCGCTCGTACTTGGCGCGGTCGGCCTCCAGCGACTTGAGCTTGTAGCGGCACGAGCCGAACGCGCCGCCGGGCGTATGGGCCAGCGCGGCGATCGCCGCGGCCGACTCCTTGGAGGTGTCGATCAGGTCCTCGCGCAGCGCGCCGAGGATGCCGTTGCGCGCGGCCAGCACCTTGACCTTGCGCGCCCGTGCTTCGCCGATGACGGCGGCGGCGCTGGCGTTGATGACGGCGGTGACGCCGCCGGACTGGGCGTACAGCAGGGTGCCTTGGGCCATGGTCGGGGTTCGCTCCTGGGGTGGGGACATTGTCGGGACATTGCCCGGATGCGGTAAGCTGGGGATCTTGCGGTGCAGTGCAGGCGTGGCCCCGAGTCTAACGCCGCCGGCCGCGCACGGTACTTTCCTCGAGGAGTCAGGTTGATGCGATTGGTTCTGTTGGGACCGCCCGGATCGGGCAAGGGCACGCAGGCGGCCCGTCTGAAGGACAAGCTGCAGATCCCGCACATCTCCACCGGCGATCTGCTGCGCGCCGAAGTCGCCGCCGGCACTCCGCTGGGCGTGCAGGCCAAGGAAGTGATGGCGCGCGGCGACCTGGTCTCCGACGACATCCTGCTGGGCATGCTCGAATCGCGGCTGGGCCGCGACGACGTGCGCAACGGTTTCATCCTCGACGGCTATCCGCGCAACCTGGCCCAGGCCGGCGCGCTGGACGAACTGCTGGCCAAGCTCGGCCAGCCGCTGGATGCGGTGGTGCAGCTGGACGTGGCCAACGAACTGCTGGTCGAGCGCATCGCCGGCCGCGCCAAGGCCGAAGGCCGCGAGGACGACAATCCCGAGTCGGTGCGCAAGCGCCTGCAGGTCTACACCGATTCGACCGCGCCGGTGATCGGTTTCTACGACAAGCGCGGCACGCTGGCGCGGGTGGACGGCGTCGGCTCGCTGGACGAAGTGCTCGCCCGCATCCTGGCGGCGATCGGCCGCTGAGGCGGCACGGCATGCCGGCGCCCGCAACGGGCGCCGGATGTGCAGACGGCGGGCTCCCCCGACTGTTTGCATCTCCGGTCACGACGCAAGCGCTCCCCTTCTCCCGTAGGAGCGGCTTCCGCCGCGACGGGCATTCCCGGTAAAGCCCGTCGCGGCGGAAGCCGCTCCCGCAAGTGGGCATCGCATCAGCGGATGGGTCATGCGCAGGGAGCCCTGTGGGAGGGACTTCAGTCCCGACGCGACGACAGGCGGCTGCCGCAATGCGGAGTGATCGTCTCAGGGGCCGGCGAGGCCATCGCATCGCGCGTCGCGGCTGAAGCCGCTCCCACAAGTGGGTGCCTCGCCAGCGGATGCGTCATGCACAGGCAAGCATTGTGGGAGGGACTGCAGTCCCGACGCGACGACAGGCGGCTGCCGCAATGCGGGGTGATCGTCTCAGGGGCCGGCGAGGCCATCGCATCGCGCGTCGCGGCGGAAGCCGCTTCCACAAGTGGGTGCCTCGCCAGCGGATGCGTCATGCACAGGCAAGCATTGTGGGAAGGACTTCAGTCCCGACGCGACGACAGCCGGCTGCCGCAATGCGGGGGCGATCGTCTCAGGGGCCGGCGAGGCCATTGCATCGCGCGTCGCGGCTGAAGCCGTTCCTGCGAGGGCAACGACGTGTCCCGTTGCGCTGAGGCAACGCGAGGAATTGGAGCTGTTCCGCTGTCGGCCGGGGGTGCAGCGCGAGCGCCAGCCGTGGGCGCGCATCCGGCTTGCCACGCAGGGCCGGGATCGGGAAAAGAGGGTGCCAGCGAACGGGCTTGCTCAGGGCCCCACGACATGAGCTCCCTCGGGAATGGTCTCTTGGGGAGTAGAACCACAGGGTGTCGAGGCTGGCCCGTTCATTTTCGGCGTCGGCTCCCGACTTGCCTATCGGGGACTTCCCTCAGCCGATGTGGGGGATTTCCTGCTTGACCGCGCGGCGGCAAGGCGACCCCGCATCGGCCGCGCGCGGCCTGCCACCGCCAAGGGCCGGTGCCACGCCGGTTTGCGTGGGTCGGGGGATCGGCGACAATCGGCCCATGAGCAAGATCCATATTCTCGGCATCGCCGGTACGTTCATGGGCGGTGTCGCCGCGCTGGCGCGCGAGCTCGGCCATGCGGTCGAGGGCAGCGACCAGGCGATCTACCCGCCGATGTCCACGCAACTGGAGCGCCTGGGCATCGCGCTGAAGCAGGGCTATCTGCCCGAGCACATCGCCGCGGACTGCGACCAGGTGATCGTCGGCAACGCGCTGTCGCGCGGCAACGCCGCGGTGGAGGCGGTGCTCGACGCCGGGCGCGCCTACACCTCCGGCGCGCAATGGCTGAGCGAGCAGGTGCTGCCGGGCCGCGACACCCTGGCAGTGGCCGGCACTCACGGCAAGACCACCACCACCAGCATCCTGACCTGGCTGCTGCAGGCGGCCGGCCGCGAACCGGGTTTCCTGATCGGCGGCGTGGCCGAGGACTTCGGCGTGTCGGCGCGGCTGGGGCGGCCGGTGGCCGAACCCGCATCCGGCGCTGCGCGCCACCTTCTCCCGGGAGAAGAAGAAAATCGGGGGCCGGACCTGGCGGAGCGGCCACTGTTCGTCGTCGAGGCCGACGAGTACGACACCGCGTTCTTCGACAAGCGCAGCAAGTTCGTGCACTACCGGCCACTGGTGGCGATCCTCAACAACCTCGAGTACGACCATGCCGACATCTTCCCCGACGTCGCCGCGATCCAGCGCCAGTTCCACCATCTGGTGCGGACCGTGCCGCGCCGCGGCCGGCTGATCGTCAACGGCGAGGACGCGCACCTGCGCGAGGTGCTGGCGATGGGCTGCTGGACCCCGGTGGAGCGCTTCGGCTTCGATCCGGCCTTCGACTGGAGCGCGCGCCTGCTCGCCGCCGACGGCAGCCGCTTCGCGGTACTGCATTGCGGGTACGAGCTGGGCGAGGTGGAATGGCCGCTGCTCGGCCGGCACAACGTGATGAACGCGCTGGCCGCGCTGGCCGCGGCGCATGCGGTGGGCGTGGCGCCGGCGCAGGTGATGCCGGCGCTGGCGCGCTTCCGCAGCGTCAAGCGGCGCCTGGAAGTGCTCGGCCAGGCGCAGGGCATCACCGTGTACGACGACTTCGCCCATCATCCCACCGCCATCCGCACCACCCTGGAGGGCCTGCGCGCCAAGGTCGGTGCGGCGCGCATCGTGGTGGCGATGGAGCCGCGCAGCAATTCGATGCGATTGGGCGCGCATGCCGAGGCGCTGGCGCCGTCGCTGGACGCCGCCGACGCGGTGGTGTTCCTGCAGCGGCCGGAACTGGCCTGGGACGCCGGCAAGGTGATCGCCGCGGTGCGCGGCGAGGCCTGTGCGGCGGCCGACGTGGATGCATTGCTGGCGGCGCTGCAGGCGCAGGCGCGCGCCGGCGACCATGTGGTGTTCATGTCCAACGGCGGTTTCGACGGCGCACCGCGGCGCTTCCTGGCAGCGCTGCAATGACGCCGCAGCGGCGGCGCCGCGAGGCCGGCGCGTGAGCGCGCAGCGGACCACGCTGCCGCTGTTCCCGCTGCACGCGGTGCTGTTGCCCGGCGCCTCGATCAAGCTGCGGGTGTTCGAGCGCCGCTATCTGGACCTGGTCCGCGAATGCGGGCGCACCGACAGCGGCTTCGGCGTCTGCCTGATCCTGGACGGTAGCGAGACCGGCGCCCCGGCGGTGCCGGCGGCGTTCGGCACCGAGGCGCGCATCGTCGATTTCGATGTCGGCGCCGATGGCGTGCTGGTGCTGAGCCTGCGCGGCGCGCGCCGTTTCCACGTGCTGCGCAGCCGGGTCCGCGACAACGGCCTGGTGGTCGGCGACGTGGAATGGCGCGAGGCCGACGGCGACGACGAACTGCGTCCGCAGCACGCGCTGTTGGCGACCGTGCTGGACAGCATCCTCGACCAGGCTGCCGCGGTGTATCCGGTGGATGGCCCGCGCCAGCTCGACCAGGCCGCCTGGGTCGGCTGGCGCCTGGCCGAACTGCTGCCGCTGGACGAGCGGCAGCGCCTGTCGCTGCTGCAGGACGACGATCCGCATACGCGGCTGGATCAGTTGCTGGCCTGGATTCCCTGAGCGAGGCGGGCGAGGGCGGCTCCGCGCGCCGTCCTGGTCCGCGCGCGGAGCACGGCCTTGCCGGCATCGGCGCAGGGCCGAACACCCTGACCACGGCGCGCCGCCCTCGCGCGGCAGCGCCCCACGGCGGGCCACACGCGCGCAGCGTTCCCGCACACGGCATTCAGCGCGCCGCTAGCAGGCGCAGGCGACGCTTGGCGGCGATCGGTGGCCGAACTCGGCTGCCGGTAACGGCATACCGCCCTGGCGGCCTGACGTCCCATCCACGCACGATCGAGGACTTTGTATGAGGCATTCCTTCCTGCTGTTGTTGATGCTGTCCGCCGGCGCCGCCGCCAGCCTGCCGGCCATCGCCGCCGAGCCGCCCGGCAACGCCGCCGCGGCCAAGGCCGACTGCGCGCGCGGCGCCATCGCCCTGGTCAACGGCAACGCCGATCAACTGTCGCCGAAGACCTGCCTGGCGCCGGGGATGAAGCCGTTCCCGCTGCAGCGCGGCCAGATGTTCGCGATCACGCTTTCCGAGAACGGCTCGACCGGCAGTGCCTGGGCATTGCGTACCCTGCCTGCGCCGCTGTCGCTGCTCGACATCGAGCATGCGCCGGGCACGAACTGCGCATCGGGGCAGATGGGCTGTCCCAGCACCATCACCTACACCTTCAAGGCAGTCGGCCAGGGCAGCGGCGCGATCGATCTGGTCTACGCCCGGCACTGGGAAGATCACGCCACCGATTCGCGCTCGATCCAGGTCACGGTGAAGTAGCCGGCGCGCGCAGCCGCCCAACCGTGCGGACGACCGCGGTCCGCACGGGCAAGGCGACTCAGGGCGACGGCGGCGTCTGCCCGTCGCTGCGCACC
This sequence comes from Xanthomonas sacchari, assembly GCF_024266585.1. NCBI lineage: Bacteria > Pseudomonadati > Pseudomonadota > Gammaproteobacteria > Lysobacterales > Lysobacteraceae > Xanthomonas > Xanthomonas sacchari. The sequence goes on from NZ_CP100647.1 coordinate 1,373,220, forward strand.
AGCAGCACCGGGATCTCGCTGCGGCGGTGCATGTCCCTGCGCGTGGGCAGCGCGTGCAGCGCCCCGGTCACCGCGTTGAGCGCCGGATCGGCGCCGCGCAGCGGCCGCCACAGCCCGATCAGGTTGAAATGGCGTTCGTAGCGCAGGCTCTGCGCGCTGCCCAGCCACAGCGGCACATTGCCTGGCTCTAGACGTGCCGGCGCCGGCCACAGGCGCAGCGCGTACAGCTCGTCCGGATTCGGGCCGGGGCGCAGCATCAGCAGCGACTCCACCCGCGTGTCCAGCGTCGCCGGCAGCACCGGCACCTGCGCCGGCGTGGCCTTGTAGTCGAGCAACTGCAGTGCCTGCTGCCAGCCGGCCTGCGGCTGCACGCGCCAGCCGGCCGCTTCGAGTTGGCGCTGCAGCGGCGCCAGCGGTCCGGCCACCTGGATGTCCAGCGGCCAGCGCTGGTCGTCGTCGAACTCGTTGCGCCGCGACGGCAATTGCCGCCAGTCGTGCTGCCACCAGGCCGCATCCGACAGGTGCGTCAGTTGCGGCGGCGGCGGTTCGAACTTGGCCAGCTTGCGTTCCAGCTGGCGCGGCGCGTACCACAGCGCGGCGATCGCGAAGCCGCCGTAGAACAGCCAGGCCAGCGGCTTCATCCAGAACCCGCGGTTGAAACGGCGGCGGTAGGCGATGCCCAGCACCAGCAGCCAGAAGATGCCGAACAGCATGCCGCCGACCACGTCGCTGAGCCAGTGCGCGCCCAGGTACAGGCGGGCGAAGCCGATCAGGGTCACCACCGCTCCCGACAGCAGGTACGGCCACACCCGCGAGCGCCCCGGCAGTTCGCGCGCGATCAGCACCGCGAAGAAACCGAAGCTGATGGTGGCCATGGTCACCGCCACCGAGGGGAAGCCGAAACCGCTGCTGGCCGCCGGCGGCCGCACCACGTGCACGGTGGTGCCGAGCAGCTTGGTCAGGGCCAGGCCGAACGCCAGCGCCGCCAGCCAGTGCGCCGCGGCCATCCAGCGCCGGCGCCACGCCAGGTACAGCAGGCCCAGCGCGGTCGGCGGCAGCAGCACCTGCCAGTCGCCGAGCGAGGCCAGTGCGGTCATCGGGTAGTCGGCCAGCGGGTTGCGCAGGGCCAGCATCAGGTCGTGCACCGCCAGGTCCAGACGCAGCGGCTCGCCATGCGCCACCACCACCATCAGCAGCGCGAACCAGCCCCAGCCCAGCGCCAGCAGCATCACCGCCAGCATCGCCAGCGGCACCGATTCGCGCCGGTGCGGATCGAACACCGCGATCGAGTAGCGGCCCAGCACCGGATGCCGGCGCGACCAGTCCAGCGCGCGCGCCAGCAGCGCGTCCATGTGCCCGGCCGACCAGCGGTAGCCGTACAGCACGATCGCCCACACCAGGCCCAGCGCCAGCGCCAGCAGGCCCAGCACCAGGAACAGGCGGCCGGCGACCGCGGCGACCGCGTCGTAGGCCTGGCCCAGCAGCCAGCCCGGCCCCAGGAACAGCAGCGCCCAGGTCACCGCGGCCACGCTGCTGGGCAGCAGGTAGCGCCGCAGCGGCATCTTCATCATGCCGGCCACCGCCGGCACGAACGGCCGGATGGCGCCGACATAGCGCGCCACCAGGATGCTCTTGAAGGCATTGCGGCGGAACATCGCCTCGCCGCGGTCGAGCAACTGCGGGTAGCGCTTGAACGGCCAGTAGTTGCGCAACTGGTGGCCCCAGCGGTAACCGACCCAGTAGCTGAGCGCATCGCCGATCAGCGCGCCGAGCGCGGCGCTGATCACGGCGTACGGGCCGGAGATCTGGCCCAGGCCGATCAGCACGCCGATCGCGAACAGCAACGGCAGCGCCGGCACCAGGGTGCCGAGGATGATGACCGCATCGCAGAACGCGATGGCGAAGATGACCACGCCGGCAAGGACGGGGTGTGCTGCGATCCACTCCAGCGTGGCATCGGTCCATGAGGCATTCATCGGGCGATTATAGAGGGCGCGGCGTGGCGTTCCTGCTGCAGCCGCGGCGATCGCCGCCCTCGCGGCTGCGCCGTTCAGATCCTCGGCCGCGACATCAGCGGCCGCTGCCGGCCGACGGGCGTAACCGAACTGCGTTGCCGACGCCGCGATTCCGGCGCCGCGCGGCGCCGGTCATCGTGCATCGGCGCCGTGGCGCGACACGACGCGCCACGCACGCGTGTGTCATCGCCGCGAGCGCCTGGGGGTGCGGCCTCCGTTCACGCCGGGGACGACGTGAACGGCCACCGCACGACCGTGCGGGACCGGCCGCATCCCCACCAACATCGCCTGCAACCTCAGCCCAGCCGCGGCAACAGGTTCAGCAGCAACACCATGCCCAGGCCGACCAGCGCCACGATGGACTGCACCACCGAGATGGTCTTGGTGGCCTCGCCCATGCTCATGCCGAAGGATTCCTTCACCAGCCAGAAGCCGGCATGGTTGGCATAGTTGAAGAACAGCGAGCCGCAGCCGATCGACAGGGCCAGCAGCGGCAGGTTGAGGCTGGGCTCGGCGGCGCCGAGCGGCGCGAGCAATCCTGCGGCGCCCACCACGCCGACCGTGGCCGAGCCGGTGGAGACCGACAGCAGCATCGAGATCAGCCAGCCCAGCAACAGCGGCGACAGCGCCAGCTGCTGGCTCAGGCGCACGATCGCGTCGCCGACGTGGGCATCGGTGAGCACCTGCTGGAAGGCGCCGCCGCCGGCGATGATGAGCAGCACGCCGGCGATGGGTTTGACGCTGTCGCCCAGGGTCTTGCGCAGCGCCGCCGGCTCGCCCGGCCGCAGCACCAGCATGGCCAACAGCACGCCGAGCAGCATCGCGACGATGGGATGTCCGACGAAGGCGGCCACGTGCAGGGCCGGCGCGTCCTTGCGCAGCACCACCTCCGCCACGGCGTGGCACAGCATCAGCAGCGCCGGCGCCAGCGCGACCAGCAGGCCGCGGCCGAGTCCTGGCAGCGGTTGCGCGGGAGCGGCTGCGGCGGCGTCCGCGTCGTCGGCCGCGGCGTACTGCGCGAGCATCGCCGCGTCCGGCCGCGCCTGCAGGCGCGGCGCGATGAATCTGCCGTACAGCGGCCCGGCCAGGACGATGGCCGGGATCGCCGCGATGAAGCCGTAGAGCATGGTGGCGCCCACGCTGGTCTGCAGCGTGGCGATGGCGGTGAGCGGACCGGGGTGCGGCGGCACCATGCCGTGCATTGCCGCCAGCGCGGCGATGACCGGCACGCCGACGTAGGCGTAGGCCGAGCCGTCGCGGTAACCGCGCGCCTCCAGCTTGCGGGCCACGCCGAAGATCAGCGGCAGCAGGATCACCAGCCCCACCTCGAAGAACATGGGAATGCCGACGACGAAGGCGACGCAGGCCATCGCCCACGGCAGCGCCCGCGGCGAGGCCCGGCGCAGCAGGGCGTTGGCCAGCGCGTCGGTGACCCCGGCCTGGGCCAGCACCTTGCCCAGCATCGCGCCCAGCGCCACGACCAGCCCGACCGCGCCGAGCGTCTTGCCCGCGCCGTTGGCGACGGCATGCACCAGCGCGTCCAGCGGCATGCCGACGGCCAGTCCGGTGGCCAGCGACACCAGCAGCAGCGCCAGCAACGGATGCAGCTTGGGCCGGGCCACGATCAGCAGCACCAGGGCGAGGACGCTGAACAGCGCCACGGAAAGCAGATAGAGGTCGGTGGAGTGCATGAAAAGGAGCGCGTTGCCGTCAGTGCCGGAGGCCAAGCTTAGCGTGCCGGTGCGCGGCGGCCGTGCCGTGACCGCGGGGCGGGGCGGAACGCGTTGCATCGCGCGTCCGTGCGCGTGGAGAGAGGAAGGAGGGATTGGTGAGGGCGTCTGCTGCGGTTGCCCGCCCTGTCGGGCGCTGACGGGGAATCGGTGCCGGTGCGATCGTGCGTGGCCGCGGCGCGCGGTAGCGTCGCGACGATGGAACGGCGAGGGCACCTGGCGTTGCGCTTACACTTCCGCGATGCCTGTCGCCCCCTCCCGTCCCGTGCAGATCCTCAAGTCCGACAGCTTCGGCCGCATCCTGTTGCTGGGCGAAGGCGAGGCGCGCCTGGTCCGCCGCGACCTCACCGCCTCGCCGTGGTGGCTGCGGCTGCCGGCGTGGTGGCTGGCGCGGCGCGAGGCCCTCGCCCTGCGGCACCTGGACGGCATGGCGGCGACGCCGCAATTGCGCGGCTGGGACGGCACCTTCCTGGATCGCAGCTACCTGGACGGCGCGGCGATGTACCAGCGGCCGCCGCGCGGCGACCTGGCCTATTTCCGCGCCGCGCGGCGCCTGCTGCAGCAGGTGCACCGGCGCGGGGTGGCGCACAACGACCTGGCCAAGGAGGCGAACTGGCTGGTGCTGGCGGACGGCAGCCCGGCGCTGATCGATTTCCAGCTCGCCGTGCGCGGCGCACCGCGCTCGCGCTGGATGCGCCTGCTGGCGCGCGAGGACCTGCGCCACCTGCTCAAGCACAAGCGCATGTACTGCGCGCACGCCCTGACCCCGGTCGAACGGCGCCTGCTCAAGCGTCATTCCTGGGTGCGTGAACTGTGGTTCGCCAGCGGCAAGCCGGTGTACCGCTTCGTGACCCGGCGCCTGCTCAAGTGGGAGGACAACGAGGGGCAGGGGCCGAAGCCCTGAACGGCCGGGAGTGGGGAATGGAGAATGGGGAATGGAAAAAGCGGAGCGCGTGTGCGTCTGGTCTGACGGGCGCGCGGCGAGAAGGCGTTAAGCTTTTCCCATTCCCGATTCCCGATTCCCGATTCTCCATTCCCACTCCAATGACCCTCAAAGGCAAAACCCTCTTCATCACCGGCGCCTCGCGCGGCATCGGGCTGGCGATCGCGCTGCGGGCGGCGCGCGATGGCGCCAATGTGGCGATCGCGGCGAAGTCGGCGGTGCCCAATCCCAAGCTGCCGGGCACCATCCACAGCGCGGCGGCGGCGGTGGAGGCGGCCGGTGGGCGCGCGCTGGCGCTCAAGTGCGATATCCGCGAAGAGGAACAGGTGCATGCGGCGGTGGCGGCGACGGTCGCGGCCTTCGGTGGCATCGACATCCTGGTCAACAACGCCAGCGCGATCTGGCTGCGCGGTGCGCTGGAGACGCCGATGAAGCGCTTCGACCTGATGCAGCAGGTCAACGCGCGCGGCAGCTTCCTGTGCGCGCAGGCCTGCCTGCCGCATCTGCTGCGCAGCGCCAATCCGCACATCCTGACCCTGGCGCCGCCGCCGTCGCTGGACCCGAAGTGGTGGGCGCCGCATACCGGCTACACTCTGGCGAAGATGGGCATGAGCCTGGTCACCCTGGGCCTGGCCGGCGAGTTCGGCCCGCAGGGCGTGGCGGTCAATGCGCTGTGGCCGCGCACGCTGATCGCCACCGAGGCGCTGAACATGATCCCCGGCGTCGATGCCGGCAACGGCCGCCGCCCGGAGATCATGGCCGACGCCGCGCACGCCGTGCTGACCCGGCCGGCCGCCGGGTTCTACGGCCAGTTCCTGATCGACGACGCGGTGCTGGCGGAGGCCGGCGTCCACGATCTGTCCGGTTATGCGCAGGACCCGTCGCAGCCGTTGCTGCCGGACCTGTTTCTGGATTGATGCCCGGCGTTGCCGGGTACGCCGCGGTCACGCGGTTCGGACGCGGGAGGCGTCGATTGGGTGGTCGCAACGCGCCGCGCCGCATGCGAGCGCCGCGCTGCAAAAACGCGTTGTTCCACCCGATCGCGGTCGGTGCCGCAATGGCGGAGTGCGGCGCGGCTATGCTGCCGGGGTCTTCATGCCACCGCCGCCCATGCCCGCTCCTGTCGCCGTCGCCCTGCCGCGTGTTCCCGCGTCCCGCCATGCCATCCATGCCGATCTCAGCGATAACGAGCGCCACCTGCTCGATCGCCTGCGCCTGGCCGGTACCGCCACCCGCGCCGATCTCAGCCGCAGCACCGGGCTGACCGTGCAGTCGGCGGTGCGCCTGGTGGACGCACTGGCCGAGCGCGGCCTGGTCGCGATCGGCGCGTCGCTGGCGCATGCCGGCCGCGGCAAGCCGGGGGCGGGCATCGCGCTCAATCCCGGCTACGGCCACACCGTCGGCTACGCGATCGCGACCGATGCGCTGTCGCTGGCGCTGCTGGACTTCAGCGGCCAGATCCGCGCCACCGCCGAGCATGCGCTGCGCTCGACCGAGCCGGCCGCGCTGCTGGCGCAGTTGCGCGAGGCCGATGCGGCGCTGACCGCGGCGGCCGGCGCCGGGCTCGGTCCGCGCCTGGGCGCGGGCGTGGCGATGACCGGCTTCTTCGTCGAGGATGGCGTGCACATGAACCCGCCCGAGCCGCTGCGCGCGCTGGGCGAGCTGTCGATCGGCGACTGGCTGGCCGAGGCGCTGGCGCTGCCGGTGTGGGTGGACAACGACGGCACGGTGGCGGCGGCGGGCGAGAGCCTGCTCGGCATCGGCCGCCAGTACCGCGATTTCGCCTATCTGCACTTCAACTACGGCCTGGGCGGCGGCGTGGTGATCGACGGTGCCTGCCTGCGCGGGGCGCACGGCAACGCCGGCGAGTTCGCCGGCATGCTGCCGCAGCAGGGGCTGGAGCGCGGCACATTGGAGCTGTTGCGGCAACTGCTGGCCGAGGACGGCATCGCGCTGCCCGACATCCGCGCGCTGTTGGCGGCCTACGATCCGGCGTGGCCGGCGATCGAGCGCTGGATCGCGCGGGTGGCACCGGGCCTGTCGCTGATCGTGTCGGCGATCGTGGCGATCTTCGATCCGCCGGCGGTGGTGTTCGGCGGGCGCATGCCGCGCGAGCTGGCGACGCGGCTGATTCCGCGCGTGCGCATCGACAATCAGCCGCGCCGCGGCCAGGCGCGGCCGTTGCCGTTGCTGCTGCCGGCCGCCGCCACCGCCGATGCCAGCGCGGTGGGCGCGGCGGCGCTGCCGCTGAAGGCCTGCTATTTCCGCTGAACCGGTCCCGCCACGGCGTCGCCGTGCCTGCACGCCGGCAGCGCTACCCTGTGCGCCCTCTGCGCGCGCCATCGCGGCATGGCGCCCCCCATCCCCCACCCTCGGAGCTGTCACGATGAAATACCTGCACGCCATGATCCGCGTCCACGACCTGGAGAAGACCAGCACGTTCTTCACCGAGGGCCTGGGCCTGCACGAGACCCGCCGCGTCGAGAACGAAGCCGGCAAGTTCACCCTGGTGTACTTCGGCGCCCCCGAGAACCCGGAGGCCGAAGTCGAGCTGACCTACAACTGGGGCTCGGACGAGGACTACGGCAGCGCCCGCAACTTCGGTCACCTGGCCTTCGAGGTCGACGACATCTACGCCCTCTGCGCGCACCTGCAGTCGCTCGGCGTGACCATCAACCGTCCGCCGCGCGACGGGCGCATGGCCTTCGTGCGCAGCCCCGACCTGATCTCGATCGAGCTGCTGCAGAAGGGCGGGGCGCTGGCGCCGGCCGAGCCGTGGGCGTCGATGCCGAACACCGGCGTCTGGTAAACGCGGCCAGCGCCCCCGCTGTGCCGTCCGCCGCGCGCGAGGTGCTGCCGGTGGCGCCGTCGCCGACCGCCGCGCCTGCCGCGGCGGTCTCTATAATCGGTGCTTTCTCCACCGCAGGATTCCCTCGATGACCGCTTCTTCCGCCGCGGAGCTGATCGCCCTCGGTCAACGCTACAGCCTGCCGATCTACCGTCCGCGCCAACTGGTGCTGGAGCGCGGCCAGGGCGCCCGGGTCTGGGACAGCGAGGGACGCGACTACATCGACCTGTCCGCCGGCATCGCCGTGTGCGGGCTCGGCCACCAGGATCCGGACCTGCAGGCGGCGCTGCTCGAACAGGCCGGCAAGCTGTGGCACACCAGCAACGTGTTCTACAGCGAGCCGCCGCTGCGCCTGGTCGAGGAACTGGTGGTGGCCTCGCGCTTCGCGCACAGAGCCTTCCTGTGCAACTCCGGCGCCGAGGCCAACGAGGCGGCGATCAAGCTGGTGCGCAAGTGGGCCAGCGCCCAGGGCCGTCCGCCGCAGCGGCGGGTGATCGTCACCTTCCGCGGCAGTTTCCATGGCCGTACCCTGGCCGCGGTGACCGCCACCGCGCAGCCCAAGTACCAGGAGGGCTACGAGCCGCTGCCCGGCGGTTTCCGCTACGTCGACTTCAACGACATCGTGCAGCTGGAAACGGCGATGGCCGCCGGCGACGTGGCCGCGGTGATGCTGGAGCCGGTGCAGGGCGAGGGTGGGGTGATGCCGGCGGCGCCGGGCTTCCTGGCGCAGGTGCGGGCGCTGTGCGACCACCACGGCGCGCTGCTGGTGCTGGACGAGATCCAGTGCGGCATGGGCCGCACCGGCACCCTGTTCGCGCACTGGCAGGACCAGGTCACGCCGGACATCGTGACCCTGGCCAAGGCGCTGGGCGGCGGCTTCCCGATTGGCGCGCTGCTGGCCGGCCCGAAGGTCGCCGAGACCATGCAGTTCGGCGCGCACGGCACCACCTTCGGCGGCAACCCGCTGGCCGCGGCGGTGGCGCGGGTGGCGCTGCGCAAGCTGGCCTCGACGACGATCGCCGCCAACGTGTCGCGGCAGGCGGCGGCGCTGCGTACGGGCCTGGCGGCGCTCGACGAGGAATTCAGGCTGTTCTCGCAGGTGCGCGGGCGCGGATTGATGCTGGGTGCGGTCTTGAACCCGGCGCATGCGGGGCAGGCCGCGGCGATCCTCGACCACGCCGCCGCGCACGGGGTGCTGACCTTGCAGGCCGGGCCGGACGTGCTGCGTTTCGTGCCGTCGCTGAACATCACCGACCAGGAGCTGGCCGAGGGCTTGCAGCGGTTGCATGCGGCGCTGCGGGAGTACGTCGGCACGCGTTGAGTCGATCGGCGCGCGCGGCAGTCGGCAGGTCGTGCGGCAACGACGATGCCGCACGGGTTGCGTGCGTGAGCGCGATCGGCCTTCGGCTGCCGGGAAGCGGTTTTTTGCCTGCGCAACGCCAGGCGCAGAAGCACTCCCGGACGTCATGCCCGCGCTACGCGCGGGTCGCGGGCAGGATGGGAATTCTCGGCAGGCGCATCCATGCGCCTGCCGACACGAGGCGCTGACTGCGCGCCGCCGCTGCGGGGCGTGATCCGACCCGCGCGCCGTGCCGCGCGGGCGACAGCCACCCCCATCAACAACACGCGTGCGCAATCGCCGGTCGCTGCGGCAGTGGCCGCTGTTCCGCGCGCGTGGCCTCGGTGCCTATGCCAGGCCGTGCCGTGCCAGCGCGCGGCGCACCGCGCGCGCACCGCTGGCTGTTTCCGCGCGCATGCCGATGGCGCGGGCGCCGCGCACGTTGACGAACAGGTCGTCGAGGAACAGCGCGTGCCGCGGGGCGACGCCGAAGTGGTCGAGCGCACGCCGATAGACCTCGGCCTGCGGCTTGCGCCCGCCCAGCGTGCCGCTGCACAGCACCCGGCCCTGCAGCAACGGAAACAGCGCCGGCACGATCTGCGCGATCGCCTGGGCCATCAGCGCGCCGTTGTTGGTCAGAACGCCGATGTCGATGCTGCCGGCCAGTGCCAGGACGCGCTCGACCACGCCGGGATCGCCGCGGCTGGCGACGACGCGCGCGGCGATCCAGTCGGCCTCGCGCAGCTGCCTGCCCAGGCCCTGCCCGAGCCGTTGCAGGTAGTCGGTGGTGGCGATCTCGCCGCCGTCGTAGGCGGTTTCCAGTCCGGACGCGAACAGCACCTGCCGCACCTGTGCCGGTTCGCAGCCGCACTGCTCGGCCAGGCAGGCGATACGCGCCGCGCGGGTATACCCGGCCAGCACGCCGTCGAAATCGAGCAGCAGCAGGCGCGGGCGCGGCTGGGTCAACGCGGCCATGGCGCGGGCGGCGGTACGCAAGGGCGGTACTGGGGCATGCGACGGGTCGTAGGTGGGGGCACCCGAGATTAACCCAGTCCCCGCCGCGGCGAACGCGGCTACCCGCGCGGTGCCGCCGGTCGCGCGCGGCCCACCCGCATGCGGCCCACCTACCCCTCGACTGCGGCCGCTCGCCGCACCTCCCTGGCTATGGTTCCTTCGCGCCGCGTTCACGGCGTCGCCGGTCGGGGGACAGGTGCGTTTCCACGCGATATCCACGTCATCCAGGGGGTCTTGGGCATGAGCAAGCGATTGAAGACGCATCGTCTGGCGGAGTCGGTGCGCAGGGGGCTGGGGAACGCCGGGCATCGCCACGGAACCGCCACGCTGGCGCTGTTGCTGGCCGCCACGCAGGCGCTGCCGGCGCTGGCCGAACAAGGGGACGACCAGGCCACGACGCTGGATGCGATCACGGTCATTTCGACCGGCACGCGCAAGGCCAACATGGCGGTGACCGACAGCCCGGCGCCGATCCAGCTGGTCAGCGCGCAGATGCTCAAGCAGTCGGCCGCGCCGGACCTGATCAACGCCATCGCCAACCAGGTGCCGTCCTACAACGCCAACCAGACCGGCAACGACATGGCCAGCCAGACGCTCACCGCCAGTCTGCGCAACCTCTCGCCCAACCACACGCTGGTGCTGGTCAACGGCAAGCGCCGCCACATCACCTCCAACGTCAACACCACCACCGGCGCGGCGTCGGCGGACCTGTCGTTCATCCCGGCCGCGGCCATCGACCACGTGGAAGTGCTGACCGACGGCGCCGCGGCGCTGTACGGCTCGGACGCGATCGCCGGCGTCATCAACATCATCCTGAAGAAGAACCACGAAGGCGGCGAGGTGGATGCCGGCTACGCCGGCTACAAGGACGGTGGCGGCGGCACCGATTCGTGGGGCGGCAACATCGGCTTCGGCAGCGACGCGGCGTACTTCAGCCTCAGCGCCGAGGTCGAGAACCGCAAGACCGTGTACCGGCTCGGCTCCTACAGCTACGCCGACTGCGTGGCCAACTACGCCGACTGCTCGGCGGTCAATCCGAGCATGGCCGAGTTCCTCGCCGACGACGTGCGCGGCATGACCCTCAACCCGCGCTTTCCCAACGTCAACGCCTGGCTCAATCCGCCGGAAGTGCACCGCAAAGTGCTGTTCTTCAACTCCGGCGCGGTGCTCAGCGACACGCTCGAGTTCTACGCGTTCGGCAGCTTCGGCAAGAAGACCGCGCAGTCGGAGGAGAATTACCGGCGTCCCAGCCAGGACGGCGGCTATGTCGATCCGGCGACCGGTGCGGTCAGCCACAAGTACCCGCTGGGCTTCAATCCGTCCGAGGCCTCCGACGAGGTCGACTACGAGCTCACTGCCGGCCTGAAGGGCGTGCTGGCCGACTGGTCCTGGGATTTCTCCAGCAGCTACGGCAAGAACAAGATGGACGTGTACACGCTGAACTCGATGAACTTCAGCCTGTGGCAGGAGGACGGCTACTCGCCCGAGGATTTCTACGACGGCAGCTTCTGGGCCAGCCAGTGGACCACCAACCTCAACGCCACCCACGATTTCGAGGTCGGCCTGTCGCAGCCGCTGACCTTCAACGCCGGCATCGAATACCGCCGCGACCGCTACGGCATCGATGCGGGCGATCCGACCTCGTACTACGGCGCCGGCGCGTCTTCCTTCCCCGGCTACAACCCGTTGTTCAACACCGGCTCCTACAGCCGCCACAGCTACGCCGCCTATGCCGACGTGGTGTTCAACCCGACCGAGAAGTGGCTGCTGGACGTGGCCGGACGCTACGAAAACTACAGCGACTTCGGCAGCAAGGTGGTCGGCAAGCTGACCACCCGCTTCGACATCAGCGACACGTTCGCGGTGCGCGCCACCGCCAGCACCGGCTTCCGTGCGCCGACCCTGCAGGAAGGCTACTACTCGGCGGTGCAGGTCGGCCCGACCAGCGCCACCCCGACGCTGCAGCCCAACAGCGCGGCCGCCGCCGCGCTGGGCTTCGGCAGCCTGAAGCCGGAGACCAGCACCAACTACAGCCTGGGCTTCGTGTTCCGGCCGATGTCCAACTTCGACAGCACGCTCGACTTCTACCGCATCACCATCTCCGATCGCATCGGTGTGGGGACCTTCGAATACTCCCGCGCCGGCGAGCCGGGCGACACCAACGGCGACGGCGTCCCCGACGCGACCTACAACACCGCGCTGGGCCAGGCCCTGGTCGACTTCGGCTACCTGGGCGGCATCGATCCGTCCGCGCCGGGCGGCTCGCTCGACGCCACCGCGCGCCAGAACATCTCCGTGGCGATCTTCAACAATTCGCTCAAGACCCGCAGCAGTGGCGTGGACTGGGTGACCAACTACGTCAGCGAGTTCGACTGGGGCTCGATCGACTGGATCCTGGCGGCCAACTACAACAAGACCGAGGTGCTCGACGCCAAGCCGGCACCGCAGGTGCTCGGCGGCGCCACCATGTACAGCGCGGCGACGCTGATCAACCTGGAGAAGAACGCGCCGCAGTACCGGGTCAACCTCGGCGCCACCTTCAACATCGGCAAGTTCAGCCTGCGCGTGACCGAGGCGATCTACGGGCCGCAGTACCAGTTGGTCACGCCGTACGACGACTGGAACGGCGAGATCTTCCCGGCCAGCGTGCTGAGCAAGCTCGACGTGGTCGACGTCAACGGCGCGCCGTACTACAAACAGGAGATCGGCACGCTGGCGCTGACCAACGTCGAGCTGACCTACCGGCCCACCGATCGGCTCACGGTCAGCATCGGCGCCGACAACGTGTTCAACAAGTACCCGGACAAGATCCCGGCGGCGGCCTACAACTACCTCGAGAAGAACTACCTGAGCTACTACAACTCGCCGTACCTGACCGGCAGCCCGATCGGTTACTTCGGCGCGCGCTACTACGCCAAGCTCACCTACCGCTTCTGACCGCCATGGCGCGCAAGCCCCTCTCCCCCCGGGGGAGGGGTTGGGGGTAAGGGGCCGGCCGCCGCCGCACCCCCACCCACCACCCGCGCACCTACCCGCCCCATCGCGGCCTACCCGCCACCTCCGATCCGCGCCGCCGCCGCGACGGCTATGGTCGATCCGCCATCCGCGAGACGATGTCCACGATGCACGCAGCCCCCAAGGGAGCCATGACCCGCCGCCAGTTGCTCGCCAGGATCGGCCTGGCCGGCGGTGGCGCGATGATGTACCAGGCGATGCACAGCCTGGGCCTGGCCGCCGAATCGCGCTTCACCGGCGTGCCGCGGCTGGACGGCGACGCCAGGGGCGCCTCGGTGCTGGTGCTCGGCGCCGGCCTGGCCGGCATGACCGCGGCCTACGAACTGCGCAAGGCCGGCTACCGCGTGCAGGTGCTCGAGTACAACGCGCGCCCTGGCGGCCGCAACTGGACGCTGCGCGGCGGCGACCGCTACACCGAACTGGGTGGCTTCACGCAGCAGTGCGGGTTCGACGAGGGCATGTACCTCAACCCGGGGCCGTGGCGCATCCCGCACCACCACAAGGCGGTGCTGTCCTATTGCAAGCAGTTCGGGGTGGCGCTGGAGCCGTTCGTGCAGGTCAACTTCAACGCGCTGCTGCACAGCCGCACCGGTTTCGGCGGCAGGCCACAGCGCTTCCGCGACATCGACGCCGACTACAAGGGGCACGTGGCCGAACTGCTGGCCAAGAGCACCAAGCAGGGCGCGCTGGACGCGCAACTGCAGCGCGAGGACCAGGAGATCCTGCTCGAGTCGCTGCGCAACTGGGGCGCGCTGGACAAGGACTTCGGCTACGTCAAGGGCCGCGAGAGCAGCGAGCGCCGCGGCTTCGCCAAATATCCCGGCGGCGGCCTGTCCGGCAAGCCGGAATTCTCCGAACCGTTCACCACCGAGGACATCCTGCGCTCGCGGCTGTGGGCCACGCTGGCCGCAGGCAACAACTACGAGATGCAGACCGCGATGTTCCAGCCGGTCGGCGGCATGGACCAGATCGGCAAGGCCTTCGCGCGCCAGCTCGGCGATGCGATCCGCTACAACGCGCGGGTCACCCGCATCGACCAGGACGCGCACGGGGTCAGCGTCGCCTACCAGGACGCGGACGGCAGCGAACAGCTGGCCAAGGCCGACTGGTGCGTGTGCACGATCCCGCTGTCGATCCTCAGCCGCATCCCGATCGCGGTGGGCGAGAAGATGGCCGCGGCGATCGGCCAGGTGCCGTATGCGGCCTCGGTCAAGGTCGGGCTGCAGTTCAAGCGCCGCTTCTGGGAAGAGGACGAGGCGATCTACGGCGGCATCAGCTACACCGACCTGCCGATCACCCTGATCAGCTATCCGAGCACCGGCTTCCAGAGCGCCGGCAAGGGCGTGCTGCTGGGCGCCTACGTGTGGGGGCTGGAGGCGTTCGAGTTCACCTCGATGACGCCGGCGCAGCGCGTGGCCAAGGCGGTGGAGTACGGTACGCAGCTGCATCCGCAGTACCCGCGCGAATTCGACAACGGCATCGCCGTGGGCTGGCACCGGGTGCCGTTCACCCACGGCTGCTTCGGCATGTGGAGCGATGCCGCGCGCGCCGAGCACTACGAGAACCTGTGCCAGATCGACGGCCGCATCGCCCTGGCCGGCGAGCACGCCTCCTACATCCCGGCCTGGCAGGAAGGCGCCATCACCTCGGCACTGGACGCGATCGAGCGCCTGCATCGTCGCGTGGTCAACGGAGCTAGCGCATGAAGCCGGATCGTTCCTGGATGCTCGCCGCGGCGATCGCCGCCGCGCTGGTCGCGCTGATGCTGCCGCCGATCGGCCCGGCCGCGGCGCAGAGTTCCGACGCCACCCCGCTGTATCCGCAGGCCGAGTTCACCACCACCTCGGGTGCCACCGTGTACGCGGCGATCTGCCAGGGCTGCCACATGCCTGACGGGCAGGGCGCGCGCGGCGGCGGCGAGTATCCGGCGCTGGCCGGCAATCCCAAGGTGGCCGCCGCGCCCTACGTGGCGATGATGGTGCTCGACGGCCACGGCGGCATGCCCGGCTTCGCCGACACGCTCAACGACCGCCAGGTCGCCGAGGTGGTGCACTACGTGCGCAGCCAGTTCGGCAACGACTATCCCGGCCGGCTCAGCGCCGAGGACGTGCACGCGCTGCGGCACTGAGCCGGCGCCGCCCCTTCCCCGTTCCGATCGCAAGGAGTTCCGCATGCGTCATCGTGTCGTTTCCCGTTCGCTCCGTGCCGGCCTGTGCGCCGCGCTGTGGCTGCCCGCGCTGGCCGGCGCCGCCGAGATCGTGCGGCACAAGATTCCCAACAGCGATTTCCCGATCTCCGCGGCGGTGGAGGTCCCGGCCGGCAAGACCACGGTCTATCTGAGCGGCGCAGTGCCGCGGCCGCTCGATCCGAATGCGCCGAAGGACACGCCCGCCACCTACGGCGACACCAAGGCACAGACGGTCAGCGTGCTGTCGCAGATCAAGGCGCAGCTGGAAGGCATGGGCCTGGGCATGCGCGACGTGGTCAAGATGCAGGCGTTCCTGGTCGGCGACCCGGCGCTGGGCGGGAAGATGGATTTCGCCGGCTTCATGGAGGGCTACCGGCAGTTCTTCGGCACGCCCGAGCAGCCCAACCTGCCGGCGCGCTCGGCGTTCCAGATCGCCGCGTTGGGCAATCCGCTGTATCGCATCGAGATCGAAGTGGTCGCGGTGCGTCCGTAATTCCTTCGCCACGTTCTTGCCAGGAGTCCCGCATGCAGCAGTCGTCGCCTTCGCGCCGCAGGTTCCTCCAGCAATCGGCGCTGGTCGCCGCAGCCGGCCTCGGCACGCCGTGGCTGGCGCAGGCCGCCCCCGCCGCGGCGCAGGCGGCCGGCACCGCGCTGGCGCCGGTGCTGATCAACGCCAACGAATATCCCGGTGGTCCCTCGCCGGCGGCGCAGCGCGCGATCGCCGCGATCGCGTCCAGCGGCGGCCGCTACCTCGGCGAACTGCAGCTCGAGTTGCTGCAGACCCTCGCCACCCAGCTCGGCGTGGGCTTGGACCACCTGATGGCCTACGCCGGCTCCACCGAGCCGCTGGACTACGCCATGCTGGCGTTCACTTCGCCCGGCGCCTCGCTGGTCACCGCCGATCCCACCTACGAATCCGGCTGGCGCGCCGCCGCGCGCAACGGCGCCAAGGTGATCAAGGTGCCGCTGCGCAAGGACGACGCGCACGATGTGCAGGCGATGTGCGCCGCCGACGCCCAGGCCGGGGTGATCTACATCTGCAATCCGAACAATCCCACCGGCTCGGTGACCCCGCGCAAGGACCTGGAGTACGCGCTGGCGCACAAGCCCAAGGGCAGCGTGCTGGTGGTCGACGAGGCGTACCTGCATTTCTCCGACAGCGCCAGCAGCATGGTCGATCGCGTCGCCGCCGGCGACGACGTGATCGTGCTGCGCACCTTCTCCAAACTCTATGGCATGGCCGGCATCCGCCTGGGCTACGCGGTGGCGCGACCCGAGCTGCTGGCCAAGCTCCAGTTCTACAGCATCAACAGCCTGCCGGTGACCGCGGTCGCCGCGGGCCTGGCCAGCCTGCGCGATCCGGCGCTGGTGCCGCAGCGGCGCGCGCTCAACAGCGCCATCCGCAGCGACGTGGTGCGCTGGCTCGACACGCAGGGATACGCCTGCACCGCCTCGGAGAGCAACTGCTTCATGGTCGACGTGAAGCGCCCGGCGAAGGAGTTCATGGATGCGATGGCGACCTATGGCGTGTTCGTCGGCCGCAGTTGGACGCTGTGGCCGGAGCGCTCGCGCATCACCGTCGGCACCGCGGCGGAGATGGCGCGGTTCAAGCAGGCGTTCGCGCAGGTGGCCGCGGGCAAGCGCGGGCCGCTGCCGGTGCCGGCGCCGCTGGCGTCGCACGATCCGCTGCATGGATTCTTCCGCAACGCCTAACCGCTGCGCGTGCGCTGCATGCCGCGACGCGCGTGCGCCTGCCGTTGACAAGCGTTCGCGCGAAGGCAGACAGTCGTGGCGCTGCCGCTGCACGCGCAGCGCGTGGCGGCGCACTCGACGTCGCTGCGCCGTTCCCATCGTCAAGGAGCCTTTCTTGAAAGCAACCTCGCTGTCCCCTTTGCTGGTCCTCGCCGCGCTCGCGTTCGTGCCGGCGGCCTGGGCCAAGACCTGCGCGGTGACCATCACCGGCACCGACCAGATGTCCTTCGACCAGGCCCAGATCAAGGTCGCCGCCGACTGCACCGAGGTGGCGCTGACGCTCAAGCACAGCGGCAAGCTCGCCGCGGCGGTGATGGGCCACAACTGGGTGCTGACCAAGACCGCCGATTTCCAGGCCGTGGCCAATGCCGGCGTCAGTAGCAGCCTGGCCGACAGCTACCTGCCCAAGAACGATGCGCGGGTCATCGCGCACACCAAGGTGATCGGCGCCGGGCAGTCGGACACGATCACCTTCTCCACCGCCAAGCTCGCCAAGGGCGGCGACTACACCTTCTTCTGCTCGTTCCCGGGGCACTGGACGATGATGAAGGGCAAGTTCGTGTTCGGCTGAGGCGCCACGCGCGCAGGTCGCGACCGCAGTCATCGCGCTGCGGCGTTTCGCGCGCAGGCCGATGCCGCGGGAGCGGTCGAGCGCGTTCCCGCAGGATCCTGGCGGTGCGCGATGCGTGCGCCGCCGCGCTCAGTCCGCTGCGCGCTCCGGCGGCGCCGCGCGCTGCAGCAGCCCGCGTTGCAGCGCACTGGCCAGGGCGGCCTCGCGGTTGCCGGCTTCCAGCTTGCGGTACAGGTTCTTCAGGTGGAACTTGACCGTGTTCTCCGATAGCGCCAGGCGCCGCGCGATCTGCTTGTTCGCGGCGCCCTGCGCCAGCAGCGCCAGCACTTCCAGTTCGCGTTCGCTGAACAGCTCGGCGCCGTTGTCCTGGTCGTGGCGCAGTTTGTCGAGCAAGGCCTGGATGGTCATCGCCAGCGTGGTGTTGGGCGCCGCCTGCGGGTCCTGCTGGCGCGCCATGCGCAGCAGCGCTTTGCCCGGCACGCCCAGTTCCAGCAGGCACTGCCAGGCCTGGGTGCTGGCCACGTGCTGCAGCGTGTGGCGCAGGTAGGGCAGGGCGGCGTCGGACTCGCCGCGGTCGTGCAGCACCAGCGCGATGCGCGCGCGGGCGCGGGCCAGATGCGTCTGATTGTCGGCGGCCACGCAGCGCGCTTCCACGCCCTGCAGCACCGCCAGCGCGGCGCGGGTGCGGCCGCCCAGGCGATGCCAGCGGGCCAGGGCAAACCCCAGCGCGGTGAGGAAGCGCCAGTCCTGCGGTTGCGCCAGGGCGTGGGTGAAGCGCGCCTCGCCGCTGGCGCGCGCGATCAGCAGGTCGATCGCCGGCGACGGCGGCTGGTCGAGCAGTACGTGCAGTCGCCAGGCCAGCGCCAGGTCGGCGAGCCGGCCCAGGTGCCGGGCGTGCGCGATCCGGTCGATGTGGTCGAGCAGGTCCAGTGCGGCGCGGCCGCTGCGGTCGTGCTGCCGCGCCAGCACCAGCGCGGTCTCGTAGCCGGCGGCGTACACGTCCAGCCAGCCGTCGTGCTGCTCGAGGAACTCCAGCGCCGGCTGCAGGCAGTCCGCGGCCGCGTCGTAGCGGCCGTGTTCGCATTGCAGCTGCGCCAGCAGGCACTGGCCGACCGCCTGCAGGGTGGGGTCGAGCTGCTGCTGACGCTGGGCGATGGCCAGCGCCTGGCGGCAGGTGGCCTCGGCCCGGTCCAACTGGCCGCGGTAGAAGTGGCTCTGCGCCAGGTGGGTCAGCGCATAGCTGGCCCCGACCTCGCTGCCGCTGGCTTGCATCGCGGTGCCGGCCAGTTGCGCATAGCGTTCGGCGCCGGCGAAATCGGCGCGGCCCAGCGCGGTGGTGGCGCAGATGCACCACAGGGTGCCGCGGCCCAGGTTGTCGTCCTCGTCCAGCGCGGCGGCCTGTGCAGCGATCTGCGCCACTCCGCGCCGGTTGGCGCAGACCTGGTCGAGCAGATCGCGCAGCAACGCCACCACCACGGTGTAGTCGCGCTCGAACGGCGCGCGTGCCTGCTCGGGGAAATCGCGGAACCGTTCCAGCAGGGTCTGCGCGTGCGCGAACTCGCCCAGCTTCATGTGCAGGTAGGCCTGGGTCAGGGCCAGCGCCGGCCGCTCGCCGATGCTCTGGCGCGGGAAGCGGCGCAGCAGCGCGCGCACCGGCGCGGTGCCGTGGCGCAACAGCAACTGCCAGGTGCCGGCGCGGGCGATGCAGTCGGCGGCGCTGTCGATGGCGCCGCCGCGTACCGCGTGGCGCACCGCCTCGGGCAACTGCCCGTGCGCGTCGAACCATTGCGCGGCGCGCCGGTGCAGCTGTGGCGCCAGCCCGGGCGTCTCGCGCTCCAGTTGCTGGGACAGGTAGTCGGCGAACAGCGGATGGAAGCGGAACCATTCGTGCTCGCCGTCCAGCGCCACCAGCAGGCCCTGGAAGTGCGCCAGCCGTTCCAGCTGGCGGCCGCTGTCGTCGCGCTCGCGCACCGCGTCGGCGAGCGCGGCATTGAACCGTTCCAGCGGCGAGAGCTGCAGCAACAGCGCGCGCAATGCCGGATCCAGATCGTTGAGCACCTGCTCGGCCAGGTACGCCGCCAGCTCGGCGGTGCGTCCCGAAAAACGGCCCAGGTCGTCGCGGCGGTGCTCGTCGCCGCCCAGCCACAGCCCGGCCAACTGCAGCGCGACTGCCCAGCCCTCGGTCTGGCGGCGCAACTGGCAGGCCATCGCCACCGGGACCTGCGGTCCCAGCAGCGCCGCCGTCTCCGCCTCGTCCAGCGCCAGTTCGCGCGCGCCGATGCGTTCCAGCTGGCCCTGCAGCGCCCAACGCGCCAGCGGCAGCGCCGGCGCGCGCCGCGTCGCCAGCAGCAGGTGCAAGTGGCCGCCGCCATGTTCGACCAGCCGCGTCACCACCTCGTCGAGCGCGCCGGCCTGGCTGCGGTCGTAGTCGTCGAGGATGACCCGCAGGCGCCGCGGCGCCGCGCGGATCGCGCGGATCAGGCTCGGCACGGTGGCGGCCACGTCCAGGTCCTGGCCCTGCTGCTGCAGCGCGGCCTGCAGCGGCGCGCCGAGTTCGACCCCGGCCTCGCGCGCGGCCAGCGCCAGGTAGGCGAGGAAGCGCCCGGGATCGGCATCGTCCTCGTCCAGCGACAGCCACGCCACCGCGGCCTCGCCGCGCTCGCGCAGGCGGTGGTGCCATTGCCCGAGCAGGGTGGTCTTGCCGAATCCGGGCGGCGCCAGCAACACGGTCAACGGCAGCTCGGCGGCGCGGTCCAGGTGCTGCAGCAAGGCCTCGCGCGGCACCGTGGCCACGCGTGCGCGCGGCGGCGCGAGCTTGTCGGCCAGCACCCAATCGGGCACGGCAGGGCCGCCGTCGTGCGGGGATGCGGGGAGACGCGGGTTCAACAGCGTGACAGGCTTGAGCATGTCGCCAGCGGTGTCGTCTGTAACGGTCGCCCTTGCGCCCTCCGGCGGTTCGGGTAACGGGACGGAACCGGACGCGCGCTACCGCGCCGCGCGGAGCGCGGAACGGTCTTCGCCGCGTAGGTTCCACGGGTCCCCACCCTGATGCCGTCCGCTGGCGTTGTCTGCTGAACTTATGCCACCGCCGCCACAAAAGCAAAGCCGCGCACCGCGGCCCGCCGTGGACTCAGCCGGCGGCGACCACCGCGAACGCCTCGCGCGCCGCGGCCAGGGTGGCGTCCAGCACCGCGTCGTCGTGGGCGCTGGACACGAAACCGGCCTCGTACGCCGAGGGTGCCAGGAACACGCCGCGCGCCAGCATCGCGTGGAAGAAGCGGTTGAACGCGGCGGTGTCGCAGGCGGTGGCCTGGGCGTAGGTCTCCACCTTCTCGCTGGTGAAGAACAGCCCGAACATCGCCCCGACCTGGTTGGTGGTGACCGCCACGCCGGCCGCCGCCGCCGCGGCTTCCAGGCCGGCGCACAACTGCGCGGTGGCCGCGTCCAGGCGTTGGTGGAAGCCCGGCGCCTGGATCAGCTCCAGCATCGCCAGCCCCGCGGCCATCGCCACCGGATTGCCGCTGAGCGTGCCGGCCTGGTAGATCGGCCCGGACGGGGCCACCTGCCGCATCAGCTCGGCGCGGCCGCCATAGGCGCCCACCGGCATGCCGCCGCCGATGATCTTGCCGAAGGTGGTCAGGTCCGGGGTCACCCCGTAGTGCGCCTGCGCGCCGCCCAGGGCGACGCGGAAACCGGTCATCACCTCGTCGAAGATCAGCAGCGCGCCGTACCGCGTGCACAGGTCGCGCAGGTGCTGCAGATAGCCCGGGCGCGGCGGAATGCAGTTGGCGTTGCCGACCACCGGTTCGATGATGACCGCGGCGATCTCGTGGCCGATCTGCTCGAACAGCGCGGTGGCGCCCTCGGCGTCGTTGTAGGCCAGGGTGGCGGTGAGTTCGCTCAGGCCTGCCGGCACGCCCGGCGAGGTCGGCACGCCGAGGGTCAACATGCCGCTGCCGGCCTTGACCAGGAACGAGTCGCCGTGGCCGTGGTAGCAGCCTTCGAACTTGACGATGCGGTTGCGCCCGGTGGCGCCGCGGGCCAATCGCACCGCCGACAGCGTGGCCTCGGTTCCGGAGTTGACCATGCGCACCATCTCGCACGACGGCACCAGCCGGGTGATGGTCTGCGCCATCGTCACCTCGGCCGGGCACGGCGCGCCGAACGACAGGCCGTCGCCGATCGCGCGCTGCACCGCCTCGCGCACCGCCGGGTGGTTGTGCCCGGCGATCATCGGCCCCCACGAGCCGACGTAGTCGATGTAGCGGTTGCCGTCGACGTCGTACAGGTACGGACCATCGGCGCGCTGCACGAAGAACGGTTCGCCGCCGACCGACTTGAAGGCGCGCACCGGCGAATTGACGCCGCCGGGAATCAGCGACTGCGCTTGGCTGAACAGGGTGTGCGAGCGGGAATGGGTCATGAGCGGGAATCCTTGGCGATGCTGGCCGGGCCGACGGCCGGGCGCGGAGCGAGGCCGTCTATTGTCGCGGCTGCCGCCGACATGCGCCATGTCGCCTACCCGGCCAGGGGGTACCTACCCGTCGCGGCCGGCGCCGCGCCGCGATCCGCTGCCTAGGATCGGAACGTCCAGGGGCGCATGACCCGATTGCCGATCGGCATCGGTCATGCGATGGGCGGAGGTTCCAGCGCAGGCGTGGGGATCGCCATCCGGCGGTGCGCCTGCAGTGTCGTTGGCGTGCCAACGATGTTCGTCTTCGGGAGAGAGCATGCATCGTACGATCCGCAGGAGCGCCTTGGCGCTCGCGCTGGCGCTTGCCGGCGGCCATGTCCATGCGCAGTCCACCACCGGCAGCATCGTCGGCAGCGTGCCGCCGGGGCCGGGCGAGAGCAGTGTGCTGATCACCAACACCAGCGGCTTCAGCCGCGAGGTGAAGGTGGACGAACGCGGCCGCTATGCGCAGGGCAACCTGCCGCTGGGCACCTACACGGTCACGCTCAAGCGCGACGGCAAGGTGGTGGAGACGCGCGACAACATCAACCTGGTGGTCGGCGCCGGCACCGAGGTCGGCTTCGGCGGCCCGGCGCAGACGCTGGACGCGGTCAACGTGGTGGCCGGCAACGTGGCCCGGATCGACGTCGCCAGCGTCGACAGCCGCACCGTGATCACCGCCGAGCAACTGGCGGTGCTGCCGCTGGGCCGCACCGCCGAGGCTATCGCCTTGCTGGCGCCGGGCGTGGTCAACAACAGCGGCGGCTACGACAACGGCCCGCTCGGCGGTTCGCTGGCCAGCTTCGGCGGCTCGGCGGCCAGCGAGAACGCCTACTACCTCAACGGCTTCAACACCACCGACCCGGCCAGCAGCCTGGGCGGGCTGACCCTGCCCTACGGCGCGATCGACCAGCAGGAAATCTTCACCGGCGGCTATGGCGCGCAGTACGGCCGCTCCAACGGCGGCGTGATCAGCCAGGTCGGCAAGCGCGGCAGCAACGACTGGCAGTTCGGCGCGGCGGTGATCTGGCAGCCGGACAGCCTCAGCGCCAGGCAGCGCGACCTGTATTTCCGCAGGGACAGCGTGTACTGGAATCCCGGCAACGCCAAGTACACCGCCGGCAACTACCAGCCGCTGAGCGAGACCAGTGCCGACCAGACCACCTACAGCGCGCATGTCGGCGGCCCGCTGGTCCGCGACCGCCTGTTCTTCTTCCTGGCCCTGGAACAGGTCGATTCCAGCGGTACCCGCGTCGCCGACGCGCGCGTCACCTCCGGCGGCATCTCCGGTTCGCCGTGGACCCGCTACGACTACAAGCAGACCCGCGCCTACGCCAAGATCGACTGGCAGATCAGCGACAACCACCTGCTGGAATTCACCGGCGCGCAGGACAAGGCGCGCACCAACGGCAGCATCTACCGCTACAACTATGTCGATCGCGAGGTGGGCAGCTACAAGGGCCGCGAAGCCAAGAACACGTTCGGCCCGACCCTGTTCCTGGGCAAGTACACCGGCTACTTCGGCGACAACGTGACCCTGACCGCGTTGTACGGCAAGGAGCGACTGCCCAACAAACTCACCGCCATCGGCTACGACGCCGGCAACGGCCCGTTCCTCAACGGCGTCGCCAACGAGAATCCGGCCTACACCGGCGGCACCCCGATCAGCAACGCGCAGACGGTCAGCTCGATCACCGATCCGGACCGCGAGTACAAGAAGGACAACCTGCGCCTGAACCTCAACTGGCGCCTCGGCGAACACAGCGTCGACGTCGGCATCGACAACCAGAAGAGCGAGGCGATCAACATCGGCTCGTACAGTTCCGGCCCCGGCTATGGCTGGACCTACGGCTACACCCCGGATCCGTTCGGGCGCAACAGCGGCGGCCTGGTCAGCGGCTCGGTCGCCGAGGACGGCAGCATCGGCGTGCCCAGCCCCGGCCTGGCCGATCCCACCTACGGCCGCACCGGCTACTACGTCACCAAGGACATCGCCACCAACCTGTATTCCTACGACGCCAAGCAGACCGCCTACTACATCGAAGACCACTGGCAGGCCACCGACAGGTTGCTGCTCTCGCTGGGCGTGCGCAATGACAGCTTCACCAACTACACCCCGTTCGGCCAGGCCTACATCGCGCTGAAGAACCAGTGGGCGCCGCGGCTGGGCTTCAGTTGGGACGTCAACGGCGATTCCAGCCTCAAGGTCTACGGCAACCTCGGCCGCTACTACCTCGGCCTGCCGTTGTCGCCGGCCGGCCTGTTCACCCCGGCGGTATCCACCAGCACCTACTACACCTACAGCGGCATCAATGCCGACGGCACGCCGATCCTGGCCAGGCAACTGGCCCCACCGGTCTCGGCCAACTCGCGTTTCGGCCGGCTCGCCGACGTGCGCACGGCGGTCGTCGAGGACATCAAGGGCGAGAACCAGGACGAACTCATCCTCGGCTTCAGCAAGCTGCTGCCCAACGACTGGGTGCTCGGCGTGCGCGGCGTGCATCGCCGGCTCAACGACGGCATCGACGACACCAACCTCGACAACTCCAATGCCGGCCTGCTGGCCGCGGCCGCGGCGGCGGGCGTGAACATCGACTGGAACAAGAACGCCAGTGCGGCGCTGGTCAATCCGGGCGAGACCAACACCTACCGGGTGATCGGCACGGACGGCCAGATCCACGCCTTGACCGTGACCCGCGAGCAGGGCGGCTACCCCGAATTCAAGCGCCGCTATTCGGCGCTGGAGTTCAACCTGGAGCGTCCGTTCGACGGCCGCTGGTACACCAAGATGAGCTACGTGTGGTCGCACAGCTACGGCACCACCGAGGGCCAGTTGCGCTCGGACCTGTGGCGTACCGGCGGTGCGCTGGGCAGCTATCAAGGCCAGGCGGCGACCTCGACCACGCAGAGCTGGGACCATGCGGCGCTGATGGAGCACTTCAACGGCAACCAGTCCAACGACCGCCGGCACCAGTTCAAGGCCTACGGGTTCTACCAGTTGACCGAGGAGTGGGGCACCTCGGCCAACCTGAGCCTGATCTCCGGTGCGCCGCGTCCCTGCCTGGCTTACTACTACGGCGACAACTACGATCCCGGCGACCGCGATCCGGCCGGCTACGCCAATCCCAGCGTCACCGGCGGCCCCTACCACTTCTGCTACAACCCCAGCACCGGCACCGGCGAGCCGTCGCCGCCGGGGTCGCACGGCACCCTGGGTTGGGTGGCGCAACTCGACCTGGGGGTGACCTACAAGCCGAAGTTCGCCGCCGGCAAGCTGGCGTTGAGCCTGGACGTGTTCAACGTCACCAACCGGCAGACGGCGGTCAACGTCTATCCGTTCTCGGAGTTGAACCCGGGCGAAGTCAACCCGCTGTGGAACCAGGCGGTGGCGTACCAGGCGCCGCGCTCGGCACGGGTGACGCTGAGCTACGACTTCTGAGCGGGCAGGGGAGCGCCTTAGCCCCTCTCCCCCCGGGAGAGGGGTTGGGGTGAGGGGCCGGCGCGCAGCGTCTCGTGGTGTTTGGGGGCGCGAGGCTGCGCCCGTACCCTCATCCGCCCCTTCGGGGCACCTTCTCCCGGTGGGAGAAGGAAAGGCGCTAGCCCCTCTCCCATCGGGAGAGGGGTTGGGGTGAGGGTACGGCGCGTAGCGTCTCGCGATGTTTGGGGGCACGAGGCCGTGCCTTCATCCCCATCCTCACCTCCGGACCACTACAACTCGACACGCCTCCCCGCCCCTCAGTCGAAGCAGGCGCGGTACGCGGCCAGCGCCGCGCGTGGATCGGGTGCATCGAACACGCCGCTGATCACCGCCAGCAGGTCGGCGCCGGCCGCGACCAGCGGGCGAGCGTTGTCCGGGGTGAGGCCGCCGATCGCCACGCGCGGCAGGCCCAGTGCCGCGGCCTCGTGCAACAGCGCGGGCGTGGCGCGGCGCGTGGTGACCTTGCTGCGGCTGGGGAAGAACGCACCGAAGGCGACGTAGCTGGTGCCGGCCGCCGCAGCGCCGCGGGCCAGGGCCAGCTCGTCGTAACAGGAGGCACCGATCAACGCCTGCGGCCCGAGCGCGGCGCGCGCGGCGGCCAGGTCGCCGTCGTCCTCGCCCAGGTGCACGCCGGCCGCGCCCACCGCCAGCGCCAGTGCGACGTCGTCGTTGACGATCAGCGGCACCCCAGCCTGTGCGCACAGCGCCTGCAGCGCCGCGGCCTGGTCGCGCCGTTGCGCCGCGTCGGCGCGCTTGTTGCGGTATTGCAGCCAGGTCACGCCCTGGTCCAGCAGCGGCGCCACCCGTGCCAGCAGGCGCGCGCCATCGGCCTCGTCGGGGGTGATCAGGTACACGCCGCGCGGCGTCGGGGATGCGTTCATGGCCAAGCCTTCCGATGCGTCGACGGCGATGGGACAATGCCGTTCCGTTCGACTGTGACCTGCGATTATCCAATGAGCGACGCCACCGCCACCACTTATCGCACCTGGATGTGCGTCGTCTGCGGGTTCATCTACAACGAGGCCGACGGCCTGCCGGAAGAAGGCATCGCCCCCGGCACCCGCTGGGAAGACGTGCCCGACACCTGGACCTGCCCGGATTGCGGCGTGACCAAGGACGATTTCGAGATGGTGGAGATGGATTGAGCGCTGGGAATGGGGAGGGGGGAATCGGGAATGGGACAGCGACTCCCGTGCCTGTAGGCTGCGCACCGCAGACGAGTTTTCAGACATTGCGATGCCGGGCCGTCGGATTGCGTGGTCGGTTGTCGCGCGCTGCCGCCTGCCCGCCGACGTTCGAATGATCCGTTCGGTCGGTTATCCAGTGAAGGCTTGATCAGGTCAGCAACCTCAGAGCCTCAGGGCATGGGCTTTTCCCATTCCCGATTCCCCCCTCCCCATTCCCAGCCTCAATGCATCCGCTGCCCGCGCGCACTCAGTTCCACCAGGCGTTCGCGGATCGGCAGCGCGTCGGTGGCTTCGGGGTTCAGTTGCAGGTAGCGGCCCAGGTCGCGGCGCGCGCCGGGCACGTAGTCCATCTGCAGGTAGGCCATGCCGCGGTCGCGCAGGGCCTCGGGCTGGTCCGGCATCAGCTTGAGCACGCGGTCGGCGCTGCGCGCGGCGCGGTCCCATTCGTCGCGTTCGGCATAGACGCCGTGCAGGTTGCGCAGCACCCGGGTCAGGATCGCGCGGTGCGGCGCCGGATCCAGGATCTGTAGCAGGGCGCGGTCGTCCGGGCTTTCGCCGCCCATGTGCGGCCGCGCGCGTTCGCGCAGCTCTTCCACCGCCAGCGGGCGCCCGCCGTTGAACGGGTCCATCACCAGCAGGCCGTCGTCCACCGGCAGGCGCACCAGGAAATGGCCGGGGAAGGACACGCCGTCGAGCGGGATGTCCAGGCGCCGCGCCACTTCCATCTGCACCAGCGCCAGCGAGATCGGATTGCCCAGGCGCCGCTCGAACACCTGGTTCATGTAGCTGTTGCGCGGGTCGTAATACTCGTCGTGGTTGCCGCTGTAGCCGAGTTCTTCGAACAGGTGGCGGTTGATCGCGGCCATCTTCAGCGGCCAGGGGCCGATCGTCGCCACCTCGTGCCGCAGGTGGTCGGCGTGGCTCTGCGCCAGGGTGTCGTAATGGGCGGCATCGAGTTCCGGATACTCGTCGCGGGCGATCAGCAGCGCGGTCGCCAGCAGCGGCAGCGCATCGTCGTCCAGGGCGGCCAGGGTATTCCAGCTCGGCAATGTCAATCGGGCGGCCATGGTCCAAGACTGGCGGCAAAGCCGGGTCCGATCAAGTCCGGTCGTTCCCGACAGCGGTGTCGGGTTCAGCGCCGTGGTCGCGGGGCGTTTTCCCGACCCCGGCCGACATGGCAGGCGATCAGCGGCCCTGCGGAATCCCGGGGCCGAAGCGCAGTTCGGTGCCGTCCTGCAGCTTCAGCTGCTCGGCCTGGCCGGCGTTGAGTTCGAGCACGTAGCGCGCCGGCGCGTTGCTCGGGTAGGGCGGGCAGGCGTCGCCGGCCGAGCACGGCGGCACGTCGCGCTGCTGCGCCACCAGCTTGCGCTGGTTGTCGAAGTACAGGATGTCCAGCGGGATCTTGGTGTTCTTCATCCAGTACGCCTGCGGTTCCTCGCGGTCGTGGATGAACAGCATGCCGTGGTCGGCCTCCATCTGGTCGCGGAACATCAGCCCGCGCGCGCGGGTGGCGTCGTTCTGCGCCAACTCGACCTGGTAGCGGTGCCCACCCAGTTCCACCCAATGGTCGCCAGCGCTGGCGCAACCGCTGAGGGCGAGCAGGAGCAGGACACAGAGCGCGCGGATCAGGGACATGGCGAGGCCGGGGCAGGGAGGACAGCGCGCACCTTGTTGCATGGTGCGCGTGGCGTCAAGAGCGGGGATTCGGGATTGGGGATTCGCAAAGGCAAGGATCTCGGCTTTTACGAATCCCCAATCCCCAATCCCCAATCCCGCCGCGCGTCCTACAGGACGCGCGGCGGCTCGCCACCGACGATCACCACGTCGGCCGGGCGCCGCGCGAACAGGCCGACGCAGACCACGCCGGGGATCTGGTTCAGTTCGCGCTCCAGCGCCACCGGGTCGGTGATCGAGAGGTGATGCACGTCCAGCACCACGTTGCCGTTGTCGGTGATCACCCCGTCGCGCCACACCGGCTGGCCGCCGGTGCGCGCCAGGATCTCGCGCGCGACCAGGCTGCGCGCCATCGGGATCACCTCGATCGGCAGCGGGAACTTGCCCAGGGTCTGCACCTGCTTGCTCGGGTCGACGATGCACACGAAGCGCTCGCTGGCCTCGGCGATGATCTTCTCGCGGGTCAGCGCGGCGCCGCCGCCCTTGATCAGGCACTTGTTCGGATCGCACTCGTCGGCGCCGTCCACGTACAGCGACAGGGTGCCGGTGTGGTTCAGCTCCAGCACCTCGATGCCGTGCTGGCGCAGGCGCGCGGTGCTCTGCTCGGAACTGGACACCGCGCCCTTGATGCGGTGGCCGATGCGGCCCAGCGCGTCGATGAAGTAGGCCACGGTGGAGCCGGTGCCGACGCCGACGATCATTCCGTCCTGGACGTACTCGATGGCTTTCTCGGCGGCAAGGCGTTTGGCGTCTGACATTGGAAGGGCTCGGGATTGGGAATTGGGGATGCGGGATGCGTTGAAGCGGCGGACGGGTGGGACGGGAAACGAATCCCCAATCCCCAATCCCGAATCCCGGCTATTCGAGCGCCAGCAGCAGCTTCCACTGCGCGGCGCTGACCGGGAACACCGACAGGCGATTGCCGCGGGCGACCAGCGGGAAGCCTTCGCCCAGCGCGTCGGCGTGCTGCTTGATCTCGTCCAGGGCGATGGTGCGCGCCAGCTTGCGCTCGAACGCCACGTCCACCAGATACCAGCGCGGCTGCTCCGGGGTGGCCTTGGGGTCGTGATAGTCGGAGGACGCATCGAACTGGGTGGCGTCGGGATAGGCCTGGCTGGCGACGCGCGCCACGCCGACGATGCCCGGCACCTTGCAGTTGGAGTGGTAGAACAGGATGCCGTCGCCGACCTTCATGCCGTCGCGCATGAAGTTGCGCGCCTGGTAGTTGCGCACGCCGTTCCAGGGTTCAGTACCGACCCGTTGCAGGTCGTCGATCGAGAAGGCGTCCGGTTCGGACTTCATCAACCAGTAGCGGGTGCGTGCGGTCATGCGGGGAAATCGGCAGCGGTCGAAAGGGTGAGGGATTCGGTGCAGACCGCATCCAGCGCCACGTCCCAGGCCGCCAGCGGCAAGGCCGCGACCTGCTGCGCGTCGAAGGCGGCCCCGACCAGCCAGGGCGGCGGGGCCTGCCGCTGGCGGAAAGCGAAGCTGCGATCATACCAGCCGCCCCCCATGCCCAGGCGGCCGCCGGCGGCGTCGAAGCCGACCAGCGGCGCCACCACCAGCGCCATCTGCGCCGGCGCCAGGGCCGTGGCCGGGTCGACATCGGGTTCGGGGATGCCGTAGCGGTTGGCGCGCAGCGGCTGTCCGGGGCGCCACGGCGCGAAACGCAGGGTGTCGCCGCTGAGCATCGGCAGGCAGTACTGCACCGCGTCCGGCAACGACAGTTGCCAGCGATGCAGCGCGATCTCCCCGTCCGTCGCCCAGTAGCCGCCGACATGGCCCTGCTGCGGCGCGAACGGCAGTTGCAGCAACCGCTGCGCCAGCGCATCGGCGGCGGCCAGGCGCACCGGCGCGGGGAGCGCGCGGCGGCGCGCGCGCAGGTGTTGGCGCAGGGAGTCGCGGTCGTCGGCAGTCATCGGGCGGGCGTGGCGAGGGACGGCGCTATTGTCGGCGCCGGCGCGCGCACTGACCAGGGCGTGTCCTCGCTCCCCACGTCCGCCGCGTTGGGCCTGCCAGGCCCAACCCGAAGGGCCGCGATCGCGCGCGCCCATGGCCGGGTCGTCGCGCGGCCGTGGACGCACGTCCACGTCCTCGCTCTTCCTCGCCACAGGCACATGCAATCCCGGCGCGGCACACTACTGGGGGATCGAGGGCATGCCCTGGGCGCGGCCGTCGCCGCGGCGATCACGCGTAGAGCGCCACCGTCTGCCGGCCCCACAGCACCAGCCGCCCCGCGCTGTCCCAGATGTGCATGTCCTGCAGCGAGTAGCCGTCCTCGGCATGGCAGCTGGCCGAGCGCAGCAGGAACCAGTCGCCGGCGCTGGCCGGTTGCGGGAAGTCCAGGGTCCAGGTCATCGAACTGACCGGCGCCGGTTCGGTGAAGCAGGTCATCGCGGCCGGCGGCAGGCAGTCGCCCAGCGCGACCAGGGCCACGCTCGGGTCCACGCCGCCGGGGTCGCGATGGCGTGCCCAGACCAGCAACTCCGGATCGGCCGCGGCGGACAGCGGCAGCGCGCCGCCGGCCAGGCGCATGTCGAAGTGGGCGACGAACGCCGGGGTCGCAGCGCTGTCGGCGATCGGCCGCGCGTCGTCGGGGTCGCCCACCGCCGGGCGCGCCGGCAGGAAGTCGTGGGTGATGCGGCTGGGCCGCGGCTGCGCGAAGAGCAGCGCCGCGCGCAGCGCGACCTGCCCGTTGGCCAGGCAATCCACCGCCACCGAGGTGGCGGACTTGCCCTGGCGCAATACCTGCGCATCGAAGCGCAGCGTGGCGTCGGTCGGGCCGATGAACCCGATGTGCGCCGACTTCAGCGGCGGCAACGCGGACGGCGCCGTGCGCAGCGCGGTCTGCAGGGCGAGCGCCGCGGACAGTCCGCCGAAGGCGGTGCGGCCTTGTCGCCAGCTGGCGGGGACGTCGAACCCCGCAGCGGGGTCGAAGCGGTCGATGATCTGGGCGAGCGTCGGCAATCCGGGATCTCCGTGGTGGGGCGCAAGAGCGTGTCGTCCGTTGCCGAGTATGCCGCGTCAGGTCGGGCCGTCGTGCCGCCGGCGTTGCCGCCAGGTCTTGCCCCATGGCGCTTGCGGCGCGTCGGCAACGCTGGCGTTGGCGGACGCACCATTGGCGGACGCACAAAAGGAAACGGCGCCTTGCGGCGCCGGTTCCAGGAAAAATTGCATTCTCCGCCGTGACGATGCGTGCGAAACGACCTTGAACCCGGGGTTCAAGTGGGATGGCTGGAGAATCATCGGGCTTCCCGCTACGAGGCGGACCTGCACTCCCGATTCCGTCGCCACCCCGTGGTCGTCATTAAGGGACAAGGCGAATGTTTGCACACGCTGTCGTTCACAGCAGAGAACGCAAGGGGAGTATAGCGCCGTCGTCGCGCTTGGCTAGTCCGTTCGTCGGTGCTTCGGTACGTTGCAATTCACGTTGATGATCGAAGCGCCAAGCGCGGATCAGCGCGCCGTATCGACCACGCTGTCCAGGCGGCGATTGAGATCGGCGAGCGTGCGCGCCATCTCGCGCTCGCGCTGCGCCTGTTCATCGCGCAGTTGCTGCAGCTCGTGCGCCAGGTTCAAGGCGGCGAGGACGGCCACGCGATCCACCGCGGCCATGCGGTTGCTGCCGCGGACCTCGCGCATCTTCGCGTCGAGCAGGCGCGCGGCGGCGAGCAGGCCGTCGCGTTCATCGGCCTCGACGCCGACGGTGTACTCGCGGTCGAGGATGCGGACGCTGACCGGCTCGCTCACGTGTGCTGCTCCAGGGACTTCAACCGGGCGATCATCGCTTCCACGCGCGAGCGCGCCTGTTCGTTCTTGGTCAGCAACTGCGAGCGCTCGCCGATCAGGTGTTCCTGTTGCTGGCGCAGGCTGCGGTTCTCGTCGGACAGGCGCTGGCAGCGCTCGACCAGCGTTTCCACGCGTGCGGCAAGGGCGCGAAGCTCGGCGAGGGCATCAGGGCTGTCCATGGCGCTCACGATAGGCATGCGCCCGAGGGGTGGTCAAGCCGCCGCGCGGCGGCGCCATGGCTGGCGCTCAGGCAGGCAGCCGCAGCGGTTGCTGCAGCAGGCGCAGGCAGGCGTCCGGCTCCAGCGCCGGCGCCACCAGGTGGCCCTGGATCTCGTCGCAGCCGTGCTCGCGCAGGAACGCCAGCTGCCCGGCATCCTCGACCCCCTCGGCGACCACCTTCAGCGCCAGCGAATGGCCCATCGCGATGATGGTGCTGGTGATCGCCTCGTCGTCCGGGTCGCGGGTGAGGTCGCCGATGAATTCCTGGTCGATCTTCAGGGTGTTGATCGGCAGCCGTTTCAGATAGGCCAGCGACGAGTAGCCGGTGCCGAAGTCGTCGATGGCCAGGGTCAGCCCCAGCTCGCGGCAGGCGTGCAGCAGCTCGGCGTTCTTGCCGACCTGCGACATCACCACGCTTTCGGTCAGTTCCAGTTCGATGTTGGCCGCCGGCACGCCGGTTTCGGCCAGGATCGCCGCCATCAGTTCCGGCAGGTTGCCGCGCTCGAGCTGGATCGCCGAGACGTTCACCGACATGCACAGGTCGGTCAGGCCCATCCGCCGCCAGTCGCGCAGCGCGCCGCAGGCCTGGCGCAGCACCCACTCGCCGATTTCCAGGATCAGCCCGGTCTCCTCGGCCAGCGGGATGAACTGGCTCGGCGAGACCGGTCCGAAATCGGCGCTGTGCCAGCGCAGCAGCGCCTCCACGCCGACCACCCGCTGCGCGCGCAGCGAGTAGCGCGGCTGGTAGACCAGCTTCAGTTCCTGGTCCAGCGGGATCTTGCGCAGCGTGCTGGCCAGGGTGGCGCGGTGGCGGGTGGCCTCGTCCATGCGCGCCGAGTACACCTGCGCGTTGCGGCGCCCGGCGGCCTTGGCCTGGTACATCGCGGTGTCGGCATGCTTGAGCAGTTCGCTCGGCAGCAACGCGTGCTGCGGGAACAGGGAAATGCCGATGGAGGTGGAGACCGCGACCTCGCGGCGTTCGTCCAGCCGCAGCGGCGCCTCGAAGGCGGCCAGCACGCGTGCGGCCACCGCTTCGGCCTCGCCCTGGCTGACGATGTCCTCGACCACCACGGTGAACTCGTCGCCGGCCAGGCGCGCCACCGTGTGCTGCGGTCCCACCGCGTGCTGCAGGCGTTCGGCCACGGCGCGCAGCACGCGGTCGCCGACCGCGTGGCCGAGCGAGTCGTTGATGTCCTTGAAGCGGTCCAGGTCCAGGAACAGCACCGCGACCGAGCCGGCCTGGCGCCGTGCCCGCACGATCGCGCGCGCCAGGCGCTCGGACAGCAGCGTGCGGTTGGGCAGGCTGGTCAGGGTGTCGTAGTTGGCGAGGTAGCGCAGTTCCTGCTCGGCGCGCTTCTGCTCGGTGATGTCCTCCAGCACCACCACCTGGAAGCTCTGGCGGCCGTCGGCAGCGACCACGGTGTTGCGGCGCAGGTGGCAGAGGATCTCCTGGCCGTCCTTGCGCCGTTTCCAGGCCTCGCCGCGCCAGTGCCGGCCCTGGTCCGCCACCGACGCCGCCGGGGTGTCCGGCGCGTGGTCGATCAGCGCCATCGGCTGGCCCAGCACTTCGCGCTCGCTGTAGCCGGTGATGCGGGTGAAGGCCGGGTTGACCGAGATGAAGCGGCGCTCCTCGTCGAGCACGGCGACCGCCTCGCCCATGCTGCGCAGCACTTCGGCGGCGATGCGCCGCTCCAGGTCGGCCTGGCGGTGCGAGGTGATGTCGCGCGCGGTGCCGGCGAGCCGGCGCGGTGCGCCGCTGGCGTCGTAGTCGACCACGCGCCCGCGCACCCGCGCCCAGTGCCAGATCCCGTCGCCGGCCAGGTCCACCCGGTACTCGGCGGTGTAGAGCGCGGTGAGGCCCTGCAGGTGTTGGTGCAGCACTTCCCGCGCCTGCTGCATGTCGTCGGGATGGATGCGCAGCGGCTCGTTCTCGCGGATCACCAGGCCGATGTCCTGCGCGTGCGGCGTGGCCTCGTCGGCGCGCATCAGCCGCAGCGTGCGCTGTTGCAGGTCGTAGTCCCAGAAGTGCTCGCCCGAGGCCCACAGCGCCAGCTTCAGGTGCTGGTCGCGCTGCTGCAGCTGCAACTGCCGCTGCAACTGCCCACGCAGGTGCCGGCGACAGCGCAGCGCGAACAGCGCCACCAGTCCGCCCGCGGCCAGCGCGGCCACGGCCAACGGCCACGCGGCCAGCAACGTCTCGCCGGACAAGACCAGGCCGCTCCCTTCCGCAGCTCCTGCAGCAATGTGCTCCAATGGCATAGCGGAAAGTGACTTCTGTCAAAGAATGGGTGGTGGAGTGTAGGCGCGTGCCGGAAGCCTCCACAAGCGGCGGCGCGCACGCGATTGCTACACTGCGCAGTCCCGATTCCGCCGCAGGCCTCGACAGGCCGGCGGCCAGCGCCCGACAGGCTTTGCTCCATGACCGAACTTCCCACTGCCGACCAGATCGCCGATGCCAGCCGGACGCTTGGCCTGGCTGCGTCGGCGGCCGAACTGCACGGCGCCCTGTGCGGCTGGCTGGCCGGCGGTGGCGCCGATCTGCCGGCATGGCCGGCCGCCGTGCTGGCCGACGCCGGCATCGCCGCGCCGCGCCCCGGCGACGCGCTGGACCGCCTGCGCGAGGCCACGGTCGCGCAACTGAACGACCGCGACTTCGGCTTCGACCTGGTGCTGGCCGATGCCGCCGCGGCGCTGCCCGAGCGTGCCGATGCGCTGTTCGACTGGTGCCGCGGCTTCCTTGGCGGTTTCGGCCTGGCCGCCGGCGCCGCGCCGCCGCTGTCCGAGGAAGGGCAGGAGGCGCTGCAGGACCTGGCGCGGCTGGCCCAGGCCAGCGCCGAGGATTTCGACAGCGGCGACGAGGACGAGGACGCGCTGGCCGAGATCGAGGAGTTCGTGCGCGTGGCGGTGCTGCTGCTGCACAGCGACTGCGTGCTCGGCCCGCGCCACCGGCAGCGCCTGAACTGATGAAACGGCTCACCGGGATTTCCGCCGGCGAGTACGCGCGCCGGCGCCGGCAGTTGATGGACATGGCCGGCGAGCAGGCCATCCTGGTGCTGCCCAGCGCGCCCGAGCGGGTGCGCAGCCACGACACGCATTACCCGTACCGGCAGGATTCGGACTTCTGGTACCTGTGCGGCTTTCCCGAGCCGGACGCGGTGCTGGTGCTGGTGCCCGGACGCCGCCACGGCGAGGCGCTGCTGTTCTGCCGCGAACGCGATCCCGAGCGCGAAGCCTGGGACGGCCCGCGGGCCGGCCAGGAAGGCGCGGTCGAGCGCTACGGCATGGACGACGCCTATCCGATCGAGGACCTCGACGAGATCCTGCCCGGGCTGCTGGAAGGCCGCTCGCGGGTGTACTACCACTTCGGCCGCGACGTCGATTTCGACCTGAAGCTGATCGGCTGGGTCAAGCGCGTGCGCGAGCAGGTGCGGCACGGCGCGCAGCCGCCGCACGAGTTCCTGGAACTGGGCCACCTGCTGCACGAGCAGCGCCTGTTCAAGTCGCGCGACGAAGTGGCGCTGATGCAGGTGGCCGCCGACCTGAGCGTGGCCGGGCACCGCGCGGCGATGCGGCTGGCGCGGCCCGGCGTGCACGAATACCAGGTGCAGGCCGAGATCGAGCGCGAATTCCGCGCCGGCGACGCCTGGCCGGCCTACGGCAGCATCGTCGGCAGCGGCCACAACGCCTGCGTGCTGCACTACCGCGCCAATGCCGCGCGCCTGCGCGACGGCGACCTGGTGCTGGTCGATGCCGGTGCCGAGTACCGCGGCTATGCCGCCGACATCACCCGCACGTTCCCGGCCAACGGCCGCTTCAGCGCCGAACAGCGCGCGCTGCACGACCTGGTCGGCGCCGCGCACGCCGCCGCGCTGGCGCAGGCGCGCCCGGGCGTGGCCTACGAGGCGGGGCACCTGGCCGCGGTGCAGACCCTGACCGAGGGCCTGCTGCGGCTGGGCCTGCTCAAGGGCAGCCTGGAGCAGAACCTGGCCAGCGGCGACTACCGGCGCTTCTACCGGCACAAGACCGGGCACTGGCTGGGCCTGGACGTGCACGACGTCGGCGACTACCGCCTGGCCGGCGAATCGCGCCTGCTCGAGCCGGGCATGGTGTTCACCATCGAACCCGGCCTGTACGTGGCGCCGGACGACAAGGAGGTCGACGCGAAGTGGCGCGGCATCGGCATCCGCACCGAGGACGACGTGCTGATCACCGACGACGGCCACCGCGTGCTCACCGATGCCCTGGCGCGCAGCGCCGAGGAGATCGAGGGGGTGATGGCTGGGAATGGGGAATAGGGAATGGGGAATGGGGAATGGGGAATGGGGAATGGGGAATGGGAAAAGCTAGTGCCCGCGCGCGGAAAGGTCAGCTAGCAGGCCTGGCGCTTTTGCTTTTGCGATTCCCGATTCTCCATTCCCGATTCCCGGCAGTGGCAGCGGCTCGGGTGGCCGCGAATGCACTGGCGCTGATGGCTGGGAATGGGGAATAGGGACTGGGGAATGGGAAAAGCAGTGCCCGCGCGCGGAAAGGTCAGCTAGCAGGCCTGGCGCTTTTGCTTTTGCGATTCCCGATTCCCGATTCCCGATTCCCGGCGGCAGCCATCAGGCCGCCGCAAACACCGGCCGCGTCAGGTTCTCGGGCGCGTCGTCGGTGCACACCACTTCGTCCTCGATGCGGATGCCGCCGTAGGGCTTGAATTGCTCCACCCGCGCCCAGTCGACGCTGCCGCCGTGGCCGGCCTGCCTGAGGTCGTCCAGCAGCATGTCGATGAAGTACAGGCCCGGTTCGATCGTCACCACCATGCCCGGTTCCAGGGTGCGGGTCATGCGCAGGTAGGGGTGGCCGTCGGGGCGCGCGATGCGGCCGCCGCGGTCGCTGGCGGCGAAGCCGGCGACGTCGTGCACCTGCAGGCCGATCGGATGGCCCAGGCCGTGCGGGAAGAACGCGGCGCTGACGCCGGTGGCCACGGCAGTCTCCGGCGACACGGTGAGCACGCCGGCGTCCTTCAGCACGCCCATCAGCGCCAGGTGCGCATCCAGGTGCAGTTGCCGGTAGTCCACGCCGGGGCGCACGTTCCGGCCCAGGCGCTGCTGCGCGGCGTCCACTGCGTCGATCAGCGCCTGGAACTCGCTGCCGGGATCGGCGGCGTAGGTGCGGGTGATGTCGCTGGCGTAGCCGTGCGCGGAGGCGCCGGCGTCGATCAGGAAGCTGCGCAGCGGCGTCGGCGCCTGTCGCTGCAGCTCGGTGTAGTGCAGGACGGCGCCGTGTTCGTTCAGCGCGACGATGTTGCCGTACGGCAGCTCGTTCGCGTCCTGCCCGACCGCCGCGCAGTAGGTCATGTGGATCTCGAATTCGCTGCGGCCGTCGCGGAACGCGGCCTCGGCGGCGCGATGGCCGCGCACCGCCGACTGCTGCGCCTGGCGCATCAGCGCCAGCTCGTAGGGCGTCTTGTAGGCGCGGTGATACTCCAG
The DNA here is from genome assembly GCF_024266585.1 of Xanthomonas sacchari. NCBI lineage: Bacteria > Pseudomonadati > Pseudomonadota > Gammaproteobacteria > Lysobacterales > Lysobacteraceae > Xanthomonas > Xanthomonas sacchari. The sequence goes on from NZ_CP100647.1 coordinate 1,410,906, forward strand.
GTACTGCAGCACGTCCGCCGGGTTGTTCGGCACGTAGGCGCCCAGCGCGCTCTGCGGTTCGCCCAGGATCGCGCTGCGCGCCGGGTCCGGCAGCAGCGCCAGCGCCTCGTCCGGGGTGCGGATCAGGTGGATCTCGCAGTGCTCCACCCACCAGCCGCTGGGCGCGTCCGGCACCACGTGCCAGTAGTCGCGCGGCTGGTGGAAGATCACCTGCGGGCGCCGCCCCGGCGTGTACACCAGCCAACTGTTCGGGACCCGGGTCAGGGGCAGCCAGGCCTTGAACTGCGGGTTCACCGCGTACGGATAGTCGCGGTCGTCGAACACCTGGTAGTGCAGGCTGCCGCTGGGCACCACCAGGTGGTCGAAGCCGCCGCGCGCCAGCGCCTCGTCGGCGCGCTGGGTCAAGGTGCGCAGGTGGTCGGCGTACAGGGCGCTTGGGTCGTGCTGGGGCATGGCGGCGGCTCGTTCGGCGGTGCGGAAACAGGGGCGCCAAGTGTGCCGGAAACGATGCGCACGCGCGTGTGCGGCGGGCGCATGGCGGGCGGCGACGCGGCGTTCGTGGCGAACCCTCCGGATGCGCTTTCCATCGTGGCGCGCAACCGATGGGGATGGCTGCCGCGGGAGCGGCCGCAGGGCATCTCCAATCCGCTGCCTTCGCTTGCATCAAGCCGGAAGAGGTTGCCTGGCCTGTGGGAGCGGCTTCAGCCGCGACGCGTGTTCCCCGTCACGCGCGTCGCGGCTGAAGCCGCTCCCACGGCATACTTGAGACGTTCCAGGAACAGCGCTCGCGGCTGAAGCCGCTCCTGCGCGGTTGCGCTGACGTCAGCCGCCCTGGGCGGCGTTGATCCATCGCCGCAGCAGGTCGCGGTGCGCAGGGGAAATGGTCAGGAAGCGGAAGCCGGCCCAGGCCTGGCCCGGCGCGTGCGAGGGGTCGCTCCACAACAGGTGCACGCCGACGTCGATCTGCACGTCGCGGCCGGCCTGCGGCATCGCGAAGCGCAACTGGTACAGCGCGTCCTCGTGCAGCGGCACCGAGGTCAGCAGCAGCATGCCGTGTTCGGACACGTTGCCGAGGCGGCCGACCACGGCGTCTTCCATCAGGTCCAGCACCGGCACCATGTCCGGGACCTGGCGGCGCGGCGAACGGCGGGCATCGGCGCTCATGCGCCTTCCATGCTGTCGTCGGCGGCGGGAACGCCGGCCAGCGTGCGCAGCGCGCGCAGCGCGGCCTGCCAGGCGCGGTCGACCAGGCCTGCGCGGTCCTCGCTGACGATGCGGGCCTGGCCCTGTGCCAGCAACCGCGCCAATCCGTCGAGCGTGTGTTCGGCGGTCTTCTGCCCGCGTTGGTTGACGAACAGCGCGCGCTCGGTGATCGGGCTGTACCAGGACAGGCGTTGCCGCTTCAGCTCGCCTTGCTGGTTGACGACGAAGTCGAACCAGGTGCCGAACGGCAGCGTGCGCAGCCGCGCATACGCGGCCTGTTCGGCCTCGGTGCGTGGCGGCAGCGACGGCCGCGGGCCGTCCTCGCCCTGCTCGCCGAGGCGGGTACGCGTCTTCAGCCGCACGCTGAGTTCGGTCTGCGAGATGGTGGCGTCGGCGCCGCCGGGCGTGGACAGGCGGCGGGCGAGGGCCTCGGCTTCCTGCTGGTGGTAGCCCACCTGCAGCAGCGCCTGGCACACGCGCTCGGCCAGGGCCGCATCGGCGGCGCCCTCGCTGCGGCAGGTGACCTCGGCGATGCGCTCGGCCAGGCCGACGCGTTCGCGCCAGGCCTCCGAGTCCTCGCCCTGGCGCAGCAGGGTCAGCACCAGCACGTCGGACCAGGCCTGCTGCAGCAGGGTCTGCACGACAGCGGGCGGTTGCCGGGCATTGCACAGCGCCTCCAGGGTGGCGGTCGCGGTCTGCTTGGCCAGTTCCAGCCGTTCCTTGCCGCGCGCGGCCTCGACGTGCCGGCGCTCGGCGATCTCGGCCTTGTGCGCCAGGCTGCGCTGCTGCGCCTGGATGTCCTGGTGGGCCCGTGCGAAGACCACGTCGTCGCCTTCGTACTCCTCGACCACGCGGTCCACGGCCTGGTTGAGCTTGAGCAGCAGCTGCGGATCGCTGTCCTCTTCGCCCAGCCAGGTCGCGCCCGACTCGGCGACGGCGTTGAGCAGTTCCCGCGCCGGGTGCTGGCTGCGCGCGAAGAACGCCGGATCCTGCAGCGCTGCGCGCACCAGCGGCACCTGCAGGCGTTCCAGCAGCGCCGCGGCCGGCGCGTTGGCGCGTACCTCGCGTTCGATCTCGCCGTACAGCAGGCCGAGCAGGTCGAAGGTGTCGGCCTGCTGCGCTGCCAGCGTCGCCTGCGCACCGTGGCTGGCGCGCAGCGCCTGCAGCAGGGCGGTCTGCACGTCGCGCAGGTGACGGCGTCCGCGCAGCCCGCCCAGGGTGCTGTAGGCCGGCGGCTGCGCCTGCAGTTCGCCCAGTGCCTTCAGCAGGCTGGCGGTCGGGACCGGGGGCGCGCCGCTGGCGCTCGCCGGCCGTGCCGGGAGTGTGGCGGCACCGGCGGGCGCGGGCGTGGCCGCCGCCGCGGCGGGCGCGGCCTTGGCGCGCGCAGCGGTCAGCAGTTGGCGCAGGGTGGCCAGGTCGGGGCTGCTGGCGGTCGGTTCCGCGGCACCGGCCGCTGTGCCCACTGGCGGCCGCGGTGCCATCGCGGCCGGCCCCGGCGGCATGCCTATGGCGGGTGCGGCCTGGCCGGGTGCGGCGCCGTGCCCCTGGGGGGCGCTGCCGGCAGGCGCCGGAGCGGTGTCCGCGGCCATGCGCGCCGGGCGGCGCGCGCCCGGCTGCACGTGGGTGCTGCGCGCCACGTAAGGCAGGTAGATCAGGCCCGGGAGCACCCCGGCGTGAGTCAGCAGGCCATTGGCTTTTTCAACGACGTCGCCGTAGCGCGCCAGCGCCTGGCGTTCGAAGGCGCGGTACAGCGCCAATTGCGTGTCCAGCGCCAGGCCCAGCGCTTCGCCGGCATCGCGCAGCAGTCGGCACAGCGCGTGCGGCCCCAGCGGCAACTGTTCGATCTCGAAGGCGGGCCGGGCCGCCAGCACGCCGAAGCGCTGGCCGAGCAACTGCAGCGGAACATTGCAGCGGATCGCCTCGCGGCGGGCGATCTCGTGCAGCACGATGTCGCGGTCGATATCCACGTTGGCGACCAGGGTCAGCATCTGCGCGGCGGCCCCCGGCCTGGCCGGGGGCGGCGCGGCGGCCGTTGCGGCGGGGCTGCGGATGCCGGCCAGCCCGGCTTCCAGCTGCGCCCGGTAGAACGGCGCCAGCTGCCCGCGCTGTGCGCGCAGGCGTTGCGTTTCCTGGTGCAGGTCCTGCTGCACCTGGCCGTTGCGGGCGTGCCCGGCCTGCTCGAACAGGGCCTGCTCCAGTTCGTCCAGGGTCGCCTGCAGCGACGTGTCCAGCGCCTGCCACAGCAGGGTATTCAGGGACTGCAGGATGTCGCGCACGCGCGCCGGCAGGGCGGCGCTGGCAAGCGTCGCCGGTGGGGCCGGGAGGGTCGCAGACACGGGCATCCTGTGATCGCCGTTGTACTTTTCTGCGCGGTATGTAGCACGATCCGCCGCCGCAACCAAGGCGGGCGGTGTCGCCGGTGGGGCGCCCTACGGTAGGAACAGGGCGATGACGTCGTTGGTGAAGCGCCGTCCCAACTCGGTCGGTACGGCGTGGCCGGCGTCCACCCGCAGCCAGTCACGGGCCTGCGCGGTGGCCAGGGCCGGGGCGATCGCCTGCAGCGGCAGGCCGGTGCGGGCGCTGAAGTCGCGCAGCGCGAAGCCGTCGTTGAGGCGCAGCGCGTTGAGCATGTACTCGAACGGGCGCCGCTCCGGCGCGATCCATTCGTCGCCGCCGATCGCCGCCGGCGTCCCCGCCGCGTCCAGGAACGCCTGCGGATGCTTGAGCTTCCAGCGCCGCAGGATGGTCTGTTCGGCACCGGAGCTGATCTTGCCGTGGGCGCCGGCACCGATGCCGAGATAATCGCCGAAGGTCCAGTAGTTGAGATTGTGCGCGCAGCGGTAGCCGGCGCGGGCATAGGCGCTGACCTCGTACTGCGCGTAGCCGGCCTCGGCCAGCAGCGCCTGGCAGCGCTCCTGCATGTCCCAGGCGTCGTCGTCCTCGGGAATGCCCTGCGGCGGCCGCGCGGCGAATACGGTGTTCGGCTCCAGGGTGAGCTGGTAGTGGCTGAGGTGGGTCGGCTGCAGCGCCAGCGCCTGCGCGATGTCGCGCTCGGCCTCGGCCAGGGTCTGCTGCGGCAGCGCGTACATCAGGTCCAGGTTGAGATTGGCGTAGCCGGCGTCCTGCGCCAGCTTCACCGCACGCTCGGCCTCGGCGCCGTCGTGGATGCGGCCGAGCCGTTGCAGGGCCGCATCGTCGAAGCTCTGGATGCCGAAGCTGAGGCGATTCACCCCCGCCGCCAGATAGCGGTCGAAGCGGCCATGCTCGGCGGTGCCGGGATTGGTCTCCAGGGTGATCTCCAGGCCCGGCGCGAAGCGCAGCCGGGCGCTGGCCGCCTGCAGGAAACGGTCGATCGCCTCGGGCGGGAACAGGCTGGGCGTGCCGCCGCCGAAGAACACGCTGTTGACCACCCGGCCCCAGACCAGCGGCAGGTCCTGGTCCAGGTCGCGGATCAGCGCATCCACGTAGGCGTCGAACGGCAGCGCCCCCTTGGCCGCGTGCGAGTTGAAGTCGCAGTACGGGCATTTGCGCACGCACCACGGCAGGTGCACGTAGAGCGACAGCGGTGGCGGCACCAGCGACGGGCCGTCGGCGTGCCCGGACGGATCCGGGCAGGCCGCGCCGGGCGGATGCTGGCAATGGTCGTGGGGGTGCGGCATGGCGGGCGGAAGGCGGGCGGCGGGGAATCGGGGAGGCGAGGGGCTGGCTGGGTCGGGAGTGGGCGGAGCGGCGCAACGCGGTCTGCGCGCGCCGCGGCGGCGTTATCGCCTGGCACCAGCGCGCGGCGCGCTCACCCGGCGGGCTGCGCCGCCAGCAGGTCGGCCAGGTGCCGCTTGAGCTGCTGCAGCGCAATGGCGCGATGGCTGATGCGGTTCTTCAGCGCCAGCGGCATCTCGGCCGCGGTCTGGCCGTGTTCCGGGTCCACGAACACCGGATCGTAGCCGTGCCCGCCGCTGCCGGCACGGGCGTGCGCGATGCGGCCACGCCATTGCCCTTCCACCAGCAGCGGTTGCGGATCCTCGGCATGCCGCAGCAGCACCAGCACGCAGTAGAAGTGCGCGCCGCGCTGCGCGTCGGGGACATCGCGCAGCGCGTCCAGCAGCTTGTCGATATTGGCCTGCGCATTGCCGTGTTCGCCGGCGTAGCGCGCCGAATACAGGCCCGGCGCGCCGTGCAGCGCGTCCACGCAGATGCCGGAATCGTCGGCCAGCGCCGGCAGGCCGGTGACGTGGGCGGCGTGGCGCGCCTTGAGCAGCGCGTTCTCGACGAAGGTCAGGCCGGTTTCGTCGGCATCGCCGACGCCGAGCGTGGATTGCGCGATGAGCTCGACCCCGACGTCGTCGAGCAGGGCATGCAGTTCTTCGAGCTTGCCGGCGTTGCTGCTGGCCAGGACCAATTTCATGCGATGGGCTCCAGCAGGTCCCAGGTGTTGCCGTAGAGGTCGCGGAACACCGCGACCGTGGCGTAGGGTTCGTGGCGGGGCGCTTCCAGGAATTCCACGCCGGCGGCCAGCATCGCCGCGTGGTCGCGCTGGAAGTCGTCGGTGTGCAGGAAGAAGCCGACCCGGCCGCCGGTCTGGTCGCCGATGCGGCGGCGTTGGGCGTCGTCGCTGGCGCGCGCCAGCAGCAGCGCCGCGCCGCGCGCATCGCCAGGCCCGACCACGACCCAGCGCTTGTGGCCCTGGTCCACGTCCTCCAGCACCTGGAATCCCAGCTTGCCGGTGTACCAGGCGATGGCCTCGTCGTAGTCGGCCACCACCAGGGTGACCAGGGCCAGGCGCCGGGTCATTGCGCCAGGGCCGCGCGCTGCGCCGCCAGCAGGTCGCCGATGCCGCGCTCGGCCAGGCCGAGCAGCGCGTCCAGCTCGTCGCGGCGGAAGGCGTGGCCTTCGGCGGTGCCCTGCAGCTCGATGAAGCCGCCGCCGTCGTTCATCACCACGTTCATGTCGGTGTCGCAGTCGCTGTCCTCGGCGTAGTCCAGGTCCAGCACCGGCACGCCGCGGTAGACGCCGACCGAGACCGCGGCGACCGCGCCCAGCACCACCGGCTTCTTCAGGTCGCCGCGCTTCTGCAGCCAGTTCACCGCATCCACCAGCGCCACGTAGGCGCCGGTGATGGCGGCGGTGCGGGTGCCGCCGTCGGCCTGCAGCACGTCGCAGTCCAGGGTGATGGTGCGCTCGCCCAGCGCGGTGCGGTCCACGCAGGCGCGCAGCGCGCGGCCGATCAGGCGCTGGATCTCCAGCGTGCGTCCGCCCTGCTTGCCGCGCGCGGCTTCGCGATCGGAGCGCGAATGGGTGGCGCGCGGCAGCATGCCGTACTCGGCGGTCACCCAGCCTTCGCCCTTGCCGCGCAGGAAGCCCGGCACGCGGTTCTCGACGCTGGCGTTGCACAGCACGCGGGTGTCGCCGAAGCTGACCAGGACCGAGCCTTCGGCATGACGGGTGAAGGCGCGCTCGATGCGGACCGGGCGCAACTGATCGGCCGTGCGGCCGCTGGGACGGGAGAAGGACATGCAGGGGTTCCGGGAAGGGCGGGGCCGTGCGCGGCATGTGACCGCGTCGGTGAGGCAGGAAAGGGCGCTAGGTTAACATTCGCCCCCTGTCCGCACCGGAACACCGCATGATCCGCAGCATGACCGCCTATGCCGGCGCCGAGCGCATCACTCCCTGGGGCACGCTGGGGTGCGAGTTGCGCTCGGTGAACCACCGTTTCCTGGAAGTGGGCGTGCGCCTGCCGGAGGAACTGCGCGCGCTGGAGCCGCAACTGCGCGAACGCGTGGCCGCGCGGATCAGCCGCGGCAAGCTCGACCTGATGCTGCGCCTGCGCGCGCCGGATGCCGCGCAGACCCTGGCGGTGAACGAGGCCCTGGTCGAACAACTGGGCGTGCTCGCGCAGCGGCTGGGCGCGCGTTTTGCGCAGATGCAGGTGCAGTTCGTCGACCTGCTGCAGTTGCCTGGCGTGCTGCAGGGGCAGAGCGTCGACCCGGCGGCGCTGCAGGCGCAGGCGCTGGAACTGCTGGACGAGGTGCTGGCCGAGTTCGTCGCCGCGCGCGAGCGCGAGGGTGGCAAGCTGGCCGCGGCCATCGTCGAGCGGGTCGATGCGGTGGAGCGCATCGCCGGCGAGGTGCGCACGCTGATCCCGGCCATCCGCGAGGGCCAGCGCGCCAAGCTGGCGGCGCGCCTGGCCGACCTGCCGCATCCGGTCGATCCCGGCCGCGCCGAGCAGGAACTGGTGCTGTGGTTGCAGAAGCTTGATGTGGACGAGGAACTGGACCGGCTCGGCAGCCACGTCAAGGAACTGCGCCGGGTACTGCGCCAGCCGGAACCGGCGGGCCGGCGCCTGGACTTCCTGCTGCAGGAGTTCAACCGCGAGGCCAACACCCTGGGCTCGAAGTCGGTGGACAGCCGCACCTCCAACGCCGCGGTGGAATTGAAGGTGCTGATCGACCAGATTCGCGAGCAGGTGCAGAACCTGGAGTAGGGGCTAGGGTGGTGCCATGCCATCCCCAAGCCTGCTTTAAAAATCAGGTGGTCAGTTCGGTTTTTGTCTGATCCGGCGTGGCCGTTGCAAGGTCTGCAGGCAGACGGGGGCAAAGTCGAGAGGCGCTGGCCCTAGGCGTTTTCCCCTTGGCCGCGGTCAGGGATGGGCTCGGGGACTGCAGAGATGATCGGATTGGCAGTAGGCGTCAGGTCCGTCTGGACGTGGTGCTCGCCCGAAAAGATTGGTGTAACGAGCAGGTATGGATCAGTCCTTGGTCGCAGCGATCCATCAAAGCTGCGTTCAAACCTGCCGCGCCAAGCGCCAGCGTGTTCGCCAGCGCTGCATCCATCGCGGCGGGGTGCTGGCCGGGCCGATCCGGCGCAGCTGGTTCGGCCGCAGTGAGGGGCACAAAGCATCACGCGGCAGTGTTGCTCCGAAGGGCCTGCTACGTCGGAACGCGGCCTTTCACCGCATTGGCTCGGGCGCCATAGGTGATTCGTGCATCCGCCTGCTCCGGCAAGCGATCACGGACTCGCGTCTTCAACTGGGCAATACGGCTGGCGTCCAGCGCTCTCAGCGTTGCTCCGACACTCGGTGCAGCGCAGGCCGTGGTCCAGAAGTCATCGAAATCGGCGAAGGTGCGCTGCACGTCGATCACGCATGTCGCCGTTGCATCCAGTCCCGCGCGGGTCCACAAGTCGTGCATCACCGCCGCCCGCGATGCGTCGGGGCTCGGCGGCGCCGGCACCGCCAAGCCCATCTCTCGCATCTGCGCGAGCAGCAGTTCGTAGGGAAAGCCACCGCCCGGCATGTCCCAGGCATAGGCGGCGACGGTTCCGCCCGCCCGCACGACGCGGGCCATCTCGGCCACCCCTATGGCGGGCTCTGGAACGAAGAAGATGACCAGGGGCATGATGGCGATATCGAACATGCCGTCGGGGTAAGGCAGCCGCATGGCATCCCCGTGGCGGAATTTCGCATCGTGCAGCGCGGGCCTTGCGCGTGCGAAGGCGAGTTGCTCCTCGGACGGATCCACGCCGTGGACCGAAGCAGGGGCGCGATGTCCGACGACCATTTCGGTAAAGGCCCCGTTGCCGCAGCCGACATCCAGCCAGTGCTGCCACGGCGCTGGAGCCAGCCAGTCCAGGAATTTGCTGCCCGCCAGTTGGCTCCAGGCTCCCATGTAGCGTTCATACGTGGCGCCATCGTTGAAGCGAATCTGTTCGACCGTCATGTCAACCTCCAAGCGTCGCGACCAACGTGGCCGCCAGATAGATGCCCGCGCCGAACACCGCATGCGTCACAAGGCTGCGCAGGCAGTTGCCGAGGGGCGTGGCCGTCTTCGACGCCGCAAATCCCGCCCCCATGGCGGGTTGCATGATGAACAGCGGTGCCACAACGGTCGCGATGCCGGCCGCGAGCGCTGGCGCGGCGGTTGGTGCATGCAGCCACTTCGCCCCCAGCACAGCAACGATCAGGAGGGCGAACGCGATGCCTGTCGCATAGTGGGCCAGCCACCCCAGCCGCCGCTCGCCCGGTATGGCCGCGGCTTGCGCAATGCCAGGGTGGGCGAAGCGGCCTCTCCACAGATGCCCCACCCAGCGTCCGAGCATTGCGTAGTCGAGCGTGGGCACGCCCAGGCGCCGGAGCAGCAGCGACCACGCGTCCATCACCAGGGTGGCACCGAGGCCCACGAGCGCGGCCCATGCCATGACCGTCCATTCCATCTCCATCCTCCGCGACGGGCTCCATCGAACCCTTGGGGCATGGTAGAAGTTGAAGTCAACTTCAAGTCAAGAGGTGATCATGGACATTGCGGAAGTCGCCAAGCGCACCCACCTGGCGGCATCGACCTTGCGCTTCTACGAGAAGAAGGGGCTGATTCAGGCCACGCGATCGGCTGGTGGTCGGCGGGATTTCCCACCCCGCGTGTTTGAGCAACTGGCGTTGATCGCACTCGGGCAGGCGGGAGGTCTGTCGCTGGACGAGATCGGCGCCATGCTTTCGCCGGAGGGCGCTGTGCATGTGGACCGAACCTTGCTGCTGGCCAAAGCCGACGACATCGACGCGACCATCAAGCGTTTGCGCGCGATGAGTCAGGGCCTGCGGCACGCCGCCGCGTGTCCGGCGCCGAGCCATGCCGAATGTCCAAGCTTTCGGCGGCTGTTGAAAGTGGCCGCATCGGGACGATTGAAACAGGCCGCCACGATGCCGAGGACGCCATGATGCACAAGACAGCCGGCGATCCTGAGGCCGAATTGGGCGCTGCCACAGTGATCTTTGTGCCTGCACAGGCCACCTTCATAGCGAGGCGTCAGCGCGGAACCTGGCGCCCTCGTTGAGCTGCAGCGCGTGGGTAAGGCGACTTCGATCAAAGCGCCGACGCCTTCCTGCGTGCCGCGGATAGCCGTCCTGGCCATCGTCATCCTGCAGCGTGCACGACCCGCTCCAGCGCCGCCTGCGCGAGGCGATTCTCCGCGGGCGTCCCGATGCTGATCCGGACCCAGGTGTCGTAAGGCGGGAAGGCGCGCGCGACCAGGATTTTGCGCGCCTTCAGCGCGGCGACGACCTCGGCCTGCGGTCGTCCGACGTCGAAGAAAACGAAGTTCCCCGCGGGCTCGGCATAGCGCAAGCCCAGCCGGCGCAGTTGATCGAGCCAGCGCGTGCGCTCGACGGCGACCTGTTCGCGTACCCACGCGACGTGACCGGGATCGGCCAGGGAGGCGGCGGCCGCCGCGATCGAGAGCTGGTTCAGCCCGTGCGGGCTGCCCACGCCGCGCTTGCGCAGGGCGGCGGCCAGATCCGGGGGCACCAGCGCGTAGCCGATCTGCAGGCCCGCCAGCGCGTGGATCTTGCCCAGCGTGCGGAACACCGCGACGTTGCGCCCGGCGCGCAGGTGCCGCACCGCGGTGCGGTCGGCCGCGTCCGGCAGGTAGTCCAGATACGCCTCGTCGACGATCACCAGCGCCTTGGCCGAGGCGGCCAGCACGAAGGCATCGAACTCCTGCGCCGGACTCGCCGTACCGGAGGGGTTGTGCGGATTGACCACGAACAGGGCCCGGGTATCGGCCTGGATCGCAGCCAGCAGCCGCGGCAGGTCGTTGCGCAGCGACGCATCCAGCGGCACCTCGATGGCGCGTCCCCCGAACGGCGCGGCCGCATCGACCAGGGCGCCGTACCCGGGCACCGAGTACACGAACGTGCCGCCGTTGCCGGCCACGGCCAGATGCTGGCCCAGCGGCTCGAGCACTTCGCCCACGATGACCTGCTCGGGCGCTACGCCCTCGAGAGCGGCGATCTGCTTGACCAGCGCCTGCCCCTGCTCGGCGGTGACATAGCGCGGCGCCAGCGGCAGGGCGCGCTGGATCGCCACCGGCACGCGCGGCGAAGGGCCGTAGCTGCTTTCGTTGAGATCCAGGCGCACCAGCCCGTCGGCAGCGCCGGGCGCGTCGCGGCGTGCCCCGGCCGCCACACCGGGAACCAGAGACGCCAGCGGCGCGGCGACGGCCAGCGCGGCGTTGCGCGCCAGCCAGGCGCGCCGGGACGGATCGACGGCATCGTGGGAGGACATCAGAACGTCACCTGCAGTCTTCCGTAGTAGTAGGCCCCGCTCCAACCGAACGGCGAGAGCTCGCTGTAGGGGAACACGCCATAGGTGCCGGCGCCAGAGACGGCGGGGGTGGTAGCGATATTGCGCGTGGGATAGGTGTTGAACACATTGTCCGCCCCCAGCGTCAGCACCAGGCGCTTGGAAATGCGCAGCGAGACGTCCGCGTCGGTGATCCACTTGGCGTCCAGCCACTGGATCAGATCGTAGCTGCTGGTGACGATCTTCCCGCCGCGGGTGCAGTGCGCGATCGACGCCGGCCGTCGCCGGGCCGACCTGGTGCCTACCGACGTGCTGCTGCTCAAGCTGTTCAGCGCCTGCGCGATGGCGATGCTGCAGCCGCTGGCGCCGTTCGAGCGCATCCGGGGCTTTGCGATGGCGATCGCGCAGCCCGTCGCGGGCGAGGCCGACGCGGCCGGTTAGGGCCGCGTGCGCCTGCTGCGCCCCGCGAAAGGCGCTGGTTTGCTCAGTACACGACGCTGAAGCGCTGGCCGTTGTGCTTGGGCGATTCGATTTCGTCGAGCAGGGCCACCGCGTAGTCCTCGTAGGAGATGCGGCTCTCGCCCTTGGCGTCGGTGAGGAAGGCATCGCCGCCCAGGCGGAACTGGCCGGTGCGCTCGCCGGGACCGAAGAACGCCGCCGGCGACAGGAAAGTCCAGGTGATGTCCTTCACCCCGTGCAACTGATCCAGGAAGGCCGCGCCGGGCAGCGCCTCGGACTTGTACGCGGCCGGGAACTCCGGCGTATCGACCAGGCGCATGCCTGGGGCGACTTCCAGCGAACCGGCGCCGCCGACCACGGCCAGGCGCGGGATCTTCGCCGCGCGCACCGCGGTCAGCACGTGCTCGGGCGTGACCTCGGCGAACCTGGCGGCGCTGATGAAGACATCGTGGCCGGTCAGCTTGGCGCCCAGCGCGGCCGGGTCGGCGGTGATGTCGCCCTGGACGAAGGCCACGCCCTCGGGCAGATCGTCGACCGGCTTGCGCGCGATGACGGTAACGGAGTGGCCGCGGCGCAGGGCCTCGGCCACAAGACGACGGCCGACGTTGCCGGTGCCGCCAAGCAGGGCGATGGATGCCATTGGTGCTTCTCCCTTGATGGTTACGAAAAGGAACCATGCCATCATGCGCGTCACGCCCCTGTCTGCCAAGAAGGGAACCCGACGTGTCCAGGTAACCGCCAGGTAACCCCGTCACCCAGGTCCCGCGCATCCGCAATCCCCAATCCCCAATGCCGATCCAATGACCCTGCACCGCTCCACCGCCCCCTACGCCGCCCACTGCCCCGTGCGCGATGTGCTCGATCGACTGGGCGATCGCTGGAGCACGCTGGTGCTGCAGGCACTCAAGCCGGCGCCGCTGCGCTTCGCCGCGTTGCAGCGGGCCATCGACGATGTGTCCAAGCGGATGCTGGCCAAGACCCTGCGCGGGCTCGAGGAAGACGGGCTGGTCACGCGCACGGTGTTTCCCAGCAAGCCGCCGGCGGTGGAGTACGCGCTGACGCCGCTGGGCCGCAGCTTCGTGCCGCATATCGAGGCGCTGGTGGCCTGGGCGCAGACCCACCACGACGCGATCCGCGACGCGCGCCGCCTGTATCGCGAGCAGGTCGACGCGGCGACCTGAGCCGCCGTTCGGCGCGCCCGTCCATCCGGAACGGGCGCGATCACGTCTTCTGCATCAGGGCCTGTCGATGTCCATCGCGCAGGCCAGTGCCTGCCGGGTTTCCAGCTCGGCCAGGCCTGCGCTGAGGCCGGCATGCACATGGGCATAGGCTGCACTGCCAAGCACCAGGCGACGCGGCATCGCCGCTGCGTCGGCGACTTCGAGGATGGCGCGCACCATCTTGTGCACATCGCCCTCGATGGCGAACGCGCCGGCGCGGGCGCCGAACATCGCCGAGGTGGGGGGCCGGCGCTGGCTGTGCGACCTGGGCTTTGGCAGCGACGGGATCCGCGCGCCGATGGACCTGGATGGCCTCGACACCGACGTCGTGCAGGACTTCGACACCTTCCGCCTGAGCCGCGATGCGCGCGGCGAGTCCCTGCTGCGGGCCAAGGTGGGAGGTGACTGGGCGAAGCGATACGGCTTGGATCTGTCGCCGCAGGAGTGGGTCGATTTCGTCCCCGCCAACTACCTCAATGCCACCCACCCCGACGCCATCTTCGTGCAGACGCTGCTGGTCGTGCTGCATCGGCCCGATGGGCGGCTGATCCTGCTGGGCGACACGCTCAAGACGGTGACGCGGGGGCGTGTCGAGACGCGGCAACTGGCCGGACCGGCAGTGGTCCAGGTGCTGGAAGGGTGCTTCGGGCTCCCGGCCATCTCTGCGTAGAGACGTGCTCCCATCACAAGGGGTCGGCAGCGCACGCCGTCGCGCTGCGCAACTCCCGCAACTTCTGCGCTGTGCCATCCTCATCCAGCGGCGTGTACACCACCAGCTTCATGCCTGGCCGGTCGGCGACCTCCAGGGTGGTGTACTCGAAGGTCATGCGACCCGCCTCCGGATGCTGGATGCGCTTATGGCCATCGAATGGCCGCAGCACGTCGTGCTTGGGCCACCACTGGCGGAACTCGGGACTGGCCTGCGCCAGCGTGTCGATCAGACGGGCGAAACCGGGGTCGCCGATGTGGCGGGCACTGTCGGCGCGGAACATCGCCAATGCGCTCGGGGCGAGCTGCTCCCAATCGAGCAGCAGGCGCCGGTGGGCCGGGTCGGCGAAGACCAGGTGCATGATGTTGCGCTGGTCGCCCTGCAGCCGGTCGTAGTCACCGAACAGCGCCTGCGCGGCCCGGTTCCAGGCCAGGACGTCCCAGCGGCGCCCCAGCACGTAGGCAGGCTGGGTTTCCATGCTGTCCAGCATGCGCCGCAGCGGAGCGTCCACCTGCTCCGCTCCCGCCGCTGTCGGCGCCGGCACGGGGCGGTCGCTCAGCAGGAACAGGTGTTGCCGCTCAGCGGCGTCGAGCTTCAGCGCGTCCGCCAATGCGGACAGTGCCTCAATCGAGGGCGAGACGTCGCGTCCCTGTTCGAGCCACGTGTACCAGGTGGTGCCGATGCCGGCGAGCTGTGCGACTTCCTCACGTCGCAGGCCGGGCGTGCGGCGGCGGATGCTGGCGGGCAGGCCGGCCTGAGCCGGGCTCAGCCGTTCGCGGCGCGAGCGCAAGAAGGCGCCAAGCTCGCGCCGCCGGATTGCAGACTCGGGCAAGGAGGATGGGGGCATGCGGGAAGCCTAGCAGTACCGGGTACCAGGATGCCGCCGAAACTGGTTGCGCATGAAGCGCCTCCCAACAATGCGGCGACTCCCCAACCATGAAGGACCGACACCATGCCGCAACCCCACACCCTGATCGTCGGAGGCTCCTCGGGCATCGGCCTGGCCAGCGCCCGGGAACTGCTCGCCCTCGGCCACCGCGTCACCATCGCCGGACGCGATGCGAAGCGTCTGGAGGCCGCCAGGCAGGCAGTGTCCGGCGACCTCGCTACCGCCGTCATGGATGCGGCGGAGACCGACCACCTGCCGCAGGCCTTCGCACGGCTCGGCGCGCTGGACCACCTCGTGCTGGCGCTGGGCAGCGGCAAGGGCGCGGGGCCTTTTGCCACGGTGGCGCTCGACGACGTACGCCAGGGATTCGAGGAGAAGTTCTTCCCGCACTTCGCTGTGGCACAGGCGGCGCTGCCGTCGTTGCGCAAGGACGGCAGCCTGACGTTTGTCTCGGCGGTGACGGCCCACGCCGCCATGCCCGGTACTGCAGGGATCGGCGCCGCGAATGCAGCGGTCGCCGCGCTCGTGCCCATCCTTGCGGCCGAGTTGCGTCCACTGCGGGTCAACGGGGTTTCGCCTGGCGTGATCGATACGCCCTGGTGGGGCTTCCTGGACGATGCGCAGAAGGCGGCGGTGTTTGCCGACTACGCCGCCAAGACCCCGGTCGGCCGCGTCGGCCAACCGGACGACGTGGCGCAGGCCATCGCCCTGCTGGTCAGCAATGGCTTCGTCAGCGGGCAGATGCTGATCTGCGATGGCGGGTTGCGCCTGGGCAGTTAACGGCCTTCTCCGGGACGGGTGACGTGTCGCTGATCGCCGATCAGGCGTCATCCCCGCTGGAGCAAGCCGGCGCAGCGCGGTGACCGGCAACGGCGGGGCCGGCGAACGTGCGCGGATGCCGGCGTCACCGCATGTGGCGTCAGTGCGGCGGTGCCGGCGGATCGCGTGGTGCCGGCCGGCTCAGCACGAACGCGGCGCTGGCGGCGATGGCCAGGCCCACGCCCAACGCCAAGGGGGCGCCGGGGTGCGCGCCACAGCAGAACAGCAGGTAGCCGATCGCCATGCCGCTGGCGGCGAAGGCCTTGCCGCGGCGGCTGATCGCGCCCTGCTCGCGCCACAGCCGCAGCGGCGCGCCGTAGCGCGGATGCGTCAGCAGCCAGGCCTCCAGCCGCGGCGAGGAGCGCGAGAAGCAGTACGCCGCCAGGATCAGGAAGATGGTGGTCGGCATCACCGGCAGCAGCGCGCCGATCAGGCCCAGCGCCAGCATCAGCAGGCCCAGGCCGCACCACAGCGCGCGGCTCACCCGCACCGCGGCCGCTCCGGCAGGGATGTCGGTGTCATCGGGGGACGGCTGGCAGATGCAGGTCGACATAGGCCTCGACCTGCGCGAAGGCCGCACGCGCCGCCGCGATCACCGCCTGTTCCTGCTCGGTGGCCAGTGCGATGCGGTCCAGCGCCGCGGTGAACTGGCGCCAGTGCCGCGCGCGCCCGTCCTCGGGGCCGGCCAGGTGGCGCGCACCGAACTGCGCGTGCAGGCCCAGCCGCGCGGCCAGCTTGGCCAGGATCGCCGCGCCCAGGTTGGAGCCCTCGGCCACATACAGCCAGCCCAATGCCTCGACCTGCCGGGGATAGTCGGTGCGGTGGAGCGCGGTGCCGCCGGTGGCCGGCGGCGCGACGCCCAGGTCGTGCAGATCGGCGACGAGCGCCGGCAGCCGCCGGCGTTGCGCCAGGTCCGGCACCACGCTGGCCAGCACCGGGTTGCCGTAGATGCTCTCCATGTCGCAGTGGAAGCGGTACTGCACCTGCAGGAAGCGCTTGTAGTGCTCGCGCGAGGCGAAAGGCTGCGCGGCCATGATGCGCTGGTCCAGTCGTGCATGCGCCTGGTGGGTGGCGGCCTTCAGCCGCTCGGCGCGGCTGGCGTGGGCGAGGAGGTCGGTCATGGCAGCGGGCGCTCGTTGGTCGGGGGGAGGGAGCAGTGCGGCATCTGTGGCCTCGGGAGCGTTGATGGGGGCGTCACAGCGCACGCTCCAGCTTCAGGCTCAGCGTGTTGCGGTCGTAGGTGTACAGCCAGTCGACGTTGCTGCGTACGCGGTTGCGGCGCAGCGTCAGCAGCGGCACGAAGCCGGCGACGGCCAGCCGCGGCGCGCGCAGCACGAAGGTGTAGCCCTGCTCGTCGTCGTGGCGGCGGGCGCGCAACACCGTGCTGTAGGCGCCGTAGTCGCGCTGCCGGTAGGAGGCGAACAGGGTGGCGCTGACGCCCGCCCATTGCCGCGAACCGCCGAGGCGCACACCGCGCTGCAGATAGGCCTCGGTGTCGCGCACCGCGGCGCTGTCGCTGACGTCCAGCCCGGCGAACACCGTCCAGCGTTCGTCGAGGCTGCGGAAGTAGGTGGCGTAGGCGCTGCGCACGATCGCGTCGTAGCTGGCGGCGTAGTCCTGGCGCCGGTAGCGTTGCGCCCTCCAGTCGCCTTCCAGCTTGAGCAGGGAGCGCGCCGACAGCGTCCAGCTCCACTCCGCATGCGCGCCCCAGGCGCCGTACAGCGCCTGGTTGCCCAGGGCGTAGTAGTCGAACGCTGGCGCCAGCGCGGCGCTGTGGCGTCCGCTGCGGTAGCTATAGCCGGCCTGCGCGCTCGTGGTCAGCTCGTTGTAGGCGCTGTGGTCGCGGTAGCCCTGGCCGAACAGCACGGCGCGCAGGTACAGCCCATGGTGTCCGCGCAGCGGCAGGCGCCGGTCGAGGCTGGCGTCGTAGTCGTCGCCGAAGGCGGTGATCGCCGCCGGCGTGCTGCGGCTGAAGTAGCAGCGTCCATCGAAGCTCAACAGGCAGGTGGAACTGGCCGAAGTGCGGTTGACGTTGTCGCTCCAGGCCGGGCCGAGCGCGAGGCTGCCGTTCCAGCCACGCCGCTTGGCCAGCGCTTCCCGAAAGCCGGCGATGCTGTTGCGCACGCCCTCGGTCTTGGGATCGCCGGCGTCGATCGACGCGGCGATCGCCGCGAACGCCTGTTCGGCCTCGCGGTCCTGCTGATCCTCGAACAGCACCCGCGCCAGTTCCAGGCGCCCGGGCAGGAAGTCCGGCTGCAGCGCCAGCAGCGCGCGGTACTCGCGCTCTGCGTCGCGGTAGCGGCCAGCGTTGCGCGCGACCGCGCCCTGCGCGTAGTGCACCAGCAGCGGATCGCGGTCGGGCAAGGTCAGGTATTCCTGCAGGAAGCGCTGCACCGCCGGCCATTGCCGGTGCTGCAGCGACAGGTACAGCGCGCGGCCGACGTCGTTGGCGCTGTGGGCGACGACGTAGGGCGTGCCGTCGATGACGATGCTCGGCCGTTCGCCTTCGCCGTGTTCCTGCAGCAGAGCGCGCTCGCGCTCGGCGGCCTGGCGCTGGTCGCGCTGCTCGAGCATGCGCCGGGTGTCGTCCTGCTGCTGCGCCGGGGCGCAGAAGGCGATCGCGGCCAGCAGCAGACACGCTGCCAAACGGGGAAGCGGGCGCGGCAGGCGGCGCCGTGGAAAAGGCATGGGGTGCATCGAACGGTCGCTGGAGGCGGCAAGCAGGACTGGCATGACGGCGGCTGGTCCTGCTTGGTATGGGTGCAACGTGGAGAATCGGTCGGCTTACTGCTTGGTGCCGCCGAACGCGGTGTCGTACTGGACCCCTGCGAAATCGGCGATGCCGGCCAGCGCGCTCTGGTTGGCGTAGAACTGGCCGGAGACCGCACCGTTGCTTGCGACCACGCTGCCGGACTGACGCGCGATGGCGTTGCTGCCGGAGATGCTGGCGTTGCTGTTGATGCTGGCCGTGCCGATGTTGACCGCGAAGCCGGCGTTGTTCTGGATCGAGCCGGTCAGGCGGCCGGTGCCGAAGTTGGCGGTGAAGGTGCCGGTCAGCTGGTTGCTGCCGTTGTAGTTGTTGAGGCCGACCACGCTGTAGCTGGCGGTGCCGGAGCTGGGCACGCTGCTGTCGGGCTTGTCGCCGATGAAGTACACGGTGTGCGTGTTCATACCCTCGGCATTGTCCTTGCGCGAATACCACTCGCCGAACCACACGTCCTGGCTGCCGACCTGGGCGAAGGCGAACACGCCGAGGTTGTCGTGGCTGCTCGGTGCGCCGCTGTACGGGAAGTTCAGCACCTTGACCGAGCCGGGACCGCCGTACGTGGACAGGCCCTGGAAGTCCACCGGCTTGTTCAGGCCGGTCGAGTTCACCGCGATGCCGGCCAGGCCGGCGTGGTGCGGGCCGCCGTTGACGGTGGATTCGCCGACCTTGACGTAGCTTTCGTTGCTCGACTTGCCGAGGAACGGCGCGGCGTGGGCGCTGCCCAGCACGCTGGCGACGGCCAGGCCGAGCAGGGCGGCGTGAGTGCGTTTCATGTTCATGCGATACGTCCTTCTGGTTGGATTGGAACGAGGGGGACATCCCTGTCCGGGGTAGGTGACACTCCTTGATCGGTGCGCGCGCGCTCAGAATCTCCCGGTCAGGCTGAGTTTCAGCGTGCGTCCTGGCGCGGCCATGGCCGAGCGCGTGGCCGGATCCACGTAGTAGCGGTCGGTCAGATTGGTGCCGGTCAGTTCGATGCTCAGGTTGTCGCGCAACGTGTAGCGCGCGTAGGCGTCCAGCAGCACGGTCGTGCCCCAGGAGAACGGCACGTTGAAGGTATAGACGAATCGACCGGTGCCGGGCTCTTTCTGTACCGAGTTGTCGCGGAACCATTCCAGGTCCGGGTTGCGGTACTGCCGGTAATAGGTGACGCGCCCGCCCAGTTCCAGGCGGCGCTGCAGCATGCGCGCGCCCAGCGACCAGCTGGCCGACAGCTTCGGCGTGCTCTGGGTCAGCAGATAGCCGCCGACGAAGCCGTAGTCCACGCAGGTCGGCACGATCTTGCCGCGGCCGATGACGAAGCCGTTGGTGGTGCTCAGCAGCGCCGCGGTGGTCTCGTCGCAGACCTGGTTCTTCAGGGTGTAGTTGGCGCCGAGGTCGGTGAACACGCGGCCGTTGTCGTAGCGGCCCTGGAACTCGAGGCCGCGGATGGTCTGCTTGTCGATGTTGTCGAACTTGAAACTGGGATCGCGCTCGATCACGTCGCGGGTCTTGTTGACGTAGTAGGCCAGCTTGAGGTCGGCGATGGTGTCGGCGCCGAGCAGCGGACCCAGGTCGTGGACATAGGCGACTTCCCAGTTGTAGGCATGCTCGGGCTTGAGATTCCACGGATTGAGCGAGGCGGAGAAGGCCACCGTGCTCTCGAACATGCTGGGATAGCGCAGGGTCTCGCCGTAGCGGAAGTAGACGCGGCTGTCGTCGCTGAGATTGGCGGTGGCCGAGAAGAACGGTACCCAGCCATGGTCCTTGCGCTTGCGCGCGGTGCCTTCGATGGTGTGCCGCACCGAATTGATGAAGCAGGTGTTTCCGGCCGCACCGGGCAATCCCTCCAGCGAGCCGTTGAGGCATGGGTTGCCGGCCTTGCTGTACTTGCCGTCGCCATCCGGCATCCACGGCACCTGGTGCTCGACCTGGTAGGTGGTGGGGAGGCTGTTCCACACGGAGGCGGTTAACTCGTTGAACTCCTCTTGCGTGAGTATTCCCAGGTCCAACAACTCGCTGTAGCCGGCGATGCTGTCGGCGGCCAGTGCCTCGCGCTGCTGCTGGGTATAGGTTTCGGTGGTCTTGTACTCGACGTCGTAGCCGGTGGTCACCGATTCCCTGATCTGTCCCGGGTGCGCAGCGAGGAAGTCGTCGAAGGCCCAGTAGCTGGCGTAGCGCGCGCCGCCACTCAGGGTCAGGAACTCCAGCGGTCGCCATTCGACATTGAAGTCGGCCTGCCACTCCTGGCGCCGGCCCGCGCGCGGGTACATGCGCCAGCCGTCGCTGGCACCGAAGTACGGGTCGCGCGAGCGCAGCGTTTCGTGCTGGAGGTTGCCGCCCACGGTCAGGTCCAGCGTGTCGGCCAAGGCGATCTTGTTGCTCAGGGTGAGGCCGTTGCGGGCGTTGCTGGCGTTGGCCAGCGCGGTGTTGCGGATGATCGGGCTGTAGCCCTCGCCGGTCTGCCAATCGGGATTGGCGAAGTTGGGAAAGCCGCCGGCGGTGTAGGTATCGCTTTCGGTGCTGGTGCGCCACAGGTTGGCGTACAGGTCGATCCAGCGGCTGTCCGCCGGGCGCCAGGTGTACTCCAGGTTCCATGCCTGGGCATCGACCCGGCTCAACGGCCATTGGATGGCGGCACGGTCCTTGGATTCGATGATGCGCGAGGGCATCACTTCGCCGTAGTGCGAGAGACTGTCGCGGTACCCCAGCTGCAGCGCCTGGCTGTCGCTGGAGCGCCAGGTGACCTTGAACAGCCAGGACTCCATCTGGCTGGAGGTGTTGGGTACTTCGTTGCCGGGCAACCAGTAGTTGGCCATCGACAGGATGTAGTCGTCGGCGGAGGAGCTTCTCGGCTTGCTGTAGTAGCCGGCGCCGCGCTTGCCCGAGAAGTAGTTGCCGCGCTCGCGATAGGCGTAGGCAGCGAGCAGGTCGAGGTTCTCGGTCGGCCGCCAGCCCAGCGCCAGCCGATAGGCGTCGTCCTTGCCGCTGAACACGTTGTAGCCGCCGCCACCGCGCCTTGGCGTGATCATCAGCGTGGGGTCGGTGTAGGGGATGTTGGGAGCGTTCTGCGGGAAATCCGCGACCGTGCGGTAGTCCTCGCCGGTGTGCAGGGTCGGCAGCCGCGGCCGGGTCGCGTTGCTGCTGCCCTCGGCGCGGAATTCGCCGCCGAAGCGCTGGCCGGGATCGAGGATGTCGTCCACGTCCAGGGTATTGATCACCATCGCGCCGCCGATCCCGGTGACGACATTGCGGGTCAGCGACGGACCCTTGAGGATCTGGATGCCGCCGATCAGGAACGGATCGATGTAGTTGCGATTGCTGGCGCCGTTGTAGCCGCGCCACACGGTCAACGCCTGTTCGGTGCCGTCGATGCTCACCGGCACCCGGCCAGGTCCCTGGATGCCGCGGATGTTGAGGTCCAGCGCGCCGCTGTTGCGGGCGTCGCCGCTGAACACGCCGGGTACGCCGTTGACCAGGTCCGAGGGCGTGGCGCCCTTGTAGCGCTCCACCTCGGTACGGCCGATGTAGGCGCTGGACAGGTCCAGGTCGTAGACCGCGTCGCGGCCGCGGCGGTCGCGCGCTTCGCCGCCACGGTTGTCGTCGGCGTTGCCGGCCACCCGCAGCGTGTCGATGGCGATCGCGCCGTCCTGCGCTGCGGCCGGTTCCAAGGTGACCGCGTTCGGGCCGGTGTGGCGCGCGCGCAGGCCGCTGCCCTGCAGCAACTGCTGCAAGGCCTGTTCGGCGCTGTAGTCGCCCCGCACCGCCGGCGCCGTGAGGCCGTCGGTGGTCCGGCCGGTGTACAGCACCTGCAGGCCGGTTTGTGCCGACAATTGCAATAGCGCTTGCGCGAGCGGCTGCGCCGTCAGGTCGACGGGATAGCGGGGGGCTTGCTCGGTGACGGGGGAGGGCGTTTGCGCGATCGCGGCAGGACTGAGCAGGGCCAGCGCCAGGGCATGGCTGAGCAGGGCGAACGCGGGCGCACGGCGAACGCGGGCGGCAGGGGGATGGGTTGGCATGCTGGGGGTATCGAAGACGGATTTGTGGGAATGAAAATCATTCCGTTCTTCCCGTTTAGACGGGCCGACGCCCGCGCGCTCCCCAGTGGCGCGTTCGACGAAACGGACGCACCCGGGTTTTATTTAGTTTGCGTTCACTTTTTGGGCGCGGGTGCGCCAGCCGCATCCGCTGGCGACCGGTACACGATGGTCAGCCAGGGCAGGTCCAGCGAGCGCAGCCGCAGGCTGTCCAGCAGCGTGCGCATGGCGAGGTCCGGATCGGCGATGTCCAGCGACCCGGACACCGGCAGCGCACGCAGGGCGTCGCCGCGGACGACGACGTGGCCGTGCCGATAGCGCGCGAGTGCGTCCAGCGCCTGTGCCAGCGACATGTCGGAGAACACCAGTTGCCGACGCTGCCAGGCGCCGATCGTCAGGGGATCGCGATCGGCAAGACGGCGCACGACCGTGTCCTGCAGCCGCGCGGATTGGCCCGCGCCCAGCACCGCGCCGGCGCCGCCGTCCGGCGCACGCACGGCGACGCGGCCAGCGATGACCCCGACCTCGGCGGTATCGCCCTGTACGCGCACGGCGAAGCGCGTGCCGAGGACGCGCGCGCTGCCGCCGCGGCTGTCCACCACGAACGGGCGCCGCGGGTCGTGGGTCACCTGGAACGCCGCTTCGCCGCGCAACAGCCGCACCGTGCGCAGGCCCGGGCGCAGTTCGACGGCGATGGCGCTGTCGGTATCGAGCGTGACCACGCTGCCGTCGGCCAGGCGCAGGGTGCGGATCTCGCCGACCCGGGTGTAGGCATCGCTGCGCAGCCGTTCCACGCCGCCGCTGCCCAGCCACAGGCCGCCACCGATCGCCAGCGCCAGCCCGGCGGCGGCATGGCGCGGCCAGCGCCGGTGCCGCCGCGTATGTGTCGGCGAACTGGTCGGCAGCGGTGCCGCTACTGCGGCGGCCACCGGATCCAGTTCGTCGGCCAGGGCCGCGGCCGGCGCCTGCAGCAGGCCGAGCATGGCGCCGGCCTCGGCCATGGCCTGCGCGTGCGCCTGCGGCGCCAGCGCCAGCCACGCGGCATGCGCGCGTCGCGTGTCGGGGTCGTCCGGCGCCGCATCCAGTTGCAGGAGCCAGTGCAGCGCTTGTTCGAACAGGGCGTCATCGACGTGAGGGGGCGCGGGCATGCAGTGCCTATCCGTCAGGAATGGGTCGGGGCGCGCGGCGGGCGCAGGCCAGGGGATTATTCGGGACGACGGGTCGAGTGTGCGCGTCCCCGTAGCCGGCGGCTGCTCAGACGTCGCGACCGGCCTCGCGCAGGCGGCGCCGGCAGTGCGTCACCGCCACGGCGATGTGCTTTTCGACCGTGCGCGGCGAGATGCCCAGTCGCGCGGCGATCTGCGCGATGCTCAGGTTGCGCCCGCGGAACAGCACGAACACCCGCCGCGCCTGCGCCGGCAGGTCGCGGATCGCCTGCAGCAGCAGCGCGTACTCCTGCTGGCTCAACGCGCTCTGGTACGGCGAGGGCGCCGGCGACGGCACCGTGTCGATGCCGTCGTTGGCGGCGGCAAAGCGGCTGCGCGAGGCCGCCACGCGGCCCTGGTCGATGGCGACGTTGTCGACCACGCGCCGCAGGTAACTGGCCGGATCGCGCAGGCTGCGCGCGTCGGGCGCATCGGCGGCCGGGGCGCGCGTGGCCAGGCGCAGCCAGGCATCGTGCACCAGGTCGTTGGCCGCGCCGGCGTACTTGCGCGCCGCGTAGCGCTGCAGCTCGGTGTAGTGGCTTTCCAGCGCATCCGCCAGCGCGGCTGGCGGGTCCTGGGGAGGAGGAAGGGGCATGGCATCCATCCGCAGACCACAAGGAAAGGGATGGAATTCTAATTTGGATGAGATTCATTCTCAATTGAAGTGACGCCACGCCGGTTTCCGCCGTGCGTTTGCGTCGGCACTGCGGTCCACGCTGGAGAAACTGCAAAACCGCTGCCGGATCAGGCGCTTGGGCTAGGACAGCGAATGCCGGCGGCGCCCGCCCGGCGAGGGTCTGGCCGCGCACGCGCTTGCGGTCGTGGCTGGGACTGGTATCGTGCGCCGCCCGATCCTCGACGCCGAGACCTGAGCGATGCGTGGCACTCTCTACATCGTGGCGGCCCCGTCCGGCGCCGGCAAGAGCAGCATCGTCAACGCCACCCTGGCGCGCGATCCGCAGATCGCGCTGTCGATCTCGTTCACCTCGCGTGCGCCGCGTCCGGGCGAACGCCATGCCGAGCACTACCATTTCGTCTCCGCCGAAGAGTTCCAGCGCATGATCGATGCCGGCGACTTCTTCGAGTACGCGCGCGTGCACGGCGACTGGAAGGGCACCGCGCGGCAGTCGGTGGAGCCGCAGCTGGACGCCGGCCACGACGTGTTGCTGGAGATCGACTGGCAGGGCGCGCGCCAGGTGCGGGCCAAGGTGCCGGACGCGGTCAGCGTGTTCATCCTGCCGCCCTCGCGCGAGGCGCTGGAGCAGCGCATGCGCAAGCGCGGCCAGGACAGCGAGGCGGTGATCGCGCAACGGCTGGCCGCCGCGCGCGAGGAGATGTCGCACTACGCCGATTTCGACTACGTCATCGTCAACGAGCACTTCGACACCGCCGTGGACGAGATGTGCGCGATCTTCGTCGCCAGCCGCCTGCGCCGGCCGCAGCAGCAGCAGCGCCATGCCGGGCTGATCGCGACCCTCCTGGAAGAGCAGCCAACTGGCTGATTCCAAAGGGAACTGAATGGGGTGGGGTTGAACTCGGGCGGTGTCCGCCCTACAATCCCCGCCCTTTCCCTCATTCGAACGCGTGGCCGCCGCCGGCCCGCCGGGAGCCCGCATGGCCCGCATCACCGTAGAAGATTGCCTGGAAGTCGTTAACAACCGTTTCGAACTGGTCATGATGGCGTCCAAGCGCGCCCGCCAGCTCGCCAACGGCGTGCAGGCCACCCTCGACAACACCGAGGCGGCCGACAAGCCGACCGTGCTGGCGCTGCGCGAGATCGCCGCGCGCAAGATCGACAACGCGCTGATCGACGAGGTCGAGAAGGCCGAACGCGAGCGCGCCGAGCGCGAAGCCCTGGAATGGGCCGCGGCCGAGGTGGTGGCCGACGAGGACATGTCCAAGAACGACGACTGACCGCGCCGCCGCGTCGCGACCGTCCTGCGAACAGCCCGCATCCGCGGGCTGTTTCGTTTTGCGGGTTTGCCGTCCACGCGCCGCTGGCATAGTCTTTCCGCATGAACCCAGGCCCTTCCGCCCAGGTCGCCAACGCCGCGCCGCCGCCGCCGCCGGCCGACGAGGGCGTCCCCGACTACGTCCTGCAGCTCGAACGCAGCGCCAGCTATCTGCCTGCCGAGCAGATCCCGCTGCTGCGCCGCGCCTGGGAGGTCGGGGCGGCCGCGCACGCGGGGCAGACCCGCAAGTCGGGCGAGCCGTACATCACCCATCCGGTGGCGGTGGCCGGGGTGCTGGCCGAGCTCGGCCTGGACGTGGAGGCGCTGATCGCGGCGATCCTGCACGACACCATCGAGGACACGCCGCTGACCCGCGCCGAGCTGGCCGCCGAGTTCGGCGAGGCGGTGGCCGAACTGGTCGACGGCGTCACCAAGCTGGACAAGCTCAAGTTCCGCGACCGCCAGGAAGCGGCCGCCGAGAGCTTCCGCAAGATGCTGCTGGCGATGTCGCGCGACCTGCGCGTGATCATGATCAAGCTCGCCGACCGCCTGCACAACATGCGCACGCTGGGCGCGCAGAGCGCCGAGGCGCGCAGCCGCATCGCCCGCGAGACCCTGGAGATCTACGCGCCGATCGCCCAGCGCCTGGGCATGAGCCTGATGAAGTCCGAGCTGCAGAACCTCGGCTTCCGTGCCCTGCACCCGTGGCGCCACGCGATCATCGAAAAGCACATCCGCAGCCAGCCGGTGGTGCGCCGCGAGTCGATGGCGCAGGTGGAAGTGCAGTTGTCGCAGCGTCTGGCCAAGGAAGGGCTGGAACACCGGCTGGTGAGCCGGATCAAGACGCCGTGGAGCATCTACAACAAGATGCGCGACGAGAACAAATCCTTCGACCAGGTGATGGACGTGTTCGGCTTCCGCCTGGTGGTGCGCGGCGTGCCGGACTGCTACCACGCCCTCGGTGCGGTGCATGCCACCTTCAAGCCGCTGGATGCGCGTTTCCGCGATTTCATCGCCATTCCCAAGGCCAACGGCTACCAGTCGCTGCACACGGTGCTGTTCGGCCCCTACGGCTCGCCGATCGAGGTGCAGATCCGCACCGAGGAAATGGACCTGATCGCCGAGCGCGGCGTCGCCGCGCACTGGACTTACAAGTTCGGCGGCGATTCGCCCAACAGCGCGCAGAGTCGCGCGCATGCGTGGATCGTCGAACTGATCGAATCGCAGCGCGCCGCCGGCTCGTCGCTGGAGTTCCTGGACAACGTCAAGGTCGACCTGTTCCCGGACGAGGTCTACCTGTTCACGCCCAAGGGCAAGATCCTGGCGCTGCCGCGCAACTCCACCGCGCTGGACTTCGCCTATGCGGTGCACACCGACGTCGGCAATCGCGCGGTGGCCTCGCGCGTGGACAAGAAGCTGGTGCCGCTGCGCACCAAGCTGGTCAGCGGACAGACGGTGGAAGTGATCACCGCGCGCTCTGCCACGCCCAAGCCGCAGTGGCTGGAGTTCGTGGTCAGCAGCAAGGCGCGCACCGCGATCCGCCACCAGCTCAAGCAGCTCGAGCACGAGGACGCGGTGCAGCTCGGCCATCGCATGCTCGACCGCGCGCTGGAGGCGATGGACAGCTCGCTGGAGCGGCTGCCCAAGGGCCGCCTGGATTCGTTCCTCAGCGAACACCGCTATCCGCGCCTGGAGGCGCTGCTGGCCGACGTGGCGCTGGGCAACTGGATGCCCAACCAGGCGGCGCAGGCGCTGATGGCCTATGCCGAACTGCGCGGCGGCGGCCATTCCAAGCACTCGCAGGAAAAGATCCTGATCAACGGCACCGAGCGCGGCGTGGTCAGCTTCGCCAACTGCTGCCAGCCGATTCCCGGCGACGAGATCATGGGCTACCACACCGCCGGCAAGGGCATCGTGGTGCATCGCCTGGACTGTCCGAACCTGGCCGAACTGCGCAAGTCGCCCGAGCGCTGGGTGCCGATCGGCTGGGACAGCAGCGTCATCGGCGACTACGACACCGCGCTGGTGGTGGAGGTGGAGAACCGCACCGGCGTGCTCGCGCAGCTGGCCGCGGCGATCGCGCAGAGCCAGTCCAACATCGAGCGCGTCGACTACCTGGACCGCGACTTCAATGCCGCGGTGCTGCGCTTCAACATCCAGGTGCGCGACCGCAACCACCTGGCCGAAGTGATGCGCCGGCTGCGGCGCTTGAATGCGGTGCAGAGCGTGCGTCGCCAGTAAGGCGTCGGGATTGGGGATTCGGAGCGCGCCTGGCCTTGGCGTCGTAGGAGCGGCTTTAGCCGCGACGCCTTGCCGATGAAGCGTCGCGGCTAAAGCCGCTCCTACGAAAATCTCTTGGAAGCGGGCACCGCGGCGTGTCCCGCCGGCACGCTGCTCCCGAATCCCGAATCCCGAATCCCGAATCCCGAATCCCGAATCCCCAATCCCCAATCCCCAATCCCCAATCCCCAATCCCCAATCGCGCGCGCCAGCTAAACTAGGCGGACATTCTTCCAACGGAGTCGCCATGTCCCGCCAGATCATCCATACCGACCGAGCGCCGGCCGCGATCGGCCCGTATTCGCAGGCCGTGCGTGCCGGCAACACCGTGTACTTCTCCGGGCAGATCCCGCTGGATCCGGCCACCGGCGAGATCGTCGCCGGCGACATCGCCGCGCAGGCGCGCCGCGCCTTCGACAACCTGCAAGCGGTGGCCGAGGCGGCCGGCGGCTCGCTGGACCGCATCGTGCGCCTGGGGCTGTACCTCACCGACCTGGCGCAGTTCGCGCAGGTCAACGCGGTGATGCAGGACTACTTCCAGGCGCCGTTCCCCGCGCGTTCCACCATCGAAGTGTCGGCGCTGCCCAAGGGCGCGGGCTTCGAGGTGGACGCGGTGATGGTGCTGGACTGATCCCCAGCCGTGCCGCGCGTGCAGGTTCCGGCGCCGGCGCTGTCGGCGGCAGGCGAGGTGCCGCTGACCACGCTGCCCGGCGTCGGTCCCAAGCTGGCCGAGAAGTTCGCCGCGCGCGGCCTGTCCATGCTGCAGGACCTGTGGCTGCACCTGCCGCTGCGCTATGAGGACCGCACCCGACTGACCACGGTGGCGGCACTGCAGCCGGGTGTGCCGGCGCAGATCGAAGGGCGGGTGCAGGTGGTGGACCGCGGCTTCCGCTACCGGCCGATGCTGCGCGTGGCGGTGGCCGACGACTCGCGCGGCACCCTGGTGCTGCGCTTCTTCCAGTTCCGTGCCGCGCAGGCGGCGCAGTTCGCGGTCGGCGTGCGTTTGCGCGCGTTCGGCACGCCCAAGCCGGGCCAGCACGGGCTGGAGTTCGTGCATCCCAGCTATCAGCTCCTCGGCGAGGACGACGACGCGGCGCTGGGCGATCGCCTGGATCCGGTGTACCCGGCGGTGGAGGGCGTCGGCCCGGCGACCGTGCGCCGGCTGATCGGGCAGGCGCTGGACCGGCTGCCGGAGGAGGCGGCGCTGGAACTGCTGCCGGCCTCGCTGCTGGCCGAACTCGGCCTGCCGTCGCTGCGCAGCGCGTTGCTGGTCGCGCACCGGCCGCCGCCGCAGGCCGACCTGGCCGCGCTCGCCGCCGGCCTGCATCCGGCGCAGCAGCGCCTGGCGCTGGAAGAACTGCTCGCGCATCACCTGAGCCTGCGTCGCCAGCGCATCGCCCTGCAGTGCCAGCCGGCGCCGTCGCTGCGCGGCCGCGGGGCGCTGGCCAAGCGTTTGCAGCAGTCTCTGCCGTTCCGACTCACCGGCGCGCAGCAGCGCGTGTTCGCGCAGATCCACGCCGACCTGGAACGGCCGGTGCCGATGCTGCGGCTGGTGCAGGGCGACGTCGGCAGCGGCAAGACCGTGGTCGCGGCGCTGGCGGCGATGCTGGCGGTGGACAAGCGCAAGCAGGCGGCGCTGGCGGCGCCGACCGAACTGCTCGCCGAACAGCATCTGGCCAACCTGCGCGGTTGGCTGGAGCCGCTGGGCGTGCGCGTGGCCTGGCTGGCCGGCAAGGTCACCGGCAAGGCGCGCAGCGCGACCCTGGCGCAGATCGCCTCGGGCGAAGCGCAGGTGGTGGTCGGCACGCATGCGCTGATGCAGGAGGCGGTGCGCTTCCACGACCTGGCGCTGGCCATCGTCGACGAGCAGCATCGCTTCGGCGTGCACCAGCGCCTGGCGCTGCGCGACAAGGGCGCCTCGGGCGCGGGCGTGCCGCACCAGTTGGTGATGACCGCCACGCCGATCCCGCGCACGCTGGCGATGGCCGCGTATGCCGACCTGGACGTGTCCTCGATCGACGAACTGCCGCCGGGGCGCACCCCGGTGCAGACCATCGTGCTCAATGCCGAGCGTCGTCCGGAGCTGGTGCAGCGCATCCGCGTGGCCTGCGCGGAAGGCCGCCAGGCCTACTGGGTCTGCACGCTGATCGAAGAGGCCGAGGAGAGCGCCAAATCCGCGCAGGGCGGTGCCGGCAACCGCCTCGAGGCCAGCGCCGCGCAGGCCACCTTCGAGGCGCTGTCGGCGCAGTTGCCGGAGTTGCGCGTGGGCCTGGTGCATGGGCGCATGAAGCCGGCGGAGAAGCAGGCGGCGATGCGCGCATTCAAGCAGGGCGAGATCGACCTGCTGGTCGCCACCACCGTCATCGAGGTCGGCGTGGACGTGCCCAACGCCTCGCTGATGATCATCGAGAACGCCGAGCGCCTGGGCCTGGCGCAGTTGCACCAGCTGCGCGGGCGGGTCGGGCGCGGCGCGGCCGCCTCCAGTTGCGTACTCATGTACCAGGCGCCGCTGTCGGTGATGGCGCGGCAGCGCCTGGAAACCATGCGCCAGACCAACGACGGCTTCGTCATCGCCGAGAAGGATCTGGAGCTGCGTGGGCCGGGCGAACTGCTCGGCACCCGCCAGACCGGCCTGGCCGCGTTCCGCGTGGCCGACCTGGCCCGCGACGCCGGCCTGCTGCCGCGCGTGCATGCCCTGGCCGACCGGCTGCTGGAGGAGGCGCCGGTCCTGGCCGACCGCATCGTCGCGCGCTGGGTCGGCGGCGCGGTGCGGTTTGCCGGGGCGTGAGGGGTGGGGATTCGGCATTGGGGAGTGGGGATTCGCAAAAGCGGCATCGCCACGTCTTCGTTCGTAGGTCGCGGCTGAAGCCGCTCCTGCGACGGAGAGTCGTGCGGCCGCTTCTCGCGAATCCCCACTCCCGACTCCCCAATCCCGGCTCCTTCCCATGCCCGCGCCGCAGTGCCAGACTCGGTGGCCGAACGGACGAGCGAAACGACGCATGAGCGACAAGATTCCCCTGTTGATCGATACCGACCCCGGCGTGGACGATGCGCTGGCGCTGCTGATGGCGTTCGCCGATCCGCGCCACGAGGTGGTCGGGCTGACCATCGCCGCCGGCAACGTCGGGCTGCGCCACACCGTGCGCAATGCGCTGAAGCTGTGCGAAGTGGCCGGGCGCGAGGATGTGCCGGTGTTCGCCGGCTGCGCCGATCCGCTGCTGCATCCCTCGGTGGACGCCGGGCACGTGCATGGCCAGGACGGCTTCGGCGACGTCGACCTGCCGCCGGCCGCGCGCGGGGCCGAGGCCGAGCATGCCGCGCTGGCGATCCTGCGCCTGTCCCACCAGTACGCCGGGCGCCTGCTGCTGGTCGCGCTGGGGCCGCTGACCAACATCGCGCTGGCGCTGAAGCTGGACCCGACCCTGCCGCAGCGCGTGGGCCGCTTCCTGGTGATGGGCGGGGCGATCACCTGCCACGGCAACATCACCCCGGCCGCCGAGTTCAACATCGCCTTCGATCCGGAGGCCGCGCACATCGTGTTCAAGGCATTCCTGCACATCGAGGTCGCCGACTGGGAGGCGACGGTGGCGCACGGCCTGCCGCACCGCGAGGTCGAGCAGTGGCTGGCGGTGGATGCGCCCAAGGCGCGCTTCTACGAGCTGATCTCGCGCAAGACCCGGCTGTGGTCGGAAGACGCGCGCGGCGAGCACTGGTATGCGGCCGACGCGCTGGCGATGGCCTGGGCGCTGCAGCCCGAGGGCGCCGAGGAAGTGCAGGCGCGGCCGCTGCAGATCGAGCTGTCCGGGGTGCACACCCGCGGCGCCACCCTGGTCGACTGGAACCGCCAGCTGGGCCTGCCGGACAACGCGACCATGCTCATCCGCTACGACCACGCCCGCTTCCTGGGCCTGGCCCGCGCGGCGGTCGGCGCCGGCTGAGCCTGTCGGACCGGGCGGCACCTCCGGGGCAGGGCGCCCCGGGCGACGCCAGCGCACCTGCCCGAACGTAAACGTTGCGTGGAGGGCAGGAGCGCTGTTATAGTTTCCCTCTTGTCCAGCAGCCACCTACGGTGCGAGCCCATGAAGGCCGACATCCATCCCCAGTACCGCGACGTCGTGTTCCACGATGTCACCTCCGATTTCAAGATCCTGACCCGTTCGACCATGTCCTCGAAAGAGACGGTCAAGTGGGAAGACGGCGAAGAGTACCCGCTGATCAAGGTCGAAATTTCCTCGGCTTCGCACCCGTTCTACACGGGCAAGCACAAGGTCATCGACACCAGCGGCCGTATCGACAAGTTCCAGAAGCGCTACGCGCGCTGATCGGAACCGTCGGACGGAAGTAAAGCGACGGCCGCTTGCGCGGCCGTTTTGCTATCCGCTGTCTCCTCCCGGCGCGAATGCGCCGGTGGCCTCCTCCCGCGATAGTGCGGCGAGGATGCAACGCTGTGTCGCTTTCCCGCCGCCATCTTGCCGCGTGGGCGATGAGCGACGACGCAAATGCTGCTGTGCGATAATGGCGCGATCCGTGGCGATTGCCGTGGACTTCCTTCACGCGTCTGTTCGCAACGTAATCGGACAGGCGCCTTCCATCGAGGAGCGCACACTGTGTCCGATCTTGATCAGGTCACGTTGAACGCCGGCGACAAGTCGGTCGTTCTTCCGGTACTCAAGCCCACCCTGGGCAACGATTGCGTCGACATTTCCAAGTTGACCAAGGAGACCGGTCTCTTCACCTACGACTCGGGCTTCACCGCGACCGCCAGCTGCAAGTCGGCGATCACCTACATCGACGGCGACAACGGCGTGCTGCTGTACCGCGGCTACCCGATCGAGCAGCTGGCCGAGAAGTCCAACTTCCTCGAAGTGGCCTACCTGCTGATGAACGGCGAGTTGCCCACCGCCGACGAATTCAAGAAGTTCGACCACGAAGTGACGCATCACACGATGATGCACGAGTCGCTGAAGAACTTCCTCGGCGGCTTCCGCCACGACGCGCACCCGATGGCGATGATGGCCGGTACCGTGGCCTCGCTGTCGGCGTTCTACCACGACACCCTTGACCTCAACGATCCGGAGCAGCGCCGCCTGGCCGCGATCCGCCTGATCGCCAAGGTGCCGACGATCGCCGCCGCCGCCTACCGTTATTCGATCGGCTGGCCGATCCGCTACCCGCGCAACAACCTCGGCTACGTCGAGCGCTTCCTGCACATGATGTTCGAGGTGCCGAGCGAGCAGCTGCAGATGAACCCGGTCGTGGCCAAGGCCCTGGACCTGCTGTTCATCCTGCACGCCGACCACGAGCAGAATGCCTCGACCTCGACCGTGCGCCTGGTCGGTTCCACCGGCGCCAACCCGTACGCCTCGGTCGCCGCGGGCATCACCGCGCTGTGGGGCCCGGCGCATGGCGGCGCCAACGAAGCCGTGCTGAAGATGCTGGAAGAGATCGGCACCGCCGACAACGTCGAGAGCGCCGTGGCCAAGGCCAAGGACAAGAACTCGAGCTTCCGCCTGATGGGCTTCGGCCACCGCGTGTACAAGAACTTCGACCCGCGCGCGAAGATCATCCGCGAGATGACCCACAAGGTGCTGGGCGAGCTGGGCGTCAACGACCCGCTGCTGGAAGTGGCGCTGAAGCTGGAAGAGGCCGCGCTGAAGGACGACTACTTCGTGCAGCGCAAGCTGTACCCGAACGTCGACTTCTACTCGGGCATCATCTACAAGGCGCTGAACATTCCGGTGGAGATGTTCACCGTGATGTTCGCCATCGCCCGCACCGCCGGCTGGGTCTCGCACTGGCTGGAGCAGCAGGTCGATCCGGAAATGAAGATCGGCCGTCCGCGCCAGATCTACACCGGCTACGACAAGCGCGACTACACCAGCGCCGACAAGCGCTGATCGATCCCCTCACGGTGGTCCGCAACGCCCCGCCTCGCGCGGGGCGTTTTCGTTTGCGCGGGGGGCAGCGGGGAGGGGCCTGGCCGCCGTCGGGTCGCGCCCGCGGCGCGCCCGCACGATGGCGCGCCGCCCGCCTCAGCCATCGCGCGGTGCGTGGCCGCGTTCAGCCGTCCTGGTAGTCGGCGATGTCCTGCTCGGTCAGCAGTTGCCGCAATTGCGGCATCGAGGCGCGTCGCATCGGTTTTTCGTCGACCTGCGACAGCGGCGCCTGGCGCAGCGCGTCGTAGGGCAGCACGGTCAGGTCGAAGGTCAGCTCCTCGGCGGTGAACAGCCACACCGGGAAGTCCTCGCTGCGCTCGCGGTCCAGGCGCAGGCGACGGCTGCGCAGCTCGGCCGGGACGCGGTGCTCTTCGAGGAAGCGCGCCACCGCCTCGGCATCGTCGCTGTGCAGGTGCAGTTGCACCGGGCTGTTGGCGTCGGCGGTGCCATCGTGCACCGGCCCGGCCAGGCGCGGCGCGAATGCGTGCAGGAAGTCCATCGCGCGCAGCGCCGCCTCGCGGCGCCGGCGCAGTTCGCCGGCATGGTCGGGGCCGGCGAACAGCCGCTGGTATTCGCGCAGGGCGTCCTCGATCTCGCTGTTGCGCGGCAGCGAGGCGTCGTCGTGGATGCCGAGCCGGTCGGCCGCTTTCAGCTTGGCCTGGTGGAAATCGCGGATGCCGCCTTCGGCCATCAGGCGGGCGGCTTCGTGCGCCAGCCGGCGGCGGCGTTCGTGCGTGCGGGTCCGGGCATGTTGCCGAGCGTGGTGCATGGAGCGCCTCCCCTCAAAGCCTGGCCCGACTGTACCGCAGCCTTGCGAAATTCGGGTGTAGCCGGCGGCGCTGCGTGCGACAGTCGCCGGCGGGGCGCGCGCCCGGCGCACTGCCCCTGGCGGGCGCCGGGGCGTGGAGTGCGGCGCGATCAGAAGATGTCGAACGCCGCGTCGTCGGTCTTCTGGTCCTGCAGGCTTTCGTCGAACTGCTGGATGCGGTCCATGTCCTCGGTCTTGACCCACTCGGTGGCGCCGTTGAGGGTGACCTGGACCATGCCGCCCGGCGGATCGTTGCGGGCGATCGGCTGGTCCTTCAGCGCGACCCGCATGTAGTCGATCCAGATCGGCAGCGCCGCCTTGCCGCCGTACTCGCGGTAGCCGAGCGAGCGGTAGTCGTCGCGGCCGACCCAGACGGTGGTCACGTACGGCCCGCCGAAGCCGGAGAACCAGGCGTCGCGGTGGTCGTTGGTGGAGCCGGTCTTGCCGCCGACGTCCTCGCGGCCCAGCACCTTGGCCGGGGTGCCGGTGCCGCGCTGGACCACGTCGCGCATCATCGACACCAGCTGATAGGCGGTGCGTTCGTCGATGGCGCGCGGCGCCACCTTGGCCTCGGGGTCGGTAGGCTTCTCGGCTGCGGCCGCCGTGGCCGCGGTGGCGGCGGGCGCGGCCGGCTTGTCCGCCGGCGGCGGCGTCGCCGCGCCGAAGTTGAAGCCGTCGACCACCTGGCTGACCGGCGCGGCGTTGCCGCCGACGCTGCCGCAGCTGCGGCAGGCGGTCAGCGGATGCTCCTGGAACAGCACCTTGCCGTCGCGGTCGGTGACCTTGTCGATGATCCAGGTGTTGACCAGCGAGCCGCCATTGACGAACACCGTGTAGCCGCGGGCCACCGACAGCGGCGTCAGCGAGGCGGTGCCCAGCGACATCGACAGGTTCGGCGGCAGCTCGGCCTCCTGGAAGCCGAACTGGCTGATGTACTTGCGCGCGAAGTCCACGCCGATGGCGTCCAGCAGGCGCACCGAGACCAGGTTGCGCGACTGCACCAGCGCTTCGCGCAGGCGCATCGGGCCGCGGAAGCCGCCGCCGTCGTTCTGCGGCGACCAGGTCTTGCCGCGGCGGTCGCGGAACACCACCGGCGCGTCGAGCACGATCGAGGCCGGGTTGAAGCCCTTCTCGAACGAGGCCGCGTACAGGAAGGGCTTGAAGCTGGAGCCGGGCTGGCGCCGCGCCTGGGTGGCGCGATTGAACTTGTTGCCGGCATAGCTGAAGCCGCCGACCATGGCGCGCAGCGCGCCGTTGTTGGCGTCCAGCGAGACCAGCGCGGCCTGGGCGCGCGGGATCTGGGTGATCTCCCATTCGCCCGGCTTGTCGCCGGCCTGGATGCGCACCAGGTCGCCGCGCTTGAGCAGGGCGGCCGGGCTGCGTCCGGTCCAGCGGCTGGCGGCCACCGGCAGCACCAGCTCGGTCTTGTTGGCGAGCACCACGGTCGCGCTGCCGTCGCTGCCGGTGCTGGCGACGATGCTCGGCAGCATCCCGTCCTGCCCGTAGACGCCGCTCAGGTGGCTGGCCAGCGCCGCCGCATCGGCATTGGCGGGGACGTCGAAGTGCTTCTCCACGCCATGCCAGCCATGTCGACGGTCGTAGACGATCAGGCCCTCGCGCACCGCATGGTTGGCCGCGGTCTGCAGGGTCGAGTCGATGCTGGTGTAGACGTGGTAGCCCTTGTCCAGCACGTCGCCGCCGAAGCGCGCGATCATCTCCTGGCGCACCAGTTCGGCCACGTAGGGCGCCTCGACCTCGACCGGGCGTTCGTGCGGCGTGGCGTGCATCGGCACCGCCTTGGCCGCCTCGGCCTCGGCCGGGGTGATGAAGCCCAGGGCGGCCATGCGGCTGAGCACGTAGTTGTCGCGGCGCTGCTTGGCGCGCTCGGGGTTGCTGATCGGGTTGCCGCTGGAGGGGAACTTGGGGATGCCGGCCAGCGAGGCCATCTCGTCCAGGCTCAGCTCGTTGAGCTTCTTGCCGTAGTAGTACTCGGCGGCGGCGGCGATGCCGTAGGCGCGGTTGCCGAAGAAGCTCTTGTTGAGATACAGCTCGAAGATCTCGTCCTTGCTCAGCTCGGCCTCGATCTTGCGTGCCAGCAGGATCTCCGCCAGCTTGCGGGTGTAGCTGTACTCCGAACTCAGGAAGAACTGACGGGCGACCTGCTGGGTGATGGTGGAGCCGCCCGGCACGCGCTTGTCGTTGGTGGTGGCCAGCAGCCACACCGCGCGGGCGATGCCCTTGTAGTCGACGCCGCCGTGCTCGTAGAAACGGGCGTCCTCGGTGGCCAGGAAGGCCTGCTTCAGCCGCTCCGGCACGTCCTTCATGGTGATGGGGTAGCGCCGGGTCTCGCCGAACAGCGCCATCAGCTTGCCGTCGCTGGAGTAGACGTACATGGGCTCCTGCAGTTCGACCTTGCGCAGGGTCTGCACATCCGGGAGCTTGGAGGAGACGACGTAGTACAGCCCGCCTGCCACGGCGGCGCCGACCAGGCCAAGGAGGACGAACGTGACCAGCGCCCAGCGCAGCCAACGACGAAAACGGGGCATCGCGAGAGATTCCGATTGCAGATTTCTTGGGCGCAGAGTATAGAGTACGCCGGGGAACGGCTGGGGCCGGTTCCGGGGATGCGACGGGTTTGCTGCCGCAGGTCATGCGGTGACACGGATCGCGACATGCAACCGGGCGGTTGCCAATTGCAAAAAATTTGTTATTAATGCGCTGGCGCAACATTGGCGCCCAAATGCCCGCCGGCAGGGGAAAATCCGTGGGGCTTATCCCAAAGAGTCAGCAACCGCTGATCGGCATCGACATCAGTTCTACCGCAGTCAAGCTGCTGCAGCTTTCGCGTAACGGCAACCGGTTCCGCGTCGAGCATTACGCCGTCGAACCCTTGCCGCCCAATGCCGTGGTCGAAAAGAACATCGTCGAGGTCGAGGCGGTGGGCGAGGCGATCCGTCGCGCCGTGACCCGTTCCGGCACCCGCGCCAAGCATGCCGCGGCGGCCGTGGCCGGTTCGGCGGTGATCACCAAGGTGATCCCGATGCCGGCCGAGCTGGACGAGAGCGAACTGGAAGCCCAGGTCGAGCTGGAGGCGGTGAACTACATCCCGTATCCGATCGAGGAAGTGAACCTGGATTTCGAGGTGCTGGGCGTCATCCCCAACAACCCCGAGATGGTGCAGGTGCTGCTGGCCGCCTCGCGTTCGGAGAACGTGGAACTGCGCCAGTCGGCCCTGGAACTGGGCGGCCTGGTAGCCAAGGTGATGGACGTGGAGGCCTTCGCGGTCGAGAACGCCTTCGCGCTGGTGGCCAGCGAGCTGCCGGTGGCCGCCGACGGCATCGTCGCCCTGGTCGACATCGGCGCCACCATGACCACCCTCAATGTCCTGCGCGGCGGGCGCAGCCTGTACAGCCGCGAACAGGTGTTCGGCGGCAAGCAGCTGACCGACGAAGTGATGCGCCGCTATGGCCTGACCTACGAGGAAGCCGGCATGGCCAAGCGCCAGGGCGGGCTGCCGGAGAGCTACGAGGTCGAGGTGCTGGAACCGTTCAAGGAAGCCACGGTGCAGCAGATCAGCCGCCTGCTGCAGTTCTTCTACGCCGGCAGCGAATTCAACCGGGTCGACCACATCGTGCTGGCCGGCGGCTGCGCCGCCCTGGTCGGATTGCCGGAGATGGTGGAGGAGCAACTGGGCGTGGCCACGGTGGTCGCCAACCCGTTGGCGCAGATGACCCTCGGGCCGAAGGTCCAGGCGCATGCGCTGGCCCAGGATGCGCCGGCGCTGATGATCGCCACCGGCCTGGCGCTGAGGAGCTTCGACTGATGGCGAAGATCAATCTGCTGCCCTGGCGGGCGGAACGGCGCAAGCAGCGCGAACGCGAGTTCTATTCGATGCTTGGCCTGGCCGCATTCGCCGGGGTGTTGCTGGCGGCGCTGATCTGGTTTTACTACGACCTGCAGATCAGCGGCCAGAACGAGCGCAACGCCTACCTGCAGAGCGAGATCGAGAAGGTCCAGGCGCAGAACAAGGAAATCGACACCCTCGACGAGAAGAAGCGCCGGCTGCTGGCGCGCAAGCAGGTCATCGAGGAGCTGCAGGCCAAGCGCTCGCAGATGGTGCATCTGTTCGACGCGCTGGTGCGGACCATCCCCGACGGCGTGGTGCTGACCTCGGTGAAGCAGGAAGGCGACACGCTCACCCTGGAAGGCCGCTCGCAATCCAATGCCCGGGTCAGCAACTACATGCGCAATCTCGAAGGCTCGGGCTGGATGACCAATCCGGAGCTGACGGTGATCGAGGCCAAGGCCCAGGAGAAGGAAGCCAAGGGGCCGATCGTCGACACCAAGGCGTTGCCGTACGTGTTCACGCTGCGGGTCAAGCTGCCGGTGCCGGGCGAGGGCGTCGATCCGGCCGCCGATGCGACGCCACCTGCCGGCCCCGCGACGCCCGCAGCCCCCGCCGGCGCACCGGGCGCCCCTGCACCTGCGGCGGGCAGCCCTGCCGCACCGGCACCGGCCACTGCGCCGGCACCGGCCGCCACGCCAGCGCACCAGGGACCGGCGTCATGAGCAAGAAATTCAATATCAAAGAGCTGGATTTCAACAACATCGGCAGCTGGCCGCAGCAGGCCAAGATCGTGTTCTGCGTGCTGGTGACCCTGTTCATCCTGGCCATCTCGTGGTTCCTGCTGATCAGCGGCAAGAGCGATGAGCTGGAAGGGCTGGAACAGAAGGAAACCGAGCTGCGCGCCACCTTCGAGAAGGAACAGAGCCGTGCGGTGAACCTGCAGCCGCTCAAGCAGCAGCTGGTGCAGATGGAGCAGGTACTGCAGCAGATGCTGCGGCAGTTGCCGAGCAAGACCGAGATGCCCGACCTGATCATCGACATCTCGCAGACCGCGCTGTCCAGCGGCCTGACCAACGAGCTGTTCCAGCCGGGTCCGGAGTCGCCGAAGGAGTTCTACGCGGAGAAGCCGATCGCCTTGCGCATGGTCGGCAGCTACCACCAGTTCGGCGCCTTCGTCAGCGGCGTGGCGTCGCTGCCGCGGGTGGTGATCCTGACCATGCACGACATCAACCTGAAGCCGCGCGACAAGAGCAACGGCATCACCGCGCGCGGCGAACTGGAACTGTCCGGCACGGTCAAGACCTATCGCTATCTGGACGACAAGGAAATGGCCGAACAGGAGCAGGCCGCGGCGGCCGCGAAGAAGGCCGGCAAGCAAGGCGGTGGCGCATGAGCCGGCAGCCTCGGATGGTCAAGATGCTTGCCGCGGGCGCGCTGGCGCTGGTGCTTGGCGGTTGCGGCCGCAGCATCACCAGCACGCCGGGCGATGCGCCCAATCTGGAGAACTGGGTGAAGGAAGTGCGCGCCCGACCGGCGCAGCCACTGGAGCCGTTGCCGGTGATGCAGCAGTTCGAGACCTTCGAGTATGCGGCGCAGGGTCTGCGCGATCCGTTCAGCGATGCCTGGGCCAGCCCCGACGGCAGCAGCGGCCTGCGCCCGGATCCGAACCGCCGCAAGGAGCCGCTGGAACAGTTCCCGCTGGACAGCCTCAACATGGTCGGCACGCTCGGCAGCGGCGCGGGCCAGGTGGCGCTGGTGATGGCACCGGACAAGGTGACCTACCGCGTGCGTCCGGGCGTGTACATGGGGCAGAGCGATGGCCGCGTGACCGGGGTGCACGAGGATCGCATCGATTTGATTGAACTGGTGCCGGATGGCGCCGGCGGCTGGCTGGAACGTCCCGCCTCCGTCGCGCTGGACGATCAATGATTGATTATGGGGATAGCACGATGACTTTTTCCAAAGCCCTGAGCTTGCGCCCCATCCGGCGCCACGCGACGATGCGGCTATGCGCGTTGGGGTTGGCGGCGATGCTCGGGAACGCGGTCGTCGCCAGCGCGACGCCGGCCGCCGCGCCTGCTGCCGCGCCCGCCGCAGCTGCGACGGCGCCGGCCAAGCTCACGGTGTCGAAGATCGACTTCAAGCGCGGCGACGGCGGCGCGGGACGGCTGATCCTGTCCTTCAGCGGGACCGGCGCCAGCCCGGATCTGCGCACCCAGGGCAACAGCGTCGTGGTCGACGTCGGCAACGCGACGCTGCCGCCGGAGTTGCAGCGGCCGCTCAACGTCACCGACTTCGCCACCCCGGTGCAGCGCATCGACGCCAAGCCGTACGCCGGCGGTGCCGAGCTGGTGCTGAACACCAATGGCCCGTTCGAATCGATGGCCTACCAGTCGGGCAGCGACTACGTGGTCGAGATCACCCCGCGCGCCGCCGCGCCGGCGGTGGGCGCGGTCACCGCGACCACGGTCAGCCAGGCCGCCGCGCAGGTGGCCGCCCGCGGCTACAGCGGCAAGCCGGTGACCTTCAACTTCCAGGACGTGCCGGTGCGCACGGTGCTGCAGCTGATCGCCGAGGAATCCAATCTCAACATCGTCGCCTCCGACACCGTGCAGGGCAGCGTCACCCTGCGCCTGGTCAACGTGCCGTGGGACCAGGCCCTGGACATCGTGCTGCGCGCCAAGGGCCTGGACAAGCGCCGCGACGGCAAGGTGATCTGGGTCGCGCCGCAGCAGGAACTGGCCAAGTTCGAACAGGACAAGGAAGACGCGCGCATCGCGATCGAGAACCGCGAGGACCTGGTCACCGACTACGTGCAGATCAATTACCACAGCGCCACGGCGATCTTCAAGGCGCTGACCGAGGCCAAGGGCATCGGCGGTGGCGGTGGCGGTGGCGGCGGCTCGGGTGGCAGCAACAGCCAGAACGACAACGGCTTCCTGTCGCCGCGTGGACGCATCGTCGCCGACGAGCGCACCAATACGTTGATGATCAGCGACATCCCCAAGAAGGTCGCGCAGATGCGCGAGCTGATCAACGTGATCGACCGGCCGGTCGACCAGGTGCTGATCGAGGGCCGCATCGTCATCGCCACCGATACCTTCGCCCGCGATCTGGGCGCGCGCTTCGGCATCGCCGGTCGCCGGCAGTACGGCGACAACACCGGCGTGGTCAGCGGCAACCTGGCCAACAACACGTCGATCCTCAACAACAGTGTGCACAACATCCCCAGCGGGCTGAACTTCAACATGCCCGCCGGCACCTTCACCAACGGCACGCCGGGCGCCATCGCCTACACCTTGCTGGGCGCCAACTTCTCGCTGGACATGGAATTGTCGGCGCTGCAGGAAGAGGGTCGGGGCGAGGTGCTCTCCAATCCGCGTATCGTGACGTCCAACCAGCGCGAGGCGGTGATCCGGCAAGGCAAGGAAATCGGCTACGTCACGGTCACCGGCGGCACCGGCGGCACCGCCGCCACCCCGAACGTGCAGTTCAAGGAAGTGCTGCTGGAACTGAAGGTGACGCCGACGATCACCGACGACAATCGCATCTTCTTGAACATGAATGTCAAGAAGGACGAGGTGGAGCGCTACGTCACCCTGCCGCTGTACGGCACGGTCCCGGAAATCAATCGCCGCGAGATCAACACCGCGGTGCTGGTCGACGACGGGCAGACCGTGGTGATCGGCGGCGTCTACGAGTTCACCGACCGCAGCAGCGTTGCCAAGGTGCCGTTCCTGGGCGACATCCCGTTCCTGGGCAATCTGTTCAAGCAGCGCGGCCGCAGCAAGAGCAAGGCGGAACTGCTGATCTTCGTGACCCCGAAGGTGATGCGCGTGGCCAAGCGCGCCGGCTGATCGGCGCGGACAAGGCGGGATCCTCCGACGGGAGAGGCGCAGGCCTCTCCCGTCGGCGTTTGCGGGCCATGGTGGATGAGGAAATCCTGAATTCGCAGCACGCCAGGTCGGCCGCGCGCGGAACCATTTCCCCCGGCGATCGGTCAGACTGGACAAATGAACACGCCATCCCCAACCCTCGCTTCCCCGCCGGCCGCGCCCGAGCAGCAGCGCCTGCACGCCGCGTTTGTCGCCCTGCGCGACGGCCTGTCCCAAACCATCATCGGCCAGTCGGCGCTGGTAGAGCGCCTGCTGATCGCGCTGCTCGCCGACGGCCATCTGCTGGTCGAAGGCGCGCCCGGCCTGGCCAAGACCACCGCGATCCGGGCCCTGGCGTCGCGCCTGGAAGCGGACTTCGCCCGCGTCCAGTTCACCCCCGATCTGCTGCCGGCCGACCTCACCGGCACCGAGGTGTGGCGTCCGCAGGAGAGCCGCTTCGAGTTCCTGCCCGGGCCGATCTTCCATCCGATCCTGCTCGCCGACGAGATCAACCGTGCGCCGGCCAAGGTGCAATCGGCGCTGCTCGAAGCGATGGGCGAGCGCCAGGTCACCGTCGGCCGGCATACCTATGCGCTGCCTAAGCTGTTCCTGGTGATGGCGACGCAGAACCCGATCGAACAGGAAGGCACCTTCCCGCTGCCGGAAGCGCAACTGGACCGCTTCCTGATGCATGTGCGGATCGGCTATCCGGAAGCGGCGGCTGAAGCGGAGATCCTGCGCCTGGCGCGCGAGCGCGCACGCGAGACGCTGGAGGCCGGCGAGGCGCCGCCGCCGCGCATGCCGCTGGAGGACGTGTTCGCCGCACGCCGTGCGGTGCTGGCGCTGCACATGGCGCCGCCGCTGGAGCGCTATCTGATCGAACTGGTGCTGGCCTCGCGCGATGCCAGCGGCTACGACGCGGCGTTGGCGCGGCGCATCGCGTGGGGCGCGAGCCCGCGCGGTTCGATCGCGCTGGAGCGCTGCGCCCGCGCCCGGGCCTGGCTGGCCGGGCGCGATTTCGTCACGCCCGACGATGTGCGTGCGGTCGCCGCCGATGTGCTGCGCCACCGCGTGCTGCCCAGCTACGAGGCGACCGCCGAAGGCTGGGATGGCGATCGCCTGGTCGCCGCGTTGCTGGACAAGGTGCCGCCGCCGTGACCGCACGCCGCCACGTCCGGTTGCCCGCCGCCCGCGTTCACGCGGAGTAACGACGATGGCACCGCAGCCGACCGCGCCTGGCCTGCCGCACGCCGCTGCGCCGGCCGAGGCGGGGATCCGTCCCAGCTTGGCCGAACTGGTGGCCCTGCGCGCCGTTGTCGCGCGCGTACCGCCGCCGCGTCGGGGCCGCCATGGCCTCAGCGGCGCTGCACCGTCGCCGATGCGCGGACGCGGCATGGAGTACGCCGAATCGCGCGAGTACGTGGCCGGCGACGACGTGCGGCACATCGACTGGCGGCTCACCGCGCGCAGCGGCCGCACCCACACCAAGGTGTTCCAGGCCGAGCGCGAACGGCTCAGCCTGATCGTCGCCGATACCGCCCCGTCGCTGTATTTCGGCACCCGCGTGCGCTTCAAGTCGGTGCAGGCGGCACGTGCCGGGGCGGTGGCGGCGTGGGCGGCGCAGCGCCAGGGCGACCGCCTGGCCGCCTTGCGCGGCAGCCGCAGCGAAGCGCCGGTGCCGCCCGCCTCGGGGCCGCGTGGCGTGCTGCGCGTCCTCGATGCGCTGGCGCGCTGGTATGCGCAGCCACCGCAGGACGATGCCGGCCTGGGCATGGCCCTGGATCACGCGGCCAAGCTGTTGCGGCCGGGGTCGCGTTTGACCGTGCTGGCCGATCCGGCCAGCGCGCAGGCCGTGCCCGCGGCGCGCTGGGCCGGCCTGGCGCTGCACAGCGACGTGGAGCTGCTGCTGCTCGCCGATCCATTGGAACTGCAGCCGCCGCGTGCGGCCCTGCCGTTCTGGGCGAGTGGCCGCCGCGTGGAAGTGGACCTGCTGGCGAGCGCCGCGCAACAGCACTGGCGCGCGCAGTTCGTGCAGCCGCTGGAGACGCTGGCCGCGGAACTGCCGGGCCGCGGCGTACAGGTGCGGGTGCTGTTGAGCGACGCGCCCAGCGAATCGTGGTTGTTGCCGGCGCAGCGGGGGACCGTGTCATGAGTCCGCAGC
The DNA here is from genome assembly GCF_024266585.1 of Xanthomonas sacchari. Classification (NCBI taxonomy): domain Bacteria; kingdom Pseudomonadati; phylum Pseudomonadota; class Gammaproteobacteria; order Lysobacterales; family Lysobacteraceae; genus Xanthomonas; species Xanthomonas sacchari. The sequence continues at coordinate 1,455,119 of NZ_CP100647.1, forward strand.
AACTGCCCCTGCGCGATGTGCACCTGCCGCCGGCCCCGGCCTGGTGGCCGCCCGCACCGGGTTGGTGGATGCTGGCAGCGCTGTTGCTGCTGGTGATCGGTGCGGCGCTGTGGGTGTGGATGCACCGGCGCCGGCGCGCGCAGCGCTGGCAGCGCCAGTTCGACGCGGCGGCCTGCACCGGCGAGCCGCCGGCGCAGGTGGCCGCGGTCTCGGAATTGCTGCGGCGCGCGGCGCAGCGTCGCGATCCGGCCGCTGCGGCGTTGCAGGGCGAGGCCTGGTTGCGGTTTCTGGATGGCGACGACAAGCGCCAGCCGTTCTCCGCCGGCCCGGGCCGTGTGCTGCTCGACGGCGGTTATCGGCCCAGCGTGGACCCGGCGCAGGTGCAGGCGCTGTTGCCGCACGCGCAGCGCCGGTTCCTTGCGCTGATGGCGGCGCGGCACGGAGGACGGCGATGAGCCTGTTGCCCTCGACCTGGCAGAGCCTCAGCGACCTGGTGGCCGGTTTCGCCTGGCCGTGGATGTGGCTGGCGATGCCGCTGCCCTTGCTGGCCAAGCTGCTGTTGCCGGCACGGCGCGGCACGGCGCCGGCCTTGCGCGTGCCCTATGGCGAGCGCCTGCAGGCGGTGGCCGCCGCGCCGACGCGGGGCGGGCGGTGGCGGGCCAGCGTGTGGCTGGCATGGCTGGCCTGGTTCTGCCTGTGCGCAGCCGCGGCGCGGCCGCTGCAACTGGGCGAACCCATCGCGCCGCCGCAGCAGGCGCGGCAACTGATGCTGGCGGTGGATCTGTCCGGCAGCATGAGCGAGCCGGACATGAGCCTGGGCGGACGCGTGGTCGATCGCCTCACCGCGGCCAAGGCGGTGCTGGCCGACTTCCTCGACCGCCGCGACGGCGACCGCATCGGCTTGCTGGTGTTCGGCCAGCAGGCGTATGCGCTGACCCCGCTGACCGCCGACCTGGCCACGGTGCGCGACCAGTTGCGCGACAGCGTGGTCGGCCTGGCCGGACGCGAGACCGCGTTGGGTGATGCGATCGCGCTGGCGGTCAAGCGCCTGCGCGAGCAGAAGCAGGGCGAGCGGGTGTTGATCGTGCTCACCGACGGCGTCAACACCGCCGGCGTGCTCGACCCGCTGAAGGCCGCCGAACTGGCCAAGGCCGAACACGTGCGCGTGTACACCATCGCCTTCGGTGGCGATGGCGGCATGTCGCTGTTCGGCCTGCCGATCCCTGGCGGCGGCGGCGACGACCAGGTCGACGAGGACACCTTGCGCAAGATCGCGCAGGACACCGGCGGCCGCTTCTTCCGCGCCCGCGATACCGCCGAGCTGGCCTCGATCTATGCCGAGCTGGACCGGCTCGAGCCGGTGCGTTCGGCCGGTCCGGCGGTGCGGCCGCGGATCGAACGCTATGCCTGGCCGCTGGCCGCCGCGCTGGCGCTGGCGTTGCTGTCCTTCATCTGGCCCTGGAGGCGGCAATGACCCGCGTACTGGAATTCCTGCAGGCCCTGCACCTGTTGCGTCCGGAGTGGCTGTGGGCGCTGCTGCTGCTGCCGTTGCTGGCCTGGAGTTGGTGGCGCCGGCGCCGCCGCCGCGACATCTGGCGGCGTACGGTGGACCCGCACCTGCTGCCGCACCTGCTGGTGCGCGGTAGTGCCAAGGGCGGTGCCGGCCTGCTGCTGGGGGCGCTGGGCTACACGCTGGCGGTGCTGGCCCTGGCCGGGCCGAGCTGGCGCCAGGAACCGCAGCCGCTGTGGCAGGCGCACACGCCGTTGGTGATCGCGCTGGACCTGTCGGCGCAGATCGACGCGCGCGACCTGCCGCCGTCGCGGCTGTTGCAGGCGCGGGCCAAGCTGGCGCGGCTGCTGCACGAGCGCGCGGGCGGCGAAGTGGCGTTGCTTGCCTATGCCGGCGAGCCGTACACGGTCGCGCCGCTGACCGACGATGCGGCCAACGTGGGCCTGTTCCTGGATGCGCTGTCGCCGCAGGTGATGCCGGTGCCGGGGCAGCGCACGGACCTGGCGATCGACTGGGCGGCACAGTTGCTGCGCCAGGCCGGTTTCTCCCGTGGCGACATCCTGGTGCTCAGCGATCGGGCCGACGCGCAGGCGCAGCAGGCGGCGGCGCGCGCCGCCGGGCAGGGCTATCACGTGTCGGTGCTGGGCCTGGGCACCGCACAGGGCGCCGCCTACCGCGACGACCAGGGGCGGCTGGCGCATGCGCAACTGGATGCGGCCTCGCTGCGCGCGCTGGCGGCGGCCGGCGCGGGCCGCTATGCCGGCTTGACCCCCGACGACAGCGACCTGCGCGCGCTGGGCGTGCTGCGGCCGCAGGAAGCGGACGCCGGCACCGCCGACGACAGCCATGGCCGCGTGTGGCTCGACCAGGGCTATTGGTTGCTGCCGCCGCTGATGCTGCTGGCCTTGCTGGCGTTCCGCCGTCGCGGCGGTGCGGCGGTGCTGCTGCTGGTGTTGGCGCCGTGGGCGCTGCCGGGACCGGCTCAGGCGCAGACCACGGCGCAGCCGCAGGCCGCCGTTCCCGGTCCCGTCGCGGGCGGATGGTGGGAACGTGCCGACCAGGTGCGCCAGCAACACCTGGACGCGGGCGTGCAGGCCTATCGCAAGGGCGATTTCGCCGCCGCGCAACAGCAGTTCGAAGGCATCGACAGCGATGCCGGCTGGTACAACCTCGGCAATGCGCTGGCGCGCCAGGGCCGTTACGACGAGGCGATCGCCGCCTACGACAAGGCGCTGAAGCTGCATCCGCAGATGGCCGATGCGATCGCCAACCGCGCCGCGGTGGAGGCGGCGCGCAAGCGCCAGTCGTCGCAGAATGCGCAGTCCGGCCAGCAGGGCAAGGACGGTAAGCAGCAGAAGGACGGTAAGCAGCAGAAGGATGGGCAGTCGCAGAACGGCCAGCAACAGAACGGCCAGCAAAAGAGCGGTCAGCAGCAGAACGGTCAGCAGCAGAACGGTCAGCAGCAGTCGGGCCAACAGCAGTCGGGCCAACAGCAGAACGGTGCGCAGAAGGACCAGCAGCAGAACAACCAGCAGCAGAACAACCAGCAACAGGGCGGACAGCAACAAAATGGCCAGCCGCGGGACGGCCAGCAGGGACGCAGCGGTACCAAGGACGCGCAACAGGCGCCGCCCAAGCCCGGCGACGCGCAGGCGCAACAGCAGGCCGATGCGGCGCAGCGCCAGCAGATGCAGCAGGCCATTGCGCAGCAGGGCGGTACCGACAAACAGGCCGCCGAGCGCGCCGCTGCCGCCGCGAACGAGACGCCGCAACAGCGCGAGCAGCGCCAGGCGGTGGAGGCGTGGTTGCGGCGGGTGCCGGACGATCCGGGCAATCTGTTGCGCGCCAAATTCAGGCTGGAACACGAACGCAGGCAGCGGGAACAAGAACCATGATCCACTTCAGGCGACTCGGCCAGGAGGTGCGCGTCTACGCGCTACTGATGGGGTTGGCCGCGCTGCTGCTGGCGCTGCCGGTAGGCGCCGCCACGCGCGCGTGGCTGGACCGCGACAGCGTCGGCGCCGGCGAGGGCGTGACCCTCAACATCGAGACCGACCAGGCGATGGCGACGCCGGACTACACGCCGCTGCGCGCGGAGTTCGCGCTGAGCAACGAGATCAAGAGCCGGCAGATGCAGATCGTCAACGGCGCGGTCTCGTCGACGTCCCTGTTCGGCGTGATGCTGACGCCGCGCAGTACCGGCACATTGCAGATCCCGTCGCTGCAGGTCGGCAACGAGCGTACCGCGCCGTTGCGGCTGCAGGTCGCGGCGGCCAGCGCCGCGGCGCCTGCCTCCGCCAACGCCGCTGTGCCGGCGCAGGTGGGCAACGCCGACGTGTTCGTGCAGACCGTCGTCGACGACGCGAGGCCCTACGTGCAGCAGAGCGTGGGCGTGGTGGTGCGGCTGTATCTCGGCGTGCCGCTGAGTTCGGGCGAACTGGACCTGGACACGCCGGCCGGCGCGTCGCTGCAGCGTGTCGGCGACGACATCCAGAATCGCCGCCAGATCGACGGGCGCATGTATACGGTGGTCGAGCGGCACTACCTGCTGGTGCCCGAGCGCAGTGGACCGCTGTTGTTGCCGGGCGCGCGGTTCAGCGGCCGCGGCCCCACCGGCTTCTTCGACGACTACTTCGGCCGCGGCGGCGAACTCAATGCGCGCGGCACCGCGCAGACCCTGCAGGTGCGCGCGCAGCCGGCCAATGCGCCGCAGCCATGGCTGCCGCTGCACGAACTGCGCCTGCGCTACACCGCCACGCCGCAGCGCGCCAAGGTCGGCGAGGCGGCCGACATCGTGGTCGAGGCCACCGCACGCGGCGCGACCCAGGCGCAGTTCCCCGAACTGCCCACGCCCAGCGTGGACGGCGCGCAGGTGTTCGCCGAGCCGCCGCAGGTGCAGGAACGCTTCGTCGACGGCAGTCCGCAGGTGACCGTCAGCCGCCGCTACTCGATCGTGCCGCAGGCGGCGGGTCCGCTGCTGGTGCGCGGCCTGCGCATGCCCTGGTGGGACGTCAGCGCCGGCGCCGCGCGCGAGGCCAGCCTGCCGGACCTGACCCTGCAGGTGCAGCCCGGACAGGGCGTGCCCGCGCCGGTGCCGGCCCCGGCCAGCCCGGCGGCGCCGGCGCTGAGCGTGGTGCCGGCCGACAATGCGGTGGCGCCGACGCACACGCTGCGGGGATGGCTGGCCGCGTCGTCGCTGTGGATGGCGCTGGCCAGCGGCTTCGCGGTGTTGTGGCTGGCCACTCTGATCTGGGCCTGGCGCCGCGCGCGCCGTGCGCGTGCCGTCGCGGCGTTGCCGGCCACGGCGCCCGGCGCGACATCGGCGCCTGCGCGCGCACGCGCCGCGCTGCCGGAGTTGCGCAAGGCCCTGGACAGCGGCGGCCTGGACGAGGTCGCGGCGATCCTGTGCGCGCAGGCCGGCGTCGCCGAGCTGGATGCGGTGGTGCGGCGCCTGGATGACCCGGCGCAGCGCGAGGCGGTCCTGCGCATGCAGCACGCGCGTTGGGGCGGTGGGGGCGATGTGGCCGGCGCGCGTGCCGCGTTGCGCGCGGCGTTCGCATCGGGTCCGCGCTGGCGCGCGGCAACGCGCGATGCGGCGGCAGACGAGCTGCCGCCGCTGTATCCCAAGCGCAACGCCTGAGCCGGGCGCGCGCAGCCCCGGCCACGCGCGCTGTCGCAGGCATTGCGGTTCGCCAGCGCCGCAAAGGGGGGCTGCGGAGTAGGCGCGGCGCGCAAGCCGATGCGCTCGCTGCGCAGCGCACCGTCGCGCGTTGGTCGATGCCTGCTTATGGTTTGTTAAGCTGCAGGTTCCTCCTTGCAAGGCGCACACCATGACCGACACCCCCGTGAAGGCCGAAACCGGCATGCCGTTGCATTGGAAAATGGCGATCGGCTTCGTCCTCGGGCTGGTGCTGGGGCTGGCGGTGCACCTGAGCGTGGGCGGCGATGCGGCCTGGGTGCAGGCGCTGACCAAGTACCTCACCACGCCGTTCTCCAAGCTGTTCCTCAACCTGATCTTCATGCTCATCGTGCCGCTGCTGTTCTCGGCGCTGGTGATGGGCATTTCGGAAATGGGCGACATCCGCGCGCTCGGCCGCATCGGCTGGAAGACGCTGGGCTATACCGTGGTGCTGTCCGGCGTGGCGGTGCTGCTCGGCCTGGTGTTGGTCAACGTACTCAAGCCCGGCATCGGCGTGGATCACGAACTGGCGCAGCAACTGCTGCAGCAGAACGTGGAGCGCGCCGCGCAGATCGTCGACCAGAGCAAGCACCAGCCGCACGGCATGGACATGCTGCTGTCGATCGTGCCCGACAACGTGGTCCAAGCGGCCTCCAGCAACGGCGCGATCCTGTCGCTGATGTTCTTCGCGGTGATGTTCGGCGTGGGCATGGTGCTCAGCGAAGACGCCAAGGTGGCGACGCTGCGCCGCGGCATCGAGGGCGTGTTCGAGATCTCGATGACCCTGATCGGGCTGGTGATCCGCCTGGCGCCCTATGCGGTGGCCTGCTTCATGTTCAACCTGGCGGCGCTGTTCGGCTTCGAGCTGCTGGTACGGCTGGGTGCCTACGTGGGCGTGGTGGTGCTGGCACTGGGCCTGCACATGGTGGTGAGCTACGGCCTGGCGGTGCGCCTGGCCGGGCGCTCGCCGCTGTGGTTCTTCCGCGCCACCCGCGAGGCGACGGTGATGGCGTTCTCCACCGCGTCCAGCAACGCCACGCTGCCGACCGCGCTGCGCGTGGCCGACCAGATGGGCTTGCCGCACAAGGTCTCGCGTTTCGTGCTGACCGTGGGCGCCACCGCCAACCAGAACGGCACCGCGCTGTTCGAGGGCGTGACGGTGATCTTCCTGGCGCAGTTCTTCGGCGTGGAGCTGAGCATCGCGCAGCAGTGCATGGTGATGCTGGTGTGCATCCTGGGCGGCATCGGTACCGCCGGCGTGCCGTCGGGCTCGCTGCCGGTGGTGGCGCTGATCTGCGCGATGGTGGGCGTGGACCCGGTCGGCATCGGCATGATCCTGGGCGTCAACCATTTCCTGGACATGTGCCGCACCGCGCTGAACGTGACCGGCGACCTGGCCCTGACCACGCTGGTGGCCAAGGGAGAAGATGGCCGGGATTAGGGAGTCGGGATTCGGGATTGGTAAAGGCCGCAGCGTCGCGGCCGGACGGGCCACGCGTTGGACCGGCTTCAGCCGCGATGGGTGTCTGCTGGCAATGGCCCGCCGCGGCTGAAGCCGCTCCTACGCCATACTCGGGCGTCCAGCCGGTGACGCTACGAATCCCCAATCCCCAATCCCCAATCCCCAATCCCTGCCTGTGGGACAATAGCGGACCCGACGCCACGCGCCCGCTGCCGACAGATCCCTCATGACGACGCCTACCCGCCGCCAACTCGCCAACGCGATCCGTTTCCTTGCCGCCGATGCGGTCGAGGCCGCCAATTCCGGCCATCCCGGCATGCCGATGGGCATGGCCGACATCGCCGAAGTGCTGTGGAACGACTTCCTCAGCCACAACCCGAACAATCCGCACTGGTTCAACCGCGACCGCTTCGTGCTGTCCAACGGCCACGGCTCGATGCTGCAGTACGCGCTGCTGCACCTGTCCGGCTACGACCTGCCGATCGAAGAACTCAAGCGCTTCCGCCAGCTGCACAGCAAGACCGCCGGCCACCCCGAGCGCAGCGAGACCCCGGGGGTGGAGACCACCACCGGTCCGCTCGGCCAGGGCTTCGCCAACGCGGTCGGTTTCGCGCTGGCCGAGAAGCTGCTGGCGCAGCGCTACAACCGTCCCGAGCATCAGATCGTCGACCACCGCACCTGGGTGTTCATGGGTGACGGCTGCATGATGGAAGGCGTCTCCCACGAGGCCGCCTCGCTCGCCGGCACCTGGGGCCTGGGCAAGCTGGTGGCGTTCTGGGACAACAACCATATCTCCATCGACGGCAACACCGCCGGCTGGTTCAGCGACAACACCCCGGCCCGCTTCGAGGCCTACAACTGGCACGTGATCCGCGACGTCGATGGCCAGGACGCCGACGCGGTCAAGGCGGCGATCGAGGCGGCCATCGCCGAGAGCGAGAAGCCGACCCTGATCTGCTGCCGCACCACCATCGGCTTCGGTGCGCCGACCAAGGCCGGCAAGGAGTCCGCGCACGGCGCCGCGCTGGGCAAGGAAGAACTGGAAGGCACGCGCAAGGCGCTGGACTGGCCGTACGCACCGTTCGAGATTCCGCAGGAGATCTACGACGGCTGGCGCGCCGGCGGTGCCGGCACGCTGCGCCAGGCCCAGTGGGAACAGGCCTTCGACAAGTACGCCAAGCAGTACCCGGCCGAAGCCGCGGAACTGACCCGCCGCTCGCACGGCGAGCTGCCGGAGGACTTCCTCGCCCAGGCCGACGCCTACATCGCCAAGCAGGCCGCCGAAGGCCAGAGCATCGCCTCGCGCAAGGCCTCGCAGATGGCGATCGAGGCGTTCGCGCCGCTGCTGCCGGAGCTGGTCGGCGGTTCGGCCGACCTGGCGCATTCCAACCTGACCCTGTGGAAGGCCAGCAAGTCGGTCGCCAGCGACGACCCGAATGCCAACTACGTGTACTACGGCGTGCGCGAGTTCGGGATGACCGCCATCGCCAACGGCCTGGCGCTGCACGGTGGCTTCATTCCGTTCGATGCCACCTTCCTGGTGTTCAGCGACTACGCGCGCAACGGCGTGCGCATGAGCGCGCTGATTCCGGCGCATGCGATCCACGTCTACACCCACGACTCGATCGGCCTGGGCGAGGACGGCCCGACCCACCAGCCGGTGGAACACCTGGCGTCGCTGCGCTATATCCCCAACAACGACGTGTGGCGCCCCTGCGACACGGTGGAGTCGGCGGTGAGCTGGAAGGCCGCGATCACCCGCAAGGACGGTCCGAGCTGCCTGGTGTTCAGCCGCCAGAACCTGCCGCACCAGCCGCGCAGCGCCGAGCAGATCAAGCTGATCGAACGTGGCGGCTACGTACTGGCCGATGCCGAGGGCGGCGCGCCCGACGTGATCCTGATCGGCACTGGCTCGGAAGTCGGCCTGGCGGTGGAAGCCAAGCAGGCGCTGGATGCCGCGGGCCTGAAGACCCGCGTGGTGTCGATGCCCTGCACCGACGTGTTCGATCGCCAGGATGCCGCCTACCGCGAGTCGGTGCTGCCGTCGGCGGTGCGCAAGCGCGTGGCGGTGGAGGCCGGCGTCACCGCGTTCTGGCGCGCCTATGTGGGCCTGGACGGCGCCGTGGTCGGCATCGACAGCTTCGGTGCCTCGGCGCCGGCGAACGTGCTGTACAAGCACTTCCAGATCACCGCCGAGCACGTGGTGGCGGCGGCGAAGGCGTTGTAAGCCGGTTCCACGACGGGTGACGAAAAAGGCCGGCGCATGCCGGCCTTTTTCTTGCCCGTGCGGATGCGGCGCATGAGGGAAAAGCGGATCCCGTGGGCGCGGCTTCAGCCGCGACCGCCATTCCCGGGAACGCCTGTCGCGGCTGAAGCCGCTGCTACGGCCACGCCATCGGCGCGATGTGCACCGGCGATGCGGTCAACCGCGCTTGCGCGGTTTGCTGCGCGGCGTCGCAGGTTTTCCAGCGGCGCTGCCGGGCTTCTGCGCCGCCGCCAGTGCGCCAGCCTCCTGCAGTTGCTGCAGCCAGGACAATGCATCGACGTAGGACAGGAAGTGCTGCAGGTAGCCGGGCGAGAGCGTGCGCATCAGCGCCAGCGAGCGGTGCACCAGCACGCCGGAATTCAGCGGGCCGGCATCGGCGGGTGCCTGCTGCAGCGATTGCCGCAGCTGGCTGCGGCTGCGCAGTTCGGTCCACAGCCGGCGTGCCTCTTCGACGGCCGGCAGTTGTGGTGCGGCGAGGCGTGCGGCGGCGCTTGCTGCCGCGGGCGAGGGCGATGGCGCAGCGGCGTCTGCACCGATTGCGCCGGCCGCCGTGGAGGTGTCGGCGGCGGCATCCATGGCGGCGCCGACGCCGGCGTCGTGGCCGTTGCTGGCGGTGGCGGCAGCCGTCGTTGGCCGGTACTGCGCCAGCAAGGCGCCGAGCGGACCGGGTTGGGGTGCTCGCACCGCCGCATCGGCAGTGGCATCGCCGGCGTCCTGCGCGGCCGCGGCCAGCGCCGCCGCGTAGGCGTCGAGCGAAGCGGACAGCTTCTGCTCCAGCAGTTCCCGCGCCTTGCCGTGCTGCGCCTGGGTGCGGCGCGCCAGCGCTTCGAGGAAGCGGAAGCGCAGCGGGTCCAGCCGCTCGGCATACTGTACGCGCCAGGCGGCGAGGCGGTCGGCGGCGGCGATCCGATCAGGGGGCATGCGGCGTCGCGGCGCTCTTGCGCAGGCGCGGCAGCGGCGCCATTTCCACGCGGCGGTTGCTGGCGCGTCCGGCCTCGTCGACGTTCGGCGCCACCGGCTGCTGCGCGCCGAAGGCCGCGGCGAAGATCGCATCGGCCGGCACGCCTGCCTCGATCAGCGCGCGGGTCACGGTCAGTGCGCGCTCGGCCGACAGCTCCCAGTTGTCGGCGAACTGGCGGTTGCTCTCGCGCACCTGGCGGTCGTCGGTGAAGCCGCTGACCATCAGGATCTCGTCGCGCGCCTTGAGGTAGCCGGCCAGCGGCGCGGCCAGGCTCTTCAGCAGCTCCCGGCCTTCCGGCTGCAACTGGTCGGAGTTCAGGGCGAACAGCACGTTGCCGCGGATGCCGATGCGGCCGTCCACCAGGGTCACCCGGCCGGCCGCCAGCGGCACGGCCAGCGCCTGTTCCAGGGTCTTGCGCTGCTGCGCTTCGATCTGGCGCTGGCGCATCTCCGCGTCCAATTTGTTCGACAGCTGCAACTGCACGCCGATCACCCCGATCAGGATCAGCACGAAGGCGCCGAGCAGCACCGACATCAGGTCGCCGAACACCGCCCACACCGGGGCGCCGCTGTCGGCGTCGCGTTCCAGTTCCTCGCTCATGCCGCGTCGGCCTGGTCGGGTGCCTGACGCGCGGCCAGCTGGCGCAGCTCTTCGGTGATCTGCTGCTGCGAGAGCATGCTCAGGTCGATCACTTCGCGTGCCTGCGCCACGTAGTACGCCAGCTGTTCATCGCTGCGCGCCAGCGACTTGTCCAGTGCCTGTTCGATGCCCTGCAGGCGCTCCAGCAGGGCGGTGTTGGCGTCGCCGAAGGCCTGTACCGCGCCGGCGAACGCATCGCCCAGGCTGGCCACTTCGGTGGCGCCGGCCGCGACCTGCGCGGCGGCGGCATCGAGCTTGCCGGTCTCGGCCTCGATGCGGTCGGTGAAACGGCTGCCGACGCGTTCCAGCAGGTCGGCCGAGGTCGCCACCAGCGCGTCCACCGCCTCGCGCTGCTCGGTGGAGGCGTGGTTGACCGCTTCCAGCAGGGTCTGCAGCGTGGCCAGCAGCCGATTGCGCTCGTCCAGCATGGCGGTGTCGCGGACCATGCTCTCGGAGAGCGTCTGGCGCAGCTCCGCGACCACGTCGGCCGCGGCCTTCGGCGCCTCCGAGGCGACCTGCACCAGCCGTTCGATCTCGGCGATGGTCTCGCGCGCGTGCGCCTGGCTCTGCGCGGACATCGCCGCGGCGGTCTCCTGCAGGGTGCCGCAGATCTCCTGCTGGCGCTGCGCGATGCGCTCGCCGTGCTGTTCCCACTGACCGCCGAGGGTCGCGGCCATGCTGGCGAAGCTGTCGGTCCAGGCGCGCAGGCGCGCCTGGTCGCGGGCTTCCAGCGCCTCCTGCAGGTCGGTGTGCGCCTGCTGCAGCGTGTCGGCGAGCGCGGCGGCGCGCTGTTCCAGGCTTGCCGCCGCGGCGTCCAGCGCCTGCGCATTGCGCGTGGCGAGGGTGTCGTTGGCCTCGCGCTGCTGCGCCAGCGCCGCGTTCCAGGCATGTTGCGCGGTCGCGGCGGTGGCGTCGAGGCGGGTCGTTACGGTGTCCAGCGCCTGCGCGTTGCGCGCGACCAGCGCTTCGTTGGCCTCGCGCTGCTGCGCCAGCGCCGCGCTCCAGGCCTGTTGCGCGGCCGCGGCGGTGGCATCCAGGCGCGTCGCCACGGTGTCCAGCGCCTGCGCGTTGCGCGTCGCCAGCGCATCGTTGACCTCGCGCTGCTGGGTCAGCGCGGCGCCCCAGGCCTGTTGTGCGGCCGCGGCGGTGGTGTCCAGGCGGGCGGCCACGGCGTCCAGCGCCTGCGCGTTGCGCGCGGCCAGGCCGTCGTTGGCCTCGCGTTGCTGCGTCAGTGCCTCGGCCCAGGCCTGCCTGGCGTCGTCGCTGGCGGCCTGCAGGCGTGCCGCGGTCGTCTCCACCAGGCGGGTGGCACGCTGTTCCAGGCCGTCGCCGGCGCGTTGCAGCGTGCTGCCGAGTTCCTGCAGCAGCGCGCCATTGACGCGTTGCTGCTCGGCCAGCGCGCTGTCCCAGCGCTGCGTGGCTTGCTCGGTGGCGAGCGCGAAGCCGTTGGACAGGCCGTCCAGTTGCCGCTGCACCGCCTGGCCGACGGTGTCCTGCAGCGCGGCGGTCTCGCGCGCCACGCCGTCGAGCGTGCGTTGCACCACCGGTTCCAGCGCATCGCCGAACGCCCGCGCGTGCGCGGCCACGCCGGCCTGCAGCGCCTGTTCCACCGCCCCGGCCAGGCGCGTGTAGGCGGCCTCGGTGCGGCTGTGGAAGGCGTCCTGGCTGCTGGCCAGGCGTTCGCCGCTGGCCGCGCTGTGCTGCTCCAGCGCCGCCATCATCGTCTGCATGCGGTCGATCAGTCCCGGCAGCAGCGTGGCCTGGGTCTGCAGCAGCTTGAACGCCTCCGTGCGTTGATAGGCCAGCGAATGCGTGCGCAGCGCGGTCGCCGCATGCAGGTCCAGTTGCTGCACCGCCTGCAGGCGCTCGCGCCGGCACAGCGCGGCGAGCAGGCCGAGCATCGCCGAGGCGGCCACGCCGGCGATGGAGGTGCCGAAGGCGAAGCCCAGGCCCTTCAGCGGCGCCGCCAGCGAGGCGCGGATGGCCTGCAGGTCGGTGGCGCTGTCCAGCGCCAGGCCGGTGCCGCGCAGCGTGGCCATCATGCCCAGGAAGGTGCCGAGCATGCCCAGCAGCACCAGCAGGCCGACCAGGTACGGGGTCAGCGCCGGCACCGGCAGCGCCGCGCGTTCGCCTTCGATGCGCAGGCGCACGGCGTTGCGCAGGCTCGGGTGCAGCCGTTGCAGCCAGCCGCCCAGATCGCTGCGCGCGGCCTCGGCATCGGCCAGCGCCGCGTGCAGGGTCGCGGTGGCCTGGCGGTAGCGGTACAGCTCGGCGACGCCGGCCAGGTAGCAGAGGCCGATCAGCGCGGCGAAGCCGGCGCCCAGCGGGTTGGAGCCGAGATAGCCGGCGCCGATCCAGCAGACCACGGCGAGGCCGGCGAGGAACAGGGTGGAATGGAGCAGGGTCTTGGGCATGAGGGTCGGATCAACGGCTGCGAAGCGCGGCGAGCAGCGCTTCGATGGGATGGAAGCGGACGTCCAGTTCGGCGCGCAGGACGCTGTGCAGGTCCTGGCGGAACAGGGCCAGCCAGGCTGCGTCGGACGCTGCCGGCGGAACGTCGGTGAGGGAGGGATCGGGGGTGGGCGCCGCCGTGGCGGCGCGCAGGCGCTGGAAATGCGCTTCCAGCAGGTTGGGCACCGTGGCCAGCAAGCTCTGCTCGCGCGGGCTGAGGGTCAGTTCCATGACCGCGTCGACCTCGGCCAGGCGCGCCATGTCCGGCGAGAGCGGGATCAGCGCATCGCGCAGCAGGCCGCGCAGGCGCCCGGTGGCGGTGAGCATGGCGCGTTGCAGCGCCAGGTAGCGCTGGCGGAACGGCGCGTAGTCGATCGGTGCATCCGGGTCGTGCTGGCGCTTGCCCACGGGCTTGCCGGTCTCCTTGGCGATGTCCAGTGCGATGCTCTCTTCCAGCGCGGCGCGCACGCGCACGCACTCGGCCTCCAGCGCCGCCGGTTCCGGCGCCGCGGGCGCGTCGTCAGCGGGCTCGGGCAGTTTGCCGTCCAGCGCCCGCGACACCGCCACCGCGCGGTTCCAGTCGATCCATTGGCCGAGCCGGTCGGCCAGCGCGGGGCTGGACGCGGGCATCGGCGCATCGCTCAGGCGCGCCAGAAGGCGAATGAAGGCCGGGCCCGGGACGGGCGCCCGTGGGAGGGCTTTCGCCATGCGTAGGGTCAAAAACCCGCAATTTTACACGCGAATGACATCCCCCGCCGGCAACCGCCCGCTGCGGGGCGCAAACCGTTGCGTGGCGGGCTCCGCGCGGGCCCGGGGTGGTCCAGGCGGGGCTGGCGGCGCAGATGCCGGGGGGCGTGCCGGGACGACGCGCCGGCTGATCGCTGTCCAGGCCCGCCCACCGGCCTGTGCCCGTCCCGGCCCGCATGGGCGCCACAAGGCCTCCGGCGCGGCACGCCGGAGGCAGGGACGGCGTCAGTAGGTGTAGCTCAGCGTGAGCATGTACACGCGCCCGGTTTCCACGTAGGCGCCATCGGCACCGGGGTCGTAGGCCATGTAGCGCGTGGACTTGCCCTGGGTCTCGTAGAACGTGGCCGAGTTCAGCAGGTTCTTGGCGGCGATGCCGACGTCGATACCGTGCGGCAGGTGGTAGGTGGCGGTGAAGTCCAGCGACTTGACCGGCTGCAGGTAGTAGTTGAGCCGGTCGCTGGTCAGGCCGAGCAGTTGCAGGCCGGTGTAGTTGTAGCTGAGGTCGGCGCGCAGGCGGCTGTCGTCGTAGAACAGGTCCAGGTTGTAGATGCGCTCGGGCGCACGCGGCAGCCAGGTCTTGCCGGGCTGGTCGGCGCGCTTGCTGTCGGCGGCGCTGTGCTGCAGGGTGAGGTTGGCGGCGATGCCGAGATTGCCCCAGAACCCCGGCAGGTCCTGCAGGCGCTTGCTGCCGGCCAGCTCCACGCCGTACAGCTTGGCGGTGCCGCCGTTCTGCGGCATGGTCACCGGCACGCCGTCCTCGAAGGTGGTGCCGGTCGGGACCAGGCCGCCGAGCGTGTTGTCGTTGCTGGTCGCCGACTGCGAGGTGTAGATGAAGCCGGTGATGCGCTTGTAGTAGGTCGAGGCGCTGAGCACGCCGCCGTTGCGGTCGTAGAACTCGGCGGACAGGTCGGCGTTGTCGGCCTTGCTCGGCTGCAGGTCGGGGTTGGGCTTGGAGATGCCGATGATCTTCTGGGTCGGATCGACCGTGTACACGGTCTCGCCGGAGATCAGGCCGAAGGCCGGACGGCTGAAGCTGCGCCGCAGCGAGGCGCGGTAGACGGTCAGCTCGTCGGGACGGTAGTTGAGGCTGATGCCCGGCAGCACCTCGCCGTAGCTGCGGCCGCTGCCGACGAAGCGGCCATTGATGCCGTCGCCGTTGGATTGCCAGGCGTCGGCCGAATAGCGGGTCAGCTCGTAGCGCACGCCGGGCAGCACGGTCACCGCGCCGACATGCAGGGTCGCCATCGCATAGCCGGCGTAGATCGCCTCGGTGCTGGAGGTGGTGTTGGCGTTGTAGTCGTTGGCGGTGTAGACGCCGACGCCGGCGGGATCGTTGACGTACTTGTAGGGCACCGCCTGCGCGCGCACCCAGTCGCGGTCCAGGATCTTGAACGGGCCGGCGTAGTGGCCATCGAAGGCGGCGTAGGTGAGGCGGCCGGGCAGTGCGCTCAGCGGCGGGCCGCCGGCGTTGGGGAACACGTAGTTGCTGCCGCCGAAGTAGGGGCCGTTGTAGATGAAGTTGCCGTCCTTGTGGAAGAACGGGTGGTCGTAGGAACCGCGGTCGGCGTGGTCCAGCGACAGGCCGGTCTTGACCTCGTCGAGCAGGTCGCCGTCCACGCGGTAGCTGATGTCGGCATGCGCGCTGGCGCGGTTGTCGTGGCTGCCGGCGTCGTGGCCCTGGGTCTTCCAGAACAGCGCCGAATCCAGGCTGTAGAAGAAGTTCTTCAGCGCGGGCGAGCTCGGGCCGATGCTGGGATAGGTGGGGTCGCTCAGGTCGAACGCGAAACTGCCCGGGGTGAAGCCGTACAGGCTGGCCGCGACGTAGTCCGGGCGGCTGCGCGTGCCGCGGCCGAACGAGCCGCCGTAGTCGAAGCGCAGGCGGTCCAGCGTGGTCTGCCCGCCCAGTTGCAGCGTGGCCAGGGTTTCCTTGATGTCGTGGGTGTTGAAGTAGCCGCCACGCACCGCGGTCGGCTGGTTGTTGACGGTTTCCAGGCGCGCGCTGGACTGGTCCTGCTGGCCGGTGACGGCGTAGCTGCCGTAGATGGCGCGGGCGAAGAAGGCGCTGTGCTCGCCCTGCCAGTCGAAGGCGAGGTTGCCGCCGTAGCGCTCGATCTGGCTGGTGTAGACGCTGTACTTGTAGCGGGCGCTGAGCAGCGGGCCGACGTCGCGCAGGTCCACCGCCTTGACCTGCGCCGGGTCCGCCGGGAAGTACGCGCTGTTGGGCGCGGGCGCCTGCGCCATGTTGTTGTTCTTGCCGTAGTACGCCGAGGCATAGAGACCGAACGCGCGGTCGTCGCCGAACTTCCAGGCGAGCTCCTGTTGCACCGTGCCGCCGGTGTGCTTGCCGCCGAGGTCGGAGGCGAGCGCGTTGAACTGGCCTTGCGCGGTGGTCTTGCCGTAAACGTCGCCGTCGAAGTCGAACGCGCTGGGCGTGCGCATGTCGATCGCGCCGCCGATCGCATCGCCCGGCAGGTCCGGGGTCGGCGACTTGGAGACCTTGACCGACTGGATGCCGAACGGCGCGAGCATGTTCAGCGAGATCGCGCGCGTGGACGAATCGGTCTCGGGCATGCCGAAGCCGTTGAGACGGTAGCTGTTGTAGCTGGCATCCAGGCCGCGGATGCTGACGTAGGCGTTCTCGCCGGTGGTGGCCTGGCCCAGGTGCATGTCGCTGTAGGCCGACAGGCCGGGCAGGTGCGCGACCACGTCGGCGATGCCGGCCGAGGGAATCGCGTCGATCTGCTGCTTGCTCATCACGCTGGCGACGCCGTTGGACAGGCGCTGTTCGTCCAGCGAACCCGGGACGCTGGCCTGCGTGGCCTGCACGTTGACCGAGTCCAGGGTGGTGGTGGTGCGCGCGGTGGCGTCATCGACATCATCGACGCCGCTGGCGTGGGCGGCTGGCGAGAGCGCAAGCGCGAGGGCGATGGCGCAGCAGAGGGGACGGGGGCGGTGGAAGAACGGGGGCATGGGGGGGTGCTCGTTGGGGGAAACAGCGGTTGCGATCCGAGGTCCGGACACGCCGATGCCGGCGCGCGGATCGCCCAGGCCTTCCATTGCGCAGGTGTGGGAGCTGGCCGCGACGCAGCGCGGCCGCCGGCGATCAGTGGCGCAGGTCGACGCCGTGGCAGTCGGCCTGCGGACGTTGCGGATTGCAGCGGGCGACGGCGTCGCCGGGGAAGCGCACCACGTAGCCGGAGGCGGCCGGCTCGTGATCGGGAAAGTCGGTGCTGAGCAGTTGCGCGCCGCTGGCGAGCATGGCATCGCGCCGCGTGGTGTCGGCGTGCGCGGCTTCCTTGAGGTCGGCATCGGTGCGCGTGCGCACCAGGTAACCTGCCTTCACGAGCCTAGCGATCTCGTCGGCGCTGCCGTCGTTGCGCTCGACGAAGGCGGCATCGTCGGCGCCGGGATCGGCATTGGTGAAACACACCCGGCCGCGCAGGGCCGGATGGCCGGCCAGGTAGGCCGGGCCGACGGCCCGCTGGTCGAGCAGGAACACCACCTTGCCGCGCGCCGCCGCCAGCGTCGGCCAGCCTTGCGCGCGCACGGCGGCGTTGAGCGTGGCCGCGCTGCCGCGCACCTGGTCGGGGCTGATGTACTCGTTGGCGGCGAACACCGAGCGCAGTTCGGCGTCCAGCGCATCCAGCGCCTTGCCGTCGAACGGCTCCGGCTGCACCGTCGGGAAGGCCGCTGGCACTGTCGATTGCTTGGTTTCCAGCAGGATGAAGATCGGCAGATGCCCGGGATGCCGCTGCGACCACGCCCGCACCTCGCGCAGGCAGGCCAGCAGCGGTTGGCAGGTGCTGCGCTGGTCGAGATCCTGGATGTGCATGACCTTGAAGCCCGGTTGCTGCATCACCCCCGGCGCGGCGATCGGCGGGGCCGGCGGCAGCCCGGCCTTGGCGAGTTGGTCGATCATCGCCGGGTGCGCGTAGCGACCGCCCTTGGCGTCGGCGTAGATGTCCAGTTCGATCTGGCGCACGCCATCGTCCAGTTGCTGCGTCAACGGCGGATGCCGGTAGTCCAGCAACGCGAACGTCGCCGGATCCAGGCGCTTCCACAGCGCCGCTTCGCTGGGCGCGAAACCGGCGTGGTAGCTGTTGTGGCTGCCGATGTACTGCAGGTCGTTGAGCCTGGGCGCGGCGGACGCGACCAGCGGCAACAGCGCCAGCACCGCCAGCAGCACACGCAGCGCGGTGCGGCCGGAGAGCGACGAGGACATCGGAGCAGGAGCTTGGGAAGGCATCGCGGGCACGCTTGGTAACGATATCCCGCCAGCATCCCAAGCAGAGTTGACGCGCTTCCTGCGTGCGTATTGCGGAATCGTGTCGTGGCCCGCGCCGTGCCGCGATCGTGCGCGGCGTCCCATGCGCGTGCGGCCGTCGTCACGGTGTTGCGTCTGGTTGAAGGGCGCCGCTGCTACGTCGCTTTTTGCCGCCACTCGGCGCGAACCGTCATCGCGCTGGTGGGCGCGGCTTCCGCCGCGACGGGCATTCCCGGTAGCGCGCGTCGCGGCCGACGCCGCGCCTACACGTGACCCCGTGGCGTCAGGCGGCCCACGGAAGCCGCTGCGCGCGCGTCACTGCGGTACGCGCGTGCGCTGCAGGGCGAAGGCCAGCAACCGCGCCTCCAGGCGCTCGCCGACGCTGCGCGGCGCATCCAGCCCCATGCGCTGCATGTAGGCGGCTTCCGCCGCGGGGCGTGCCAGCAACGCGCTGGCCACCGTCTTCAGCTTGGCAGCGGTGCCGGCGGTGTGTTGCTGCAGCCAGGCCAGTGCGCATAGCAGGCGCTGCTCGATCTCGGTGAAATCGCTGCCCAGTGGGTAGTCGGGCAGGGTGCCGTCGCGGCGGAACGGCGCCAATGCATCGCGCACGCGCCCGGCGCGGTTGCGCTGCCAGTGCGCCGGCGCGGTGAAGCCGGCGCTGAGCTTGCCGTTGGCCTTCGCCGTCTCCAGCAGTGCGGTCTGCGCTTGCACATCGGCAATGCCGGCCATGGCGACGATGCAATCCTCGTCGGTCAGGCCGCGCAGGTCGGCGATGCCGTACTCGTTGACGTAGAGGTCGCGCAGGTGCCGCGGAATGGTGGTGTGGCCGTAGTTCCAGCGCACGTTGGACTGCACGGCGCCGCCCTCGCTGCGCACGGCGCGGAACATCAGCACGCTGCGTGCGTCGTCCAGCGCGTGCGCCATCGCCACGAAGTTGTACTGGCCGCCGACGCCGGACACCACGCGGCCGTCGTCCAGTGCATCGGACACCGCCGCGCCGAGCGCGGTGGCCATCATGCAGGAATTGAAGAAACGCGCCTCGCGCCGCTGCAGCCGGCGCAGCGCCTCGCCGCCGTAGAGCTGGTTGATCTCGCTGATGCGGCGCATGCCGATCGCCGCGCGCGCCTGCGGATCCATGTCGCGCAGCCAGGCGTAGAACTCCGGCGAGCCCAGGTAGAACGCGCCCTGCAGGTACTCGCCTTCGCGCTCCAGACGCTGCAGGTCCTGCGCGTCGGCGCTGGCGTCGGCCACGCGCTGCAGCAGCGGCGCGTCGTCGAGCACCTTGCGCCGGATCACCCCGCACTGGACCAGTTGCCGGAAGCCTTCGTTGAGCATCTCGCTGCAACCGAACAGGCCCACCGCGAATGGTTCCAAGCCGCCGCATTCGATGACCGCCGGATGCTGTTCCAGCTCCGGGTCCAGCGCCGCCAGCACCTGCCGGTAGCGCGCGTTGTCGGTATGCCGCAGCACCAGCGCGTGGCACAGCGCATCGGCCAGGGTGCCGATACCGATCTGCAGGGTGCCGCCGTCGCGCACCAGCGTGCTGGCGTACAGGCCGATGGCGTAATCGGCATCGGCGACCGGCTGCCGCGGCAGTCCGAACAGGCGCGGATACGGACCCGGCGGGGTCACCACCACGTCGAAGAAGCTCGGTTCCACCGCCGCGCAGCCGCCGATCCACGGCAACTGCGGATCGACTTCGGCCACCAGCAGCGGCCGCGGCAGGCCGCGCCGTTGCACCGCGGCCAACGTGTCCTGGGTGATGTCGTTGTTGCACGAGAACGACAGCCGGGTGCCGCCGGGCTCGCGCGCCATCTTCTGCACGATCAGGTTCGGCGCGCGCTGCGCCACCGCGTCGGCGGCGTGGGTGTAGTTGAGGCTGGTGTAGCTGCGCTGGGCCTGGGTCGAGCGCAGCAGCGCGCCGGACTGCATGTAGAACTCCTCGACCTGGATATGCGCCGGCAGCGCATCGCGCTGCAGCGCCTGCACGTAGCGCAGGCGCGGGAAGTCCTCGCCGAAATGGCGTTGCACGAACGGCCGCGCGAAGCGGCCCTGCAGCCCGCCGCCGGGCGCCGGCGGATGCAGCGACAGCGCGGTGTAGATCTGCATCGGCCGCGTCGGATCGCGTTCGACCCGCTCGTACAGCGCGTTGAGCAGGCGGTGCGGTTTGCCCAGGCCCAGCGGCGCGCCCACGCGCAGCGGGCCGGCGATGCGCTGCAGGATCAGGTCGGCAGCGGCGTCGAGGTCGTCGAGATGATCGGTCATCGGCATAGCTTAGAGCGTGTGCCGCCGATTGCAGTGCGTTCGGACGTGGCGTGGGGACGTCGGAGCAGGGGGAGACAGCATCCGATGAGCGCTTGCGGCCCATGCTGGCTGGCCGTCGATGCGCCCCGCGGTGGCCGCGGTGCCCAGGGTGCACGGCGCCGGCCGCGCGGCCTCGGCGTTCCGACGCAGGCCGAGGCGGCGGCCCAGGGAGGTGAAGAAAAGCGCTTGACAGCGGGTTTGTTTACTCGTGTAATCGATGAAAATTTACGGGTGTAATCGAATGTCGATCAGCGATGCGGAAGCCGTGGTCATGGCGGTGCTGTGGGAGCGGCATCCGCTCAGCGCCGAGGAGGTGTTCGCCGCCTTGTCCGGCCATGGCGGCTGGGCCGAACCCACGGTCAAGACCCTGCTCAACCGCTTGCTCAACAAGGGCGCGATCCGCGCCGACAAACAAGGCCGCCGTTATCTGTACACGCCCCTGCTGCAGCGCGCGCAATGGGTGCAGCAACAGAGCGAAGGCCTGCTCGACCGCCTGTTCGGCGGCCGCATCGCGCCGCTGGTGGCGCACTTCAGCGAACGCGGCAAGCTCAGCGACGCCGATATCGCCGAACTCAAACGACTGATCCAGGAGCTGGACGATGAGCATTGACGGGATCGTGAGGGACCTCGGAAGCACCACGCTGGTCGTCAGCGTGGCCACCGTGGCGGTGCTGGCGTTGCGCGTGCCGATGCGGCGCGCATTCGGCGCCAGCATCGCCTATGCCGTGTGGATGGCGGTGCCGTTGGCGCTGCTGGTGGCATTGTTGCCGAGCGGCTGGCGTCCAGCGTTGCCGGCGGGGTTGGTGCTGGACATGCCGACGGTGCTGGTCGGCGCGCCGCAGGCGCAAATGTCCACGGGCAGCGGCGGCGCGCCGGCGAGCGGCCTCGCCGCGGTCTGCTGGCTGGCGGTGTGGCTCGCGGGCGCAGTGGCCTCGGCGGCCGTGCTGTGGCGGCAACAGCGCCGCTATCGGCGCAGCCTGGGTCGCTTGCGGCCGGGCGCCGAGGGCGTGTTGGTCACCGAGCATGCGCTGCATGGACCCTTGGTGCTGGGCGCGTGGCGGCCGCAGGTGGTGGTGCCGATGGACTTCGCTGCGCGCTACCCTCCGCCGCAGGCGCAGTTGGTGCTGGCGCACGAGCGCATGCACATCGCCCGCGGCGACACCCGCAGCAATCTGCTGCTCGCCGCGCTGCGCTGCGTGTACTGGTTCAATCCGCTGCTGCACTGGGCCGCCACGCGCTTCCGCCTGGATCAGGAACTGGCCTGCGATGCGGCGGTGCTGGCACGCCATCCCAATGCGCGCCGGCACTACGCCGAGGCGATGCTGCAGACCCAGCTGGATGCACTGGCCCTGCCGGTCGGTTGCCACTGGCAGGCGGGTAGCGTGTTGCGTCAGCGCATTGCCCTGCTGCGGCGACCGGCGGTGCGTGGTTGGCGGCGTCGTTTGGGCATCGCGGTGGTGACGCTGGCCGCGTTGAGCGGGAGTGCAGGGGTGTTGGCGCTGCCCACCGCGGCGCCGGTCGGTGGGATGGCGCGCGCGTTGGTGGCGAGCGAGAGGGATAGTGCGCCCGCGCCCGCGCCGCAGCGCGGAGCTGCCACAGCGCGGGCGACGCGGCCGGCCAAGATGATCGTCATGACTCCGCCGACGTATCCCGAAGCGGCCGTGCGTGCGGGCATTTCCGGGAAGGTGATGCTGCTGGTCGAGCTTGACGCACACGGCACGCCCAGCGGTGTGCGCGTGCTCGACCATGGCAGCGGCAGTGCGGCATTGGACGCGGCGGCGGTCTCCGCCGCCTGGAAGTGGCGCTTCTCTCCGGCGACCGAACACGGCCGGCCGGTGCCCAGCCGCATGCGGATCCCGGTGGCGTTCGACGTGGAAATGGATCCTGTGGCGGCGCCAGCGGGCGTCGCCGAGGCCGCGGATTACCGTTGGTACCGCCTGGGCGAAGGCGCCGGCGATGCGGTGGCGAGCCTGTGCGACAAGACGTTCCCGGGCACGGGTGGCGCCGCGCCGCTGTGCGGCATGGTGCGGACTGTGCGATGAGGCTGAACCGGTGGACCGGCATGTTGCTCGCGTTCGGCGTGACTGGCTGCGCCAGCCAGGCACCGAGAGAGGCCATGCAACCGACCCAGCGCATCGACTCGGTGGATCAGCGCATGCTGGAAACCGGGTTCGGTGCGGCGCCGGGTGCGGCGGCAGTGCCTTCGTATCGGATGCAGCCGCAGCAGGTGTTCCGCATGCCGCAACCGCTGCAGGCGCCGACGCCGCAGTTGCCGGCCGATTCGCCGCGCCGCAGTCTGGCCGCGACCACGGTCTGCGTGCGGGTGATCCTGTCCGCACAAGGTGCGGTGGAGCGCAGCGCGCTGCTGGACGATCGCCCGGACTGCAGCGCGGGCGCGCAGCCGCAGATGGCCGATCTGCTGCAGGCCGTACAGGAGGCGGTTGCGCAGTGGCAGTTCGTGCCGGCGGCGATCTGCACGTATGCCGATCCAGCGCAGCGGCCGGCGCAGGACGGGCGCTGCGACGGCGCGCAATCGGTGCAGGAGGTGCCGGTGACGTTGGCCTACGCGTTCACCTTCGAGGTCCGGCAGGGCAAGGCCAGTGTGCAGTCCGGGCGCGTGAGCGGCGCGCGTTGAGCGCCGCGATCGCGATCCGTCCCGCGCCGTTGCCGCGACGCGCCGTCGGCGGTGCGCCAGCCGCTGCGGTCTACAGCATCTCCGGCTTGAACAGCCGGCGCCGCGAGATTTCAGGGCCGGACAGCATGAAGCGGCCGTCGCCGCGATAGTGCAGGGTGCGCGGCCGCTTCGGCGAGGTGGCGACATGCGCCTTGACCACCTCCCACACGAACAGGCCGTGCTTGCCGATCTGGCTGCCGTCGTGCAGGCGGCACTCGAAGCTGGCGTAGCACTCGGCGATCAGCGGCGCCGCCACGTGCGTGGCGGGCACCGCGGTGAGGCCGAAGTGCGCGAACTTGTCCAGGTCCGCGCCGCTGCTGTTGCCGATGCCGACCACGGTGTCGACCAGGTCGGCAGTGGGCAGGTTGATCACGCATTGCTTGCTGCGCCGGATCAGCGCGAAGCTGTGGTTGGCGCTGGAGATGCAGCAGGCCAGCAGCGACGGCGTGAACTCCAGCACCATGTGCCAGCCCAGGGTCATGATGTCGCGTTGCTGCTTCCAGGCCGAACTGACCAGCACCACCGGGCCTGGCTCGAGGAAGCGGCGGACGTCCTGCGTGGGGAAGTCGAGCTTGCGGTAGCGACGCATGCGAGGTCTGCCGTGGCGGAGACATCAGTCTGCCCGGCCCTGGTGAACGTGATGTCGGCGTCAGTCCAGCCGATGCACCGTATCGGCGATGCGCGCCACTTCCTCGGCCTGGTGGCTGACGTAGAGCATCGGCAGGCGCACTTCGTCGCGCACCCGCTGCAGGTAGGGGATCAGCTCGCTGCGGCGGTCGGCGTCCAATGCCGACAACGGTTCGTCGAACAGCAGCAGCGATGGCTGCGACAGCAGCGCGCGGCCGATCGCCACGCGCTGCGCTTCGCCGCCGGAGAGCGTGTCGGGGCGCCGTCCCAGCAGGGCGCCGATGCCCAGCAGTTCGACCACCGCATCCAATGCGAAACGCGCCGGCTGGCCGCGGCCGTGGCGGCCGTAGCCCAGGTTGCGGCGCACGTCCATGTGCGGGAACAGCCGTGCGTCCTGGAACACGTAGCCGATGCCGCGGCGGTGCGCCGGCAGGTCGATGCCGGCGGCGCTGTCGTACAGCACCCGGCCGTCGATGGCGATGTGGCCGCTGCGCGGCGGCAGCACGCCGGCGATGGCGTTGAGCAGGCTGGTCTTGCCGGCGCCGGACGGACCGACCAGGGCGACCACGCGCGCCTGTTCCTCGATGCGCACGTGGCGGGCGAAACGCCCACGCTGCAGGTGCAGGTCGATGCTCAGCATCGGTGCCGGCTCCGGGCGCACGCGCGGCTCATGCGTCCACCTCCGCGCCGCGCTGGCGCCGCACCAGCCACTCGGAGGCCAGCAGGGCGCCCAGCGAGATCGCCAGCGCCACCGCCGCCAGTCGCCAGATGCCGGCCTCGGCGCCGGGTACCTGCAGCAGGCTGTAGATCGCCGAGGCCAGGGTCTGGGTCTGTCCCGGGATGTTGGAGACGAAGGTGATGGTGGCGCCGAACTCGCCCAGCGCCTTGGCGAAGCCGAGCACGCCGCCAGCCACCACGCCCGGCCATGCCAGCGGCAGGGTGATGCTGAAGAACACCCGCCACGGGCCGGCGCCGAGGGTGGCGGCGGCCGCTTCCAGGCGGCGGTCGGTGGCTTCCAGGGCCAGGCGGATCGCCCGCACCATCAGCGGAAAGCCCATCACTGCGCTGGCCAGCGCCGCGCCGGTCCAGCGGAACGCGAACTGCACGCCGAGATGCTCGAACAGCCATCCGCCGATCGGGCCTTGCAGGCCGAACAGTTGCAGCAGCGCGTAGCCGGTGACGATCGGCGGCATCACCAGCGGCAGGTGCAGCAGCGCGTCCAGCAACGATTTGCCGAAGAAGCGGCGCCGCGCCAGCAGCCAGCCGCAGGCCACCGCGAAGGGCAGGCTGGCCAGCGCCGCGACCAGCGCGACCTTCACGCTCAGTGCGATCGCAGTCAGTTCCTGCGCGGTGAAGTCGAACAATGCCAGGCCTCAGCGGGCGAGCGAGAAACCGTGGCGACGGAAGATCGCCTGTGCCGGTGGCGTGCCCAGCCAGCGCACGAAATCGGCGGCGCTCTTCGCCTGCGCGCTCGCCCGCAGCGGCGCCACCGGATACACGATCGGCGCATGGCTGTCGGTGGGGAAGGTCGCCACCACCCGCACCTTGGGCTCGGCCTGGGCGTCGGACCCGTAGACGATGCCCAGCGGCGCCTCGCCGCGCGCCACCAGCATCAGTGCGCTGCGCACGCTCTCGCTTTCGGCCAGGCGCGGCTGCACGCTGTTCCACTGTCCCAGTGCCTGCAGCGCCGCGCGCGCGTACTTGCCGGCCGGCACGCTGGCGGTCTGGCCGACCGCCAGGCGTCCCTGTGCGCCGAGCGCGGCGAGCAACGCACCGGGCTTGCGCAGATCGACCTGGACGGTGCTGGCGGCTGGCGCCACCAGTACCAGGGTATTGCCGAGCAGGTCATGGCGCTGTGCCGGGTCGATCAGCTTCCGCTGCTGAAGGTAGTCCATCCATTCCTGGTCGGCGGACACGAACACGTCCGCGGGCGCACCCTGTTCCACCTGTCGGGCCAGCGTCGAGCTGGCGGCATAGGACACCCGCACCGGGGTGCCGCGCGCTTGCTGGTAGGCGCTGGCGGCTTCGTCCAGCGATTCCTTGAGGCTGGCGGCGGCGAACACGGTCAGCGGCGTCTGCGCCGAGACCGGCGCGATCGCGGTGGCGACGATCAGCGTGCACAGGCACAGCAGGCGGTGCAGCGGTCGGGTCATGGAGCACTCCAGCGGGGCGGGGAAGGCGATGCGGCAGAGCGCGGCGGCGCGCGCGACCGCATTCGCGCAGCGCTGCCGCAGACCCGCATCCTAGCGCGCCGGCGGCGCGCTGCCTGCTCACGCCGCCGGCGGCGCCAGGTCGTCGGTGCGGCCAGCCTGGATGTTGGCGCGCACCGACGGCTGCATCAGCCGCGGCTCGGCCAGCGTCGCGTCGCGCGCCTGGCGCAAGGCGACGAAGGCGGCTTCGTCGATGCCGTCGCGCACGTGGATGTTGTCGCGGCGCTGTTCGCCGATGCTGGTCTGGCAGGCGACCGCGCGGCCGCCGGCGCCGTAATCGTGGCACACGAACACGCGGGTGGCCTCCGGCAGCGCATACAGCCGCTGGATCGAGCGGTACAGCGTGGCCGCGTCGCCGCCGGGGAAGTCGCAGCGTGCGGTGCCGCTGTCGGGCATGAACAGCGAATCGCCCGGGAACAGCGCATCGCCGATCAGGTAGGCGACGCTGTCGCCGGTGTGGCCGGGCACGGCGATCACCTGCGCCTGCACCCCGCCGATCGCGAAGCGCTCGCCGTCGGCGAACAGGTGATCGAAGCCGCAGCGCGCCTGCGCCTGCGCGTCCAGGCCGAACTGCGGCGCGAAGCGGGCGCGCACCTCGCGGATGCCGTCGCCGATCGCCAGCGTCGCCTGCGGCCAGCGCTGCTTGAACCATTGCGCGGCGGAGACATGATCGGCATGGGCGTGCGTCTCGAGGATCCAGCGCACTTCCAGCCCGCGTTCGCTCAGGCAGGCGGCCAACGCCTGTGCCGGTGCGTCGTCCAGTGTGCCGGTCTGCGGGTCGTAGCCGACCACCGGGTCGATCACCGCGGCGTCGTGGCCGTCCTCCACCACATAGCTCCAGGTGCCGGACCCGGCATGGTGAAAGGGATGGACGTGTGGACGCTGGCTCATCGATCGCTCCTGGTGGCGGCGGGCGGCGCGGCACTGCAGTAGATGCCGTGCAGCACCTCGAGGATGCGCTGCACCGGGCCGGGCACCAGCGAATAGTAGATGGTCTGGCCGTCGCGGCGGGTCTGCACCAGCCCATCCTCGCGCAGCAGCGCCAGATGTTGCGACAGCGCCGACTGGCTCAGGTCCACGCAGGCGTTGAGTTCGCCGACCGATTGCTCGCGTTCGGCCAGCAGGCACAACAGCTGCAGCCGTTTCTCGTTGCCGAGCCGCTTCAGCAGGCGCGCGGCGTCGCCGGCGTGCGCGCCGAATTTCGGCGCGTACGCGAAGGAGCGCAGCACCGCCTCAAAAATCGACCGGGCCGCCGGACGCCGTCCAGCCGAGGAAGCCGCCGGTCAGCGAACGCACCGCGGTATAGCCCAGGTGCTGCAGGCTCAGCGCGGCCAGCGTGGAGCGGCCGCCGCTGGCGCAGTACAGCAGGATCGGCTGGTCGCGCCGGGCCAATGCCGGATCGGCATCGAGACGGAACTCGAGGATGCCGCGCGGAATGTTGATGGCATTGGGCAGGTGGCCCATGGCGAACTCGCCGGGCTCGCGCACGTCGATGATCCATTCGCCGGGCAGTGGCGTGGTGGCGGCATCCGCATGGACGGGGGTTTCGTGGATCTGGGCGCGCGCGCGATCGACCAGGGCTTGGACGGAGGAGGCGGGCATGGGAGCGCTCGAAGGGAAATGGTGCGGTGCATCATATCAGCCGACGCTAATATGCGCGCAGGCGCATGCATCGCCTGGACAGCGCCGCGTCACCTTCGCCGTGCGCCAGTTGCGCGTGATGCAAACGGTGCGTCGACATGGCCTTGCTGGCGCGGGCGTAGAGTCGGTGGAGTCACTGGAGTGGAGTAAAACGATGCCCATCGGCGATCCGATCCGCGTCACCCTGGAGCAGGACACGGACTTCGCGTTCCGCATCCGCTTCGACGAAACCGCGCTGGAGCCCTGGCTGAGCGACGAAACCCCGCCGCTGGGCCAGGAGCGCGGGCCCAATCCGTCGCGGATCCTGCTGGCCAGCATCGCCAATTGCCTGGCGGCGAGCCTGTTGTTTGCGATGCGCAAGTACAAGAACGATCCGGCCGGGGTGGTCGCGCACATCACCGCCACGCCGATGCGCAATCCGGAGGGCTTCTGGCGGATTCCGCAGGCCTCGGTGGAGCTGCAGTTGCCCGGGGCCAACCAGGACTATGCGCAGCTGGAGCGGATCCTCGCCCAGTTCGAGCAGTTCTGCGTGGTCACCCAGAGCGTGCGCCAGGGCATCGACGTGCAGGTCACGGTCAAGGATGCGCAGGGCACCGTGCTGCTCGGCGACAAGAGCATCGAGGCCGGGGCATGAGCGAGCCGCTGCACGTCGCCTGCCCGCATTGCGCGGCGCTCAACCGCGTGCCCGCGGCAAAGCTGGCCGCGGGGCCGCAGTGCGGGCGCTGCCATCGCGGCTTGTTCGAGGCCACGCCGGTGACGCTGACCGCGGACACCTTCGCCGCGCATGCCGAGCGCAGCGACCTGCCGCTGCTGGTGGACGTCTGGGCGCCATGGTGCGGCCCGTGCCGGACCATGGCCCCGCACTTCGCGGCCGCGGCCGCGCAGCTCGAACCGCAGATGCGCCTGGGCAAGCTGGACAGCGAGGCGCAGCCGGCGCTGGCCGGGCGCTTCGGCATCCGCAGCATCCCGACCCTGCTCCTGCTGCGGCAGGGCCGCGAACTCGGCCGGCACAGCGGCGCCATCGGTGCGGCCGAGATCGTGCGCTGGGCGCGGGCGCATGCCGGCTGACGATGATCCCGGGCCCGACCGCGATATTCCCGTAGAAGCGGCTTCAGCCGCGACAGGCGTGTCGGTAACGCCGTCGCGGCTGACGCCGCTCCTGCGCGGGTGACCAGGGCACGCGCGTCAGGGCACGCGGCACCGGCGCCAGCCGCCAGCCGCGATTACTTGCCCAGCGCTGCGTTCAAGGTCGCCGCCAGGTCGGCACCGGCCTGGCGCAATTGCGCCTCGGCCACCGGCCGCCAGGTCGTCACGTAATCGGCCGGCAGCTTGGCGCTAGGCGGATAGAAGCCCGGGCGCATCATGATCCTGCAGGAGGCCTCGGCCCACGCGGCCGCCGGCGGCGGCAGCGCGCTGCCGGCCGGCGATGGCGGCGGTAGCGGCTGCTTTTCCAGCTCGGCCAGGTAGGCCTGCTCGTCCAGCCCGCGGCTGCGCAGCAGGCCGCTGTCCCACAGTGAGTGCAGATTGGTGCCCTTGCCCTCGAACTGGATCTGCACGGTGTTGGCGCCCTTGTCGCGGGCATAGCCGGCATGCAGCGGTTGCTGCACGTCGCCGGCGAAATGCACCACGAACTTCAGCGCCTGCGCGCGCGCGGCCTGCGGCTGGCTGCGGTCGGCGAGGATCGCGGCCTGGCGACGCAACGCCTCCACCACGCAGTTGCCGTCCGGGCAGTCGCGGGTCTGTTCGTAGTGGCAGTCGTTTTCGGCCAGGTTGACGTAGTGCCAGCGCGCGCTGCGCTTGCCCAGGTCGGGATCGTGTTCGCGGAGCTGGTCGGCCCAGTTGGCGACGCCGGCCAGGGTCGGTTCGGGCTCGCCCTGCAGCAGGGTCTGGACCTGCGCGCGGGCTTGCGGGGTGAGCTGGGTGGCGGCGAGATCGGCGACCAGGCGGTGGCCCAGCGGGCCCCAGGCGAAGGCGGCGGACGGCGCGGCGGCGAGGGCCGCGGCGAGCGCGGCGCAAACGAGGGAAGAGGTTTTCATGCGCGGATTCTAGCCGGCGCCGGCGCCGCGGCCATGACGCGGCGCCAGGCGCGTTGCGCTGTCGCTCAGCGTGGCGCACAGCGCGGCGCCGCTACGTTGCTGGCCATGCCGGGCCTGGTCCGTTGACCAAGCCCGGGCGCTGGCTCAGAAATACATCAGGTAGGCGACGCCATAGCTGACCGGATCGAGTTTGGCCTTGCCGAGCTTGCTGCCGTCCACCTCCACGTCGCTGCGCATCCCGGTCCAGCGCGCGTCCACGCGGATCGCGCTGCGCTCGCCGACGGCGAAGTCCACGCCGGCATGCAGCGCCGGGCCGACGCTGTCCTTGAACTTCACGTCACTGGACGAAAACGCACCCTTGCCGTCGTTGCCGAGGAAGGCGGTGTAGTTCAGGCCGGCGCCGACGAACGGGGAGATGTCGCCGTTGCCGTTGAAGTGGTACTGCAGCGAGATCGTGGGCGACAGCATCCAGGCGCTGCCGATGTCGCCGCCGCGGTCCACGCCGATCTTCTGCTGGCCGACCAGGCCCTGGATCTCCACGCCGAGGTTGCCGCGGAAGAAGTATTCGTAGCTGAACGACACGGCCGGCGCGGTGTCGGCGTCGAAGTGCTGGTCGCTGCCGCGCAGCGTGCCGTTGGAGCCGCCCGGCACCATGTCGTGCAGGCCGTAGCTGGTGGTGAAGTGGCCGGCCGACTGCGCCGCGGCGGGCAGGGCGATGCTGGCGAGGGCGGCGACGGCAAGGCGACGGAACAGGCGTGGCGGCATGGGAGACCCCGGTGGACGACGAGTGGGCGGATGCGAATCCCCGTGTCGGCCCGGTGGGCACCGATCCACATCCGTGTGGCGCGTAGTCTGCCAGAGAAGCGGGGCGGACGCGCCGCGATCCGGCTGGTCGCGTGCGCGGCATGCCGCGCGGAGCTGGCACGGCCGCGGCCAGGAGGGCGCCGCCGCGACGCGCGGCGGCGGTCCTGCTGCCACCGGCGCCGCGCAGCGCGGCGGCGCCGGTGCCCGGCTCAGAACTTCATCACGTAGGCCAGGCCGTACACCAGCGGGTCGATGTGCGCTGTACCCAGGTCGCTGCCGTTGACCTTGACCTTGCTGTCGATGTCGATCCAGCGCATGTCCACGCGCAGCGCCGACCTGTCGGTGAGCGCGATGTCCACGCCGGCGTGCGCGGCCAGGCCCCAGGAGTCCTTCAGCCTGAGCTTGCTGCCGGCCAGCGCGCCGCTGGTCTTCTCGCTGAAGAACGTGGTGTAGTTGAGGCCGGCGCCGACGAACGGCGAGAGCTTGCCGGCGCTGTTGAAGTGGTATTGCAGCGACACCACCGGCGGCAGGTGCTTGGTGCTGCCGACCTTGCCCACGCCCTTGACGCTGATGTCGTGCTCGAACGGCAGCGCGGCCAGCACTTCTACGCCCAGGTCCTGGTGCACGAAGTACTCGAAGGTCACCGTCGGCCGGATGTCGCTGTCGATGCGCAGCGGTAGGGTGCCGCCGGCCAGCGTGCCGTTGTCGGACTTCGGGTTGACCTGGTGGGCGCCGAGGCCGAGGGTCCAGTCGCCTTGCGACTGCGCCAGCGCCGGCAGGGCGCACAGGGTCAGGGCGGCGGCCAGGCCGCTGAGCAGGAGGGAGGAGGTGGTACGCATGGTGGAGTCTCGGTTGGGTGTGGGCGCAGTGTCCGGCGCGCCGCCCCGCGCCGCCTTGATCCTGATCAAACCGGCGTGTCCGGCGTGGCGCGGCCGGCCTGCTAGAATGCGATTCCCCTTCCATCCGCCGCGCCAGGCGCGGCCGCAGGAGCTACTGAAATGGCAATCAAGGTCGGCATCAACGGTTTCGGTCGCATCGGGCGCAACGTGCTGCGCTCGGCAGTGCAGAATTTCGGCAGCGACATCGAGATCGTCGCCATCAACGACCTGCTCGAGCCGGATTATCTGGCCTACATGCTGCAGTACGACTCCGTGCACGGCCGCTTCGAAGGCGAGGTGTCGGTCGACGGCGGCCATCTGCTGGTCAACGGCAAGAAGATCCGCCTGACCCAGGAGCGCGATCCGGCGGCGCTGAAGTGGGGCGAGGTCGGCGTGGACGTGGTCATCGAATCCACCGGCCTGTTCCTGACCAAGGAAACCGCGCAGAAGCATCTGGACGCCGGCGCCAAGAAGGTGATCCTGTCGGCGCCGTCCAAGGACGACACGCCGATGTTCGTGTACGGCGTCAACGACAGCACCTATGCCGGCCAGGCGATCGTCTCCAACGCCAGCTGCACCACCAACTGCCTGGCGCCGCTGGCCAAGGTGATCAACGACAAGTGGGGCATCAAGCGCGGCCTGATGACCACCGTGCACGCGGCCACCGCCACCCAGAAGACCGTGGACGGCCCGAGCAACAAGGACTGGCGCGGCGGCCGCGGCATCCTCGAGAACATCATTCCGTCCAGCACCGGCGCGGCCAAGGCGGTCGGCGTGGTGATCCCGGAGTTGAACAAGAAGCTCACCGGCATGAGCTTCCGCGTTCCGACCTCGGACGTGTCGGTGGTCGACCTGACCGTGGAACTGGAGAAGCCCGCCACCTACGCCGAGATCTGCGCCGAGGTGAAGGCGCAGAGCGAAGGCGCGCTGAAGGGCATCCTCGGCTACACCGAGGACAAGGTGGTGGCCACCGATTTCCGCGGCGATGCGCGCACCTCGATCTTCGATGCCGATGCCGGCATCGCCCTGGACGGCACTTTCGTCAAGCTGGTGTCCTGGTACGACAACGAGTGGGGCTATTCCAACAAGTGCCTGGAAATGGTCAAGGTGGTGGCGAAGTAAGGCGGATTCTGCCGCCCACAAAAAAAGCGCCGCGAGGCGCTTTTTTTGTGGCTGATGAAACGGTGCGGGGTCGCGCGTGGCGCCGGTGTCGCGCTCACTCGGCGGCGATTTGCATGTTCTCGCCGCTGCCGGTGACGGTGACCCGGCTGCCGACCGCCAGGCCGTGGATTTCGCTGCTGGCCTTGGGCACGACGACCTGCGACTTGTTGTCGAAACGGATCTTGACCATGTAGTGCGCCGCGTCGCCATTGCCTGCGATCTTGGCGCCGGCGCTTCTTCCCGCTTCGGTGCCGGCGGTCTTGGCAACGTTCTGGACCATCGGCGACGCCTCGCTCTTGATGCCTAGAATGCTGCTGGCCGTGCTGCCCAGCGCCGCGCCGAGATTGGCGAATCTCTTGGTTTTTTCTGGAACGTCATCGCCCTTGTTCTCGATCGGCTCCAGTGCGGTGATGGTGCCATGGCGCGGTTCAGCGGCGAGTCCCGGCGCGGCCGCCGCCAACAGCGTCAACGCGATCGCCGACCAGGCCAGACGGGCGAGAGGTTTCTTTGCGGTCATCGGAGATTGCCTTTGTCAAAGAGGGAGAGGACGCCGGACGGCAGGCCCGGCGCTTACTTTTTCTTCGGCCGGCCCCAGCTCTTGAAGTACGGATTGCATTTGCTGCCAGCGAAGTCGTAGCGGGTGATGATGCCTTCGGCATTGGCGACGAAGGTGACTTCGCAGTGGTACTGGGTCGGCACGAAGGTGGTCTGGCTGTGCAACTCCTGCTGGAAGACCGGCGTGGGGGCGACACCGTTGCCGCCGCCGACCTGGCCGATCACGGCGCCCTGCGTCGTCCAGTAATCGGTCCGGTAATGCGCCTCGATGCCGAAGTTGTAGGTATAGGCGGTTTCGTTGGTCTCCGGGTTTTCCGAGACGTACAGGCCGCGGTCTACCGGCCACTGCAGCATCAATTCGCCGGCGTCGTGGCCGACCCAGCTGCGGGCGATTTCTTCGGGGCTGCCGAACATGTCGGCCGAGACGAGAGGCGACGCGCCCAAGAGCGCGAAAGTGCACAGCAAGGGGAGGGCGCGGGAGCGACGAAACCGATGCATTGCTGACATCCTTGGTCTAGGCGGTGCTGGGTCCATGGGCGGGCGCATGAGCGCACGCTGGCGCGAGTTCTATCACGCTCGGCTGGTGCCGACAAGCGCCCTTGCGTGCTTGCCTTCAGGGGGCGATGGAATCGCGGGCAACGACGCAGCCAGTGGTGCGTCGCCGCCCGCGCGATCCCCCGTCCGCGATTGCAGACGGTGGATGGTGGTTGCCTGGAAGTTGTCCGGCAGCCGGGACCTGCATTGGAACGTGGCGCAGTCGGCGGCGCGCCCTCCGTGGCTGGCCTCGCGACAGCGTCCCTACAGCGCCTGCAGGATCAGCGAGTGCCAGCCGGTGCGGTAGGTTTCGTAGCCGGGCGAGGCGGCATGCGCGATGCAGTGCGGCCGGCCGTCCAGGTCGATCAGGACGGCGCCGCGCGGCTGCTTGAACAAGGCGTCGCGGCCGTCGAAGTCGATACGGTCCTGCAGCATGCGTCCGGCCGAGTCGGCCAGCACCTGACCCTGGGCGTCGACGATGCAGACCCGGCTGCGGCCCCATTCGGATTCGGACAGCGGCGTGCGCTGCACGATCGTCTGCGCCAGCGCGTCCCAGCGGAACACGATGCCCAGCACGCCCAGCACGCGGCCGTCGACGCGGCCGCCATCGCGCACCGTGCATGCGTACACCAGCACCCGCTCGCCATCGACCAGGGCACTGGCGTGCACGTCCTGAAAGCCGAAGTCCTCGCCGCTGCGGGTGCGCATCGCGTGCTCGAACCATGGCTGCGCGGAGACGTCGCTGCCGACCGAGGCGAACTGCCGTGGCCGGCCGTTGGCGCGGATGCGGCCATCGCTTCCGGCCAGGATCAGGTCGAAGTAGACCGTGTACGAATCCAGGATCTGGCCCATGCGCCGCGATGCGTAGGCCAGCGCCTCGGCATCGCTGTCGGCGCGCGCGGCCGCGACCACCGCGGCGTCGGTGGCCCACCAGCGCACGTCGCAACTGCGCTCGTAGAGGTTGCGGTCGATCAGGTCGATGTTGCTCAGGGCCAGTTCGCTGAGCCGCGTGCGGCGCACGTCGTCCTGCAGGCGGCCCAGGGTCTGCCGCATCTCCGCGCTGGTGCGTGCGGCGACCTTGTCCAGGTCCTGGGTGGCCTCGGCCACGCGCCGCGACAGCCCGTCCATTTCCTGCGCGATGACGCTGAAGCCGCGTCCGGCGGCGCCGATCCGCGCCGATTCGATGCGCGCGTTCATCGAGATCATGTGGGTGGTGCGGTTGATCGCGTCGATGCCCTGCAAGGAGCGGCGCAGCTGGCCGAGCAACTGGTCGGACAGGCCGACGACGGCGCGGATATGGTCATCGATCCCCGCTTCTGCGGGGTGGGCGGGTAGGTTCATGCATGCTGCCGGTGGGGTGGGAGGGAACAGCAGACGGACGGCGCGATAAGGGGTGTAGCGGCCGTCGGTCTACCGCCTTGAGGGCGATGTGAAGACCGTTCGTCGGAACGTCGGGCCTTGCCCTGCCTGGCTTGCGGCCTGGCCAGTGGGCCGATGCCGGCACCGAACTCGTCTACCATCTGCGCCAGGCCCGGCGCCGCCGGGCGCCGGATGCGCGCCGCGGGCGCCGCGCCACCGCTATGGAGATGCGAGTCGAATGGAGATGTTGATCGTGCTGGTGGTGTTGGCGGTGCTGGCGGTGCCGGTGCTGTTGATCGTGGCCCTGGTCGGGCAGGCGCGCCTGCGCCAGCGGCTCGCCGCGCTGGAGGCGCGGGTGGCAGGGATGGCTGCGTCGACGGCGGCGCCCGCGACGGGGTGGGCCGGGTCCGCGGCCACCGCCGGAGAGGCCGCCGCTGCAGGAGGCGAGGCCGAGGGCACGCGGACCGATGCGCCCCACGACGTCCCGCAGCCTCGCCAGGCCGTGGAGGATGCCGTCGCGCCACCGCCGTTGCCGCCGCCCTTGCCGGCGCAGCCGCAAGCGGAACGGTTCGCGGCGCTGGCGGCGACGGTCGCGCAGGCCGAGCAGCGGCAGGCGCAGGCACGCGCCGCCGAGCCGGTCGTGCCGGCCGTGCCGCGCGGGCCGGATCCGGTGGAGCGGCTGCTGGGCGGGATCAAGCGCTGGTTCACCGAAGGCAACGTGCCGGTCAAGATCGGCATGCTGGTGCTGCTGGCCGGCGTCGCCGCGCTGCTGAAGTACGCCGGCGACCAGGGCTGGTTGCGCATGCCGATCGAGCTGCGCTACGCCGGCATCGCCGCCGCGTCGCTGGCCGGCCTGGCCTTCGGCTGGCGCCAGCGCACGCGCAAGCGCAGCTTCGCGCTGGCCCTGCAGGGCGGGGCGATCGGCGTGCTGCTGCTGACCGTGTTCGCCGCGTTCAAGCTGTCCGGGTTGATTCCGGCCGGCGCGGCGCTGGCGCTGAGCATCGCCCTGGTCGCGGGCATGTGCGTGCTGGCGGTGGCGCAGGAGTCGCGCACGCTGGCGGTGCTGGGCACGCTGGCCGGCTTCCTCGCGCCGCTGTGGCTGTCCACCGGCAGCGGCAACCATGTCGCGTTGTTCTCCTACTACGCGCTGCTCAACGCGGCGGTGTTCGCGATCGCCTGGTACCGGCCGTGGCGGGTGTTGAACCTGCTCGGATTCGGCTTCACCTTCGGCATCGGCACGCTGTGGGGCGTGCTGCAGTACCGGCCCGAGCAGTTCGCCAGCACCGAGCCGTTCCTGCTGCTGTTCTTCGCCTTCTACCTGCTGATCCCGATCCTGTACGCGCGGCGGCAGGCGGCGCGCGCCAACCTGATCGACGGCAGCCTGCTGTTCGGCACGCCGCTGATCGCGTTCTCGCTGCAGGCTGGGCTGCTGCGCGGCGCGGGTCTGCCGCTGGCCTTGTGCGCGCTGGGCCTGGCGGCGATCTACGCGCTGCTGGCGGCGGCGCTGATCCGGCGCGCGCGCTTCGCGCTGCTGGGGCAGGCGTATGCGGTGCTGGCGGCGGGGTTCGCCACGCTGGCGGTGCCGTTGGCGCTGTCCGCGCGTGCCACTGCCAGCGTGTTCGCGCTGGAGGGCGCGGCGCTGGTGTGGCTGGGCCTGCGCCAGCGGCGCTGGCTGCCGCAGCTCAGCGGCGCCGGGCTGCAACTGGCGGCCGCGTTCGGCTTCGCCCTGGGCCTGGACGCGGCGTCACAGGACAGCCAGGCCGTGGCCAATGCCACCTGCATGAGTGCGCTGCTACTGGCGCTGGCCGGCTTCGCCAGCGCCTGGTGCTACCGGCGTGGACGCGCCGTCCTGCCGGCGCTGGGCTACTACCTGTGGGGGCTGGCCTGGTGGTGCGGGATCGGCGTCGCCGAGATCCTGCGCTTCGTCGACGCCGACGCGCGGGCCGATGTGTTGCTGGCCTGGGCGGCGGTCAGCGGCTGGCTCGCCGCCGAAGCGCAGCGGCGCTGGCCGGCGCGCGCGCTGGCCGCGACCACGCTGGGCGCACTGGCGCTGGCGTTGCCGTTGGCGGCCTGGCAGGCCGAGGCGCACGGGCAGCCGTTCGCCGGGCACGGCGCCTGGGCCTGGGTGCTGTTCGCCGTGCTCGGCGTGCGCAGCCTGCTGTGCCTGCGCGACAGCGGTGGCGGCGTGGCGCGTGCGGCGCAGTTCGTGTGGTGGCTGGTGTGGCCGACCGCGACCACCTTGCTGTGCGCCTGGCTGGCGTTGCACGGTAGCCTGGCCGCCGGCTGGCGCTGGATGCTGCTGGTTGCGCCCTGGCTGCTGGTCGCGGCGCTGTCGCTGTGGCGCTGGACCTGGCTGGCGGCGCCATTGGGCGCGGCGTTCGCCCCGTGCCGCAGCGCGCTGCAGAGCACCTACTTCGGGCTGCTGGCGGTGGCCTGGCTGTACAGCCTGGGCCGGCCCGGCGGCAGCGCGCCGTTGCCGTGGGTGCCGGTGCTCAACCCGCTGGAACTGACGCAGCTGGCGCTGCTGGTGCTGGGCGTGCGTTGGACCCGCAGCCCGACGCTGCCGGCGCTGTTGTGTGCCTGGCGCACGCATCTGTTGGCTGGCGCCGGCTTCCTGTGGATCACCAGCGTGACCCTGCATGCGGTGCACGACTGGGCGGCGGTGCCGTGGCCCGGCGTGCTGGGCGATGGCGTGGCGCAGACCAGCCTGACCGTGGTCTGGAGCGTGCTGGGCGTGCTCGGCTGGGTGCTGGGCTCGCGGCGCGGCCAGCGCGGCCTGTGGCTGGCCGGCGCGGTGCTGATGGCGGTGGTACTGGGCAAGCTGTTGCTGGTGGACCGCGGCAATCTGGGCAATGTCGCCGGCATCGCGTCGTTCATCGCCTACGGGCTGTTGTGTACCGTGGTCGGCTATCTGGCGCCGGCGCCGCCGCGCGCCGCCGAACCGGCCGAGGAGGCCCTGCGATGATCCGACGTGCGCTGTTTCCGTTGTGGCTGGCCTGGCTGCCGTTGTGCGCGTTCGCCGCCAGCCAGCGCGACGACTATGCCCAGCAGTGGCCGCTGACCCTGCAGGACGTCGATGCCGGCGCCTATCGCGTGCAGCTCGACGATGCGGTCTACCGCAGCGCGCAGCGCGCCTCGCTGGGCGACGTGGAGGTGTTCAACGCGGCGGGCGATCCGCTGCCGGCCGCGCTGTTCGCCGCCGAACAGGCCGAGACCGCGCCGCGCCGGCAACCGTTGCCGTGGTTTGCGCTGCCGGCGGCGACCGACGGACGTGCGCCGGACCTGGAGCTGATCGCCGAACGCGACCGCGACGGCAGCGTGCGCCGGATCCAGACCCGCGTGGCCGGCGGTGGCCCCGACAGCGGCGCGGCCGGCTGGCTGGTCGATGCCAGCGCGCTGCATGCGCCGCTGCGCGCGCTGTCGCTGCAATGGGCCGCCGCCGCGCAGCCGCAGCAGGCCCGCTACCGGGTCGAAGGCAGCGACGATCTGCGCGACTGGGAGGTGCTGGTGGCGGATGCGACCCTGGTCGACCTGGCCAACCAGGGGCACCGGCTGCAGCAGTTGCGCATCCCCATCGGTCGCGCGGTGCGCTATCTGCGCCTGTTGCCGCTGGCCGGCGCCAGCGCGCCGCCGCTGACCGGGGTGGAGGCCGAACTGGCGCCGGCGCCGGTCGCTGCCGATTGGCATTGGCAGCAACTGGATGCGACGAGCACCGATCCCGCGCAGCATGCCTATGCCTTCGTTTCGCCGGGGCGCTATCCGGTGACGCGCGTCGACGTCGCCTTACCCGGCAACAACGCCATCGAGTGGCGCGTGCAGAGCCGCGACAGCGCCGAGGCGCCGTGGCGGGACCGCGCCGGGCCGTGGCTGGCCTACCAGGTCGGTGGCGGCAGCCGCTCGCCGCCGCAGGCGCTGACCGCGCCGGTGCGCGATCGCTACTGGCGGCTGCTCGCGGCGCAGGACCCTGGCCGGCAGCGCCCGGCGCTGCGCCTGGGCTACCAGCCGGAGACGCTGGTGTTCCTCGCCCAGGGCGCGCCGCCCTATGCGCTGGCCGCCGGCAGTGCGCGCACCCAGCGGGCGCAGGCGCCGCTGGCCGCCGCCTTGCAGGCCCTGCACGCCCAGCGCGGGCCGCAGTGGGCGCCGGCCAGCGCCAGCCTCGGTGCGGCGCAGCCGCTGGCC
This sequence comes from Xanthomonas sacchari, assembly GCF_024266585.1. Classification (NCBI taxonomy): domain Bacteria; kingdom Pseudomonadati; phylum Pseudomonadota; class Gammaproteobacteria; order Lysobacterales; family Lysobacteraceae; genus Xanthomonas; species Xanthomonas sacchari. Next base: position 1,494,060 of record NZ_CP100647.1, read on the forward strand.
GGCGCGGCGGCCTTGCAGGCGCCGCCGCCGCCGCGCGACTGGAAGACCTGGCTGCTGTGGGCGCTGCTGATCGGCGGCGCGCTGCTGGTGGTCGGGTTCGCGCTCAGCCTGCTGCGCAAACCCGGCGCCGCCGACGGCGCGAGCTGACCACGCACCCAGCCGATGGCGCGCGCACCGCGCGCCGATTTGCCGCTGTGCGGCCGACGCCGGACAATGGCGGTTTGGCCGACGCAGCGCGGCGAGCGGCCGGCGCCGCTGCACCTGGCGTTCCGATGCCGATGCCGAGACTGCACCGATGGCGCGGTTTTCCCTTTGCAACCCCACGAAAGCGAGCACTTACATGTCCATCCTGCGAATGACCGATCTCGACCTGTCCGGCAAGCGCGTGCTGATCCGGCAAGACCTGAATGTGCCGATCGACAATGGCCTGATCACCTCCGAGCAACGCATCCTGGCCTCGGTGCCGACGCTCAAGCACGCGCTGGCGCAGGGCGCGGCGGTGATGGTGACCTCGCACCTGGGCCGGCCCAAGGAAGGCGTGTGGACCCAGGAGGACTCGCTGGAGCCGGTGGCGATCCGCCTGGCCGCGCTGCTCGGCGTCGACGTGCCGCTGGTCCGCGACTGGGTCGACGGCGTGGAGGTGCAGCCGGGGCAGATCGTGCTGCTGGAGAACTGCCGCATGAACGTCGGCGAGGGCAAGGACGACGAGGCGCTGGCGAAGAAGTACGCGGCGCTGTGCGACGTGTTCGTGATGGACGCCTTCGGCACCGCGCACCGCGCGCAGGCCTCCACTCACGGCGTGATCAAGTTCGCGCCAGTGGCCGCCGGCGGCCCGCTGCTGATGGCCGAGCTGGACGCGCTGGCCAAGGCGCTGGAGCACCCGGCCAAGCCGTTGCTGGCGATCGTCGCCGGCAGCAAGGTCTCGACCAAGCTGGAGCTGCTGTCCAACCTGGTGAACAAGGTCGACCAGCTGATCGTCGGCGGCGGCATCGCCAATACCTTCATCGCCGCGGCCGGGCACGCGGTGGGCAAGTCGCTGTGCGAGCCGGACCTGCTGGAGACCGCGCGCAAGATCGTCGCCGACGCCAACGCGCGCGGCGCGGCGATTCCGCTGCCCAGCGACGTGGTGGTGGCCAAGCAGTTCATGCCCGATGCCGAGGCCACGGTGAAGGCGGTCACCGACGTCGCCGACGACGACCTGATCCTGGACATCGGCCCGCAGACCGCCGCGCACTACGCCGAGCTGATCGCCAAGGCCGGCACGGTGGTCTGGAACGGCCCGGTCGGCGTGTTCGAGTTCGACGCCTTCGGCAAGGGCACCGAGACCCTGGCGCGGGCGATCGCCGCGTCGCCGGCGTTCTCCATCGCCGGCGGCGGCGACACCCTGGCGGCGGTCGACAAGTACGGCATCGCCGAGCAGGTCAGCTACATCTCGACCGGCGGTGGCGCGTTCCTGGAGTTCTTGGAAGGCAAGACCCTGCCGGCGGTGGCCGCACTGCAGGCGCGCGGCGCGTGAGCGCCGCCGACGTCCTGTTCTTCGACCTGGACGGCACCCTGGTCGATTCCGAGGCCGGCATCGTCGGCAGCCTGCGCCATGCCTTCGCCAAGGTGGGGCGTCCCGAGCCGGATGCGCAGCAGTTGCGTGTCTGGATCGGGCCCCCGCTGCGCGACAGCTTCAACGCCCACTTCCACGGCGATGCAGCGCTGATCGAGCAGGTGCTGGCCGAGTACCGGATGCGCTACGACCAGCAGGGCTGGCGCGAGCACACGGTGTTCCCGGACATCGGTGCGGCGGTGGACGCCCTGTCCGCGGCCGGCCACCGGCTGGCGGTGGTGACCTCGAAGAACGAACGCTTCGCGCGCCGCATCGTCGAGCACTTGCCGTTCGGCGGCCGCTTCGAGGAGGTGGTCGGCGCCAGCGACGACGGCGCGCGCCGGGCGAAGCCGGACCTGATCGCCGAGGCGCTGCGGCGGCTCGGCGTGGCGCCGGCGCAGTGCCGCATGATCGGCGACCGGCGCATGGACATCGACGGCGCCCGCCACCACGGCATGCGCAGCATCGGCGTGCTGTGGGGCTTCGGCGACGCCGAGGAACTGCGCCAGGCCGGCGCCGATGTCCTGGCGCAGACACCGGCGCAGTTGCCGGCGCTCGTCGCGGCCTGAACGGGCCCGTGCGCCGGTGCGTCCGGCGCAGGGGGCGTTGACCGCGCAGGGCGCGTCGCCGGAGGCGCCTGCCCCGCCGGCATCCGTGGGCAGGCGCGGCATGACCACATACTGTCCCGCATTGTCCGGTCGCTATGCCGGACTGCGCGTGCGTCTATGCCGAAATGCCATGCGGTGTGAGGGCCGCGTGTGCTAGCTTTGAGCGCTTTTTCCAAGGATGCCACCATGATCGAACGCCAGCGCCGCACCAAGATTCTCGCCACCCTCGGTCCGGCCACCGACCCGCCCGGCGTGCTCGAGGATCTGTTCCGCGCCGGCGTCAACGTGGTGCGGTTGAACTTCAGCCACGGCGATCCGTCCGGCCAGGCCAAGCGCGCCGCCGAAGTGCGCGCCGCCGCGGCCCGCGTCGGCGCCGAGATCGGCATCCTCGCCGACCTGCCGGGCCCGAAGATCCGCATCGAGCGCTTCGCCCAGGGCAAGGTCTCGCTCAAGCTCGGCGATCGCTTCGACCTGATTGCCGATCCCAATGCCGCGCCGGGCGACGCCAGCCAGGTCGGGGTCAGCTACCTGGGCCTGCCGCAGGACGTGGCGCCGGGCGACGTGCTGCTGCTGGACGACGGCCTGATGCAGCTGAAGGTGGTCGAGGTGCAGGGCGAGCGCATCGTCACCAGCGTGCTCAACGACGGCGTGCTGTCCGACCGCAAGGGCCTGAACAAGCAGGGCGGCGGCCTGTCGCTGGGCGCGCTGACCGAGCGCGACAAGGAACTGATCGGCATCGTCGCCAAGATCGGCGTCGACTTCATCGCGGTGTCGTTCTGCCGCAACGCCGAGGACATGAACGAGGCGCGGCGCATCGCCCGCGCGCACGGCTGCGACGCGGCGCTGGTGTCCAAGATCGAGCGCACCGAGGCGATCGAGAACCTGAGCGAGATCGTCGAGGCCTCCGACGTGGTGATGGTCGCGCGCGGCGACCTGGGCGTGGAGATCGGCGACGCCGAGCTGCCCGGCCTGCAGAAGAAGATCATAAAGGAATCGCTGGCGCAGAACAAAGTGGTGATCACCGCCACGCAGATGCTGCAGTCGATGGTGGAAAGCCCGATCCCGACCCGCGCCGAGGTGCTGGACGTGGCCAACTCGGTGATCGACGGCACCGACGCGGTGATGCTGTCGGCCGAGAGCGCCGCCGGCGCCTATCCGATCCGCGCGGTCGAGGCGATGGCGCGCATCTGCCTGGGCGCCGAACGCCAGTTCGAGACCGAGACCGACTTCGGCATGGCCCCGCGCAACCTCGAGCGCGCCGACCAGGCCATCGCCATGGCGACGATGTTCCTGTCCCAGCACGTGGGCGTGCGCGCGATCGTGGCGATGACCGAATCCGGCGGCACCCCGCGCTACCTGTCGCGCTTCCGCGCCAAGGCGCCGATCTTCGCGGTGACCCGCCACGACGGCGCGCGCCGGCACATGGCGATGATGCGCGACGTGTTCCCGATCAACTTCGACAGCCGCGGCCTGACCCCGCGCGAGGCCGCGCGCGGCGCGATTCGCGTGCTGGTCGAGGCCGGCCTGCTGGCGCCGGGCGACCGCGTGGTGTTCACCAGCGGCGAGCACATGGAAACCCACGGCGCGACCAATACCCTGCGCCTGCTCGAGGTCGGCCCGGATGGCCGCGCCAGCGGCCTGGGCGAACTCTGAAGGACGCACGGCGCGGCGGCTGCAGCCGCCGCGCCGTCGGCAACACCTGTTCGATCGCGCATGGGACGGCGCGGCGCCCACCCGTTCCCTGATCGTGCGACCCCCCTCATGACTTCCACGCGCGCGCACGCCGAACTCGGGCTTGAACTGCCCGAGCGCCCCGGCACGCATTGCCTTGAACACCTGATCCAGGCCTCGGCCACGCGCGAGCTGGTGGTTACCGAGGACATCCGCGACCGCCGCGGCATCCTGCTCGTCGCCAAGGGCCAGCGCATCAATGCCGGGCTGCGCGAGCGGCTGATCGCGCGGCGGCTGCTGCGTCCGCTGGAATCCTCGCTGGCGTTCTGCGAGGAACTGCGCCCGAGCGAAGTGCAACTGGCCGCGCAGCGCGAACTGGACGAACACCCGCACCTGCGGCAGCTGCTGGGCGACGAACTGCCGCCGGTGATGGCTGCGCTGGCCCGCGCCCGCACGCTGGGAGCGCCGGGCACCTTGCTGACCACCCTCGGCCAGACCCGGCCGGTCGCGTTCTCGCATGCGGTGCGGGTGGCGATGCTGGTGGCGTGGCTGGCGGCGCTGCTGTCGCGGTCGGACGCGGCGATGCGCGAGGCCGCGGAAGTCGGCTTGCTGCACGATCTCGGCGAGATGTACGTGGATCCGGCGGTGCTGGAGATTCCGGAGGCGCAGCAGGACTTCGCGCAGTGGCGCATGCGCTGCGTGCATCCGGTGATCAGCGCCGCGCTGCTGGGCGAATCCGGCGTGTACTCGGCGCAGCAGGCCGCCGCCGCACGCGAGCACCACGAACGCATCGACGGCTCCGGCTATCCGGTCGGCGCGTCGGTCCTGTCGCCCTTGGGGCGGCTGATCTCCTGCGCCGAAGCGATGGACGGGTTGTTCGAGCGCGAGCGCGGCCATGCGCAGGCGCTGGCGCGGATGCGCATCGCGCTGCGCGTGGTGCCCGGGCAGTTCCCGCGCGACGTGGTCGACCTGATGACCGAGCGCCTGCGCGACTGCGCGCTGGAACAGGCGCCGGCGCACGATCCGCAGCACCTGCGCGAAGTGGTGGCGGCCTTGCTCGACGGCCTGGAGCGGGCGCGCGACGAAGCCTTGCGCCTGCAGCGCGACGGCGACCTGCGCGAGGACGAGCGCGCGGCCCTGCAGCATCTGTTGCTGCTGATCGTGGGCTACATCATGGCCATCCACGATTCCGGCGCCGGCAAGATGGTCGAGCAATTGCCGTGGCTGATCGCCGCGCCGGAAGCGGCCGAGGAGGTCGATCGCATCTGCTGCGAGCTGCGCTGGCAGTTGCCGGGGTTGCGCCACCACGCCGCGTTGCTCGCGCATCGCCGCGCGCGCAGCGCCGAGGACTGGCGGTCCTTGCTCGACGCGCTCGACATCGCCCTGCCGGCGGCGCCGGGCGCGCCGGCGCAGGCACCGGCGGCGGACGCTGCGCCGCTGCAGACGGCGCAGGTCGACGCGCCGGCGCAGTGTGACGCAGTGACGGAGACGCTTGGCTGAGGTGTGCGCGGTCTACGCCTGTAACCGCTTGCAAGACCCGTGGTAACGGAATGCATGCAGGTCGGCCCGGTATACTGGGCGTTCCCCCGCTGCAGCCATCAGGAACCGTATGAGCATCGAACAGCTTGCCGAAACCGCACAGGCAATGGTCGCCCCGGGCAAGGGCATCATCGCGATCGACGAATCCACCAGCACGATCGCCAAGCGCTTCGCCGGCGTGGGCATCGAGAATGTCGAAGAGAACCGCCGTGCCTACCGCGAGCTGCTGCTGACCACGCCGAAGCTGAGCGACCACATCTCCGGCGCGATCCTGTACGACGAGACCATCCGCCAGAAGACCAAGGACGGCGTGCCGTTCGCCAAGTACATGGCCGAGCACGGCATCATCCCCGGCATCAAGGTCGACAAGGGCACGCATCCGCTGGCCGGCATGCCGGGCGAGCTGATCACCGAGGGCCTGGACGGCCTGCGCGCGCGCCTGGAGGAGTATTACAAGCTCGGCGCGCGCTTCGCCAAGTGGCGCGCGGTCATCACCATCGGCGAGGACATCCCGTCCGGCGTGTGCATCGAGACCAACGCGCATGCGCTGGCCCGCTACGCCGCGCTGTGCCAGGAACAGGGCCTGGTGCCGATGGTTGAGCCGGAAGTGCTGATGGACGGCGACCACGACATCGAGACCTGCTACGAGGTCACCGAAGCCACGCTGCGTTCGCTGTTCGGCGCGCTGTACGAGCAGAACGTGGTCCTGGAAGGCACCATCCTCAAGGCCTCGATGGTCATCGCCGGCAAGGACTGCGACGAGCAGGCCAGCGTCGAGGAAGTGGCCGAGTCCACCGTGATGTGCCTCAAGAGCACCGTGCCGGCGATCCTGCCGGGCATCGTGTTCCTGTCCGGCGGCCAGACCGACGAGCAGTCCACCGCGCACCTCAACGCGATGAACCAGCTCGGCAACCTGCCGTGGCCGCTGAGCTTCTCCTACGGCCGCGCCATGCAGCAGGCCGCACTGAAGCTGTGGGCGCAGGACATGAAGGGCAATTTCGCCAAGGCGCAGCAGGTGGTGTACGAGCGCGCCAAGGAAAACGGCCTGGCCGCGCTGGGCAAGTGGCAGGGCTGAGCGCTCCCGACACCGCCGATGAGCAACGAAGAACGCCGGCATCGCCGGCGTTTTTCGTTTGTGGTGCGGCGTCTTGCCAGAGCCCTGGAGGCACGCCCGCAGCGATGGCCAAGGCACTGGGCAAGCGGGGGGCGAGATCGGCAACGACGCGTCGTGCTCAGGGCGCCAGCGCGGCGGGCGCGTGGAAGCGATAGCCGCTGTTGCGCAGGGTCTTGACCGGTAGCGGGCGTCCGCTGATCTCTTCCACGCGGCGCCGCAGCCGGTACATCTGCGTGTCCAGCCGGCGCCGGTCGTACTCGAGGAAGTTCACCCCCAGGGCCTCGGCGATCTCGCGGTGGCCCACGCTCTCGCCGGCCTGGCGCATCAGGCAGGCCAGCACCAGCAGATCCTGGTGCGAGAGCGGCACCGGCGGCGCGTTGGGAACGTTCAGGCGTGCGGCGGCCAGTTCCAGGACCCAGCGCGCGGCCGGCGGCGGCAGCGCCAAACGGCGGCCGAGCGCGGCCAGGGTCGCGGCCAGTTCGTCCAGGTCGATGCCCTTGCCCAGGTAGTGGTCCGCGCCGACTTCCAGGCCGCCGATGCGGTCGCTGGCGGTATTGCGCGCGCTGAACACCACGATGCCCAGGCGATGGCCGGCGCGTCGCAGGTCGCGGACCAGGTCCAGACCGCTGCCGTCGGGAAGGCCCACGTCGATCACGGCCATGGCGTGGCGCGCCGGGTCGAACCGCGCCCGGAAGCCCGCGATGCTGTCCACGCAGACGGCGACGTAACCCAGATCCTGCAGGAATTCGCCGAGTTCCTCGCGCAGCACCGGTTCGTCCTCGAGCAGGATCACCTCGGACATCGCGGCGCATCCTCGCGTCGTGCGGTTTGCTGTAACGTCATCGGCTGGCAACGGTGCGGTATGGCGAATGATGGCGCAATGGTGGCGCTGGCTGGTGGGCGCATGGCTGGTGGCGGCGCTTGGCGTGGGCCTGGCCGCCGCCGCGGCGGAATCCCCGGCCGCGGCGCTGCCGTTGAGCGCCGCGCATCACGATGCGAGCGGGTACCTGCAGCGCCTGGACGATCCGCACGGCCGACTGGATGCCGCGCAGGTCGCCGCCGCGGCCGGCTGGACCCGGCTGCCCGCCGGCGTCAACGCGGGATTCGCCGACGGTCCCGTATGGCTGCGCCTGCCTGTTCATGTCGAAAGTGTACCGCCCGGTGGCTGGATGTTGCGATTGAGCAACGCCTTGCTCGACGACGTGCAGGCCTACGTGCGCCCCGACGGCGGTGCCTGGCGCGCGCTGGGACACAGCGGCGAACGCGTTCCGCGGCGCGACTGGCCGGTGGACTACCGCAGTCCGGTCTTCCAGTTCGCGCCCGCGCATCCGGGCGACTACGAGGTGCTGATCCGGTTGCGCAGCAAGAACGCGCTGGTCACTCGCGTGGACGTCTGGCAACGGCTGCCGTTCGACAATCAGTCGCGGCGGGAGGGCCTGCAGTTCGGCCTGTATTTCGGCTTCTATCTGCTGCTGCTGTGCCTGCACGTGGTGTTCTGGCTGGCCACGCGCGCGCGCATGAGCGGCCTGTTCGTGGCCTATCTCGGCGGCTGCGTGTTCAACGAAGCGATGTCGATCGGCCTGGTGCAGCAGGTCACCGGCATGCCGATGGCCTGGAGCGACAGTCTGCTGGGCATCAGCATCGCCTGCAGTCTGCCGGTGGGGTTCCAGGTCGCCAGCCGGCAGTTGAACCTGCGCGCCTTTTATCCGCGTCTGGTGCGTTGGGGCACGCGGCTGCTGTGGTCGGTCGCGCTCGCTTGCGCCGTGTTCGTACTCGCCGGCCACTATGCCTGGGGCATGCAGCCGGTGCAGTCGCTGGGCCTGCTGGAGATCCTGCTGCTGGCGGGACTGGGGCTGCGCCTGCTGTGGCGCCGCTATCGGCCGGCGCGGTTCTTCGTGCTCGCGTTCTTTCCGTTCTATTTCGGCGTGATGCTGGGATTCCTGCGCAACCTCGGCTTCGTCCCGGTCAATGCGTGGACCCAGTACGTCACCACGTTCGGCACCATGCTGCACATGATGCTGCTGAGCGTCTTCCTCATCGGCCGGTACGAGCGGCAGCGCCGCCAGCGCGAACGGCGGCACGCCGCTGCCGCGGTGGAACTGGCGCGCAGGCATGGCCTGGCGCTGGAGCGCGAGGTGGCGCTGCGCACGGCAGAGCTGCGCAACGAAATCGCCAGGCGGCAGGCGCTGGAAAACGACCTGCGCGCTTCGCTGCAGACCGAGCGCAAGGTCAGGCAGGAACAACGCGATTTCGTGGCGATGGTGTCGCACGAGTTCCGTACGCCATTGGCCGTGATCATGGCTTCGGCGCAACAGCTGGCGCGCAAGCTGGACGCGCCGCCGGAACGCAATCGCGTGCGCTGCGGCAACATCCGCGACGCGGCGCAGCGGCTGCTGGCGTTGGTGGACGAGTATCTCGCCGACGACCGCATGGGCGAGGCGGCCTCGGAACTGCGATTGCAGCCGTGTGCCCTGCGCGTGCTGCTTGACGACCTGTGCCGGGACTTCCCGCCGCAGCGCGTGGTTTGCGAGAGTTTCGTCGACGACGACGGCCTGCTCACCGACATCGGCCTGTTGCGCGTGGCCGTGCGCAACCTGCTCGCCAATGCCGACCGCCATTGCCCGGCGGACATGTCGATCCGCGTGCGCGTGCGCGGCAGCGCCGAAGGCCTGCGCCTGGAGGTCGCCAATCCGGGCGAACGCATCGCGCCGGCCGAGCGCGAACGCCTGTTCCAGAAGTACTACCGTGGCGAGAACGCGCGGCATGCGCCGGGCGCGGGGCTGGGCCTGTATCTGGTCCGGCGGATCGCCGAGCGTCTCGGTGGCTGGGTGGGGCTGGCCAGGCAGGCGCCGGACGAATCGGTCTGCTTCGTGTTGCTGCTGCCGCGGCACCCGGATGGACAGCGCGCGTTGTCGCGCCGGCCGCCGCCAGCGGATGCCTGAGCGTGTGCGGCCGTGTGCATCGACGCGCGGCCTGCGTCGTCGGCGAAAGCGACCGGGCGCGGCTGCGCCCGATCGCGGGTTCGTGGATGAGCGATGCGGCCTCGGCTTGCCGGCGAAGGCCGCGATGAAGCGGCGCCGTGACCTGACGACACCGTGCGGCGGTGTCGTCAGGTCGTCCCCGGTTATTGCCGGATGATGCAGCTGTCCGCCGATCCGTTGGACGCGCCGCTCGGGTTGCAGGCGACCGCCGGGGCGCGGATGCCGCCGTCGACGACCAGGATCGCGTCGGTGGCGGCCGTCACGGTCCCGCTGCTGCCGGCGTGTGCCGCGGCGGCCAGTTCCCTGGCCGTTTCGTCGGCCTTTTGCGGGCTCGTCTCGGTCGTGCTGCCGGTATCGCTGGTCACGGTGGCGGCGGCGACGACCGAGCTGTTGATCGCCTGCACGGTCGTGGTCGGCAACTGGACACCGTCACTGGCGACCACGTTCAACAGACCATCGACGTAGGTGATGGCGTAGTTGGACAGCCCCGCGCCGGTGGCGCCGGACGCGGTGATGGCGTAGTTGCCGACCGCGGCGCCGGCGCCGGCGCCTTCGCTGCCCAGGGCGACGCCGGAGACGGTGTCGTTATTGAGCAGGCCGGAGACACGGTAGCCGGTCAGCGTGGCGGTGCTGCCCACGGTCTTGCTGGCGTCGCTGGCGACGATGCGCAGGCTGGCCGGATCGACGCGCAGGCTGCCATCGACGTAGCCGACGACGTAGTTGGACAGCCCTGCGCCGCTGGCGCCGGAGGCGGTGATGGCATAGGTGCCGACCGCGGCGCCGGCGCCGGCCCCTGCGCTGCCCAGGGCCACGCTGGAGACGGTATCGCCGTTGAGCAGGCCGGAGACGCTGTAGCCGCTGAGGGGGGCGGTGCTGCCGTAGGTCTTGCTGGCATCGGTGGCGACGATGCGCAGGCTGGCCGGATCGACGCGCAGGCTGCCATCGACGTAGCCGACGACGTAGTTGGACAGCCCTGCGCCGCTGGCGCCGGAGGCGGTGATGGCATAGGTGCCGACCGCGGCGCCGGCGCCGGCACCGGCGCTGCCCAGGGCCACGCTGGAGACGGTGTCGCCGTTGAGCAGGCCGGAGACGCTGTAGCCGCTGAGCAGGGCGGTGCTGCCGTAGGTCTTGGTGGCATCGGTGGCGACGATGCGCAGGGTGGCCGGATCGACGCGCAGGCTGCCATCGACGTAGCTGACGACGTAGTTGGACAGCCCTGTGCCAGCGGCGCCGGAGGCGGTGATGGCGTAGCTGCCGACCGCGGCGCCGGCACCGGCGCCGGCGCTGCCCAGGGCCACGCTGGAGACGGTGTCGCCGTTGAGCAGGCCGGAGACGCTGTAGCCGCTGAGGTTGGCCGTGCCGCCGTAGGTCTTGGAGCCCGAGGTCGCCGTCACCGTCAGCGCCGCCGGGGTGATGGCGATGCCGCCGGAGACCACGTAGGCGATGTCGTAGCCCTGTTGCGACGAGAACAGGCCGCCGAGTTGCAGCGTGCCGTTGCCGGTGGTGTAGCTGCCGGCGCCAGTGCCGGCGGTCGCGTAGTGCAGCGACGAGCCGAACAGCAGGTTGGGATCGAAAGCGCCGCCGACCGTGTAGGACGCGAGCGTGCCGTTGGCGCCGCTGCCGTCGTAGACCTTGTCGAGGCCGGAGAGGCTGGTGCTGACCGTGAGCGGGGTCAGGAAGCTGCGCAGCAGCGGCGTACCCATGTGTTCGTATAGCCGCCAGGTCAGGCCGGTGCCGCCGCGGTCGTCGATCGCCCAGCCGGCGTCGGTGAAGGTGGAGAGCGTGTTCAGCGCGCTCCACGACCGGCCGCCGCTGATCGCGTCGATGGTGCCGCCACTGTTGCCTACGGTGTTCAGGCCCACGTTCCGCGGATTGCCGCCGATGTCGGTGGCGAAGAAACTGGCGACGATGCTGCCGTTGGAATTGGAGCCGACCAGGCCGCCGACCGCGCCGCTGCCGGAGACGTTGCCGGTGGCATAGGAGTTGCGCACGGTGTTGTTGTAGTTGACGCCGACCAGTCCGCCGACATAGGCCGTGCCGGTGGCATTGCCATTGGCGTACGTGTTGGCGATGGTCCCGTCGTCGTTGTAGCCGGCCAGCCCGGCGACATACATGCCGCCGGAGACGTTGCCGGTGGCGTAGGCGTTGCCGATGCTGCCGCCGTCGTTGTAGCCCACCAGTCCGCCGAGATAGTCGGTTCCGGACACGGTGCCGGTGGCGTAGGACGCGCCCACGCTGCCGGTGTTGCTGTAGCCGACCAGTCCGCCGGCAAAGCGGCCGCCGGAGACGTTGCCGGTGGCGTGGGCCGACGCGATGCTGCCATGGTCCATCGTGCCCACCAGCCCGCCGAGTTCGGACGAGGTGCCGTTCGCCGCACCGTTCACCGCGCCGGTCGCGTACGCCGTGTCGATCGCGGCGGAACTGCGTCCGACCAATCCGCCGACGCTCCGGGTTCCCGACACGTTGCCGCTGGCATACGCGTTCTGGATGGTGCCGGCGCCGGCCATGCCGACCAGGCCGCCGGCGCTGGAGGTGGTCGCGGTGACGTTACCGGTGGCGTGGACGTTCTGCAGGGTGCTCTGGATGGCATTGCCGATCAGTCCGCCCACGTTGTTGCCGGTGGTCGTGCTGGTGCTGCTGACGTTGCCGGTGGCGAAGGCGTCGGTGTAGGTGCCCTGGTAGTCGTTGCCGACCAGGCCGCCGGCGCTGCTGCCGCCGGACACCGTGCTCGACGAGGACGAGGCGCTGATCGTGCCGTTGGTGTTGCTGCCGATCAGCCCGCCGACATAGTTGCCGCTGTAGGGGCCGCCGCTGCCGATCACGCTGCCGCTGGTTTGCACGCCGCTGATCGTCCCGGCGTTGTTGTAGCCGGCGAGGCCGCCGACGAAGTTGCCGGAGCCGCTCATGTTGCCGTTGACGCGGATGCCGCTGAGGGTGCCGGCATTGAAGCCGGCGATGCCGCCCACGTAGGCGGTGCCCGTGACGGTGGCGCCGGTCAGCGCCAGGTTGCCGATCTGGCTGGTGAGGCCGGTGTTTCCGAACAGGCCGACATAGGACGCGCTGCCGCGTGCGATGGTCAGCCCGGCGATCGTGTGGTTTGCGCCGTTGAGGCTGCCGGTGAAGGCATTGTTGCTGTCGCCGACCGGGCTGAAGCCGGCGCTGCTCCACATACCGCTGGCAGTGCTGCCGGCCGTCTGGCTGGCATCGATGTCGGCGGACAGGCTGTAGTTGGCCGCCAGGTTGTACGCCATCAACTGCAACTGGTGCGCGTTGCCGACGCTGGTGCTGTACTCGCTGGACAGGAACGGACGCGTCTGCCCCTCGATCATGATCCAGGCCGGGTTGCCGACGCCATCGCTGGCGACGTAGACATTGGTGGTGCCGGCGAGCAGCGACCAGGCGCCGAGATTGCCGTACGTGGCGTGGTTGTAGCGGTTGCCGCTGCCGAAGCTGGTCAGATTGGTGACGCTGCCGCTGCTGCCGCTGCTGATGGCATTGGCCTGGCCGGTGCTGCCGACGTCCCAGGACGCATTGCTGACGCTGCCTTGATTGGCGCCGATCAGCCCGCCGACGTTGTTGGTTCCGCTGACCGCGCCGGTGGCGTAGCTGTTGCCGACGCTGGCGGAGGTGGCGGCCGCGCTACCCGGGTTGTTGATGCCCACCAGCCCGCCCACCGAGGTCGGTGCGGTGACGCTGCCGGTCGCGTAGGTGTTGGCGATGGCGCTCCGGTAGTTCATGCCGACCAGCCCGCCGACGCCGTAGTTGGTGCCGGTCACGCTGCCGCTGGCATAGCTGTTCTTGATTGTGCCGGCGTTCTGGCTCGCTCCGACCAGGCCGCCGACGGAACTGGTGCCGCTCACGTTGCTGGTGGAATACGCGTTGGTGACGCTGCCGCCGTCGTTGTAGCCGACCAGGCCGCCGATGTAGTCGCTGCTGCCGGTCACGCTGCCCGTGCTGTGGGAATTGCGGATCGTGGCGCCGACGTTGTTGCCGACCAGGCCGCCGACCGCGCTCTGCCCGCTGACGTTGCCGTTGAACACGCCGTTGTCGATCAAGCCCAGGTTGTAGCCGGCCAATCCGCCGACGCCGCCCGAGGCGCCGGTCACGGTGCCGTCGACGGTGACGTTCCTGATCGCGCCCTGGCCGTAGCCGACCAGGCCGCCGACGTAGAAGCCGCCGGAGATGGAGACGTTGCCCAGGTGCAGATCGCGGATGAGGCTGTTGCTGCTTGTCGTGCCGAACAGGCCGACGTAGCCGCTGGAGTCGGAGATCGTCAGGTTGTTGAGGCTGTGGCCCATGCCGGCCAGCTGGCTCTGGAAGGAGGACACCAGGGCGCTGCTGTGGGTGACGCCGCCCAGGTCGATGTCCTGGGCCAGCGCATAGGCGCCGGGGCTGTTGAAATAGGTGGCCGCGTCGGCCAGCGAATGGATCAGCCTGTACGCCTGGCCGTTGATGGCCATGCTGGCGTGCGCGCCGCCGAGAGAGACGGGGGTGTTGACGTAGTAGTCGCCCGTGCCGCCGACGGTGCCGTTGTCGGTGTAGCCGCCATAGTTCAGCACCAGGCCGGCCGTGTCGCCGGTTGCGGTGACGGCCGCATTGAGGTGGATGCTGTGGTACGCGTCCAGGGTCAGCGTGGAGTTGCCGCTCCAGCCGATCGCCGCATTGACGTTGATGTCGCCGCTGCCGTTGCTCACGTTGCCGGGGCCGCTGGCGTTGTTGAGGCTGGCGAGCAGGGTGACGTTGGTGCCGCCGTTCAATGCGCCGCTGATGGTGCTGGCGGCCGCGCTGTCCACGGTCAGGTCTTCCGGGTCGACCAGCCAGGTGCCGGCGTTGCCGGGGCCGGCGCCCTTGGCGCTGACGGCGATGCCGGTAAAGTCGACGGTGTGGCCGCTGGTTTCGAGCAGGCCGCCGTCGCCGTGGCCGGCGGCGTTGGCGCGCAGCGCGCCATGCACCGCGGTGTGGCCATCGGACCAGACCACGATCGAGCCGCCGTGGCCCTGGCCGGTCGCGCTGGCATCGAGCAGCGCGCCGCCGGCGACCGTGGCCGCGCTGGCGTGTTGCAGTTGTTCGCCGCCCTGGTAGCCGCCGCCGATGCGGATGCGGCCACCGGCCGCGCTGCCGCTGGCGTCGATGCGGCCAGCGACGTTCACCGCCGCGTCGGACAGTAGCTCCACGTTGCCGCCACGGGGGCCGGAGACGTCGATGCGGCCGCTGCTGGCCACGTCGCCGCCGCTGCCGACCAGGCGCACGCTGCCGCCGGAGGTGTCGATGCCGGTGGCTTCGAGCGTGCCGGTATTGTTGACCAGCAACTGCGACAGCCCGCTGCTGCCGGCCTGCAACAGGATCTGCCCGCCATTGGCGCGCAGGCTGCCGCTGTTCTCCACCGCCGCCGCGGTGCCGTCCACCGACTGGCTGGCGGCCGCGACCAGTTGCATGCCGATGGCGCCGGCCGCGTCCATGGTCACCTTGACCTTATCGGCGGAGAGCAGGCGGATGGCGCCGCCGTCGGCGGTAATGGTGCCGCGGTTGGCGACATGGTTGCCGACCAGGTTGACCGAGCCGCCGTTGCCGGCGCGGATGCTGCCCTGGTTGACCACGCTGGCGGCGCCATGCTCGCCGCGGGCGAGCAGGTAGCCGTGCTCGTCGTCGCCGGCCAGGCCCAGCGAACTGGCGACCAGGCCGCCGACGTTCACCTGCGCGTGGTTGCCGAACAGGATGCCGGCGGAGTTGATCAGGAACACGTTGCCGTTGGCGCGCAGGCTGCCGTCGATGACGCTGGCGCCGCGGCTGGCATCGATCAGGTTCAGCGCCACCGCCGAGCTGGACGGCTGCACAAACACCACGCTGGCGTCCTTGCCGACGTTGAAGCTGTTCCAGTTCAGCACCGCCTTGGCGGCGTTCTGGTCGATCTGCAGGGTGCCGCCGTTCTGCGACACGGTGGCGCCGGTGGCGCTGGACAGCGACGGCACGCCGCTGGCGTGGGCCGGCGCGGCCAGCGCGCAGGCCAGGGCGAAGGGCAGCAGCGGCGCGGCCAGGCGGGCGGCGCCGGCGCCAGCACCGGTGCCGCCGGCGTGGCCGGCGGCGACTTCGGAGGCGACCTGGAGCACGCCGAGATGGCGGTTGAAGACGAGGCGGTAGATGCGGTTCATGGGGATCCCCAGGTCAGAAGGTCAGGCCGAAGCGGGCCCAGTAGCGCACGTCCTTGCCGTCGCCCGGCTTGGTGGTGCCGGTGGGCTTGGCCGCGGCCAGATCGAACGAGAGCCCGTGCCAGTCGGGCAGCCGGAAGCCGAGGCCGACGCCGGCGCCCTCGAAGGTGGTCACCGCGTCGTACACCGCGCGGTTGGCGCCGTTGGGGTAGACCCGGCCGTAGTCGTAGAACACGCTGGCGGTCAGCAACTGGCCCCAGGCGCGGCCGCCGAACGGCGAGGCGGCGGTGGCGAAGCCCGGCGCGTCCACCTGGTACTCCAGGCCCGAATCGAAGCCGCGGTCGCCCAGCGCGGCGCCGAGCGGGAAGGCGCGCACGCTGGTCGGTCCGCCCAGCGAGAACTGTTCCAGCGGGGTCAGGGTGTCGTCGCTGTACTGGCCGTTGACGCGCAGTTGCAGGCGCTGCGTGGCGGTCAGCCCCTGCAGCCGGGTGTAGCTCAGGCGCGCGACCGTGAAGTGGCGGTCGTGGCGGGCGTACAGGTAGTCGGTCTGCGGCGAGTCGTCGTCGAGCGCGCCGCGCACGCTGAGCTGCAGCAGATCGATGGCGTGGCGCTGGCGGTCGTCGTGGCGCACGCTGGTGCCGAGCTCGGCCACGTCGAATTTTTGCTTGGACAACAGCACGCCCAGGCCCTGCAGGCGCGAACTCTCCTTGACCAGGTGCAGCCAGCTCTGCACGCGCCAGGCGTCGGAATTGACGAACTTCCAGTCCAGGCCCAGCGCCGTCTGCTGGGTCGGACCCTGGATGTCGAGCGCGGCGAACGCACCGTTGTCGAGGTTGACCACACTGCGCGTGTAGGACGCGCTGGCGCTGAGGCCGTCGACGCCGGCGATCGGCACCTGGTAGGCGAGGCTGCCCTGCCAGGTGTTGGCCGGATCCAGCGCATAGGCGTAGCTGGCGGACAGGTGGTCGCCCAGGCCAAGCGGGTTGTTCCAGTCCACGCCGAGCTGGGCGCGGTAGCGGCCGATGCTCGGGGTGCCGTAGTTGCTGGCGCCCAGGCTGACCTGCAGCGGGCGTTCTTCGCGGGCCTGGATCACCACGTCGGTCTCGCCGGGGTTGGCGCCGGGTTTGAGCACGGACATGGCGGAGACGCCCGGCAGGTCGCGGGCGTACAGCAGCGCCGATTGCAGGTCCTGCTGGCGCAGGATCTGGCCCTGCAGGGCCAGGGCGGGGCTGGCGATCAGGCGGTCGTCGTAGCGGCGCGTGCCCTCGACGGTGATCTTGCCGACCCGGCCTTCGACCACGCGGATCTCGACCACCTGGTCCGGTCCCAGGGTCTGCACCGGCAGATAGGCGCGCGCGACCAGGAAGCCGGCCTGGCGATAGGCCTGGGTCAGCGCGTCGGCGATCTGCTGCAGTTGCGCGAAGCTGAGCTGGGCCGGCAGCGTGCCGCCGCCGAGTTCGCGCAGGCGGGCGTCGGCCAGCGACTGCAGGCGCGCCGGATCGATGTGCTCGCGCGGATGCGTGCCGACGCCGGTGACGCGGATCGCCTGCACCGCGATCGGTGCCGCCGCATCGGTGGACGCGCTGGCGGCCGGTGCGGCCTCCTGGGCAAGCGCCGGCAAGCAGGTCAGGGTCAAGGCCAGGCCGGCGGCCCACGGGAGCGCAAACAGTGCATTCGCCAGCGTGCTCGGACGCGGACGGCAGGAGATCGTCATGATATTAAGGCGGCGTTTAGTGTTGAGGCTCGCGCAATGTAGCCGTCGCACCGCGGGTCAATCTGAGCAAATCTGAGCGCGCGGTCACTCTCTGTGCCGTGCCCCCGACATGGTGTCAGGGAAATACCGACAGCGCGCTGCTGCCGTACCCCGCCAGGCGGTCGGCCGCTGCTTGGGTTGGCGTGCGGCGCAGGCCGCGCTGCATGGGAGCTTGGCCGGCCCTGCGACCGGTCGCTGACTCAGGCCGCGGTGGCGCACTGCGCGTCGCGCAGCGCCTGCCGGTAGGCCTTGGCGGTGGCGTCGTTGTAGGCGACCAGGAGGATCCGCTTGGGCACCGCGTGCGCGCGCTGCCAGGCGTCGGTCTCGGTGACCGCGATGCGCGCGGCCTGCTGCAGCGGGTAGCCGTAGACGCCGCAACTGATCGCCGGGAACGCCACCGAGTGCAGGCCCATCTGCTCGGCCAGGCGCAGCGTCCGCCAGTAGCAGTTGGCGAGCAGCGCCGGTTCGTTGTGGGCGCCGTCGCGCCACACCGGGCCGACCGTATGCAGCACATGCCGTGCCTTGAGTCGGTGGCCCGCGGTCGCGCGGACCTCGCCGACCGGGCAGCGCACGCCCGGCTTGAGTTCCGGCAGGCGCCGGCATTCGTCCAGCAGTTCCGGGCCGGCGGCCCGGTGGATGGCGCCGTCCACGCCGCCGCCGCCGAGCAGGGACTCGTTGGCGGCGTTGACGATCGCGTCCACGTCGAGCTGGGTGATGTCGCCTTGCCAGATTTCGATGTTCATGGGCCGATCTTTAGGGGAGCCGAATGATGGACACGTGAGGGCGGGGCGAACGCCGTCGCCGCGTTGCTACAGCCGCTTAACCGGCCAGCGGCAAGACTGGCGCGTCCCCATCTCAGCACTTGCGACATGAACCCGAACCCGCCGCCTCCGCAGGTCGCCGCTGCCCTCGCGCAGGGCCAGATCGTCAAGGCGATCAAGCTGCTGCGGACGCACAGCGGCATGGACTTGCGCAGCGCCAGGGAGCAGGTCGACGCCTGGCTGCTGGCCGGCGCGGCGCGGACGGTGGCGGAGATGCTCGACCGGCACGCCGCCGGCGCGGTGTCGGCGGCGCCGGTCACCGCGGTCCAGTCGCTCGTGCCGCCGGCCGTGGCCGAGGAACGACGCCTGCCGCCGGCGGCGGAACTGGCGCTGCGCCGGGGCGAGCGGCGCAAGGCCGCCGAGGCGGTGTTCGAGCACTATCCGGGCATTTCGCTGCGCGAGGCACTGGACCTGGTGCAACGTCATCTGCAGGCCGCGCCGACGCCGGGCATGGCCGCGACGGTGACCGCCGGCGACCACGGCGGGCGCTGGCGCTGGCGCTGGGCGCTGCTGGTGCTGCTGCCGGCCGCGGCGGCGGTGGCCTGGTGGCTGGCGCGCTGAGGCGCGCCGGCCAGGCCGGCGGCTACAGCCAGCGCGCGACCTGCGCGCAGTAGCGCGCATAGGCGCTGCCGAAGCGTTCGCGCAGGCGCGCTTCCTCGTAGGGGATCACCACCCACTGCAGGGCCAGCAGCGGCAACGGCAGCAACAGCGCCGACCAGGGCCAGCCGATCTGCACGCTCAGGCCGAGGTAGCTCAGGGTCAGGCTGACGTACATCGGGTTGCGGGTGAACCGGTAGGGCCCGTGGCAGACCAACTGCGACGGCGCGCGTTCGGGCAGCAGGGTGGTGCGCCCGCGCGCGAACAGCACGAAGCACCAGCACGCCAGCAGCAGGCCGGCCAGCGCGACCACGCCGCCGCCCAGTTGCAGCCAGGCCAGTGCGGCGCCCTGCGGCAGCGGCAACGGCAGCGCGCGCTGCAGGCTGGCGCCGAGCAGCAGCGCCAGCAGGAAATGCACCGGCGAGGTCGTGCGCACCAGCAACGGCACGCGCGCCTGCGCGCGCACTGGCGGTCGGTCGGTTCGGTCGTGCATGGCGTCCTTTCCTGGTTCGGGTGCGGCCGCGGCAAGTGTACGCGGCGGCCCACGGCGTCGGCGCGGGCGGCGCCACGCCGATGCTCCGCCGCTGCGACAGCGCGCGCGGCGCGACAACGCACCACAGCGCGGCGCAGCGTCACGCGTGGCGGTACCTGCAAACCCGATTACCCTACCGCCTACGCGGCACGTCGCAGGAGCGCCCGTTCGACGCACCGCGCCCGTCCCGCGTCGACCGGCCGACCTTGCGCGCCGATCGTGTGCCGTTCCCCCTTCGCAACCGACTGACCAGCCCCATGCCGATCGCTTCCGCCAGCACCGCCACCGCCACCGCACCGCGCCGCCGGGTCATCCTCGAGGACGACATCGACGGCTTCACCCCTGCGCAGTTGCTGCTGCTGCAATCGCCCGAGGTGGAGGTGCTGGGCATCTCGGTGGTCAGCGGCAACATCTGGCGCGACGAGGCGCTGGCGCACACCCGGCGCCTGCTGGAGATCGCCGGGCGCGGCGAGGTGCCGGTGCTGCCTGGGCCGGTGTTCCCGCTGCTCAACAGCGAACTGGCCACCGAGCGCTGGGAGGCGCTGTACGGCAAGTTGCTGTGGAAGGGCGCCTGGACCCGGCAGTGGATCGAACACGACACCGTGCAGAGCGCGCCGCGCTACCACGCCCACGACGTGGTGCCGGACCTGCCGCTGGGCAATCCGACGGTGGTGCAGGCGGCCAGCGAGCCGGCCGCCTTGTTCATGATCCGCAAGGTGCGCGAATTCCCGGGCGAGGTCAGCATCGTCGCCACCGGCCCGCTGACCAACCTGGCCCTGGCGCAGCGGCTCGACCCCGAGTTCGCGGCGCTGGCCAAGGAACTGGTCTACATGGGCGGCAGCCTCAATCCGCGGCAGCGCCGCGACAGCGTCTCGGCGGCGCAGTTCGCCCGCGAGTTCGTCAATTCGCCGCGGCGCGAGTTCAACATCCGCTGGGATCCGGAGGCGGCCAGCATCGTGATGCGCGCGCCGTGGCGGCGCATGGTGATGGTGCCGGTGGATCCGTCCACCGCCACCGAACTGACCCCGCAGCTGCTGGCGCGGATGAGCGCCGCCGACACGCCGATCGGCCATGCGCTGCGCCGGCGCGAGCCGGGCTTCCCGATGTGGGACGAACTGGCCACCGCGGTGTGGTTGCGCCCGGAACTGGCCACCGTCAGCGAGACCCTGTACGTGGACACCAACACCGAGTTCGGCGCCGGCTACGGCGACATCCTGTCGTGGGCGCCGGGCTACCAGCCGGGCCTGGGCGAGCAGGCGCAGCAGGTGGTGCGCGAGGTCGACGTGGACGCGATCGAACAGTTGCTGGTGGAGCGTTTGACCGCGCCGCAGCCGCCGGCATTGGGCGTGCCGCTGCCGGCGTAGGGCGGGCCATCGGCCCGCGGCCGGTCGGGCGCTGCGCCCCGGACCATCGGCAGGCCCGACGCGGCGAACGCGTGGCGGCAGCATACGTCCTGGCCGGCCCGGTTGCGCGAAGTGCGCGTTGCAGGCGACGCTGGCGATCGACAGCGTGCACCGTTCCCCCTCCATCGAGACGAGCTCATGCAGATCCCCGCAACCTGGCAGGCCGGTATCCAGCGCAACGCCGAGCTGCTGCGCGGCTATGCGCAACTGCTGCAGGACTTCGCGCCGCCGCCGCCAGCGCCAGCGCCGCAGGAAGGCGGGGTGATCGCCCCGCTGGTGGCGGCCACGCGCGCCGACGGCAGCGCCGCCGGGCGGCACGCGCAGCAGGCGCTGGCGCAGATCGAACGCGGCAATCGGCAGCTGTGCGCGGTGACGCGGCCGCTGCCGGCGCGGGCCGAGGCCGATGCGGCGCGCGTGCAGGCGGCGCTGGCCGGCGGCGGCGACGGCGGTGCGCTGGCCGGGGTGCCATTCGTGGTCAAGGACCTGTTCGATGTCGCCGGCCTGGCGACCACCGCCGGCGCCGCGCTGCGCGCCGACGCGGCGCCGGCCACGCGCGATGCGGCGGTGGTGCGGCACCTGGCCGAGGCCGGCGCGGTGCTGGTCGGCACCGCCAACATGGACGAGTTCGCCTACGGCTTCGCCACGGTCAACGCGCACTACGGCACCACCGCCAATCCGCACGATCCGCAGCGCCTGGCCGGCGGGTCCTCCGGCGGCTCGGCGGCGGCAGTGGCGGCGCGCTGGGTGCCGTTCGCGCTGGGCTCGGACACCAACGGTTCGATCCGCGTGCCGGCGGCGCTGTGCGGCGTCTATGGGCTGCGTCCGAGCCACGGCAGCCTGGCGGTGGACGGCGTGTTCCCGTTCGTCGAGGCCTTCGACGTGGTCGGGCCGTTCGCGACCACGGTCGCCGACCTGCGCGTGGTGTACGACGCCATGCGCGGGCAGCCGCTGCCGTCGCTGGACGCCGCCGGCTTGCGCGTGGCGCGCCTGGACGGCTGGTTCCGGCGCAATCTCGATCCGGAACTGGACGCCGGCCTGGCCGCGCTGCACGCCGCGCTGGGCGGCAACGCCTGGCGCGAACTGCCACAGGCCGAACGCGCCCGCGCGGCCGCGTTCGTGATGACCGCGGCCGAGGGCGGCTATCGCCATCGCCAGGCGCTGGCCACGCACGGCGACCGCTTCGATCCGGCGACGCGCGATCGCCTGCTTGCCGGCCTGCAACTGCCCGCCGCGGCCATCGCCGACGCGCAGCGCTTCGGCGCGTGGTTCGCCGAGGCGATGCAGCGCCTGTGGGACGAGGTCGATGTGCTGCTGGCGCCGGCCACGCCGTGCGCGGCGCCGCGCATCGACCAGGAGACGATCCAACTCGACGGGGCGGCGGTGTCGGCGCGCGCCAATCTCGGCGTGTTCACCCAGCCGCTGGGCCTGGCGCGCTGCCCGGTGCTGGCCGCGCCGCTGTACCGTCCTGGGCAGTTGCCGCTGGGCGTGCAACTGATCGCCGCGCCGGGACGCGAGGACCGCCTGTTCGCGCTCGCCGCGCAGCTGGAACGCGCCGGCCTGATCGGCTCGACCCCGCCGTCGCGGGAGCCGCGCTGATGCTGCACACCTTGCGTTCGCGGCGCGGCATGGTGGTCGCCCCGCATCATCTCGCCGCGCAGGCCGGGCGCGACGTGCTGCGCGACGGCGGCACCGCGGTGGAGGCGGCGGTGGCGACCGCGGCCTGCCTGGCGGTGGTCTATCCGCACATGACCGGGATCGGTGGCGACGGCTTCTGGCTGATCGCCGAACCCGACGGCCGCGTGCATGCGATCGACGCCTGCGGCCGCGCCGCGCAGGGCGCCACGCTGCAGCACTACGCCGGGCAGGCGGCGATTCCCTGGCGCGGGCCGGGCGCGGCCAACACCGTCGCCGGCACCGTGTCCGGCTGGGCGCTGGCCTTGCGCCAGAGCGGGGCGCGGCTGTCGCTGGCGCGCCTGCTCGACGACGCCATCCAGCATGCCGCGGCCGGCGTGCCGGTCACCCTCGGCGGCAGCGTCATCGCCGCGGCCAAGGGCGCCGAACTGCGCGCCCAGCCCGGCGCCTACGCGGCGATCTTCGAACCCGCCGGGCGGCCGCTGCGCGAGGGCGAACTGCTGCGCCAGCCGCAACTGGCCGCCACCCTGCAGCGCCTGGCCGCGGCCGGCCTGGACGATTTCTACCGCGGCGCGCTGGCCGCCGACCTCGCCGCCGACCTGCAGGCGCTGGGCAGCCCGCTGCGCGCCGGCGATCTGGCCGCGCACCAGGCCGAGGCCAGCGTGCCGCTGTCGGTGGCGATCGCCGGCGCGCGCCTGTACAACCATGCGCCGCCGACCCAGGGCCTGGCCTCGCTGCTGATCCTGGCGCTGTTCGACCGCCTGGCCGCGGACCAGGCCGATGGCTACGCGCACCTGCACGGCCTGGTCGAAGCGACCAAGCAAGCGTTCCTGGTCCGCGATGCGCATGTCGGCGACCCGGCCTGGATGACCCTGGACGCGCAGGCGCTGCTCGACGACGCCGGCGCGCTCGACGCGATGGCCGCCCGCATCGATCCGGCGCGCGCGCTGCCGTGGCCGCAGCCGTCGCAGGCCGGCGACACCGTCTGGTTCGGCGCGATCGACGGCGCCGGCCGTGCGGTCAGCTGCATCCAGTCCACTTATTTCGAATTCGGCTCCGGACTGGTGCTGCCGCGCAGCGGCATCGTCTGGCAGAACCGCGGCTGCAGTTTCCGTCTGGCCGCCGACGGCTGGAACGCGCTGGCGCCCGGGCGCAAGCCCTTCCATACGCTCAATCCGGCGCTGGCGCGCTTCGACGACGGCCGGCTGATGGCCTACGGCACCATGGGCGGCGAGGGCCAGCCGCAGACCCAGGCGGCGCTGTTCAGCCGCTACGCCCGGTTCGGCGTGCCGCTGCAGCAGGCGGTGAGCGCGCCGCGCTGGTTGCTCGGCCGCACCTGGGGCGAGGACAGCACCACGCTGAAGCTGGAGGACCGCTTCGACCCTGCCGTGGTGCAGGCCCTGCGCGCGGCCGGGCACGTGGTCGAACTGCTGCCGCCGTTCACCGCGGTGATGGGCCACGCCGGCGCGCTGGTGCGCGAGGCCGACGGCACCTTGAGCGGTGCCAGCGACCCGCGCAGCGATGGGGCGGTGGCGGGGTGGTAGGCGCGTTGCCTGCGGACTGCGCCGGCGGGCAGCACGGCCGCGACGCCCTGGTGCGCGCCAGGGCGCTGGTGGCGGCGGCGATGACCGATCCGCAGGGCGGGGCCGCGCCCCTGGCGCAGGCCGAGGCGCTGCTGCTGGCCGCGTTGGCGGCGGCACCGGACGACCCCGCGCTGCTCACCGGCCTGGGCGCGGTGCGGTGCGACCTGGGGCAGTACGACGCGGCCGTCGAGGTCCTGCAGCGTGCCTTGCGGCTGCGCTCGGACGACCGCCACACCTACTTCAATCTCGGCGTCGCGCTGCTCAACAGCGGCGCAGGCGAGCAGGCGATGCAGCGGTTCCGGCAAGCGGCCACGCGGGCGGGATCGGCGGCGACCTGGGAAGCCTATTTCGATGCCCATGCGCACTGACGCGCGCCGCGCGCCAGGCCATCCGCGCCTGCGTCGCGGCACCGCGCACGCCACGCCGGCGGCAGCGCTTCCGTACCATGGCCCTGGCGCGACGCCGCCGCGTCCGCGCCGCGTGTTGGGCACCTAGGACCTTCGAGCCGCCATGCTGACCTTCTCCCGCTTCACCCGCTATTTCATGGAAGTGGCGCATTGGCGCAGCATCCGCCGCGCCTCCGAAGCGCTGCACGTGTCGGCGTCGGCGATCGACCGGCAGATCCTCAAGGCCGAGCAGGAACTGGGCGTGCAGCTGTTCGAGCGCTTGCCGGGCGGCCTGCGCCTGACCAGCGCCGGCGAACTGCTGCTGGTGGACATGCGGCGCTGGGAGAAGGGCTACCAGCGCACGCTGGAACTGTTCGACGAACTGAAGGGGCTGCGCCGCGGCCACGTCGAGATCGCGATGATCGATGCGTTGAGCGAGGGCATCGTGGTCGATGCGCTGGCGCACCTGATCGACGAGCACCCGGGCCTGACCTTCAGCCTGCAGACCGAGGACAACCAGAAGGTGGCCGACAAGGTGGTCGCGGCGGAGGTGGATGTCGGCCTGCTGCTGGACCCGGTCAGCGGCATCGACCTGGAGGTGGTCGCCTTCGCCGAGATCCCGCTGGGCCTGTGCATGCCGGTCGGGCATCCGCTCAGCGGCAGGGCCAGCCTGCAGTTGAACGACCTGCTCGGCGAGCATCGCCTGCTGCTGCCGGCGGCGCCGCTGATCGTCAACGAACACGCCAAGGCGGTGTACCAGCGCCAGCACATCGACACGCGCCGCTGCATCCGCTGCAACGACGTGCGCACGCTGCGCGCGCTGGTGCGCCAGGGCGTCGGCGTGGGCCTGCTGTCGCAACTGGACGTGCTCGCCGACCTGGCCGAGGGGCGGCTGGCGTTCGTGCCCTTGCGCGAAGGCCTGGCCAGGCCGATGACGCTGGCGCTGTGCGTGGCGCCGCAGCGGCAACTGTCCCGGGCCGCGCAGACCATGCTCAAGGCGCTGGCGCCGCGCGTGGAAGCGATCCTGGAGCCGCGCTAGCGGCGGGCCGGCCGGTCGCGCGGCTTACCGCGAGGCCGTGTTCGTCGCCCTTTCTGGATGCGGCCGACGCCGACCGCCGTCGCCCCTGTCGAGATGCCGTGCCCGGTCCAGCCTCCGACCGGGCGTCGCGTGTCGGCGCGCGCGGCGTCGCGTACGAAATGGGACGTGTGCGGGGATCGCGTTGCATTTTTTGCAATGGCTTCCCGCGAAAACGGTGTTTGCGGTGCATCGGAGCGGGTTCGTATAGTGCGGTGAACCCCGGTCGAGGCCTGGATTCCTCTGTCAAGCGATTGATTTGGAAGAAGTTCCAGGCGTTCGCGCGGCATCCCAAGCCGCGCCCGTCCGACCGGCCCCATTGCCTTGCCGTTTGTCCCGAAGCGAGACCCGCCATGCGCCACCCCCATCCCCATCGCGCCCGCCCGGGCCGCCGCGGCTGAGCCGGCAGCGGCCATGCTGATGCCGGCCTCGACGCCAGGCCTGCGCGCGGTCGCGCGCTGCGACGCGCTCGGCGTGGCGCCCTACAGCGACACCGCCGACGGCCTGTTCCGCGGCTGGCTCAGCCCGGCGCATCGCGCCACCGTGGCGGCGGTGGCGGCGTGGATGGGCGAGGCCGGCCTGCATCCCCGCATCGACCCGGCCGGCAACCTGCTCGGCCGCTACGAAGGCGCCGTCGCGAACGCGCCGGCGCTGCTGATCGGCAGCCACCTGGACAGCGTGCGCGACGCCGGCCGCTACGACGGCCCGCTCGGGGTCATGCTCGGCATCGAATGCGTGGCCGCGCTGCATGCGCAGGGCCGGCGGCTGCCGTTCGCGATCGAGGTGATCGGCTTCGGCGACGAGGAGGGCTCGCGCTTCCCGGCGTCGATGCTGAGCAGCCGCGCGGTGGCCGGCACGCTGGATCCGGCGGCCTTGCAGGTGCACGACGGCGACGGCATCGCCCTGGCCGAGGCGCTGGCCGCCTGGGGCCTGGACATCGCGCTGCTGCCGCGTGCGGCGCGCGCGCCGCAGGAGGTGCTGGCCTACCTGGAAGCGCATATCGAACAAGGGCCGGTGCTGGAGGCCGAGGGGCTGGCGTTGGGGGCGGTCAGCGGCATCGCCGCGCAGCGGCGCTACCGCGCGCTGCTGCGCGGCCGCGCCGGCCATGCCGGCACCACGCGCATGGACCTGCGCGCCGATGCGCTGGCCGCCGCCGCCGAGTGCGTGCTGGCGGTGGAGCAGGTGGCGCGTAGCGGCCCGGCGGACCTGGTGGCCACGGTCGGGCGCCTGCAGGTGGCGCCGGGCGCGGTCAACGTGGTGCCGGGGCGGGTCGAGTTCTCGATCGACGTGCGCGCCGGCACCGACGCCGTGCGCGATGCCGCGGCCGCCGCGATCGCGCAGCGCCTGCACGCGATCGCCGCCGCGCGCGGCGTGCAGTTGGACCTGCAGTGCGTGCAGGACCTGCCGGCCAGTCCCTGCGCTCCGCGCCTGGTCGCGGCGCTGGAAACGGCGATCGCCGCGCAGGGCATCGCGCCGCGGCGGCTGGTGTCCGGTGCCGGCCACGACGCGATGGTGATGGCCGCGCTGTGCCCGACCGCGATGCTGTTCCTGCGCTGCGCCGGCGGCGTCAGCCACCACCCCGCCGAACGGGTGGATCCCGCCGATGCCGACCTGGCGGTGGCGGCGATGCTGCATTTCCTCGATTCCCTGGGAGACACCCTTGTCCGTTGAACCGCTGCCCGCCGACCTGTTCGGCGAGATCGATCCGCCGCAACGCCTGCTGATGGGCCCGGGCCCGGTCAATGCGCATCCGCGCGTGCTGCGCGCGATGTCCGCGGACCTGCTCGGCCAGTTCGATCCGGAAATGACCGGCTACATGAACCAGGTGATGGCGCTGTACCGGCCGCTGTTCGGCACCAAGAACCACTGGACCTTCCTGGTCGACGGCACCGCGCGCGCCGGCATCGAGGCGGCGCTGGTGTCGCTGGTGGCGCCGGGCGAGCGCGTGCTGGTGCTGAACTTCGGCCGCTTCGGCCTGCTGCTGGGCGAGATCCTCGGCCGCATCGGCGCGGTGGTGGAGACCGTGGAGGCGCCGTGGGGCGAGGTGGTGCCGATGGCGGCGGTAGCCGACGCGATCGAACGCTTCGCGCCGAAGCTGGTGGCCTGCGTGCATGGCGACACCTCGACCACGATGGCGCAGCCGCTGGACGGCCTCGGCGCGCTGTGCCGCGCCGCCGGCGCGCTGTCCTACGTCGATGCCACCGCGACCATCGGCGGCATGCCGATCGCCAGCGACGCCTGGGGCGTGGACGTGGTCACCGGCGGCCTGCAGAAGTGCCTGGGCGGGCCGTCCGGCTCGGCGCCGATCACCGTCTCCGCGCAGGCCGCCGAGGCGATCTTCGCGCGCCGCCACGTCGAGTGCGGCATCGTCCGCGACGACATCGCCAACGGCCGCGGCGTGCGCATCGGCTCGAACTACTTCGACCTGGCGATGGTGATGGACTACTGGTCCGACAAGCGCCTGAACCACCACACCGAGGCCACCAGCATGCTGTACGCGGCGCGCGAATGCGCACGCGTGGCGCTGCAGGAAGGCCTGCCGGCGCGCTTCGCGCGGCACGCCGCGGCCGGCCGCGCGGTCGCCGCCGGCGTGCGCGCGCTGGGGCTGCAGGTGTTCGGCGACGACCGCTACCGCATGGCCAACGTCACCGGCGTGGTGATTCCGCCCGGCATCGACGGCGAGGCGGTGCGGCGGCGCCTGCGCGAGGATTTCGAGATCGAGATCGGCACCGCGTTCGGGCCGCTGCAGGGCAAGCTGTGGCGGATCGGCGCGATGGGCTACAACGCGATGAAGCACAAGGTGCTGATCACCCTGGGTGCGCTGGAGGCGGTGCTGCGCGCCGAAGGCCACGCCTGCGCGGCGGGCGCGGCGGTGGAGGCGGCGCTGGCCGCCTGGCATGCCGACGGAGCGCGGCGATGAGCGCGGCGCGCGACCTGGTCGGCTATGGCGCGCAGCCGCCGGATCCGCAGTGGCCGGGCGGCGCGCGGGTGGCGCTGCAGTTCGTACTCAACTACGAGGAAGGCGCCGAGAACAGCGTGCTCAACGGCGATGCCGGCTCGGAGGCATTCCTGTCGGAGATGGTCGGCGCGCACAGCCATGCCGGTGCGCGCGCGATGGCGATGGAGAGCCTGTACGAATACGGCAGCCGCGCCGGTTTCTGGCGGCTGCAGCGGCTGTTCGCCGCGCGCGGCGTGCCGGTCACGGTGTTCGGCGTGGCGCAGGCGCTGGCGGCCAATCCCGCGGCGGTGCAGGCGATGCGCGACGCCGACTGGGAGATTGCCAGCCACGGCCTGCGCTGGATCGACTACCAGCAGGTGCCGGAGGCGACCGAGCGTGCGCACATCGCCGCGGCGATCGCCTTGCACACGCAAGTGGCCGGTGCGCGTCCGCTGGGCTGGTACCAGGGGCGCACCAGTCCCAACACCGCACGGCTGGTGGCCGAGGAGGGCGGTTTCGTCTACGACGCCGACAGCTATGCCGACGACCTGCCGTACTACGACCGCCGCCACGGCCGCGCGCAGCTGGTGGTGCCGTACACGCTGGACGCCAACGACATGAAGTTCGTCGCCTATAACGGCTTCGCCGACGGCGAACCGTTCTTCCGCTACCTGCGCGATAGCTTCGAGCAGTTACGCGCCGAGGGTGGGCGGATGATGTCGGTGGGCCTGCATGGGCGCATCGCCGGGCGCCCGGCGCGCGCCCTGGCGCTGGCCCGCTTCGTCGACCACGTCCTGGCCAGCGGCCAGGCCTGGATCGCGCGGCGCATCGACATCGCCCGCCACTGGCAGCGGGTGCACCCGGCATGATCCTCAACGCGCCCGAGGTGCTGGCCGAAGTGCAGGCGGCGTTCGCCGCCTACGAACGCGCGCTGATGGACGACGACGTCGCCGCGCTGGACCGGCTGTTCCACGATGCGCCGACCACGGTGCGCTACGGCGTCGGCGAGGCCTTGTACGGCGCCGACGCGATCCGCGCGTTTCGCCGTAGCCGCGGCGGCTCGCCGCAACGGCGGCTGTTGCGCGTGCAGATCGTCGCCTACGGGCGTGACTTCGCCACCGCCGATGCCGAATTCCAGCGCGACGGCAGTCCGCGCCGCGGCCGCCAGAGCCAGAGCTGGGTGCGCTTCGCCGATGGCTGGAAGGTGGTGTCGGCGCACGTGTCGCTGCAGGGGGACCACGCATGAGCGGCGTCGACTGGAATGCGCTGCCCGAGGCGGAGTTCGTCGCGCGCCTGCATGCGCTGTTCGAGCATTCGCCCTGGGTGGTGCAGCGCGCCGCGGCGCGGCGTCCGTTCGCCGACCTGCATGCCGGCCTGCTGCAGGTGCTGCACGAGGCCAGCGCCGAGGAGCAGCTGGCGCTGATCCGCGCGCATCCGGAACTGGCCGGCAAGGCCGCGATCGACGGCAACCTGACCACCGCCTCGGCCGCCGAGCAGGCGCAGGCCGGGCTGGACCGCCTGACCGCGGAGGAGTTCGCCCGGTTCCACGCGCTCAACGCCGCCTACCGCGCGCGCTTCGACTTCCCGTTCGTGGTCTGCGTGCGCCTGACCGACAAGGCCGGCATCCTCGCCGCGATGCAGGCGCGGCTGGCGAATACGCGCGAGGCCGAGATCGCCACCGCCCTCGACGAGATCGGCAAGATCGCGCGGCTGCGCCTGGAGGCGCTGTCGTGAGCGCCGCCGAGGACGGGCTGCAGGCGCTGTCGGCGCAGGTCGCGCGCGAACTGCAGTGGCTCGGCCATGGCGGGCCCGACTGGACCCGCGCGCAGCCGCACGATGGCGAGCACGTCTACGACGTGGTCATCGTCGGCGGCGGCCAGAGCGGGCTGGGCGCGGCCTTCGGCCTGCTGCGCGAGCGCATCTCCAACCTGCTGGTGATCGACGAGAATCCCGCTGGCCAGGAAGGGCCGTGGGTCACCTACGCGCGGATGGTCACCCTGCGCACGCCCAAGGAACTGAGCGCGCTGGACTTCGGCATGCCGTCGCTCACTTTCCGCGCCTACTGGGAAGCCCGCCACGGCGCCGCGGCCTGGGACGCGCTGGGCAAGATCCCGCGCGCGGACTGGATGGACTACCTGCGCTGGTACCGCCAGGTGCTCGGCCTGCCGGTGCGCAACCGGGCGCGGCTGCTGCGCATCGAACCGCTGCCGACGCAGCGCCTGCAACGCCTGCACCTGGACGGCGGCGACACGCTGCTGGCGCGCAAGGTGGTGCTGGCCACCGGCATCCAGGGCGGCGGGCAATGGCACGTGCCGTCGCTGGTGGCCGGCAAGCTGACCCGCGCGCGCTACGCGCACACCTCCGAGGCGATCGACTACGCGGCGCTGGCCGGGCGCCGCATCGGCATCCTCGGCGGCGGCGCCTCGGCCTTCGACAACGCCCAGCACGCGCTGGCCGCCGGCGTCGGCGAGGTGCACGTGTTCGTGCGCCGCAACGCGCTGCCGCGGGTCAATCCGATCCGGCACATGGAACGCAGCGGCATCATCCCGCGCTTCGCCGCGCTGGCGGATGCCGACAAGTACGCGATGATGGCCAGCTTCTTCCGCCGCAACCAGCCGCCGACCAACGACACCTTCGAACGCGCCGCGGCCTGGCCCAATTTCCACCTGCACCTGGGCAGCCCGTGGCAGGACGTGGCCGAGACCGCCGACGGGGTGCTGGTGACCACGCCGCACGGGCGCCTGCCGTTCGACTTCGTGGTGCTGTCCACCGGCCTGGTCACCGACCCGGCGCTGCGCCCGGAACTGGCGGCGGTGGCCGACGGCATCGCGCGCTGGCGCGACCGCTACCGCCCGCCGCCGGGACAGGAACTGCCGCTGCTCGACGCGCATCCCTACCTGGGCCCGGGCTTCGAGTTGCTGCCGCGCACGCCGGCGCACGCGGCGGCGCTGCACGGCCTGTTCGCGTTCAACTACTCGGCGCTGCTGAGCCTGGGCCTGTCGGCGGCGGCGCTGTCCGGGCTCAAGCACGCATTGCCGCGGCTGGTGAAGGCGGTCGCCGACCAACTGTTCCTGGACGAGCGCGAGGCGATGCTCGCCGCGTACATGGACTACGCCGAACCCGAATTCGTCGGCCAATGGCCGATGCCGCACCTGGAGGAATCCGTCGGATGAGCAGCCTGTCGACCCATGTGCTGGACCTGAGCCGCGGGCTGCCCGCCGCCGGCGTGGCGCTGCGCCTGTTCGCCGGCGAAGCGTTGCTGCATGAGGACGTCACCGATGCCGACGGCCGCTGTCCGGCGCTGCGCGCGCTGACCCTGGCGGCGGGGCGCTATCGCTTGGAATTCGCCGTGGCCGACTACTTCCGCGGCGGCGGCGTGGCCTTGCCCGAGCCGCCGTTCCTGGACGTGGTGCCGATCGCCTTCGGCCTGGCCGAGACGGGGCACTGCCACGTGCCGCTGCTGGTCTCGCCGTTCGGCTACTCCACCTACCGGGGCAGCTGAGATGGACACGGTGCGCTTCCTGCTCGATGGACAGGTGATGGAACTGGACGCGGGCGACCCGACCGCCAGCGTGCTCGACCTGCTGCGCTACCGGCTCGGCCGCACCGGCAGCAAGGAAGGCTGCGCCGAAGGCGATTGCGGCGCGTGCACGGTCCTGGTCGGCGAACTGGCCGATGGCGATGGCGCCGATGCTGGCGAGCAGGTGCGCTGGCGCGCGCTCAATGCCTGCATCCTGTTCGTGCCGATGCTCGACGGCAAGGCGCTGCTGACGGTGGAAAGCCTGGCGGTCGGCGGCGCGCTGCATGCCGTGCAGCAGGAACTGGTGCAGCGCCACGGCTCGCAGTGCGGCTTCTGCACGCCCGGCTTCGTGATGTCGCTGTACGCGCGCAGCATCGGCGCGCTGGGCACCGGCCAGGCGGCCGTGGCCGACGTGCTCGCCGGCAACCTGTGCCGCTGCACCGGCTATGGCCCGATCCTGGACGCCGGCGCGGCGGTGCCGCCGGCGCCGCGCGACGATGCGGCCACGCTGGCCGGCCTGCGCGCGCTGCGCCGCACCGCCGCGCTGGCGCAGCCCCAGGCCGATGCCGCCACCGGGCGCGCGCGTCGCGCCAGCACGCCACGCAGCGCCGACGCGCTTGCCGCCTTGCTGCTGCAGCGCCCCGACGCGCGCCTGGTCGCGGGCGCGACCGACGTCGGCCTGTGGGTGACCAAGCAGCAGCGCGTGCTCGAGGACGTGGTGTTCATCGGCGACATCCCCGAGCTGCGCCGGCTGCAGGACACGGCGGACGGGCTGCGCATCGGCGCCTGCGTGCGCTACAGCGAGGCGCAGGCCGCGCTGGCGGCGCTGCACCCGGCGCTGGGCGAGCTGCTGCGGCGCATCGGCGGGACCCAGGTGCGCAATGCCGGCACCATCGGCGGCAACATCGCCAACGGCTCGCCGATCGGCGACATGCCGCCGGCGCTGATCGCGCTCGGCGCCCGCCTGACCCTGCGCCGCGGCGACGTGCGGCGCACGTTGCCGCTGGAGGACTTCTTCCTGGCCTACGGCCGCCAGGCGCTGCAGCCGGGCGAGTTCGTCGAGCACGTGGACGTGCCGCGGCCGCCCGCGGACCTGCTGTACCGCGTGGACAAGCTGAGCAAGCGCTTCGACAGCGACATCTCCGCGGTCTGCGGCGCGTTCGCGCTGCGCATCGGCGACGGCACGGTGCGCCAGGCGCGCATCGCCTTCGGCGGCATGGCCGGCACGCCGCAACGCGCGCGCGGCGCCGAGCAGGCCCTGCTCGGGCAGCCATGGAACGCGGCCACGGTCGAGGCCGCCGCCGCGGCATTGGCGCAGGACTTCCAACCGCTCAGCGATGTGCGTGGTTCGGCCGGGTACCGCCTGGGGGTCGCGGCGAACCTGCTGCGGCGGCTGTGGATCGGCCACGCGCATCCGCACGAGCCGCTGTCGGTGCTGGAGCTGGCCGATGGCTGACGGTCCGACCGCCGCTCCCGCCGCCGCGTCCTTGCAGGTGCACCGCGCGCTGCGCCACGACAGCGCGCCGGCGCATGTCAGCGGCCAGGCGCGCTACATCGACGACCTGCCCGAACCGCCCGGGCTGCTGCACCTGGCGTTCGGCCTGAGCGACCACCCGCATGCGCGGCTGCTGCGCCTGGACCTGGCGCCGGTGCGCGCGGCGCCGGGCGTGGTGGCGGTGTTCGCCGCCGCCGACATTCCCGGCGAGAACAATGTCGCCCCGGTCGCGCACGACGACCCGCTGTTCGCTCGCGACACGGTGCTCTACCACGGCCAGCCGCTGTTCGTGGTCGCCGCCGACAGCCATGCCGCGGCGCGGCGCGCGGCGCGCCTGGCGCGGGTCGAGTACGCGCCGCTGCCGGCGCTGCTGAGCATCGCCGCGGCGCGCGCGGCCGGCGCGGTGCTGGAGCCGGCGCAGCGCATGGCCCGCGGCGGCGACGTCGATGCGGCCCTGGCCGCGGCGCCGCGGCGCTGCAGCGGCGCGCTGGAGATCGGCGGGCAGGAGCATTTCTACCTGGAAGGCCAGATCGCCGTGGCCCTGCCCGGTGAACAGGGCCAACTGCACGTGCTGTCCTCGACCCAGCATCCGAGCGAGGTGCAGCACCTGATCGCGGCGCTGCTCGGCCTGGACAGCGCCGACGTGACCGTGGAAGTGCGGCGCATGGGCGGTGCGTTCGGCGGCAAGGAGACCCAGGCGGCGGCGCCGGCGGCGGCCTGCGCGCTGGTCGCCGCGCTGACCGGCCGCCCGGCCAAGCTGCGCTACGACCGCGACGACGACATGCGCATCACCGGCAAGCGCCACGACTTCCAGGTCGACTACCAGGTCGGCTTCGACGACGACGGTCGTATCCTGGCGCTGCGCCTGGAGCTGGCCTCGCGCTGCGGCGCCACCACCGACCTGTCGCTGGCGATCAACGACCGCGCGATGTTCCATGCCGACAACTGCTACTGGCTGCCGGTGGTGGAGATCGTCTCGCACCGCTTGCGCACGCACACCGTGTCCAACACCGCGTTCCGCGGCTTCGGCGGGCCGCAGGGCATGCTGGCGATCGAACGCGTGCTGGACGCGGTCGCCGCCGCGCTGGGCCGCGATGCGCTGGCGGTGCGCCGGGCAAACCTGTACGCGGCGCCGCACCGCAACGTCACCCCGTACGGCATGACCGTGGAGGACAACGTCGCGCCGGCGCTGATCGAGGAACTGGCCGCGCGCGCCGACTACCCCGCGCGGCAGGCGGCGGTGGCGGCGTTCAACGCGCGCCACCGGGTGCTGAAGAAGGGCCTGGCGCTGACCCCGGTGAAATTCGGCATCAGCTTCACCACCACCCATCTCAACCAGGCCGGCGCGCTGGTGCTGGTCTATGCCGACGGCTCGGTGCAGCTCAACCACGGCGGCACCGAGATGGGCCAGGGGCTGATGATCAAGGTCGCGCAGATCGTCGCCGACGTGTTCGGCCTCGACACCGCGCGCGTGCGCATCACCGCCACGCGCACCGACAAGGTGCCCAACACCTCGGCCACTGCGGCGTCCTCGGGCACCGACCTCAACGGCATGGCCGCCTACAACGCGGCCAGCGAGATCCGCGCGCGGCTGGCCGCGCTGGCCGCCGAGCGCGGCGGCGTGGCGCCGGCGCAGGTGCGCTTCGCCGACGGCAGGGTCGTGGCCGGTCGCTTCGAGCTGGATTTCGGCGCGCTGTGCCGGCAGGCGCACATGGCGCGCATCTCGCTGGCCGCCAGCGGCTACTACGCCACGCCGAAGATCCACTACGACCGCGCCAGCCACCGTGGTCGCCCGTTCTACTACTTCGCCTACGGCGCGGCGC
Organism: Xanthomonas sacchari; assembly: GCF_024266585.1. NCBI lineage: Bacteria > Pseudomonadati > Pseudomonadota > Gammaproteobacteria > Lysobacterales > Lysobacteraceae > Xanthomonas > Xanthomonas sacchari. Next base: position 1,529,271 of record NZ_CP100647.1, read on the forward strand.
TGAGCGAAGTGGTGATCGACACGCTGACCGGCGAGCACAAGGTGCTGGCGGTGGACGTGCTGCACGACGTCGGCCGCTCGCTGAACCCGGCGATCGACCTGGGCCAGATCGAGGGCGGTTTCGTCCAGGGCATGGGTTGGCTGACCACCGAGGAACTGGTCTACGACGCGGATGGCCGGCTGCTGACCCATGCGCCCTCGACCTACAAGATCCCCACCGCCGGCGACCGCCCGGCGCGGATGGACATCCGCCTGTGGCAGGCCGGGCGCAACCAGGAGCCGAGCATCCATCGCTCCAAGGCGGTCGGCGAGCCGCCGCTGATGCTGGCGATCTCGGTGTTCTCGGCGCTGACCCAGGCGGTGGCCGCGGCGGCACCGGGCGCCGGCGTGCCGGCCCTGGACGCGCCGGCCACGCCGGAGCGGATCCTGGCTGCGATCGCGAGGCGTGCGGCCGATGCGCGCTGACTGGAGCCTGCATGCCGAAGCGGCGCTGGCGCGCGGCCCGGCCGCGCTGGTCACGGTGCTGGCCACGGCCGGCTCGACCCCGCGCGAGGCCGGCACGCGCATGCTGGTGAGCGCCGACGGCAGCATCGGCACCATCGGCGGCGGCGTGCTCGAGTGGCGCGCCTGCGCGCTGGCGCGCGACCTGCTGGCGCAGCCGCCGGGCAGCTGGCAGGTGCAGGACTACACGCTGGGTGCGGCGGCGCCGGCGCGCGCGGCGCGTTGCAGCGGCAGTTGCCGCGACTGCGCCACGCACGCCGCGGCCGACGATCTGCTCGGCCAGTGCTGCGGCGGCCGCGTGCGCCTGTTGCTGGAGCGGCTGGATCCGGCGCGCAGCGACTGGCTGCGGCAGGCGACGCTGGGGCGCACGTTGTCGACCCGCTTGCAGGCGGACGGCATCGCGCACGCCATCGACGACGCGCCGCCGCAGGCGCTGTCGCTGCGTGCGCCGGCGCCCACCGCCGGGACCCTGTTGCGGCAGGCGATCGGCCCGCGGCGCACGCCGCTGCTGCTGTTCGGCGCCGGCCATGTCGGCATCGCCATCGCGCATGCGTTGCACGGGTTGCCGTTCGCGCTGGACTGGGTCGATTCGCGCGCGGAACTGGCCGCTGCCGCCGGCGCCGCGCACTTGGATGACGCTGCCTTGCTTGCGCGTGCCCGCAGCGCACCGGCCGAGGCGATGCTGCTGATCCTGACCCACGACCATGCCCTGGACTACCGGCTCACCGCCGCGGCGCTGGCCGGCCGTGCCGGTTTCGTCGGCCTGATCGGCTCGGCGTCCAAGCGCGCGCGGTTCCTGTCGCGGCTGCGCCACGACGGCCTGGGCGAGGCCGCGCAGGCGCGGCTGACCTGTCCGATCGGCCTGCCGGGGATCGAGGGCAAGGCCCCGGCGGTGATCGCGGTGGCGGTGGCCGCGCAGCTGTTGCTGCGCGCATCGGCACTGGACGCGCAGCGTCCGCTGGCGGAGGACGCCACGTCGCTGCCACTGCAATCCGCGCTCGCTGCGCGATGACATCGCACTGTGGAAGCGTCGCTGCGCGGCCCGGGGCGATCGGTCGCGACGAATGGAGTGGGGGTGGCTTTAGCGTTGGCGAGCGAAGCGGTGCGCGCACCGATGGCGCACTGCGTCGGGACTGAAGTCCCTCCCACAGTGCCCCAGCCAGCTCGCCGCAAGCCCCTGTGGGAGCGGCTTCAGCCGCGGCGAGCGAAGCGGTGTAATTTCCGATGGCGCACTGCGTCTGGACTGAAGTCCCTCCCACAGTGCCCCAGCCAGCTCGCCGCAAGCCCCTGTGGGAGCGGCTTCAGCCGCGACGAGCGAAGCGGTGCGCTCGCCGATGGCGTACTGCGTCGGGACTGAAGTCCCTCCCACAGTGCCTCGGGCAACTCGCCGCAAGCCCCTGTGGGAGCGGCTTCAGCCGCGACGAGCGAAGCGGTGCGCTCGCCGATGGCGTACTGCGTCGGGACTGAAGTCCCTCCCACAGTGCCTCAGGCAACTCGCCGCAAGCCCCTGTGGGACCGGCTTCAGCCGCGACGAGCGAAGCGGTGCGCTCACCGATGGTGCACTGCGTCGGGACTGAAGTCCCTCCCACAGTGCCTCAGCCAGCTCGCCACAAGCCCCTGTGGGAGCGGCTTTAGCCGCGACGAGCGAAGCGGTGCGCTCACCGATGGCGCACTGCGTCGGGACTGAAGTCCCTCCCACAGTGCCCCAGGCAGCTCGCCGCAAGCCCCTGTGGGAGCGGCTTCAGCCGCGACGAGCGAAGCGGTCCGCTCGCCGATGGCGCACTGCGTCGGGACTGAAGTCCCTCCCACAGTGCCTCAGGCAACTCGCCGCAAGCCCCTGTGGGAGCGGCTTCAGCCGCGACGAGCGAAGCGGTCCGCTCGCCGATGACGCACTGCGTCGGGACTGAAGTCCCTCCCACAGTGCCCCAGGCAGCTCGCCGCAAGCCCCTGTGGGAGCGGCTTCAGCCGCGACGAACGCAGCGCTGTGCTTTCCGACGACGCGATGGGTCGGGCCGAAGCCTCCTTGTCGTGCATCCGGCTGACGCGCCGCCATGGCGTGACGACGCGGCTGCATCCCCGCGTCGCCACGACGACGCTTACGGCAGCCCGGCCAGCCAGTCGTCGTCGCTGCCTTCGTTGATGTCGGCGAACAGCGGCGTGGAGAAGTAGCGCTCGCCGGTGTCCGGCAGCATTGCCAGGATCACCGCACCGGGCGCGGCGGTCTCGGCCACGCGCAGCGCGGTGGCGACCGTGCCGCCGCCGGAGATGCCGGTGAAGATGCCTTCCTCGGCGGCGAGGCGGCGCGACACCGCGATGGCGTCGGCGTCGTCCACGCTCAGCACTTCGTCGTAGACCTCGCGGTTGAGCACTTCGGGCACGAAGTCCGGGGTCCAGCCCTGGATCTTGTGCGGCTTCCACTCCTGGCCCTGCAGCAGGGCCGCGCCGGCCGGCTCGGTGGCGGTGATGCGCACCTCCGGGCGGGCCAGCCGCAGCACTTCGCCGACGCCGGTAAGGGTGCCGCCGGTGCCCCAGCCGCTGACGAAATGGTCGAGCCGGCGGCCGGCGAAGTCGCGCAGGATCTCCGCGGCGGTGGTGCTGCGGTGATAGGCCGGGTTGGCCGGGTTGGCGAACTGCCGGGCCAGGAACCAGCCGTGCTGCTTGGCCAGTTCCTCGGCCTTGCGCACCATGCCGCTGCCGCGCTCGGCAGCCGGGGTCAGGATCACCTTGGCGCCGTAGGCGCGCATCAGCTTGCGGCGCTCGATCGAGAAGGTCTCCACCATCGTCGCCACGAACTTGTAGCCGCGCGCGGCGGCGACCATCGCCAGCGCCACGCCGGTGTTGCCCGAGGTCGCCTCGACGATGGTGTCGCCGGGCTTGAGCAGGCCGCGCGCCTCGGCGTCGAGCACGATCGCCAGGGCCAGGCGGTCCTTGACCGAGCCGCCGGGATTGAAAGCCTCGACCTTGACGTACAGGTCCACGTGCGCCGGGGCCAGGCGCTGCAGCTTGACGATCGGGGTGTGGCCGATGGTGTCGAGGATGTTGTCGTAGATGGCCATGCGCAATGTCTCCGGGAAGAAGGCGGGTCAGGCGGCGTGGGCCAGGGTAGGCGCCGCCGGCGTCGGGGAAGGTGAGGACGGCGCGCGCAGCGGCGCGGCGCCGAACCAGTGCAGGGTGTCGGCCAGCGCGGCCACCTCGCCGAGGATCAGCAGCGCCGGCGCACGTACCGCATGCGCGCGGGCGGTGTCGGGCAGGTCGGCGAGGGTGCCGAGCACCACCCGCTGTTCCGCGCGCGAGCCGTTCTCCACCAGCGCGAACGGCGTGCTGGCGGCACGGCCGGCGGCGAGCAGGCGCGTGCGCACCGTGTCCAGGCCGGCCACGCCCATGTACACCGCCAGGGTCTGCCGCTCCTGCGCCAGCGCCGCCCAGTCCAGGGTGTCCAGCGAGGCCTTGCAGTGCGCGGTGACCAGGCGCAGCGATTGCGCGTGGTCGCGATGGGTCAGCGGGATGCCGGCATAGGCGGCGCAGGCCAGCGCCGCGGTGATGCCGGGCACCACGGCGTAGTCGACGTCGTGGGCGCGCAGGTATTCCAGTTCCTCGCCGCCGCGGCCGAACACGAACGGGTCGCCGCCCTTCAGCCGCACCACCCGGCGCCCGCGCCGCGCGTGCTCCAGCAGCAGGGCATGGATCCGGTCCTGGGCCACGCTGTGGCCATCGGCCGACTTGCCGACGGCGATGCGCTCGGTGCCGGCCGGCAGCAACTGCAGGATCGCGGCGCTGACCAGGCGATCGTGCAGGACCACGTCGGCCTGGCGCAGGGCCTGCAGCGCGTGGCCGGTGAGCAGGCCGGGATCGCCGGGGCCGGCGCCGACCAGGGTCACGCTGCCGGGGCGCAGCGGCAGCGCCTGGCCCGCGGCGGCCTCGCCGGCATCATCGGGGGGCGCGACCGCGGATGCCGGCTCGGCCGGCACGGCCTGCGCCAATACGCGCCGGGTGGCGGCGGCCTGCAGCGCCTGCCGGTTGGCCGCCGGATCCTCGCTGGCGGCGAACAGGAACCACACGCTCTCCAGCCAGGCGCTGTCGAACGCATCGCGCAGCCAGGCCAGCCGGCCCTGTGCGGCCAGCGCGTGCAAGGCCGGGGTCAGGGTCGGGGCCGCCACCCGCGGCACCGCACCGGCGGCCAGCAGCGCCTGCACCTGGCGCTCGGCGGCCGCACCGCCGCCGATCACCAATACGGCCCGGTCGCGCAGGTCCGGATACAGGGCAATCGGGGCAGGGCTCACAGGGACGGCTCGCAACGCGGGGAAGGGCGGAGCGACGACCGTAGCGCCGGCTCATAGCCCCAGGAAATGACTTCATACCCAAGACAGATAGCTTTCGGTTATAAGGTGGAAGGCCGAATTCCACTACAGTCGAGCGTCCCGCCAGGCGGCGCCTCGCCCTCGTCCCGATGACGCTGACCCAACTCCGCTACCTCGTCGCCATTGCCGATGCCGATCTGAACATCACCCTGGCGGCGGCGCGCGTGCATGCCACCCAGCCAGGGCTGTCCAAGCAGCTCAAGCAACTGGAGGACGAACTGGGCTTCCTGCTGTTCGTGCGCAAAGGCCGCAGCCTGGAGACGGTGACGCCGGCCGGGCGCGAGGTCATCGAACGCGCGCGGGCGGTGCTGGCCGAGGCCAACAACATCCGCACCTACGCGGCCAACCAGCGCCGCGAGAGCCAGGGCCAGCTGACCCTGACCACCACCCACACCCAGGCGCGCTTCGTGCTGCCGCCGGCGGTGGCGCAGATCAAGCAGGCCTACCCGCAGGTCAGCGTGCACCTGCAGCAGGCCGCCGAGAGCGCGGCGCTGGACCTGCTCAGCCAGGGCGATGCCGACATCGCCATCGTCAGCACCGCCGGCAGCGCGCCGGCCGCCGGCATCGCCGTGCCGCTGTACCGCTGGCGGCGGCTGGTGCTGGTGCCGCGCGGGCATGCGCTGGACGTGCCCAAGCGGGTGCCGGACATGGCCGCGCTGGCGGCGCAGCCGCTGATCAGCTACGAATCCTCGACCCGCGCCGGCTCCTCGCTGCAGCGCGCCTTCGGCCGGCTCGGGCTGGAGCCGCGGATCGCGCTGACCGCGCTGGACGCGGACCTGATCAAGACCTACGTGCGCACCGGGCTGGGCGTGGGCCTGCTCGCGGAAATGGCGGTCAGCGCCAACGACACCGACCTGCGCGCCTGGCCGGCGCCGCCGGAGATTCCCGAATGCATCGCCTGGGCGGTGTTGCCGCGCGACCGGGTGCTGCGCGACTACGCGCTGGAACTGGTGCACGTGCTGGCGCCGCAGATCGACACCCGCGACCTGCGCCGGGTGATGGAAGGCAACCAGCAGCCGGACTGGCCGGCGCCGCCGAGTTGGGAGGCGTTGACCCAGACCATTACCAGTTAGAAGCTGGGAGTCGGGAATCGGGATTGGGGAATCGCGACAGCGGCGCGCCGTGCTCGATGCGCCGATCGGCTTCAGGCAGATGTCGGAACAAAAGACGCGTGGGCAACGACACCGCGGCCTGTACTGGATGCTGGAAGGAAGACCTCGCAGCGACGTGGCCGCTTGGCGCGACTGAGCAGACCATCGCTGGCTAAGGCGCGCAGCGCGATAAAGCCGGGAGTCGGGAATCGGGATTGGGGAATCGCAACAGCGGCGCGCCGCGATTGATGCGCCGATTGGCTTCAGACAGGCGTCCGAGCAAAAGACGCGTGGGCAACGACTGCGCGGCCTGTACTGGATGCTGGAAGGAAGACTACGCAGCGACGTGGCCGCTTGGCGTGGCTGAGCAGACCATCACTGGTTAAGGCGCGCAGCGCGATGAAGCTGGGAGTCGGGAATCGGGATTGGGGAATCGCGACAGCGGCGTTCCGTGCTCGATGCGCCGATCGGCTTCAGGCAGATGTCGGAACAAAAGACGCGTGGGCAACGACACCGCGGTCTGTACTGGAATTGCTGGAACGAAGACCACGCAACGACGTGGCCGCTTGGCGCGGCAGGGCCGCGTGCGTTGCCGTCGCCCCAGCCGCCCCCTATCATGCGGCCCGCTCTGCCACCCGGCAGACCGCGCCCCTGGACGTGCCGGCGGCTGCCGGCCATGCGCCGTCGCTGCGGCCGGTGTCTCGCGCGCGTCGACTTTCCCAACGCAAGGACGCCCGATGCATCCTGTTCTCCAGCACAACCTGTTCTTCGTCAAGGAACAGGTCGGCATGTTCAAGGCCGCCAACAACTACGACGTGTTCGATCCGCACAGCAACCGCAAGCTGCTGGAATGCCGCGAGCCGAACCTGGGCGTGTTCACCAGGATCTTTCGTTTCAGCGACTACAAGCGCATGACCCCGTTCCATGTGGAAGTGCGCACCCCGGACGGACAGAAGGTGCTGACGGTCAAGCGCGGATTCTCGCTGTTCCTGTCCACGGTCGAGGTGCTGGACGAGCACGACCGGCGCGTGGGTTCCTTCAGCCAGAAGTTCTTCTCCATCGGCGGCAAGTTCGATGTGCTCGATGCCCAGGGCGCGCCGGTGTGCACCCTGCGCGGCAAGTGGACCAGCTGGGATTTCCGCTTCGTGCAGGGCGAGCGCGAACTGGCGCAGGTGGCCAAGAAGTGGGCCGGGCTGGGCAAGGAGCTGTTCACCAGTGCCGACAACTACATGCTGGCGATCGCCGACAGCGTGCCGGCCGAGGATCCGCGGCGGATCCTGATCATGGCGGCGGTGCTGTGTATCGACATGGTGTTGAAGGAATGATGGGGGTGAAGCCGGGATTGGGGAATCGGGATTGGGGAATCGCAAAAGCTGGATTCCTGCGGCTGCTGCAACCCGGCTCCTCACGCTGAGCGGGAGGGGACGTTGTGGGAGGGACTTCAGTCCCGACTGCAGGCTGCAGGAAGACTCCGGTACTTCACTGGTTGCCCGGTAGGAGCGGCTTCAGTCGCGACCGGCCTGCCTGTAGCGCATCGCCTCGGCGCGCTCCGCCGCCGTGCCGGCGACGCTCCCTTCTCCCCCCGGGAGAAGCTGCCCCGAAGGGGCGGATGAGGGGCGGGCGGCCGCGGCCGCCCGGCTCAGGCGTTCGCTGCCGCCGGCAGCAGCACGCTGAAGCGGGTGCCCTGGCCCGGCTGGCTGCGCACTTCGACGCTGCAGCCCAGGGTCTCGGCGGCGCGGCGCACGATCCACAGGCCCAGGCCGAGGCCGTCGCTGCGCGGGTCGGCCTGTTGGAAGGCCTGGAACAGCGTGCGCAGGCCATCTTCGTCCATGCCGATGCCGCGGTCGATGATCTCCACCGCCACGCGGTCGCCACGGCGCCGGCAGCCGATCAGCACCTTGCCCTGCGCGGTGTACTTGACCGCGTTGCCGAGCAGATTGCCGAGCAACGTGGACAGCAAGGGCGCGCTGCTGCGCACGCGCAGGGAGGTCGCCACGCTGCGCAGCTGCACGCCCTTGGCCACGGCCTGCGGCTGCCAGGTCGCCAGGATCGGCGCCAGCACGTCGGCCAGGGCCAGGTTCTGCAGCGCCGGCAGGCGCAGTTCGCCGGCGGCGGCGTTGGTGGCGAGCTGGTCGAGCCCGCTGGCGACCTGGTTCAGGGCGACGCGTGCGGTCTCCAGCGGGCCATCCAGCGTGGCGTCGTGCTGGCGCTGCAGCTTGCTCAGCGCGTAGGACGCGGTGCGCAGCGGTGTCTTCAGGTCGTGGCCGGCGATGGCCATCAGGCGGGTGCGGTAGTGGTTGGACTCCTGCGCCAGGTACAGCGCCTTGCGCAGTTCCAGTTGGCCCATCGCCTGCCGCGCCAGCGCGCGCAGCGCTTCGATCTGCTCGTAGCTGAGCTGGCGCGGGCGCCGGTCGAGCACGCACACGGTGCCCAGGGCCAGGCCATCGGAGGTCTTCAGCAGCGCGCCGGCGTAGAAGTGCAGGCGCATGTCGCCGGTGACCAGCGGGTTGCAGGCGAAGCGCGGATCCTCGCGGGTGTCCGGCACCAGCAGCAGGTCGTCCTCGAGCAGGGCATGCGCGCACAGCGAGGTCGCCAGCGGCGTTTCGCGCGTGCCCAGCCCGATCTCGCTCTTGAACCACTGGCGCTCGCTGTCGATCAGGTTGACCACCGCGATCGGCGCCTGGCAGATCAGCGCCGCCAGCCGGGTGATGTCGTCGAACGCCGGCTCGCGCGGCGTGTCCAGGATCGCGTAGCTGTGCAGCGCGTCCAGGCGCAGCGCTTCGTTGCGTGGCTTGGCCGCGCAGTAGACCGGGTCGGCGGCGGGTTCGGCAGTGGACATGCAGCGCGACTCGGGCAGGAAGGCGCGCAGTTTATGGCAACTGTCACGGTTTTTGCCGACGCCGCGTTCACGCCGCGCTCGCGTGGGTTGCACCCGCGCTTAGCGAACCCGACGCGGCGGCAGGCCGCGCCGCGGTTCAGCCGACCCAGCGGCCCTGGGCGTCGACCAAGGGCGTGCCGTCTTCCTTGGCGAAGGCGCCGCGCTGCGGCGACGGCAGGATGTCCAGCACGGTTTCCGACGGCCGGCACAGGCGCGTGCCCAGCGGCGTGACCACGATCGGCCGGTTGAGCAGGATCGGATGCTGCAGCATGGCGTCCAGCAACGCGTCCTCGCCCAGCGTCGGGTCGTCCAGTCCCAGCTCGGCATACGGCGTGCCCTTCTGCCGGATCAACGCGCGCAGCGGCAGCCCGCTGGCCGCCGCCAGCGCCTGCAGGGTGGCGCGGTCCGGCGGCGTCTTCAGGTACTCGATCACGGTGGGCTCGACGCCGCTGTTGCGGATCAGCCCCAGCACGTTGCGCGAGGTGCCGCAGGCGGGGTTGTGGTAGAGGGTGATGGTGGGCATCGGGGCGGTCGTCGAAGGAAAAGAGGGCGGTGCATCGCGGTGGCGGGCATCGCCGGCCGCGTGGCCGCCCATGGTTCGGTATCCGCGGCCTGCGCACAAGCCAGGGTCGCGCCGGGCGTGCAGCGCCTGGGCGGCGCACTTCCGCTCATCGGCTGCACGTCGCCCCGCGCCCGCCGTCCCGGATCGCGCGGCGCGCGTGCCTTGCGGGCTGGCACCTGGCGCCGTGCCTTGCGGCGGCCGGGGACGCGCCGCGCGCCGCGTCGCACGCTCTAGAATGCGCGGATGTTCCGTCTCCGCCAGCCGTCATCGCCCTGGGCCGCGCTCGCCGCGCTGGCGCTCGGCCTGTTGCTGCTGGCGCCGCCGATCAGCCAGTGGCGGCAGGCGCAGGCTGCAGCGACGGGATTGCAGGACCAGGCGCTGTGCAGCGGCGGCGGCCTGCGCCTTTCGGGGCTGGCCGGCGCCGCGCTGGCGGCGCATGGCGGACACCACGACGATGCCGGCCTGGCGCACGCGCCGGCCTGCGATTACTGCCTGCTCGCCGCGCGGCTGCTGCCGTGGGTGGCGCTGTTGCTGGCGCTGCTGCCCTGGCGGTGTCCGCCGGCGCCGGTGGCGGCGCTGCGTTCCCGCGTCGTCTCGGCCATCCCGCGCCGTGCACACCCGGCACGCGGGCCCCCGCTGCGCTCCTGATCCACGGGTTGTCGTTTCCGTGCCGCGGCGCCGCTGCGGCATGTCCTCGTGCCGATGGAGTTCCACCACCATGATCCGTTTTCCTGCCATGCCGCCCGTGGCGGCGTGCTGCTGCGTGTGTGTCGCAGCGGCCGCGCCCGTCCATGCCGCCGATGCACCCCCGGGCGCCACCGGCGATTCCGTACTGACCCTGGGCAAGGTCCAGGCCACCTCGCCGCTCGCCGCCGGTTCCAGCGCGCGCAGCGTGTTCAGTTCCGTCGACATCCTCGGCGGCGATCTGCTGCAGGACCAGCACGTGGACTACAGCTGGGAACTGTTGATGCGCGCGCCCGGCGTGCAGGTGACGCAGTTCAAGATGGGCACCGACGCCGGGCGTTTTTCCTTCCGCGGCTTCAACGGCGAAGGTCGGGTCAATGCGGTCAAGCTGCTGATCGACGGCGTGCCCAGCAACGACAACGCCGGCGCCATGCCGTACCTGGATGCGGTGTTCCCGCTGGACATCGCCGCGATCGAGATCGTGCGCGGCACCAACGACCCGCGCTACGGCCTGAACGCGATCGCCGGCGACGTCGACGTGCTGACCCGCAGCGGCGGCAACGACGGCCGCGCCAGCGTCACCGTCGGCAGCTTCGGCACCCGCGAGGTGCAGGCGACGCAGGGCATCGAACGCGGCGCCTGGAGCCAGAACTACGTCGCCGCCTGGCGCGACAGCGACGGCTACCGCGACCATGCCGACGCGCGCAAGCATGCGTTCTCCGGCAAGTGGTTCTATACCGATCCGGACGGGCGTTGGCGCGCCGGGCTCAGCGCGCGCGATTACCGCAACACGGCGCTGGAGGCGGGGTACCTGGACTACGCCACGGCGCAGCGCGCACCGCGCAGCTCCCCCGATTACGCGCGCGACGATCGCAGCCAGCGCCACACCACGCAGGTGTCGCTGCATCTGGATGCGCGGCTGGCCGACAGCGTGCAGGGCAGCGCCAAGGCGTATTGGAACCGCTACGACAATCAGCGCTGGGTGCGCTTCACCGCCGCCGGCGCGCAGCAGGAGCGCGACACCGACGAGCGCCAGCGCGGCGTGCTGGCCAGGCTCAGCTGGCGCCCGGCGCTGGCCCGCGCCGACGCCTTCGCGCTGGAGGGCGGGGTCGACGCGCAGTGGCAGGACAACGTCTCGCAGCGCTACCGCACGGTGGCGCGGGTGCGCACCGCGCCGCTGCGCGACTGGGACTTCGATCTGCACACCGAAGGCGCCTACGTGCAGGCGGTGCTGCGCCCGACCGCGCGCCTGCAACTGGTGCCGGGCTACCGGGTGGATCGGGTCGGCGGGCAGTTCCGCGACGTCGCCAGCGGCGCGCGCTATCCCACCTACGCCTACGGCACGATCCGCCAACCCAAGTTCAGCGCGGTGTATGCGCTGACCGCGCAGGCCAGCCTGTATGCCAACATCGGCCGCACCTTCCAGATCGGCAGCGGCAACGGCGCCTACCGCACCCAGGCGCGCAACCTGGCGCCGTCGTTCAACGATGGCTGGGAGACCGGCCTCAAGTTCGCCGGCGCGCAACAGCGCTGGGACGCACGCCTGGCCTACTGGGAACAGCGCGCCTCCGACGAGGTGGCCACCATCCTCGGCGTGAACGGCAGCGTCGGCACCGGCGAGGTCGGCAACGTCGGCAAGACCTTGCGCCGCGGCTGGGATGCGCAACTGAACCTGCGTCCGGATGAGCGCTGGACGCTGTGGCTGGCCTATTCCCGGCAACGCGCGCTGATCGTCACGCCGGATCCGAGCGCGCCGGCCACCCGCGGCAAGGAGATCGAGAACGTGCCGCACTACCTGGCCACCGCCGGTGTCGACTGGCAGGCCACGCCGCGGCTGACGCTGTCGGCCTGGGGCAATGCGCAGGGCGACTACTACGTGGAGCGCAGCAACACCCTGGGCCGCTACGGCGGCTATGCGCTGGCCAACCTCGGTGCGACCTGGCAATGGCGCGCGCAGCGCGCGCTGTCGCTGCAACTGAAGAACCTGACCGACCGGCACTACGTCTACGCCTGGTACGACAGCGGGTCTTCCGGCTACTCGCCCGGCGACGGCCGCGCGCTGTACGCCACGCTGAGCTGGGGCTGGTGATGGCCACGCATACCCTCGCGGCCACTGCGGCGCCGGCACGCTTCTACCGCGCGGTGTGGCGCTGGCATTTCTACGCCGGCCTGCTGGTGCTGCCGCTGTTGGTGTGGCTGGCGCTGACCGGCGCGGCCTTCGTCTACCAGCAGCCGATCGACGGCTATTTCCACCGCGCGCTGAAGACCGTGGCGGTGCCGGAGCACACGCAGGCGCTGGCGCCGCAGCGGCTGCTGCAGGCGGCGCTGGCCGCGCAGCCGGGCCAGGCGCTGCGCTACACCACGCCGCCGCGGCGCGATGCCTCGGCGGAAGTGACCATCGTCACCGCCGACGGTCGCCATGAGGTCGTGTACGTGGATCCGTACCGCGCACGGGTGCTGGGCCAGTTGCCCGAGCACGGAACCGTGGCCTGGACGATCCGCCGCCTGCACAGCCTGGACTACGTCGGCTGGTTCGCCAACGCGATGATCGAGGTGGCCGCCGGCTGGGCGATCCTGCTGGTGCTGACCGGGGTGTACCTGTGGTGGCCGCGCGGGCGCCGCGGCGGCGTGACCACGGTGCGCGGGCGGCCGGCGCAGCGCGTGTTCTGGCGCGACCTGCATGCGCTCACCGGCAGCGTGGTCGGCGCGGCGCTGCTGTTCCTGGCGCTGACCGGGATGCCGTGGTCGTGGTTCTGGGGCGCGCAGGTCAACCGCCTGGCCAATGGGCATCACTACGGCTATCCGTCCGGGCTACGGGTGGACGTGCCGATGTCGACGCAGCGGCTGAGCGACAGCGAAGTGCCGGCGTGGTCGTTGCGGCAGGCGCGCCTGCCGCAGTCGTCGCTACCGGCCGCGGACCCGCATGCGGCGCACGACGGCCACGGCGAACACGGCGAACACGGCGGCATGGCCGACATGCCGGACGCCGCGCCGGCGGCGGGCGCGATCGGCCTGGATGCGGCGGTGACGCGGTTTGCGGCGCGCGGCATCGCGCCGGGCTACAGCGTGGCGCTGCCGCGCGGCGCGCGCGGGGTCTATACCGCCTCGGTGTATCCGCCCGACCTTGCGCAGCAGCGGGTGATCCATCTGGACCAATACAGCGGCCAGGTGCTGCTGGACATGCGCTACGCCGACTACGGCCCGCTGGCCAAGGCGCTGGAGTGGGGTATCAACGTGCACCTGGGCCAGGAGTACGGCGTGCTCAACCAGCTCGTGCTGATCGGCGCCTGCCTGGGCATCGTGCTGCTGTGCGTGAGCGCGGCGGTGATGTGGTGGAAGCGGCGCCCGCAGGGCGGGCTCGGCGTGCCGCCGTTGCCGGCGGACCGGCGCACGCTGCGCGGCGTGGTCGCGCTGCTGGCGCTGGGCGGGCTGCTGTTTCCGCTGGTGGGGCTGTCCTTGCTGCTGATGCTGGCGCTGGACTGGATGCTGGTGCTGCGGCGCGAGCCCGCGGTGGGGGCTTAGGACGTCAGTGCTGGAATTCACTGTGATTCTGTGGCGATAAGCGACGCCATCGGTGCATCCGACTTGGCTGCAGTCGGGACTGAAGTCCCTCCCACAAGAAGGTGCACGTGGTCGGCGCTGGGGTCAGGGCTTGCACAGGAGACACGGGGCTGCGCTCCTACGAAGGCCGAGCGCGTGCTTGAGCGCGTCACAGATCCTCGTGGATCCCGCACTCGCGCTTGAGGCCGAAGAAGCGCGTGTCTTCGTCGCGCATGCCCGGTTCCCAGCGGCGGGTGGTGTGGAAATCGCCGATGGAGACGTAGCCCTGTTCCCACAGCGGGTGATAGGGCAGGTCGTGCTGCTGCATGTATTGCCACAGGTCGCGATCACTCCAGTCGGCGATCGGGTTGATCTTGTAGCGGTCGCCGCGCTTCTGCACGAACGGGGTCTGCGCGCGGCTGTCGGACTGGCTGCGGCGCAGGCCGGTGAACCAGGTGCCGACCTTCAGTTCGTCCAGGGCGCGGCGCATCGGCTCGACCTTGCGCAGGTTGTTGTACTGCTCGATGCCGACCATGCCCTGTTCCCACAGGCGGCCGTGGCGCGCTTCCATCCAGGCGCGGCTGACCAGCGGACGGTAGATCTTGAGATTGAGCTTGAGCCGCTCGGTGAGCGCGTCGGCGAAGCGGTAGGTCTCGGCGAACAGGTAGCCGGTGTCGATCAGGATCACCGGGATGTCCGGGCGCTGCCGGGTCAGCAGGTGCAAGGTGGCTGCCGATTGCGCGCCGAAGCTGGACGACAGCGCCGCTTCGGCCGGGCCGTGCTGCAACGCCCAGGCCACGCGCTCCGGCGCGGACAGCGTCGCCAGCAGCGCATTGGCGGCATCGAGATCCAGGGCTGGCACCGGTGCGTTGGCGGAGGCGTTTTGGGAGGCGGCGGGCAAAGCGCTCATGCGTGCAGTTCCGACGGAAGCAGGTGACGGTGGGTGGGATAGGCGGGCAGGGCGACCAGGCCGGTGCGGTGCAGGAAGTCGCCGAAGCGCTCGTCCTCGTCCCGCTCGTGGGCGTAGCGCGCGAACAGCGGCTCGAGCGCGGCGAGGATCTCCGGCTCGGCGATGTTCTCGCGGTACAGGGTATTCAGGCGCTGGCCGCGGTGGTCGCCGCCGAGCATCAGGTTGTAGCGGCCCGGCGCCTTGCCGACCAAGGCGATCTCGGCCAGGTACGGCCGCGAGCAGCCGTTCGGGCAGCCGGAGATGCGCAGCAGGATCGGCGCGTCCTCCAGGCCGTGGCGGGCCAGCAACGGATGCAGTCGTGCGGCGAAGGCCGGCAGGTAGCGTTCGGCCTCGGCCATCGCCAGGCCGCAGGTGGGCAGCGCCACGCAGGCCATCGCCGCGCGCGCCAGCGCGGTCGGCGCGCGGTTGCCGGCATCCAGCGCATGCGCGCGCACCAGCGCGTCGATCGTCTCGCGCTGCGCGGCGGGGATGCCGGCGATCACCAGGTTCTGGTTGGCGGTCATGCGGAAGTGCGCGCCGTCGCCGGCGTCGCGGAGTTGCGCGGCGATGGCGCGCAGGCCGCTCAGGTGCTGCGCGCCATCGGCGTGGTCGGCGATGCGCCCGGCCGGCAGCGACAGGGTCAGGTGCCAGCGGCCGTCCTCGCCGGCGTGCCAGCCCTCGCGGTCGCCGTTGTGCTCGAAGGTGACGTCGCGCGTCGCCTGCAGGCGCACGCCGGCGCGGCGCTCGATCTCCGCCACCACTGTCTCCAGGCCGTGGTCGTCGATGGTGTACTTGAAGCGCGCGCGCTTGCGCACGGTGCGGTTGCCCAGGTCGCGCTGGGTGGTGACCACCGCGGTGGCGACGTCGAGCAGTTGCGCGCGGTCGATGAAACCGATCACGTTGGCCACGCGCGGGTAGGTCTCCGCATCGCCATGGCTGGCGCCCATGCCGCCGCCGATGCTGACGTTGTAGCCGGCCAGCGTGCCGTCGGCGTCGAGCACGCCGATGAAGCCCAGGTCGTTGGCGAACACGTCGACGTCGTTGACCGGCGGCAGCGCGAAGCCGATCTTGAACTTGCGCGGCAGGTAAGCGTTGCCGTAGATCGGCTCGTCCTCCTGGCCGCTGCCGGCGACCCGCTCCTCGTCCAGCCAGATTTCGTAGTAGGCGCGGGTGTTGGGCAGCAGGTGTTCGGACACGCGCGCGGCATCGGCGTAGAGCGTGGCGTGCGCCTGCGAGGCCAGCGGGTTGGCGGCGACCTGCACGTTGCGATTGACGTCGCCGCAGGCGGCGAGGGTGTCGATCAGCGCGGCGTTGATCGCCTGCATGGTCGCCTTCAGCTCGCGCTTGATCACCCCGTGGAACTGGAACGCCTGGCGCGTGGTCACGCGCAGCGAGTGGTTGCCGTAGGTGGTGGCGATGGCGTCGAGCTTGAGCCACTGCGCCGGATCGACCACCCCGCCCGGGGTGCGCGTGCGGATCATGAACTGGTAGGCCGGCTCCAGCTTCTGCCGGCGCCGCTCCTCGCGCAGGTCGCGGTCGTCCTGCTGGTAGCTGCCGTGGTACTTGATCAGGGTCTGGTCGTCCTCGCGCAGCGCCCCGGTGACCGGATCGGCCAGGCTCTGCAGCAGCGACCCGCGCAAGCGCTGGCTGTTGTGCTTGATGTCTTCGACGGAGTGGGACATTGGGGAGGAATCGAGAATGGGGAATGGGGAATGGCAGGGCGGCGGCGTCGGGTTACGGAACGCCTGTCGGAGCCGGCTGTTCCCGATTCCCGATTCCCGTTTCCCCACTCCCGGCTTCAATACACATCGCGCGCATACCGCCCCTCCTGCTGCAACTGGCTGAGGTAGGCCGCGGCGTCCTCGGGGCTGCGGGCGCCGTGTTCGGCGACGATCTGCAGCAGGGTGGCGTGCACGTCCTTGCCCATGGCGATGGCGCCGCACACGTACAGGTGCGCGCCGTTCTGCAGCCAGTCGTAGACCGCGCGGCCGTGTTCGCGCAGGCGCTGCTGCACGTAGATCTTGGACGGCGCGGCGGTGCCGCGCAGCGGCTGCACGTCGCGCGAGAACGCCAGGTCCAGCCGGTGCAGTTCGCCGCTGCGCAGCGCCTGTTGCCATTCGGCCTGGTAGAGGAAGTCGCGGTTGAAGTGGCGGGCGCCGAAGAACAGCCAGTTGCGGCCGCTGGCGCCGCTCTCGGCGCGCTCCTGGACGAAGCCGCGGAACGGCGCCACGCCGGTGCCGGGGCCGATCATCAGGATGTCGCGGCTGCCGTCGACCGGAACCCGGAAGCGTTCGTTGGGTTCGATGTAGACGGGCGCGCTGTCGCCTTCGGCCAGCGCGGCCAGGTAGCCGCTGGCGGCACCGCCGTGGGCATGGCCGTGGGCGTCGTAGGCCAGCACGTCGACGGTGAGGTGGGCCTCGTCGCCGACCCGCTTGCGACTGGAGGCGATCGAGTACAGGCGCGGGACCATTGGTCGCAGCGCCTGCAGCAGCGCAGCGTGGTCCCAATCCGCCGGCCAGCGACGCAGCACGTCGATCACTTGGTGATCGGCGAGCAACGCCGCCAGGCCGGCGGTCTGGGTGGGGGCGAGCAACTCGGCCAGCGCCGCGGCGCCGGCGCGTTCGGCCACCGCGGCGAGCAACGGGCGCGAGGCCCGGGTCAGTTCGCGATGGCCGGCGAGCCACTCGTGCAGGGACAGAGTCTGCCCATCGGCAGTGAGTTCGACGTGACCGTCCAGTCGCGTCGCGGTCAACACCGCCTCGACCAGCGCGGGCGAATTGCGATGGCGCACGCCCAGGGCGTCGCCGGGTTCGTAGTGCAGGCCGCTGCCGGCCAGCGACAGTTCCAGGTGGCGCACGTCCTTGTCGGCCTGGCCGTGCGCGGCGTAGCGCGGTCCCTTGAAGTCGCGGCCGCTGATCGCCTGGTTCGCCACGACCTCGGCGGCGAACGGCTGGGTGCGGCTCCAGGTCGCCGCGGCGGCGCCACGCAGCGGCGTCACCGTGGCCGACGGCGTCGCGGGCGTGCGGCCCAGGATGTCGCGTGCCTGCGCCAGCGCCTGTGCGCGCCACGGCGCCGCCACCGTCTCGATCTCCAGGTCGGCCTCGCCCAGCGGCAGCAGCCGCTGCGCGCCGAGCTCGGCCAGGCGCGCGTCCAGGCGCCGGGCGATGCCGCAGAAGTCGGCGTAGCTGGAATCGCCCAGGCCGAGCACGGCGTACTGCAACTGCGGCAGCTTCGGCGCGCGCCGGCCCTGCAGGAACTCGACGAAGCCGATCGCATCGTCCGGTGGGTCGCCCTCGCCCTGGGTGCTGATGACCACGTACAGCAGGCGTTCGTTGCCCAGCTCGCGGGTGGGATAGGCGTCGGCGCGCAGCAGGCGCACCGCCAGCCCGGCCGCCTCGGCCTCGGCGGCCACCTGTTCGGCGGCGCGGCGCGCATTGCCGGTCTGGCTGCCGTAGACAATCGTCAGCTGCGGTGCGGGCGCGGGCGCGGGCGCCGCGGCGGCGCCGGCGACCACGGCCAGGGCCGGCATCGCCGGGCCCTGCGCCTGGGCCAGGCCGGCGGCGTAGCCGGACAGCCACCACAGGCCGGCCGCGTCCAGGCCCTCCACGGTCCGCGCCAGCAGTGCCTTGCGCTCCTCGGGCAAGGGGCTGGGCGGCAACGCGGGTGAGGCGGCGGTCATGGCCGGTCCGGGAATGAGGAAGGGATGACCGATGTTAGGGATTCGTTGGGCGCCACAGAAAGGAACAGGGGTTATCGGCTCATGCCCTGGGCTTATTTCTGTGGCCGGTAGACGCCGCGCACACTGCCGCCCCGATCGCCGCGACCGCTGTTACGCTTCGGTCCGATCTCCTACCGCCTGCCGCCGTCTCGATGAGTTCGTCCCCCCTGTCCCACCTCGACCGCCTCGAGGCCGAGAGCATCCACATCCTGCGCGAGGTCGCCGCCGAGTTCCGCAACCCGGTGCTGCTGTATTCGGTGGGCAAGGACAGCTC
The DNA here is from genome assembly GCF_024266585.1 of Xanthomonas sacchari. Classification (NCBI taxonomy): domain Bacteria; kingdom Pseudomonadati; phylum Pseudomonadota; class Gammaproteobacteria; order Lysobacterales; family Lysobacteraceae; genus Xanthomonas; species Xanthomonas sacchari. Next base: position 1,547,825 of record NZ_CP100647.1, read on the forward strand.
GGTGCTGCTGCACCTGCTGCTCAAGGCGTTCGCGCCGGCGCCGCCGCCGATCCCGCTGCTGCACGTGGATACGCGCTGGAAGTTCCGCGAGATGATCGCCTTCCGCGATCGCCGCGCCGCCGAGACCGGGGTGGAGCTGCGCGTGCACATCAATCCCGATGGTGTCGCCCAGGACGTCGGCCCGTTCAGCCACGGCGCCAGCGTGCATACCGACGTGATGAAGACCCAGGCGCTGAAACAGGCGCTGGACCTGTGGAAGTTCGATGCGGCCATCGGCGGCGCGCGCCGCGACGAGGAGAAGGCGCGGGCCAAGGAGCGGGTGTTCTCGTTCCGCAACGCGCACCACCGCTGGGATCCGAAACAGCAGCGTCCGGAGTTGTGGAACCTGTACAACCCGCGGATCCATCCCGGCGAGAGCGTGCGCGTGTTCCCGCTATCCAACTGGACCGAGCTGGACATCTGGCTGTACATCTACCGCGAGGCGATTCCGGTGGTGCCGCTGTACTTCGCCGCCGAACGCCCGGTGGTGGAGCGCGACGGCGCGCTGATCATGGTCGACGACGCGCGCCTGCCGCTGCGTCCCGGCGAAACCCCGCAACTGCGGCGCGTGCGCTTCCGCACCCTCGGCTGCTACCCGCTGACAGGCGCGATCGAATCGCAGGCCGACACCCTGGAGACGATCATCGCCGAGATGCTGCAGGCCACCACCTCCGAACGCCAGGGCCGGATCATCGACCAGGACCCGGGCGCGTCGATGGAGCAGAAGAAGGTGGAGGGGTATTTCTGATGGGCCGGGATTCGAGAGTCGGGAATCGGGAATCGCAAGTGCCAAAGCAAGCATCGCAGCCACTGGACGCGTCGCAGGAGACCGCTGTTTCCATTCCCGATTCCCCAGTCCCCATTCCCGCAGGCGGCGACGCCGTCGCCGCCTACCTGCAGCAACACGAACACAAGCCGCTGCTGCGCTTCATCACCTGCGGCAGCGTCGACGACGGCAAGAGCACGCTGATCGGGCGCTTGCTGTACGACAGCAAGCGGCTGTTCGACGACCAACTGGCCGCGCTCGGCGCCGACAGCAAGCGCCACGGCACCCGCGGCGGTGCGATCGACTATGCGTTGCTGCTGGATGGCCTGGCCGCCGAGCGCGAGCAGGGCATCACCATCGACGTGGCCTACCGCTACTTCGATACCGACCGGCGCAAGTTCATCGTCGCTGACTGCCCCGGGCATGCGCAGTACACCCGCAACATGGCCACCGGCGCCTCCACCGCCGACGTGGCGGTGGTGCTGGTCGATGCCGCCAAGGGCGTGCTCACCCAGACCCGCCGGCACAGCTACATCGTCGCGCTGTTGGGCATCCGCCACGTGGTGCTGGCGGTCAACAAGATGGACCTGGTCGACTTCGCGCAGGACACGTTCGAGGCGATCGTCGCCGAGTACCGCGCGCTCGCCGCGCAGCTGGGCATCGCGAACGTGCAGTGCATCCCGCTGTCGGCGCTGGAGGGCGACAACCTGTCGCAGCGCTCGGCGCGCACGCCCTGGTATGCCGGTCCGGCGCTGCTCGAACATCTGGAGGAGGTGCAGCTGGACGCGCGCGGCGGCGACAGCGGCCTGCGCCTGCCGGTGCAGTGGGTCAACCGCCCGCACGCGCAGTTCCGCGGCTTCGCCGGCACCGTGGCCGCCGGCGCGGTGCAGCCCGGCGATGCGGTGGTGGTGCTGCCGTCGGCGCGGCGCGCGCAGGTCGCGCAGGTGCTGGTCGGCGCCACGCCGGTGCCGCGGGCGGTGGCCGGACAGGCGGTGACGCTGACCCTGACCGAGGAAATCGACATCAGCCGCGGCGACGTGATCGCTGCCGCCGGCGATCCGCCGGAAGTGGCCGACCAGTTCGCCGCGCACGTGCTGTGGATGGACGATGCCGCGCTGCTGCCCGGCCGCCCGTACTGGCTGAAGATCGGCGCGCGCACCGTGGCCGCCAGCGTCACCGAGATCAAGCACCGCATCGACGTCAACACGCAGGAGCGGCTGGCGGCCAAGCGGCTGGAACTCAACGAGGTCGGCTACTGCAACCTGGCGCTGGACCAGCCGATCGCCTTCGCCCCGTACGCGCAGGACCGCACGCTCGGCGGCTTCATCCTGATCGACCGCCACAGCAACGCCACCGTCGCCGCCGGCACCCTGGATTTCGCGCTGCGCCGCGCCGGCAACGTGCACTGGCAGCACCTGGACGTGGACAAGGCCGCACGCGCGCGGATCAAGGGACAGACGCCGAAGGTGCTGTGGTTCACCGGCCTGTCCGGCGCCGGCAAGTCGACCATCGCCAACCTGGTCGACAAGCGCCTGCACGCGCTGGGCTACCACACTTTCATCCTCGACGGCGACAACGTCCGCCATGGCCTCAACCGCGACCTGGGCTTCACCGCCGAGGACCGGGTCGAGAACATCCGCCGCGTCGCCGAAGTGGCCAAGTTGATGACCGACGCCGGCCTGATCGTGCTGGTCAGCTTCATCTCGCCGTTCCGCGCCGAGCGGCAACTGGCGCGCGAGCGCTTCGGCGAGGGCGAATTCCTCGAGGTGTTCGTCGACGTGCCGCTGCCGGTGGCCGAGGCGCGCGACGTCAAGGGCCTGTACGCCAAGGCCCGCGCCGGCCTGATTCCGAACTTCACCGGCATCGATTCGCCGTACGAGGCGCCGGAGCGGCCGGAGCTGCACCTGCAGGCCGACGGCGACAACGTCGAAGCGCTGGCCGCGCAGGTGCTGGCGGCGCTGGGGCTGCAGGACTGAGACAGGATCGCGGCGGTGCAACTGCCGCGGCCGCTGTCGATCGCCTCGCCGCGCCACCGCACAGCTACCGTAGGAGCGGCGTCAGCCGCGACCGGGCATTCCCGGTGCAGCCCGGTCGCGGCTGAAGCCGCTGCTACGAGAACTCGCGGGCCTGCTGGCGTCGTCACGTGACAGTCGCTGCCGCGCATGCTTAAGTCGTCGCCCTCCTCACCGGCGAAGGCTCCTTCATGCCAGTTCTGTCCCGTCGCATGCTGTTCTCCGTTCTCGCGCTGTGCTGCGGCGCGGCCTGCGCGCAGGCGCCCGATGCGGTGCCGACCGGGCGCCTGCCGGGCTGGGCGGTTCCCGAACACTATGCGCTGGACCTGAAGATCGACCCGGAGCGCAGCGGCTTCGATGGCACCGCCACCGTGCGCGTGCGCCTGCAGCGCGCGTCCGACCATCTGTGGTTGCACGGCAAGGAATTGCAGGTGAGCAAGGCCACCGTGCGCACCGCCGAGGGTGCCTCTTTCCCGGTGCGCTACACCCAGGCCGACGCGCAGGCCGGCGTGGCCCGCATCGCGTTCGGGCGCACCCTGCAGCCGCAGGAGCTGACCCTGACCATCGCCTACACGGCGCCGTTCAACCAGCAGTTGCAGGGCCTGTACCAGGTCAAGGCGCAGGGGCGCGCCTATGCGCTGACGCAGATGGAGCCGATCAGCGCGCGCTACGCCTTTCCCGGCTTCGACGAGCCGGCGCTGAAGACCCCATTCGCGCTGCGCCTGACCGTGCCCGAGGGCGAGCAGGCGCTGGCCAATACCCGTGCCGTGTCGACCGAACCGGCCGGCAAGGGCTGGAAGACCGTGCGCTTTGCCGAGACCGTGCCGCTGCCGACCTACCTGGTGGCCTATGCGGTCGGGCCGTGGGACGTGGTCGACGGGCCGGCGTTGCCGGCCACGCCGCAGCGCCCGCAGTCGATCCCGCTGTGCGGCGTGGCCGCGCACGGGCAGGGGCCGCGCATCCAGCGCGCGCTGCAGCAGACGCCGGCGATCATCGCCGCGCTGGAGGACTACTACGACTTCGGCTATCCGTTCGACAAGCTGGACCTGGTGGCCGCGCCGGACTTCTCCGCCGGCGCGATGGAGAACCCCGGCTTGGTCACCTTCCGCGACTGGCTGTTGTTGCTCGACGACGCGTCGCCGCGGCACAACGTCGAAGGCTCGTTCAACGTCACCGCGCACGAACTGGCGCACCAGTGGACCGGCGACACGGTGACCATGGCCTGGTGGGACGACCTGTGGCTCAACGAGGCCTTCGCCACCTGGATGCAGCAGAAGATCACCATGCGCCTGCGTCCGCAGTACCGCGCCGACCTGGACCGCATCCGTGCCGCGCAGGACGCGATGGACAACGACAGCCTGGTCAGCGCGCGCAAGATCCGCCAGCCGATCACCGGCAACGGCGACATCGAGACCGCTTTCGACAGCATCACCTATCGCAAGGGCGCCGCGGTGCTGGGCATGTTCGAGCAGTTCGTCGGCGAGGACACCTTCCGCCGCGGCATGCGCACCTACATCCGCGCGCACCGTTTCGGCAACGCCACCGCCGACGACCTGGTCGATGCCATCGCCAGCGCGGCCGGCAAGGGCGAGGACTTCAAGGCCGCGTTCCGCAGCTTCCTCGATCAGCCGGGCGTGCCCTCCCTGCAGGCACGCTTGCAGCCGGAAGCGGGCGCTGCGGTGCTGCAACTGCATCAGCAGCGCTTCCTGCCGCTGGGCTCGCGCGGCAACGCCGCGCAGACCTGGGGTGTGCCGGTATGCGTCAAGTACGGCACGCGCCAGGGCGTGCGCCGCGCCTGCCAGATGCTGTCCGCCAGCGACGGCCGCCTCGCGCTCGCCGGCGCCGATGCCGACAGCTGGGTGATGCCCAACGCCGGCGGCACCGGCTACTACCGCTTCAGCCTGCCCAAGCCGCAGTTGGCCGCACTCGGCCGCCACCTCGATGCGCTCGACGATGCGGAGAAACTGGCCTACGCGGACGCGATCGACAGCGCCTTCCGCACCGGCGAGGCCGACACCGCCGAGGTGATCGCGGCGATGCAACAGCTGGCGCCGGCCAAGGCCACGGCGGTGGCCACCGCGCTGAACGAGCGCATCGGCTGGATCTGGCGGGTGCTGGCGCGCGACGACGCGCAGCGCGCGATGCTGCGCCAGGCCACCGAGGCCGCGTTCGGCGCGCGCCTGCAGGCGCTGGGCGATCAACGCCGTGCCGGCGACAGCGACGACGACGTGGCGTTGCGCTCCAGCCTGGCCGAGCTGCTCGGGGTGACCATGGGCGTGCCGGCGGTGCGCCAGGCCTTGCTGGCCCAGGGCGATGCGGTGCTGGCCGGCAAGGACGGCGCGCTGGCGTTCGCCGCCGCCAACCCGGATCTGCTCGGCGCGGCGCTGACCGTGGCGGTGCAGGAGCGCGGTGCGCCGGCGGTGGAGGCGCTGATCGCGGCGCTGCGCCGCCATGGCGAGCCGGCGCAGCGCAACGCGATGATCGCCGCACTCGGCGCCGTGCGCGATCCGCAGCAGTTGCAGAAGGTGCGCGATTTCGCCCTGACCGATGCGATCAAGGTCGGCGAGATGAACCGCCTGCTGATGGGCGCGCATGCCGAGCCGGCCACGCATGCCTCGATGTGGCCCTGGTATACCGCCCACTTCGATCGCATCGTGGCGCGCTCCGGGTCCTTCGACGGCGGCCGCTTGCCGGCGCTGGGGGCCTCCGGCGGCTGCGACCCGGCTGAAGCCGATCGGCTGGAGGCGTTCTTCACGCCGCGCCTGCAGGCGCTCAGCGGCGCCGACCGCGGCCTGGCGCAGACCGCCGAAACGATTCGCCTGTGCAGTGCGCTGAAAGCCCGGCAAAGCGCCGCGTTCCCGCCGCGCTGAGCGCGACGGCGGCGCCGGCACCGGCGACGCTGTGCTTGCCATGCCGGCGAGACGCGCGCAGGCCGCCGGCGCCGGTCTCGACGCGCGCCTGCGGCCTGGCCGACCAGGGCGACGGCCGCTGCCGCTGCGCACTGGCCTGAACACGCGCAGCCACGGCGCCGCGCGTGTGCCGCATCGCAGACGGCGGCATCCGCGCCGGCCGGCAAGGGTCGTCGGTCATGGTCGTGGCGTGTCAACGGCCGTCACGCCGGGCCGTTAGACTGCATCGAACTCCACGCGTCCGGGATCTCCATGCCGCACCGACCACGCGCCGGCGTCCGCCTGGTGTGCCTCTTGTTGTCCTCGATCGTGCTTGCCGGCTGCGACAAGCCGCCGGCGCCGGCCACGGCCAGTGCCGCGATTCCGGTGACGCTGCAGACGGTGCAGCCCCGCGAGTGGAACGACAGCCTGTCTTCGCTGGGCACGGTCAAGGCCCGCGAGTCGGTGACGCTGACCGCCAAGGTCAGCGAGATCGTCGAGCGTGTGCATTTCGACAGCGGCCAGGAAGTGGCGGCCGGCGCGCCGCTGGTGACGCTGCGCGGGCAGGGCCAGCAGGCGGCGTTGCGCGCGGCCGAGGCCACCTACACCGAGGCCGAGCAGCTGTATCGGCGGCAGAGCGAGCTGGTCGGGCGGCAACTGGTGTCACGCGCGCAGCTGGACACGCAACGCGCCCTGCGCGACGCCGCGCAGGCGCGGGTGCTGCAGATGCGCGCGGAGATCGGCGACCGCAGCGTGCGCGCGCCGTTCGCCGGCGTGCTCGGCCTGCGCCAGGTCAGCCCCGGCGCGCTGCTGACGCCGGACGCCACCATCGCCACGCTCGACGACATCGCCCAGGTCTACGTGGATTTCCAGGTGCCGGAGGCGGCGCTGTCGACGGTGCAGGCGGGCGCTGCGGTCGGTGGCCGCAGCGTGGCCTATCCGGGGCGCGCCTTCGACGGCAAGGTGACCACCGTGGACGCGCGCGTGGACAGCGCCACCCGCGCGGTCACCGTGCGCGCCGCCTTCGACAACGCCGACCGCGCGCTGCGCCCAGGCATGCTGATGGACGTGCGCCTGTACCGGCCGGCGCGGCAGGCGCTGGTGATCCCCGAGATCGCGGTGGTGCAGGTGGGACGCGACGCCTTCGTCTACCGCGTCGGCGCCGACGCCACCGTGGCCCGCGCCGACGTGCGCACCGGCGCGCGCCGCGACGGCCTGGTCGAGATCGTCGAGGGGCTGCAGCCCGGCCAGCGCATCGTGGTCGAGGGCACCGGCAAGCTGCGTCCCGGCGTGGCGGTGGTCGATGCCGGTGTCAGCGCCGGCGGCGGCGCGCGCAACGGCCGCGCCGCGGCGGACCTGGCGCGATGAAGCTGTCCGACGTCTCCATCACCCGGCCGGTGTTCGCCGCGGTGATGAGCCTGTTGCTGGTGGTGCTGGGGGTGATGGCGTACAGCCGGCTGACCCTGCGCGAACTGCCGGCGATCGACCCGCCGATCGTGTCGGTGGAGGTGCGCTACCCCGGCGCCTCGGCAGCGGTGGTGGAAAGCCGCATCACCCAGGTGCTGGAGGATGCGCTGGCCGGCATCGAAGGCATCGAGACGATCCAGGCGCGCAGTTCCAACGGCGTGGCCGACATCAGCATCGAGTTTCGTGCCACCCGCGACATCGAGGCCGCCGCCAACGACGTGCGCGACGCGGTCAGCCGCGTGCTCGACCGCCTGCCCGACAAGGCCGACGCGCCGGAGATCGCCAAGGTCGAGGCCGATGCCGACGCCATCCTGTGGCTCAACATGAGCTCCAGCACGATGGACGCGCTGCAGCTGTCCGACTACGCCGAACGCTATGTGGTGGATCGCCTGTCCAGCATCGACGGCGTCGCCCAGGTGCGCCTGGGCGGGCGCCAGCGCTACGCGATGCGGATCTGGCTGGACCGCGACCAGCTGGCCGCGCGCGACCTCACCGTGACCGACGTGGAGAACGCCCTGGCCCGCGAGAACGTCGAACTGCCGGCTGGCCGCCTGGAGTCGACCGACCGCGACTTCACCCTGCGGGTGGAGCGCAGCTATCGCGCGCCGGCGGATTTCGCCGCGATCCCGCTGGGCAAGGGCCGCGACGGCTACGTGGTGCGGCTGGGCGACGTGGCCAAGGTGGAACTGGCCTCGGCCGAGCGCCGCGCCTACTTCCGCAGCAACGGCGTGCCCAACGTCGGCCTGGGCATCGTCAAGACCTCCACCGCCAACAGCCTGGACGTGGCCCGCGCCGCGCGCGCGGCCGCGCAGCAGATCCAGCAGACCCTGCCCAAGGGCACGCAGATCTTCGTCGCCTTCGATTCCACCGTGTTCATCGATGCCTCGGTGGAGCGGGTCTACCACACCCTGATCGAGGCGGTGGTGCTGGTGCTGGTGGTGATCTGGCTGTTCCTGGGCAGCGTGCGCGCGGCGTTGATCCCGGCAGTGACGGTGCCGGTGTGCCTGGTGGCCGCGTTCATCGCCCTGTATGCCTTCGGCTTCTCGATCAATCTGCTGACCCTGCTGGCCCTGGTGCTGTGCATCGGCCTGGTGGTGGACGATGCGATCGTGGTGGTGGAGAACATCCAGCGCCGCGTCGACCTCGGCGAACCGGCGCTGGTGGCGGCGCGGCGCGGCACCGCACAGGTCGCCTTCGCGGTGATCGCCACCACCGCGGTGCTGGTGGCGGTGTTCCTGCCGGTCGGCTTCCTCGAAGGCAACACCGGGCGCCTGTTCCGCGAGCTGGCGGTGGCGCTGGCCGCGGCGGTGGCGATCTCCGCCTTCGTCGCGCTGACCCTGACCCCGATGATGTCGTCCAAGCTGCTCAAGGCGCATGCGCGCGAGCAGCCCAACCGCGTGCATGGCTGGGTCGAGGCGCGGCTGCAGGGGCTCAGTGCGCGCTACCGGCGCGTGCTCGAGCGCCACGTCGGCCGCGCCTGGCTGTTCGGCGCGCTGATGCTGGCGGCGCTGGCGGCCAGTGCGCTGCTGGCGCGGATCATCCCGTCGGAACTGGCGCCGGCCGAGGACCGCGGCTCGTTCCAGGTGATGATCGATGCGCCGGAAGGCGCCGGCTTCGACTACACGGTGGGGCAGATGCACCAGGTCGAGGCCATCCTCGACCGCTACCGCGGCGACGGCCAGCCGATCGCGCGGGCCAATCCGCGCGTGCCCGGCAGCTTCGGCGCCAGCGAGGAGATGCACACCGGCCGGGTCAGCGTGTTCCTGCGCGACTGGAGCGAGCGCGACGTGGCCACCGCCGACGTCGCCGCGACGCTGCAGGACGAACTGCGCGCCTTGCCTGGCGTGCGTGCGCGCACCCAGGTCGGCGGCGGCCTGGTCAACGGCCGCGGGCAGCCGTTCCAGATCGTGCTCGGCGGCCCCGACTACGCCGAGATCGCGCAATGGCGCGACCGCCTGCTGGCGCGCATCGCCGACAATCCCGGCCTGGTCGGCGCCGACTCGGACTACAAGGAAACCCGGCCGCAGATGCGCGTGGAGATCGACCGCCAGCGCGCGGCCGACCTCGGCGTGCCGGTGACCGAGATCGGCCGTGCGCTGGAAACGCTGATGGGCGCGCGCCAGGTCACCACCTTCGTCGACAACGGCGAGGAATACGACGTGATGCTGCAGGCCAGCCGCGACGGCCGCGCCGATCCGGCCGACCTGGCGGCGATCCGGGTGCGCGCCGACAGCGGCCAGCTGATCCCGCTGTCCAATCTGGTGAGCCTGCGCGAGGTCGCCGAGCCCGGCAACCTGCACCGCTTCAACCGCCTGCGCGCGATCACCATCAATGCCGGCCTGGCCCCGGGCTATCCGCTGGGCGAGGCGATCGCGTGGGCGCAGCAGGTGGCGCGCGAGGAACTGCCCGACTACGCGCAGCTCGACTGGAAGGGCGAATCGCGCGAGTACCAGCAGGCCGGCGGCGCGGTGCTGCTGACCTTCGCCCTGGCGCTGCTGATCGTGTACCTGGTGCTGGCGGCGCAGTTCGAGAGCTTCATCCACCCGCTGGTGATCATGCTGACCGTGCCGCTGGGGGTGCTGGGCGCACTGATCGGCCTGGCGATCAGCGGCGGCACGCTCAACCTGTTCAGCCAGATCGGCATCGTGATGCTGGTCGGGCTGGCGGCCAAGAACGGCATCCTGATCGTCGAGTTCGCCAACCAGTTGCGCGACGCCGGGCGCAGCGTGCGCGATGCCATCGTCGAAGCCTCGGCGGTGCGGCTGCGGCCGATCCTGATGACCTCGCTGGCCACCGTGGTCGGCGCGATCCCGCTGGTGGTCGCCGGCGGTCCCGGTTCGGCCAGCCGCGCCACCATCGGCATCGTGGTGATCTTCGGCGTGTCGGTGTCCACGCTGCTGTCGCTGTTCGTGGTGCCGGCGTTCTACGCGCTGCTGGCGCCGTACACGCGCTCGCCGGATGCGGTGCAGCAGCGCCTGCAGCAACTGGAAGCGCAGACCCCGTCGGTCGGCGGCCACGCCTGAGCGGGGCCGCGCACGCCGGCTCGCTCAGGCCGGGTCGGTGCGCGACGAGGCCAGCGGCCGCGGCGCGCAGCGCGGCTGCTGCAGCAGGTGCACGAACTGCGCGGCGATCACCGCGCCGCCGAAATGGCGCTCCACGAACTCGCGCCCGGCCTGACCCATGCGCTGGCGCCGTTCGCTGTCGCACAGGCGCAGGATCGCGTCGCGCCAGCTGTCCACGTCGCCGGGCGTGAGCAGTTCGCCGCTGACGCCGGGGTCCAGCGTCTCCGCGGTACCGCCGACGTGGCTGGCCAGCACCGGCACCGCGCTGGCCTGCGCTTCCACCGAGACCCGGCCGAAGGTTTCCGGCGCCAGCGACGGGAACGCCAGCATCGACATCGCGTTGTAGTACGGGGTGGTGTCGTTGACCCAGCCGACGAAGCGGTGGCGTTCGCCATGCGGCTGGGCCTGCGCCTGCGCCTGCAACTGCGCCGCGTCCGGGCCGTCGCCCAGCCACAGGCAGTGCAGCCGCGGCTCCTGCGCCATCGCCGCGCCCGCGGCTTCCAGCAACGGGAAGATGCCCTTGCCGGCATGCATGCGCCCGCTGTAGCCGAGCACGATCGCATCCTCGGGCAAGCCCTGCGCGGCGCGGATGGCGCGGCCGCGTTCCGGATCCGGGCGCAGCCGTTCCATGGTCACCGGGTTGTACAGCACCTGCACCAGCGCCTCGGGCACGCCGCGCTCCAGGTAGGCCTGCCGCGCGTAGTGCGACACCGCGAAGAAGCGCGCCGCCAGCCGCGGGATGGCATAGCCGGACAGTGCGCTCATCGCCGGGGTGCGGTGGCGGAACAGCGTGACGGGGATGCCCAGGGCGCGCCCGGCCAGCAGCAGCGGCCAGTATTCCTTGCCGAAGTTGCCGACCAGCCAGTCCGGCCGGTTGTGCCGCGCCATCCGCAGCAACGGCCCGTAGCCGGCCGGATCCAGCACGTTGCGGAAGTGCCCGACGTGCACGCGGATGCCGCTGCGGCGCAGCTCGTCGGCGATCAGGCCGCCTTCGCAGGCGATCACGTCGACCTGGTGGCCGACGCCGGCCAGGGCCTGCGCCAGGGCCACGAAATGCGTGGCCGCGCCGGTGTTTTCGGGATTGGTCCCGACGAATAGGAATTTCATCCGCGCCGGTCCTCGTAGGCGGTGAAGGCGCGCAGCGCGAACTGCGGCAGCAGGTGGTGGCGCGCGACCTGGATGCGCGGGTAGCGCATCGGGTCCGAGCCGGCGGGGGCACGGCCGCGGCGGGTGCTGGTGGCGGCGGTGTAGCCGGCCTCGCGCACCGCGTCGGCGACGCGGTCGTCGACGTCGCCGTAGGGGTAGCAGAACTGCGGCACCGCCTCGCCGAGCAGGTCCTCCAGTTCGCGCTTGCAGCCGCCGATCTCCTCGCGCAGGGCCGCATCGCTGCAGCCGGTCAGGTGCGGGTGCGAGCGGGTGTGCGCGCCAATCTCCATGCCGCCGGCGCGCCACTGGCGCAGCTCGGCGAGGTTCATCAGCGGCTTTTCGATGCCCAGCTTCTGCGCATCCCACACGTTGTGGCGGCCGATGCAGCCGCTGACCATGTACACCGTGGCGGTGAAGCCCAGCCGCTGCAGCACCGGCAGCGCCGCGTGCAGGTTGTCCAGGTAGCCGTCGTCCAGGGTGACCACCGCGACCTTGCCCTGGCGCTCGCCGCGCAGGTACGGCATGGCGTCGGACATGGACACGCCGCGGTAGCCCAGCCGCTGCAGCAGGCGCATCTGCCGGGCGAAGCGGCCCGGGCTGACGTACAGGCTGCGGTACACCTGCAGGTGGCGCGGCGCCTCGGCCACGTTGTGGTACATGAAGATCGGAATGCGGGCCGTGGCGGCGGTGTCGGAGGGCATCGGGGAACGGCTCTTGGGACGGATGGGCGACGTGCGGCGCGGGAGTCTAGCGGTGCTGGCTTTCGCTGGTCTGTCAGGGAAAACCCTCAGCCGTAGACGATCGCGCGCCGCCGGCGGCTATGCTGGGCGCCCCCGCCAGCACAGGAGCCGCCGATGTCCGAGACCGCCGCTGCCGACCCCTGGCGCGACCTGCAACTGCATCTGGATGGCATCGTGCTGCGGCGCTGGCGTGCCAGCGACCTGGACGCGCTGGTTTGTCACGCCGACGATGCCCAGGTGGCACGCTGGGTGAGCCGACGCTTCCCGCATCCGTACACACGTGCCGACGGCGAGGCCTTCCTGGGCGGGCAGGTGATCGATCTGAACAATCCGGTGCTGGCGATTGAAATCGGCGGCGAGGCCTGCGGTGGGATCGGCTTGCATGCCGCGGCGCAACCGGCGCCGGAACTGGCCGAGCTCGGCTACTGGCTCGGCAGTGCGCACTGGGGGCAGGGGCGGATGACCCGCATCGTTGCCGCCTACCTGGACTGGGCGGCGCCGGCCCTAGGCTTGCAGCGGATCGAGGCGTTGACGCTGCCGGACAATCACGGCTCGGCGCGGGTGCTGCAGAAGAACGGGTTTGCCGAGATCGGCACGCGCCGCGAGCTGGCGGTGCGCGATGGACAGGCGCGCGACCTGCGATGGTTCGCGCGGACCTGGCCGGCGGCCTGAGCCGCGCGTCGCCCCTGGGAGCGACGCGCGGGGGCCACGGCGTCAGTACGAAATGGTGGCCGAGGTCGCGGTGGTGTCCACCGCGTAGTTGCATTGCACATCCAGGCCGGAGCTCTCGCTGTAGGACTGCCACGCCGGCGACGTCACCCGCTGCATGCGGTAGTCGTACACGCCGATCGCGTCGAAGGTGATGCGGCCATCGGGCGGATACTGGTCGCAGCTGTCCACCGCATAGACTTCCAGCGCGCCGCCCACCACCAGGTGCCTGGTCGAATCGATGTCGTAGGTGGTGCTCAGCCGCACGCTCTGGCCGGTGGTGAGGTTGCGCGTGTCCACGTTCCAGTTCGTGCAGGGCTGGCCGTTGTTGCAGGTCGCGTAGGTGTCGCCCACGATCTGGTCGCCGGCGCTGGCCGCAATGAAATCGCTGTGCCACACCATGCCGTCCTGGCAGCAGTTCCAGCTGCTCAGGTCCCAGCTGTTGTTGTAGCCGCGGTAGCCCAGCACCGGTTGCAGGATCGTCGGATCGTCGCTCTGCAACCCCGGGAAGAAGTACACCGTCTGCTGCGCCACGTTGGTCGGGTTGTGCGGCACCGTCCAGCGCGCGACGATGCGGCCCATCTTGTTGCCGGTCACGTCGATGGCCGACTGTACCCAGGCGTAGGTGATCGGCGGCGGCACCGCGCCGCGCGCGCCCGATGCCCGCAGCGCGGCGCCAGCGCGGATAGGCCGCCCATCCAGGCCGTGTCCGTCAGGGTGCACCCGGGTGCCGTTGGGCAGGAAGTTGTCCTGGGCGCAGGTCTGCGCCGCTTCGCGTACGCCATCGGCACGCTGCAGGCGGCCGTCGGCGAGCACGCGTTCGTTGCGATGGACTTGGCGCACGCAGGTCGGCGCGAAATAGCCGAAGGGCGTCTGCACGTAGTCGTCGGGGACATTGGCGGGCTTGTGCGCGGCGTTCAGGGCGCCGACCCGGGCCAGGCGGGCGTCGGGCGCGGCGGTCTGCGCCAGGGCGCTGGCGCCCAGGCCCAGCAGGGGCAGCACCAGCAGCAGCGCGGCACCCAGGCGGCGCGCGGACGAGGAAAACGGATGGAGGTCGGAGTGCATGGGAATCGCCTTGTCGTGAGAATGCGAAGTGCGTTCTCGGGACGCCGCGGAGCGCTGCGCGTTGCGCCGGCGCAGGCCATCGCAGGTGTCCCGTCTGCGAAGCGCGTGGCACGGTGATGGCGGGTCGATGGGCACCTGTTTGGTGGCGGAAGAAGCCGCGACGATGGACCGGATGCGCAGGCCGCGCTTGTCGGATTTGCGCATCCGACACCGCGAATTCCGCATGGTGCGCGGCAAGTGCGAAAATCTTCACGGTTTCGGTCGGAATGCAGTTCGCGCCTTGCGTTGCGCGGTGTAGACAAGTCGCGTCACCGGGGTGCGTCACGCCGGGGCAGCCGTCGGCGCGCGGATGAGCGAAAATCCCCGCAGCGCGCCGTCCCTGGCGCGCGCCCCCGCGTGTTTCCAGGAGATTCCCATGCGTTGTGCCCTTCGTTCCTGCTGCGCCGCTGCGGCGTGGCGCGCCTGCGCCGCGGGCGTGCGCCCATGACCTCGCCGTGGGGCAACCGCCCGCGCGGGGGCCGTCCCCCCGCTCCGCCCGCGAGAGGAGCCGGAGGTGAGGGGGCGGCGGCGGCCGGCACCCGCAACGAACTGCGCCTGTACGGCCTCAACGCGGTGCGCGCGGTATACGCGCGGCGGCCGGAGGCGATCCGCAAGCTGTACCTGAGCGAGGCGCGGATCCCGGCGCTGCAGCCGCTGCTGAAGTGGTGCGTGGCCAATCGGGTCGGCTACCGCGTCGTGGACGAGGCCGACCTGCACAAGCTCGCCGCCAGCAGCCACCACGAAGGCGTGGTCGCCGACGTGCTGCGCGCCGCGCCGCTGGCCTTGGCCGACTGGCTGCAGACGCTGGCGCCGGGGCCGGCGGTGGCGCTGTGGCTGGATGGCGTGGGCAACCCGCACAACCTCGGCGCGATCCTGCGCTCGGCGGCGCATTTCGGCGTGGGCGCGATCCTGCTGCCGGAGCAGGCCGCGCTGGCGCTGTCCGGCGCCGCCGCGCGCGTGGCCGAGGGCGGCGCCGAGGCGGTGCCGCTGGTGCGGCTGCCGCCCGCGGCGCAGGCGCAGGCGCAACTGCGCGCGGCCGGCTTCGCCCTGGCGGCGACGCTGGTGGCCGGCGGCGACGATCTGTTCGCCGCCGCGCTGCCGCAACGCCTGGTCTACGTGATGGGCGCCGAGAGCGACGGCATGGACCGCGGCTTCGCGCAGGCCTGCGACCTGCGCCTGTCGATCCCGGGCAGCGGGGCGGTGGAAAGCCTCAACGTCGCCGCCGCCACGGCGGTGTTGCTGGGAACCTGGCGCAGCCGGCATCCGCACGCGCACGCGGTGCGCTGAGCACGGCGTCACGGACTGAGGGCGGGCTGCATTTGGCTACGCGAGAGTGTGCGCGGCGGCCGGTTTCGGGTTTGCGGGGCGCGCGTTGGCGGCGTAGCGTCCCGCAGGCGCATCGCCACGAGGCCGCGCCTCGTGCGATGCGCACCAGCACGACTGTGCAGTTCCCCCCGAAAGGGCCATCGTCACTCCTGCGGAGATGTCGCTCATGAAGCTGCTGTTCTCCCTCAAGCACCTGCTGTCGTCGAAGAAGCCGCTGAAGTCGTACGCCTGGTACATCTGGTACTGAGCGCCGTGTGCGTTGCCGCGCGGCGTGCCGTGCGGCCGGGGCCCGGCGGATGCGCTGCGCCGGGCGCCGTTCCTCCAGGAGACTCGCGATGTCCGCCACCATGGTCGAGCGCCACGCACGCGCCACGGTCTTCGCGCCGCGTCTGCAGGCGTTGCTGCGCACGCATCTGGGGCAGGAGGCGTTCCGCCTGGATGCCGATACGGTCGGCGTCGCCGGCGCCGCGCTGAGCGATCGCCTGCTCGCGGCGCGGCCCGCCACCGAACACGAACGGCCGACCTTCAAGCCGCTGCACGGCCGCTCGATCGCGCGCAGCGAGGCGGCCAAGCTGATGCAGGCGATCGGCCGCGATGTGCGCGAGGCGCTGCAGCGGCCGCCGCCGACCCGCGACCTGTCCGGTCCATGGCCGCACGTCGGCCACGTCTATCTGCGCGACCTGCTGCTCGGCGGCGACCCGTGGCGCCTGCGCCTGCTGATGGACCGCGCCCTGGAACTGACGCCGCGCCTGACCTGGGCGGTGATCGCCGCCGGCGCGCTCGCGCCGCTGGCGCCGGACGCGGAGGCCTCGGCGTTGGCCAGGCTGCTGTCCACGGCCGACGGCTACCGCGCGCGCCGCGATGCGATGGGTCTGTACCGGCGCACCGCCGCGCCGGTGTGCTTCACCATTTCCACGCTGGTCGCCAACGCGCTGTGGCTGGGATCGCCGTTCGACGCGCACGTCTCCAACCGCAACCTCCTCTACGAAACCCTGCGCCTGCTGCCGCCGTCCTGGAACATCCTGCGCAACGCCTCGCCGGAGTACGGCGCGCTGGATCCGCGCATCGGCGCCGCCGACGACGTGCTGGTGCTGCCCTTGCTCAGCCATCGCGATCCGGCGTTGTGGGAAGCGCCGGAGGCGTTCCGCCCGGAGCGCTGGGATGGCCTGGATCCCGATGCGCTGCCCGGCTACCTGCCGTTCGGGCATGCCTCCGAACGCTGCTGGGGGCGGCACATGGTCATGCCGCTGGCGGAGCGGTTGCTGGACCTGCTGCGTGCGCAGAAGCTGGTGGCGAGTCCGCGGCAGCGCCGCGCCGCGGTGCCGCTGACCGGGCTGCTCGGCGTGGCCCAGGTCGACGTGGTCCGGCAAGCGCACGCCTGAGCGGTGGCGTGCGCGCCATCGCCGCGCTCAGCGCCGCGGCGGCGCGGTGGACCCGCGCGTGACCAGGGTGTAGTCCAGCACCTGGTGGGTGCCGCGGCTGGGCAGGCCGTCGCGGCGCTGGCGGATCTCGGCGAGCAGCAGCGTCACCGCCGCTCCGCCCATCGCCGTGACCGGCTGGTGGATGGTGGTCAGCTCCGGCCAGATCGTGGTCGCCACCGGCGTGTCGTCGAAACCGGCGATCGACAGGTCCTCGGGCACGCGCAGGCGCAGCCCGTGCGCGATCGCCAGCGCCGCCGCGGCCATGTCGTCGTTGCTGCACAGGATCGCGCTGGGGCGCGGCGTGGCCTGCAGCAGCGTGGTGGCCGCGAGCAGCCCGGAGCGGTAGGTGAACAGTCCTTCGGCCACGCGCTGCGGCGCCACCGTCAGCCCGGCCTGGGCCATGGTGTCGAAGAACGCGCGGCTGCGCAGCGCGCTGGGCGTGTGGCCGGGATCGCCGCTGATGAAGCCGATGTCGCGGTGGCCCAGGTCGAGCAGGTACCGGGTGAGCGCGCACGCGGCCTGGTAGTCGTCGATGCGCACCGAGCTGACCCTGGGCATCGGCGCGCCGGTGGCCACCGCCACCAGCGGAATGCCGCGCGCCTCCAGTTCGGCGATGGTCTGCCGCGCATCGCACAGCGGCGGCGGCAGGATCAGGCCGTCGGCGCCGGCATCGAGCAGGCGTTCGGTGGCGGCGCGCTGGCTGTCGCTGTCCTCGCTCTTCTCCACCAGCACCTGGCAGCCTTCCAGGCTGCTCTGCTCCAGCACGCCGAGCATGAACTGGTTGAGGTAGGCCGCGCTGGGATTGCTGTACAGCACGCCGATGCGCGCCAGTCCGGCGGTGCGCAGCGAGCGGCCGGCGAGGTTGGGGCGGTAGCCGAGCGCCTGGATCGACGCTTCGACGCGTTCGCGCATGGTCGCGCTCACGCGCGGGTGGCGGTTGATCACGCGCGAGGCGGTCATCGGCGACACGCCGGCATGGCGGGCCACATCCAGCAACGTCACCGCTGAGCCCGCGCGGCGTTGCCGTATGCCCATCAAAGGTCCTGGCACTGCTGCGGAAGGGAACCCCTGCGCGCGTCCTGCGCAGGGGCGGTGCACTTTACTCCTTGGGCGGTTCCACTGTCTTGGCCTGGCTGCCGAAACCGCCATCGGCCTGTGCCGCCAGATATGCGAACACCGCATACGCGGCGACGTTCTGCGCCAGCGCCTTCGGGTCGATCTTGTCCAGGGTGTCGTCGGCGGTGTGGTGCAGATCGAAGTAGTCGCTGCCGTCCTGCGCCAGCCAGGCCCAGGCAGCGCCCTTGGCGGCCAGCGGACCGACGTCCGGGCCGGGGCCGCCGGCGTCCGGCGCATAGGCGATGCCGAGCGGCGCCAGCGCCTCGGCGATCTGCCGGGTCGCTTCGCGCGAGCCGGCGGCGTCGCCGGAGCCGGTGTTGAAGGCATAGATGCGGCCGGCGCCGAAGTCGCTTTCGGCGGCGATCTGATGCCGTGCCACGTCCTGCGCATGCGCCTGCGCGTAGGCCTTGCCGCCGTACAGGCCCTGCTCCTCGTTGGCGAAGGCGACCACGCGGATGCTGCGCTTGGGCGCCTGCTTGAGCTGGCCGATCAGATGCCCGGCGGCCATGCTGATGGCGACGCCGGCGCCGTCGTCGATCGCGCCGGTGCCCAGGTCCCACGAATCCAGGTGGCCGCCGATCAGCACGACCTCGTCGGGCAGCGTGCGCCCGGTGATCTGCCCGATCACGTTGTAGGAGGTGGCGGTGCCGTCCCAGCCGCAGTCCAGCGCCAGGCGCAGGCGCACCGGGCCGCGCGCCAGCAGGCGCGCCAACTGGTTGGCGTCGGGTACCGACAGCGCCGCAGAAGGCACCGGCGTCAGTCCCTCGTCGAAGCGGGTGATGCCGGTATGCGGCACACGGTGCGAATCGGTGCCGGCCGAGCGCATCACGAAGCCGACGGCGCCCTTGCGGATCGCTTCGGACGGCCCCTTGCTGCGCACCGCGCCGCCATTGCCGTAGTCCTTGCCGTCGCGGGTGCGCAGCATCTGGTAATCGACGAAGGCGATCTTGCCGCGCAGCGCGTCGGCCGGCGCCGCCCGCAACGCGGCCAGGTCGGCAAAGCGCACCACCTCGGCCTCGACCGTGCCGCCGGGGCTGCCGCCCAGCGCGGTGACGGTCAGCGGTTGTGCGTGCGCGCCGAGCACCTGGGCGTGTTCGCTGCGCCGCTCCCACTTCGGGAACGTCACCGGCTCGGTCCACACCTTGTCGAAGCCCAGCGCCTTGAACTTCGCCGTGGCCCAGGCCACCGCGCGCGCATCGGCGTCGCTGCCGGCCAGGCGCGGACCGATCTCGGTGGTCAGCGACTCGACCACCTTCCAGCCGGTGTCGTCGGCCAGCGCCCGCTCCCGCAGCGTCGCCGCATCGCGCAACGCTGCCTCCGGAATGCGCGTGGCCTCGGCGGCGACGGCAGGGGAGGACAGGCTCAGGACGGCAGCGATGACGACGGCGAGACGGCGCATGGAAGACTCCGCGGACAGGAACGGCGAGCTTAGCAGCGCCTCGCCGCCGTGCACGGCGCGGCCTCCATGGCGGAGGCCGCGCGCGCCGTCGTGCTTACTCCGGGCGCGGCTCGGGCTTGAGCGAATCGCGGATCTCGCGCAGCAGCAGCACTTCCTCGCTCGGGGCCTTCGGCGCCGGCGGTTCCTTGCGGGCGATGCGGTTGATCGCCTTGACCAGCATGAAGATGGCGAAGGCCACGATCACGAACTGGATGATGGTGTTGAGGAAATCGCCGATGCCGATCGCCACCGCCGGCACCGGCTTGCCCGCGGCGTCCACCGTGGCCGCCCTCAGCGTCCACGCCCAGCGCGAGAAATCCACGCCGCCCACGAGCAGTCCGATCGGCGGCATGATGATCTTCTCCACCAGCGCGGTGACGATCTTGCCGAACGCGGCGCCGAGCACCACGCCGACCGCCAGGTCGAGCACGTTGCCGCGCATGGCGAATTCCTTGAATTCGCGGATCATGCTCATCGGAACTCCTTTCTTGTCAGTGCGGGCCTGTCGCCGCGGCGTTAGCCTAGCGCAGTGGCCGTGGTGTTCAGATCACGGGCATGCATCCGCCGCGCGACCGGCACGCGCGGCCTCTCAGCCGACGATGCGGCCGTGGCGCTCGGCGACGTTCTCCAGGCGCGCGCTGAAACGGTCGCCCGGGCGCAGCGCGGCCACGCCGGCCGGCGTGCCCATGAACACCAGGTCGCCGGCGCGCAGCGCGAACAGCTTGGACAATTCGTGCAGGATCTCCGGCACGTTCCAGATCATCTGCTCCAGCAGCGACTGCTGGCGCACCTCGCCATTGACCTCCAGCGACAGGTTCAGCGCTTCCAGCGCACCGACCTCGCCGGCCGGGATCAGCTCGCTGATCGGCGCGGACGCGTCGAAGCCCTTGGCGATGTCCCACGGCAGGCCCTTGGCCTTGGCGGCGGCCTGCAGGTCGCGACGGGTCAGGTCCAGGCCCACGCCATAGGCCAGGACCAGCGCCTCGGCGGCGTCGACCGGCAGCACGCCGGCCGGCGCGTCCTGGCCCAGCGCCACCACCAGTTCCACCTCGTGGTGCAGCTCCTGGGTCGCGGACGGGTAGGGGATGGCCTCGTCGCCGATCACCAGCGCATCGGCCGGTTTCATGAAGAAGGTCGGCTGGCCGCGCTCGGCCTTCGAGGCCGGTGCGCTGGCGCCCATCTCGCGCGCATGGTCGGCGAAGTTGCGGCCCACGCAGTAGATGCGATGCACCGGGAACAGACCCAGGCCGCGCACGGGAACGCGCGGAGCCTCGGCAGCGGCGAACAGGTCTTTCATGGGCGTGCATCCAACGAGAAGGGGATGCAGCAGTCTACCGCGATGGGTTCAACCCAAATCCAACAGGCATACGGAATCCGCTCTTGCGATTCCCCAATCCCGATTCCCCATTCCCCGCTCTAAAGCGGCAAGGCCGGCTTGCGCACCACCCGGTACTCGCCATCGACGACATGGCGGCGCGCGGTGGCCGGACGCTTGCCGCGCTGGCTCAGCAGCTTCATGGCGATGCCGCCCAGGATCATCGCCGCGCCCACGAACACGCTGACGAATACCAACCCGGCCAGGATCGCCAGGCCGAGCAGGCCCACCGCCAGCTTGACCAGCGGATGGCGCGGCTTGCGCGGCGCGAAGACGTGCCGGAATTGGTCGAAATTGAAGAGGCGAGCGCGCATGGCAGAACTCTGTTTCAGTTTGAACCGAAGGGGCGCAGTATCGGCGCTGTTTTATGTGACGGAGTGAAAACTTCGTTAAGCGAAAAATTAACACTTTGCGTTCAGGGGCTTGCATGTCCTTGAGGAGTGAAGAGGGCGCCGCGCCGCGGGGGCGAGCGCCCATGCGAAAATGGCGATCTCCTCGTTGCCCGTGCTGCGCGCCATGACCGAATCTCCCGCCGTGCTGGCATCGCTGCACGATCTCGTCCCCGGCGAACTGGCCGAGGCCGGGGCGGTGCTCGGTGGCGAGTCCGAGTCGTTGCTGCTGTACCGCGAGGGCGACGCCGTGCGCGCCTGGTTGAACGTGTGCCCGCACGCCGGGCGCCGCCTGGACTGGGCGCCGGGGCAGTTCCTGAAGAGCCGCGAGGGCCATGTGGTGTGCGCCGCGCACGGCGCCGCCTTCGAACTGCAGGGCGGCCTGTGCGTGTCCGGCCCATGCCGCGGCCAGAGCCTGCATGCGGTGCCGGTGGATGTGCGGGCAGGGCAGGTGGTGCTGGTCTAGCGCGCAGGGCGTGCGCTACAGCGCGTGCCACCAGTCCATCGACATCAGGTTGACCATCAGCACCACCACCAGCGTGTAGATCAGCGACAGCGGGCCGCCGACCCGCCACAGTTCGCGCGGCTGGTAGTTGGCCGGGCCGGTGATCATCGAGATCACCGGATTGGACGCGGTCATCAGGTTGTTGGACGCCGACAGCGCCACGATCAGCGCGAACGCGGTGGGATTGCCGCCGGCCGCCAGCGCCAGGTTGACCGCGATCGGCACCATCACGATGGTCGCGCCGACGTGGCTGATCACCAGCGAGAACGCGGTGGTGAGCAGGCCCAGGGCGATCTCCAGTGCCCATACCGGGATGCCCTCGGGCAAGCGCGCGATGGTGTGGCCGGCGACCCAGGCCGCCGCGCCGCTGCTGTCCATCGCCCAGCCCAGCGGGATCAGCCCGGCCATCAGGAACACGGTCTTCCAGTTGATCGCCGCATAGGCCTCGTCCATGCGCAGCACGCCGGTCAGCAGCATGCCGGCGACGCCGGTCATCAGGGTCAGCGCCACCGGCAGCTTGGAGGTGAGCGCGATCAGGATGGTCAGGGCGAAGATCGTCATCGCGATCTTGAACTTGTGCGGGCGGTGCTCGCCCTTGGGGTAGTCGGTGACCACCACGAAGTCGCGGCTTTCCGAGGCCTGCGCCAGGTCCTGCCAGATGCTGTGGAACACCAGCATGTCGCCGGCGCGCAGCGGCACCTTGCGCACGTCCTCGCGGATCACCTGCTTGTCGCGGTTGATCGCCAGCAGGCTGATCCCGGCCTGCTTGCGCAGGCGCAGTTCGGCCGCGCTCTTGCCGATGAAGCGCGAGGTCGGCGGGATCACCGCTTCGGAGATGCCGGCGCGGCTGGGATTGAACAGGTCGCCCAGGTTGCGCAGGCGCGAGGACAGGCGCAGGAACTGGTTCTGCGCGAAATCGGCGACCTGCTGGCGCGCGCCCATCACCCCGAGCACGCTGCCGACCCAGATGCGCATGTCCGCCGGCGGCGCCAGCCGGGTGTCGTTGCCGGTCTTCAGCGCCAGCAGCAGCGGCGCGTCGTGCACGGTCTCGGCCTCGCCCAGGGTCATGCCGACCAGCGGGCTGTCGGCGCTGACGATCAGCTCGAACACGTCGCCTTCGATGCCGTAGGTACGCGCGAAGTAGCTCTCGGTGCGCGCCGGGGTGACGCCATCGTTGATCAGCCGCTCCTCTTCGGCCAGCGCCTTGTCGCCGCGCACGCGGAAGTAGATCAGCGAGGCCAGCAGCAGCGCCACGCCGATCGGCAGCGGCGCGAACATGCGCAGCGGCTCGATGGTGGCCATGCCCGAGGGTAGGTTGTTGTTGGCCGACTGCAGCAGGTCGTTGAGCAGGATCAGCGGCGAGTTGCCGACCATGGTCAATGCGCCGCCCATCACGATGGCCGCGGCGATCGGCAGCAGCAGCCGCTGCAGGGTGAGCCCGGTGCGCCCGGCCAGGCGCGAGGCCACCGGCAGGTACAGCGCCATCACCGAGGGGTTCTGCATGAACGAGGAGTTGAGCCCGGCGATGGCGGTGGTCAGCAGCATCAGCCGTTCCTCCACCCCGCGCGCGCGCCGCAGCAGCCACGACGCCAGCCGGTTCAGCGCGCCGGTGCGCTCCAGCCCGGCGCCGAGGATGGTGGTGGCGATGATGCTCATCACCGCGTTGCCGGAGAAGCCGCTGAACAGCTCTTCCGGCGCGATCAGCCCGGTGACGCCGAGCACCACCAGCACCACCAGCGCCACCACGTCGGCGCGGATCCGCTCGAACACGAACATCGCCATGGTGAAGCCGACCAGCCCGAGCACGAGCTTCATATCGGTGGTCAGCGTCAGCGCGGTGTCCATGCGAGGCCGGGAATGGGGAATCGGGAATGGAGAATGGCAGAAGCGGCCGGTCGTCGCAGGTCGTCGCTATCGGGGAGGGGCGGGCGAGGGCGCTTCCGATTCCCGATTCCCCGTTCCCGATTCCCGGTCGTACAGCAAATCCCACACCCCATGCCCCAACTTCTGGCCGCGGGTCTCGAAGTGGGTCTGGGGGCGCCAGTCCGGGCGCGGCACGTGGCCGCGCGGGCCGGCGCGGTTGACCAGGCCGGGGGTGGCGTCGAGCACGTCCCACATCTGCTCGGCGTAGTCGGCCCAGTCGGTGGCGCAGTGCAGGCGCCCGCCGTCGCGCAGCTTGCGTACCAGCAGCGCGGCGAACGCCGGCTGCAGCAGGCGCCGCTTGTTGTGGCGCTTCTTGTGCCAGGGATCGGGGAAGTAGATGCGCACCTCGTCCAGGCTGCCGTCGGCGATCTCGTGCTGCAGCACCTCCACCGCATCGTGGTGGTACAGGCGCACGTGGTCGGCGCTGTCCTCGGCCAGCGCGTTGAGCAGGCGGCCGACGCCGGGCGCGTGCACCTCGATGCCGATGTAGTCGCGGCTCGGGTCGTGTTGCGCGGCATGGCGCAACGCGGCGCCGTTGCCGAAGCCGATCTCCAGCACCTTGGGCGCGTTGCGGCCGAAGGTGGCGTCCAGGTCGCGCGGCTGGCCGCTGTAATCCAGGCCGAAGCGCGGCCACAGCGCGTCGAACGCGCGCTGCTGGGCCGGGGTGAAGCGGCCCTGGCGCAGCACGAAGCTGCGCACCTGGCGGTGCCCTTCCTCGACGGTGAAGGGTTTCGGCGGGGTCTTGGCGCCGGCGCTGGAGAACGGGTCGGTCATGCCTGCAGCCTCACCCGATCAGCCCGTCGACCGGCGAGGAGGCGCTGGCGTAGCGCTTGCGCGGGATGCGCCCGGCCAGGAACGCCTCGCGGCCGGCCTCCACCGCCTTGCGCATGGCGCTGGCCATCAGCACCGGATTGCGCGCGCCGGCGATGGCGGTGTTCATCAATACGCCGTCGCAGCCCAGCTCCATCGCGATCGCCGCGTCCGAGGCGGTGCCGACGCCGGCGTCGACGATGATCGGCACCTTGGCGTTGTCGATGATCTCCAGCAGGTTGTAGCGGTTCTGGATGCCCAGGCCGGAGCCGATCGGCGCGGCCAGCGGCATCACCGCCACGCAGCCGATCTCTTCCAGGCGCTTGGCCAGGATCGGGTCGTCGCTGGTATAGACCATCACCTCGAAGCCGTCGGCCACCAGGATTTCGGCGGCCTTGAGGGTCTGCACCACGTCCGGGAACAGGGTGCGCTGGTCGCCCAGCACTTCCAGCTTGGTCAGGTTGTGGCCGTCGAGCAGTTCGCGCGCCAAGCGGCAGGTGCGCACCGCGTCCTCGGCGGTATAGCAGCCGGCGGTGTTGGGCAGGATGGTGTACTGCTCGGGCGGCAGCACGTCGAGCAGGTTGGGCTCGCCCGGGTTCTGGCCGATGTTGCTGCGGCGGATCGCCACGGTGACGATCTGCGCGGCGGCGGCCTCGGTGGCCAGGCGGGTCTGTTCGAGGTCGGCGAACTTGCCGGTGCCGGTGAGCAGGCGCGAACGGTAGGGTTTGCCGGCGATCACCAGCGCATCGTGGGGGGCGGGAGCGTTCATCGGCGGATTATCGCCCATCGCACCGGCCCTGCCGAGTCCGGCCGCGGCGCGCGGCGGCCCGATTCAGCCGCCGCCCAGCGCGTGCACGATCTCGACCCGGTCGCCGGCGTGCAGTTCGTGTTCGGCGTGCGCGCCGCGCGGCACGATCTCGCCGTTGACCTCGACCGCCACCCGCCGCTGCCCCAGCCCCTCGGCCTGCAGCAGCGTGGCCACCGTGGTGGCCGGCGCCAGCGTGCATTGTCTGCCGTTCAATTCGATGTTCATGCCATCATTGTGCAATGCGCGCCACTGGCGTGCGAGTCGTGATTCTTGCGGCAGTGCAACGTGAGCGTGCCCGGCAGAGGTGAAATGATGTCGGCCATGCGGCGACGTATGGAGCTGCCGCTCCCCAGTTTCGTTCGATTTCTTGTGTTCCATTTCTGCCCGGGAGGGCTTCCATGACTTCGTCCATCCGTCCGCTCCGCTCGCTGCTTGCCGCGGCGATCGTGCTCGCCGCCGCGCCCGCGTTCGCGCAGTCCACCACCTATAGCCGCACCGTGTTCTTCGGCGACAGCCTGACCGACGCCGGCTACTACCGTCCGCTGCTGCCGGCCTCGGTGCGTGCGGTGACCGGCCAGTTCACCACCAACCCGGACTTCGTCTGGGCGCAGTACGTGGCCGAGTACTACGGCACCAACGCCGCCGCCAACGGCAACGGCCAGATCGGCGACGACTATGCCGCCGGCAACGCCCGCGTCGGCGTGGCCAACGCCAGCGCCCTGGGCGTGGCGCCGTCGCTGGCGACCCAGGCCAGCAACTACCTGGCCGCCAACGGCGGCAAGGCCGACCCGAATGCGCTGTACTCGGTGTGGGGCGGCGCCAACGACCTGTTCGCCATCGCCGGCGGTGCGCCGGTGCAGGCCACCATCGGCAATGCGGTGACCGCCGAGGTGGGCATCGTCGCGAGCTTGCAGAACGCCGGCGCGCGCTATGTCATGGTCAACAACCTGCCCGACGTCGGCATCACCCCGCGCTTCCGCGCCGGCGGCGCCGCGGCGATGGCGCAGGGCACCGCGCTGGCCACCGCGTACAACACCGCGCTGTTCTCCGGCCTGAAGAGCGCCGGGCTGCGGGTGATCCCGGTCGACACCTTCCACCTGCTGCAGGAAGTGGTGGCCAATCCCGGTACCTACGGCTTCAGCAACGTCACCGGCACCGCCTGCCAGCCGCAGATCACCGCGCAGTCGCTGACCTGCAACCCGACCAGCTACGTCAGTGCCGACGCCGCCGACACCTATGTGTTCGCCGACGGCGTGCACCCGACCGGTCGCACCCACGAACTGCTGGCGCAGTACGCGCTGTCGATCCTGGAAGGCCCGCGCACCCAGCAGATCCTGACCCACTCGGCGCAGATGGTCGGCCGCTCGCGCGCCGACCAGGTTGCCTGGCACGTCGACGGCCGCCCGGAGGCGGACGGTGTGCGCTGGTGGGGCAACCTGCGCGGCGACATGCAGCGCTACCAGCACGGCGACCTGTACGACGGCATGGCCCCGGCCGGCCTGTTCGGCGTGGACTGGTCGCGTGGCGAGTGGGTGTTCGGCGGCTTCGGCGGTTTCGGTCGTACCGATGCCGACTTCGGCAACCGCGGCGGCGACTACACCCAGGACGACAGCACCCTGGGCGGCTTCGCCGGCTGGTACGGCGAGCATGCCTGGGTCAACGCCCAGGTCAGCTACACCTGGCTGAGCTACGACGTCACCCGCAAGGTCAACCTCGGCCCGGCGACCATCGAACACAAGGGCTCGCCGGACGGCAGCAACCTGACCGCGGCGCTGCAGGGCGGCTACGAATTCGGCGAAGGCAGCTTCAAGCACGGCCCGGTGGCCGCGGCGATCTGGCAGAAGGTCAAGCTCGACGGTTACACCGAGAGCAACCCCAACTCCAGCGCGCTGGGCTACAGCGACCGCGACGTCGAGTCGATGGTCGGCCGCATCGGCTGGAAGGCCAGCCTCGATGCCGGCATGGTGAAGCCCTACCTGCAGGCCACCTACGACCACGAGTTCAAGAAGAACCAGGAAGCCACCGCGTGGCTGCAGACCATGTCCGACCTGGGCGAGTACGCGGTGCCGGGCATCAACTTCGACCGCAACTACGCGTCGGTGGTGCTGGGCGCGCGGACCAAGCTGTGGGGCTTCGAGAGCAACGTCGGCATCGCCACCACCACCGGCCAGTCGCGCGCGCACGACACCTCGCTGTTCGTGAACTTCGGCGGCAGCTTCTAAGCACCGTCCGCCTTCACCCACCTTGCCCGGCTGCGTGCCGGGCAGGGTAGGGCAGACGATGGTGAGGTAAGCCAAAGGCAGTGGATGCCTGTTGTGGGAGGGGCTTCAGCCCCGACGCCTCGGATCCCGAGCCGTCGGGACTGAAGCCCTTCTGCATTTCCGGGGTACGCTGCTGGGTAGTGCCGGGCTCGTCCGTGCGCTCCGGCCCGCAGCACGCCGCTTTCTTGCGCAACCCCCGGCCCAGCGCATAGACTGCACCGGCAACGCGGGCGTAGCTCAATGGTAGAGCTGTAGCTTCCCAAGCTACTGACGTGGGTTCGATTCCCATCGCCCGCTCCAGCTTGCCTTCAAGCGCATAAGTGATTGAAGCCGCACGGCGGCCAGCGCGAGATGACAGCTTCGAACGATCCCTCTTCGGAGTATCGGTCAAGGTGTCGAATATCCCGAATCCTTCGCTGTCGCGCCGCTCTGGCCCCTCTGCACGCGTTTTTGTCGCGCTACCTGCAACGGCGGCTCGGCTCACATTTTCCTCGTTCACCCTCTCTGGCCCCGGCGGCGACGCTGCGCGTGTGGTGCGGGTCTGTATGCGGGCGGCGCTATCGAACGTCTCCATGCATGCGGACGGGGCGCTCGTGGGTCTGGCCGATGGTGCTGACCGGGTAGCAGTCCTCCGCGCGGCAACGCCTTCCGACGCTGCAGACACGGGCGCCGGATAGCACTAGATGCGAAGGCCGAGCGTGTGATGGGTTTCGTTGAGGCGATGCAGCGTGAAGGTGCTTTCTTCGATCACGATTTCATTCACGCAGCACGGCTCCTGCTTGATGCGCCAGTAGCGCGCCAGCGGCAGCCCGAGGCATTGCAGGAGGAGGACCCGGTTGATGCTGTCGTGGCCAACCAGGACGACGGTCTGGCCGCTGTGATCTTGCAGGATCCTGTGCAGCACCTTCATTGCGCGAACCAGCACGTCCGCCAGCGTTTCGCCTTCCGGTATCAGCGCGAGGTCCGGCATCGCAAACCAGGTCCGCGCGAGATCGGGCCAGCGCGCAGCCACCTCGTCGTGCGTCAGCCCCTGCCACTGGCCGTAATCGATGTCGGACAGGTCGTCCAGGACCTTGGCCGGCACGCCGGTCGCCTGTGCGATCGCGTCGCCGGTCCGTACGCACCGCGACAGTGGGCTGGTGTAGATCGCGTCCGGCGCCCAGCTTTGGGCCACTCGTGCCGCCAGCGCTGCAGCCTGCAATTCGCCAAGCTGCGATAGCGGCAGTTCCGCACGCCCGCGAAACCGCTCGGGGGCAATCCAGTCGACATGCCCATGGCGGGCGAGGATCAGGGTGGTCATGCGGCCTTTCTCGCATTGTCTTGTCGAACCAGCGCTGAGCGAGGAGACGGCGCCGCGTCCTCGATGCGCTGGGGCTGGTGGCGAGCTGGTCGCGACAGTCGGCGGCATGCTGTCAAACCCGCTTCATCGACCAGCGCTAGGCTGGCCGATGCCTGAGCGTTTGCTCGTTGCTGGTCCTGCTTCCTGTGATCGATCACAGCCGTCGTCGTTTTCTCGCCCGCGCGTCCCTGGCCCTGGGGGCCGGCGCGGCCATGCCGCTGGTGCCGGGCGTCATCCGCAGTGCGCTGGCGGTGCCGCCGGCGCGCGTCACCGGCACGCTGCAGGACGTGCAGCACGTGGTGATCCTGATGCAGGAGAACCGCTCCTTCGATCATTACTTCGGCTGCCTGCGCGGGGTGCGCGGCTATGGCGATCCGCGGCCGTTGCGGCTGCCCAGCGGCAAGCCGGTCTGGTACCAGCCCGAGCGCAAGGGCAGCGACCGTTACGTGCTGCCGTTCCGGCTCAACAGCCAGACCAGCAGCGCGCAGTGGATGAAGGATCTCAACCACGACTGGAAGGGCTCGCACGAGACCTGGAAGCACCACGACGCCTGGATCGCGCAGAAGAGTGCGATGAGCATGGGCCACTTCCAGCGCGAGGACCTGCCGTTCTACTACGCGCTGGCCGACGCCTTCACCCTCTGCGACGGCTACCACGCCTCGCTGTTCGGCCCGACCAATCCCAACCGCATGTACATGTTCACCGGCACCAGCGGCCTGAGCGTGGGCAACGACGGCGAGCAGGCGGTGAACAACCGCGACGACGGCAACTGGACCGCGGACATGGCGCGCGACAATCCGCGCTTCCCCGGCTATACCTGGAGTACCTACTCCGAGCGCCTGCAGGCCGCGGGCATCAGTTGGCAGGTGTATCAGGAGTTCGACAACTACGGCGACAACAGCCATCCGTACTTCGCCAACTTTCGCAAGCTGGACCGCGCCTCGCCGCTGTACCGCCGCGGCCGCGCGATCGTGCCCGGTTCCACTGCCGACAACGCCAAGGCCTCGCGCGGCGAGCACCTGGTCGCGGCGTTCGCGCGCGACGTGCGCGCCGGCACGCTGCCGCAGGTGTCGTGGATCGTCGCGCCGTACCTGCTCAGCGAGCATCCCGAAGCCACGCCGGCCTACGGCGAATCCTTGAGCGCGCGCCTGCTGGAAGTGCTGGCGGCCTCGCCGGAGGTCTGGTCGAAGACGGTGTTCCTGATCAACTACGACGAGAACGACGGCTTCTTCGACCACGTGCCGCCGGCGTTGCCGGCGATCCGGCCGGACCTGGGCGCCAGCAACGTGGACCTGCATGGCGAGGACTATCACGGCGTGCCGGTCGGCCTGGGGCCGCGGGTGCCGATGCTGGTGGTGTCGCCGTGGAGCCGCGGCGGCTGGGTGAACTCGCAGGTGTTCGACCACACCTCGGTGCTGCGTTTCCTCGAACGCCGTTTCGGCGTGATGGAGCCGAACATCAATCCGTGGCGCCGCGCCGTCGCCGGCGATCTGACCTCCACGCTGGATTTCGTCGGCCACGATCCGGCACCGGTGGCGTTGCCGGACACCCGCGACTACATCGCCCGTATCGACGCGACCGCGACGTTGCCGCCGCCGCAGCGTCCCGCGCAGCAGGTGCTGCCGGTGCAGGAACCCGGCCAGCGCCCGGCGCGTGCGTTGCCCTACGATTTCGACGTGCGGCTGCAGGTGCAGGCGGATGCGCGGGTGCTGCGCATGCGCAACCGCGGCGACGCTGGCGTGGCGCTCAATGCCTATGCCGACGATGGCATGGCCGGGCCCTGGTTCTACACGCTCGCCGCCGGCAGCGAGCTGCAGGATGCGCGCGCGTGGCGCGGCGATGCCGCCGATGCCGGCTACGCGTTGCGCTTGCACGGGCCCAACGGGTTTCTGCGCGAGTTCCATGGCGACGGGATCGGCGATGCCGGGCTGCAGGCGGAGGCCGACTACGATGCCGCTGCGCAGTGCCTGCTGCTGACGCTCGGCAATGCCGGCACGCAGCCGTGCACGCTGCGCGTGCGCGACGGGTATCGCGGCGATGGCGCCGAGCAGACGCTCACGCTGGCCGCCGGGGATCGCACCGTGCTGCGTCTGCCGTTGCAGGCGCAGCACCACTGGTACGACCTGACCATCGACAGCGAGGCGTTTCCGCACTGGCGGCGGCGCCTGGCCGGGCATGTCGAAACCGGCCGTCCGAGCATGAGCGACCCGGCGATCGGCCGCGCGGTCGACGTGTAGCGGCTGCACTGGCATTCCGATACGTGGCCAGTTACTGGCTGAGCATGGATATTGCTGGAGCAGGACCTATAGGTAACGTGGCCGCTGCGGGGGCCGCTGTGATCCGGGTTCGCCAAGCGAGGCCATCGGCGCTTTGACCTTTCTGCAGTCGGGACTGAAGTCCCTCCCACAAGGATGGGGGCGGCCTTCGACGTCGCCGCCAGCAGGTGCGCATGACGCCCGGCGATGCACCGGCGGTGGCAGCAGATTCGGCTGCGATCCGTTCGAGTGCATGCGATTCTGGAACGATGGCCAGTGCTGCATGGTCATCCTCGCGCCCTGCATGTTCGCCGCGCTCCCAAAAACAAACGCCGCCGCTGCAAGAGCAGCGGCGGCGCGTGATGCCTTCCCTGGCAGTGTCGCGTCGGCTCAGAACTTGCCGCTGAAGGTGACGAAGAACTGGCGCGGCGCGCCGGCCATCAGCGTCTGGTTGTAGCCGTTGGGGTCGGAGACGACGTAGCCGTTGGTGCCGACGGTGGCGAAGTAGCGCTTGTCGAACAGGTTGGTGACGTTCGCGCTCAGGCCCAGGTTCTGGAACATGCCGACCTGGCCGAAGTCGTAGCCGGCGCTCAGGTCGAAACGCCAGTAGCTGGGCACCGACGAATCGTTGAGGTAGCTGATGTAGCGGCGGCCGGTGTACTTGCCGTCCAGCGAGGCGTGCCAGCCGGCGTTCTCGTAGGCCAGGCTGCTGGAGAACATCCACTCGGGGATGCCGACCACGCGCTTGCCGGAGGTGGCCACCACGCCGCCGTTGAGGTAGTCGTCCTGGTAGGTCGAGTCGTCGTAGGACAGCGAGTTCAGCCAGCGCAGCTGTTCGATCGGGCGCCAGATCACCGCCAGGTCGGCACCCTGGCTACGCACCGAACCGACGTTGTTGAGCGTGGCCGAGCAGGTCTGGATCGCGCTGCACGGCGAGGTCACCAGCAGGCGGTCGTCGAAGGTGGTGTGGTACAGCGCCAGCGACGCTTCCACGCCGGCGCCGCGCACGCGGTAGCCCAGCTCGTAGGTCTGCGCGGTCTCCGGCTCCAGCGAGCCCTTGATCGCGTTGAAGGCGGCCTGCGATTCCTGGAACGGGGTGAAGCCGAAGCCGGCCATGTTCTTGTTGTAGGAGGCGTAGACCTCCTGGTGCTCGTCGATCTTGAAGTTCGCGCCCACCTGCGGCAGCAGGTCCGAGTCGGCCTTGATCTCGCCGGCGGCATTGGACGCGGACGGCACCTGCGACTGCGCGGTGGTGTCGACGATCAGCTTCTTGGCGCCGAAGTTCAGGGTCAGGCGCTCGTCCAGCAGGTGCAGCGTGTCCTGCGCGTACACCATGGTGGTGTCGGTGTCGTAGTGCTGGGCGAAGCCGCGCGCGAACAGGGTGCCGTTCTTGTTGAAGTAGTACAGATCGGTGAACGGACCGTCGAGCAGGAAGTAGTTGCGCTCCTGCACGGTCTTGGCGTTCTGGTACCAGCCGCCGATCTCGATCTCGTTGCCGGCCACGGTGAAGTTCAGCGAGCCGGTGACGCCATGGCGGTTGAGGCGGTAGTCGGTGGTGCGCATCGACAGCGGCACGCTGGCCGAGGACGCGACGTACGGCGTGGTCCACTGACCTTCGCCGTTGTTGTCGTGGTAATAGCCGGTCAGGTTCAGCGTGGCGCTGCCGCCGAGGTTGAACGTGCCGCTGAGCGCGGCCAGGTTGTCGCGGCGCAGGCCGGCACCGGAGTAGTAGGACGCATCGGCCTTGCTGTAATCGGCGGGCAGGCCATTGAGGCTGGCCGGGTAGCTGCCGTTGCCGTTGAGCGCGTTGGCGATCTGCACCGCGCTGTTCCAGTCCGGCATCAGGTAGTCCCAGTCCCAGCCGAGGACCCGCTGCGAGGTCAGCGACAGGTCCATGATGTCGTATTCCTTGCGGTGCGAGCTGTCCAGGTACAGGCTGACCCGGTTGCCGTCGCCCCACTGGTACA
Organism: Xanthomonas sacchari; assembly: GCF_024266585.1. Classification (NCBI taxonomy): domain Bacteria; kingdom Pseudomonadati; phylum Pseudomonadota; class Gammaproteobacteria; order Lysobacterales; family Lysobacteraceae; genus Xanthomonas; species Xanthomonas sacchari. Next base: position 1,580,690 of record NZ_CP100647.1, read on the forward strand.
GCGCCTTGGCGTTGGCCTGGTTGTACTCGTTGTTGCCGTAGCCCTTCCACTTGTCCATTTCGCCGTGCACCAGCGAGGTGTACAGCGAGAAGCCGTGGATGTCGCCGGTGTCGCCACGCAGGTAGGTGCGGCGGGTGCTGTCGGAGCCGAGGGTCTGGCTGAAGCGGAAGCCGGCGTCGGCATCCGGATCGGCGGAGTAGTAGCGCACGGTGCCGCCGAGGTTGCTGCTCGAGGGCGTGCCCAGCCCGCCGGCGCCCTGCGCCAGTTCCACCGAGGCCACGTTCTCGGAAATGATCGCGCGGGTCACCTGCAGGCCGTCGCTGACGCTGTAGCTCATGTTGCCCAGCGGCACGCCGTCCAGGGTGAAGCCGAGCCGGCTCTGGTCGAAGCCGTGCAGGCTGATCGCGGTGGACCATTCGTAGGCGCCGAACGGGTCGGCCGACTGGAACTGCACGCCGGGCAGCTTGTCCAGCACCTTCAGCGCGCTGGTGCCCGGGGTGGCGATTCCGATGTCCTCACGGGTGATGCGCTGCACCTGGCGGGTGGTGCCGCTGGACACGACGGTGATCGCGTCGAGCATCGTGGCATCGTTGCCGCTCGCACTGGCCGCCGCATCGGCGGTGGCGGTGGCGGCGGCCGGGGCGGTCTCGGCCAGCGCGGCGAAGGCCGGCAGGGCGGACGCGACGGCGAGCACCAGCGCGTGCGGGCGCAAGGATCTGGAAGTGGGGGTCATCGAAAGTCACCAATCATGAGGGAGAGACGTTCCGGACCTGCCGCGCGGGGCGCGGGCAGCCGGCACCGGGCCGGTACGCGGCCCGCCCGCCACGATGCAACGGTTTTGTGAAGGTTTCGGGGCGGTTCGGTGTCGGCTGTAGGACAGCGCGCGGACCGCGGGTGATGGCGATCACCGCGTGTCCCGGCCTTGCCGTGCGGTGGGTACTTGCGACGACGTGCGGCATCGCGGCGCCGGTGGCGCGACGTATGATGCCGGGCCTGCCACCGCCGCCGCCTTCGATGAAGCTCGCCATCCTGTCCCGCAACACCAAGCTGTACTCGACCCGGCGCCTGGTCGAGGCCGGCCGCGAACGCGGGCACACGGTGCGGGTGCTGGACCCGCTGCGCTGCTACATGCGCATCGCCGCCGGCGCCTTCACCATGCATTACAAGGGCAAGCCGATCACCGGCTACGACGCGGTGATCCCGCGCATCGGCAATTCGGTGACCCGCTACGGCACCGCGGTGCTGCGGCAGCTGGAGATGATGGGGGTGTGCACGCCCAACCCGTCCGACGCGATCCTGCGCGCGCGCGACAAGCTGCGCGCGCACCAACTGCTGGCGGCCAAGGGCATCGACATGCCGATGACCGTGTTCGGCGACAACCCGGACGACACCGGCGACCTGCTGTCCATGCTCGGCCCGCCGCCGCATGTGGTGAAGTTGAACGAGGGCACCCAGGGCACCGGGGTGATCCTGACCGAGAAGGCCAGCGCCTCGCGCGGCGTGGTCGAGGCGTTGCGCGGGCTGTATGCGAATTTCCTGGTGCAGGAGTTCATCGGCGAGGCCGAGGGCGCCGACCTGCGCTGCTTCGTGGTCGGCAACCAGGTGGTGGCTGCGATGCGCCGCACCGCGCCGGAGGGCGACTTCCGCTCCAACCTGCATCTGGGCGGCACCGCCGAGCGCACCGCGGCCAGCCGCGGCGAGCAGGAGGTAGCGGTGCGCTCGGCCAAGGCGCTGGGCCTGGGCGTGGCCGGCGTGGACCTGATCCGCTCGCGGCGCGGCCCGCTGGTGCTGGAGGTCAACTCCACGCCGGGCCTGGAGGGCATCGAGACGGTGTGCGGGCTGGATATCGCCGGCAAAGTCATCGAGCACCTGGAAGCCTGCCTGAAGCGAAAGAAATCAGTGGCTTAGTCGCGACTTTGGCCGCCTGTTCTGGCTTAACGCCGGTTTAATTCGGCGCTGCGTATGCTTCATCGGACCGCAGCTCTGCCCTCCTCAGCAGGAACGGTCATCGGGATAGAACTTTCGGCCCAGGCAGCCCTGCTGCCTGGGTCTTTTTGTTGGGTGATCCCCCCGTTCTCCCCCTCGCGGCCGCTGCTTGCGGCGGTGTTTGAGCGGGGGCTACATTGCCGAGGTGCGTCCAATCTGCGAGGGGAAGGGGATGAAACGGTCGATGGCGTTGGTGCTGGGCATGTTCCTGGCGTGCGCGGCGGTGGCTGCGCCCAAAGGTGAGGCGCCCATGAACGTGAAGAAAGCGTTCGCGCAGCAACTCAGTACAATTCGGCAGCAGTTGAACGACGGCAAGACCTATTCCGAAATCAATGCTGACGATCGCAGCAAGGTCGAAGCGGCATTGGCGCGGATGGCTGCGATACTCGATGCCCACCCGGACGTGGAGACCTTGAAAGAGGAGCAGAAGGTTGCGTTGTTCAACGATCAGGAAACGGTGAATACGTTGTTGACCAAGGCGGCAGCGGACAGCCGGATGGTGTGCAGGCGCGAGGCGGTCACCGGCTCGCTGCGCACCACCACGCAATGCAGGACCGTGGCGGAGCGCCGCCGCGACAACGAGGATGCGCAGGAACTGATGCGGCGCAATCCAACTGGCAAGTACGACTGACGGGGTAAATGTTGGTGCGAATTCTAGTGATCGAAGACAACAGCGACATCGCTGCCAATCTCGGCGACTACCTCGAGGATCGCGGTCATACCGTCGATTTCGCCGCCGATGGCGTCACTGGCCTGCATCTGGCGGTGGTGCACGAGTTCGATGCGATCGTGCTCGATCTCAACCTGCCGGGCATGGACGGGATCGAGGTCTGTCGCAAGCTGCGCAACGAAGCGCGCAAGCAGACCCCGGTGCTGATGCTCACCGCGCGCGATTCGCTGGACAACAAGCTCGCCGGCTTCGATTCCGGCGCCGACGACTATCTGATCAAGCCGTTCGCGCTGCAGGAAGTGGAAGTGCGGCTCAACGCGCTGTCGCGCCGCGGCAAGGGCGTGCATACCCGGGTGCTGGAGACCGGCGACCTGGAATACAACCTGGATACGCTGGAAGTGCGCCGCCAGGGCAAGCTGCTGCAGCTCAACCCCACCGCGCTGAAGATCCTGCAGGCGCTGATGGAAGCCGCCCCCGCGGTGGTGACCCGGCAGGAGCTGGAAACCCGCGTGTGGGGCGAGGAACTGCCCGATTCCGATTCCCTGCGCGTGCACATCCACGGCCTGCGCGCGGTGGTGGACAAGCCGTTCGACGTGCCGATGATCCAGACCCGCCACGGCATCGGCTACCGCATCGCCGCGCCCGATGCCTGAAGCGCCGGCGTTGCCGCGGGTGGTACGGCGGCGCGGGCGCTACCGCCGCCGCCTCCGCAGCCGCATCATCCTCTCCTTCGTGCTGTTGGGCTTCGGCCTGACCGCGCTGTTCGCGTTCGCCACCAACTGGGCGCGCGCGCGCGTGGAGAACCAGCTGGTCGAGGATGTGATGAACCGCAATCTGGAAGCGTCCTGGCGCAGCTACGTGGCCAGCGGTGGGCGCAACCTGGCGATTCCGGTCCAGCAGATGAAGGGCTTTGTCTATCGCCCCGACAAGCTGGATGGCCTGCGTCGCGATTTCCCGGAGTGGGAGCGTCTGAGCGACGGCATCCACATGATGTCGGGCACCGACGCGGACGGCAAAGCGTTCGCCTACAAGGTCGGCGTGCGCAAGACCCCGGACGCCTGGTTCTTCATGGCCTACGATCTGACCCAGACCATGCAGGGCGAGGTGCAGCTCAAGCGCACCCTGATCCTGTCGGTGCTGGTGTTCAGCGCATTGTCGCTGGTGATCGGCTGGTGGTCGGCGTCGCGGGTGATGCGGCCGGTGTCGGACCTGGCCGCGCGCTTGCGCGCCTATCGCGGCAGCAGCGATCCCAAACCGCTGGCGCCGCACTTTCCCGACGATGAGGTCGGCCAGCTGGCCGAGGCGCTGGACGACTATTCGGCGCGCCTGACCGAGGTGGTGCAACGCGACCGCGAGTTCAACGCCGACGTCAGCCACGAGTTGCGCACGCCGCTGGCGGTGATCCGTGGCGCCACCGAACTGCTGCTGACCCGTCCCAACCTCGACGAGAAGGTGCTGCAGCGCCTGCAACGCATCCAGCGCGCCGAACAGCAATGCAGCGACCTGATCGGGTCGCTGCTGTTGCTGTCGCGCAACGAGCGCGGGCAGGGGCACAGCAACGTCGCCAAGGTCGCCGAGCAACTGATCGACTCGCATCGCGCGCAGCTGGGCGGCAAGCCGTTGCAACTGCTGCTGGAGGGCGAGCGCAACCTGACCATCGACGCGCCGGAATCGGCGTTGTCGGTGGCGCTGGGCAATCTGATCGGCAATGCGGTCAAGTACACACAGGAAGGCCAGGTCGTGGTGCGCGTCCTGAGCGATGCGGTGCAGGTGATCGACTCCGGCCCCGGCCTGAGCGAGGAGGACGCGGCCAAGCTGTTCCAGCGCGGCTATCGCGGCACCCATGCCGGGCATTCGCAGGGCGGCGGCATCGGCCTGTCGATCGTCAGTCGCCTGTGCGACCTGTACGGCTGGCAGGTCAACGTGCGCCCGGGCGCCACCAAGGGCGTGGTGGCGACGCTGTGGTTCAAACCGGCGTGAGCCGACGCCTCCTCAGGATGACCGTAGGAGTCAACTGTCATGCCCCAGCGATAACCGGAGGAGCGTACGGTGCCTGATCGCGCGCGATGGCATTGAGCCAGCGCAGGAACTTGTGCATGCAGGCGACGATGGCGACCTTGGCCGGCTTGCCGGCCGCGCGCAAGCGCGCGTAGGTGTTGGCCAAGGGGGATTTGGCGCGGATGCTGGCCCAGGTGGCCATGTACAGCACGCCTCGCACGTCGGCACGGCCGCCTTTGATGCGACGTTGGCCTTTCCAGCAGCCGCTGTCGTGATTGAACGGGGCCAGCCCGACCAGGGCGGCGAGCTTGCGTGGCGGCAGCGTGCCCAGCTCTGGCAACCGCGCGGCCAGCACTGCGCGCAGGATCGTGCCGAGCCCAGGTACCTTGGGCAAGCTCGAGCAGGTCTTGCCCTGCTGCTCGATCTCCTGCGTCAATGTCTGGATCTGCTGGTTCAGCAGGGCGATCACCTCTCGGCAGCGGTGTTGCACCTTGGCGCTGGTGATGTGTTCCAGGCGCCGCCGATGGGCATCGCGCTGGCCCACCAGGGTGGCACGCAGGTCCAACAGTTCGCGAAGAGACTGCTGGTGCTCGGGCACCACGGTCGTGGGCGTGGTCGGGATGTGCTGGGCGGCGATGGCCAGCAGGCGCGCGTCCAGGGCGTCGGTCTTGGCCTGCAGGCCCAAGGCTTGGGCTAGCTTGCGCGGACGATCGGCGGCCATCCGTACTGCCGGCAGGGCCGCCTCTCGGAGCACCCGCAGCACGGCATGTTCGTAGCCGCCACTGGCTTCCAGCAAGATCCGCTCGCAGCCCAGCTCCACCAGGCGTTGGGCCAGCACACGCTGCCCCTGTGGCGTATTGGGTTGGGTCCAGGCCTGCTCGTCCGGCAGGACATGAATGACCAGTTCGGCCTTGGATACATCGATCCCGACATAGCGCCGCATAGACGTTCTCCGCAGTAGACTCAGGAACGAGAGCACTCCTGCCGATGCCCATGCTTGTGGAGTTCGAGCTCGCGACTCGGGCAACTGTTCGGGCTGATGAGGCAGGAGATACGGGGTGCGGCGGCGCTGACTCCTACTCGTGCTTGCTGGCACTGCGGCTAAACGGCCTGCCGCACTCCGCTCTCACCTATAACGATAGACCCTCATTTGACACAAGCGGCTTCAGCCGCGACCACAGGCCAGTGACGGGTCGCGGCTGAAGCCTCTCCTACCTAGAAGACTTCGCTGCGGCCAAGGCGCGATACCGCCGGTCCAGGGTCTCCACCGCGTCCTGCAGCGCCGCTGCAGCACCATCGTTGAGCACCACGTCGTCGGCGATGGCCAGGCGCGCCGCACGGGTGGCCTGCGCTGCCAGCATGCGCTGCGCCAGGTCGGTGGTGATGCCGTCGCGTTGCATCAGGCGGGCGTGTTGCAGCGCCTCGGGGGCGTCGATCACCAGGATCTGGTCGAGCCAGGGATAGGCGGCGCGTGCGCCGACCTCGGTCAACAGCGGAATGGCCGCGATCGCATACGGTCCTGCGGCCGCGCGGCACTGTGCCTGCAGCAACTGGCGAATGGCCGGATGGGTGATCGCTTCCAGGTCGCGGCGTGCCGCCGCGTCCTCGAAGATCCGCTGGCGCAGGCCGGCGCGGTCGAGTTGTCCATCGGCTTGCAGGATCTGCGGCCCGAACCGCGCCACGATCTGCGCCAACGCCGGGTGGCCGGGCGCGACCACCGCGCGTGCCGCGAGGTCGGCATCGGCGACGACGATGCCGATGGCCTCGAAGCGGCGGCTCAGTTCGCTCTTGCCGGAGGCTACGCCTCCGGTCAGGCCGACGACGAAATCGGTCAAGCCCTTGGCTCCTTCAGCGCAGTCCCGACCAGCGCATGTAGGTTTCGACGATCTCCGTGCCCCAGAAGAAGGTGATCCAGCCAGCGATGGCCAGATAGGGACCGAACGGAATCGGCGTGGCGCGGTCGCGGCCCTTGGCCGCCAGCCACAGCGATCCCAGGATCGCACCGACCAGCGAGGAGATGAGGATGGTCGGCAGGATCCCCTTCAGGCCGCACCAGGCGCCGATCGCGGCCAGCAGCTTGAAATCGCCATGGCCCATGCCTTCCTTGCCGGTGATCTGCTTGAACAGCCACCACACCGACCATAGCGAGAAATAGCCGACCGCAGCGCCGAGCAGGGCGGGCTTGGCCGGCATGTACAGGTTGTCCATGCTGCCGATCAGGCCTAGCCACATCAGCGGCAGGGTCAACTGGTCCGGCAACAGGCGCGTGCGCAGGTCGATGCCCGACAGCGCCACCAGGAAACAGCTGAACACGATCGCGCCGAAGCCCTGCCAGCCGAAGCCGAAGCGCCACACGCTGGCGACCACCAGCAGGCTGGTGAGCAGTTCCACCAGCGGGTACTGCGGCGAGATCGGCGCATGGCAGTAGCGGCACTTGCCGCGCAGCGCCAGCCAGCTGAACAGCGGGATGTTTTCGAACCAGGCCAGCTTGTGCTTGCAGTGCGGGCAGTGCGACGGCTCCACCACGATTCCGGGCGGCGGCGGATCGTAGATGTCTGGCAGCTCCAGGATCTCGCGCGAATCGCGCTTCCACTGCCATTCCATGCGCTTGGGCAGGCGCAGGATCACCACATTGAGGAAGCTGCCTACCAGCAGGCCCAGCCCGGCCGCGGCCGGGTAGCCGAGGCCGGGATGTTGATCGAGAAATGCCATTAATGCTTATCCAACGACGGAGGCCAGCTTGAAGATCGGCAGGTACATGCCGATGACCATGCCGCCGACGATGGTGCCGATGAACACCATGATCAACGGCTCGATCAGGCTGCTCAAGGCGTCGACCGCATTGTTCACTTCCTGCTCGAAGTATTCGGCCACCTTGAACAGCATCGCATCCAGCGCGCCGGCCTCTTCGCCGATCGCGGTCATCTGGATGACCATGTGCGGGAACAGGTTGGTCTGCTTCATCGCCACATTGACAGGGTAGCCGACCGCCACGTCGTCGCGCATGCGCAGTACGGCAGATTCGTAGACGCTATTGCCGGTGGCGCCGGCGACGATGTCCAGCGCCTCCACCAGCGGCACGCCGGCGCGGAAGGTGACCGCCAGGGTGCGCGAGAAACGCGCGACCGAGCTGTTGTGCATGATCTGGCCGATGATCGGCACTTTGAGCACCAGTCGGTCCATCCCATGCTGCATTGCGGGCGAGCGTTTGTAGGCGAAGATGAAGCCGCCGATGCTGCCGATCAGCAAGAGCAACAGCATCCACCAGTACGACACCATGAAACGCGATGCCGCGACGATCATCTGGGTGAAGGCCGGCAGTTCCGCGCCGAAGCCCTTGAACACGTCTTCGAACTGCGGAACGACCCAAACCAGCAGGATCGAGGTAACGATCAGGGCGACCGCCATCACCATGGCCGGGTAGAACAGGGCCTTCTTGATCTTGCCCTTCAGTGCCTCGATGTTCTCCTTATAAGTGGCAACCGTCTCCAGCACCGTCTCGAGCACGCCGGCGCCTTCGCCGGCCTTGACCAGATTGCGGTACAGCTCGTCGAACTGCACCGGATGCTTGCTGACCGCCTCGTAGAGCGAGGAGCCGCCCTCGATGTCGGTGCGGATCTGGTCGACCATCTTCTTCATCCGCGGGTTCTTGTGCCCGCTGGCGATGATTTCCAGCGAACCCACGATCGGGACGCCTGATTTCATCATGGTCGCCATCTGGCGACTGAAGAAGGCAATGTCCTTGGGGCTGATCTTGCTGCCGGCAGCTCCGAACAAAGGCTTGGGCTTGGGCTTGACCACCGACGGCGTGATGCCCTGGCGACGCAGTTCGGCACGCAGCAGGTTGGCGTTCTTGGCGATCTGCTCGCCCTTCATCTTGATGCCGCGCTTGTCGGTGCCCTCCCAGACGAAGGGCACCTGTTGGCTGGTATTGCGCGCGACCGGCTCTTTCTTGACTGCGCTGCGAGTTGCGGACATCAGGTCGTCTCCCCCGTCCGGCCATCCCCGGGCGGACATGCCAGCATGGTATCGGTTTCCTGAGCGTCTGACACCCGCGGGTGCCGCGCAGGTGTGGCTCCCTGCTCATCGACGTGACGTCTGACGTCACTTTTTGCCGCAATAGGGCAGATGGTCCATTCTGTCGCAAATTGCTGATTTATCTGCCGCTTGCCCGGCGCGCTAGGGCATGATGCGCCACGAGGCATGGGGCCGGATGGCGTGAGAAGTTGGCACGCAGTCTGCTTCCCTCACCTCGCACGTGGCACTCCGCCGCGGCGCTCGGGGAGTAGAATCCGCGGGCGAGTGCCTACCACCACCTCACATTCCATCTCTAGGGGTATGTTATGAAGAAGCAGCAGGGCTTTACCCTGATCGAACTGATGATCGTGGTTGCGATCATCGCCATCCTGGCCGCCATCGCGTTGCCGATGTACCAGGACTACGTTGCCAAGTCGCAGGCCACCGCTGGTCTGGCGGAAATCACCCCGGGCAAGACGCAGTTCGAGGTGAAGAAGAACGAAGGCAGTACCCTCAGCACGCCGGCCCAGATCGGTCTGGCTGCAAGCACGACCCGTTGCACCATCACCGTGACCGACACCACGATTGCCTGCACCCTGAAGGGCAATGCTGCGAAGATCGCAAACAAGAACGTCACCCTGACCCGTACCGCCAGCACCGGCACCTGGGCTTGCTCCTCGTCGGTGGATGCCAAGTACAAGCCGACCGGCTGCAGCTGATCCGATTCTGGTGTACAAAAAAGCCCCGGAAACCGGGGCTTTTTTTTTGCGCTGCGGTTCTGGCAGGTGGTGGTGGCCACCTATGAGCGCATCGTGGGGAGAAGATGAAGAGACGTGCATTGAATGGTTTTACCTTGATCGAGTTGATGGTTGTCGTGGCCGTCATCGCGGTCTTGTCTGCCATCGCTTTGCCTATCTATATGGATTATTTGGCAAAAGCGCAGGCGGTTGCTGCTTTGCGCGAAATTGCAATTGGGAAAGCTGCGTATGAGTCGTTGGTAGCAAGGGGCGCTGGAGTTGATGAATATAGTGCCCAGGGGGTGAGTCTTCAGGCGAATAGCGTGCGCTGCAGTGCGGTCGTGGTAACCGCGCCAGCGGAGGGGGTGACGCGTGCGATTGCGTGCAGGATGAATGGTGGGTCTGATATTCAGGATAGGGAGATTCGCTGGGATCGTTCGGCAGAAGGTGGGTGGATGTGTAGTAGTTCGGCTCGGCAGAAATATATTCCGGTGGAATGCAGGGCTGATTGAGTGGGTTCTCTATTTTTGATTCGGGCTACATAATGAAGCGCCTGCACTTCTTGTCCTTGTTGAGCTTGGTGGCCGTCTTGGCATGCGCTTTGTTCCTGCCAGGATTGTCTGGGGGATTCTTGTTCGACGATTACCAGGCGGTTGTCGAAAACAGCTCCATCATGCTCAAGGCCATCAACCCCCATGGATTGTGGGAGGCGGCGCATGCCTATGGAGGTCCAATCGGGCGGCCCGTCGCAACCTTGAGTCTGGCACTCGGGTATTGGATGCATGGGATGGATCCCAGCGCCTACAAAGAAGGGAATCTATTGCTCCACGCCGTCAACATCGTGCTGGTGGGGGTGCTTCTGCGGCGCCTTTTCGCGCTTGCGTGGCCGGCCGAGTCCGATCGAAGTCAAGCTATCGCCAGTATTTTGGTGTCATTGGCCTGGGGGCTGCATCCCCTGCAGGTCTCCTCCGTTCTTTATGTTGTCCAAAGAATGGAGCTGCTGGGGAACTTTTTTCTTCTTCTGTCGCTGATTGCATATGTTTCGGCGCGCACTCGCCAAATGGCCGGAGTTCGCGGTTTCGTTATGCTCTTGCTGTCTTGCGTGTTCCTTTTGTTAGGGGTTCTCTCCAAAGAAAATGCCGCTCAGATGCCGGTCTATGCCTTTGTGATCGAGTTGTCGTTGATGCGGTTTAGTGCGCGGGAGTGCCGTCTGCAGCAAGCAATAAAGGTGGCATACGGTTCGATTTTTTTCATTGGTGCAGTGGCTTTCGTTGGCCTCTTGCTGCCAAGCATTTCCGGGCAGTTCGCTATGCGCGACTTCACTATGTGGGAACGGGTGATGACGCAATTTCGTATTCTTCCCGATTATCTATATTGGATGATCTGGCCTTCTCCCGAGAACCTAACGTTCTATCACGATGATGTTGTCCCCTCGCACGGCTTATTTCAGCCCGTTACGACGTTTATCGGGTTGGTGTTCTTGGGGGGCTTGGTCTTGGTTGGTGTTTTGGCGCGTCGAAAGGCGCCTTTGGTGAGTTTGGGGATAGGATTTTTTTTCGCGTCACACGTCATTACCAGCGCGCCTTTGGCCTTGGAGCTTGCGTTTGAGCATCGAAACTATCTTGCGTTGCTCGGGCCATTGTTGGTGGCGGCAGAGCTGGTTCGGTGGCTGGTTAGCATTCGGAAGCATGCGGTTGCATTCGTTCTTGTTGGTGCGTGCATCGTCGGGCTTGCCTTTGCGACCTTTTTGCGGAGTTCGGTATGGGGAAGCTCGGCACTTTTCGCGAACTCTGCAGTGATCGACAACAAGAATTCCTCGCGGGCATCATATGAGCTGGCCAGCATCTATATGGAGCGCTCTGGCGGTGAAGTCGATTCCATTAACTACACCTTGGCCATGGCAGAGTTGGCAAGGGCATCTGCACTGCCTCGGTCTTCGCCATTGCCCGAGCAGGCCATGATCCTGATCAACGCAAAGGCCGGTAGGCCAGTCAATCCGGAATGGCAAACCAGGATTGTGCAGAAGTTCGAGACCAGGCCGCTAGGGCCGCAGGAATTCAGTGCGTTCTATGCGTTGCATAGTGAGCGCATGGACGGCACGCCGGTACCAGATCAACTTCTGAGGGCGATCAGCGAAATTTATGTGCGCCGGCAGCCAGGCCTGCTGGATGCTCATTTGTTGTATGCCGATTATGCGGGCCGAATTTTGCGTGATCCCCGCTTGGCGTCGAGAGAATACTGCGCCGCGGTCCAGATAAAAAATGATCTCGCTTATGACGAGCGTCTCGTCGCGTCGCTAGTCGAGCAGGGGCGGGTCGAAGAAGCAAGGCTTCTCGCACCGTGTATCGCTAGGAAAAATGCCCTGGCCAACCGGTAATGGCCGGCGAATGGGAAGGTCGACCTAGCATTTTTTTAGAGCTGGCGAACTAGCCTGCGCTAGAGGTCCGTATGCGCGCCGGATTGCATCAAGTACTGCCAGCGCATGGCGATTTGCGATGGTCCGAGATACTTTCGGTAGTACATTGGTCCTGCGTCCGCCAATGAAGAGCGCAGCGTCACATCGGCGGCCAGCGTTTTCAAGCCTGCGGCAATCTCTTCCGGTATGGGTGACGTGAAAAATGCGGGGATAGGGGGCACAGAATCAGGTAGGCCATGATCTCGCTGTGTGATGATGGCCTTGCCGGCGGCTAGCGCGATGTAGATTTTGAAGGGGAGTACGCGAGCGGACTTTCCGGGGCCGCCAAATACGCCAAGGCAAATATCGGAATCCTCGATCTGTTGCATCAGTTCTTCAGTTGCCAGCCACTCGCGTATCCACCTGACATTTGGGTTTTGGGCCAGATAGGGTTCCGCTTCATGAGCGGCCTGTCCGTCCCCAATCAATATGAACTCCATGTCGTTGCGGTCGCGCAACAGTGCGATCGTCTGCGCGATCTTGGTCGTGCCCTGCAAGGGGACGAACGTACCAAAAAAGATGATCCTGGTAGTACGAGGTGCGTTCCGCGCACTAGTCATGGAAGGGCTGGGCTTGGAGATCTCTTCCATGGCGAGCGGAAGCGTATGGATGCGCCTGCGTTCTACGCCGAACGTCGCTGCGATATGGTCGGCATTCTCGTTGGTGTCGACAATGAGTCCGTTGGCGCATCTCAGGGCGCGTGATTCGAATCGATGCACCAGGTTCGACAGCCACCCTCCTGCTCTTCCGCCCAGTCCGCGATCCTGATAAAGGGTGTCCCATATGGTGATGTAGGCGTCGCATAGGCAAGGCGGCCGTAAGCGCTTCGGGACCCAGGAGAGCATCCATAGCAATAATGCTCCTGGATAGGGAATGTAGACCAGGTCATTGCGCCGCGTGCCCAGCAAGATCTTGATGACCGATGTTATGTTCAGAATCGCGAGTTTGCTTAGGGCGATGGCTGCTTGCCAGAGTGGGAGTCGCGTTAGTTTCCACAGATGAAAGTCTTCCGGGAGCCAATGGCATAAGTCAACGATGTCCATGCCGGCTTCTCTAAGAATACGTAGCGTGTTCCATGCATTGGGATAGCCACTACCACGAAGCGCGACGCCGCCAACAACAAGTCTCCGCCGGGTGTTGCCGGTGCCAGGCGACGCGGCGTCTTCGCTTGGGGCGTAGGAAGATTTCACTGAATACGGTTCTCTTCGCGCATGGAGCGATGTGTGGCTAGCGAAAGCATGAACACAAGCAGGTCTCCCAGTACACTGGCCGCCCTGGTCAGGAGTACAAGCAGTAGGATCTTTTCCTGATTGTGCTGGTTCTCCAGAATCAGCAGCATGACGCCTTCTCGTGCGCCCAGTCCTGCTGGCGCGCCCGGAGCTAGGAAACCAAGCGTCCAGGAAAGCGCGAAGGCTGCGGTCGCCATGGCAAGGTCAACATCCGCTCCCAGGCTCCGAGACAACAGCCATATTCCAGTTCCGACGGCGAGAAAGTTGGCGGCGTAGGCTGACAGGGCGGTCAAGGCAGCGGTTGGCCCTGGGAGGCCTCCCATCCTTCCAAGCATTCTGAGTATCCAGCGATTGCTTCGTTCAAGCGATGCTGCTGGAAGGTCGAGACAGAGCAGGGCTGCGCCTATAAAGGCTGCACACGTCAGAGCGTAGAGAGTCCGGGTGTGGCCATGCGAGTCCAGTGCCTGCATCCCACTTGGCGATATCGCCAGTGCAGCACTGCCTACGCACAGGCTTGCCGCCACCGTAAGAAGTGCTTCTTGGCCGGCGCTCGCAACATAGCCCTTGGTGGTGATGCCTGCCCTTATTGCCAAAGCGGCGCGCGAGGCGTGTTGAAGGACATTGCCGGGAACGTACTTGGCCAGCTGGGTCAAGCCGATGATTCGCATGAGCAGAACTGCTGGATATGACTGGTTCTGTCTTGCCAGCAATTGCTTCCATGCAAAGCCTGTCAGTGGATAGATCATGCAATAGCAGACAGTGGCGACAAGGACGCCAATCACGACCTCTTGATTCGATAGGGCTTGTCCGATTTCCCGGATGTCAAGATTCGCTGTCGCAAACCACAGCACATAGAGCGCCAACGCTACCGCCAGCAGCCTCGATGTCCAGCGCCACAGGGATTTCATCGCTTCCTGGCGGCGACCAAGTAGCCGCTGCCCCAGTCCGTGTTGCGTGCAAGCGACTGCATCGCCATGGCTACGCGCAAACCGAGACGGCCAGGCGTTGATGCAATCAGCCTGGCTACGCGAGAATAATCGCGCCGGTCGATACCGCTGGCATGGGTGGCTGCCAGTTTTGACAGATTGCCGCGCTCATGGATCATTCTTCGATAGCTGAATTCCCCGGCCCATTCGGTCAGGTTTGCGACCGGGAAGCCGTAGCACTCGAAATGCACGCAGTCCAAGTTCTGCGATTCGAGCAGGCGCATGAAACCATCGCGATCGTACCTGCGCCAATGGCCGGCCCATTCATCGCCGGCGCCCCAGCGTTGCGGATGCGCTGGTACAGAGAGGACCATGGTGCCGCCTGGAGCGAGCCAGCGTTTCCATTCTTCCATGGCTGCACCATCGTGCTCGATGTGCTCGAGTACGTCGAAAGCGCATACGACAGCGAATTTTTCGGTCCAGTTTGCGTCGGCGCTTTCTTCTATCGTATGTCGTTCCTGATCGAGTGCCGCAATCTGTCTCGCCATCGCAAGTGCTGACTTGGAATTTTCCAGCCCGGTCGTCTGGAATCCGAGTCGATCGAAGTCGCATAGCAGGGCGCCGGCACCGCACCCCACTTCCAGCAGATTTCCTCGCGGCAGGTTCTTTGCGATCTCAAGGACTCTCGCTCTCCGGAGCAAATAGCGGATGGGCGGAGTCCATCCTGCTTCCGGGGCGAAAATGCCCAGCGATGTCGAATAGCTCATGGCTTCTGCTTTCAGAAAGGCATCAATGATCGCGGCGGTAGGTCAAATTGGTGATTTGTTCTGAGATCAGCCCGATCAGAAAAACGATTACGGCTGCGCTGAACAATAGTGTGCTCATGTTGGTGAAACGGTGCATCGTCGCGAATGTGTAGCCGTAGTAGGCCAGTCCAGTGACGAAGAACGCGATGGACACTGGAACGAATAGTTTCAGGGGCGAGTACAGCGTTGCAATCTTGAAAATGATGAGCAGAAAACGGATGCCGTCTTTCAGTGGTCGGATATGACTTCCCGTGCCGACGCGTTTTGCCACTGGGATTGGAACATACGCAACGGGATAAGCGCTCCGGAAGAAGGCCATGGTGCTGGTGGTGGGGTAGCTGAAGCCGTTGGGGAGCAGGTGCAGGAATTCTCGAAATCTTTCCGCGCGGACGGCGCGAAAGCCCGAGGTGAGATCCTTGACCTGGAAGCCGGTCATGCGGCTTGCTAGCCAGTTGTAGAAGCGGTTGGCGAAGCCGCGGTGAACGCTGGCCTGCCCACTGCGGTCGCGTGCCCCAACGACCATGTCGTAGCCCGCATCGAGCATCGCCAGGAGCTTGGGGATGTCTTGGGGGTCGTGTTGTCCGTCCGCATCCATGAACACCAGGATGTCGCCGTTCGCTGCGCGCGCGCCGCGTTTGATTGCAGCGCCATTGCCCATGGAGTAGGGGCTGCCGAGTACACGCGCCCCATGCTCGCGTGCGATTTGGGCGGTGGCATCGGTGGACCCGTCATCAACGACAATGATCTCCGCCTCCGGCATGCAGTCGCGCAGCTTCGGCAGCGTTCGGGCCAATCCTGCAACCTCGTTCTTGGCCGGCAGGATAATGCTGATTCTGTCCACTGATCGGTCCCTTTTCCCCGCTGGCTATGGTAGTCCTAGTCACCGCGGGATTCATGTCCTCCCGCGATGATGGCAGTGGGTGCATCTTGCCGGATATGCAGTATCTTTGCCGTCAGGCACGGAGAATTCGGACATGAACGCAGCTGTATCGGCCAACCTTGTCGGCATCACCGGTATCGCCCGTCGCCTCGTCCAAGACGGGGTGTTGGAGGAGGCCGCAGCGCGGACCGCGATGGCCCAGGCGGCCGAGGCCAAGGTGCCGCTGCCGCAGTGGTTCTCCGAGAAGAAGCTGGTCACCGCCGCGCAGCTGGCCGCCGCCAATGCGGTCGAGTTCGGCATGCCGTTGATGGATGTCTCGGTTTTCGACGCCAGCCAGAATGCGATGAAGCTGGTCAGCGAGGAGTTGCTGCAGAAGTACCAGGTGCTGCCGCTGTTCAAGCGCGGCACGCGCCTGTTCGTCGGCATCAGCAACCCGACCCAGACGCGGGCGCTGGACGACATCAAGTTCCACACCAACCTGACGGTCGAGGCCATCCTGGTCGATGAGGACCAGATCCGCCGCACCTTGGAACAGTGGCAGGCCAGCAACGATTCGCTCGGCAGTGCCTTGGGCGACGACGAGGGCATGGACAACCTCGATGTCGGCGGCGGCGACGAGGACATGGGTGGGGGGAGCAGCGGCGACACCGGCATCGATGCCAAGGGCGAAGACACCCCGGTCGTCAAGTTCGTGAACAAGGTGCTGGTCGATGCGATCCGCCGTGGCGCCTCCGACATCCATTTCGAGCCCTACGAAGACGACTACCGGGTGCGCCTGCGTATCGACGGCCTGCTCAAGAGCGTGGCCAAGGCGCCGGTCAAGCTCAACCAGCGCATCGCCGCGCGCCTCAAGGTGATGGCGCAGCTGGACATCGCCGAGAAGCGGGTGCCGCAGGACGGCCGCATCAAGCTCAACCTGTCCAAGAACAAGCAGATCGATTTCCGCGTCAGCACGCTGCCGACGCTGTTCGGCGAGAAGATCGTGCTGCGTATCCTCGACGGCAGCGCAGCCAAGCTGGGCATCGACAAGCTCGGCTACGAGCCCGAGCAGCAGAAACTGTTCCTGGATGCGATCCACAAGCCGTACGGCATGGTCCTGGTCACCGGCCCCACCGGCTCGGGCAAGACGGTGTCGCTGTACACCGCGCTGGGCATCCTCAACGACGACACCCGCAACATCTCCACCGCCGAGGATCCGGTCGAAATCCGCCTGCCCGGGGTCAACCAGGTCCAGCAGAACAACAAGCGCGGCATGACCTTCGCCGCGGCGCTGCGCTCATTCCTGCGCCAGGATCCGGACATCATCATGGTCGGCGAAATTCGCGACCTGGAGACCGCCGAGATCGCGATCAAGGCGGCGCAGACCGGCCACATGGTGCTGTCCACCCTGCACACCAACGACGCGCCGCAGACCATCGCGCGCCTGATGAACATGGGCATCGCGCCCTACAACATCACCAGTTCGGTGACCCTGGTCATCGCCCAGCGCCTGGCGCGACGCCTATGCAACAACTGCAAGCGCCCGGTCCAGTTGCCGGAGAAGGCCTTGCTGGCCGAGGGCTTCACCGAGGCGGAGATCGCCGCCGGCATCCAGCTGTACGAGGCGGTCGGCTGCGACGAGTGCACCGAGGGCTACAAGGGCCGGACCGGCATCTACCAGGTCATGCCGATGAACGACGAGATCGCGGCGATCGTGCTGCAGGGCGGCAACGCGATGGACATCGCCAGCGCCGCGCAGAAGATCGGCGTCCGCGACCTGCGCCAGTCGGCCCTGCTCAAGGCCCGCAACGGCATCACCAGTTTGGCCGAGATCAATCGGGTGACGAAGGATTGAAGAGCTGGGAGCGGGGAATCGGGATTGGGGAATGGGAAAAGCGGCGTTTCCCATCCCTGTCGCTCTGCTCTTAGTAGTCCAAGCCCTGTTCCCACGCTTCTCGACGTGTAGCGCAGGGCGGGACACGCTGGTTGCGGCCCAACGGCACACCACCCGGCCACATCACGCTGTCTGACGAGGGACCGGGAGCAGCCGGGAAAGCGGTTTTCCCGATTCCCCAATCCCGATTCCCCATTCCCGGCCCTTCTACTCCATCCCCAACTTCTTCAGCTTGTAGCGCAGCGCCCGAAAGGTGATGCCCAACTGCGCGGCGGTGCGGGTCTTGTTCCAGCGGTTCTCTTCCAGTGCCTTCTGGATCGCGGCGCGTTCGAGTTGTTCGATGTAGGACGGCAGTGCGGAGGAGCTGGGGTCGATGTCGACCACGCCGCGCGGCAGCGCCGGGGCGGCCTCGGCGGCGCTGCGGGCGTGGTTGCCGGGTTGCGGCAGACGCAGGTCGGCGGCGCTGATCTGGTCGTCCTCGGCCATCGCCAGGGCGCGCTCGAGGATGTTCTCCAGTTCGCGCACGTTGCCGGGGAAGGCGTAGCTGCTCAGGGCGTCCAGCGCCGAGGGCGACAGCAGCGGGGTGGGGCGGCCGTGGCTCTTGGCCAGCCGCGCCAGGATCGCCGCGGCCAGTTGCGGCAGGTCGCCGCCGCGCTCGCGCAGCGGCGGCACGCGCAGTTCGATGACGTTGATCCGGTAGTACAGGTCGTGGCGGAAGCGGCCCTCGGCGACCAGGTCGGCCAGGTCCTTGTGCGTGGCCGAGAGGATGCGCACGTCCACCGGCACTTCGGTGGCGGCGCCGACCGGGCGCACCGATTTCTCCTGGATGGCACGCAGCAGCTTGACCTGCATCGGCAGCGGCAGTTCGGCGACCTCGTCAAGGAACAGGGTGCCGCCGTGCGCGGCCTGGAACAGGCCGGCCTGGTCGGCATGGGCGCCGGTGAAGCTGCCCTTCTTGTGGCCGAAGAACTCGCTTTCCATCAGTTCCGCGGGGATGGCGCCGCAGTTCACCGGCACGAAGGGCCCGGCGGCGCGGGCGCCCTGTTCGTGGATCGTACGCGCGACCAGTTCCTTGCCCACGCCGGATTCGCCGAGGATGTAGACCGGTGCCTGGTTGCGGGCGACCTTGGCGATGGTGCTACGCAGCGCGTCCATCGCCGCCGAGGCGCCAAGCAGGCGGCTGGCCTGTTCCGGGGCCGGCTGCGGCGGCGCGGCGCGGCTTTCGTTGTTGAGTTCCAGCGCATGCTTGACCAGGCCACGCAGCACCTGGATGTCCACCGGCTTGCTGACGAAGTCGAAGGCGCCGGCCTTCAGCGCCTCCACCGCCAGGTCCATGCTGCCGAAGGCGGTGATCATCGCCACCGGCGTGCGCGGGTAGTGTCGTGCGATCTCGCTGACCAGCTCGATGCCGTTGCCGTCGGGCAGGCGCATGTCGGTGATGCACAGGTCGTAGGGGTTGCTCGCCAGCAGTTCGCGCGCTTCGGCGAGGTTGGCGGCGGTGCTGATGCGCAGGCCCATCCGGCCCAGGGTCAGGACCAGCAACTCGCGGATGTCGCGCTCGTCGTCGACGACCAGGGCGCTTCGGGTTTCGTTCATGCGCAGGAAAGATAGCCTAGGAACCGGGACATGCGCCAATTTACCGGCGGCGGCCGCGCGTTGGCGGAGCGATTCTCACCTGTCAGCCGCTGAGCATGGTGTGCGGCCCGGGCAGGGCGACGCGGAAGCAGGCGCCGCCGGCCGGCACCGGCACGTACTCCAGCCGCGCCTGGTTGGCCCGGCACAGCTCGCGGGCGATGTACAGGCCCAGCCCGGTGCCGTGCTCGGAGGTGGTGAAGAACGGTCGGAACAGCTGCGCCGCCACCGCCTCGGGGATGCCGGGGCCGCGGTCCATCACGTCGACGATGGCGTTGCGCTCCTGCAGCGCCACGCGCAGGCGTACCCGCGCCGGTTCCTCCATCACCCGCCCGTACTTGAGCGCGTTGTGCACCAGCGCGCTGAGGATCTGGTGCAGGTGCTTGGGATCGACCAGCGCGTGCACCGGCTGCGGGGCGAGGATCGCCTCGAGGCTGTCGGTCTCGATCGACAGGGTCTGCCGGTACTCCTGGACGAAACGGCGCACGAACGCGCCCAGGTCCAGGTTCTCCGGATTGGAGCGCTCGCGTCGGGCCAGGCCGAGCACGCTCTCGACGATGCCGTTGGTGCGCTGGCACTGCTGGTGGATGATCTGCAGCAGGCGGCGGTCGGCATCGCCGATCGCCGGCGATTCCTCCAGCAGTTGCGAGGCGTAGTTGATCGCGGCCAGCGGGTTGCGGATCTCGTGGGCCAGGCTGGCCGAGAAGCGGCCCAGCGCCGACAGGGTCAGCGATTCGGCGCGCCGCGACACCACCGTGGCGTCGTCGAGGAACACCAGCGTGAGGTCGCCCTCGGCCAGCAGCCGGGCGAAGCGCGGTTGCACCTCCGGCTGGTCCGGCGACAGCTGCAGCGGGCTTTCGTCCTGGTTCCAGCCGTTGCGCCAGCGCTGCAGGCGCCGGGCCAGCTCCGGCGCGGCGCTGAGCAGGTCGAGCCGGCCGCTGCCGCTGTTGCCGTCGGTGTCGCCGAGCAGGGCCGAAGCGGCTTCGTTGGCCAGGGTCACCCGGTTCTGCGCGTCCACCACCAGCACCCCGGTGCGCATGCGGCGGATGATCAGTTCGTTGATTTCGTAGAGATTGGCGACCTCGGCGCCGCGGCGTTCGGCCAGGTGCTGGCTGGCGCGCGCGCGCTGGCCGAGGCCATTGCAGATGTAGGCCACTGCCAGATAGCTGGTGGCGAACATCGCCAGTTCGGCCAGGCTGCGGGTGTTGTCGGCGCCGTCCAGCACGCTCCAGACGTATTCGGCCAGCGTCGCCGCCGAGGCGATCAGGGCGATGGCGAGGCCGCTGCGCAGGCGCAGCAGCATCGCCGCGGCGGCGACGTTGAACAGCAGCATCATCGCGATGCCGGCGCTGGCGGCGGGCAGGGCGTGCGCGGCCAGGGTGGCGGCGACGATGTCGGCGACGGCGCTGAAACCGACGATCGGCGCCAGATGCGCCTCGTTGCGCCCCCACACCAGCAGCGCCAGCGCCACCGCCAGGTAGGCAGTGGACAGGGTGTTGGCCAGTTGCGGGTAGCGCGGCTCGCCGACCAGCACGCCGAGCGGGCTGAACACCAGGGCCGCGATCAGCCCGGCCACCAGCACCCGGTACAGCGCGAAGAAGTACAGCTCGCGGCGCGGAATGGACTCGATGCGGTCGATGAGCGAGGCGCTGGTGGGCAAGCCGGACTCCGGGCGGGCAGCGGACGGCGCGAGTATAGGGGCGGTGCCGTGTACGTGGATGGCCGCCGGGTCGGCTGCGACCTGCCTGGGCCGTCGTCGCCCACGACGGGGAAACCGCGATTGTCGCCGCTGGCGGTCCGGCGCCCGGACAGGGCAAGGGGAAGCAAGAGCGAGCGCGGCAGGGCGCGTGCGGTCTGCTGCCGGCTCCACCCGGTGGCGCCACCGCGGACCTCCCCGGAGGCCGCAGCCGGGCCGGACCGTCGGCGCTTTTGCGCCGCCGCCCCGCGTCAGCGACAATAGGCGTCCCGTCCGTACCGCTCCCGGCCGCCACTCAGGGCCCGGATCGCTGCGGGACGGCCGTTCCTTTTCCCACGGTGACGCATGAATTTCCACGAATATCAGGCAAAACAACTGCTTGCCGAGTACGGCATCCCGGTCCCGGCCGGCAAGGTCGCGGCGACTCCGGAAGAAGCGGTTGAAGCCGCCAAGTCGCTGGGCGCTGGCCCTTGGATGGTCAAGGCGCAGATCCACGCAGGTGGCCGCGGCAAGGCAGGCGGCGTCAAGTTCTGCAAGACCACCGACGATGTGAAGGCCGTCGCTGAGAAGCTGCTCGGTACGAAGATGGCGACCTACCAGACCGCCGGCGTCGAGCTGCCGATCAACCTGGTGCTGGTGACCACCGCCGGTGAGATCGTCAAGGAGCTGTACCTGTCGGTGCTGGTCGACCGCGGCACCCGCACCATCAGCTACATCGCCTCCTCCGAGGGCGGCATGGAGATCGAACAGGTCGCCGCCGAGACCCCGGACAAGATCCACACGCTCAACGTCGACTTCGTCGAGGGCGTGCAGGGTTACCACGGCCGCGACATCGGCTTCAAGATGGGCCTGACCGCCAAGCAGGCCGGCCAGTTCGCCAGCATCATGGTCAACCTGTACCGCATCTTCAACGAGAAGGACCTGGCGCTGGTGGAGATCAATCCGCTGGCGATCCTGGACGACGGCAACCTCTACGCGCTGGACGGCAAGTTCAACAGCGACGACAACGCCAACTTCCGCCACAAGGAACTGGTCGCCATGCGCGACAAGTCCCAGGAAGACGAGACCGAAGTGACCGCTTCGGAGCTGGACATCAACTACGTCACCATGGACGGCAACATCGGTTGCATGGTCAATGGCGCCGGTCTGGCCATGGCGACCATGGACGTGATCAAGCTCAACGGCGGCGAGCCGGCGAACTTCCTCGACGTTGGCGGCGGCGCCAACAAGCAGCGCGTGATCGAGGCGTTCAAGCTGATCCTGTCCTCGGACAAGGTCGAAGGCATCTTCGTCAACATCTTCGGTGGCATCGTCCGCTGCGACATGATCGCCGAGGGCATCATCGCGGCGGTCAAGGAAGTGGGCGTCAAGGTTCCGGTCGTGGTGCGCCTGGAAGGCACCAACGTGGAAGAAGGCAAGCAGCTGCTGCGCGACAGCGGCATGGCCATCATCCCGGCCGACAACATCAACGACGGCGCCAAGAAGGTCGTTGAAGCTGTCAAGAACGCCGCCTGATCCACGACACCAAGGAACTCCAATGTCTGTTTTGATTAACAAGAACACCAAGGTGATCGTGCAGGGCTTCACCGGCCAGCAGGGCACCTTCCACGCCACCCAGATGATCGAGTACGGCACCCAGGTCGTCGGCGGTGTCACGCCGGGCAAGGGCGGCACCACCCACATCGACCTGCCGGTGTTCAACACCGTGGCCGATGCCGTGCAGAGCACGGGCGCCGATGCCTCGGTGATCTACGTGCCGCCGCCGTTCGCGGCCGACGCGATCCTGGAAGCGGCTGCGGCCGGCATCAAGGTCATCGTCTGCATTACCGAAGGCATCCCGGTGCTGGACATGCTGCGCGTCAAGAACGTGCTGACCCGTTCGCATCCGGACACCGTGCTGATCGGGCCTAACTGCCCCGGCGTGATCACCCCGGGCGAGTGCAAGATCGGCATCATGCCGGGCCACATCCACAAGCCCGGCAAGATCGGCATCGTCTCGCGTTCGGGCACGCTGACCTATGAAGCGGTCAAGCAGACCACGGAAGTCGGCCTGGGCCAGTCCACCTGCATCGGCATCGGCGGCGACCCGATCAACGGCCTGAACTTCGTCGACTGCCTCAAGCTGTTCAACGAGGATCCGCAGACCGAAGGCATCATCATGGTCGGCGAAATCGGCGGCGACGCCGAGGAAGCCGGTGCCGAGTACATCGCCAAGCATGTCAAGAAGCCGGTGGTCGGCTTCATCGCCGGTGCTTCGGCGCCGGCCGGCAAGCGCATGGGCCACGCCGGTGCGATCGCCTCGGGCGGCAAGGGCACGGCCGAGGGCAAGTTCGCGGCGATGGAAGCCGCTGGCGTCAAGACCGTCCGCTCGCCGGGCGACCTGGGTGCGGCGATCGCCTCGCTGGTGAAGTAAGTAACGCCAACGGCAGTGTGGCGCCTTGGCGCCACGCTGCGCGGTCTGGCAAGAGAGCCCCGCGCGAGCGGGGCTTTTTTTGTACCGGGATGGTGTATGCGCTTCGATGGACCAACGCGGCAGCATGCCGCGCGGCCCCGTCAACGCCAGCGCAGCGGCTGCCATCGAGGCGAAAGGAGCTGCGCCGACCGGCGCTTCGCTCAGGCGGGGGTGGAGGCGGAGGCGATGCCGTTTTCCGAAAGCGCCGCCGCGCGCAGGGCCTCCTGGTCCGGGCCGAAGCGTAGCGTTTGCAGCCCCCGCTGCAGCGACTGCTGCGCCAGCATCAGCGCCGCCTCGCGCATCTCGGGCGAGTCCGCCCGCGCGACTGCCGCGAATGCCTTCTGCAGCTGAATGTTGACCTCCAGTGCGCCGGCAGCGTCGCGGGCGATGGGGGCGAACGCGTCCTCGACCATGTCCCGTTCCGACAGCGGCGCCACCCGGACGTGCGGGTAGCGGATCTCCGGTGCTGGGGTGCGCGCACGCTTGTGCGCCCAGCCGCACAGCAGTCGCACACAGGTCCCGATCACGTCGATGCAGGTGCCGGGATCGTTGATCGCCGCCGACATCGAGCGCTGGGCGATTTCCGCCAGGATGACCAGGCCATAGCGCGGATCGTGCTCGACGCTGCGTGCCTCGCTCACGCTGACCGCCGCGCGTAGCCGGCCGAGCAGGGCCGCATCCGTCCGGCCCGCCACGGCCAGGATGGGGCGCTGCGGCGTGGCGAAGGTGCCGGGCTGGCAAAGCACGTAGATGGTCAATGCGTGTTCGGCGGCGATCGCGTCCAATCGGGCCACATCCAGATGCTCCACGTAACCGACCTGTTCGCTGTACAGGCGCTGGGCCTCATCGGGAAGCGGGTGCGCGCCTGGCGCCGCTCCCAACAGCGGGTCTTGGGCGCGGCGACGCATCGCATCGCGGGTGGCCAATTCCACCAGGTCGATGGTTTCGCCGAGCCGGCCGAAGCGCGAGAACTGCTCGATGGAGCGCAGCAAGGTCACGGTGATCAGGACGATCACCGCGATGGTGGCGCCGAACAGCACCAGCCGACCGCCTTCCCCATAGAGGCCAGTACTCAGGGCGATCAATCCGACGATCGAAAACAGGAACGCGCCGATGAAGGTCGCCAGCGCGCCTTGGGCGCGGGTATCCTCGATCAGCAGGCGCGCGGCACGCGGGGTGGCGCTGTTCGAGGCCGAGGCGTAGGCCGAGACCATGGTGGACAGGGAGAACGTGGTCACCGTCAGCATCGAGGCGGCCAGGATGGCGAGGATATTGCCGACCGAATCCGCCCCGATCCGCGTGGCCAGGGTGTGCGGAATCAGGAACTTCAGGAAGGCGCCGGCCAGGGCCGTGATGACGCCGAGTGCGCCGTAGAGCGTGGAACGAAACCACATCCGTTTGCTGAGCTTGCCGAGGGCAAGCCTCCATCGTGTCAGCATCGCGTCGCGCTCCTGGTCGGCCGGGCTGGCTGGACACTACCGCGTTGCCCGCGCAGAGCCAATCAACGCCGTGGTCGGGGCCGTGGTCGGGCGTCCTGGCTGGCGCGCTCCCGCTGCCGGCGGCGACGCCGCTCGTCCCCATGGTCCCGCACTTGGTCACTGACATGGCCGGTTCCGTCCCTGCGGCGCAGCGGCGCGCCGCGGTAAGACCGAGACTGCACGCCACTTTCGGCAGCGACAGGAGCGGATGCGTGATCAGGCGATGGCGGGCAGCGGTATGCGGGGCGGGCGTGGCGATGGGCATTGGAGGGCTCTGCGCGGCGGCACCGGGCGATTGGGCCAGTTACGCCGGCGCGCCCGGCGGCGGGCAGTATTCGCCGCTGACCCAGATCACACCGGAGAATGTCGGACGCCTGCGCATCGCCTGGTCGTTCCGCACCGGCGAACTCGGCGCCGGCCTGCCCGATCCGCAGCGGCGCCGTTTCGAGGCCAATCCGCTGGTGCTGGGTGGGCGCATGTACCTCACCACCGGCACCGGCATCGCCTTTGCCCTGGATGCGGCCAGCGGCCGCGAACTGTGGTCGTTCGATGCCAAGGTCGCGCGCGGCAAGCGCTACAGCGACCCGGCCTCGCGCGGGGTGAGTGTCTGGCGCGACGCGCAGGCCGCGGCCGGGGCGTGCCGCGAGCGCATCGTGTTCGGCACTCTGGATGCGCGGCTGATCGCGCTGGATGCGGCCGACGGGCGCCCGTGCGCCGGATTCGGCCAGGGCGGCAGCGTCGATCTCAAGGCCGGCATCAACCTGCAGGACGACCCGCGCGACAGTTGGGCCAACTATGCCGTGACCTCGCCGCCGGTGGTGGCCGGCGACGTGCTGGTGGTCGGCAGTTCGATCGGCGACAACCGCGCGCACACCCTGGAGCAGGGCGTGGTGCGCGGCTACGACGCGCGCAGCGGCCGCGAGCTGTGGCGCTGGGATCCGGTGCCGCGCGATCCGGCCAAGGCCACCGCCGCGGGCTGGCAGCCGGAGCAAGCGGCGACGGTCGGCGGCGGCAATGCCTGGGCGCCGCTGGCGGTGGATCCGGCGCTGGGCCTGGTCTACGTGCCGACCGGCTCGGCCAGCCCCGATTACTACGGCGGCGAGCGCCTCGGCGACAACCGCGATACCAATTCGCTGGTGGCGCTGGACCTCCACAGCGGGCGCCGGGTGTGGGCGCAGCAACTGGTGCACCACGACCTGTGGGACTACGACCTGGCCTCGCAGCCGGTCCTGACCACGCTGCAGACCGCACACGGGCCGCGCGCGGCGGTGCTGCAGGCGACCAAGACCGGCTTCCTGTTCGCCTTCGATCGCCGCGACGGCACGCCGCTGTTCCCGATCAGCGAAGTGCCGGTGCCGGCCTCGGACGTGCCGGGCGAACGCGCGTCGCCGACCCAGCCGATGCCCGAACCGGCGCTGCGCCTGGCGCGGCATGCGCCGATCACCCCTGCCGATGCCTGGGGCGTGACCCCGGCCGCGCGCCGCCAGTGCGCGGCGCTGATCGCCGGGATGCGCTCGGAAGGCATTTTCACCCCGCCCAGCGTGCGCGGCAGCGTCGTCTCGCCGGGCTGGGCCGGCGGCGTCAACTGGGGCGGCATTGCGGTGGATCCGCAGCGGCAACTGGCGATCATGCCGGTGTCCGACCTGCCAATGCAGATCACCCTGATCCCGCGTGCGCAGTTCGACTGGAAGGACAGCGCGCGTTACCCGGGCCAGGAGTTCAACGACATGAAGGGCACGCCGTTCGGCATGCGCCGCGGCGTGCTGGCCGCGGCGGACGGCATTCCCTGCGTGCGTCCGCCGTGGGGACGGCTGGTGGCGGTGGACCTGCGCACCCGCAAGGTCGCCTGGGAGCGGCCGTTGGGCACGCTGGAAGACCGCCTGCCGTGGCTGCCGCTGGAGGTGGGCACGCCGCTGCTCGGTGGCGCGGTGAGCACCGCCAGCGGGCTCACCTTCGTCGCCGCCGCGGCCGATGCACGGCTGCGCGCGCTCGACAGCGCCACCGGCAAGACCCTGTGGGAGGCCAAGCTGCCGGCTGGCGGGCAGGCGACGCCCTCGGTGTACGCGGTGAACGGGCGCCAGTACGTGGTGATCGCCGCCGGCGGTCGCGAGGGCCTGGGCACGATGGGCGACTACCTGGTCGCCTACACGCTGGAGGGCGATGGCCAGGAGGTCGTGTTCCAGCATGGCGTCGGCGTGCGCATGGCGCTGCTGGGCGCCGCCGCGCTGGGGCTTGGCACGGGAGTGGTGCTGCTGGTGCGCCGTTGGCGCCGGCGGCGCCGCGCGCGGGCTGGTGCTGGCGCCCGCTGAAGCACATGGTGGTGGTTGGCCGGCGCTTCGGGATTGATGCAGTCGGGACTGAAGTCCCTCCCACAGCGCTTGGTCAGCATGTCGTCTTCCGTTGCTGTGTCGTCTTCCTGTGGGAGCGGCTGCAACCGTGACGGGGGATGCTCTGCAGTACGCCAGGCATGGTCGGGAGCCGCTGCTGCTGGTGTCGGCGGCACCGCACCCGTGTTTCGCGGTGCAGTCCGGCCAGTGCAGTCGGAAATCGAAGGCACGCCAAGGTCAGCGCTGAACGGCGGCCTGCGGCGATCGCTTCCAAACGCACGCACACGCTTTCGCAGGAGTGGGCCAAGGTCTCTTTTGTGGATCAGCTGCGATGGCGTTATCGGGAATGCTCGTCGCGGCTGACGCCGCTGTTACGCGCGGTAACGGCATGTCCCGCTGAGCCGCGGCAAACGCAAGTTGGTCGAGTGCCCTGAAGCCCCGCCGACAGCGCACCTAGCCAGCACTTGGGATGCCGCTCCTTGTGGGAGCGACTTCGGTCGCGACGCGGAGTCTGTCAGTGGTTGGCTTCGGCGCCAGTCGGACGGAAGTCCCTCCCACGGTGCATCCATCCGCTGACCGGCACATCATGAGGTGGGTGGGCGGACCGGATCGCCTGCCGCGGTGCGGCGCTACACTGCGCACTGCGTTCCCCTCCCGCTTCTGCAAGGTTGTCCATGCCTTCTTCCCTCCGCCTCGCCATGGCCCAGTTCGATTTCCCGGTCGGTGCCGTGGCCCAGAACACCGACCGGATCATCGCCTTGCTCGAGGAGGCGCGCGACGAGTACGGCGCCGACGTGGTGCTGTTCCCGGAGCTGGCGGTCAGCGGCTATCCGCCGGAGGACCTGCTGCTGCGGCCGGGCTTCCTGGCCGACTGCGAGCGCGCGGTGCAGCGCATCGCCGCGCAGGTGCGCGGCATCGTCG
This sequence comes from Xanthomonas sacchari, assembly GCF_024266585.1. Lineage (NCBI taxonomy): Bacteria > Pseudomonadati > Pseudomonadota > Gammaproteobacteria > Lysobacterales > Lysobacteraceae > Xanthomonas > Xanthomonas sacchari. Next base: position 1,608,773 of record NZ_CP100647.1, read on the forward strand.
CGGTGGTCGGCTGGCCGCAGAGCGCCGGCAGCGTGGTCTACAACGCCGCCAGCGTGCTGCGCGGCGGCCGCATCGAGCGCACCTACCGCAAGCGCGAACTGCCCAACTACGCGGTGTTCGACGAGCGCCGCTATTTCGACGTGGACCCGGACGGGGAACACTGCGTGTTCGAGGTCAAGGGCACGCCGGTGGGCCTGGTGATCTGCGAGGACCTGTGGTTCCCGGAGCCGCTGGCGGCGACCGTGCGCGCCGGCGCGGAACTGGTGCTGGTGCCCAACGCCTCGCCCTACGAGCGCGGCAAGCATGCGCAGCGCGATGCCTTGCTGGCCGAGCGCAGCCGCGAGAGCGGCGCGGCGCTGGCCTATCTCAACGTGGTCGGCGGCCAGGATGCGCTGGTGTTCGACGGCGCCTCGGTGGTGGCCGACGGCGACGGCACCGTGCATCCGGCCGCGGCGGCCTTCACCGACCAGTGGCTGGTGGTGGACTACGACACCGCCGCACGCCGTTTCGCGCCGTTGCGCTGGATCGACGACGGCGACGAGAGCATGGATGCGCTGGCCTGGCGCGCGGTGGTGCGCGGGTTGCAGGACTACTGCGCCAAGAACCGCTTTTCCAAGGTGTGGCTGGGCCTGTCCGGCGGCATCGATTCGGCGCTGGTGCTGGCGATGGCGGTGGATGCGCTGGGCGCGGACAACGTCACCGCGGTGCGCTTGCCGTCGCGCTACACCGCCGACCTGTCCAACGACCTGGCCGCCGAGCAGTGCCGCACGCTGGGCGTGACGCTGGAGACGGTGGCGATCGAGCCGGCGTTCGAAGGACTGCTGCGCGCGCTCGGTCCGCTGTTTGCCGGCACCGAGCCCGACGTCACCGAGGAGAACCTGCAGTCGCGCAGCCGCGGCGTGATCCTGATGGCGCTGGCCAACAAGTTCGGCGGCCTGTTGCTGACCACCGGCAACAAGAGCGAGTACGCGGTGGGCTATGCCACCATCTACGGCGACATGTGCGGCGGCTACGCGCCGCTGAAGGACCTGTACAAGACCGAGGTGTTCGGCCTGGCGAAATGGCGCAACACCGTCGGTGGCGCGCCGGTGATCCCGCCCGCGGTGATCGCGCGGCCGCCCTCGGCGGAACTGCGCGCCAACCAGACCGACCAGGATTCGTTGCCGCCCTACGATGTGCTCGACGGCATCCTGTACCGCTACGTCGACCAGGAGGAGTCGCGCGACGAGATCGTCGCTGCCGGCTATGCCGCCGAGGTGGTCGACCGGGTGGTGCGGCTGGTGCGCATCAGCGAGTGGAAGCGGCACCAGGCCGCGCCGGGGCCGAAGGTGTCGCGCCGCGCCTTCGGGCGCGAGCGGCGCTATCCGATCAGCAACGGCTACCAGGGTTGATGGACTCGGGAGCCGGGACCCGCGATTTTCCCGCGAGTGCAAGGCGGTTGCGATTGCACTGTGGGAGGGACTTCAGTCCCGACGGGCTTTACCGGGAAAGCCTGTCGGGGCTGAAGCCCCTCCCACAAAAAATCGCTTGATAGCGATTTTGCTGCGGACACCATCATGGCGTCCCGCATTTTGCAGGATTACGACTTTTCCGGGTCCCTGGCCCCGGGCACTGTGTCCCCGCTCTGCAGCAACCGCAGCCCGAACGCATCGTCCTGCGCGTTCCAGCCATGGCTGACCCGCAAGCCGGCCTCGGCGGCCATCGCCGCGAAGTTCTGGTCGGTGTACTTGTGGCTGTACTCGACCTGCATCGCTTCGCCGTCGGCGAAATCGAAGCGCTGCCCGGCCACGTGCACCTGCTGCGCGCACTGGCTGACCAGGAAGGTCTCGATGCGCTGGCGCGCCTCGGAGTAGACGGCCCGATGGCGGAACTGCGCCAGGTCGAAGTCGCTGCCGATCTCGCGGTTGAGCCGGCGCAGCAGATTCAGGGTGAACGCGGCGGTGACCCCGGCGGCATCGTTGTAGGCTGCCTCCAGCAGCGCCGTGTCCTTGACCAGGTCGATGCCGATCAGCGCGCAGCCGTCCGCGCCCATGGTCTGGCGCATCGAGCGCAGCAGGGCGATGCCGTCCTCGCGGGTGAAGTTGCCCAGGGTCGAGCCGGGGAAGAACACCAGGGTGCGGCGTGCGCCGCGCTGCGGCGCCGGCAGCGCCACCGGCGCGGTGAAGTCGGCGCACACCGGCAGCATCTGGATGTGCGGGAAGCGCTCGGCCAGCCGCGTGGTGCTGGACATCAGCATGTCGCGGGAAATCTCGATGGGCGTGTAGGCCACCGGCATGCGCAGCCCATCCAGCAGCAACTGGGTCTTGCGCCCGCTGCCGCTGCCCAGCTCGACCACGTGCGCGCCCGTGCCCACCGCCTGCGCGATCGACGGCATGCGCGCTTCCAGCAGGTCCAGCTCGGTGCGGGTCAGGTAGTACTCGGGCTGGCGGGTGATCGCCTCGAACAGGCGCGAGCCTTCGGCGTCGTAGAAATACTTGGACGGCAGCTGCTTGGGGCTGCGCGACAGCCCGGCGATCGCGTCGGCGGCGATGTCGTCGGCCTGCGGATGCAGGTCGGTGAGGGCGGCTTCGGTCAGGGCACGGGCGGTTGCGGCATTCATGCGGGATCCTTGGCCAGGCGCACGCCGGCGAACTGCCACCGCGCATCGGAGGGGAAGAAGTTGCGGTAGCTGGCGCGCAGGTGATCGTGCGGCGTGGCGCAACTGCCGCCGCGCAACACCCACTGCGCGTTCATGAACTTGCCGTTGTATTCGCCCAGCGTGCCCGACCACGGGCGGAAGCCGGGGTAGGGCAGGTAGGCGCTGCCGGTCCATTCCCAGACGTCGCCGAACAGCTGTTGCAGGCCGGCATCGGCCGGCGCCGCCGGCTGCGGGTGCAGCGCATCGGTCTCGACGAAGTTGCCGGCGATGGCGACGCCGGTGGCCGCCTGTTCCCACTCCGCTTCGGTCGGCAGGCGCGCGCCGGCCCAGCGCGCGTAGGCGTCGGCCTCGAACAGGCTGAGATGGCACACCGGCGCATGCGGATCGCGTTTGCGCCAGCCGCCGAGGGTGAATTCGCGCACGCCATCGGCATGCCAGTACAGCGGGCGCTGCCAGTCCTCGGCGCAGCGCCGTGCCCAGCCGTCGCTGAGCCACAGGCCGACCGAGCGGTAGCCGCCGTCGGCGATGAACTCGGCGTACTCGGCATTGCTCACCGGGCGGCTGGCCAGCGCATGCGCCGGCACCAGCACGCGATGCCGCGGCGATTCGTTGTCGTAGGCGAAGCCGGCATGCGCCGGCCACGGCGCGGCACCGATCTCGCTGATCTGCTCGTCGCGCTGCAGCCAGCGCAGCGCGGACGCCGGCGCGCGCTGCGTCGCCAGGTCAGTGCGATACGCCGGGCCCAGCGGATTGCGCCAGAACGCGTGCTTGATGTCGGTCAGCAGCAGTTCCTGGTGCTGCTGCTCGTGCTGCAGGCCCAGCTCCAGGATCTGCAGCGTCTGCGGCGCCAGGGTGCCGGCCTGCAACTGCGCCAGCACGCGCGTTTCGATCTCCGTGCGGTAGTCCAGCACCTTCGCCAGCGATGGCCGCGACAGCAGGCCGCGGTGCGGGCGCGCGTGCGCCGGGCCGATGCTCTGGTAGTAGCTGTTGAACAGGTAGTCCCACTGCGGATCGCGCGCGCGGTACTCCGGATCGGCGCCGAGCACGAAACGCTCGAAGAACCAGGTGGTGTGCGCCAGGTGCCATTTGGCCGGACTGGCGTCGTCCATGCTCTGCACCATCGCGTCTTCTTCGCTCAATGGCGCGGCGAGATGACGGCTGCGGGCGCGCACGCGGCGCAGGCGGTCCGCCAGCGTCGCAGCGGACGCGATGGGCGAAGGCGGTGACGCCGGAGAGATCGCTTGCATCGACCCAGTCTTAGCGGTCCGGCGTGAACGGACCGTCACGCGTCGCGGTCCGCGGCGTTACCCTAGGCACATGTCTACGACCGCCTTACGCCCCGACGCCAACACGGCTTCCGCCGGGGAGTTGGTCGACCTCGACGCCGCGGCGGATGCGTTCGCGTTGCCGGCCGGGGTGCGCTACCTGGACACCGCCAGCAAGGGGCCGCGCCTGCATCGGGTACTGGCCGCCGGGCAGGCGGCGCTGGCCGCGTCGATCACGCCGTGGACGCTGTCCTTCGATGCCTGGCGCGCGCAGATCGAGGACTTGCGTGCGCTGGCGGCGGACACCCTGTTCGGTGGCGACAGTGAAGGCGTGGCGATGGTGCCGTCGGCCGCCTACGGCCTGGCCATCGCGGCGCGGCAGGTGCCGTTGGCGCCGGGCGATGCGGTGCTGCTGCTCGACGGCCAGTTCCCGTCCAACCTGCTGGCCTGGCAGCAACGTTGTGCCGAGAGCGGCGCGCACCTTGCGGTGGTGCGGCCGGCGCCGGGCCAGGACTGGACCGACGCGGTGCTGGCCACGCTCGACGCGCAACCGCGCGTGCGCGTGGCGACCCTGCCCAATGCCTACTGGCGCGATGGCCGCCTGCTGGATCTGGACCGCATCGCGCCGCGGGTGCATGCGGCCGGCGCGATGCTGGTGCTGGACCTGAGCCAGAGCCTGGGCGTGCTGCCGGTGCGGCTGGACGCCTGGCGGCCGGACTTCGTGGTCTCGGTCGGGCACAAGTGGCTGCTCGGGCCGATGGGGCTGGCGTGGTTGTGGGCGTCGCCGCACTGGCGCGCGCACGGCGTGCCGTTCGAGCAGCACTGGCAGGCGCGCGACCCGGGCGGCGACTGGCAGTTTCCGGCCGAAGCGCCGCCGCCCTACCGCAACGGCGCGCGCCGCTTCGATGCCGGCGGCGTCGCCGATCCGCTGCGCCTGGCGATGGCCGACGCGGCGCTGCAGCAACTGCAGCAGTGGCAGCCGGCACGCATCGCGCAGCGGCTTGGCGAACTCGGCGCCGCGTTCGATGCGGAACTGCGGACGCTGGGAGCGGGCGACTGGATCGCGCCCGGGCACGCGCCGCACGTTTACGCGTTGCATCCACCGGCGTCGACGATGCCGGCGTTGCTGCGGTGGCTGCAGCACGCGCAGGTCGTCTGCACGCATCGGCACGGCGCCTTGCGCATTGCGCCGTACCTGCAATTGACGCCGGAGGCGATGCGCGGCCTGGCGCAGGAGATGCTGGCTGCGGCGCGTGCCTGAAGAGGGCGACGCGTGCGGCGGTTGCGTTCGGGTTTTCCTGTGCGACGGAAATCTCGCTGACGGCGTGGTGGCGTTGGCGTCGTTCGCGGCAGCCGTCGGCGTGTGTGATGTCGTGCGCCGTGACGCAGGCAGTGCGCGAAGCGTCCCGTAGGAGCGGCTTCAGCCGCGACGGGCGGCACCGGGCGGGGACGCCTGTCGCGGCTGAAGCCGCTCCTACAGCGGAATCTGTGTCCGGTGCGGTGTGGCGAGAGCGGATCGGTAGAGGTGCTCCACGCGCAGTGTGGAAGGGGCTTCAGCCCCGACAAGCGGACACAGCCGCATGCTGTCGCGACCAAACGCTCCGTCCGCGAGGCTGCCTGCCGTTGCCGGATGGTTGGCCGAACGCGTGCCGCCAGACGTGTGGCGGCGGCTTCACCGCCGCGCCGCCAGGCGCAACCCGCGCGGGGTCAGCACCCGCTCCAACAGTTCGAACAGGCCCTGCACCAGCAGTGCCAGCAGCGCGGCCGGCACCGCGCCTTCCAGGATCAGGCCGAGATCGTCCAGGCGGATGCCGGTGAGGATCGGCTGGCCATAGCCGCCGGCGCCGATCAGCGCGCCCAGGGTCGCGGTGCCGACGTTGATCACCGCCGCGATCTTGATGCCGGCGAGGATGGTGCGCAGCGCCAGCGGCAGTTCGATCCGCCATAGCCGGGTGCCCGGCGGCAGGCCGAGCGCGGCGGCGGTCTCGCGCAGCTCGCGGGCGATGCCGGTGAGCCCGGCATGCGTGTTGCGCACGATCGGCAGCAGGCTGTACAGGAACAGCGCGGCGATCGCCGGTTTGGCGCCGATGCCGAACAGCGGGATCATGAACACGAACACCGCCAGCGACGGCAGCGTCTGCAGCACGCCGGTCAGTGCCAGCACCGCCTGGCCCAGCCGGGGCCGGTGCGCGGCCAGAATGCCCAGCGGCAGCGCCACCAGCAGGGCCAGGCCCAGCGACAGCCCGACCAGCGCCAGATGCTCGCGGGTACGCTGCAGCAGCCGCTGCAGGCGCCCGTCCTGGGCCGGCGCGGCGATGCCCAGCCAGTCCGCGGCGATCGCGCTCTCGGCGCGCTTGTCGAGCTTGGCCTCGGCGTTGAGCCGTTGCATGGTCGCCGCGTCGATGCGCCCGCCCAGTCCCTGCAGCGCCTGCACGAAGCGCGGCGCGCGCTGCGCCAGGTCGGCGCGGTACAGGAACACCGCGGCGTAGCGCGGGAAGTAGTGCTTGTCGTCCTGCAGCACCAACAGGTCGTGCGCCGGGATTTCGGCGTCGGTGCTGTACAGGTCGGTGAGGTCGATCGCGCCGCTGTCCAGCGCGCGGTAGGCGAGGTCGTGGTCCAGGCCGGTGGGCGTCTGCGGCAGGCCGTAGGCGGCGCGCACGCCGGGCCAGCCGTCGGCACGCGAGACGAACTCGTTGCTCAGCCCGAATTTGAGCGTCGGATGCGCGGCCAGGTCGGACAGGCGCGCGATGCCCAGCGCCTGCGCGCGTTGCCGGCGCATGCCGAACGCATAGGTGTTGTCGAAGCCTAGCGGCGCGCTCATCGCCAGGCCGCGTTGCGCCAGCGCACGCTGCAGGGCTGCGTCGTCGGCGCCCGGCATCTGCAGCAGCTCGGCGGCCAGGGTGCCGGTGTACTCGGCATAGGCGTCGATCGACCCTTGCTCCAGCGCGCGCCACAGGATGCGGGTGCCGCCGAGCTGGCGCCGGTGCTCGACCTCGACCCCGGCCTGGCGCCCGGCGCCGGCGGCGATCTCGCCCAGCACCACCGCTTCGGTGAAGTTCTTCGAGCCGACCACCACCTTGGCGTCTTCGGCGGCGGCCGGCAGGCCCAGCAGCGTGGCCAGTCCGCCCAGCGCGGCCATCGCGATCGCGCGCCAGCGCGCGCCCGGCGCCGTCACCGCGCCTCCTCCAGGCTGCGCTGCGCATGCAGGAACTGGCTCACGAAAGGGTCGGCCGGCGCCTCCAGCAGGCTGCGCGCGCTGCCTTCCTGCAGCACGCGGCCGCCGCGCATCAGCACCAGGGTATCGCCGAGGTAGGCGGCCTCGGCGACATCGTGGGTCACCAGCACCACGGTCTTGCCGAGTAGCGCGAACAGCTCGCGCATCTGCGTCTGCAACTCGTGGCGCACGATCGGGTCGAGCGCGCCCAGCGGCTCGTCCAGCAGCAGCACCGGCGGGTCCAGCAACAGCGCCCGGATCAGGCCCACGCGCTGGCGCTGGCCGCCGGACAGCTCGGCCGGGTAACGCGCCAGCAGCGCTTCCGGCAGGCGGCACAGCGCAGCCAGTTCGTGCAGGCGCGCCGCGATGCGCGGCTGCGCCCAGCCCAGCGTGCGCGCCAGCAAGGCGGCGTTGTCGCGCGCACTCAGGTGCGGGAACAGGCCACCCTCCTGGATCACGTAGCCGATGCGCCGGCGCTGCGCCAGCAGGGTGGCGCGGCGCAGCGGCTCGCCCTGGAAGCGCACTTCGCCGGCGTCCGGCCATTCCAGGCCCAGCAGCAGGCGCAGCACGCTGGACTTGCCGGCGCCGCTGGGGCCGATCAGGGCAGTGGTGCGGCCCGGGGCGATGCGCAGATCGACCCGGTCCAGCGCCAGCGTGTCGCCATAGCGGCGGGTGACACCATGCAGTTCGAACATCGCCGCAGCATAGCCGCAGGCGGCGACCACGCCGCGCGAAGACAGGGTCCGCTCAGCGGGCCGCGTCGGTCAGCAGGCCCAAGGTCGGTTTCGGTCGGCTCAGGTCGTACATCAGGCCGAAATGCGCCTCCGCGCCCTGCTGGTCCGGCTGGTCGAGCAGTTCGTAGAGATTGATCTCGGCGACCACGTCGGCGTAGTCGCTGCGCAACGTCTGCAGCAGCTCCGCCACGCTGTCGTAGCAGGCGCCGTCGCCGGGATGGCCGCCATCGGTGTTGCCGGTGTACACCTCGGCGCAGTTGAGCTCGTTGACGTACACCTTGGTGCCGTACTTCTGCGCGGCGGCGCGCAGTTGTCCGAGATACAGGTCCATCCAGTAGCCGCGTTCCCCGTGGAAGGCGTAGTAGTGGAAGCTGATCCGGTCGAAATCGAAGCCGGCGGCCTTGGCCTGCTCCAGGAACCACAGCGAGCCGTTGCGGTCGCCGGGACAGCGCGCGTTGGCCGAATGGTCGTCGCTGTTGCAGGCGGTGATGTTGATGGTGAACTGCAGGCTGGCGCCCAACTCGTCGGAGGCCTGCTTCATGCCGCGGTACATGGTGGTCATCGCCGCGATCCGCGCCGGGGCGGCGGCGCGATCCAGGTCCTGCTCGTTGCCGATCTCCCAGATCTTGATGTCGCCGGCATAGCGCCGCGCCAGCGCGTAGCCGATCTCCTGCGACATCGGATACACCATCGGCCGCAGCGCGATGTGGTACTTGCGTGAGAGTTGCACGAGTTGGTCGAGCACGGTGAAGTCGCGCGGGTCCACGTCGAACCGGTAGCTGCGCAGGTTGCGCTGGTCGAGCAGGCGGAACACCTCCTCGCTCTGGCTGAGCGGGTAGGCCTGGCGGCCGTCGTGGCCATTGACCCCGTACACGATGGCCGGTGCCGCGGCGGCCGGGACGGCGGCGGAGGCGAGGACGGCGGCGAACAACCACAGCAGCGGGCGCAGGATGGGCATGGGGCTGGGTCCCAGCGGATCGGCACGGAGGGGAGGTGTGGGGCAGCCTAGCAAGCCTGCGCATCGGCCTGGCCGACGATCGCCCGGACTGGGGGCTGCATCGCAGTCCACGGCGCCCGCCAGGCCCGGCGCTGCCGCGCGACACCCGCCGCCGTGTGCCGGCCCGGATCGGCCCGCCGTTGCGGGGGAGGGTTGGGCCGCGGTGATGCCCCTCCAGAACGCGACAGGGGCCTTGCGGCCCCTGTCGGTGTGCAGCCTGCGGGCGCGGTGGATCAGCGCTGCATCTGCGAATTGGACTGCCCGGTGGCGGCGGACTTCTCGCCGGCGAACGGGTTGAGCTTGCGGATCATCCACGGGTACTTCGGCCAGTTGCCGGTCAGCCACGGATGCTGCGGGTCGTTGAGCTCCAGCACGCGGCGCGCATCGGCGGCCAGGGTCTTGTTGCCCAGGTGGGTGTAGGCGTCGGCCAGCACCGCCACCGCGTCGTACTGGTACGCGCTCTGCGGGTAGGTCTCCAGCAGGTAGGTGGCGCGCGAGGCGGCCGACACCCAGGCGTCGCGGCGCAGGTAGTACAGCGCGTTGTCCAGCTCGTGCTGGGCGAACACGTTGCGCAGGGCGATCATGCGCTCGCGCGCGTCGGCGGCGTAGCGGCTGTTCGGGTAGCGCTCGGCGACGGTGTTGAAGTCGGCGTAGGCCTGCTGCGGAGTGGACAGGTCGCGGCGGCTGGGGTCCAGCGACCACACCCGGCGCAGGAACACCGTGTCGCGGTTGGAGTTGGACAGTCCGCGCAGGTAGTACATGTAGGCGATGTTGCGCTGGGTCGGGTAGGTGCGGATGAAGCGGTCGATGGTCGACACCGCGTCGTCGTGCTTGCCGGCCTTGTACTGGGCGTAGGCGCTCTCGATCATCGCCTGCTCGGTGTAGTTGCCGTACGGGTACTGCGCGATCAGCCGCTTGAAGCTGCTCTCGGCGCCGGCCCAGTTGCCGCTCTCCATCTGCGCATGCGCCTTCTGGTAGAGCTGCTCCACCGGCATGCCTTCCTCGGGGTTCTTCTTCTGACGGTGGCAACCCGTCGCCACGACCAGCGTGACCAGCAGCAGGGCGATGAAACGGACGTGCGCGGACAGCGGGACGGAGCGTCGGATCATGGGTTCGGGCGCGGCAGGGCAGGAATACGAAGGGGCGATGATAGCCTAGTGGCCTGTCCTGCGACTGACTACGGCCGCCGCGACCCCCTTTTCCGACCCAAGCCGTGCCCCTGCCATGCCCAATACCCCCCCGGACCTCCCCGAGGACGCCGTCAGCGACGGCCCGCGCCAGGCGCGCGTCCCCGACCACGCCGCCGGCCGCCGTTTCGACGCGGTGCTGGCCGAACTGTTCCCCGAATACTCGCGTTCGCGCCTGGCCGAATGGATCAAGTCCGGCGACGCCCTGCTCGACGGCGCGCCGGCGCGGCCGCGCGACCCGCTGCGCGGCGGCGAGATCGCCAGCCTGCACGCGGTGCTGGACACCCAGACCCACGCCCTGCCCGAGGACATCCCGCTGGAGGTGCTGTACGAGGACGACCAGGTCATCGTGCTGAACAAGCCGGCCGGGCTGGTCGTGCACCCGGGCGCCGGCAATCCCAGCGGCACCCTGGTCAACGCCTTGCTGTACCGCGACCCGGGACTGTCGGCGCTGCCGCGCGCCGGCATCGTGCACCGCCTGGACAAGGACACCAGCGGCGCCATGGTGGTGGCGCGGACCCTGCAGGCGCATACCTCGCTGGTCGCGCAGCTGTCCGCGCGCGACGTGCACCGGCAATACCTGGCGGTGGTGGTGGGGGCGCTGGTCTCCGGCGGCACCGCCAACGCGCCGATCGACCGCCACCCGCGCGACCGCCTGCGCATGGCGGTGCGCGAGGACGGCCGCGACGCGGTCACCCACTACCGGCTGCGCGAGCGCTTCCGCGCCCACACCGCGCTGGAATGCCGCCTGGAGACCGGCCGCACCCACCAGATCCGCGTGCACATGGCGCACCTGAAGCACCCGATCGTCGGCGACCCGCTGTACGGCGGTCCGCTGAAGCTGCCCAAGGGCGCCAGCGAGGAACTGATCGGCGAACTGCGCGGCTTCAAGCGCCAGGCGCTGCACGCCGAGACCCTGGAGTTCAAGCATCCGCTCAGCGGCGAGCCGGTGCGCGCCACCGCGGCGGTGCCGGCCGACCTGCAGCAGTTGCTGGCCAGCCTGCGCGCCGATGCGCAGGCCGCCGCCGAGCGGGCACGGCGGTGAGCCGGGCCGCGGTGCGTGCATCCGGCGCCCCGGCGGGAGTGCCGGATTCGGCGCGCCCGCCGGCGGGCGGAGCGTGCCGCCGATGATCGACTTCGCCTTGCCGGCCGACTGGCCGGCCCCGCCGCGGATCCACGCCCTGACCACGCTGCGCGAGGGCGCCGGCGCCTCGCAGCCGCCGTTCGACCGGTTCAACCTGGGCAACCGCAGCGCCGCCGACGGCGACGACCCGGCCACGGTGCAGCGCAACCGCGACGAACTGGCGGCGCGGCTGGCGCTGCCGACGCCGCCGCACTGGCTGCGGCAGGTGCATGGCGTGCAGGTGCTGCGCTTCGACGGGCCGCCGCACGGCACCGGCATCGCCGCCGAGCCGACCGCCGATGCCGCGGTCACCGCCGAACCGGGGGTGGTGCTGGCGATCATGACCGCCGACTGCCTGCCGGTGGTGTTCGCCGCGCGCGACGGCAGCGAGGTCGGCGCCGCGCACGCCGGCTGGCAGGGCCTGGCCGGTGGCGTGCTGGAGGCCACCGTGGCCGCGTTGCGCACGCCGCCGGCGCAACTGCGGGCCTGGCTGGGGCCGGCCGCCGGGCCGCAGCGCTACGAGATCGGCGTCGAGGTACGCGAGGCCTTCCTGCGCCACGCTCCGGCGGCGGCCAGCGCCTTCGTCGCCACCCGTCCCGGACACTGGTTGGTGGATCTGTACGCGCTGGCGCGGCAGCGCCTGGCCGCGGCCGGCATGGAGCCGGCGCAGGTCTTCGGCGGTGGCCTGTGCACCATCGCCGATGCGCAGCGCTTCTACTCCTACCGGCGCGACCGCCGCACCGGCCGCATGGCGACCCTGGCGTGGATCGCGCCCTGACCGCGCCGCTGTTCGCGCAGGTGCTGGGGCCGGCATTCGCGCAGTTGCCGCCGGTGCTGCGCGCGCTGCACACCCCGTCGCCGCAGTCGCGCTATGTCGGCCAGGCCGCGGTGCAGCGCGGCCGCCATCGGCTGCTGCCGCTGTGCGCGTGGCTGGTGCGGCTGCCGCGCACCGGGCCGGCGACGCCGGTGGAGGTGGTGTTCCGCGCCGATGCCCGCGGCGAGCGCTGGGAGCGCCGCTTCGGTGCGCACGCCATGCCCTCGCGGCTGTGGCAGCACCGTGGCCGGCTGCGCGAGCGCCTGGGGGCGGTGGTGTTCGAATTCGCGCTGCGGGTCGATGGCGCCGGCATCGAATGGCGTGCGGCGCGGGCCTGGGCCTTCGGCGTGCTGCCGCTGCCGAAGCGCTGGCTGGCCGGCGTGCACTGCCGCGAAGACCAGCGCGACGGCCGCTACGCCTTCCTGATCGCGGTGACGCTGCCGTGGATCGGTCCGTTCATCCGCTACGAGGGCTGGCTTGCGCCGGCCTGAGCCAACGCCGGCCGTGGCGCCGGCGGCGCCGGAGGACACGGCCATCGTCGTGTTCGACGGGGTCTGCGCGTTGTGCAGCCGCTGGGTGCGGTTCCTGCTGCGCCATGACCGCCGCGGCCGCTACCGCTTCGCGGCGATGCAGTCGCCGCGCGGCAGCGCGCTGTTGCGCGAGCACGGGCTGGATCCGGCCGATCCGCTGTCGTTCCTGCTGCTGACCCGGCATGGCGCCTTGACCGACTCGGACGCGGCGATCGCGGTGATCGCCGGGCTCGGCGGGGGATGGCGCGGCCTCGCGGTGCTGCGCCTGCTGCCGCGGCGCTGGCGCGACGCCGGCTACCGTGTGTTGGCGCGCAATCGCCATCGCTGGTTCGGCACCACCGCGCAGTGTTTCCTGCCGGAGCCGCAGCAGCGCGCGCGTTTCCTGCAGTGAGCGCGCCGCGCGGACCGGCTCAGCCGGCGCCGCGCGCGAACGGCACCACCTTGCTGTCGGCACCGCCAGCGCGGCCGCTGTCGAGCCGGAACACGCCGACGGCGGTGGCCAGGCCGCCGGCCTGTTCCTCCATGCTGCGCGCGGCGGCGGTGGCTTCCTCGACCAGAGCGGCATTGCGCTGGGTCACTTCGTCCAGCTGCGCCACGGTGCGGTTGACCTGTTCGATGCCGCTGGACTGCTCGCCGCTGGCGGCGCTGATCTCGCCGATCAGGCCGGTCACCCGCTGCACCGAGCCGACGATCTCGTGCATGGTGGCGCCGGCGCGGTTGACCAGCGCGGCGCCTTCGCCGACGGTGCGGGTGGACGCCTCGATCAGGCCCTTGATCTCCTTGGCCGCATCGGCCGAGCGCTGCGCCAGCGAGCGCACCTCGGCGGCGACCACGGCGAAGCCACGGCCCTGTTCGCCGGCGCGCGCCGCCTCCACCGCGGCGTTGAGCGCCAGGATGTTGGTCTGGAAGGCGATGCCGTCGATGACCCCGATGATCTCGCCGATGCGCTGCGAGGAGACGCTGATCGCGCGCATCGTCGCCACCACCTCGTCCATCACCTGGCCGCCGGAACGGGCGATCTCACCGGTGTTCTGCACCAGGCCGTTGGCCTGCTGTGCGTTGTCGGCGTTCTGCTTCACCGCCGAGGTCAGTTCCTCCATCGAGCTGGCGGTCTCCTCCAGGCTCGCCGCCTGCTGTTCGGTACGGTCGGACAGGTCGGTGTTGCCCGCGGCGATCTCCCCGGCGGCGCGGCGGATGGTCTCGGCCGCATCCTGGATGCCGACGATGATCTCGGTGAGCTTGGCGACGGTGCGGTTGGTGTCCTCGCGCAGGCGCGCGAACACGCCCTGCGCCTGGCCGTCGACGCGGTGGGTGAGGTCGCCTTCGGCCAGCGCCGCCAGCGCCCCGGCCAGTTCCGCCAGGTTGCTCTCCACCGCGTCGGCGATGCGGTTGACGCCGTCGGCCAGCGACTGGAGTACGCCGTCCATCGCCGCGGTGTCGATGCGCTGGCTGAAATCGCCGTGTGCGGCGGCCTCGATCACCGTCGCCAGCGCCTGTTCGGCGGCGACCTGCGCGGTCACCTCCTCCCATTGCGCGATGGTGCCCAGGCGGCGGCCGTCGGCGCCGTTGATCGGGCTGTACACGAAGTCGATCTGGCGGCCGAAGAACGGCGCGCGCACGCGCTTGGAGCCGGTCAGCGCGCGCATGCGGTCGATCGCTGCCTGGCTGTCCGGGTAGATGTCGCCGATGCTGCCGCCGACGAACTGTTCGGCACGGAATTCCGGGCGGAAGCGCTGCACGTCCGGCTCGATGGTGCGCAGCATCTGCAGCAGCTTGCGGTTGGCGAAATGCACGCGGCCATCGTCGTCGGCGATGCGCACCATGGTGTCGAGATCGTCCAGCGCCTGGATCACGAAGCGGCCGTGACCTAGTTCCGCCTCGGTCTGCGCCTGGCGTGCGGCCAGCGCCTGTTGCGCGTTCTGCACCGCGCGCAGCAGGGCGACCTCGGTCGCGTCGCTGGCCAGCTCCACGCGGTGCTCGAAGCGGCCTTCGCCGAGCGCCTGCAGCGCCTGGGTGGCCCGGTCCAGGGAGCGCGGCGCGCCGCGTCTGCCGGCCCAGGTCAGCGCCGCGGCAATGGCGGCGGCGGCCAGCAGCGCCGGCAGCACTCGCGGCAGCGCCGATCCGGTCGGCCCGAGCGTGCGGCCGACGTGCACGGCATAGCCGGTCAGCGCCAACAGCACCAGCGCCTGGGCCAGGGCGAGCAGCGCCGGATGCGGGCGCAGCCGGGAGGGGAGGGACGGGCGGCGAGCGGCGGATGGCGAGGGCATGGTGTGCACCGGCTGGGAAACAACGGGCAACGCCGCAGGGGCGACGCGATCTCGCGGAGTACCCCCAGTATCGGCGCATTGCGAGGCGTGCTTGATCGCCGGCGCCTGCCGTTCGTCGGAAACTTCACATGACCTGGATGCCTGCAGGCGGCTGCGCAAGGCGCGATGGCCTGGTGCACTGCAGTGTGGCGCGCCGCCAAGGGCACGCGCGCTGGCCGCTTGCGCGGACCGGGACCTCCATGCCCGGGCGGCCCATCGCCGTCACCGGCCGCAGGCGGCCGGTGACGGGTGGGCGTGGTGCGGGCGGCTTACTTGGCCGGCGCCGCGGTGTCCGGCAGGGTCCAGGCGATCACGCTGTCGCCGGCCTTGGTGTCCATGCGGTCATGGCCGCCGATGGCGGCGACGATGTACTGCTTGCCGCCGACGGTGTAGCTCAGCGGCGCGGCCTGCGGGCCGGCCGGCACGCGCACTTCCCACAGCAGCTTGCCGGTCTGGGTGTCGTAGCCGCGCAGGAAGTTGTCCAGCGCCGCGCCGATGAAGGTCACGCCGCCGGCGGTGGCCAGCGAGCCGCTGTTGTTCGGCGTGCCCAGCTCGAACTTCATCCTCGACGGAATGCCCATCGGGCCCTGGTCGTAGCCGGTGCCCAGCGGACGCCGCCAGATCACCTGCTGGGTGCGCAGGTCCACGCCGGAGATGTAGCCCCACGGCGGCGCCACGCACGGGGTGTTCAGCGGCGACATCCACGGTTCCTTGCGCGCGCCGTAGGGCAGGCCCTCCTGGGCCATGTAGCCGGGCGTCTTGCTCTTGCCGTTGAACACCGAGACCACGCCCAGCGCCTGCATTTCCTGTCGCGGGTACACGTGTTCGGTGTAGGGCAGGCGATTGCTGTTCATCACCATGATGCCGCGCTGCAGGTCCACCGACACGCCGCCCCAGTTGATGCCGCCGTGGTTGCCGGTGAAGGCCAGCGAGCCGCCCAGGCTGGGCGGGGTGAACATGCCCTCGTAGCGCAGCCGCTTGAACTGGATGCGGCAGACCAACTGGTCGAACGGGGTGATGCCCCAGGCGTCGGATTCGACCAGGGTCTCGTAGTCCTTGCTCGGCGCGCCGACGGTGTTGGGCATGCCCGGGGACACCGGTTGGGTCTTGGCGGTCCAGTCGCCGTGGTCGGTGCCCTGCGGCACCGGCATCTGCCGCACCGGCATGATCGGCGCGCCGGTTTCGCGGTCGAGCACGAACACCTGGCCGGACTTGGTGGCCTGGATCACCGCCGGGCGGGTGCCGCCGCCGGGGACCGGGAAATCCACCAGGTTCGGCTGCGGGCCGATGTCGTAGTCCCACAGGTCGTGGTTGACCGTGCGGAAATGCCAGCGTTCCTTGCCGGTGGCCGCATCCAGCGCGACCAGCGAGGCGGTGTATTCCTCTTCCTGCGGCGTGCGCTGCTTGCCGAAGAAATCGCCGGAGGCGTTGCCGGTGGGCAGGTAGACCAGGCCCAACTGGTCGTCGGCGGCCATCAGCGACCACACGTTCGGGGTCGAGCGGGTGTAGGTCTGCCCGGCCGGCGGGGCCGCATGGATCGCCGGGTTGCCCAGGTCCCAGGCCCAGCGCAGTTGTCCGCTGACCGCGTCGAAGGCGCGCACCACGCCGGACGGCGCGTCGCGCTCCTGGCCGTCGCGAACCTGCCCGGTGGGCTGGATCACCACGCCGCGCATCACCACCGGCGGCGAGGTCGGGCCGACGAAGCCCGGCTTGGTGTTGCCGGTGTCCTTGTTCAGGTCGACATAGCCATGCGTGCCGAAGCTGTCGCAGAGCTTGCCGGTGAGCGCGTCGAGCGCGCCCAGGCGGCCGTCCACCATCGGCCAGAAAATGCGCTTGGCGCATTCGGCGACCGGCGTGGTGGCCTCGAAGTAGGACACGCCGCGGCAGGTGGTGGCGGCGACGCCGGCCATGGCCTTGGGATCGGTGTGCGGATCGAAGCGCCAGCGTTCCTTGCCGGTGGTGGCCTCCACCGCGATCACCTTCTGCGTGGGCGTGCAGATGTAGACCAGGTCGCCGACCTTCAGCGGGGTGTTCTGGAACGCGTAGCCGAGCTTGGAGCCGGCCGGCTTGAGGTCGCCGGTGTGGAATTCCCAGGCGATCTTCAGGTCCTTGACGTTGTCCGGGGTGATCTGCGCGCCGGGGCTGTAGTGGTTGGACAGGTTGGACCCGGCATAGGCGGTCCAGTTGCCGGCATCGTGGTTGGCGGCGACGTTGCCATCGGGGCTGTCCACCGTCGCGCGGCTGAAGGCGGCCTGCGGGCGCTGTGCGGCCAGGCCGGGGTCGGCCAGTTCCACGGTGCGCGGGAACAGCAGCGGCACGAACACCAGCGCCGCGCCGAGCACCGGCAACACGCCGGCGACCAGCAGGTAGCCGATCCCGGAGACCGGCGCCAGGCGCCAGCGCGCGACCTTCCAGAATGGCAACAGCAGCAGGCCGAGCACCGAGACCATGGCCAGGCGCGGGATCAGCGCCCAGCCGTCCAGGCCGACCTCGGCCAGCGCCCAGGCGATGGTCGCGGCCAGGGTGACGCCGAACAGCCACAGGCCGGCGCGGCGGCCCAGCGCGAGCAGCAGGCCGGACGCGGCCAGCGCCACCCCGGCGAGCAGGTAGTACCAGGAGCCGCCGACGGCGACGAGTCGCCCGCCCATGACGGCGAGCGCGACGCCGATCGCGGCGATGAGGAGGGCATAGCCGGCGAACAACCAGCGGCCGGGGGCATTCGGTGGGGAAGAAACGGTCATGAGCAAAACATCCGACGAGGATCCCTGGCGCGTGGCGCGACTGGCGGCGTTACAGGCGGATCGTGGGGGGGGAGGGGCGATGGCGGGGTCGCGAGGACGGCGCGCATCGCAAGACAACGAGCGCGTCTGCGCCGTTTCGAAACGCGCGGAAAGGCACAGCGCGCGCCTATTTTAGGCGGCGCCGGTGGTCGGACGGTGATGGCATGCGGAACACTGCGTCATGCGGCGCCGTGGCGCCGCCGCAGGGCGTTGGCGCGCGGCGCGCGGGCTGCGCGCCGCGTCGGTCGTACAGGGCCGCGCTTACCGAAGGCTTTCCAGCGCCTGCAGATAGCGCTGGCGCCAGGCGTTGATGTCGTGCTTGCGCAGGTGGTCCATCATCGCCTGCCAGCGTTCGATGCGCTTGGCCTTGGGCAGCGACGCGCCGGTGGCGATGGCGTCGGCGACACCGTCCAGGTCGTGCGGATTGACCAGCAGCGCCTCCTTCAGTTCGTCGGCGGCGCCGGCCAGCAGCGACAGCACCAGCACGCCGGGATTCTCCGGATCCTGCGCGGCCACGTATTCCTTGGCCACCAGGTTCATGCCGTCGCGCAGCGGCGTCACCAGGCCGACCTGCGCGGCGCGGTAGAAGCCGGTCAGGGTGGCATGGGTGAAGTTGCGGTTGACGTAGCGCAGCGGGGTCCAGTCCGGCTCGGCGTGGCCGCCGTTGATGTGCCCGGCGATCTGTTCGAGCTGGTTGCGCAACTGCTTGTATTCGGTGACGTCGCCGCGCGAAACCGGCGCGATCTGCAGGTAGGTCAGGCTGCCGCGCTGGTCCGCATGCCGCTCCAGGTAGCGCTCGAAGCCGAGGAAGCGTTCCGGCAGGCCCTTGGAGTAGTCCAGCCGGTCCACGCCGATTGCCAGCTGGCGATCGCGCAGGCTGCTGCGCAGGTCGCGCACCGCCGGCTTGGACATCGCCGCGCGCGCCTGCTGCGCGATCAGTTCGGTGTCGATGCCGATCGGGAACATGGCCGCGCGGAAACGGCGCCCGCCCGGCGCTTCCAGCAGGCCGTCCTTGATCACCTTGCCGCCGCCGAACAGGCGCACGTAGGCCTGGAAGCGGTCGACGTCGCGGCGGGTCTGGAAGCCGATCAGGTCGTAGGCGTAGAAGCCGGAGAACAGCCGCGCGTGGTCCGGCAGCGCCTGGATCAGGTCGGCCGAGGGGAACGGCACGTGCAGGAAGAAGCCGATGCGGCAGCCGATGCCGCGCTCGCGCAGCAGCGAGGCCAGCGGGATCAGGTGATAGTCGTGGATCCACACCGTGTCGTCCTCGCGCAGCAGCGGCGCGAGCTTGTCGGCGAACATGGCGTTGACCCGGCGATAGCCCTCGCGGGTGGCGCGGTCGTAGTCGACCAGGTCCAGGCGGAAGTGCAGCAGCGGCCACAGCGTGCGGTTGGCGAAGCCGTTGTAGTACGCGTCCAGGTCGGCGCGATTGAGGTCCATGGTGACGAAGCGGATGTCGCCCTGGGTCTGTTCGTGCATGGCGCCGCTGTCGCCGCGCACGGTCTTGCCGCTCCAGCCGAACCACACGCCGCCGCGCTCCTTCAGCGCCGCCAGCAAGCCCACCGCCAGGCCGCCGGCGCGGTTCTCGCCGGGCAGCGCCACACGGTTGGAGACCACCACCAATCTGCTCATGACGCCTCCTGCCAACTACGCGACAAGCGCATGGCGGCGATGATCAGGCCGACATGCGAGTAGGTCTGCGGGAAATTGCCCCAGGCTTCGCCGTTGTCGAAGGCCAGGTCCTCCGACAGCAGGCCCAGGTGATTGCGTCGGGCCAGGATGCGCTCGAACAGCTCGCGCGCCTCCTCCTTGCGGCCGATCGCGGCCAAGGCGTCGATGTACCAGAACGTGCAGATGGTGAAGCTGGTTTCCGGTTCGCCGAAATCGTCCGGCGCCACGTAGCGGTACAGCGCATCGCCATGCTTGAGGTCGCGGCCGATCGCCTCGACCGTGGCGACGAAGCGCGGATCGTCCGGGGCGATGAAGCCGATGTCGGCCAGCAACAGCAACGAGGCGTCCAGCCGGTGGCCGTTGAAGGTGTCGGTGAAGTGCCCCAGCTCCGCGCTCCAGGCGTCGGCGAGCACGCGCTCGCGGATCCGGTCGGCACGGTCGCGCCAGTGCGCCACGCGTTCTTCCAGGCCCAGCCGCGCGGCGATCTTGGCCAGGCGGTCGCAGGCGGCCCAGCACATCGCGCTGGTGTAGGTGTGCACCTCGGCGCGGCCGCGGAACTCCCACAGGCCGGCGTCGGGCACGTCGTGCAGCGCGAAGGCGCGCTCGCCCAGCGGCTCCAGGCGCAGGAAGGTGTGGGCGTCGCCGGGGTCCTTCAGGCGCAGGTCGAAGAACAGTTGGGTGGAGGCCAGCACCACGCTGCCGTACACGTCGTGCTGCTTCTGGATCCAGGCCAGGTTGCCGCGCCGCACCGGGCCCATGCCGCGGTAGCCGGCCAGCGACTCGACCTCGTGTTCCTCCAGCGCCGCCTCGAAGCCGATGCCGTACAGCGGCTGCAGGCTGCCGTCGGTGGTGGCGATGTTGAAGATGTAGCCGAGGAACTGCTCCATGGTGCGGGTGGCGCCGAGCCGGTTCAGCGCGCGCACCACGAAGGCGGCGTCGCGCAGCCAGCAGTAGCGGTAGTCCCAGTTGCGCGGGGTGTCCGGCGCTTCCGGGATGGAGGTGGTCATCGCCGCGATGATCGCGCCGCTGTCCTCGTACTGGCACAGCTTCAGGGTGATCGCGCTGCGGATCACCGCGTCCTGCCAGTCCAGCGGCACCGACAGGTAGCGCACCCACTCGCGCCAGTATTCCTCGGTGCGTTCCTGCGCTTCCTGGATGTAGCCGGTCAGCGAGCGGGTCAGCGATTCGTCCACGCCCAGCATCAGGTTGACCGGGTGGTTGAGCACGAACGGCAGCTCGTCGCGGATGAAGCGCACCGGCACGTCGGTGGTCAGGCGCAGGGTGAAGTCCGGCAGCAGCCAGCGCACGTGGTTGCTGCCCCAGGTACGCTCCGGCTGGCGCGCGCCCCAGTCGGCCAGCGGCCGCGCGCGCACGCGGATGCGCGGGTTGCCGGCCAGCGGCCGCACCTGGCGGATGATGCTGACCGGGCGGTAGAAGCGCCCGTGGTTGCGCCAGCGCGG
Organism: Xanthomonas sacchari; assembly: GCF_024266585.1. Lineage (NCBI taxonomy): Bacteria > Pseudomonadati > Pseudomonadota > Gammaproteobacteria > Lysobacterales > Lysobacteraceae > Xanthomonas > Xanthomonas sacchari. The sequence continues at coordinate 1,629,492 of NZ_CP100647.1, forward strand.
CGCGAAGTCGATGACCTCCACCGCGCCGCCGTGGGCGTCGCGCAGCACCGTGCGCAGGATCGCGGTATTGGCCAGGTAGTGCTGGTCGCTGTCGACGAAGTCTTCCAGCTCGATGCTGAAATCGCCGCCGGGGTGCGCGCGCGGCGACAGCAGCGCGCAGAACGCCGGGTCGCCGTCGAAGGCCGGCAGGCAGCTCCACACCACGCTGGCCCGTTTGTCGATCAGGGCGCCGAAGCTGCCGTTGCCGATGACGCCGAGGTCGAGATTGGGGGAACTCATGGAGCGGGCGGGTCCTTGTGCGGGAGCAGTGGGGGCGGCGGTCATGGGGCGGGCGCGGAGGGGCGCGGCGGTGTCCTCATCCGGCGTTATCGCGCAGCCAGGCGTGTACGCCGCGTGGATCGGGCAGCGCATAGGTGGCGGCGCTGTCGGCGCGGGTGCCGACCAGCACGCTCCAGCCACCGGCCTGGTTGGCCGCGGCGAAGCCGAATTCGTCGGTGAGATCGTCGCCGACGAACACCGGGCGGCGGCCGCGGAACGGCGGCTGCTGCAGCAGCGTGGTCAGCGCCACGCCCTTGTCGCTGCCTTCGGGTACGAACTCGACCACGTGGTCGCCGGGCTGCAGGCGGTAGCCGGGCAGGTCGGCGATCTGGGCGCGGGCGAACGCCAGTACCGCCTCGCCCGCGCCCGGCGCCGCGCGCCAGTGCAGGGCCAGGCTGGCGCCCTTGTCCTCGACCAGGACGCCCGGATGCGCCTGGTGCAGGTGCGCGGCGCGCGCATGCAGCGCATGCAGCCACGCCGAGGTGTCGGCGGGCATCGCGGCTTGCGCGTCGGCGTCGCTGCGCAGTTCGTGGCCGTGCAGGCCGGCGGCGGGCAGCCGCAGCGGCGCGAACAAGCGATCCAGCTGCGCCAGCGGACGTCCGCTGACCAGCGCCACCGCACCACCGAGGCGCTGGTGCAGGCGGCCGACCGCCTCACGCACCTCGGGCAGCAACTGCACCTGGTCGGGACGTTCGGCAAAGGCGATGAGGGTGCCGTCCACGTCCAGGAACAATGCGCAGGCATCGTCCAGGCGCGGCGGCGGCGGTCGGAGGGGGAGCGCGTCTGCCATCTGTCCATGATGAACGAGACAGCGTTAGCGCCAGGTGGATTGGTCGGGGGCCGGGAAACGGGAATGGGGAATGGGGAATGGGAGGAGCAAAAGCGGGGCCTACGCGCGCGGCTGTTGCTTTTACCCATTCCCGATTCCCGACTCCCCAATCCCGGCACCTTCGTCAGAAGGTGTACCTCACCCGCCCATAGTAGTAAGCGCCATTGCTGCCGATCGGCGACAGCACGTCGTAGGGCAGGTTGCCGAAGTAGGCGATGTCCGGCTTGGAGCGGTCGGCGTAGGCGTCGGTGAGGTTCTGCCCGCCCACGGCCACGCTCCACTGCGGGGTGAGGTGGTATTCGACCTCGGCGTCGAGTTGCCACTTGGCGCTGTACGTCTGCTGCGGGGCGAAGCCGTCGCCGAAGTCGAACACGCGGGTGGCGCTGCCGTAGCGGGTCACCCGGGTCTGCAGCGACCAGCGCGCGTCGCTCCAGTTCGCCGCCAGCTGCGCGCGGGTGCGCGGTGCCGCGTCGGTCAGGGTGTTGCGCTCCTCCGCGCCGAACAGCACGTAGTCCGGATTCAGCGCCAGCAACTGCGCCGGCGTGGCCACCACGTTCTCCAGTTCGGTCTTGGCGTAGCTCCAGGTGCCGGTCAACTGCAGCTGGCCGTCGCCCAGCGCCTGCCGCCAGTTGCTGACCAGTTCGGCGCCGCGGGTGCGGGTGTCGGCGGCGTTGACGAAGAAGCTGGCGCTCTGCAGGCCAGTGATGCCGAAGCGTTGCGCGACGAAGTCGGTCAGGGCGTCGCCGTCGATGCTTTCCGACAGCGCGATGCGCTTGTCGATGTCGATCTGGAACAGGTCCAGCGACAGGTCGAAGTGGCTGCCGACGCGGCTGGTGAAGCCCAGGCTGTAGTTGCGCGACTTCTCCGGCTGCAGCGAACGGGCGCCCAGCGCCTGCGCGATCGGGTTGTCGACCGAGAGCAGGCGGCCCTGCAGCAGCTGGCCATTGGCGTTGTAGCCGGTGGAGCTGGCTTCGTAGCCGATCTGGCTCAACGACGGCGCGCGGAAGTTGTTGGAGATGGCGCCGCGCAGGGCGAACGCCGGGACGAACTCGTAGCGCGCGGCCAGCTTGCCGGTCAGTTCGCCGCCGAAGTCCTGGTAGTGCTCGTAGCGCGCGGCCAGGTCGGTGGAGAACTTGTCGCCGAACTGGCTGGACAGGCTGGCGTAGAGGCTGGCGACGTTGCGCGACAGGTCGGCCGCATCCTGCGGGGTCAGGCCGCCGCCGGCCTGGGCGCCGGTGGGGCGGTCGGTGTAGGGACCGGCGGCGTAGCTGGCCGGGTCGCCCGGACGAGTGCGGTAGTGCTCGCGGCGCAGCTCCACGCCGGTGCCCAGGGTGTGGGTGGCGCCGGCGGCGTCGAAGCCGCGGCTCAGGTCGAGGTTGGCCACGCCCTGTTCGAAGGCGTAGTCGCCGGTCTTGAAGCGGGTCGGGCTGCCCGGGCCCAACGAGGCGTTGAGCGAGTGCTTGAGCCGGTAGGTGAAGTCGTTGCGGCCGTAGTCGAGGCTGGCGTCGTAGGCCCATTCGCCCCACTGCCCGCGCGCGCCGAGCACCGCCTGCAGGTCGCGGTTCTCGCCCAGCGACACCGGGCGGTAGCCCTGCGGATACACCTGGGTCCAGTTGGCGCTGCCGTCGGGGTAGCGGAAGTAGTTGTCGCCCTGCGTGTCGCGCTGGTTGTAGGTGCCGAAGGCATAGACCTCGCTGCCCTGGCCGAACGGCAGCTTGCCGTTGAGCCAGGCGTTGAGGTCCTTGCTGGCGCCGTCGCCGAGCGCGTAGTTGCGCTTGCCGGCCAGGGCCAGGTTGGCCGGGGTCTGTTCCTCGAACGAGGGGATCTGGTCGAAGCCGGCGCGGTTGGTGGCCTCGTGGTTCTTCAGTTCCAGGCCGACCTTGAAGAAGCCGCCGTCCTCGCCCAGGCGCGTGCCGACCTTGCCGCTGGCATAGCCGGTCTGGCCGTCGGTGAGGGTGCGGTGGATCGGCTTGACGTCGGTGTGGTTGGCGCCGTAGCTGGCTTCCAGCGCGCCGCTGTCCGGATCGTCGTCGAGGATCACGTTGATCACCCCGGCCACCGCGTCGGAGCCGTACTGCGCGCCGGCACCGTCGCGCAGCACCTCGATGCGCTTGATGGCGCTGATCGGAATGGCGTTGAAGTCCACCGGGGTGGTGCCCTTGCCGATCTTGCTGTCGGTGTTGACCAGCGCCGAGGTGTGGCGGCGCTTGCCGTTGACCAGCACCAGCACCTGGTCCGGCGAGAGTCCGCGCAACTGCGCGGCGCGCACGTGGTCGGCACCGCCGGAGTTGGACTGGCGCGGGAAGTTGAACGAGGGCAGCAGCGCCTGCAGCGCGCTGCCGAGTTCGCCGTTGACCACGCCGGCCTTGCGGATGTCCTCGGCGCTGAGCACGTCCACCGGCGCGGTGGATTCGAGCACGGTGCGGCCGCTGGCGCGGGTGCCGGTGACGATCACCGTGTCCAGATTGGTCGCGGCGGCCGGGGCGGCGTCCTGGGCGAAGGCGGGGGCCGCCAGGACCAGGGCGATGGCCAGGCTCAACGGCCTGACGAACGGGGACGACATGGGGGGTTCTCTCCTGAAACGAAGACCATCAAGACCGGCCGCGCCGGCCATGGCCGCGACTGAGGTCGGTAAAGGTTGCTGCATCCATCCGGATGAAGCGATATATTAGCCTGACGTTAAGGCGATGTGCGAGCCGCGTGTTCGGTGCTGTGGGGCATGAACTCATGTCCGGCGGTTATCCGGTGCCGGTCCGCGCCTGACCTACGATCGCGTGTTCCCTTCCCCTTCCGACCGAGACCCTGCCGATGCTGCTGCGTGCCCCGTTGATCGCCGTCCTCCTGGCCCTGAGCGCCTGCGCCAGCGTCGCGCCGTCCGCGTCGTCCGCGCCGAGCAAGGTCAGCGCCACGCTGCAGGGCGATGCCGCGCGTCCGGCGCAGGCCAGCGGCTGGGTGCGCAGCGAGCTGTATTTCGGTGTGGGCGAGGAGAGCGGCCCGGCCGACCGCCCGCAGGCCGAGCCGATCAGCGAGGCGCGCTGGCGCGCGTTCCTGGACAAGGAGGTCACGCCGCGCTTTCCCGATGGCCTGACCGTGTTCGATGCCTATGGGCAGTGGCTGTTCCGCGGCGCCAAGGAGCCGAACCGGCTCAACACCAAGGTGCTGGTGATCCTGCACGAGGACACCCCGCAGCGCCGCGCCGACATCGAAGCGATCCGCCTGGCGTGGAAGCAGGCCACCGGCCACCAGTCGGTGCTGTGGGCGCGGCAGGCGGTGGACGTGTCGTTTTGACGGCGGGGATTCGAGAATGGGGATTCGGGATTCGCATGCGCGGGAGGCTGCGGTGAGTGCCGCGCCGTTGGTGATCCGACCGGGGGAGCTGGACGACCCCGCGGTGTGTGGATTGTTGGAGTACCACCTGCAGCAGATGCATGCGCAGTCGCCGCCGGGGAGCGTGTACGCGCTGGACCTGTCCGGCCTGCGGCATCCGCGGATCCAGTTGTGGAGCGCGTGGCGCGACGAGGCGCTGGTCGCGGTCGGCGCGTTGCGGACGCTGGACGATGGCGGCGGCGAACTGAAGTCGATGCGCACGCATCCGGCGTTCCTGCGCCAGGGCGCGGCCGCGGCGCTGCTCGAACACCTGATCGCGGTCGCCCGCGCCGAGGGCCTGCAGCGGCTGAGCCTGGAGACCGGCAGCGGCGCGGCGTTCGAGGCGGCGCTGGCGCTGTACCGCCGTCGCGGCTTCCACAACGGACCGGCGTTCGGCGACTACGTGCCGAGCGCGTTCAACCAGTTTCTGCACCTGCCGCTGTAGCCGCCGCGGCGCGCCATGCGCCGCGGCCGGAAAACGGCATCTTGCGCATGCGCCGGTCCGCCGGCGCCACTTGCGCTTACCATCCCTCGACCCCCCACGCCGCCACTGCCCGCATGTCCAGTCCCGCTCCCGTTTCGCCGCGCCCGCGCTGGTTCGTCGCCGGCGACCTCAACGGCTTCTTCGGCCTGGTGGTCGATAACCTGTCGATCCTCGGCTTCATCACCCTGGCCCTGGTCGGCCTCTTCCAGTTCCCCGCCGAGGTGATCTACACCCGGATGATTCCGGGCACCGCGTTCGGCGTGCTGGTCGGCAACCTGCTGTACACCTGGATGGCGCGGCGGCTGGCCGCGCGCAGCGGGCGCAGCGACGTCACCGCGATGCCGCTGGGCCTGGACGCGCCGACCAGCATCGGCATGGCCCTGCTGGTGCTCGGCCCGGCGTTCGTGCGCTACAAGCAGCAGGGCCTGGATCCGCAGGCCGCGGCGCTGGCCACCTGGCACCTGGGCATGGCCGCGCTGGTGGTGATGGGCGCGCTGAAGACCGTGCTGTCGTTCTTCGGCGACGCGGTCACCCGCGCCTTGCCGCGCGCCGCGCTGCTCGGCTCCATCGCCGGCATCGCGATCGTGCTGATGGGCTTCCTGCCGCTGCTGGAGACGCTGCGCACGCCGCTGGTCGGGCTGGTGGTGCTGGGCCTGCTGCTGTACGTGCTGATCGCCAAGGGCCGGCTGCCGTGGCGCCTGCCCGGGGTGCCGCTGGCGCTGGCGTTGGGCACCGGCCTGTACTACTGGGCCAATGCGGCCGGCTTCGGCATTCCCGGCCACCAGACGCCGCAGTGGATCGCGCCGCAGCTGGTGCTGCCGTGGCCGAGCCTGGGTTTCGTCGCCGGCCTGGCCGACACCGTGCCGCTGCTGCCGCTGCTGTTGCCGTTCGGCCTGCTGATGGTGGTCGGCGGCATCAACGTCAGCGAAAGCGCGCGCGCCGCCGGCGACGACTACCGCACCCGCGACATCCTGCTGGTCGAGGCCGGCGCGACCCTGATCGCCGGCGTCTGCGGCGGCGTCGCCCAGACCACGCCGTACATCGGCCAGCCGGCCTACAAGCACATGGGCGCGCGCAGCGGCTACACCTTGCTCACCGGCCTGTTCATCGGCCTGGGCGGCATGCTCGGCCTGGTCGCCGGCCTGGTGCAGTGGCTGCCGATGGCGGTGCTGGCGCCGATCATCGTCTACGTCGCCATCGACATCACCACCCAGGCGTTCCAGGCCACGCCCAAGCGCCACGCCGGGGCGATGGTGCTGGGCTTCCTGCCGTCGGTGGCCTACCTGCTGGCGATCAAGGCGCCGGGCTGGATCGCCCCGGACCAGCTGGCCAAACTCACCACCACCCTCGACGGCCACGGCCTGCCGGAGCTGGCGGTGATCCTGACCCTGGGCAACGGCTTCATCATCACCGCGATGCTGTGGATCGCCACGGTGGCGGCGATGGTCGACGGCCGCCTGCGCCGCGCCGCCGTGTTCCTGCTGGTGGCGGCCGGGCTGACCCTGTTCGGGCTGATCCACTCGGTCGATCCGCGCGGCGGCCTCTACCTGCCGTGGACGCTGAGCGGCGTGCCCAAGCTGATCGCCTGGCAGTTCGTCGGCGGCTACCTGGTGCTGGCCGCGCTGCTCGGCCTGCTGTCGCTGCAGAAGCCGCGGGCGGTGCTGGTGGAGTGAGCGCGCTGCGGCGCGCTTGCCGCCCTGCGTGCGCTGGCAGTGCGGCCACAGCTCGATCGCACGGCGGCCGTGGTCGCCGCGCTGCTGGCGCGCACCGCCACCGTCCGCTGGACATCGCCTCGACGCGGCGCTGCTCGCGGCGCGACGTTTAGGCCCGCGGCCCGCGACACCCTGGCGCACCGAGGCGCGCTGGCGTTGCCGGTGCCCTGGGTGATGTGCGCCGGTGATGTGCGCCGAGACTGAACGCCGGCCATCCCGCGCTGGAACCGGCGGGTGCCTTGGCGGTCACACCTCCATTGTCCGATGGAGATGTGCATCCCATGCAGCCGCGTCACTCGTTCTGGCCGTGGATCCTGGTCGCCGTGCTGGTGGCCGCCGCCGCGGCCTGGTTGTTCCGCGACAACATCGCCGCGCTGTGGCCCGCTGCGGCACCGGCGCCTGCCGCGGTCGTACCTGCGCCTGCCGCGACCCCGCCTGCGGCGGCTGACGCGCCCGCCGCGGCCGCGGCGCCACCGCCGATCCAGCACCCGATTAATCCCGCGGAAGCCGCCGATGCGGCGATTCCGGCGCTGGCCGCCAGTGACGATGCGGCCTGGGCGGCGCTGAGCGCGCTGGCCGGCGGCGATGCGCCGCTGGCGCTGCTGGTGCGCGACCACCTGATCCAGCGTCTGGTGACCATGGTCGACAACCTGACCCAGCACCGCGTCACCTCGCGTGCGCTGGCGCTCAAGCAGGTGCCGGGCGAGTTGCAGGTGAGCACCGATGCCAGCGGCGCCAGCGTCATCGCCGACGCCAACGCACAGCGCTATGCGCCCTACGTGGAGGCGTTCACCCGCGCCGATCCGGGCACCGCGGTGGCGGCCTATCGGCGCTTCTATCCGCTGTTCCAGCAGGCCTACGTGGAACTGGGCTATCCGCAGGGCTACTTCAACGACCGCTTGGTGCAGGTGATCGACCACCTGTTGCAGACCCCGACGCCGACCGCGCCGCTGGCGGTGGAGGTCGATCCGGTGCGCGGCAAGTACCGTTTCGTCGACCCGGCGCTGGAATCGCTGTCGATCGGACAGAAGGCGCTGCTGCGCATGGGCCCGACCCAGGCCGCGGCGGTGAAGGCGCAGTTGCGCGCCGTGCGCGAGGCGCTGACGCGGACCTGAGCGATGCGGCAGGCCGTCAGCGCGCGCCGCACGGTGCGGCCGCGTCTGCCGGGTCTGCCAGCGTTTTCGTAGGAGCGGCTTCAGCCGCGACAGGCATCACCGGGAACGCCTGTCGCGGCTGAAGCCGCTCTTACGTGAAAGCGTGCGCATCCACGCCCGATGCGCCCTTGTGGGAGGGACTTCAGTCCCGACGCGCTACACCATCCCTGTTTTTGCCAAGTGGGCTATCGCCACTGCCGTGCGGCTGTCTTCCAACGGACGTGGCAGGCCGACGCCGGACGTCCAGCCCCGCTCAGCCATCCAGCTCGGGGTAATGCCGGAAGATACCGTTCTCGTTGAACGGCAGGCGCCGCGGCGAGGCCAGGTAGGCGGCGATGGCCGGGCGCTCGCACACGCGCTGCTGCAGGGCGCGCAGCCGCGGCAGTTTCGGCGACAGTTTTTTCATCGCCTGCGGGAAGGCGTAGTCCAGCCCGCTCATCAGCTGGAACAGCGACAGGTCCACATAGGAATGCTCGCGCAGCGCGTGGCGCCCGCCGCCCTGGTCCAACACCTGTTCGAAATAGCCCAGGAACTTCGGCAGCCTGTGCTTGCGCAGGTCCTCGGCGCGCCGCTGCGCTTCGGCCTTCTGGTCTTCGTAGTACAGCCCGCTGGCGATCGGGTGGTGGCTGTCATGCACCTCGGCGACCATGTCGGCGATGGTCAGTTGCAGTTGCAGCGCCTGCAGCCGCCGCGCCTCGCTGTCCGGCACCAGGCCCAGCGGCGGGCCGAGGTAATGCAGGATGTTGGCGACCTGGGCGATCACCAGCCGGCCGGCCTTGAGGAATGGCGGTGCGAATGGCCGCGCGCCGGCATGGGCGCCATCGAGGAAGGGCTGCATCGCCGCGTCGCCCTGCTCGCGGGCGACGTCGCGATAGCCGGCGCCGGCGTCCTCCAGCGCCAGCCGCACGAACTCGCCGCGGCCCTGGATGCCGGTCCAGTAGTACAGCTCATAGTGCATGGCGGCTCCTGCGCGTTGGGAACTATCCGCCGAGAGTAGCCGGGGTTCCGGTAGCGGTGTGTGACCGTCGGCGGTCAGCTTGCGGCGTGCGACACGCCGCGTCGCGGCGGCCTTGCGAACCGTATACGGATGTGCTCGGCGGCCTTGAAACAGGGGCGGCCAGCCGCATTTCGTTGGGATGCCGGCGCAGCCGGCCCTTAATCCCTTAGAGGACTTCCCGATGCGGATGGACAAGCTCACCTCGCGGTTCCAGCAGGCGCTGGCCGACGCGCAGTCGTTGGCCGTGGGCCGCGACCACACCATCATCGAGCCGGTGCACGTGTTCGTCGCGCTGCTCGACCAGGCCGGCGGCAGCACCCGGCCGTTGCTGGCGCAGGCCGGCATCAATGTGCCGGTGCTGCGCGAGCGCCTGGGCGAGGCGCTGGAGAAGCTGCCCAAGGTCAGCGGCCAGCCCGGCAACCTTTCGATGGGCAACGACCTCAGCCGCCTGCTCAACCAGACCGACAAGCTGGCGCAGCAGCACAACGACCAGTTCATCGCCAGCGAGTGGTTCGTGCTGGCCGCCGTCGACGACGCCGGCCCGTTGGGCCTGGCGCTGCGCGCCGCCGGCGCCGACAAGAAGAAGCTCGAGGCCGCCATCGACAAGTTGCGCGGCGGCGAGACCGTGCAGTCGGAGAACGCCGAGGAGCAGCGCCAGGCGCTGGAGAAGTACACCATCGACCTCACCGCACGCGCCGAGAGCGGCAAGCTCGATCCGGTGATCGGCCGCGACGAGGAGATCCGCCGCACCGTGCAGGTGCTGCAGCGGCGTACCAAGAACAACCCGGTGCTGATCGGCGAGCCCGGCGTCGGCAAGACCGCCATCGTCGAAGGCCTGGCCCAGCGCATCGTCAACGGCGAGGTGCCGGAAGGCCTGCGCGGCAAGCGCGTGCTGTCGTTGGACATGGGCGCGCTGATCGCCGGCGCCAAGTTCCGCGGCGAGTTCGAGGAGCGGCTCAAGGGCGTACTCAACGACCTGGCCAAGAACGAAGGCCAGATCATCCTGTTCATCGACGAACTGCACACCATGGTCGGCGCCGGCAAGGCCGACGGCGCCATGGACGCGGGCAACATGCTCAAGCCGGCGCTGGCGCGCGGCGAACTGCACTGCATCGGCGCCACCACCCTGGACGAGTACCGCAAGTACATCGAGAAGGACGCCGCGCTGGAGCGGCGCTTCCAGAAGGTGTTCGTGGGCGAGCCGTCGGTGGAGGACACCATCGCCATCCTGCGCGGGCTCAAGGAGCGCTATGCGGTGCACCACGGCGTGGAGATCACCGACCCGGCGATCGTCGCCGCGGCCACGCTGTCCCACCGCTACATCACCGACCGCCAGCTGCCGGACAAGGCCATCGACCTGATGGACGAGGCCGCCAGCCGCATCCGCATGGAGATCGACTCCAAGCCGGAGGAACTGGACCGCCTGGAGCGGCGCCTGATCCAGCTCAAGATCCAGCGCGAGATGCTGAAGAAGGAGAAGGACGAGGCCTCGCGGCAGCGCCTGGCCGACCTGGAAAGCGACATCGACAAGCTCGAGCGCGAGTTCTCCGACCTGGAGGAGGTGTGGAAGTCGGAGAAGGCGGCGCTGCAGGGCGCGACCAAGATCAAGGAGCAGATCGAGCAGGCACGGGTCGAGCTGGAGGCGGCGCAGCGGCGCCAGGACTACGCCAAGATGAGCGAGATCCAGTATGGCGTGTTGCCGAATCTGGAGAAGCAGCTTGCCGCGGCCAACGAAGCCGAACAGCACGACTTCAAGCTGGTGCAGGACCGCGTGACCGCCGAGGAGATCGCCGAGGTGGTGTCGCGCTGGACCGGCATCCCGGTCAGCAAGATGCTCGAGGGCGAGCGCGACAAGCTGCTGCGCATGGAAGAAGAACTGCACCAGCGCGTGGTCGGCCAGGAAGAGGCGATCAAGGTGGTGTCCGACGCGGTGCGCCGCTCGCGCGCCGGCCTGTCCGATCCGAACCGGCCCAGCGGCTCGTTCCTGTTCCTGGGCCCCACCGGCGTCGGCAAGACCGAGCTGTGCAAGGCGCTGGCCGAGTTCCTGTTCGACAGCAGCGACGCGATGATCCGCATCGACATGAGCGAGTTCATGGAGAAGCATTCGGTCTCGCGGCTGATCGGCGCGCCGCCGGGCTACGTCGGCTACGAGGAAGGCGGCTACCTCACCGAGGCGGTGCGGCGCCGGCCGTACTCGCTGATCCTGCTCGACGAGGTCGAGAAGGCGCACAGCGACGTGTTCAACATCCTGCTGCAGGTGCTCGACGACGGCCGCCTCACCGACGGCCAGGGGCGCACCGTGGACTTCCGCAACACCGTCATCGTGATGACCTCCAATCTGGGCTCGCACCAGATCCAGGAGCTGAGCGGCGACGGCAGCGCCGAGGCCTACACGCAGATGAAGGCGGCGGTGATGGGCGTGGTGCAGGCGCATTTCCGCCCGGAGTTCATCAACCGCCTGGACGACATCGTGGTGTTCCATCCGCTGGACAAGGCGCAGATCAAGGCGATCGCGCGCATCCAGCTGCACGGCCTGGAGAAGCGCCTGGCCGAGCGCGGGCTGAAGATCGAGCTGAGCGACCGCGCGCTGGAGCTGCTGGGCAACGTCGGCTTCGACCCGGTGTACGGTGCGCGTCCGCTCAAGCGCGCGATCCAGGCGCAACTGGAGAACCCGCTGGCGCAGCAGATCCTGTCCGGCCACTTCCTCAGCGGCGACACCATCAAGGTCGATGCCGAAGGCGGCCGCCTGGTGTTCGAAAAGGCCTGATGCGTCGCACCGCGCAGGCGCCGCAGGCGCGTCCCGCGGCGTCTGCGGCACGCGCCCTGCTGGTGGACATGGATGGCGTGCTGCGGCTGTGGCCCGAGGACGACGCGGCGCTGGAGCGCGCACACGGCGTGCCGCCGGGCAGCCTGCGCGCGCTGGCGTTCGCGCCGGCGCTGCTGGAACCGGCGATCCGCGGGGCGAGCAGCGACGCGCAGTGGCTGGCCGAGGTGGCCGCGCGTATCGCCGCGCTGGCGCCCGAGGCGGACGCCACTGCGCTGGTCGCCGCATGGTCCGCGCCGACGGCGGCGCGCCTCAACCAGCCCGTGCTGGCGCTGCTGCGGGACGTGCGCCAGCGCCTGCCCGTGGTGTTGCTGAGCAACGCCACGTCGCGTCTGTCGCGCGATCTGCAGGCGCTCGGTATCGCCGACGCGTTCGATGCAGTGGTGAATTCGAGCGAGGTCGGCGCGATCAAGCCGGAACCGGCGATCTTCCTGCACGCGTTGGCACAGCTCGGGATGGCCGCGGACGAGGTACTGTTCGTCGATGACAGTGCCGCCCATGTCGAGGCCGCGCGCGTCTTGGGGCTGCGCGCCGAGCGCTACGTGGACGCCGAGGCATTGCGCGACTGGTTGCTCGCTCAGGGTGCGCTCGGCGAGGGCTGAGGCCCGCATGCGGCCGCCGCATCGGCCGCGGCGCTGACAACCCCAGGGCATGGCCTGATAACCGCAGGTTCGCATGCGCGGTTGCGCGCAGCGCTATCGTCTGCGCTCCCGTTGCCGAGAGCCGCCCATGTCCGACCCGAACTGGAAGCTGGAAACCATCGCCGTGCACGGCGGCTATCGCCCCGATCCGACCACCCGCGCGGTGGCGGTGCCGATCTACCAGACCGTGGCCTACGCGTTCGACGACACCCAGCACGGCGCCGACCTGTTCGACCTGAAGGTGCAGGGCAACATCTACAGCCGCATCATGAACCCCACCACCGACGTGCTGGAGCAGCGCATCGCCGCGCTGGAAGGCGGCATCGGCGCGCTGGCGGTGGCCTCCGGGCAGGCGGCGGTGACCTACGCCATCCAGACCATCGCCGAGGCTGGCGACAACATCGTCTCCTCCAGCGCACTGTACGGCGGCACCTACAACCTGTTCGCGCATACGCTGCCGCTGTCCGGGATCCAGACCCGCTTCGCCGACTACCGCGATCCCGGCGCGTTCGCCGGGCTGATCGACGAACGCACCAAGGCGGTCTTCGTCGAGTCGATCGGCAATCCGCGCGGCAACGTCACCGATCTTGAGGCGGTCGCCGCCATCGCCCACGCCCACGGCGTGCCGCTGATCGTCGACAACACCGTGCCCACGCCGTACCTGTTGCGGCCGTTCGAGTACGGCGCCGACATCGTGGTGCATTCGCTGACCAAGTACCTGGGCGGCCACGGCACCAGCCTGGGCGGGGCGATCGTCGATTCCGGGCGCTTCCCGTGGGTGGCGCACGCGCAGCGCTTCCGCCGCCTCAACGAGCCGGACGTGAGCTACCACGGCGTGGTCTACACCGAGGCGCTGGGCGAGGCCGCCTACATCGGCCGCGCGCGGGTGGTGCCGCTGCGCAACACCGGCGCGGCGCTGTCGCCGTTCAACGCCTTCCAGATCCTGCAGGGAATCGAGACGCTGCCGCTGCGCATGGACCGGATCAACCAGAACGCGCTGGCGCTGGCGCGGCATCTGCAGGGCGAAGCCAAGGTGGAGTGGGTCAACTACGCCGGCCTGCCGGACCATCCCGAGCACACGCTGGCGCAGAAGTACCTGCGCGGACACGGCTCCGGCGTGCTGACCTTCGGCCTGCGCGGCGGCCGCGCTGCCGGCGCGCGCTTCCTCGACGCGCTGCAGCTGTTCACCCGCCTGGTCAACATCGGCGACGCCAAGTCGCTGGCCACCCATCCGGCGTCCACCACGCACCGCCAGCTCTCGCCCGAAGAGCTGCAGCGCAGCGGCGTCAGCGAGGACACGGTGCGGCTGTCGGTGGGCATCGAGCACATCGACGACCTGCTCGCCGACCTGCAGCAGGCGTTGGCGCAGGCCTGAGCGCGAGGCGGCATCGCCGCGATGGAGGCTTCTGCAGCACTGCTTCTGAGGCTGCAGGGCACCTCCAATAACCTGAGGAAGTGTCCTGTAGGAGCGGCTTCAGCCGCGACGGCGCGTTCCCGGAAACGCCCGTCGCGGCTGAAGCCGTTCCGACCGGGCAACGTGCCGCCGGCTGATGGTGCCTGAAGCAGGCGATGGGAGGTGCCTTTCAGTCGGACACGCGCCAATCGGCGAAGATCTCCAGCAGGAAGTCGACGAAGGCGCGCACCTTGCGTTCCTGTGTTGCGCGACGCGGATAGAGCGCGCTGATCTCCAGATCCGGCCAGCGCTGCCAGCCTGGCAGCAGGTGCACCAACTGGCCCTGGTCCAGCCGCGACTGGACCAATGGCTGGGAGAGCAGGGCAATGCCGGCCCCTTGGGCGACCTGGCGGATCACCGTGGTCGATTCGTTTGAAATCAGCACCGGACGCAGGGTCATCTCGATCGATTCGCCGGTGCTGTGCCGCAACGCCCAGACCACGAGCGGGGCATCCGCGCCGACCGCGAGCACGGCGTGGCCGAGGAGGTCTTTGGGGTGGACAGGCGTGCCGGCGCGGGCCAGGTAATCGGGGCTGCTCACCAGGATGGCGCGTGAGGCGCCCAACGGCCGCGCGACGTAGCTGGCGTGGGGCGGTGGCCCGACATGGACCGCAACGTCCAGGCCATGGCTGAGCAGGTCCAGCGGCTGATCGTCGTAGGTCAGCGCCAGTTGCACGCCTGGATGGCGCTGGCGGAATCGCGCCAGCTGCGGCTCCAGCACCAGCAAGCCCAGCGCATAGGGGGCAAGCACGCGCAGGGTGCCGCGCGCCTGAGCGCGCAGGTCGCGCGCGGCCTGCACGGCATCCTGCAGGATCTGCTCGGCCTCCACGCAGCGGGCATAGAAAGCGCGCCCGGCCTCGGACACAGTCAGCCGCCGGGTCGTGCGGTGGAGGAGTTGCACACCCAATGCCTGTTCCAGCGCCTTGATGCGACGGCTGACGCTGGTCAACGGCACGCGCGCCTGGCGCGCGGCGGCGGTCAGGCTGCCGTGTTCGACCACGCGCAGGAACAGCCGCACGTTGTCGAAGTCCACGCCGCCAGTGCGTCCATTTTCTCCCGTTTCTGGAAAGAGTCTATCCATCTGCGGCCGCATTATGCTGAAAACCGTCTGCCCGTACGATGACGGCCATGCGCCTGCCCTGCTTCGACCCGGTGTCGGTGGTCCGACTACGTCCTTCTCCCGATGTCTGGTTCGCGCTTCGGACCACGGCCGCCGCGCTGCTGGCGCTTGCCATCGCGCTGCTCTGTTCGATGGAAGACCCCAAGTGGGCGGCGATGACGGTCTTCATCGTGGCCCAGGCCGACCGCGGCATGAGCGTGGTCAAGGCGCGCAACCGCATCGTGGGCACGCTGGTGGGGGCCAGCATGGCCGTGGTGCTGATGGGCCTGTTCGGCCAGGCGCCGCCGTTGTTCATGATCGCGCTGGCGCTGTGGCTGGGCGCCTGCACCGGCCTGGCCAGCGTCGTCTCGGCCTTCCGCAGCTATGGCGTGGTGCTGGCCGGCTACACGGCGGTGATCGTGGGCATGTCTTCCACCGCCCATCCGCAGCAGGTGTTCGATATCGCCGTGGCGCGCGCGACCGAGATCCTGCTGGGCATTGCGGTCGAAGGCGTCATGGCGTCGATCTTCTCGCCGGCGTCGCCGCGCCCGGCACTGGAGCTACGACTGGAGGCCTATCTGCGCCAGGGCAGTGCGCTGGCCGCGCGCCTGCTGCGCGGCGAGGCGACGGGCACGCAGATCCATGGCTTCTTCGCCGGCGCGTTGGCGCTCAACGACGCGGTCGACTATGCCGCCGCGCGCTCGCGCGAGATCGCGCGGCTGGGCGGCCGCCTGCGTCACATCAGTTACCTGATGCTGGCGCAGCTGTTGGCGGCGCAATCGTGCCGGGTCGGCCTGGACGGACGCGCGCCTTCGCGTGCGCTACGCGGCGTGCACGACCTGTTGGTCCAGCGCGCCGAGGGCCGGCCGCCTGATGACGAAGCACTGGCCGCCGCGCTGGGGCGGCTCGATCGGCGCCATCGCCGCCTGCGCCGGCTGTGCCTGTATCGGCGCGACGCCTTCGACCGTGCCTTCGCGCTGGAACACGCGCGCACCCTCGTGCGCGACTTGCAGGCAAGCCAGCAGGAACAGGCGGCATTCGAACAGGGCCAGCCGTCGCGCCGCCGCTTTGCCACGCGCCGTCATCGGGACCTGTACGAGGCGGTGTACAACGGAGCGCGCGCCTTCCTGGCGATGGGGGCGGCGTCGCTGTTCTGGGTCTACAGCGGCTGGAGCGCCGGTTCGGGCATGGTGACCATCGTCGGCGTGGTGTGCGCGCTGTATGCGACCCGGCCCGATCCGGTGTCCGGCAGTCTCGGCTTCCTCAAGGGCGCCGGGTTGGCGGCGCTGGCCGCCTTCGTGTGCATCGTCTGGCTGCTGCCGTGGGTGGAGGATTTCGCCGGGCTGGCGGTGGTGCTGGCGCCGTTCCTGATCCTGGCTGGGCTGGCGATGCGACGGCCGTCGACGGCCGCGCTGGGCGCCAGCGGCTCGATCTTCTTCATCGATCTGCTGGGGCCGCTCAACGGCACCAATACTGGCGTGGTGCAACTGTTCAATGGCGCGCTGACGCTCTTGCTGGGAATCGGCATCGGCCTGCTGATGTTCACCGTGCTGCTGCCCAGTGGCGCCGAGCGTTACCTGCGCCGGCTTCGGCGTTCGGTCGATGCCGATCTCGCGGTGATCGCGCTGCATCCGCGGCGCATGCAACGGCGGGCATGGTTCGGTCTGATGGCCGACCGCATGCGCGCGCGCCTGGGCCTGGCCGCCGCGCTGCCGGAGGCGGCGCTGCAGCGCGATCTGGCTGCATTGCTCGGCGCGCTGGGCGTAGGCGGCGACGCGCTTGCGCTGGCGCGGACCGATGCCACGCCGGGGCCGCGGGTGCGTGCGGTGCTGCGCCGGCTTGCGCGCGGCGACCTGCCCGGCGTGGCCCAGCAGGCCATGCGCGCGGCGCGCCACCATGCCGGCGTGGCCGGCGATCGGCAGGACGCGCAGGCCCAGGTGCACTGGCGCACGGCGATGGTGCTGTGGGACATGGCGCTTTGCGCGCGCGAGTACCTCCAGGCCGGCTCTGAAGAACGCGTGCGACTGCAGGCGCCACTGACGCCCTCGGCGCCGCTGCAGTCCTGAGCTAGGCCCACGATTTGATCGACCGGCCGGGCTGCACCGAGCAGGTCGGTTGCTGCGGCCGCGCGGGCGTTCGGACCCGCGCGAACCCGCCGTCCGCGAACACCTCGCTGCCGGTCATGCAGCCGCTCTCGTCCGAGGCCAGGAACAGTGCCGTCGCCGCGACTTCTTCCGCGCGCCCGATGCGGCCCAACGGCGCCTGCGCGGTCATGCCCGCGACGATCGCCTCCTGCTGGCCCGTGCCAGACAGCACCAGGTCCACCCGGGCGTGGTGGCTGCGCTGTCGATGCGCTGCCTCCGCCGCAGCATGTGCGCCGCTAGCGGAAGAACTGGCTCGGCGGCTGCCCGAACTGGCGCTTGAACATGGCGGTGAATGCGCTGGGGCTGTCGTAGCCCAGGTCCACCGCCACGTCGATGATGCGGTCGCCGGCGGCCAGCCGCTCCAGCCCGCGCAACAGGCGCAGTTGCTGCCGCCACTGGCCGAAGCGCATCTGCAGTTCGCGCTGGCACAGGCGCTGGATGGTCTTGACGTCCACGCCCAGTTGCGCGGCCCAGGCGTGCAGGGTGGTGGGGTCGGCCGGGTCGGTATCGAGCGCGGCAGCGATCCGCAGCAGGCGCGGATCGTGCGGCTGCGGCAGGTACAGCGGCAGCGCCGGCAGCGCGTGCAGTTCGTCCAGGATCAGCCGCATCAGCCGCCCGTCGCGCGAGTCGGCGGAATGGTCCCAGGGGATCTCGGCGGCGCTGCGGATCAGCGCTTCCAGCAGCGGTTCCACCGCCACCACCGCCGGCGTGTCGGGCATGCCGGCGATCGCGTCGGGGCGGATGTACAGGCTGCGCATGCGCAGGATGCCGATCCAGCGCACGCTGTGTTCGGTGCCCGCCGGCATCCACAGCGCGCGCGTGCTCGGCACCACCCAGTGGCCCTGGCCCGAGCGCACCACCATCAGCCCGGACACCGCGTAGACCAGTTGGTGGCGGGCGTGGCGATGCGGGGCGATGGCGCTGTCGCGGGGGTAGTCGGTGGCCTTGCACACCACGTCGGCCAGCGCGTCGTCGACGTTGCGGGACGCTGGCGGCGGCGGTGTGCCCTTTTCGCGATAGGGGATGGTCACGTCGCGCAGGAAGGTCGGATGCCGGAAGCCTACCATGCGCCCATTCCCGCGTTGCCCGTTCCGCCATGTCCACTCTGCGCCCCGCCGCATCCGCCACCACGCCCGCTTCCTCCCCAGCCGCCAGCCCCGCCGCACCGCGCACGCTCGTCGCCGGGGTGCTCGCGGCGATCACGTCCTCGCACCTGATCAACGACATGGTGCAGTCGCTGATCCTGGCGCTGTATCCGGTGCTCAAGGGCGAGTTCCATCTGAGTTTCGCCCAGGTCGGCATGATCACCCTGACCGGCCAGATCACCGCCTCGCTGTTCCAGCCGCTGATCGGGCTGCGCACCGATCGCCGCCCGGCGCCGTACTCGCTGTCGCTGGGCATGGCCTCCAGCCTGTGCGGCCTGCTGTTGCTGGCCTATGCGCCGAACTTCTGGATGGTGCTGCTGGCCGCGGCGCTGGTCGGGATCGGCTCGGCGGTGTTCCATCCGGAATCCTCGCGCATCGCGCGGCTGGCCTCGGGCGGTCGTCATGGGCTGGCGCAATCGGTGTTCCAGGTCGGTGGCAACACCGGCAGCGCGCTGGGGCCGCTGATCGCCGCGGCGGTGATCGTGCCCAACGGCCGCCACAGCGTGGCCTGGTTCGGCGCGGCGGCGTTGCTCGGCATCGCCCTGCTGTCCTACGTCGGCCGCTGGTACGCGCTGCACCTGCAGGCGCAGCGCGTGGCGCCGCGGGCGCCGGTGGCGGTGGCGCCGTTGCCGCGCGCCACCGCGCTGCGCATCGTCGCGGTGCTGCTGGTGCTGATCTTCTCCAAGTACTTCTACATCGCCGGACTCAGCAGTTACTACACGCTGTACCTGATCCAGCGTTTCGGCGTGTCGGTGCAGAGCGCGCAGTTGCATCTGTTCGCCTTCCTGGCCGCCGCGGCGGTCGGCACGCTGATCGGCGGCCCGGTCGGCGACCGCATCGGCCGCAAGCCGGTGATCTGGGTGTCGATCCTGGGCGTGGCGCCATTCGCGCTGGCGTTGCCGCACGTGGGCCTGACCGCGGCCACCGCACTGACCGTGCTGATCGGCCTGGTGCTGTCCTCGGCGTTCTCGGCGATCCTGGTGTACGCGCAGGAAATGATGCCCGGGCGCATCGGCACGATTTCCGGGCTGTTCTTCGGTTTCGCCTTCGGCATGGGCGGGCTGGGCGCGGCGGTGCTGGGCCTGCTCGCCGACCGCCACGGCATCGTCTTCGTGTACCAACTGATGTCGTTCCTGCCGCTGCTGGGTATCGTCGCGGCGCTGTTGCCGAGCCGGCGGCCGGGCGCCGCCGCGGCGCACTAGCGCGACCGCGCGCGGCCGGCCTCGGCCGACGCGGACAGCTTGGCGAAAGCCGGCGGCGGCATGCTGTCGCGTCGGCCGTCGCGCCCCCCATCGCCGTCTTCGCATGCCCGTCATCGCCCTGGTCTCGTCCATTGCCCACGCCTGGTCCACGCTGGTCGACCTGGTCGCCAGCCATGCGGTGGCGCCGCTGCTGGCCGCGCTGCACCTGACCGGGCTCAGCGACGACCCGCACGACATCGCCGCCTCGCTGCTGGTGGCGGCGCTGCAGCTGTCCATCATCGGCGTGCTGTTCCGGCCGCTGGAGAGCCTGTGGCCGGCCGAACGCTGGGAGCACCGGCGGCTGGCGCGCATCGACTTCCACTACACCTGGCTGATGTTGATCGGGGTGTTCCCGCTGTTCTCGTTCCTGATCCTGACCCCGGTGGTAAACGCGCTGGGCGGCACCGACCCCAATGCCGCGGCGGCGCCGGAGACGGGCCTGCGCCATGTCTGGCCGTGGCTGGACCGGCATCCGCTGGCGCTGTTCGCGCTGTACTACCTGGCCTACGACTTCACCTACTACTGGATGCACCGGGTGCAGCACTGGATGCCGTGGTGGTGGGCGATGCACAGCATGCACCACAGCCAGCGCCAGCTCAGCTGCTGGGCCAACGACCGCAGCAACTACCTGGACGGCATGCTGCAGTCGTTCGTGCTGGCCGCGGTGGGCATCGCCTTCGGCATCGAGGCCGACGAGTTCGCCTGGCTGATGCTGCTCGGCGAACTGGTGCAGAACCTCTCGCACGCCAACGTGCGCTTCGGCTTCGGCCCGGTGCTCAACAAGCTCCTGGTCGATCCGCTGTTCCACCGCCTGCACCACATGCGCGTGGACCCGGAGCGGCCCGGCCTGCACAACTGCAACTTCGGCCAGGTGTTCGCGTTCTGGGACGTGCTGTTCGGCACCGCGCTGTACGGCGAACCGGTGCGGCCGACCGGGGTGGGCGATCCGATGGTGGACCGCGACAACGACCTGGGCCTGGTCGCGTTGCAGTGGGAAGGACTCAAGCGCTTCTGGGGCGCGGTGCGGCGCCGCTCCGGCTGGACCCCGGGCGAGGTGGCATTCGGCGAGGACTATGCGCCGATCCCGGTGGATCATGGGGGGATGCCGGTGAGTGGCGGGGATTCGGGAGTCGGGAGTCGGGAGTCGTAGGCGCGGTGGCGTTGGGCGATACGGTCCTGCCGGCTTCGCTGGCTGTCGTGCCCTCACCCCAACCCCTCTCCCGGAGGGAGAGGGGCTAGCGCTTTTCCTTCTCCCATCGGGAGAAAGTGCCCCGCAGGGGGCGGATGAGGGTAAAGGCGCAGCCTCGTGCACCCAAACACTTCACCCCAACCCCTCTCCTGGCGGGAGAGGGGTCAGTCGGTTCACTGCTTTTTGAGGCAGCCGCTCATGAAAGTCTTGCGGGCGTCGCCCTGCAGTTTCTGCGTGGCCGCCTGGGCGTTGCAGTCCTTCATCCGTTGCTGGGATGCGTTGCCCGCCGCCGGGGCGGTGCCGCCACTGAGACAGGCCTTCTGCGCGCTCTTGTACTCCTCGCCTTTCTTGCCCTTGTTCTGGGCCGAGCACTTGGCCATCAAGGTTTGTTGTGCGGTTTGCGGCTTGGTCGCGGCGGTGGCCAGCAGCGGGGCGGCGGTGACGCTCAGCAGCAGACAGATGGCGGCGAAGCGAGCGGAACGGGTCATGGCGGCAGCTCCGGTTGAATGTGCCGGCAGGGTGCGCCGGCACGGATGACCGGATCATGACGCGGCGGCTGCCGGGTCGGCAATGCGGCGCTGCGGCATGATGTCGGCGGCCTGCGCCGGGCCGTCGAGGAACAGCATCTGCGGCGGCGGATGCATCAGGAACTGCTGGTGCGAGATGTTCCAGGCGTAGGCGCCAGCCAGCGGGAACGCCAGGCAGTCGCCGGGCGCCAGCGCGGCCACCGGCTGGTCGCGGGCCAGCACGTCCTTGGGCGTGCACAGCTGGCCGACCAGGGTCACCCGCGCGTTGCGCAGCACCGGCGGCTGCATGCCGCGCAGCACCAGGAACGGATGGTCGTGGCCCTGCGCGGCGGGCGTGCGGAAATGATGGGTGCCGCCGCGGCCGATGGCGAACTGCGCGCCATGGCTGCGCTTGATGTCCAGCACCTCCATCAGGTACCAGCCGCAGGCGGCGCTGACGTAGCGGCCCGGTTCCAGGCGCAGCTGCAGGCCCTCGCCGTGCGTGCGCAGCAGCGCCGGCAGGCCCGCGCAGAACGCGGCCCAGTCGAACGAGGCCGCCGGATCGGCGTAGTCCACGCCGAAGCCGCCGCCGGCGTTCACCGTCAGCGGGCCCAGCGCATAGGCCTGACGCCAGCCCTGCACGGTCTGCAGGTAGTGCGCGATCAGCCGCAGCTGCAGTTGCGCATCGCGCTGGTGCGACAGCAAGTGGAAGTGGAAGCCGTCCAGGCGCAGACCGCTCGCGCCGCGCAGCACCTGCATGGTCGCGTCCAGGTCTTCCACGTCCAGGCCGAACGGCGAGGGCCGCCCGCCCATCACCAGACGCGTGTCCTGCATGCCTGGCACCACGATGTTCAGGCGCAGGAACACCGACAGCGGCCGTGTGCGCGCCGCGGCGATGCGGGCAAGCCGTTGCAGTTCGCCCAGGCTTTCCACGTGCACGCTGCAGTCGGGCAGGCTCGCGGCCAGCTGCAGCTCGGCATCGAGCTTGCCGGGGCCGCCGAACAGCAGCCGGCGGCCCGGCTGCTGCGCGTGCAGCCACTGCAGCTCGCCGCCGGACGCCGCCTCGAAGCCGTCCACCCACGGCGCCAGGGTGCGCAGCAGCGCCGGCTCGGCATTGGCCTTGGCCGCATAGAACAGTTCGCAACCGGCCGGCAGGTGCGCGCGCAGCATCGCCGCGTGCGCCTGCAGCGCCGCCAGGTCGTAGACGTAGGCGCAGACCGGGCCGTCGGCCTGTGCGCGCAGCCGCGCCAGGGCCGCCGGCAGCGGCGCCGGATCGATGCGCAGGCTCATGCCGCGACCTGCCGCAGCGTCGCGGCGCCGATCGGGTTGGGCAGGAAGCTGTAGTCGGCATGGCGGTCGGCGCGCTGCAGCAGGCGCAGGCGCAGGTTGTTCTTGGCCGGCAGCGGCGCGCCCTCAAGAAGGGCCTGCAGCGCCGGCTGCGCGCCGTGGCGGTGCTGCCAGCTGCGGGCGATGTCGCCGACGATCTGCCACAGCTGCCGTTCGCGGCGGTCGTGGCCGTCGGCGAGGTGGAAGATCGCCTCGGCCAGGTTGTTGACCAGCGCGCAGTAGGCGATGCGGTTCCAGCCGCGTTCGGCGCTGTAGTACAGCGACTGCCGCGCGGTTTCGGACATGCCGGGCAGGCGCGCGGCCGGCCAGCGCGACGGCAGCAGCTTGGTGCCTTCCAGGTCGCGGATCCATACCTGCGTCGGCAGCCCGTCCTCGCAGCCGATCACGGTGTTCTGCAGGTGCGGCTCCAGCACGATGCCGTAGGCGAACCAGGCGCTCCACACGCCGTCCAGCAGCAACTGCGCATAGGCGCGGAACCAGGTCGCGGTGGCCGCCTCCAGGCTGCTGCCGCTGCGCTGCGCCAGCGTCCGCAACGCGGCGGCACAGGCCGGCCGGCCATGGGCGTCGTTGGTGAACAGAGCGCCGGCCACCTGCGGGCGATAGCGCGCCCGCTGCGTTGCCGGGATCGCCTGCCGGTACAGCATGCCGAAGCTCTCGCCGAGTGCACGGCAGGCCTGGGCGTCGGCGTCCAGCGCGGAGAAGTCCAGGTCGGTGGCGGCCGGCTCCAGCAGCACGTGGAAGCCGGGCACGCGCTGCGCCAGCGCCTGCCAGTCCGGTGCCAGCAGGCGGGTCAGCGCCACCGCGCTTTCCAGTTCGTACCAGGCGTTCTTGCGCACGCAGTTGGTCAGGCGCACATGCACCGACAGCTTGAGGAAATAGTCGAGGTCGGCGTGGTACAGCGTGCGCACCGACGAGGTCGGACGCAGCGCCAGACCGCGCTCGCCCAGCGGTTCGATCCAGCCACGCGCCTGCGCCTGGCGCAGGAGCGGGTGCGCCAGCACGCGTTCGGCTTCCCACGGATGGCACGGGTACAGGCCGGCGCCGCCGCCGGCCTGCGCCAGGGTCGCGCGCACGTCCTGGCCCTGCGCGCGGTACAGGCGCGGATCAATGCGGAACCAGAACAGCGGGAAGGCGCTGCGCGCTTCCGGCGAGCACGCCAGCACCTGTTCCAGCGGCACGCCCTCGCGGCTCTTGGGCGTGGGATGGAAGGCATGTCCCCACAGCATCGACTGCTCGGCATCGATCAGCGCCTCGCCGGTGGGCGGCGCGGTCTCGGCCTGGCGCAGCAACTGCGCGGTGATGGCGATGCTGTTGGCGCTCTGCGCCAGCAGTTCCAGGTTGGGCGCCTGTTCGCCCTCGCTCAGCTCCTGCAGCAGCAGGCGCACCAGTGCCTCTGCATCCAGGCAGTGCCAGGGATGGCCGTCGGCCTTGAGGTAGGGCGCCGAGGCGAAGCGGCAGCGGCCCAGGCGGTCGGCATGCGCCAGGCGTACGCACAGCCTCGCACCGGAGGGCAGGCGCAGGCGCAGCCAGCGTTCGCCGGCGGCGGCCACGCCGGGCCGGTCCCGGCCACGGTAGTCGAATTCGGCCAAGCCGCGACCGAGCGCGACTTCGCGCAGGTAGCAGTTGAGCCAGCAAGTGATCGCCTGCGCTTGCGCCAGGCTGTCGTACCACGGGTCATGCATCGGCAACGGGGACATGGATGGTTCTCCGAACGGACGTGAGCATCAGGGCCGGCAGCAGCGCCAGCAGGGCGGCCGCGGCGGCGGCGAGGAACGGCACGGCCAGACCATGGCCTTGCACCAGGGCGCCGGCGAGGGCGCCGCCGGCGACGCCGGCGTACTTGCCGGCGGCATCGAATCGGCCGAACAACTGGCCCGCGCCGCGGCCGCCGGCGATCTCGGCGAGGCTGCGGTTGAGGCCGCGCAGCGCCATCCACATGCCCAGGCCGAACAGCAGCCGCGCCGCGATCAGCCAGCCGGGCGTGGCCGGCGCCATCTGCAGCAGGCAGGCCAGTGCGAACAGCGCCAGGCCCACGGGCAGCGGCGACGCGCGGTGGTCGCGGCCGCGCCAGCACGGCATCAGCACCAGGTAGACCAGGTGCGGCAGGCTGTACAGCAGGCCGGCGACCGCGCTGCTGCCGATGCCGTGCGCTTGCGCATACGGCAGGAAGTACGGAAACGTCACCACCATCGCGAAGCAGAACAGGAACTGCGCGGTCCACAGCGCCCAGCGCTGGCGGCGCTGCGCCGCGTCCACGTGCGGCACGGCGGGCGCGGACGCGGGTATCGTCGGCGCGCGCGGCGGATCGGCCGGCAACCGCCAGCTGAGCGCGAAGGCGAGCAGCGGCAGCAGCGCCAGATAGCGGTACAGCGACTGTGCCGGCCCCAGCGCGGTGGCCAGGCCGAGCAGCGCCGGGGCGGTGACCATCGCCAGCCGCGCCGAGAACTGGGTCCAGTCCAGCGCCCGTGCCAGCGAGCCGCTCTGTGCCTGGCTGCTGAGATACGCGTTGGTCGCGGCCAGCGAGCCGCCGCAGGCGCCCTGCACGATCAGACCGGCGACCAGCCAGCCCAGGTTCGGGGCGAAGCCGGCCATGGCGAAGCCCAGCGCCAGGCCGAGCTGCGCGCGCAGCAGCGAGCGCTTGCGTCCGTAGCGGTCCGCCAGCCGCCCCCAGGCGCCGGCGGTGAGCGCGGTGCACAGCGTCGGCAGCACGTACAGCACGCCGCTCCAGCCGATCGCCGCGCCCGGCGCCAGCTGCTGCAGCACCTGCGGCAGGAACAGCGGCATGCCCAGTGCGGTGAAGGCGGCCAGGTAGTGCGCGGCCAGCACCGGGCCGAGCAGGCGCTTCATCGCGCCGTCCCGGCCGCGAGCGCACGCGCCGCCAGCGCGTCCTCGCGCAGCAGGTTGGGCGCGCTGTCGCCGTAGAACTTGTTGATGTCCGCCGCGCCGGTGATCTGCTTGCCGAGCAGGCTGCCGGCGCTGAGCAGGTACTTCACCGGCAGCTTCGGTGCGTCCAGCAGCGCCTGCGCCGGCGCGGTGTCGATGCCGTCCTCGCGCAGCGCGCGCAGGGTGCCGTGCAGGCGCGCGCGCAGCAATGCGTACAGCGGCGCGCGCAGCCCCGGTTGCCATTCCGCCAACCCTTCCAGCACCGCCTGCAGGTCCAACTGCAGGATGATGGTGCAGAACATCCGCGCCAGCGCGGCGTCGTCCTGCACCGGGATGCGCGCATCGCGCGGCGCGCCCAGCGCGGCCAGCGCCGGCCGTTGCGCGTGCAGGCGCGACAGCAGCACCCGCGCCGCGTCGTTGTCCTTGAGCAGCAGCCGCGGCGCGCGGCCGGCGGCATAGATCAGCACGCTGTTCTGCTGGTTGGCCTCCAGCGCGATGCCGTAGCGCAGCCACAGCCGCAGGTGCACCTGGCACATCAGCGCCAGGTAGCCGTCCCACCAGGCGCTGAGGTCGCCACCATGGAAGCGTTCGGCCAGGTGCACCGCCAGTGGCCGTCCATCCGGCAACGCCGCGCACAGGCCGGCCACCGGCACCAGGGTCGCCTCCGGCAGCGCCGGATAGCGGCGCAGCAGGTAGGACAGATGCCGGGTCTCGCCGACATGGCCGGCATGCGCCTCGTCCACGTGCAGGTAGCGTTCACCCAGCGCCGGATCGTGCGCGGCGAGGTCGCGCAGCACGCGTTCGAACCAGTGCCCGTCGTACAGCGTGGACGGCTTGATCAGGCGCAGGTTGAGCGCGCCGAGGGTGCGCATCGGCACCGGCAGCTTCAGGTGATGATCGGGAAACGCCAGCGGGATCACCGTGCGCAGCGACAGCGACGGGCGCACCTGCAGCCATGGCTGCGGCGCGGCGATCGCGCCCTCCGGCAGGGCGAAGGCGTCCTCGCCCAGGCGCGCGAAGACCAGCGGGTGCAGTGGCCAGGCGACATGGTCGGCGTCCAGCGCCGGGTCCAGGCCGAGCATGCTCGGGCGCGGCCAGAACGCCGGCGGCGGCGTGGTCTGGGTGACCTGCGCGGCCGGCAGCGCCAGCCAGCGCAGCGCGAAGCTGGGGCCGAACTCCGGCGCGTAGCGCGGCAGGTCGGCGTCGTCGAGGCCGAGCTTGGCGCGTGCGCTGGGATAGAACGGATGGTCGCGGTGGCTGGCCAGCTGTTCGCAGCGATAGGCGCGTTCGTACGCGTCGGCGGCATCCAGCGCGCCGGCCAGCAGCGGCCGTTGCTGCGCGTAGGCCTGCCGCGCCAGCGCGCGCTGGCGCACCGCGCACTCGGCTTCCTCGACATAGGCGCGGTGCAGGGCCTGGGTCTGCGCGTCGAGCCCGGCGCTCAGCCGCGCCAGCCACTGCGCCGCGCCGGATTCGAACGTGCTGCGCTGCGAAGTGTGCAGGACCCAGCCGTCGCTGCAGGCACTGACGGTCTGCAGGTAGCCGGCGCGGCGCAGCGGCAGCCACAGTTCGCCATCGGGCAGATGCCCGATGCGCCACCAGGTGGCGTCCGCCGGCAGCGGCGCCTGCGCCCAGGCGGCGAGCACCGCCGGCGGTGGGGTGGCGGCAGCGCCGCGGCTGACGATGCCGTGCAGGTCCTCGCGCAGGCAGGCGTCGATCACGCGCAGGTCGATGTAGCGGCGGTCGGCGTCCCGGTTCATGCGGCCGCTCCGGTGGCGGTGTCGATGCGCCAGCGCAGCGATGCCTCGGCGCTGGCCAGCGCCTGCTGCAGGTCCGACTCGGTGTCGGCGAGCACGTCCAGCACGCCCAGGTAATCCTTGTTGGAATGGCTCAGGCGGATGGCGTCGCCAGGTTGCCGCAGGCGCCGGTAGCGCGCTTCCCAGCCGGCGTCGCTGCTGCCGTGGTCGGCGCTGGCCACCGCCAGCGTGCCGTCGTGCTCGGCCACGTAGTAGCGCACCAGCGCCTGCGCGCGGCGCGCCTGCAGCGCCGGCAGCGGCCGACTCAGGTGCAGGCCGAGCACGCTGTCGAACCAGTGCCCGCCGAACAGGCGATGGAGCAGGAATTC
Source organism: Xanthomonas sacchari (assembly GCF_024266585.1). Taxonomy (NCBI): domain Bacteria; kingdom Pseudomonadati; phylum Pseudomonadota; class Gammaproteobacteria; order Lysobacterales; family Lysobacteraceae; genus Xanthomonas; species Xanthomonas sacchari. The sequence continues at coordinate 1,656,946 of NZ_CP100647.1, forward strand.
GCGGCCGTCGCCGATGCTGCGGTAGTTGATCTCCACCAGCACCGGCCCGTCGGCGGTGAGGATGAATTCGCTGTGGCACACGCCGAAGCCGATGCCGAACGCCTGCAGTTGCGTCAGCGCCTGCTGCAGCACCGGCGTGTCGGTGGCGCCGCGCCAGCGCGCCTCGCACTCGACGAAGTGCGGCGGTGCCGACAGTTGCACGTCGAAGCCGCCGATCGGCAGCAAGGTGCGCCCATCGCCGAGCGTTTCCAGGGTGAACAGCGGTCCCTCCAGCACGCTCTCCAGCAACACGCTGCGCTGTGGGTGACGTTGCCAGAAGTCGTCCAGGTAGGCCTGCAGCGCCGCCGCGTCGGCGCAGTGGCGCACGTCCAGGCTGGCCACGCCTTCGCGCGGCTTGGCGATCAGCGGCCAGGGCGCCTGCGCCGGCGGCAGCGCGCCCGGCGTCAGGCTGCAGAACCACGGCGCCGGCAGGCCGAGCGCGCGCAGGCGCTGGCGCATCGCCGCCTTGTTCTTGGCCGCGTAGCAGACCTGCCAGTCCTTGCCCGGCACGCCGAGCGCGGCGGCGACCACGGCGGCGCTGGTCTGCAGGTGGTCGCTGTTGCTGAACACCGCGCGCGGCGGCTGCGGCAGGCTGCCGAGCAGGTCGAGCACGCCCAGCGGATTGAACACGTCGCACTCCAGCACCTGCACCGGCGCGGCCGGCGGATGCCGGCGGAAGTGGTCGAGGTGGGCGTGGCGATGGTCGGTCAGCAGCAGCACCGGCACGCCCAAACGCTGTGCGGCGGGGAGGAAGCCATCGGTTACCGCCGGGTGGCAGACGTGGCTGAGGATCAGCAGGGGAGCGTCGTGCGGGATCATGTGCGGGTCTCGTCGGGCGCAGGCGCACGCACGCCGCCGGCGCGGCCGCGCGGGCGCGGACACGGGAGGCATGCGCCGCGGCTGCGGCAGGTCGTGTGGTTGCCTGGCGCGGCGCATCGGGCGCGCGCTGGGTAGGGGAAAGGACGCGGCTGCGTCCGTGGCATGTGCCCGCGTCTCCCGCGGGCGGCGGCGCGCCGTGCTGGCGCGCGGTGGTGCGGCTGCCGGCGGCGTCGTCCGACGCCGGCGTGGATCAGAAGGTGTACTCGAGGCCAACGGTGACGCTGCGGCCCGGCGCCGGCTGCCGGCCCCAGGGGCTGGTGTCGATGCCGCGGTACCAGTACTTGCGATCGAACAGGTTGTTGACCGCCAGCGACGCGCTGAGCTTGCCGCCGGCGCCTTCGCTGAGCACCTGGCTCAGCTGCGCGTTCCACACCCAGTAGGAGGGCAGTTCGCCGACCGAGGCGATCGCGTTTTCCTGCACGGTGTTGGCCGCATCGCTGAAGGCACGGCTGAAGTAATAGCTGGAAACGGCGACGGTGGTGTGACCGGATTCGGGCCGGTACGCGGCGCCGAGGGTGAGCTGGTTGCGCGAGGTGTAAGGCACGCGCAGGCCCTCGTACACGCCCGATTTCTGCCGCGCGTCCAGGTAGGCGTAGCCGGCGTTGAGGGTCAGCGCGCGCAGTTGCGCCGGGCTCCACTGCAGTTCCACTTCGCCGCCCTGGTGGCGGGTCTTGCCGAGGTTGCGGTAGGTGCGGGTGGTGTTGTCGAGCTGGATCTGCTGGTCGAAGTCGATCAGGTAGCCGCCGAACTGCACGCGGGTGCGTTCGTTGGGCTGGTAGCGCGCGCCGGCCTCGTAGTTCCAGGCCAGTTCGGCGTCGAGGTTGTCGCCGAAGATGATCTGGGTGACCTGCGGCGCGCGCAGCGAGCGCTGCCCGTCGGCGTACAGGTACCACTGCGGGCTGGCCTGGAATCCCAGGGTCAGGCCGGGCAGCACGTCGTCGGTCTTGTTGCGCGTGCGCGCGCCGCTGGCCAGGTTGTAGTAGCGCGAATCGACCTGCTCGTAGCGCAGGCCGGGGGTGACGGTGACGCGGCCGTCGGCGAAGGCGATCGCGTCGCTGACGTAGGCGGCGGCGCCGCGGTCCTTGAAGCGCCAGTCGCGCACCAGGGTGTAGACGCCGTCGCTGAGGCGGGTGTTGCCGACCAGGAAGTCGATGTCCTCGTTGATCGCGCGCGCGCCCAGCGTCCACTGCTGGCGTACCGCGCCGTCGCCCATCGTCCAGCTCAGCCGCGGTTCGCTGCCGTAGACCCGGAAGTCGCGCGGCGCGCTCTGCCGCAGTTGCGGCGGCAGGTCGGCGCGCCAGGTCTCGCTGGCGGCCTGGCGCATGCCGACGATGAAGTTGCGGCTGCTGCGCGCGCTGAAGTTGCTCCAGTCCAGGCGCAGGTCCTGGAACGGACCAAGATCGCCGAAGTCCTGCTGGTAGACCAGCGAGGCGCGGGTGGTGCGGCCGGTGAATGCATCCAGCGGCCGCGTCGACTGGCGCGGATCGCGCAGGTAGTCGGCCGGCGCCAGCGCCCCGGCCAGGTCCATGTTCGCGACATAGCGCTGCACGCTGGCCTTGAGCAGCTTGTCCGGCGCCAGCCACCATTCCGCGCGCAGGCGCAGGTTCTTGATGTCGGTGGCGCTGTGCTCGCGCCAGTAGTCGCCCTTGGTCCAGTTCGCGTCCAGTTGCAGGCCGAAGGTGTCGCTGGCGTAGCCGCCGGTGCTGATCGCGGTGTCGCCGAGGTAATGCCCGGCACCGCCGGCGGTGACCTTCTGTCCCAGCGTGGTGGTCCAGGTGGTGGGAATCTCCGGGCTGATCAGGTTGATCACCCCGCCCACGTTGTTGGGGCCGTACTGCACCGCGGCGCCGCCGCGCACGATGTCGATGCGGTCGATCTGGTTCATGCCCACCGGGAACAGCGACAGGCTGGTCTGTCCGTACGGGGCCAGCGCCAGCGGGATGCCGTCCTCCAGCACCTGTACGCGGCCGCTGCGGCTTTCGTAGAGGCCGCGCAGCATGATCTGCGGCAGCGCGCCGGTGCCGGTCTCGTCGAACACCTTGATGCCCGGCACCTTCTGCAGCGCGTCGTCCAGCGAGCGGTTGGCGCCGGTGCGCAGCTGCGTGCTGTCGATCACCTGGCGGCTGCCGGCGTAGTGCTGCACGTCCTCGACCGTGGAGCGGCCGAGCAGGCTGCCCTGCACCTGCACCGCGTCGAGCTGGCGGATCCGCGCCTGGGCGTCGGCGTCGGGCGGGGTGTCCTCGGCGCGCGCGCTGGAGGGGGCAAGCATGGCGGCGACGAGGGCGACGGCCAGCAGCGAAGGGGAAAGCGAAGCGATCAAGACGACGACTCCAAGGGCACGAAACGGTCAGGGACTGCGCAGGTCGGCCGCGCGCTGGCGCAACGCGGCCTGCAGCAGCGCGCGGTCTTCGCCGGCGAACAGCCACTGCAGGTCCGCCTGTGCCAGCCAATGCGCGCGCTGCGCGGCGTCGCGGGGATTGGGGCAGAACGGCACGCCGGCGGCACGGCAGGCCGCGGCGATCGCCAGCAGGTGTTCCCAGACCTGCGGATGGGTGGGCTGCGGGCCGACGCCCAGGTCCAGCGCCAGGTCCAGCGCGCCTTCCATCACCAGCGACACACCGGGCACCTGCAGGATCTGCGGCAGGGCGCGCACGCCGGCGACGCTCTCGATCATCGGGATCACGCGCAGGCGTTCGCGGCTATGGGCGATGTAGTCGGCCAGGCCCACGCTACCGAAGCCGGTGACGCGGCCGCCGGTGATGCCGCGGCGGCCGTGCGGCGGGAAGTGCGCCGCGGCGACCGCACGCTCGGCCTGCTCGGCGCTGTCCAGTCCGGGCAGGACCACGCCGCGGGCGCCGGCGTCGAGCACCCGGCCGATCAGCTTGGCGTCGACCTCGGGCACCCGCACCCAGGCTTCGCAGCCGCCCAGCTCGCAGGCGCGGATGGCATGTTCCAGCTCGGCTGGCGAGCGCAGCACGTGTTCCAGATCCAGCACCGCGAAGTCGTAGCCGACATGGCCGAACATCTCGCACAGCAGGGCACTGGGTAAGGAGTTGAGCAACCCGATCTTGCTGGCCATGGGGGAGGGCGAGCGGAGCTGGGGAAGGGAGCGCAATCCTGACGGAAACGAGAATGCTTATCAAGACGATTCGTAGCGGGCGTTCACAGTCGCTGTAGACGTTTTCTGTGCGCTACCGCGCTTTTCCCCGCAGCGACTTGCTCTCCGAAGAGGAGTCGCTTTTGCGAATCCCGATTCCCGATTCCCGATTCCCCAATCCCCAATCCCCAATCCCCAATCCCAGCCGCCAAGCGCTCAGCGTGCGGCGGCGCGCAGCCCCCGGTACGGCGGCGTCGCCATCACCATCTCCGCCAGCGAATACGCCAGCTCGCGCTCGGCCATCACCGTGCCGTCGGCGCCGTGGTCGAGCAGGTGCTTGACCTCGGCATCGCTGTGCGCGCGCGCCAGCAGGGTCAGCGCCGGGTTCAGCGCACGCAGCTTGGCCAGCGCCTCGCCGGCCTCCAGCGGCTGCGGGATCGCCAGGATCGCGATCTTGGCCTTCTCCGGATGCGCCTCGGCCAGCACGCGGTCGGCGGCGGCGCTGCCGCGGATGCCGGGGATGCCGTCGGCGTGGGCGCGTTCGACATGGTCGCGGTTGTCGTCGATCACCAGCACCGGCACGCCGCGCTCGCGCAGCACCGCCGCCAGCGCGCTGCCGACCCGGCCGTAGCCGATCACGATGGCGTGGTCGGCCAGGTCCAGCGATGGGCCCGGCGGCAGTTCCGGTTCCACCGTCACCGGCGCTTCCACGGCCTGGCGCGCCTGCCAGCGGTCCAGCCAGGAGAACAGCAGCGGGTTGGCGATGATCGACAGCAGTGCGCCGGCGAGGATCAGGTCGCGGCCGGTCTCGGGCAGGATCGCCAGGCTCACGCCCAGGCCGGCGAGGATGAAGGAGAACTCGCCGATCTGCGCCAGGCTGGTGGAGATGGTCAGGGCGATGCCAGTGGGATGGCCGAACGCCCGTACGATCACGAAAGCGGCCAGCGACTTGCCGACGGTGATGGTCAGGAACGTGGCCAGCACCTGCCAGGGATGCTCGAGCAGGATGTGCGGGTCGAACAGCATGCCCACCGAGACGAAGAACAGCACCGCGAAGGCGTCGCGCAGCGGCAGCGAGTCGCTGGCGGCCTTGTGGCTGAGTTCGGATTCCTTCAGCAGCATGCCGGCGAAGAACGCGCCCAGTGCGAACGACACACCGAACAGGGTCGCCGAGCCGAACGCCACGCCCAGCGCGATCGCCAGCACCGACAGGGTGAACAGCTCGCGCGAGCCGGTCGCGGCGACCTTCTCCAGCGCCCACGGGATGGCGCGGCGGCCGACCACCAGCATGACCGCCACGAACGCCGCCATCTTCAGCAGGGTGACGCCGAGCGCGCCGAGGATCGCACCGGTGTCGGCGCCCTTGCCGCCGAGCGCGTCGGCCAGCGCCGGCAGCAGCACCAGCGCCAGCACCATCACCAGGTCCTCCACGATCAGCCAGCCGACCGCGATGCGCCCGCGCAGGGTTTCCAGCAGGCGCCGTTCCTCCATCGCCCGCAGCAGCACCACGGTACTGGCCACCGACAGCGCCAGGCCGAACACCAGGCCGTGCAGGGTCGGCCAGCCCATGCTCCAGGCCAGGCCCCAGCCGAGCAGGGTGGCGACCGCGATCTGCGCCAGCGCGCCGGGGATCGCGATCCACTTCACTTCCATCAGGTCTTCGAGCGAAAAGTGCAGCCCCACCCCGAACATCAGCAGCATCACGCCCAGTTCCGACAACTGGTTGGCCAGCGCCTGGTCGGCGACGAAGCCCGGCGTGAACGGTCCCACGCAGATGCCGGCCACCAGGTAGCCGACCAGCGGCGAGAGCTTGAGACGGTGGGCGAGCGTACCGAAGAGGAAGGCGAGCGCGAGCCCGACCGCGATGATGTCGATGAGACTGGTGTCGTGATGCATTCAGGATCGCAGAACAAGGGAGCCCCGAGTGTCGCCGATCGGGGCTTTTGTCGGCAAATCGGCGTGCGGCGCCGAAGGGCTGGCGAAGCTTGGGGCGTGACACCTGAAGTCAGCCTCGAACTGCTGTGCCGATAGGTGCTGCGCGCGGATGGGAACCGGAACAGTTGGTCCGCAGCGCATGTCCCCAGCACCGCGCAGGTCGGTGATGGGCGCGGCTCGCCGGCGCTGCTGCTGCGCAGTCGGTGCACTGGGCAGTGTCCCATCGCTGCCTCCGGCCCCACTCCCTGACAGCGTGACTGGGATGGAGGTCGCAGTGATCGCGCTACGCGCGCAACTCCCTGTCAGGAAAGACATTACACCGCATGATGGACGTTAACTGTCTACTGTTTCGGCCCATGCCCTGGTGTATGTTTGCGCCCATTGGTGTCCTGCCAGGACCAGGGTGGCATGGCTAGACTGAAGACTTTCGCGAGCGGAATCCTCCTGAGTGCGGTGTACTGCGCGGCCTACCTGGCCGTGTGGCACTGCTCTCTGGATCAATGGTTCCTGCCGATCGGACTGCGTACCGCAGCGCTGCTGTTTCTCCCCTATCGGCTCTGGCCCTACGTTTTCTTGGGAGATGCGGCGGCGCTGTTGAGCATGCGCGTGCCGATGATCGATGAGGGCGGAGCGGATCCGCTCTGGGCATACGGCAGTTCGCTCCTGTTGATGCCGGCGTTCTCGTTGCTGCCCTGGGCGGTCCGGCGCGGTCTTCCTGATTTCCGGGCCGAGCCGAGCTGGCTGCCCCTGATCTGCCTCTGTGCGGCGTTGTGGGCGGTGCTGGTCAACAAGGGCGCCAACTGGTTGTTGGATGGGCCTGCCGCCTACATCAATCTGGAAAACACGCTGAAGTTCTGGATAGGTTTCTATCTGGGTATCGTCATGTTCGTCTTTCCCGCACTGCTGTGGGTCAGGCGAGCAGAGGGGGATGCAAGTACCCGAAAGACGGTTCTGCACAGCGCAGGCGTCGCCGCGTTGCTCATGGGCGTCATGTTTGGGGTCGCGATGCAGGCCGAGGGCGTCCTGCGCCAGTTCATTCTGGTTCTGATGATTACGCCGGCCGTCTGGTTGACGTTCAAGCATGCCTGGCGGGGCGCTGCGATCGGTGTGGTCATGGCCAACTTCGCGGTGGCCATGTCCCTGCCAAAGACCAACTACGCCGGTGCCTACGATGCAGATACGTTGCAGGTGCAGTTGTTGATCGCCTTTGCGGTGACTGCGCTAGCGTCCCTTGGCGCCAGGTTGTCTGTGGCCTTCGACCAGGCGCAACGCTTCGGCTTCGCCGAAAGGGAGGCGCTGCAGGTGGCCCAGGCCAGCTACATGTCGGCCGAGCGGACCCTGCGCAATCGTGTGGTCGAGTACACCGACATCCACGTGCACATCAACAAGTTGCGCCGCGACATCGCCACCACGCTGAAGGAGCACGGCCACTACGCCGCGGCGATGGAAATGAACCGCACCGGGGTGATCCAGGCGCAGTTGCTGGACGACTACGTCGCCGCGTTGTATCCGCTGGATATCGAAACCCATGGCCTGTACGGCGCGCTGAACTCCATCGCCTTCGCCAATGCCTGCGATACCGAGGTCGAGGCGCGTCTGCACGGCGATTCGCGGCGGCTGTCGATCGGACTGCAACTGGCGGCGTACCGCTGCGTGCTCAATGCCATGGAGATCCTGCCCAATGCGGGCCGGCACATGATCGCGGCGCGGGTCTGGTCGGCGCGCGGCAAGCGCGGCGTGGTGGTGACGGTGGAAGCCGACGCGGCGATGCCGGGCGGCGGCCGCAAGCGTCACGGCGCCGATGAGATCGACTGGGAGCTGGCCAGTCGGTTGAAGGCCCATGACGGCACCTGCCGGCGCCGTCATGAGCGAAAGATCAGTTTCCTGATCTCCGAGCCACTGGAAAAGACCGTTACTTCTTGATGGTCACGGTCCAGACGTCGCCGTCGGCGCTGCTGGCCAGCTGTACGGTGAAGTAGCGCGCATCGTAGACCACGGTGCCGCGGCTGCTGTCGAAGGTGTCGACGGTGCTCACCCGATCCACGTCCTTGCCCATCGGCGTCACCCATGCGGTGTCGCCGACGCGGCCGATCGCGCCACGCACCTGACCGGTGCTGTCGTTGATCTGCAGGTAAGTCACGCCATTACGCTCGAACTGGTAGATGCGCGCCGAGCCGTTGGTAGACAGATTGGTCGCCGCCGGCGCGCTTTCGCCTAGACCGCGGATGGCGATGGGGGTGCCGACACCGCCACCCGGACAGCAGCTCTGCGCATAGGCGCTGGACGCTAGCGCCGAGCAGGCCACGATGCCTGAGAGCACCGCTATTTTTGAACTTTTCCACATGACACGATCCTTCCCCAGAGGGGTTTTTTTGCCTGCCGTTCAGGCGATTCCACATTACGCGAATCGCAACAGGCCACTGTTGACAAATAAATAATCGATTCATACTTGTGATGCGGCTCACGCTTATTTATCCAGGGAAACTCCCTGCAAATCACCGCATCGGTTGGCTCAGGTATGGCCCCAGGTCGCGCAGCATCGCGTCGACCGTCCGGCATCGCCGGGGCGTCGGGCGCGGTGCTTCTTGCAGTTTCCATGCCATACATTGCAGGTCTACCTTCAAGGCGCAGCGGCGCGGTGTTTTCGTTAAGCGCGTCGTTGCAGGCGGGCATATTGATGGATCTTCGGTGCGGGCCGCACTGCATAACGAATGTCGTGGTCTATGGTTTGCTCGTTGCAACGCGAGTAAATCTATCCTGCCTTCGCCTGGTATTTTTTTGAATGCGATAAGGATAGACCTTATCGCAGCTGGCGATCACTGGGCCGGCGAGATGGCTATAACCGAATGGGCCGATGTTTTCGATCGCGCGACGAATGCTTGACGCTTTCGTGCAACTGTCTGGCGCGATCAGGTGGAGCGTGGCTGAAAACCCGCGACCGGAGCGGGTGACTCCAAGGTGCGATGCGTTGCCGAATGGCGTCTGCAATGCCGGTGCGCACGTCGCCCCGAACCCTCATCGCCGCCGCGGCGCTGCGCTGCGTCTCCCGACGCCTGCGGGCGGCAGCGTGGCAGCGCCCCAGGCCCGATGCCGCTAGCTTGGGGGCGGTACCGGTATCGCCGGTGGCGAACGCGGCGGCGGTGTCGGGGCACCGCCGCCACAGACGCGTCACCCAGCTCGCGTCACCAGCTGTAGTTGACGTTGGCGTAGGCGAATGCGCCGTTGAAGCCGAACGGCGAGGACGTGCTGTACGGCAGATAGGTGCGGGTGCCGGCACCGGCGCGCGAGCGGTCCGGATACTCGTTCAGCACGTTGTCGCCGCCGACGGTGACGCGCCAGCGGCCCAGGGTGTAGGCGGCCGACAGATCCAGCGTCCACTTGGCCGCATAGGTCTGGTCGGCGGCGGGCGTGGTGCCGAAGTCGGTGAACTCGCCCCAGCGCGTGGCGGTGGCGGTGAAGGCCCAGGCGCCCGGCGACCACACGCTGCTCAGGAAGAACTTGTCGCGCGGCGAGCCGCGAGTGATGCGGCCGATCTCGGCACGGCCGATGCGCACCGCGGTCGGGTCGATCGCTTCCAGCACCGCCGGGTTGCCGGCGATCTTCTCGATGTCGGTCTTGTTGTAGTTGTAGCCGGCGGTCAGATCGAGGCTGCTGGCGGGCAGCGCCAGCTTGTAGGTGCCGATCGCGTCCACGCCCTGGGTCTTGGTGTCGATGGCGTTGGTGAAGTAGCGGCCGCCGCCGATGCCGGCGTAGCCGTTGCCCTGCAGGTAGTTGCGCACGGCGGCGGAGGTGAGGTTCTCCGAGAGCACGATGCGGTCGTCGATGTCGATGCGGTAGGCGTCGAGGGTGATGTAGAGCGCGTCCACCGGCTGCAGCACCAGGCCCAGGCCGTAGTTCTTGGACTTCTCCGCCTTCAGCGGTTCGGCGCCGAGCGCGATCGCCGCCGGGTTGTCGGTGCGGAAGGTGCCGATCTCGAACGGCGTGGCGGCGATGCTGCCGTCGGGCTGGGCGACGTTGATGAAGTTGGTGGCGACCGACTGGAAATACTGCTGCTGCAGCGACGGCGCGCGGAAGCCGGTGGAGGCGGTGGCGCGCAGCGCGACCTTGGGGCTGAAGGCGTAGCGCAGCGAGAGCTTGCCGGTGGCGGTGTCGCCGAAATCGCTGTAGTTCTCGTAGCGCCCGGCCAGGCCGGCGGAGAACTTGTCGGTGATGTCGCCTTCCAGGTCCAGATAGGCCGAATAGCTGTTGCGGTCGTAATGGCCGGAGTCGCTGGGCTTGAAGCCGGCGAACACCTGCGCGCCCGGCAGCAGGGTGCCGTTGGCCGAAGGGATGCCGCCGTTGACGTAGGACGCCGGCTCGCCCGGCGACTCGTTGAACTTCTCGCCGCGCCATTCGGCGCCGAAGGCCAGGGTGAGCGGGTAGGCCAGGCCGACCTCCAGCGATTTGCTGAAGTCGGCGTTGAGCACGTTCTGGGTGACCTGCAGCGCACCGGCGTAGAACTCGGTGGGGCTGGCCAGGCCCAGGCTGTTGTTGAGGCTGTGGCGCACGTCGAAGCTCAGGTCGTTGCGGCCGTAGTTGTAGCTGAGGTCGATGGCCAGGCCGCCGGCGGTGCTGGACTTAACCCCGCCGACCCAGGACACGTCCTTGCTGACGTTGTAGATCTGCGGCAGGAAGCCGTTGGGGTAGATCTCCGGGCGGTTGCGGTTGTCGCCGGACCAGCGGAAGTAGCCGTTGGACAGCACCTCGCGGCGGCTGAGCATCGCGTAGGAATAGAAGGTGATGTAGTCGGCCGGGCTGTACTGGCCGTTGTAGGAGAACGCGCCCTGGTCCACGTCGGGGTCGCCGTAGCGCTGCTGCACCTGGCCCTGGTAGGGCGTGGCGCGGTCGGTCTGGTCCTGGTGCCCGGCCTGCGCGGCGAAGTGCACGCTGCCGGTCTCGGCGAAGGTGAGGCCGGCATCGCCGGAGAGCTGGTACTGCTCGCCGTCGCCGGCGCTGTACTTGCCGTAGCGCCCGGCCAGGCTGCCGCCCTTGCCGCTGCCCTTGAGCACGATGTTGATGACGCCGGCGATGGCGTCGGAGCCGTATTGCGCCGAGGCGCCGTCGCGCAGCACTTCGATGCGTTCGACCGCGGCGATCGGAATGGTGTTGAGATCGGCCGGCGACGAGCCGCGGCCCTGTGCGCCGTTGAGGTTGACCAGGGCGGTGGTGTGGTAGCGCTTGCCGTTGACCAGGACCAGCACCTGGTCCGGCGAGAGCCCGCGCAGCTGTGCCGGACGGACGGCATCGGAGCCGTCGGTGATGGCCGGGCGCGGGAAGTTCAGCGAGGGCACCGCGCGCGACAGCGCGGTGGCCAGTTCGGTGGTGCCGGTGGACTGCAGCGTTTCCGGCGAGATGATGTCGATCGGCGACGCCGATTCGGCCACGGTGCGGTCGGCCACGCGGGTGCCGGTGACGATGAGGGTATCCAGCGTTTGCGCATTGCCGGTGTTCTGCGCGTGGACGGAAACGGCGGACGTCGCCAGGCACAGGGCGACGGCGTGGGCGAGCGGGGTGAGCGTGCGCGTCATGAGGGAGGCGGCTCCTTGTAGTGGGGGGGAGGACGTCGCTGCATGCGCGCTCCCCTGTCCCCTGGCGGATGCGGCGACGCGCCCTAGGGATTACCGGCGGATGTCAGGAGTGTCAACGTTCCGTTAAGCGTGGCGTGGAGGTTGCAGTTGCAACGACCGCTGCAGGCATTGCGGCAGCGCGGATTCGGGGATTTGCCGGGTTCGTAGACAAAATGCGGGCGATGCGCGCCGGCGTGGCGCGCGCGCCCGTGCCTGCGCACGGCGGCGTGTGGGGGGCGCGCATGCTCATCCGTGCGATGGCGGCTGCGTGGCCGGTGCAGGCATGCACGCGTCCGTGCCGTGCGGTGCATGTTTTCAATGCGCGCCTGGCGCCCGAGGGCGCGACTCGGAACGCGGGTCGTAGGCCAGCGGGACGTACAGGTTTCAATCCACGCGCCCGTGAGGGCGCGACGGACGGCAAGGGCCGCCCGCTCGCGACCATCGAGTTTCAATCCACGCGCCAGTGTAGCCGCGGCTTCAGTCGCGACGCTTCAGCGGTAGCGCGTCGCGGCTGAAGCCGCTCCTGCGAAACGCCAGCGACCGCAAGGCGATACCGCACACTGCGCGCATCCCCAATCCCCAATCCCCAATCCCCAATCCCCAACAAAACAACGGCCCGGAAATCCGGGCCGTCGTCATGCCGCGCGTTGTCGGCCGGGGCACTGCCCGGCCGTGCGCTCACCAGCGGTAATTGATCCGCCCGTACACGTAGGCACCGTTGAAGCCGTACGGCGAGTAGTTGCTGTAGGGCAGCATGCCGTAGGTCGAGTTGATCAGGTTGGCGGTCTTGTCCGGGTACTGGTCGAACACATTGTCCGCGCCCAGCGTCAGCGTCCAGTTGGTGCTGGGCTTGAAGCTGGCCGAGGCATCGACCACCCAGTCCGCGCCGTAGGTCTGGTCGCGTGCGGCGGTGGCCGAGTTGCGCACGGTGAACTCGCCGTAGCGGGTCGCGGCCAGGCTCAGGTCCCACTTGGGCAGCTTCCAGGTGCCGCTGAGGATCAGCTTGTCCTTCGGGTAGCTGTCCTCCAGGCGGCCGATCTCGTCGCGTCCCAGCGTGGTCTGGGTCGAGCCGATGGCGGCCAGCGCCTGCGGCTGGGTCACCGCATGGGTGATGTCGGTCTTGCTGTAGCCGTAGCTGGCGGTGAGATCCAGCGTGCTGGCCGCGAACGGGATGCTGTAGGTGCCGACCACGTCGACGCCGCGGGTGCGGGTGTCGGCGGCGTTGCTGAAGTAGCGCACGCTGGTGACATTGCTGTAGCCGAGCTGGCGCAGCTTGCCCAGCACCGCCGCGTCGTTGAGGTTGGACGACAGCAGGATGCGGTCGTCGATCTTGATCTGGTACGCGTCCACGGTCAGATACAGGCGCTCGACCGGCTGCAGCACCAGGCCCAGGCTGTAGGACAGCGAGGTCTCGGCCTTCAGCGGTGCGGCGCCCAGCGCCTGGGCCACGGCGCTGTTCACCGGGAAGGTGCCGGATTCGAAGAAGCTGCCGTTGATGTAGCTGCTGGTGACCGCCTGGTACTGCTGCTGCGCCAGCGACGGCGCACGGAAGCCGCTGGCGACGGTACCGCGCAGCGCCACCTTGTCGGTGAAGGCGTACCGGGCCGACAGCTTGCCGGAGGTCTTGCTGCCGAAATCCGAATAGTCCTCGTAGCGGCCGGTGAGGCCGGCGGAGAACTTGTCGGTGAGGTCGGCTTCCAGGCCGGCGTAGACCGCGTAGTTGTGGCGTTCCGAATGCACCGCGTTGAGCGGGGCGAAGCCGGCGAAGCCCTGCGCGCCGCCGGTGGTGCCGGTGTACGAAGCCGGCTCGCCCGGCGACTGGTTCCACTTCTCCTGGCGGTACTCGGCGCCGAAGGACAGCGTCACCGGATACGCCAGGCCCCACTCCAGCGGCTGGGTGAAGTCGGCGTTGACCGCATTCTGGGTGTACTCCAGCGCGCCATCGTAGAAGCGCCGCGGGCTGTCGAGGCCGAGGCTGTAGTTGATGCTGTTGGCGGTGTGGAAGTCGACCTTGTTGTAGCCGTAGTTGTAGCTGATGTCCCAGGCGAAGCCGCCGGCGGTGCTGCCCTTCAGGCCGGCGACCAGCGAGCGGTCCTTGGAGTACTGCTCGATCTGCGGCACGTAGCCGTCGGGGTAGACCTGCGCCAGCAGCGCGGTCTGCCCACTGTGGTTGCGCGAGCGGTAGAACGCGAACGAGGTGATGTCGCGGTTGCTGGCGATCGCGGTGGCGTAACCGGTGAGGTTGTCGCTGAAGCGGAACTCGCCGTTGGCCGAGACCGCGGTGGCATCGACCTTGGGATCGCCATAGACGAAGGTGGTCTGGCCGATGCTCGGGTAGTTGCCGGTGTTCGGCGCGGTGCCCTGGTAGGGGCCGGCGCGGTTGGTGGCGTCCTGCTGGCTGATCTGCCCGGCCACGTGCAGGCTGCCGCGGCCGTCGCCGAAGCCGACCCCGGCGTCGCCGGAGAGCTGCGACTTGGCACCGTCGCCGGCCGAGTACTGGCCGTGGTCGACCGCCAGGCTGCCGCCTTCGCCGGCACCCTTGAGCACGATGTTGACCACGCCGGCGATGGCGTCGGAGCCGTACTGCGCCGAGGCGCCGTCGCGCAGCACTTCCACCCGCTCGATCGCCGCGATCGGGATCGCGTTCAGATCCACCGCCGAGGCGCCGCGGCCGATGGTGCCGTTGACGTTGACCAGCGCCGAGGTATGGCGGCGCTTGCCGTTGACCAGCACCAGGACCTGGTCGGGCGAGAGCCCGCGCAGCTGCGCCGGGCGGATGCCGCTGGTGCCGTCGGTCAGCGCCGGGCGCGGGAAGTTCAGCGAGGGCAGTGCCCGCGACAGCGCGGTGGCCAGCTCGGAGGTGCCGGTGGCCTGCAGCGCCTCGGGGGTGATGATGTCGATCGGCGACTGCGACTCGGCCACGGTGCGGTCGCTGACCCGGGTGCCGGTGACGATCACCGTGTCCAGCGTGCTGGGCGCGGTGGGGGCGTCAGTGGTCTGGGCGAAGGCGGAGGGGGCGGCAAGGACGGCGAGCACGGCGCTCGCCAGAAGCGACAACGGACGGTTCATGAAAACTCCAGCAGGTGCCGAAACGGCAGGCGGGGCGCGCCGCGGCCGGCATGGCAGGCCGCGTCCCCAGGGGCGTCTTATTATTTTTTAACATGCGTGCGGCGTCGCAGGATGCAAGCGCATGTTCTTATTCCTTTACGTTCTAAGCTGTCCGCTCGAGGGCGTGGCCGCGCCCCTGCGGCCACGCCCGGCCTGCTGGCCGCCTCAGAAGCGGTAGTTCACCCGCGCGTACCAGTAGCGCCCGTTGAAGCCGAACGGCGACAGCGGCGAGTACTGCAGGCCGTTGGGGCGATCGTCGTAGATGTTGTTGAGCGCGGTCCGGGTCGGATACTGGTTGGTGACGTTGTCGGCGCCGACGGTGAAGCTGAGGTCGTGCCAGGCATAGGTCGTGGACAGGTTCAACAGCCAGCGCGCGGCGAAGCGCTGGTCCTGGCTGCCGTCGGCCTCGTCGCCGCGGCGGGTGATGGCGCCGTAGCGGGTGGTGTCGCCGTGCAGGGTCCAGCCGGCCACGGTCCAGTCGCCGCTGAGCACGTACTTGGTGCGCGGCGAGGCATCGGTCAGCAGGCCCTGGCTGGCGCGGCGGAAGTTCGGGTCGGAGATCTCCAGGATCTCGGTCTTGTTGTAGTTGGCGCTGAGGCTGAGGTTGAGCGTGCCGGCGCGATCGAGGTCGAGCAGGTAGTTGTTCACCCAGTCCACGCCGCGGGTGCGGGTGGTAGCGCCGTTGACGAAGAACTGCACCGCGCTGACCTGGCCGATCGGCTCGGCCAGCGAGAGCTGGTCCGAGTACAGGATCTGGTCCCAGATGCGGATCTGGTACAGGTCCAGCGTGGCGTTGAAGCCGCCGCCGGACTGCCAGACCGCACCGACGCTGTAGTTGGTGGATTTTTCCGGCGCCAGCGGCTTGGCGCCGAGCGCGATCGCCACCGGGTCGGAGGTGCGGTAGGTGCCGATCTGGGTCAGCGTGCCGTTCTGCAGCAGGGTCACCACCGAGGCGTAGTTCTGCTGGGCCAGCGAAGGCGCGCGGAAGCCATTGGAGATCGTGCCGCGCAAGGCGAAGCCATCGTTGAGCTGGTAGCGCGCCGACACCTTGCCGGAACGCGTCGATCCGGCATCGCTGTAATCCTCGTAGCGCGCCGCCACGCCGCCGGAGAGGCGGTCGGTCAGGTCCGCTTCCAGGTCGGCGTACACGGCCTGGCTATGGCGCTTGAACTGCCCGGCCACCGCTGGCGACAGCCCGGGAAACACCTGCGAGCCGCCGGGGTAGGGGGCGCCGGTCTCGGGGTTGATGGCGTTGGGATCGAAATAGGTCGACGCCGGCGAGCCGGCCTCCACCGCGTACTTGTCCTGCCGGTACTCGGCGCCGAAGGCGAGATTGACCGGGTAGGCCAGGCCCCAGTCCAGGGACTTGCTGAAGTCGGCGTTGAGCGCGTTCTGCTGGTTGCGGAAGCCGCCGGCGTTGAAGCGCGTCGGCGAGGCGCCGGTGCTCCAGTACAGGTTGGTGTTGATGGTGTTGCGCAGGTCGAAGGTGACGTCGTTCTTGCCGTAGTCGGCGGAGACGTCCCAGGTCCAGCCGCTGTTGGTGCTGCCCTTGACGCCGAGCACCGCGGCGCGGTCGTTGGACGGGTTGTAGATCTGCGGCAGGAAGCCGTTGGGATAGACCGCCTGCACGTTGCGGTCGCTGTTGTCCCAGGCGCGGTAGTAGCCGTTGGACAGCACCTCGCGGCGACTGAAGTTGGCGTAGCCGTACAGGTCGACGTGCGGGGTCAGCGCGTAGCCGAAGTTGACCAGTCCCTGGTAGGTGGTGACGGCCGGATCGCCGTAGCGCTCGTAGGGAATGCCGCTGGGGTTGGCGGCGCCGGCGCCGGTGGTGGCCTTGTCGGTGTTCTCGGCGCGATTGGTGTTCATCGCGTTCTGGTAGTTCCACGACACCCGCACCCAGCCCGGCGCCTCGCCGCCGGGCGCGCCGCCGAAGGCCAGGCCGTAGGAGCCGTCGATGCCGTTCTGCGCCCCGTCGCCCTTGTCCATGATGCCGCCGTTGACCGCGACGCTGTTGCTGCCGGGTTTGGCGCCGTGCTTGAGGACGATGTTGATGACCCCGGCGATGGCGTCGGAGCCGTACTGCGCGGAAGCGCCGTCGCGCAGCACCTCGATGCGTGCGATCGCCGACATCGGGATCGAATTGAGGTCGGCCGGCGCCGAGCCGCGGCCGACCGAGGGGTTGTAGTTGACCAGCGAGGTGGTGTGGTAGCGCTTGCCGTCCAGCAGCACCAGCACCGCGTCCGGCGACAGGCCGCGCAGGGTCGCCGGGCGCAGCGCGTCGTTGCCGTCGTTGATCGCCGGGCGCGGGAAGTTCAGCGACGGCAACAGCTTGCCCAGCGCGCTGGCGAGGTCGCTGGCGCCGGTGGCCTGCAGCGCCTCGGGCGCGATGATGTCGATCGGCGACTGCGATTCGGCCACCGTGCGGTCGGCGATGCGGGTGCCGGTGACGATGACGTTGTCCAGCGTGGTCGGCGCCTGCTGGGACTGGGCGAGGCTGTTGGCGGAGGCGAGCGCGAGCAGGACGGCGCTGACGAGGGGAAGGCGGTGTTGCGTCATCGGGCGGAGACTCCAGTGGCTGGGGGATTGGCGTGGGTCTGGCGATTTCCGGTAGGGCGAGCAGATGCTGCGGTGCAGCGAGTGCCATCGGATTGAAAGCCGTTTTTCACGCGGGCGCGTATACAAAAACGGCACTGGGTCGGATTTCGTGGGGGCTCGGGCGCCGCCCCGGAGCGTGCCGCGTCGTCGCCCCGGGTGGGCCGGGACGGGCGAAGCGGCTACACTTCCGCCTCGCTAGCCGAGTGCCCTGCCTTGATTTCCCTACGTAATTTCGCCTTGCGCCGCGGCGAGCGGCTGCTGTTGTCCAATGTCGACCTCACCCTGCATGCCGGTTACCGGGTGGGCGTGGTCGGCCGCAACGGGGCCGGCAAGTCCAGCCTGTTCGCGGCAGTGAAGGGCGAACTGGAGGCCGACAAGGGCGACGTCGACCTGCCCGGCAAGGTCCGCATCGCCAGCGTCGCCCAGGAAACCCCGTCGCTGCCGGACCCGGCGCTGAGCTTCGTGCTCGGCGGCGACACCGCGGTGGCGGCGGTGCTGGCCGAAGAGGCCGCGGCGACCGCGCGCGAGGACTGGGAGGCGGTCGCCGCCGCGCACACCAAGATGGCCGAGATGGGGGCCTACGACGCCGAGGCGCGCGCCGGCAAGCTGCTGCACGGCCTCGGCTTCCCGGCCGAGACCCACCAGCGCGCGGTGTCCTCGTTCTCCGGCGGCTGGCGCGTGCGCCTGAACCTGGCGCGCGCGCTGATGATGCCCAGCGACCTGCTGCTGCTCGACGAACCGACCAACCACCTCGACCTGGACGCGGTGTACTGGCTGGAGCAGTGGCTGCTGAAGTATCCCGGCACGCTGCTGCTGATCTCGCACGACCGCGAGTTCCTCGACAACGTCGCCACCCACACCCTGCACCTGCACGGCGGCGGCGCCAAGCTGTACACCGGCGGCTACACCGATTTCGAGCGGCAGCGCGCCGAGCAGTTGCGCCAGCAGCAGATCGCGCACGACAAGGAGCAGGCCGAGCGCGCCCACCTGCAGAGCTTCATCGACCGCTTCAAGGCCAAGGCCTCCAAGGCGGCGCAGGCGCAGAGCCGGATGAAGCGCCTGGAGAAGCTGGCCGGCACCGAAGCGGTGCGCGCCGAGCGCGAGTTCCGCATCGAGCTGGCGCCGCCGGCCAAGCTGCCGTTCTCGCTGATCCGCCTCAACCACGTCGAGGCCGGCTACGGCGCGGACGCGGTGATCCTGCACCACGTCGGCTTCGGCCTGGAGGCCGGCCAGCGCATCGGCCTGCTCGGCCCCAACGGCGCCGGCAAGACCACCCTGGTCAAGACCCTGGTCGGCGAACTGCCGCCGATCGACGGCGAGCGCATGGCGCATCCGGACCTGCGCATCGGCTACTTCGCCCAGCACACGGTGGAGTCGCTGCACGAGGGCCAGTCGCCGATGGACCACATGCGCGAGATCGACAAGGACGCCAGCAACCAGGCGTTCCGCGATTTCCTCGGCAAATGGAATTTCCCCGGCGATCGCGCGTTCGAGCCGGTCGACGGCTTCTCCGGTGGCGAGCGCGCGCGCCTGGCGCTGGCGCTGATCGCCTGGCAGCAGCCCAACGTGCTGCTGCTCGACGAACCGACCAACCACCTCGACCTGGAGATGCGCGAGGCGCTGGCCGAGGCGCTGAGCGATTTCGAAGGCGCGATCGTGATGGTCTCGCACGACCGCCACCTGATCGGCCTGGTCTGCGACACCTTCTGGCGCGTGGCCGACGGCGTGGTCGAACCGTTCGACGGCGATCTCGACGAATACGCGGCCTGGCTGCGCAGCCGGCCGACCGCACAGGGCACCAAGCAGAAGCTGGCCGAGGCCGCGCCGACCCCGCCGCCGCCGGTCAAGCCGCTGCCGGCGAAGAAGCCGCCGAACCCGCACAAGCTGGCCGCCGCCGAGAAGCGCGTCGGCGAACTGGAAGCGACCCTGGCCGAGCTCGACCGCCAGCTCGCCGATCCCAAGCACTATGCCGATGCGGAGAAGATGGCGGTGCTGGGGCGCGACCGCGAGGCTGCCGCGCGCGACCTGGCGCAGGCCGAGCAGGCGTGGATGGAGTTGATCGACGGCGGCTGAGCCGCTCCGTGGTCTCGCCGTGCTGGCAGATGCCGGCGAGGGATTGTGGGGGTCAGAACATGCGCACCGGCGTCTTTGCACCGGTCTTGCCGCACGTGGCACGCTCCGCGTCTGGCCGTGGACGACAGGGAAGAGGAGCACGATGATCAGCGGCACCATCACGGTGGAAGACTATCTGGCCACGCAGCGCCTGCATCAGCGGCGCGCACTGCGGCGCCTGATGTTGGCGATGGCGGTATTGTTGCTGATCGGCCTGACGCTGTGCGCCTTCGCCCGACATGGTTCCGGCATGGCCATCCTCGGCGTCGTGCTGGCGGGCGCCGGTGGCGGTGGCTTGATCGGCCAGACCATCCAGTCGGCATGGACGATGCCGCGCAAGGTCCGGCGCCTGTATGCGCAACAGGCGGCGTTGCGGCATCGCCTCACCTATCGCTGGGACGAAGCCGGCCTGGAGGTCACCTGGGCGGATGGCCACGTGCGTCGTTCCTGGCGCGACTACGTGCGCTATCGCGAGAGTCCGCAGGTGCTGATGCTGTACCAGAACGACATCCTGTTCGACCTGGTGCCGACGGCCTGGTTCGTCGATGCCGCGCAGCGCGATGCGTTCCGGCAGCTGGCGGCGCAGGTAGGCACCGACGCCGGCAAGCGCGCCGTGTAGCGGACGCCGCGGTTAGGGCGTGCGCTGGAGAGATCCGAGAGGCCGATGTCCGGGCCAGGTCCAGGCGTGGCCGGAGCGCGAGCCGGCACACCCCTGTGGGAGGGGCTTCAGCCCCGACGCCTCATCGCCTCAGCCGACGGCAATTACCGCCTGCACTGCGTGCGCCAGCGCCCAGGGCGGAGAGCGCGCCGGGTCAGCGAGGACGCTGCTGGCGGCAGTGGTGGGCCGTGCCCGGCGCAATCGTTCGCGCCGGACTTGCCGTGCAGAACGAGGGCGATCGCAGCGGCCGGCGCGCGCTGCGCCGGCCCACGCCGCTCAGGCGGCAGCGCTGGCCACGACCAGCAGGCCGCCGGCGATCGCCGCCCAGTCCAACGGCGAGCCAGAGCGCAGGCCCTGCAGCGAGGGGCGGGCGGTCGGTGTCGGTCGCAGACTGGCCTTGAGCGCCATCAGCGCCAGGCCGGTGGCGCTGAGCGCCCAATGCCATTCGCTGGCGCCGCTGCGCAGGAAGTAGGCCAGGTGCAGCACGCACAGGCAGGCCAGTACGGCCGCCAGCACGACGTCACGCGAGACCAGGCCCGGGCGGGCGGTCAAGGCAATACGAGTCATCAGCAAGTTTCCCCGAAACTGTGGGCACCTTCCCCTGGCGCACATTGCGACTGCGACCTGGATCATAGTTCGGCTTGAATCGGTCGCCAAGCGGCACTGCACAAAATCTTCACGCGGGTATCGTTACCAGTGGCGCGCGTCATTCCTTCGATGCAATTCACGCTCGCGGAGCGGGCGGCCCTCCGCGAATCCAAGGCCATTTGCCCGCATCCGCCGCCAGCCCGGCTCAGTCGGCCTGCGCCGCCTGTTCGGCCAGCAACCACTCGCGCAGGCGCCGGCCGGCGTTGCTTTCCGTGCGCGACCGCAGCCGGGTCAGCCAGTAGCGGCCCAGGTCGATGCGGGTCGGGAACGGGCACAGCAGGCGCCCGGCATCCAGGTCCTGGGCGAACAGGCGCAGCGGCAGCAGGGCCACGCCATGGCCGGCCGCGGCGATGCTGGCCAGGGTCAGCGAGGCGTCGCAGATCGGGCCGCCGGCCTGCACCTCCGGGGCACCGGCGGCCTGCAGCCAGCGCGGCCACTCGTCCAGGCGATAGGAGCGCAGCAGGGTGGTCCTGGCCAAGTGCGCCGGCGTGTGCAGCCGCGCTGCCAGTGCCGGCGCGCAGACCGGCGCGAACGGCGCGTCCAGGATCGGCGTGGCGGCCTGGCCCTGCCAGTCGCCATCGCCGAAGCGGATCGCCAGGTCCAGGCCTTCGCCGGCCAGGTCGACCCGGTTGTTGTGGGTGTACACGCGTAACTCGATGTCCGGATGCGCGGCATGGAAGGCGTCCAGCCGCGGCAGCAGCCAGCCCACCGCGAAGGTGCCGACCACGCCCACGCTCAGCGTCTCGCGGTAGCGGCCGCCGGCGAAGCGCTGCAGGGTCGCGGCGATGCGGTCGAAGGCCTCGGTCAGCACCGGATGCAGGCGCAGGCCCTCGTCGGTCAGGGCCACCCCGCGCGGCAGCCGCTGGAACAGGACCACGCCCAGGCGCGCCTCCAGTTGCTTGATCTGATGGCTCAGCGCGGCCTGGGTCACGCACAGCTCGGCGGCGGCACGGGTCAGGTTCTGATGCCGCGCCGCGGCCTCGAAGGCGCGCAGGGCGTTCAGCGGCAGGTGCGGACGGCTCATCGCCAGGCATCAATTCGGCTCATGGGTGCGATTGAATAACCTCGCTGGTGAGGGTGGGTCAATGCGGCCATCATCCTGGCTCCCGACGGAGGTGGACGATGCTGACGAGACGAGGGTTCCTGCAGGGTGTGGGCATGGGCGCGAGCCTGCTGGCGGTGGCTGCAGTGCAGGCGAAAACGGCACAGAATCGGGCGCCGACGCTGCAGCAGCGGCTGGCCGCGATCGAGCGCCGCAGTGGTGGCCGGCTCGGCGTGAGCCTGCTCGACGGCAGTGGCGCCTCGCTCGGCGGGCAGCGCCAGGACGAGCGCTTCCCGCTGTGCAGCACCTTCAAATTTCTATTGGCGGGGGCGGTGCTGCAGCGGGTCGACCGCGGCGAACTGGACCTGGAGCGGCGCCTGCCGGTGCGCAAGGCGGATCTGCTGGGGAATGCGCCGGTGTCCGAGCGCCATGTGGGCGGCACGCTCAGCGTGGCCGAGCTGTGCCGTGCGGCGATGATCTACAGCGACAACACCGCGGCGAACCTGTTGCTGCCGCTGGTCGGCGACCCGCCCGGCGTGACCCGCTTCCTGCGTGCGTTGGGCGATACGCAGACCCAATTGGACCGCAACGAGCCGGGCATGAACGACTTTGTCCCCGGCGATCCGCGCGACACCACCACGCCCGCGGCGATGGCGGCGACGATGCGCACCCTGCTGCTGGGCGAGGCGCTGCAACCCGCCTCGCGGCAGCGTCTGATGGACTGGATGCGCGACAACCGCACCGGCAACGACTGCTTGCGCGCCGGCTTGCCGGCGGGCTGGCGGATCGGCGACAAGACCGGCAGCAACGGCACCGATACCCGCAACGACATCGCCATCGTGTGGGCGCCGGGGCGGCCCACGCCGCTGCTGCTCACCGCATATCTCAACGGCGCGAGCGTCGACAGCGCCGCGCGCGATGCGGCGCTGAAGGCGGTGGCGCAGGCGGTAGTGGCCTCGCTGCCGGCGCAGCCGCCACGCACCGCCTAGTCTGCCTTGTGCGCGCTATGGCACCTGCGTTCGCCGCAATCGCACCGGATGCAGGTCGCTCTCCTGCAGGAGCGGCTTCAGCCGCGACGGACGTGATCGAAAACGCCCGTCGCGGCTGATCCAAAAAAATAAGGGGGCGTTCCTGCGACACGCCGCTGGCGATCATCGGCGTCGCCATAGTGCCGATGCCGCGTGCGATCGCCTGCGTTGTACCCAACGGCCACAGCCGCCGCGGCCGTGCTACCTGATCGTGCGGTCCCTTCCATTCCCCATCCTGTTCGGAGCGTCCCATGCGTCGATTCGTATGCTGTTCGTTGGCCATCGCCCTCGGTCTGTTGTCCCACGCCGCGCAGGCGCGGGTTTGGGAACCCACGCCGGGCCATGTGCAGGTGCCGATCTGGCCCGGCGCGGTGCCGAATGCGTTGCCGCACCCGAAACCGGAATCGGCCGGCCCCGGGGCCAGGATCGACAACGTCAGCCGGCCGACCATGACCGTGTACCCGGCGCAGGGCCACAACACCGGCGCCGCGGTGGTGGTGTTTCCCGGCGGCGGCTACCAGATGTTGGCGATGGACCTTGAGGGCACGGAGATCTGCGACTGGCTGACCGCGCGCGGCATCACCTGCGTGCTGCTGAAGTACCGCGTGCCGAACTCCGGGCCGACCTGGGTCGACGACCGTCGCTACTACCCGAAGGTGCAGACCGCACTGCAGGACGCGCAGCGCACGCTGGGCCTGGTGCGCCAACAGGCCGCCACCTGGGGCGTGGACCCGCACAAGATCGGAGTGATGGGGTTTTCCGCCGGCGGGCACCTGGTGGCCGCGGCCAGCACGCACTTCGCCGAGCGCACCTATCCGTTGGTGGATGCCGCCGATCATGTGAGTTGCCGCCCGGACTTCGCCATCGCCGTGTATCCGGGCCATCTGTGGGTGCACGAGGACGAGGACGCCGACACCCGCGATTTCACCGATCTGGCATTGCGTCCGGACATCCGCGTCGCCGCCGACACCCCCCCGACCTTCCTGCTGCAGGCCCAGGACGACTACGTGGACGGCATCTCGCAGGTGCTGGCGTACTTCGTCGCGCTCAACCACGCCGACGTGCCGACGGAAATGCATATTTACGCCAAGGGCGGCCATGCCTTCGGCCTGCGCGCCAAGAACCTGCCGATCGCGCAGTGGCCGCAGCTGGTGGAGACCTGGCTGCATACGATCGGGGTGCTTGAGAGCCGGGAGTAGGGAGTCGGGATTGGGGATGCGTAACAGCCGGGATCGGGGATCGGGGATTGGCAAACGCGTGTCAGCGCGCGGATTGCGCTTTCACGAATCCCAAAATCCCAAATCCCAAATCCCGGACGTTGTCACGACTCCCCACTCCCGCCCGCCTCCGGCGGGCTCCTGGTACAGCCGCGCCGGCCCGCCCATCGCCGGATCGCTGATGCCGGGCGTGCCGGTCTCCACGCGGCCGGCCAGGCGCTGGCGTGCGCCGTCCTGGACCAGCCACAGGTCGTACCAGCCGCCGCTCGGTTTGGCGCTCCAGCGGACGCGGTGCTCGCCGCCGGGCGCCAGCGTGACCCGCTGGTGGGGTTGCGCCTGCGCGTAGGCGGCCGGCTCCAGGGCCACGCCGAGCGGCGCGGTCCCGGGATTGCGCAGGACCAGGCACAGCGCCTGCGCATCGTCCGGGTCCTGGGCGATCTCCGCCTGCAGCAGCGGAGCGGCGAGGTCGCCGCGGTAATGGCGATGGAAGCCGTTGGGACCGAGCAGCCACAGGTCGTAGCGGCCGTCGTAGGTGGTCCAGGTGCCGTCCAGGGTCGCGCCGCTGCCGACCGTGTAGCGGCGCGGGATCGCGGCCAGGTCGTAGCGGTCGTAGACGTGCAGCACCGCCGCCGCACCGGTGTTGGCCATGCGCAACCGCACCTCGCCGCGTGCCTGCACGAACTGCAGCTGCACCGTCGGCCGATACGGCAGGGCGCGCGCGCGGCGCACGCCGAACGCCTGCCGCGGCGCCTGCAGTTGCGTCGGCAGCGGCGGCAGCGCGTGCTCGCGCAAGGCGGCGGCGCGCGCTGCTGCCTCGCGCACGTCGGGCAGGTCGGCGACGAACGGGCGGGTATCGGCCTGGCGGAAATCGAAGGCGTCGACCAGGTCGCCGCAGACCGCGCGGCGCCAGGCGCTCACGCCGCTGGCGGCGACGCCGAAGCGGCGCTCCAGCAGGCGCAGCACCGAGGTGTGGTCGTAGACCTGCGAATCCACCCAGCCGCCGCGGCTCCACGGCGAGATCACGTACAGCGGCACGCGCGGGCCGAGGCCGTAGGGGCGCCCGCGCAGCGCGGGTGGATCGGCCTTGGCATCGCCCGGCGCTGGGTGCAGGTGGTATTCGCCGGCGGTGTCGATGCTGGAGGCGCCGGCCCAGCCGCCGGCTGCGGCCGGGTCGGGCGAGGGCGGCGCCGGCGGCGGCACGTGGTCGAAGAAACCGTCGTTCTCGTCGAACATCAGCAGCAGCGCGGTACGCGCCCACACCTTGGGGTCGGCGGTGAGCGCGTCGAGCACGCGCGCGGTGTAGGCCGCGCCCTGCGCCGGGCTGGACGGGTCCGGATGCTCGCTGCCGGCGGCATCGGCGATGATGAAGCTCACCGACGGCAGCCGCGCCGCCAGCACGTCCTCGCGCAACTGCGCCAGGCTGCGGCTGGAGACGCCGCGTGCGCGCAACTGCGGATCGTGCCCGGGCGCGCCGCGCCAGGCCGCGCGGAACGGCGCGAAGCCGGCCAGCGGGTTGTCGGTGAAGTTGTCGGCCATGTCCTGGTAGATCTGCCAGGACACGCCGGCCTGCTGCAGCGCCTCGACGTAGCTGGGCCAGCGGTAGTCGTCCGGATCGCCGCCCAGTTCCGGGAAGTTGTCGTGCGAGTTGGCGATCGCCGGGCCGCCGGCACGCGCGTGCGGATCGTTCTGCCCGGTCCACAGGAAGATCCGGTTCGGGTTGGTGCCGGCCTGGATCGCGCAGTGGTACGCGTCGCACACGGTGAATATCTCGGCCAGGGCGAACTGGAACGGCAGGTCGTCGCGTTCGTAGTGGGCCAGGGCGTGGTCGCGCTTGGCCGCCGGCCACTGGCCCATGCGGCCGTGGTCCCAGGCCTGTTGCGCGTTCGGCCAGGTGTGCGGGGTGCCCTGCACGCGCATGGTGGCGAAGTCGCGCGCGGTGCGCAGCGGGAACGGCGCCAGCGGGCGGCTCCCGTCGGCGCTGGGCTGCAGCCAGACCGTGCGCGGCGCGGTGCCGGCCAGCGGTGGCGCCGGGATCGGGAAGCGGTCGCCGAAGCCGCGCACGCCGGCCAGGCTGCCGAAGTAATGGTCGAAGGCGCGGTTCTCCTGCATCAGGATCACCACGTGCTGCAGGTCGTCGAGGGTGCCGCGGCGCACGTCCGGGGCGATCGCGGCGGCGCGGGCGATGCTCGGCGGCAGCAGGCCGGCGGCGCTCGCGGTGAGGCCGGCGCGGAGCAGCCGGCGGCGGGTCTGGTCGGTCATGGTGGTCCGGGAAAACGCAACGCGGCGGCGGCCGGGATCGACCGCCGCCGCGAGACTGCCACGGCGCCGGTTACAGGTCGACCATGAAGGTCAGGCCGACGGTGCGCGGCGGCGCGATGAAGGCGCTGTCGCTGCCGTCCACGCCGTTGAGGTAGCGCTTGTCGGTGAGGTTGCTGATCACCAGGTCCAGCCTGGCCTGCTGCAACTGCGGGCTCAGCCCGCCCAGGGCGATGCCGAGATTGGCGTCGAAGGTGGTCACCGCCTCCAGCGCCGCGCTGTTGGCCGCGTCCAGGTAGCGCCGGCCGAGGTAGCGGCCGGACAGGCCGCCGTGCCAGCGCTGGCCCTGCCAGTCGGCCGACAGCACCAGGGTCTGGCGCGGCTGGCCGATCACCTGCGACCCCGGTGCGATCTCCAGCGCCTGGTCGCGCGCGGCGTTGCCGCTGCCCAGGTAGGTCGCCTTGTTGTAGGTGTAGGCGCCGTTGAGCCGCCAGCCGTTGTCCCAGGCGTAGCCCAGCGCCAGCTCCACGCCGCGCGCGTGCACGCCGCCGAAGTTCTCGTAGACGCCGTCGGTCTCGCCCAGGTAGTCGATGCCGGTGACGAAGTTGGCCGGCACGTAGACGATGCGGTTGTCGAAGCGGATGTCGTACAGGGTGATGCTGCCGGTCAGCGGCCAGCGGCTCATGCGCAGGCCCACCTCGATGTTGTCGGCGGTTTCCGGCTTGACCTTGCTCAGCACCAGCGGGTCGGTCTCGCCGAGCACGCCGGAGGGGATCGCGGCGAAGTTCTGCGAGAAGCCGGCAAAGGCTTCCACGCCCTTGATCGGCGTGGTCCAGGTCAGGCCGGCGGAGACCAGCGGATCGGAGTGCGAATCCGATTCGATATGCGCGGCGTCGCCGATGCGGCGGTCGCGGGTCTGGTCGACGAAGAACTGCTTGACGCCCACGCGCCAGGCGAAGTCGCCATAGCGCATCACGTCCTCGGCGTAGTACATCTGCTCGTCGGTGCGGTAGTCGTCCTTGAACTGCACCCAGTACGGCACGTGGTCGAAGGCGATATTGGTGCCGACATTGAGCAGGCGGTGCCAGTCGCGGGTGACGCTGCGGTCGTAGCGTTCCAGCCACAGGCCGCCGCGCACGGTGTTGTGCAGCCCGCCGAAATCCTGCGCCCACTCCACGTCGGCGGTGACGCCGCCGCGCTGGTTGTCGTAGTGGCTGTGGCGGTAGGACTGCACCGGCAGCGAGCCGGCCGGGTAGCAGGCCGGGTTGGACTCGGCCGGCAGGGTCGCGGTGTCGGCGCAGCCGGGCAGCATGCTCGCGGCAGCGCCGTTCGGGGTGACGAAGTAGAGCTTGCCCAGCGCGCTGCCGCCGTACACGGTATGGCCGCCGGTATATTCGGACTCGGGCTGGCCCGCGCCGTCGTCGGTGACGTCGACCAGGTAGGGCGGGATCCAGTCGCCACGGCCCTTCATGCGGTGCGCGTAGCCGGTCAGCGTGGCCTTGAAGCCGTTGCCGCCATCGAACAGGCCGCGCAGGTAGCCGAAGGTGTTCTTGCGCAGCGCGCGCGAGCCGGAGCGGTAGTTCTGGTCGTAGTAGGGGATGCCGGTGAGCGTGCCGGTGAGCAGGTCGTGGTCCGGATCGGTGGCGAACTGCGCCGGGGTGACGCTGCTGTATTCCGACTCGTTGGCATCGTCGTAGGACAGGTAGCCGCTGAGCGTCCACGCGCCGAGGTCGCTGACGAACTTGCCGGCCAGGTGGTCGCGGGTGGTGTGGCCGCTGCCGTCGATCCAGTCGTCGTTGCTGGCGTGCGAGCCGCTGACCCAGGCGCGGGTGCCGCCGAGGTCGCCGCTGTCGTAGCGCGCGTAGTACTTGCGCGCCTGGTTGTCGCCGATGCCGAACGCCATGCGCACGCGTTGCTGGTCCAGCGGTTCGCTGGTGAGGAAGTTGAGGGTGCCGCCCAGCGCTTCGTTGGAGCGCGAGGCGATGTCGGCGGTGCCCTGGCTGACCTCCACCGTTTCCAGGTCCAGCGTGTCGATGAAGCGGTTGGCCTTGGAGCCGCCGCCGTAGGCCGAGCCGCCGTTGGGCACGCCGTCGATGGTGGTGCCGATCTGCTGGTCGTCGCGGTTGGTGACGAAGCCGCGCATGCTGATCTGCGTGCCCCAGTCGGAGGAGCCGAACGCATCGGCCTCGGTGGCGATCACGCCGGGCAGCTCGTTGAGCGCGTCGTTGACGCTGCTCAGCGCGAACTGGCGGTCCAGCGCCTCCTTGCTGACGTTGATCTTGGCGTAGGTGGTGGCCTGGCCGAGCACCTGCACCTGGTCCAGGGTCGAGACCCGGTCGCCGTTGTCGGCCGGGGCGGTGCCGTCGGATCCGTCGCTGGCCTCGGCGGCGTGGGCGCAGGCGATGCTGGTGGCCAGCGCCAGGGCCAGCAGGGTTGGAGCGGGGGTGCGGAAATACGCCGAAACGGTCATCGGTTGCGTGGCTTGCGTGAGGGGCGCTCATGGTCCGATCGAGCGATTTCGAGCATGTGACCGGGATCTTGCGGATTCGTGCATCATGCGCAAATCGGCATGAATCGAGCCGGGGCGATGCCGCGAGCCACGCGCAGCGGCGACGGGTGGCGGGCGGACGAGGCGGAGGCACGGTGTTGGTGCGGCTGTCCGGGAGGGCGGTGGCGTGCGCGGCGTATGCGCCGTTGACGTCCGTGTCGGGCACGGATGCCTGCGTGCGCGGCGGACTCGTCGTCGGGAGGGAATGTCCTTGCGTGGGCGCGCAGACGCACGCAGACGCCGCGCGGGGCACGCGACCACAGCCGGCGCTTCGCCGTGATGGCGCACAACACGGGCAAACCGGCATCATCGCCGCTGCCGCCGCCGGCGGGCCCGCGATGGAACCTCCTGCCTGATGAGCCACGAACTGATCTACCTGCTGCTGATCTTCGCCCTGCTGGTGATCCCGCGCGCGCTGCAGCGCTTCAAGATGCCGGCGCCGCTGACCTGCCTGCTGTTCGGCATCGTCGCGATGCTGGCGATGGGGCCGCGTGCGCACGATCCGGTGGTGACCCTGCTGGCCACGCTCGGCATCTCCTCGCTGTTCCTGTTCGCCGGCCTGGAAGTGGACCCGAAGGCACTGCGTCGCGGGCTGTGGCCGCTGCTGCTGCACCTGGTGGTGCGCGGGGGCACCCTGTTCGGCGTCGGCTGGCTGGCCTGGCGCTACGCCGGGTTGTCGTGGCAGGCGGCCGGATTGCTGGCGCTGGCCCTGCTGACGCCTTCCACCGGGTTCATCATCGAGTCGCTGGGGCGGCTGGGGCTGGACGAGGAGGAGCGGTTCTGGGTCACCAGCAAGGCCATCGCCGGCGAACTGCTGGCGCTGGCGGCGCTGTTCGTGATCCTGCAGGCCGGCGATCCCTGGCAGATGGGGCTGTCCAGCCTGGCGCTGGTGGCGATGCTGGTCGGCCTGCCGCTGCTGTTCGTGGCCCTGGGGCGCTGGGTGGCGCCGCAGGCGCCGGGGTCGGAGTTCTCGCTGCTGGTGATGGTTGGCCTGATCGCCGCCTACATCACCTATGCGCTGGGCGTGTACTACCTGGTCGGTGCGTTCATCGCCGGGCTGGTGGCGCGGCTGCTGCGCCAGCGCATGCCGCTGCTGGCCTCCGACGAGAACCTGCAGGCGGTGCGCCTGTTCGCCTCGTTCTTCGTGCCGTTCTACTTCTTCAATGCCGGCACCAAGGTGCCCAGCGGCGCGCTGAGCCTGCAGGCGCTGGGTCTGGGCCTGGCCCTGACCGCCTGCGTGCTGCCGCTGCGCATCGGCATTCTGTGGCTGCAGCGGCGGGTGCTGTTCGGCGAGGGCGCGCGCAGCAGCCTGCGGGTGTCGCTGGCGCTGTCGCCGACGCTGATCTTCACCCTGGTCCTGGCCGGGATCCTGCGCGACCGTTTCGCCATCGCCGATGCGCTGTTCGGCGCGCTGCTGCTGTACGCGGCCCTGACCACGCTGCTGCCGGCGCTGCTGCTGCGCATGCCCTTCGACGTCAGTCCGCTGGAAGCGGCGCCGGCCGCGCCGGCGGAGGCCGCGGCCGCGCGGGGACCGGACGAGCCGGTAGCCGAGGCGCCGCTGGAGGACGCGCCGACGCCGCCCGCAGACGCGCCGGAGACCGCACCGCGCGCCCAGCCAGGGCCAGCATGAGCCGGGATGCTTGAAAGCCGGCGTGCGGCCCCCATACTGGCCGCCTCCGTTGCTTTCGCGTTTTTGCCGCCATGCCGATCTACGCTTTCCAATGTGCCGCGTGCGGTCACAGCTTCGACCGCCTGCAGAAACTGTCCGATCCGGATCCGGAGACCTGTCCGTCCTGCGCCGCGCCAGCGGTCAAACGCCAGCTCACCGCGCCGGCGTTCCGCCTGTCCGGCAGCGGCTGGTACGAGACCGATTTCAAGAAGGACGGCGACAAGAAGCGCAACCTCGCCGAGTCCGGTAGTTCGGGTGGCAGCAGCGAGGCCAAGCCCGCGGTCGCCCCTGCGTCCGACACCTCGGCCAAGCCGGCAGCCGCCGCCACCCCGGCGCCGGCACCCGCCGCCGCCAAGCCTGCGGCGACCTGAGCCCCTCGCTCTGCTCCACGTAGGAGCGGCTTCAGCCGCGACCGGGCGTTATCTGTAATGCCCGGTCGCGGCTGAAGCCGCGCCTACGCGTATCCAAATCCAGGAGCCTGGAACGCCGCGCAGGCCTCCAAATCCAGGGGCCTGGAAGGCCGGGCCGCGTGCAACACGCCGCGGCCCGACGTTCGCATTGGCTCAGCGCGCGCCGAAGCGCGCCCGGCAGCCGCCGTTGACCCACACCGTATTGCCTTCGTAGCCCCAGCTGCGGCCTTCCGCGCAGGTGGTGCCGGACAACTGCTCGATCAGCACCGGGCGGCCCTGGCGGCGGTCCCAGGCGCAGGTGCGCAGGCGCTTGTCGTCGCTGCTGCAGGTTACCGTGTAGCCGCTGTCCAGCGGCGGCCGGCCCGGTCCCCAGCCGCCGCCGCCGCGGCCCTCGGCAAACTCGCCGCGGCAGCCGTCGTCGACCCACACCGCGCCATCGCGTGAGCCCCAGGTACGGCCCTCGATGCAGCGGGTGTCCGACAGCTGCCGCACCAGCGTGGCGTTGCGCCAGCCGGTCGGGCACACGCGCTGGCGCTGGTCCTGGCTCTCGCAGCGCACGGTGCCGGCGGCGCCGCCACTGCCGCCGCCGCCCCAGTTGCCGCCCCAGCCGCCGCGACCTTCGACGAAGCGACCGCGGCAACCCTGGTCCACCCACACCACCCCGGGCGCCGAGCCCCAGGTGCGGCCTTCGATGCAGGGCGAATCGGAGAGGGTGCCGACCAGCCGGGCAGGCCCGCGGAACGGGGTTGCGCACTGCTGGCGCCGGCGATCGTTGCTGGAGCAGGCGACGGTGCGGCCGTCGAAGCCCGGTTCCTGCCGCCAGCCGCCGCCGCTGCCGCGCAGCGAGGTGGCGATGTCCTGCTGGATGTTGCCGAAGCCCCAGCCACGGTCGATCTGGTCCAGGTAGAACTCGAGCTGGTCGTCGGGAATCTGCCGGCCGCGCGACTGGTCGGCGTATTCGCGCTCGATCACCCGGACCCGGCCGGGGATCGACAGTTGCCGCAGGTCCTGCGGGGCGTAGGCGCGGGCGCTCTGGGCCGCGGCCGGGGCGCTGGCCAGGGCCAGCGCGGCGATCACCAGCCAGGTGCCAAGGGGCTTCAACATGGGTTCTCTCCTCCCCGTGAATGGTGCGCGGACTATAGCCGCAGGCCAACTTAAGCCAGGATGAGTCATGCGCGATTTGCCCGGGCCGACGCGCCGCCGCAGAATACCGGGCTTGCCGGCGCCTTCTGCGCCGGCCGCCCCCTGTTTGGAGCTAGCGATGCGTACCCACTTCTGCGGCCTGGTCGACGAGACCCTGATCGGCCAAACCGTCACCCTGGCCGGCTGGACCGACGTGGCCCGCAACCTCGGCGGCGTGTGCTTCATCGACTTGCGCGACCACGAAGGCATCGTGCAGGTGATGGTGGAGCCGGAGAACGCGGACGTGTTCAAGGTCGCCGCCAGCCTCGGCTACGAGGACGTGCTGCAGGTCGAGGGCGTGGTGCGCGCGCGGCATGCGGTCAACGACAAACTGCGCAGCGGCAAGGTCGAGGTGATCGCCACGTCCATCAGCGTGCTCAACAAGGCCGCGCCGCTGCCGTTCCATGCGCACGAGAACCCGGGCGAGGAGACCCGCCTGAAGTACCGGTATCTGGACCTGCGCCGCCCGGAGATGCAGCGCATGCAGCGCACCCGCATCAAGCTGGTGCAGGCGCTGCGCCGCTACCTGGACGAGCGCGGCTTCCAGGACATCGAGACGCCGATCCTGACCAAGGCCACCCCCGAAGGCGCGCGCGACTTCCTGGTGCCGGCGCGCATGCACCCGGGCGAGTTCTACGCGTTGCCGCAGTCGCCGCAGCTGTTCAAGCAGATCCTGATGGTGGCCGGCTTCGACCGCTACTACCAGATCGCGCGCTGCTTCCGCGACGAGGCCCTGCGCGCCGACCGCCAGCTCGAGTTCACCCAGCTGGACATGGAGTTCGCCTTCGTCCGCGAGCGCGACGTGCAGGACTTCGTCGAGGCGATGGTCCGCGCCATCTTCAAGGAAGTGGTCGACGTCGAGCTGGACGCCAGCTTCCCGCGCATGACCTGGGCCGAGGCCATGCGCCGCTACGGCTCGGACAAGCCGGACCTGCGCATCGCACTTGAGCTGACCGACGTGGCCGAACTGGTCAAGGACAGCGACTTCGCGGTGTTCAGCGCCGCCGCCGGCGACCCGGACGGCCGCGTCGCCGCGCTGCGCATTCCCGGCGGCGCCAGCCTCTCGCGCAAGCAGATCGACGAGTACGCCGCGCATGCCGCCAAGTACGGCGCCAAGGGCCTGGCCTACGTCAAGATCGCCGACAGCGGCGAGATCAGCTCGCCGATCCAGAAGTTCTTCGGCGAGGCCGCGTTCGCCGCGCTGCTCGCCCATGTCGGCGCCGGCAACGGCGACATCGTGTTCTTCGGCGCCGGCGCCTACGGCAAGGTCTCCGACTTCATGGGCGCGCTGCGCCTGAAGGCCGGCAAGGACTTCAACCTCATTGCCGATGGCTGGCGTCCGCTGTGGGTCACCGACTTCCCGATGTTCGAGTGGGACGAGGAGGCGCAGCGCTACGTCGCCCTGCATCACCCGTTCACCGCGCCGGCGGTGGACGACATCGCCGAGCTGCGCACGCACGCCAAGACCGCGGTGTCGCGCGGTTACGACATGGTGCTCAACGGCAACGAGATCGGTGGCGGTTCGATCCGCATCCACCGCCCGGACATGCAGAGCGCGGTGTTCGAGCTGCTCGGCATCGGCGCCGAGGAAGCGCGCGCCAAGTTCGGCTTCCTGCTCGATGCGCTGAACTACGGCGCGCCGCCGCACGGCGGCATCGCCTTCGGCATCGACCGCATCGCCGCGCTGATGGCCGGCACCGAGTCGATCCGCGACGTGATCCCGTTCCCCAAGACCACCGGCGCGCAGGACCTGATGACCGATGCGCCGTCGCCGATCGCCGACGCGCAGCTGGCGGAAGTGCACGTGCAGGTGCGCCCGCAGGCGCAGTGATCCCTTTCTTCCAACTGTAGCGCAGGCCAGTACATGAGCGAGACCGCATTCAACCTGGAGTGGGAAACCCTCGGCAACGAGGGCGCCGTGGAGACCATCGTCACCCAGCGCGCGCGCGTGTTCGGCGGCTGGCTGGTGCGCGCCGGCAGCGGCGCCAACGCGCCGCTGGCGTTCGTGCCGGATCCGGAAGGCCGTTGGGACGGCGAGGACTTCGGCGAGGACGATTACGAGTACGAGGAAGACGAAGAGGAAGAGGAAGAAGAGGACGAGGACGAGGACGAGGAAGAAGGCGACGACGAGGACGACGGCGCCGACGCTGCGCACCCGGTGCGCTGAGCCGTGCGCATCCGCCGTGCCACGCCGGACGATGCCGCGGCGGTGACCCGCATCGCCGCGGCCACCTTCTGCGAAACCTTCGGCCATCTGTATCCCGCGCAGGACCTGCAGGCCTTTCTCGACGAGGCCTATTCGCTGGAGCGCGCCCAGGTGGTGCTGGCGCATCCGGACTACGCGATCTGGCTGGTCGAGCACGACGGCGCCGTGGTCGGGCACGCCGCGGCCGGCCCTTGCGGCCTGCCGCATGCCGAGGTGCGTCCCGGCGACGGCGAACTGAAGCGGCTGTACCTGCTGCGCGCGCACCAGAACGGCGGTTGGGGCGGCCGTTTGTTCGACGCCGCCCTGGCCTGGCTGGAGCGCGATGGCCCGCGCACGCTGTGGATCGGCGTGTGGTCGGAGAACCTCGGCGCGCAGCGCTTCTACGCGCGTTACGGCTTCGAGAAGGTCGGTACCTACGAATTTCCGGTGGGGCAGGTGCGCGATCTCGAATTCATCCTGCGGCGTCCGCCGCGCGCGGCCTGACGCCCGCAGGGCATTTCGAATCAGCTGCTTCCGCGACACGCAAGCCGGATGCAGTGTGACTTGCAGGAGCGGCTTCAGCCGCGACGGGCTGTATCGGGAACGCGTCGTCGCGGCTGAAGCCGCTCCTACGTGACGTGTGCTGGCGTGATTAGGGGGGCGCTGCACGCGAGTGCCGCGTCGACACCGCGGCAACGGCGGCGCGCTAGAGTGCAGTCCTGTCCAGCTTCGAGGAGAGCGCCATGTTCCGACCGTGGATGGGAATCGCCGCCGTGGTGCCGCTGCTGGCCGCATGCGCGCCACCAGCCTCGTTGCAGCCGGCCAGCGCAGGGCCGAGCGTGCAGGGCGATGGCCGCTGCAATGTCGAGGCGGTGGCCTGGGCCGTAGGCCAGGAAGCCACCCAGGCGA
This sequence comes from Xanthomonas sacchari, assembly GCF_024266585.1. Lineage (NCBI taxonomy): Bacteria > Pseudomonadati > Pseudomonadota > Gammaproteobacteria > Lysobacterales > Lysobacteraceae > Xanthomonas > Xanthomonas sacchari. The sequence goes on from NZ_CP100647.1 coordinate 1,692,069, forward strand.
CCATGAGCCGGGTCTGGAAGGAGAGCGGGGCCGGCGTGGTGCGGCCGATCGCGCCGGGTCAGGCGGTGACCCGCGATCTGCGCCTGGACCGGCTCAACGTGTATCTGGATGGCAGCAATCGCATCCTCCGCACCACCTGCGGTTGAGCCTCACATGGCCGCCGCGCCGCAGGTGCTGTTGCTGCACGGCATCTGGAACGCGCGGCCGTGGCTGCTGCCGCTGGCATTGCGCCTGCGCCGCGATGGCTGGCGCGTCGCCAGCTTCGGCTATTCCACCGCTTTCGGCGGTGCCGAGGCCGCGCTGCCACGGCTGCACGCGCGCATCGAGCGTCTGGCTGCCGCCGGTCCGGTGGCGCTGGTCGGCCACAGCCTCGGCGGCCTGATCGCGTTGCAGGCCTTGCGCCAGGCGCCGTCGCTGCCGGTGACCCGGGTGGTCTGCCTGGGCAGTCCGTTGGCGGGCAGCGCCGTTGCGCGCGCCTTGGCGCAACGGCGGCTCGGACGGGCGCTGGGCCGCAGCGCGACGCTGCTGCAGCAGGGCGTGGCGCGTTGGGAAGGCGCGGCCGAGGTCGGCATGATCGCCGGCACGGTGGCGCGCGGGCTGGGCGCGCGCTTCGCGGCGCTGGGGCCGCAGTCCGACGGCAGCGTGGCCCTGGCCGAGACCCGCGTGCCCGGCCTGGGCGACCACTGCCAGGTGCGCGCCAGTCACAGCGGCCTGCTGTTCTCGGCGCAGGCCGCGCGGCAGACCGCCGCCTTCCTGCGCGACGGTCGGTTCGGCGTCTGAGCTCCACCGCCGGAACCGGGCATCCCGCGGTGCCGGCCGGCGCCGTATCGCGATCGCCTTGGCGCCGGCACCGGGCGGCGACGTCCCTCAGGGCGTCACGAAGGTCTTCAGCCAGTCCAGGGTGGGGTTGAGCGCCCAGGCGGCGGTGCCGCTGCGGTAGTTGCCGTCGACCAGAATGCCCGCGCACTGGGTGCCGGGGTAGCCGCCGAAGCCCATGAAGCAGTGGTCGGCGTAGAGGTCCTGCACCTCGCGGTCCTTGACGATGTACCAGCCGCTGCCGTTGCTGCGGAAGCACGACTGCTGCCCGTCGCAGCGCAGGCCGGTGACCAGTTGTGCCTGCGTGCGGGCGATGTTCTCGGTGCCGCCGACGAACATGTCGCGCTCGCCGTTGATGATGCGCAGGCGATCGGACGGCAGCGAGTGGTTGCCGTCGGCGATGCAGGACGCCAGGTTGTAGTAGGCGGTGTAGGTCGCGCCGGTGCCCTGGCCGAACGAGGCGGCGACCCGGGGATCGTAGTCGTGCGCCAGCACCGAGATGATCGAGCCCTGGCTGAGCCCGCCGGTCACCACGCCCTTGGAACAGTCGGCCTTGTCGCGGGCGCATAGTTGGGCGATGGCGCTGTTGAGATTCTGCGCATCGAAGATGGCCTTGGCACGGTTGCCGATGACGCCGCAGCTGCCGAAGCTGGTGTTGTCGTACTCCACCGAGGCCGCCACGAAGCCCTTGGCCGCCGCGGCATTCACTGCGGCCATCGCCCAGTTGCTCTGGTAGTTCTCGCCGGTCCCGCCGATATGCACGTAGACCGGGTACTTGCCCGTCGCGCGGGGTTCCTGGCCGCTGATCGAATAGGTGGTGTAGCCGGCGCTGTAGCGGCCCCTGAAGGCATCGGTCTGGGCGCTGGCCAGGCCCGGGGCGGCGAGGGCGAGCAGGCCCACGCAGCGCAGGGCCAGCGACAGGAAGGGGGCGGGTGCGGGGGTGGTGCGGGACATGGGGGGGTCTCCTTTTAGTGCGATGGAAGGCGGGCGCGACTGACGCGTTCAGCCTCCCGGTGGGGCATGACAGTTCTGGCAGCGATGCGGCGCGCATGGGTAGACAGTCCGCCAATGTTTGACTGGCAGCACGGGCTGGCGCGCGCCGGAGCGGGCGCCGCCCGGGGAACGGGCTGCATGCGCCGGTCGCACGCGCGGTCGGTCGTCGGCGCGGCTGGACCGCGGGATGTGCGCGGCATCAGGTAAAATCTGCGCCCTGTCCTTACAACTGTCCGGAACGCCCCATGGGTAGAGGCCCCTCGATCGAAGCCCGCAAGAACGCATCCGATGCGAAGCGCGGCAAGATTTTCACCAAGATCATCCGCGAGATCGGCGTCGCCGCGCGCGCCGGCGGCGGCGATCCGTCCAACAACCCGCGGCTGCGCGTGGCGATGGACAAGGGGCTGGCCTCGAACATGTCCAAGGACGTGATCGAGCGCGCGATCAAGAAGGCCACCGGCGAACTGGAAGGCGTGGAGTACGAGGAAGTGCGCTACGAGGGCTACGCCCCGGGCGGCGTGGCGGTGATCGTGGATTGCCTGACCGACAACCGCGTGCGCACCGTGGCCGACGTGCGCCATGCCTTCAGCAAGTGCGGCGGCAACATGGGCACCGATGGCTCGGTGGCCTTCATGTTCAAGCGCCTGGGCGTGCTCAGCTTCGCCGCCGGCGCCGACGAGGAGAAGATCACCGAAGCGGCGATCGAGGCCGGTGCCGACGACATCGTGGTCTACCCCGAGGACGGCGCGATCGACGTGCTGACCGCGCCTGAGGCGTTCCAGGCGGTCAAGGACGCCATGGACGCGGCCGGCCTGGCCGCCGACCACGCCGAAATCACTTTCCGCGCCGACAACGACATCGCCGTGGACGGCGACACCGCGGTGCAGGTACGCAAGCTGCTGGACATGCTGGAAGACCTGGACGACGTGCAGAACGTCTATTCCAACGTGGACCAGGCCGCGCTGAGTGACGGGGGCTGAAGCCATGACGACCGGGACCCGGGGCCCAAGACCCGGAACCCGGAGCGGCGCCGTGCCGGTGCCGGAGGCATTGCCGACATCAATGGCGGCAGCGAGCAGCGATGCTCGGGTGACCGGCGTTTTCCCGATTCCCGACTCCCGAATCCCCAATCCCGGCTCCACCACCACCCGCATCCTCGGCATCGACCCCGGCTCGCAACGCACCGGCGTCGGCATCATCGACGTGGACGCGGCCGGCCGTACCCGGCACGTGCACCACACGCCGCTGCTGCTGCTGGGCGAGGGCGACTTCGCGCTGCGGCTCAAGCGCCTGCTGCACGGGCTGGATGCGCTGATCGAGGAGTACCGGCCGCAGGAAGTGGCGATCGAGCGGGTGTTCATGGGCAAGAGCGCCGACGCGGCGCTGAAGCTGGGCCATGCCCGTGGCGCGGCGATCTGCGCGGCGGTGCTGCGCGATCTGCCGGTACACGAGTACGCGGCCAAGGAGATCAAGCTCGCCATCGTCGGCAAGGGCGCGGCGGAAAAGCAGCAGGTGCAACACATGGTTGGTCTCATGCTGAGCCTGACCGGCAAACTTCAGGCCGACGCCGCCGACGCGCTGGCGGTCGCCATCACCCATGCCCACGTGCGCGCCACCGCGCAGCGCCTGGGCGTCAGCACGCAGCAGGCGTGGAGCAGAAAATGAGAAAGGCTGGGAATCGGAAGTCGGGAATCGGGAATGGGAACAGCGGAAGCGATGAAGCGGGCGTCCGCTTTGCCCATTCCCCATTCCCGTTTCCCCATTCCCGGCGCCTCCAGGGAGGCGCCCAATGATCGGCCGTCTGCGCGGCATCCTGGCCTACAAGCAGCCGCCGTGGCTGGTGATCGACGTGGGCGGGGTGGGGTACGAGCTGGAGGCGCCGATGAGCACCTTCTACGACCTGCCCGATGTCGGGCGTGACGTGATCCTGTTCACCCACTATGCGCAGAAGGAGGACAGCGTGTCGCTGTACGGCTTCCTGCGCGAGGGCGAGCGGCGCCTGTTCCGCGACGTGCAGCGGGTCAGCGGGATCGGCGCGAAGATCGCGCTGGCGGTGCTGTCCGGGGTCAGCGTCGACGAGTTCGCGCGGCTGATCACCGCCGCCGACGTCACCGCGCTGACCCGCATTCCCGGCATCGGCAAGAAGACCGCCGAGCGCATGGTGGTGGAGTTGCGCGACCGCGCGGCCGACTTCAGCGGCGGCGCGCCGGTCACCGGGCAACTGGGCACCGACGCGGTGTCCGAGGCCACGGTGGCCCTGCAGCAGCTCGGCTACAAGCCCGCCGAGGCGGCGAAGATGGCGCGCGACGCCGCCGCCGACGGCGACGAGGTCGCCACGGTGATCCGCAAGGCCCTGCAGGCGGCGCTGCGCTGACCGGTCGGTTGGCCCAACTCTCCGCTCCTTCTTCACGTTCTGGCGCTACTCTTCCCACCATGTCCAGCCCCACCAGTTCCGCCGCCCGCCCGGGCAGCCACGATCCGCACGCCAAAACGGGCTTTGGGGTGATGCTGACCGCCATTGGCGTGGTCTTCGGCGACATCGGCACCAGTCCGCTGTACACGCTCAAGGAGGCGTTCTCGCCGCACTACGGGCTGACCCCGGACCACGACACCGTGCTGGGCATCCTGTCGCTGGTGTTCTGGGCGCTGATGCTGGTGGTCACGGTCAAGTACGTCACCGTGATCATGCGCGCCGACAACGACGGCGAGGGCGGCATCATGGCGCTGACCGCGCTGGCGCAGCGCACCCTGCCCAGCGGTTCGCGCTCGATGTACGTGGTCGGCATCTTCGGCATCTTCGGCGCTTCGCTGTTCTTCGGCGACGGCGTGATCACCCCGGCCATCTCGGTGCTGTCGGCGGTGGAAGGCCTGGAGGTGGCCGCGCCCAAGCTGGAGCCGTTCGTGGTGCCGATCACCCTGGTGGTGCTGGGCATGCTGTTCATGGCCCAGCGCTACGGCACCGAGCGGGTGGGCAAGGCGTTCGGGCCGATCACCCTGGTCTGGTTCGTGGCGCTGGGCGCGATCGGCGTCTACAACATGACGCGGGCGCCGGAAGTGCTGCACGCGCTGAACCCCTGGTGGGGCGTGCGCTTCTTCGCCGAACACAACTGGCACGCGGTGTTCGTGCTCGGCGCGGTGGTGCTGGCGGTCACCGGCGGCGAGGCGCTGTACGCGGACATGGGCCATTTCGGCGCCAAGGCGATCCGTCGCTCGTGGAATTTCCTGGTGCTGCCGATGCTGACCCTGACCTACCTGGGGCAGGGCGCGCTGGTGCTGCGCGACCCGGCGGCGGTCAGCAACCCGTTCTACGAGGCGGTGCCGGAGTGGGCGCTGTACCCGATGATCGTGCTGGCCACCGCGGCCACGGTGATCGCCTCGCAGGCGCTGATCACCGGCGCCTATTCGGTGGCCAGCCAGGCCATGCAGCTGGGCTACATCCCGCGCATGCACATCCGTCACACCTCGCACTCCACGATCGGTCAGATCTACGTGCCGGCGGTGAACTGGTGCCTGCTGGCGCTGGTGGTGGTGGCGGTGATCGGCTTCGGCGACTCGACCTCGCTGGCCACCGCCTACGGTGTCTCGGTGACCGGCACCATGCTGATCACCACCGTGCTGATGATCATCTACGCGCGCGCCAACCCGCGCGTGCCGACGCCGCTGCTGTGGCTGTTCGCGCTGGTATTCCTGGCCGTGGACGGCGCGTTCTTCTACGCCAACATCATCAAGTTCCTCGACGGCGCCTGGTTCCCGCTGCTGCTGGGCCTGATCCTGTTCACCCTGATGCGCACTTGGCGCCGCGGCCGCAAGCTGCTGCACGACGAGATCCGCAAGGACGGCATCAAGCTCGACACCTTCCTGCCGGGGCTGATGCTGGCGCCGCCGGTGCGCGTGCCCGGCACCGCGGTGTTCCTGACCGCCGACCCGATGGTGGTGCCGCACGCGCTGATGCACAACCTCAAGCACAACAAGGTGCTGCACGAGCGTAACGTGTTCCTGACCGTGGAGACCCTGCAGGTGCCGTACGCGGCGGCCGGGCAGCGGTTGAAGATCGACGCGATCGGCGACGAGTTCTATCGGGTCTACGTGCGCTTCGGCTTCATGGAGACCCCGGACGTGCCGCTGGCGCTGATGCGCTCCTGCGACCAGGGCGGGATCTACTTCGACCCGATGGACACCACCTATTTCGCCAGCCGCGAGACCATCGTCGCCAGCGCCAACCGCGGCATGCCGATCTGGCGCGACAAGCTGTTCGCGGTCATGCACCGCAACGCCGCCCCCGCCACCGGCTTCTTCCGCATCCCCGGCAACCGCCTGGTGGAGCTGGGGGCGCAGGTGGAGATCTGAGGCCGCGACGGGGTCGCGGCCTTGGGAATGGGGAAGCGGGAATGGGGAATAGGGTGAAGCAACGGCAACGGCGTTCGGCCTGAAAACGCAGCGGCGCCGCGAAAGTAGGCGCCAGCAGCGGCGCCAACCGCTACTATTGTCCGCTCGATTCCCCAATCCCGATTCCCCATTCCCGGCTTTCCATGGACCGCATCATCGCCAGCAGCGCCACCCGCGAGGATGAGGCGGCCGAGGCCAGCATCCGCCCCAAGCGGCTGGACGACTACCTCGGCCAGCAGCCGGTGCGCGAGCAGCTGTCGATCTACATCGAGGCGGCCAAGGCGCGCGGGGAGGCGATGGACCATGTGCTGATCTTCGGGCCGCCGGGCCTGGGCAAGACCACGCTCAGCCATGTCATCGCCAACGAGCTGGGGGTCAACCTGCGGGTCACCTCCGGCCCGGTGATCGAGAAGGCCGGCGACCTGGCCGCGCTGCTGACCAACCTGCAGCCGCACGACGTGCTGTTCGTCGACGAGATCCATCGGCTGTCGCCGGTGGTCGAGGAAGTGCTGTACCCGGCGATGGAAGACTTCCAGATCGACATCATGATCGGCGAGGGCCCGGCCGCGCGCTCGATCAAGATCGACCTGCCGCCGTTCACCCTGATCGGCGCGACCACCCGCGCCGGCCTGCTGACCGCGCCGCTGCGCGACCGCTTCGGCATCGTCCAGCGCCTGGCCTTCTACACCCCGGACGAGCTGGCGCGGATCGTGCGCCGCTCCGCCGGCATCCTCGGCATCGCCTGCGACGCCGACGGCTGCGCCGAGATCGCCCGGCGCGCGCGCGGCACCCCGCGCATCGCCAACCGCCTGCTGCGGCGGGTCCGCGACTTCGCCCAGGTGCGCGCCGGCGGGCAGATCGACCTGGCGGTGGCGCAGGCGGCCACGCAGATGCTCAAGGTCGACGCCGAGGGCTTCGACGAGCTGGACCGGCGCATGCTGCGCACCATCATCGAGTACTTCGACGGCGGCCCGGTCGGCGTCGAGTCGCTGGCCGCCTCGCTGTCGGAGGAGCGCGGCACCCTGGAGGACGTGATCGAGCCTTACCTGATCCAGCAGGGCTACCTGATCCGCACCGCCCGCGGGCGCATGGCGACCAACAAGGCGTATCTGCACTTGGGCTTGCAGCCCAAGAACCGGGAATTGGGAATCGGGACTGGGGAATCGGGGGCATTGTTCTAGGATGTTGTGGTTACCCAGCTATCGACAGGAGCGCCGCTCTTGACCTCCGATTCCCCAGTCCCTATTCCCCAATCCCCGCGTCTATTCAGTTGGCCGACACGCGTCTACTGGGAAGATACCGACGCCAGTGGCGTGGTCTACCACGCGCGCTACGTGGCCTTTCTGGAGCGGGCGCGCACGGAGTGGCTGCGGGCGCTGGGCCATGGCCAGGAGCGTCTGCGCCTGCAGCACGATCTGATGTTCGTGGTGCGTTCGATGCAGCTCGACTTCCTGCGCCCGGCACGCCTGGACGATTCCCTGCAGGTCGGCGCCGCGCTGTCGCAGTGCAAGCGCGCCAGCCTGGTGTTCACGCAGTCGATCCATCGCGACGGCGAGTTGCTGCTGCGCGCGCAGGTGCGGCTGGCGGCCATCGGCGCCGGCAGCTTCCGCCCGCGCGGCATGGACGACGCGCTGTACGACGCATTGAAAGTTCTTGAAATCACTGAAGCCGAATTACTGAGGAACGACGGATGATCGCATTGCTCCTGGCCCTGCAGGACACGGTGGTGGAGGCGCTGCCGCAGGACGTGACCCAGACCGCCACCCAGGCCGTCGCCAGCACCGCCGCCCATGGCGGCATCAACTACCTGGACCTGATGGTCAAGGCCAGCCTGCCGGTCAAGGTGATCGTGCTGCTGCTGCTGCTCGGCTCGCTGATCAGCTGGGTGATCATCTTCCGCAAGGGCAAGGTGTTCAAGGACGCCAACCGCGAGGCCGACGACTTCGAGAACCGCTTCTGGTCCGGCACCGACCTGAGCAAGCTCTACGCCGGTGCCACCGACCGCAACCGCGTGGTCGGCGGGCTGGAGGCGATCTTCGAGGCCGGCTTCCGCGAATTCACCCGCCTGCGCGACAAGCGTCGGCTCGATGCGCGCATCCAGCTGGAAGGCGCGCAGCGGGCGATGCGCGCCACCTACGCGCGCGAGGTGGACCGCCTGGAGCGCAACCTGGAACTGCTCGCCAACATCGGCTCCACCGCGCCCTACGTGGGCCTGGTCGGCACCGTGTTCGGCATCATGGTGACCATGCACGACATGATCAGCAGCGGCCAGCAGGCGGGCATCGCCGCGGTCGCGCCGGGCATCTCCGAGGCGCTGTTCGCCACCGCCATCGGCCTGTTCGTGGCGATCCCGGCGGTATGGGCCTACAACCGCTTCACCACCCGGGTCGAGCGCCTGGCCGTGCGCTTCGAGACCTTCTCCGAAGAGTTCAGTTCCATCCTGCAGCGCCAGGCCAGCGGCGACTGAGCGTCGCCCGCCTGCCCACGACTCCCAGGATTCCCGCATGACTGCCGCCATTTCCCGCCGCAAGCGCCGCAAGCTCAAGTCCGAGATCAACGTCGTGCCGTACATCGACGTGATGCTGGTGCTGCTGATCATCTTCATGGTCACCGCGCCCTTGCTCAGCCTGAGCGTGGACGTGGACCTGCCCGATTCCACCGCACGCTCGGTGGAGAGCAAGAAGGATCCGGTGATCGTCACCGTCGATGCCCAGGGCCGCTACACCCTGACCCTGCAGGACGGCAAGCCGGAGAAGATCGCCGCGCCCGAACTGAAGGCGAAGATCCAGGCCTTCGTCGGCCAGAACAAGGACGTGCCGGTGTTCGTCGCCGCGCCCGGCAGTTCCAACTATCAACTGGTCATGGACACCATGGTCATGCTGCAGCAGGCCGGCGTTCCCAAGGTCGGCCTGATGAGTCAGCCCGGAAACAATGCACGCTGACGCCGAAAACCGACCGCCCCTGGCCAGGGGCGACAATGACGGCCTGATGTACGGCATCGCGCTGGCGGTGGCCGTGCATGTGCTGATCGCGCTGCTGTTCTTCCTGGCCTGGTGGTGGTCGCCGGTGCGCCAGGTCGAACCCGCTGCCGGTTCGCCCATGGTCGAGGCCTCGCTGGTGGTCTCGGCCGCCGACGTGCGCTCGGCGCAGAAGGCGGTGAAGGACGCGCCCAAGCCCTTGCCCGAGCCGCTGCCCGAGCCGGTCAAGGACGTCGCCGAGGAAGACACGGTGCCGCCGCCGCAGCCGCTCCCCACGCCCAAGCCGCAGCAGGCGCCGACCCCGCAGCAGCAGAAGGCACAGGACTTCGTTCCGGTCCCCGACAAGGTCGACCAGGACCGCGCCACCCGCACCGCGATCTCCCAGGAAAAGGAGAAGCAGGAGCAGGAGGCCAAGCGCCGCCAGGAACAGATCGACCTGACCGAGCAGAAGCGCCAGCAGGAGGCCGAGCAGAAGCAGCGCCTGGCCGCGCAGCAGGAAGAGGAGCGGCAGAAGAAGATCGCCGAGATCCGCAAGCAGCGCGAACAGGCCGAACGCGAGGCCAAGCTGGCCCAGCAGAAGCTGCAGCAGCTGGCCGACGTGCGCGCCAAGCAGGCCTCGGCCGCGGCGGCGACCACCGCGCAGCCGACGCCGGGTCAGAACGGCACCAATACCGACCTGCAGGCCAAGTACGCCGCGGCGATCCAGCAGGCCGTGCTGAGCCAGTGGGTGCGCCCGGATTCGGTGCCGCTGGGGCAGAAGTGCAAGATCTCGATCACGCAGATTCCCGGCGGCCAGGTGATGGACGCCAAGGTCAGTCCCGACTGTCCCTACGACGAGGCCGGCCGGCGTTCGATCGAGGCCGCCGTGCTGCGCGCCCAGCCGTTGCCCTACCGTGGCTTCGAGAGCGTTTTCTCGCGCAATCTGACGTTCAACTTCACCGCCCAGGACCAATGACCCCCGGCCGCCGCCGCTGCGTTCGCGCGCGGCCGGCCGTCCACCCGACTGGCGATGGGCGATAATGTGCCGCGTCCTGCCATCGGCTTCACATGGCGATGGTTCATGATTGCGAATACGTTCACCCGCGCATTGCTATCTCTTGCGCCTTTCCGATCCCGCTGAGCGACCCATGAAGAAACTGCCGCGCTGGCTTGCCGTTCTCACCGCCCTGTTGCTGCCTCTCGCCGCGTCCGCGCAGGACAAGGGCCTGGAAATCGACATCGTCGGCGGCAATGCCTCGGCGACCCCGATCACCGTGGTGCCGATGCCGTACCAGGGATCGGCGACCCCGCCGAGCACCGACGTCGCCGCGGTGGTCCGCGCCGACCTGGATCGCTCCGGCCAGTTCCGCAATCTGCCCGAGTCGCAGATCGTCGAGCGTCCGACCCGCGGCAGCGAGGTGCAGTTCGCCACCTGGCGCGCGCTCAAGCAGAGCTACCTGGTCGTCGGCCGGGTGATGGACGCCGGCGAAGGCGCCTACCGCGTCGAATACGAGCTGTTCGACGTGGGCAAGGGCGAGCGCATGCTCGGCCTGGCCATGACCGCCCGCGCCAACGCCATGCGCGACGTCGCCCACCAGATGGCCGACGCCATCTACGAGAAGATCACCGGCGTGCGCGGCGCGTTCTGGACCCGCATCGCCTACGTCACCGCCAGCGGCAAGGGCGGGGCGATGCGCTATGCGCTGATGGTCGCCGACTCCGACGGCTACAACCCGCAGACCATCGTCCGCTCGGCCGAGCCGCTGCTGTCGCCGAACTGGAGCCCGGACGGCAAGAAGCTGGCCTACGTGAGCTTCGAACGCGGCAACTCCTCGATCTACATCCAGGACATCGCCACCGGCGCGCGCCAGCTGGTGTCCAGCTTCCGCGGCATCAACGGCGCCCCGTCGTTCTCGCCGGACGGCAAGAGGCTGGCGCTGGCCCTGTCGCGCAGCGGCAACCCGGAGATCTACGTGATGGATCTGGGCAGCAAGCAGCTGACCCAGCTGACCAACCACTTCGGCATCGACACCGAGCCGACCTGGGCGCCGGACGGCAACAGCATCTACTTCACCTCGGACCGCAGCGGCCGCCCGCAGATCTACCAGGTGCCGGCCACCGGCGGCAGCGCCACCCGCATCACCTTCCAGGGCAACTACAACGCGACCCCGAGCGTGTCCTTCGACGGCAACAAGCTGGTCGTGGCCCAGGGCAGCGGCAACACCTACAAGATCGCGATGATGGACCGCAGCCTGGGTTCGCCGCGCTGGAGCACGCTGTCGACCGGTTCGCTGGACGAATCGCCGAGCTTCGCCCCCAACGCCAGCATGGTGCTGTATGCGGCGCGCGAAGGCGGCCGCGGCGTGCTGTACGCGGTCTCGGCCGATGCCCGCGTGCGGCAGCGCCTGGTGCTCGCCGATGGCGACGTGCGCGAACCGTCCTGGTCGCCGTATCGCACCGCACGTTGACATGTAAGTTTGGTGTTAATATTCCGCTGTTGAACCCCTCATCGGCCCAGGAGCCACAAGGTATCGCCATGAACAAGACCACCCGCGTTCTGCTTGTTTCGCTGTTGTCCGTCGCAGCTCTGGCCGGCTGCTCCAAGAAGGTCAAGGAACAGCCCCAGACCGACACCACCGGCACCACCGGCACCACCGTTCCGACCGGCCCGTCGACCTCCGGCCTGTACGGCCCGGGCGACCTGGACACCGATTCCTGCCTGCGTCAGCGCGTGGTCTACTTCGACCTGGACAAGGACACCGTGAAGCCGGAATTCCAGGCGATCATGGCGTGCCACGCCAAGTACCTGCGTGACCGTCCGTCCTCGCGCATCACCCTGCAGGGCAACACCGACGAGCGTGGTTCGCGCGAGTACAACATGGGCCTGGGCGAGCGTCGTGCCAACGCCGTGTCCTCGGCGCTGCAGGCCAACGGTGGCTCGGCTGCGCAGCTGACCGTGGTCAGCTACGGCGAAGAGCGTCCGGTCTGCACCGAGTCGAACGAGTCCTGCTGGTCGCAGAACCGTCGCGTCGAGATCGTCTACACGGCGCAGTAAGAAAAGATGCGTATCGGTGTCCTTACATCGATGATCGTCGCGGCGGCCCTCGTGGCCGCCGCGCCGGCTCATGCGCAGCGCGCAAGCCTGGCCGACCGCGTTTCCGCGCTCGAGCAGCAGGCCATGAATACCCAGGCCAACACCGACATCCTGAACCAGCTCAACCAGCTGCGGACCCAGATGCAGTCGATGGAGGCCACGATCGAACAACTGCAGCACAGCAACGACCAGCTCAAGCAGCAGATCAAGGACCAGTACCTGGACCTGGATGGCCGCGTGGGCAGGCTCGAGAGTGGTGCAGGGGCAGGGGCGACGCCGCCGTTGCCGCCGGCCAATGGCCCCGCACCGGCTGCCGCACCGGCCGCGCCCGCGGGCAAGCCGTCCGCCGTTGCCGAGCCGCCGCCGTCGGTGCACGGCGACGCCGGCACCCTGGCCGCCGCCGGCGACGAGCGGGCCGCCTACAATGTCGCCTTCGATGCCCTGAAGGCCGGCAAGTACGCCGACTCGGCGAACCTGTTCCAGAGCTTCCTGCAGGCCTACCCGAACGGCGTGTATGCGCCGAACGCGCTGTACTGGCTGGGCGAGAGCTACTACGCCACCAAGAACTTCCAGTTGGCCGAGGCCCAGTTCCAGGACCTGATCGGCCGCTACCCGACCCACGACAAGGCGTCGGGCGCGCTGCTCAAGTTGGGCCTGTCCCAGTACGGCGAAGGCCGCGTGCAGGACGCCGAGCAGACCCTGCAACAGGTCGGTGCGAAGTATCCTGGGTCCGATGCCGCGCGGACCGCGCAGGACCGCCTGCAGTCGATCCGTCTCGGCCAGCAGTTGCGCTGAGCCCCTTACGCTGCCGCCGTCGTCGCGGGAGCAGTCTTCTCCCGCCATGGCCGCCGTTCCCAGCGATATCGTCCAAAGCCCGCTGCCCCGCCTGAAGCTGACGGAGATCTTCCTGTCGCTGCAGGGCGAGGCCGAGAGCGCCGGCTGGCCCACCGTGTTCGTGCGCCTGACCGGCTGCCCGTTGCGCTGCAGTTACTGCGACACCGCCTACGCCTTCCATGGCGGCCAGTGGTGGGACATCGACGCGATCCTCGAAGAGGTGGCGCGCCACGGCGTGCGCCATGTCTGCGTGACCGGCGGCGAGCCGCTGGCGCAGAAGCGCTGCCTGCAACTGCTGCAGCGCCTGTGCGATGCCGGCTACGACGTGTCGCTGGAGACCTCCGGCGCGCTGGACATCGCCGAGGTCGACCCGCGGGTGTCGCGGGTGCTCGACATCAAGACCCCGGCGTCGCAGGAAGCGCACCGCAACCGCTGGGAGAACCTGCCGCTGCTGACCGCGCGCGACCAGATCAAGTTCGTCCTGTGCGGCCGCGCCGACTACGAGTGGGCGCGGGACGTGGTCGCCGAACACCGGCTGGACACGCGCTGCACGGTCTGGTTTTCCCCGAGCAAGAGCGAACTGACCGCGCGCGATCTGGCCGACTGGATCGTCGCCGACCGCCTGCCGGTACGGTTCCAGATGCAGTTGCACAAGCTGCTGTGGAACGACGAGCCGGGGCGGTAGCTGCGCTGGTGCGCAGCCGGGAATCGGGAATGGAGAATCGGGAATCGGCAAAGCGCTGCATAGCAGGCGTGTTTGTGCCTGTTTTGCTTCCGCTTCTCGAAGCTTGTCCAGCTTTCCGGTCCTGCGTGGCTGTTACGCTCTCCCCATTCCCGATTCTCCATTTCCCATTCCCGGCCCCCAGATGAAAAACGCCGTCGTCCTTCTCTCCGGTGGCATGGACTCCGCCGTCGTCGTCGCTATCGCCCGTGCGCAGGGCTTCGCCGTGCATGCCCTGAGCGTGCGCTATGGCCAGCGCCATACCTCCGAACTGGACGCGGCCGCGCGGGTCGCCAGCGCCCTGGGTGCGGTGGCGCACAAGACCGTCAACGTCGACCTGCGCAGCATCGGCGGCTCCGCGCTGACCGACGACATCGAGGTGCCGGACGCCGGCGGCGAGGGCATCCCGGTGACCTACGTGCCGGCGCGCAACACCATCATGCTGTCGGTGGCGCTGGGCTGGGCCGAGGTGCTGGGTGCGGCCGACATCTTCTGCGGGGTCAACGCGGTGGACTATTCCGGCTATCCCGATTGCCGCCCCGAGTTCATCGACGCGTTCCAGACCCTGGCCAACCTGGCGACCAAGGCCGGGGTGGAGGGTGCCGGGCTGCGCGTGCATGCGCCGTTGCAGCACATGAGCAAGGCCGACATCGTGCGCGAGGGCGTGCGCCTGGGCGTGGATTTCGGCCTGACCGTGTCTTGCTACCGCGCCGACGACGCCGGCCGCGCCTGTGGCCATTGCGACGCCTGCCGCCTGCGCGCGGCGGGCTTCGCCGATGCCGGCGTCGCCGACCCGACCCACTACGCCTGATTTCGCGAAACGCCCCGCCCTGGGGTAGACTACGCCCCCCGGCGCAACGCCGGGGCCTTGTTTTGGGCCGTTAGCTCAGTCGGTAGAGCAGAAGACTTTTAATCTTTTGGTCGATGGTTCGAATCCATCACGGCCCACCACTATTCCAGATAGTCAGGCATTGCCTTCGGTGGGTTTTTCGCCGGCTCCTGAAGTCACTTCTGAAATCGACGATAGGGCACCATCAAAACTCCGGAACGCGTTCTGTAGGAGCGGCTTCAGCCGCGACGGGGCGTCCCGGTAGGTCCGTCGCGGCTGAAGCCGCTCCTACAGGGCAGGCTGCATCCCGCTTGAGTGTCGAAGAAGCAGGTTGTTCTAGGTGCCCAATAGACGCGCTGGTTCCACGGTCGGGGCGGTGGGTTCGTAGCATGGCTGCAGTGACTCGGTTTTGTGGCCGCTTGTGGCCTGGTCATTCGGATCCGTGGTGCTTCGCTACTTCAGGCCGTCCAGTGCAACGCGATCGCCCGCGGCGATCACGCCTTGCTTGATCGCGCGCGGGGTCAAGCGCTGCCGAGCGTTGTCGAACGCGCGCTTCGGGCACATGGCGCCGCTTTTGTTCGCGACACGTGGGCGATGTCCTGGCCGCATCGGATCGCAAGGTAACTGCGTGCGGATGCACGTCGTCGTATCGGCCGCAGCGTCGGCTTGCAGACCGCGCAGCGGAGATTGCCGGCGCCGCGCGCACCGGTCCTGGGCCTGAACGCTTCGCTGAAGTTGTTATGATGGACGCTGTCTACAGGGGACTTTCTTGTGCGATCGAACGCTTTCATTCTCACCGCCGTCCTGGCGGTTCTTTCCGGGTCGGTACACGCTGCCCAGTCCGGCCACTACATGGTCGTGCGCAAGCAACTGACGATTGCGAGCCTGCCGGACGACGACATGCGCCCACAGATCGTCGGGACCGTTGTCGCCGTCAATGCCGAAGGCACGACCCTGAAAGGTGGCGCCCGCGTACCTGCCAAGGGTGCCAAGCCAGGTGAATTGGCGAGGTTCGCCTGCCGTTCGATCGAGATGGACAACAAGCCGCCAGTCTCGACCGACTGCGAGCTGATCAGCACCCAGGCACCCGACAAGCAGGCGCGCGACTACAGCAACTTCTGGGACTGACCCGGCGCCGCAGTGGCGCTACGGTCAGCATCTTCGGAACCCCGGCCACGCGCCGGGGTTTTGTTTTTCCTCTTTCGCTCAGCTGCGCAAGCGGAAGCCCGCGTCTGCGCCATCATGGGGAGCCGTGCACTGTCGCGCCGCGTTGGCATCCACTGCACCCCGATCGCTCATCCCAGGGGCTGCAGAAGCAATGAGAGGCACAACCCCAGCATGAACAGCGCGACCGCCGCATCCAGCAGCCGCCACGCGGCGGGCTTGCGGAACACCGGTTGCAGCAGCCGGGCGCCGTAGCCCAGGCTGCAGAACCAGGTCGCGCTGGCCAGGCAGGCGCCGAGCGCGAACGCCCAGCGCAGTTGTCCCGGGTAGCGCGTGGAGAGGCTGCCCAGCAGCACCATGGTGTCCAGATACACGTGCGGATTGAGGAAGGTGAAGGCCAGGCAGGTCAGCAGGGCGCGCTGCCAGCGCTGCCGATCCTGGCCTTGCGCCAGCAGGCCGCCACTGCCGCGCCAGGCGCGCCGCGCCGCCAGCAGCGCATACGCGCCGAGAAAGGCCGCGCCGCCGAAGCGCAATCCCTGTAGTACGCCTGGCCAGGTATCCACCACGGCGCCGATGCCGGACACGCCGAGCACGATCAGCGCGACGTCGCTGGCGGCGCACACGGCCACGACCAGGCCGACATGCCGACGCTGCAGCCCCTGGCGCAGCACGAAGGCGTTCTGCGCGCCGATGGCGACGATCAGGCCGGCGCCGGCGACGAAGCCGGTCAACAGTGCGTGCAGCCACATGCGCTAGGTCCTGGTGGGTGGGGCGAGCATGCTGCACGCGCCACCGCCATTAGCCAAACTCATTTTTCTGTAGGCTGTGAAGCATTCCTAATCTGCCTCGCCGTCATGGATCTGCTGCATCCCCAGCTGTCCGCCTTCGCCGCCGTCCTGGAAGAAGGCAGTTTCGAGGCCGCCGCACGCCGCCTGGCGCTGACTCCGTCGGCGGTGTCGCAGCGGATCAAGGCGCTGGAAGACCGGCTCGGCCAGGTGCTGATCGTGCGCCAGGCCCCATGCCGGCCGACCCCCGCGGGCGAGCGCCTGCTGCGCAGCGTGCGGCCGATGCAGGTGCTGGAGGCCGAGGCGGTGGCCGACCTGCTGCCCGCGCCCGCCAGCAGCGCAGCGGCGCGCAGCATCGCCATCGCGGTCAACGACGACTCGCTGCAGACTTGGTTCCTGGACGCGCTGGCGGTGCTGCACGACGCGCATGGCTACCTGTTCGACATCCAGGTGGACGACCAGGATCACACGCTGGAACTGCTGCGCAGCGGTGCGGTCCTCGGCGCCGTCACCTCCGTCGGCAAGGCGTTGCAGGGCTGCAATGTGCTGCCGCTGGGGGCGATGCGCTACCGCGCGATCGCCTCGCCGGCCTTTGTCGCCCGTTACTTCGCCCAGGGCCTGGATGCGGCGGCGTTGGCGCGCGCCCCGATGATCGTCTACAACCGCAAGGACGCGCTGCAGGCGCGCTTCGTGCGCCGCATCACCCGCTCGCGCCTGAGCCCGCCGATCCACTACCTGCCGACCTCCATCGGCTTCGTCGACGCAGCCGCCCGCGGCCTGGGTTGGTGCCTGGCACCGGAGCAGATGCTGGGGGCTGCGCTGCGACAGCAGCAGATCGTGGTCGTCGACCCGCAGCGCTGGCTCGATGTGCCGCTGTACTGGCAGCACGTGGCGGTCCGCTCCAGGACGCTGCAGCAGATCGGTCAGGCACTGCGTACCGCAGCGGGGCGCATGCGCGCGCCAGCGGCGCCGGCCTGAGCGGGCGCTGACGATCGTCCACGCGGCCCTTTCTCGCGATAGCGACGAGGCCTCGACGTTGAGCGTTGCGCTGGCGCTGGACGTGGCTGTTGGTGGATGGCGCCGCAGCGATTGCATACCGCTGCGTACAGGCACGCAGTACTGCGACGGCGCCGAGCGCCGTTGCCGCGGGACGCATCAGGATCCCACTCAATGCGCCGGCGATGTGCGTGGACGATCCGCGGGCCGAAGGCGGCGGCGGACCACGGCGTCAGCTGCGCGCCGTGCTGAAGATCCCGGCCAGGCTTTCGCTCAGGATCAACTGCAGGTGCATGCGGTTGAGCTCCACGCCGGTGGTCATCATCATGTGCAGGCCGCCGCACATCGCCGCGACCGCGTAGACGCGGGCCTGGAACTCCGCCTCGCTGCCGCTCCAGCCGTGGTCGCGCAGCATGCGCCGCAGCAGGTCGCCGAGGTTCTGCACCAGGGACACGTTGAGCCGGCGCGCGTACTGCGCCAGGTCGGGGTCGCGCGCGGCGGCCAGGTCCATTTCCAGGTCCAGGCGCCGCCGCCGCTGGTTGGCATCGGCCACCAGCCACTCTTCCAGCGCACCGGCGATGAACGCCGTGGCGTCCTGGTGCGGTGGCGGCTGCAGCAGCCACATCGTGCGGATGGCGCGCTCGTAGCCGCGTTCCATCAGTGCCTGGACCAGGCCACGCTTGTCGTCGAACTGTCGGCGCACCGCGCTGCAGGGGACGTCGGCAATCCCGGCGATCAGTTCGAAGGTGGTGGCGCCGAGACCGTTCTCCGCGATGCAGCGCTCGGCCGCATCGAGGACATCGTCGTGCTGGCGCTGCTCGCGTTCGCGGGCGCTGTGCAGCCGGACTACGTTGGACATGGCGTGGGCTCGGGGGAAAGCGGTGCCACAAGGAGGGGGGCGTCGGGGAGCGCCTCGCGGGGAGCGTGCTGCCAGGTCGCGCCGCCACAGGCGAATGTCCTGCTGCGCGATTGTAGTCGCGATATGGCGCGAGCGTCGCGCACGCGGCTGATGCGATCGCCACGACCGTGACGCCGGCAACGCTGCACGATGGGGCTGCGTCGCGTTTCGCTGCAGGCAGGACTGGGGGGCCTACGCCGCCGTGGTCTGACGGTGCCCAGTCAGGCGGGCGAAGGTGGACCTGGGGTGGCCGAAAGGCAGGGGGGCGCAGTCGCCGGATCGGCGGAAGGCGCGCAGACGCCGGCGGCGGAGTCGGGCAATACGAGATTCCGACGATTTGCGCACCGCCTGCGTGGCGGTGCGTGGTCGGGCGTTCGCCGCGGTTACCAGCCGAACGGCGGCGGGCCGTAGGCGCCGGGGTAGTAGCCACGGCCGAACACCGGGCCGTCGCCGCGGCCGACACTGATGCTGATGCCCATCTGTCGGGGCTTGCCGTCGTCGGTGTAGGAGGTCTTGCACAGGTTCAGGTTGGCGGCCTGGTAGTTGCTGTTGCCGCCGTGCGATGAGTAGCCGATGCCGGTGGCGACGCTGCCGTGCACGTCGCCATTGCAGCGCTCGGCCTGCGCCTGCAGCGCTTCGGCGCGCGCCTGCGCCGCCGCGGCCTTCTGGGCCGAGGCCGAGGTGCCGCTGGTGTCGCCGTAGTAGGCGCCCGGCGGATCGGCCTTGGTGCCGGGATCGGCATAGGTGATCGGCTGCTGCGGCACGCTCAGGTCGAGCTTGCGCTTGGCCGCCTCGCTGTCGCTGGTGGCGTCGGCGGTCTGGGCCAGGGCCGGGCCGGCAAGCAGGGCGCAGGCGAGGAGAAGGAGGCTGCGGTTCATCGGGCATCCGCCAGGAGAGAGGGGCCCGGCGGAGCCAGGTAGACGCTCTGCCGTGACGCTGACGCTATCAATACCACGTTGAACCCGGCCTGTCGGTGCCGCGGGCCTCGCCGCGGCGCGCGGGCGAGGCGGGCGCCGGTGCCCGCCACTCAGCCCTGCGCGTGCACGACCTCGAGCAATTGCTGGCCGTAGCGGGCCAGCTTGCTGCCGCCGATCCCGCCGACCCGCGCCAGTTCGTCCAGACTGGCCGGGCGCTGCTCGGCGATGTTGCGCAGGGTGCTGTCGTGGAAGATCACGAAGGCCGGCACGTTCTGCTCCTTGGCCAGGCCGGCGCGCAGGTCGCGCAGCGCGTTGAACAGGGGCAGGTCCTGGGCCTGTACCGGCACGCCGGTGCGCGGGCTGCCGCTGCGGTCGCCGCGCTCGCGGCCGCGGCTGGGCAGTTCGCGGCGCATCATGATCGTGCGTTCGCCCTTGAGCACCTGGCGGCTGGCGTCGGTGAGGCGCAGGCCGCCGTAGGCGTCGCTGTCCACTTCCAGCAGGCCGGTGGCGACCAGTTGCCGGAACACGCCGCGCCACGCGCGCGCGTCCAGGTCCTTGCCGATGCCGTAGGTGCTGAGCTGGTCGTGACCGAACTGCTTGATCTTCTCGCCCTCGTTGCCGCGCAGGATGTCGATCAGGTGGCCGACGCCGAAGCGCTGGCCGCTGCGGTACACGCAGCTCAGCGCCTTCTGCACGGCCACCGTGGCGTCCCAGGCGGCGGCCGGCTGCAGGCAGTTGTCGCAGTTGCCGCAGGGCTGCGGGTAGGTCTCGCCGAAGCCGGCCAGCAGCACCTGGCGGCGGCATTGCATCGATTCGCAGTAGCCCAGCAGCTGGTCGAGCTTGCGCCGCTCCACGCGCTTGCGCTCCTCGCCGGCCTCGCCCTGCTCGATCATCTGCTTGAGCAGCACCACGTCGCCCAGGCCATAGCACAGCCAGGCCTCGGCGGCCTCGCCGTCGCGGCCGGCGCGGCCGGTCTCCTGGTAGTAGCCCTCCAGCGACTTGGGCAGGTCGGTGTGGGCGACGAAACGCACGTCGGGCTTGTCGATGCCCATGCCGAAGGCGATGGTGGCGCACATCACGATGCCGTCCTCGCGCAGGAAGCGGCGCTGGTTGTCGGCACGCACCTCGGCCGGCAGGCCGGCGTGGTAGGGCAGGGCGTTCAATCCCTCGCGGGCCAGGAACTCGGCGGTCTCCTCGACCTTGCGCCGCGACATGCAGTAGACGATGCCGGCGCTGCCGCGGTGCGCGCGCAGGAAGTCCAGCAGCTGGCGCCGCGCATTGTCCTTCTGCACCACGGTGTAGCGGATATTGGGGCGGTCGAAGGAACTGACGAAATGGCGGGCCTGCGCCAGGTCCAGGCGCTCGGCGATCTCGCGCTGGGTCGGCGGATCGGCGGTGGCGGTGAGGGCGATGCGCGGGATCTGCGGCCAGCGCTCGTGCAGGACGGTGAGCTGCCGGTACTCGGGACGGAAGTCGTGGCCCCACTGCGACACGCAGTGCGCCTCGTCGATCGCGAACAGAGCGATGCGGCTGCGCTCGATCAGGGACAGGAAGCGCGGGGTCAGCAGCCGTTCCGGGGCGACGTACAGCAGGTCGAGCTCGCCGGCCAGCAGGGCGCGTTCGACCCGCTGCGCGGTCTCGCCGTCCAGGGTGGAGTTCAGGTACTCGGCGCGCACGCCGAGCTGGCGCAGCGCCTCGACCTGGTCCTGCATCAGCGCGATCAGCGGCGAGATCACGATGCCGGTGCCGTCGCGCAGCAGCGAGGGAATCTGGTAACACAGCGACTTGCCGCCACCGGTGGGCATCAGCACCAGCGCGTCGTGACCGGCGGCGACGTGCTCGACGATGTCCTGTTGCAGGCCGCGGAACTGGTCGTAGCCGAAGACGCGGCTGAGCAAGGCGTGGGCGGGGGAAGACATGTGCGTAGGATACCGTGCCGCGCCGGCGCGGTTGCCTTCCGGATGTCCGCAAACGCGTATCAGGCAAACGCGCGCCGGTCTGTAGGAGGCGGCTGTCCCGCGGTGGGGGCCGACATTAGAACGGCGTCGGGACGGAAGTCCCTCCCGTAGTGGCCCCAGCCAACGTATCGCTCCCGGCGACGGCGCGCGCGGCGCGCCCTGCCTGCCAAGCAGGCAGGGCGGCACCCCTTACTGCAGCAGCGAGCGCAGCATCCAGGCGTACTTCTCGTGGGTCTGCAGGCGCTGGGTCAGCAGGTCCACCGACGGGTCGTCGCCGGCGTCGTCGGCGGTCTTGAGCACCTTGCGCGCGGTGCGGCACACCGCTTCGTTGCCGACCACCAGCTGGCGCACCATCTCGCGCCAGTCGGCGCTGTCGCCGAGGCCTTCTTCTTCCGGGATCGAGGTCAGCGCGGCGTACTCCTTGTACGAGCCCGGGGCGTTGAAGCCCAGGGCGCGGATGCGCTCGGCGACGTCGTCCAGCGCCGCCCACTGCTCGGTGTACTGCGTCTCGAACATCAGGTGCAGCGAGTTGAACATCGACCCGGTCACGTTCCAGTGGAAGTTGTGGGTCTTCAGGTACAGGGTGAAGGCGTCGGCCATGAAGTGCGACAGGCCGTCGGCGATCTTCTTGCGATCGCCGCCGCCGATCCCGATATCGATGTTGGGCGCGGCCGGCGCCAGCGCGGCCAGCGGCTGGCCGGCGACGGCCTTGCTGGCGGAGTTCTTGGTCTTGCCGGGGGTCTTGCTCTTGGCCATGGGAATTCCTCTTGGGGGTAACAGACAAGATGGCGTCACAATAGACAGACTAAAGCATGCGCTGTGATTCAACGTTCAATGGCACCTGATTGATGAATGCTATCGAGAAATCTTCCGTGCCGGCACGCCTGCGCGAACGCCGCGCCGCGATCGACGGCGCGCTGACCCGCGACCGCGGCCGCCTGCTGGGCCTATGGTCGCGCTGGCAGGGCGCACCGGGCAATGCCGCGCTGGAGACCGCGTTCGAGCAGGCGCTGCAGGCGTCGCAGGCGCGTTGCGCCGCGCGCGCGGCGCAGCAGCCGGCGATCACCCTGGACCCGCAGTTGCCGATCGCGCGCGAGGCCGAGCGCATCGTGGCGCTGATCCGCGACCACCAGGTGGTGGTGATCGCCGGCGAGACCGGCTCGGGCAAAACCACGCAGTTGCCGAAGCTGTGCCTGGCCGCCGGACGCGGCGCCGCCGGCATGATCGGCTGCACCCAGCCGCGGCGCATCGCCGCGCGCGCGGTGGCCAGCCGCGTGGCCGAGGAACTGCGCACGCCGGTGGGCGAGACGGTGGGCTTCCAGGTGCGCTTCAACGACCGGGTCGGCGAACAGACCCGGATCAAGTTCATGACCGACGGCATCCTGCTGGCCGAGATCGCCAGCGACCGCTGGCTGTCCAGCTACGACACGATCATCGTCGACGAGGCGCACGAGCGCAGCCTCAACATCGATTTCCTGCTCGGCTACCTCAAGCAACTGCTGCGCAAGCGCCCGGACCTGAAGGTCATCGTGACCTCGGCGACGATCGACACCGCGCGCTTCGCCGCGCATTTCGACGATGCGCCGGTGATCAGCGTGGAAGGCCGGACCTATCCGGTGGAGGTGCGCTATCGGCCGCTGGAAGAGCCGGGAGTGGAGAGTGGGGATGGCCAGCCTGCGGCTGTCGAGGAGCGCGCGGGATTGGCAGAAGCCCGTGACGCCGAACGCGCGCGGCCAACCGCCGTTTCGAATCCCGAATCCCGAATCCCCACTGCCGGCCTCTCGGTCAACGATGCGATCGTGGCGGCGGTGGACGAAATCACCCGGCTGGATCCGCGCGGCGACGTGCTGGTGTTCCTGCCCGGCGAGCGCGAGATCCGCGATGCGCACCATGCGCTGGAACGGCGCAAGTACCGCGAGACCGAGGTGCTGCCGCTGTACGCGCGGCTCTCCAACGCCGACCAGGACCGGGTGTTCAACCCCGGTCCGCGGCGGCGCCTGGTGCTGGCCACCAATGTCGCCGAAACCTCGCTGACGGTGCCGCGCATCCGCTACGTGGTCGATCCCGGCTACGCGCGGGTCAAGCGCTACAGCCCGCGGCAGAAGCTCGACCGCCTGCACATCGAGCCGATCTCGCAGGCCAGCGCCAACCAGCGCAAGGGCCGTTGCGGCCGCATCGCCGAAGGCATCTGCTACCGGCTGTACGCCGAGGCGGACTTCCAGGCACGGCCGGAGTTCACCGATCCGGAGATCCGCCGCTCCAGCCTGGCCGGGGTGATCCTGCGCATGCTGCAGCTGGGGCTGGGACGGATCGAGGATTTCCCGTTCCTGGAGCCGCCGGACGAGCGCGCGGTGGCCGATGGCTGGCAGCAGCTGGTGGAACTGGGCGCGGTCGGCGAGCCGGACCGCCATGGCGTGCGCAAGCTCACCGAGATCGGCCGCAAGATGGCGCGGCTGCCGGTGGACGTGAAGCTGGCGCGGATGCTGGTGGCGGCGCAGCAGCACGGCTGCCTGCGGCCGATGCTGGTGATCGCCGCGTTCCTGGGCATCCAGGACCCGCGCGAGCGCCCGCCGGAGGCGCGCGAGGCCGCCGACAACGCGCATGCCAAGTTCGCCGATGCGCGTTCGGAATTCGTCGGCATCCTGCGTCTGTGGGACGGCTACCGGCAGGCGCACGAGGACCTGACCCAGTCCAAGCTGCGTGACTGGTGCGGACGGCATTTCCTGGGCTTCCTGCGCATGCGCGAGTGGCGCGAACTGCACCGCCAGCTGCATCTGCTGTGCGCGGAGCTGGGCTGGACCGAGGAGCCGGCGGAGGCCTCCATGCGGCCGTTGCTGGCCGGCGCCGCGGCGCCCGCACCGGCACGCGATGCCGAGACTGCGGCGCGCGCGACCCGCGGGCAACTGCACCGTGCCGCGCGCCTGGCCCGCGAAGGGCGCGCCGGCGGCGCGCCGCCGGCCACGCCGGTGCCGGCGGCGCAGACGCCGCCACCCCCGGCACCCGCCGAGGCGGGCGAGGCGCCGCGCGCCAGCGAACGCGAGCGTGCCGCCGCCTACCAGGCGCTGCACCGCGCGCTGCTGGCGGGCCTGCCGACCCAGGTCGGCCACCGCACCGAGAAGGGCGATTTCCTGGCGCCGCGGCAGCGCCGTTTCCTGTTGTTCCCCGGCTCGGCGCTGGCGCGCAAGCCGCCGCCGTGGGTGCTGCCGGCGACGCTGCTGGACACGCAGAAGGTGTGGGGCCTGACCAATGCGGCGATCGAGCCGGACTGGGTGATCGCCGAGTTGCCGCACCTGCTCGCGCGCAAGCACTTCGATCCGCACTGGTCGCGCGCGCAGGGGCAGGTGCTGGCCTCCGAGCAGATCAGCCTGTTCGGGCTGGTGCTGGCGCCGAAGAAGCCGGTGCACTACGGCCGCATCGATCCCCCCGGCGCGCACGAGCTGTTCGTGCGCCAGGGCTTGGTGCCGGGCGAGATCAACACCCGTGCCAGCTTCGTCGCCGACAACCAGAAGGTGCTGGCGCAGGCGCATGAGGAAGAAGCCAAGCTGCGCCGCGCCGGCATCGTCGCCGACGAGGACTGGCAGGCGCGCTGGTACCTGGACCGGATCCCCGGCGAGATCTACTCCGCCGCCGGCCTGGACGCCTGGTGGAAGGCGCTGGCGCCGGAGCAGCGGCGCGCGCTGCACTGGTCGCTGGCCGACCTGCTGCCAGGCGAGGGCAGCGCCGCCGAGCGCTACCCCGCGTACTTCCCGCTGGGCGATGCGCGGCTGGCGCTGCACTACCGCTTCGAGCCGGGCGCGGCCGACGATGGCGTGACCCTGGAGGTGCCGGTGCACCTGCTCAATGCGCTGGACCCGGCGCGGCTGTCGTGGCTGGCGCCGGGCTTCGTCGCCGACAAGGCCGCGGCGCTGATCCGCAGCCTGCCCAAGGCGCTGCGCCGCAACTACGTGCCGGCGCCGGACTTCGCCCGCGCGTTCTACGAGGCGTTCCCGCAGCCCAGCGCCGACGACCTCCGCGGCGAACTGGCGCGCTTCCTGCAACGCGCCACCGGCGCGCCCTTGAGCGCGCTGGAGTTCGACGAGAGCACGCTGGAGCCGCATCTGCGCATGAACCTGCGCCTGCGCGACGACGCCGGCAAGGTGCTGGCCGAATCGCGCGACCTGGACGCGCTGCGCGCGCGCTTCGGCGAGCGTGCCGGACAGGCCTTCGCCGCGCGCGCCGGCCGCGCCATGGCCGCCACCGGGCTGCGCGAGTTCCCGGCGACGCCGATTCCGCTGCAGGTGCCGGGCGAAGCCGGGGTGCCGGCGTATCCGGCGCTGGTGGACGAGGGCGACAGCGCCGCGCTGCGGATCTTCGCCGACCGTGCGCAGGCCGAGGCCGCGCATCCGCGCGGGGTGCGCCGGCTGCTGGAGATCGCCCTGGCCGACAAGGTCAAGCAGGCGCGCAAGCAGTTGCCGGTGTCGCCCAAGACCGGACTGCTGTATGCGGCGATCGAGTCGCAGGAGCGCCTGCGCGGCGACCTGGTGGAGGCGGCGTTGAACGCGCTGCTGGAGCAGGGGCTGGAGGCGATCCGCGACGCGGACCGCTTCGCGCAGCGCCGCGATGCCGCCGCCAAGCAGTTGTTCGGCGAGGCGATGGAGCGGCTGAAGCTGGCCGAGGCGATCATGGGCGCGGCCGCGGAACTGAAGCCGCAGCTGGAGTCGCCGTTGATGGGCTGGGCCAGCGGCAATCTCGACGACCTGCGCGCGCAACTGGCGGCGCTGCTGCATCCGGGCTTCCTGCGCGAGACCCCGGCCACCGCGCTGGCGCAGTTCCCGCGCTACCTGCGGGCGATGCTGTTGCGCGCCGAGCGCGCCAAGCGCGATCCGGCCCGCGACCAGGCGCGCATGCTGGAGCTGAAGCCGTTCGTCGACGCGCTGGCCGAGGCGGCCGCGGCCGGGCGCGGAGACACGCCGGAGTGGCAGGCGCTGCGCTGGGACCTGGAAGAGCTGCGGGTGTCGCTGTTCGCCCAGGAACTGGGCGCCCGCGCCGGCATCTCGGCCAAGAAGCTGGCGCAGCGGGTGGCTCAACTGCGGTGATTCGGGATTGGGGATTCGGGATTGGTGGTGGGATTCCCGCGCTGTTCCCGCACTATCCGCGTGGGCAGCATCCTTGTGGGAAAAGCTTCTGTCCCGAGGCTGTTCCCGCGCTATCCCAGTGGGCAGCATTCTTGCAGGAGGGACTTCAGTCCCGACGCCTTCAGCGGCAGGCGGTGGGGCTGAAGCCCCTCCCACAAAAGCGAGGCGCCGTGTGGACGGTCAAGCGATTTGCTCTGCAACGGCGCGTGGTGTTTGGTGCCAAGCACTGATGCTGTCGCGTCTGCTGATGTCGTAAGAGCGGCTTCAGCCGCGACGCATGGCGCCACGACGGTCGAGGCTGAAGCTGCTCCTACGACATGCTGTCGCCACCCTCGACATTTCAGCCAGCGGCAATCCGCCGAATCCCCACTCCCCACTCCCCAATCCCCGCCCCTCAATCATCCACCCGCTCGCCCATCAGCTCGCGCTGGCGCTTGTCCAGTTCCTCGGCGTAGCGCTTGCGCACGAAGCTTTCGCTGAGTACGCCCAGCACCTTGCCCTGCTCGTCCACCACCGCCAGTTCGTCGCTCTGGGTCAGGTCGAATTGACGCATGGCGGTGACCACGTCGGTGTCGGCGGGCAGGGCCACGTCGCGGTTGCCGGCGTAGTCGACGATGGCCGCGTTGGCGTCGACGCCGTCGGCATAGGCGGCGGCCAGGGGGACCACGCCGGCGTAGTGGCCGCTCTCGTCCTCCAGCACCACGCGGGTGC
Organism: Xanthomonas sacchari; assembly: GCF_024266585.1. NCBI lineage: Bacteria > Pseudomonadati > Pseudomonadota > Gammaproteobacteria > Lysobacterales > Lysobacteraceae > Xanthomonas > Xanthomonas sacchari. The sequence continues at coordinate 1,719,242 of NZ_CP100647.1, forward strand.
CCGAGCCGAGCGGGAAGCGGCGGCGGAATTCGGCCACGCTGGTGGTGGCGGCCAGCGGATGCACGTCCTTGCGCATCATCTGCCCGGCGCTGAGATGCTTGACCCAGCCCACGTCGCGCGCGCTCTTGATGGTCTCGCCACGCAGGTGCAGGCGCCAGGTGGAGAAGGAGTAGCCGAAGATCTGGCGGACGATGGTGTTGGCCACCAGCACCGCCACCATCACCGCGCTGGCCAGCACGAAATCGTGGGTGCCTTCCAGGACCAGCATCGCCATCGTCATCGGCGCGCCGACCACCGCCGCGGCCATCGCCGCCATGCCGGCCAGCGACGCGGCGGTGCCGTCGACCAGGGCCATGCCGCTGCCGAGATTCAGCACGCCGGCGAACAGCCCGCCGACCAGCGAGCCCATGAACAGCGAGGCGAAGAACAGGCCGCCGCGGAAGCCGAAGCCCAGCGAGATGGCCGAGCCCAGGCACTTTAGCAGCAACAGAATGCCCAGCCAGCGCAGCGAGGTCGGGCTGGTCAGGTCCAGGTGCAGCGCGCCGTGTCCGGAGGACAGCACCTGCGGGGTGATCAGCGCCAGCGGGATCAGCAGCAGGCCGCCGGCTACCGGGCGCGCCCAGCGCGGCAACGGGCTGCGGTTGATGACCTGTTCGATCGCGCCGATCAGGCGCATCACCGCCACCGCCAGCAGAGCACAGAGCGCGCCCAGCAGCGCGTACAGCAGGTAGTCGCGCGCCTCCAGTGCCGAAGCCGCCGAGGCCGGCAGCAGGTACGGCTGCACCCCGGCCAGCTGCGACACGAACACCGCGCCCAGCGAGGCCACCGCCACCGGCGCCAGCGCCGACGGCGAATACGCGCCGATCACGATCTCAAACGCGTAGAACGCGCCGGCCAGCGGCGCGCCGAAGGCGGCGGCGATGGCCGCGCCGGCGCCGGCACCGACCAGGGTGCGGATGTCGGCGCGGCGCAGGCGCAGGATCCGGCCCAGGTGCGAGCCGCTGCCCGCGCCCATCTGCGTGTAGGCCGCCTCCAGGCCGACCGAGGCGCCGACGCCGTTGGACAGCAGGGTCTGCGCGGAGACGATCAGGTTGTCGCGCATCGACATGCGTCCGCCGTACAGCGCGTTGGCTTCGACGGCGTCGATCAGCTGGCGCTTGCGCGCGCGCGCGGCCATGCCCAGCAGGCCGACCAGCAGCCCGCCCAGCGGCAGCACCAGCAACTGCCGCACGCTCAGCTCCGACATCGCACTGAGCCGTTCGTCGGCCTCCAGGCCGTACAGCCAGGCCTGCGCGCCATGCGCCAGGCTGCCCTGCAGCAGGGTCAGTAGGCCGGCGATCACGCCGACCAGCAGGGCCAGGGCGATGAACCACACATCGCTGGCGCGCAGGCGCCGGCGCAGCGCATCGGCGAGGCTGTGCGAGGCATCGGCCAGGCCCGGCCGCGGACGCAGGTTCACGGCATTCGATCCTATTTGACGCGGCGGACCTTGGCGCGGGTGTTGTAGTTGCCGACCTGCATGTACCAGACGCCGACGATGCCGGGGGTGATCTTCACCTTGGGCGCAGTCAGGCGCACGCTGGACAGGCTCGCCGCCTCGGTCTGTTCCCACTCCTGTCCGTTGGCCAGCACGTAGTGGCGGCCCTTGCCGAACCCGGTGAACTCGCCGACCAGGGTGCTCTCGATCGGCTCGGCGCTGCCGAAGTCGAAGAAGCCGCGGTTCTTGGTGATCACTTCGCGGCGGCCTTCCTCCTTGGCCTTTTCCAGCGCCACCGCGGTCTCCTTGGCGACCTTGCCCTGCAGCCAGTCGTTCAGCGCGGCCAGCTCCTGCGGCGACAGCTTGTCCAGCCCGGCGGCCTTGAACTCCTGCGGCGACATCTGCGTCTGCAGGTCGCCGGAGACGGTGCGCTGGGCGAGCGCCGGGGCGGCGGACACGGCGAGCGCCGCGCACAGAACCAGGGGAGCGAGACGCGCAAGGGACATGGCGGCAATCCGGGCAGTGGGATGCGCGGTAGTGTAGTCGCAAGCGGTGCGGGCGCACGGCCTGGCGGGCGCGCCGGGGACCGCGTCGGTGTTTGTTTCAGTCCTCGGCGCAGGCGGGCGCGGCGGCCGCGCGCGGCGGCCGCCGGTACACGAAGGCCGGTGCCGGCGCGGCGGCTTCGCGTTGCGCCAGCGCCTGCAGCGCCGCGTGCGCCGGGGCGCGTTCGCAGACCGGGTCCAGGGTCGCGGCATCGCCGCTCAGCGCCAGCGCCTGGCAGCGGCAGCCGCCCCAGTCGATCTCGCGTTTCGGGCATTCCTGGCACACCTGCGGCATCCAGGCGCTGCCGCGGAAGCGCACGAACGCCTCGCCGTCTTCCCAGATCGCCGCCAGCGGCCGCGTGCGCAGGTTCTCGAAGCGCATGTCCGGCAGGGTCTCGGCGGCGTGGCAGGGCAGCACGTCGCCGCGCGGGGAGATATTGACGAAGCGCTGGCCCCAGCCGCCCATGCAGGCCTTGGGCCGGTGCGCGTAATAGTCGGGGGTGACGAAATCGATCTGCAGGCGGTCCTGCAGCCGCAGGCGGGCGGCTTCCACCGCGGCGACGGTGGCGTCGATCTGCGCGCGGCTGGGCATCAGCGCGGCGCGATTGCGCAGGCCCCAGCCGTAGTACTGGGTGTGCGCCACTTCCAGGCGCTCGGCGCCCAGTTCCAGCGCCAGTTCGATCATCGCCGGGACGCGTTCGGCATTGTGCCGATGGATCACCGCATTGATGGTCAGCGGCAGGTCGAGGGCGCGGACCGCCGCGGCGAACGCGCGCTTCTTCGCCAGGCTGTCGCGGTAGCCGGCGATGCGGTCGGCGCCGGCGGCGTCGGCATCCTGGATGCTCAGCTGGACGTGCTCCAGCCCGGCCGCGGCCAGGGCGGCCAGCATCGGCGCGCCGCCGGCCACGCCGGAGGTGATCAGGTTGCTGTACAGGCCCAGCGCACGCGCATGCGCGACCAGCTCGGGCAGGTCCTTGCGCAGCATCGGTTCGCCGCCGGAGAAGTGCGCCTGCAGCACGCCCATCGCCGCGGCCTGGTCCAGCGCCGAGCGCCAGCCGGCGGTGTCCAGTTCCTCGCGCAGGCCGGCCAGGGCGATCGGGTTGGAGCAGTACGGGCAGGCCAGCGGGCAGCGGTGGGTCAACTCCAGCAGGATCGACAGCGGCGGCGGCACCGGCATGTTCATGCGCGCAGCAGCCGCTTGGCGTGCAGTTGCTGCGCCAGCTCGCGCACGTCGCGTTCGACCTCGTCCGGGTCGGCCTCGAATTCGGCGGCCAGTTCCGCGGCGATCGCCCCCAGGCTGCGGGCGCCGTCGCAGCGCGAGACGATGGCGTGGGCGATGTCATCCAGTTCGATCACCCGCTCCGGCGCCAGCAGCACCCATTGCCCGCGGGCGCGGTCGTGCTGCAGGCGCACGCCGGCGGCGAGCCGTGGCTGGCTGCTGGCGTCCAGCGCGCTCATGCCGCGGCCTGCGCCGCGTCGGGAGCGAACGCGTCCGGCCAGGCCACGCCCGGCTGCACGTAGGCGAAGTGCAGCGCGTCCAGTTGCGACCACAGCACGCCGCACTTGAAACGCAGCGCGTCCTGCACCAGCCGCTGCTTCTCCACGGTGTCGGCGTGGCGCTTGACGTAGTCCAGGGCGAAGTCCGAATCGCGCGGGGCCTCGTGCAGGCGATGCTCGAAGTACGCCAGCGCCTCGCGCGAGACGAAGTCGTAGTGCTGCAGCATGCCGGCGACGCGGTGGCTGATGATGCCCGGCGCGAACAGCTCGGTCAGCGACGAGGCGATCGCCTCCAGCAGGCTCTTCTCGCGCACGAAGTGCAGGTAGGCCTGCACCGCGAAGCGGGTGCCGGGCAGCAGGCCGCGGCCGGACTGCACCAGGTCGCGGTCCAGCCCGAGCGCGTCGGTCAGGTGCAGCCAGCGGGCGATGCCGCCGTCGCCATCGGCATTGCCGTCGTGGTCGACGATGCGCTGGCGCCAGATCCGGCGCAGCGCCGGGTCGTCCATCCGCGCCAGGATCGCCGCGTCCTTGAGCGGGATGCAGCGCTGGTACTCGTAGCGGTTCAGCGCCCAGGCCTGGACCTGGCCGCGGTTCAGGCGCCCGCTGTGCAGCAGGGAATGGAACGGATGCTGGTCGTGGTACAGCCGCGCGCCGATCGTGCGCAGCGCGGTTTCCAGTTGCTCGGGACTCAGCAAGGCGCTCACGGGTGCTGTCTCGGGGAGGGAACGAAGGGGCGGGTCACAGGGTGATCTCCATGCCGTCGTGGGCCACGTCCCAGCCATGCGCGGCGACCGTGGCGCGCTCGGCGGAGCCGGCGTCGAGGATCGGGTTGGTGGTGTTGATATGGATGAAGACCTTGCGTGCCACCTGCAGGTCGGCGAAGGCGCGCAGGGTGCCGGCCTCGCCGTCGATGCTCATGTGGCCCATGCGCTGGCCGGTCTTGGCGCTCACGCCGAGCTGCACCAGTTCGTCGTCGCGCCACAGGGTGCCGTCGAAGAAGACCAGTTCGGCACCGCGCAGCCGCGCGCGCAGCGCATCGGTCAGCGCCGCGCAGCCCGGGATGTAGTGCAGGCGGTGGTGGCCGTCGTCGATGATCAGGCCCAGCGTCTCCTCGGCGGAGCCGGCCAGGTCGCCGCTGTGCCGGCATTCCATGAACAGCGGTACCTTGCCCGGCACCGCGAACGGCGTGACCTGCAGGCCGAGCAGCGACAGCGGCGTGTCCAGGGCGAACGGATGGCGATGCACGTAGGCCGGGTGCAGCGCGTCGAACACCGGGTTCTGCGCCAGCAGCTCGAGCACGCGACCGCTGGCGTACAGGTCGAAGCGCTGGCTCTCGCGCATCGACAGCAGCCCGGCGATGTGGTCGATCTCGCCGCTGGTGAGCAGCACCGCCTCGATCGGCGAATGACGCTGCTCGCGTTGCGGCCACAGCGCCGGGGTCGCCAGCACCTGCTGGCGAAAATCGGGCGAGGCGTTGATCAGCAGCCAGCGCTGGCGGTCGACGCTGACCGCGATGCTGGCCTGGGTACGGCGTTGGGCACCTGGATGTTGCCGCCACGCGCGTTGGCTCGCGGGCGTGTGGCAGTTCCACTGGGGGTGCCCTCCGCCTGCCGCCGATCCCAATACGATGAGGTGCATCCGGTCTCCGTCAGTCGCGCAAGGGTGTGCCTCCCATCCCCGAACACGCCGTGTCTAGCCTGTCAGGCTCAACCCGCAGGGCCGCGGTGGCGCGCGCCTGTGGCCGCGTCGTCGCGCGAGCGTGGACCGACGTCCACGTCCGCGCGCTTGCTTGCCACGCACACGCGCCACCATGGCGCGGCATGTTCGGGGATGGGAGACACATCCTGGCCGGTCGCGCTTCGGTCGCGGGAACGGGGGAGTGCGCGGCTCAGAGCTCGCCGGAGGCGTAGCAGTTGATTTCCGCGCCGACGCAGATCTCGCGGATCACAGGCTTGTTCCACTTCTTCATATGCGTTCCTCTTCGAGTCGGTCTAGGGGACGACGGCGACAGCGCATGCAGGGCATGCAGCGGGTCGCCGTCGCGGTCGAGGATAGGCGCGAGGGTGGGTGCGGTTGTGAAATTCAGGTAAACACGCCGCAGGTCGCAACCGGATCACAGTGAGCTGGCGGTGCGTGTCTGCGGGGCGCCACGCAGGCGCGACGCCGGCGCAATTGTGAGAACGCGCACAAGCGCGTTAGTGTAGGCGGCACCCGTTTCGTCGACCGCGTCCGTCCTTGAACCACACCGATCACTCCGGCCTGGAGGCGCTGCTGCAACGCCCGGCGGCCGCGACCCTGGCGCCCGCCCTGCGCGCGGCGCTGCTGCAGGCCTGGCAGGCGCAGGCCGCGCCGGCGCCGCGGCTGCCGTGGCCGGTGCTGGCCGACACCCTGGACGCGCTGGCGCTGCTGTCCGCCGACGAGGCCTCGCTGCTGGCCGCGCTGCTGTTCGACCTGCCGGAACTGCGCGCGGCGTTGCCGCTGCTGCCGGTGGCGCCGCCGGCGCGGGCGCAGGCGGTGGCCGGGCTGCTGGAAGCGCAGGACGCCGCCGACCCGGTGTGGGCGCTGCATGCCGGGCGCGAGGCCGGGCGCAACAGCGAGGGCCTGCGCCGGCTGCTGCTGTCGATCGTGCAGGACTTGCGGGTGGTGCCGATCCTGCTGGCGCGGCAACTGGCGCAGATGCGCGTGGCCGACAAGGCGCCGGAGGCGCAGCGCCGCGCGCTGGCGCAACTGACCCGCGACATCCACGCGCCGCTGGCCAACCGCCTGGGCATCTGGCAATTGAAATGGGAGCTGGAGGACCTGGCGTTCCGGCACCTGGAGCCGGACACCTACCGGCGCATCGCCCGCGAGGTCGACGAGAGCCGGGTGGCGCGCGAGCGCTACATCGAGGCGGTCAAGAAGACCCTGTCCAAGGCGCTGGCCGAGCAGGGCCTGCACGCGGACATCAGCGGGCGGCCCAAGCACATCTACAGCATCTGGCGGAAGATGCAGAAGAAGCGCCTGGCCTTCGACCAGCTCTACGACCTGCGCGCGGTGCGGGTGATGGTCGACGACGTCGCTGCCTGCTATGCCGCGCTCGGCGTGGTGCACGCGCTGTGGGCGCCGGTGCCCAGCGAGTTCGACGACTACATCGCCCGGCCCAAGGCCAACGACTACCGCTCGCTGCACACCGCGGTGATCGGCCCGGAAGGGCGCACGATCGAGGTGCAGATCCGCACCCACGACATGCATGCGCAGGCCGAACTGGGCGTGGCCGCGCATTGGAAGTACAAGGAGGGCGGCAAGGGCGCGGAGAAGGCCTTCGACCGCAAGATCACCTGGATGCGGCAACTGCTGGAGCAGTCGCAGGACGGCGAGCAGGGCGGGCTGGCCGGGGCGCTGGACGCCGAGCTGGTCGAGGACCGGGTCTATGCGCTGACCCCGATGGGCGAGGTGATCGACCTGCCGCAGGGCGCCACGCCGCTGGATTTCGCCTACCACGTGCACACCATGGTTGGGCACCGCTGCCGCGGCGCCAAGGTCAACAACCGCATCGTGCCGCTGACCCACAAGCTGCGCAGCGGCGACCGCGTGGAAATCCTCACCGGCAAGGAGGCCGAGCCGCGCCGCGACTGGCTGCTGCCGGCCAACGGTTACCTGGCCAGCGGGCGCTCGCGCGACAAGGTGCGCGCCTGGTTCCACAAGCTGGACCGCGCGCGCAACGTGCAGGCCGGCAAGGAACTGCTGGAGCGCGAACTCAAGCGCCTGGGCCTGCAGCAGGCCGATCTGCTGCCGGCGGCGAAGAAGTTCCATGCCGACGGCATCGACGAGCTGTACATCCAGGTCGCGCTGGGCGACGTCGGCCCCAGCCAGGTCGGGCGCGCGCTGCACGAGGCCGAGCGCGCCGCGGCGCAGCCGGCGGCGCCGGCCATGCCGCGGCCGACCGCACGGCGCGATGGTTTGGGCAAGTCCAAGTTCACCGTGCAGGGCGTCGGCAATCTGCTGGTGCAACTGGCGCGCTGCTGCCAGCCGGTGGCCGGCGAGCCGATCGCCGGGTATCTCACCCGCACCCGCGGCGTCACCGTGCACCGCAGCGACTGCGCCGCGTTCGCGCGGCTGGCCGCCAGCCATCCGCAGCGGGTGCTGCCGGTGGAGTGGGGCCAGGCCGGCGGCGGCTACGAGGTCGACGTGCTGGTGCGCGCGGTGGACCGGCGCTGGCTGCTGAAGGACATCACCAACCTGATCGCGCAGGAGGAGGCGCACGTGCTGGAGATCAACAGCGACAACGTGCGCGACAGCGGCCTGGCGCAACTGCGGCTGCGCCTGAAGGTCGGCGACTACGGGCAGCTGTCCACGCTGCTCGGCAAGCTCGATGCGCTGCCCGGCGTGCACGAGGCGCGGCGGCTGGGCTGAGTTCCGCTTGCGTGCCGGGCCGAGGCCGGGTCCACCGCGGAACGGCCCGCCGCCGGCATGCCAGCTACCCGCGCACAGCTGTTCGTCATCGGGCCGGCGCTAAGCTGGCGCGGTGAGCATGCCGCCCGATCAGGTCAGGGACGAACCCCAGCGCAGGCAGCGGCCGGTGCCGCTGTGGCGGGATCGGCGTGTCTGGCGCTGGGCGCTGGCGGCGTTGCTGGTGCTGGCGCTGACCCTGGTGGTGTTCCGCCGTCCGTTGGCCGATCTGCTCTGGCCGGAGACGCGCATCCAGCAATTGCTCGATCAGGGCCATGCGGCGCTGCGTGCCGGCCGGCTCAGCGCCGCCGATGGCAGCGGCGCGCGCGAGCGCTTCGAGGCCGCGCTGGCGCTGGACGGCGACCGCATGCAGGCGCGTGTCGGGCTGGCCGCGACCGGGCGTGCGGCGCTGGGCCAGGCGCGTGCGGCATTGGCGGCCGGCCGCTACCCGCAGGCGCACGCGGCGCTGGCGCTGGCGCGCGCGCTGCAGGTGCCGCGCGCCGACGCCGATCGCATCGAGGCGGCCTTGCGCGCGCGCGAGGCCGCGCATGCCGGGATCGATCAGCTGTTGCAGCGGGCGGCGCAGGCGCGCCGCGACGGGCATCTGGACGATGGCCCGGACGCGGCCCTGCCGCTGTACCAGCGCGTCCTCGAGTTCGCACCGGAGCGCACCGCGGCGTTGGAGGGCCGCGAGGATGCGCTGTCGGAACTGTTGCAACACGCGCGCGGCGCGTTGGCGCGCGGCGACCTGGCCGCGGCGGCGGCGCTGGTGCAGCGCGCACGCGGCTACGACCCCGGCCACGTGGATCTGCCGGAGACCCAGGCCGAACTGAACCGGGCGCTGGAGCGCCTGCAGCGCGAGGCCGAGCAGGCCTTGCGCCGGCAGCGCCTGGACGCGGCGGCGCGCGCCTTCGCGCAATGGCACGCGGCGGTGCCGGAGGCGGCCGGCGCCAGCGACGGGCTGGAGCGGGTGGCGGCGGCCTATGCCCTGCAGGCCAGCCGCGCCGCCGCCGATTTCCGTTTCGGCGAGGCCGAGCGCGCGCTGCGCAAGGGCCAGGCGCTGGCGCCCGACAGCCGCGCGCTGGCCGATGCGAAGCAGGCCCTGCAGCGCGCCCGGCAGAGCCAGGCGACGCCGCCGTCGCGGCTGTCGCCGGCCGAGCGCGAGCGCCGCCTGCAGCGTCTGCTGGCCGATCTGCAGGCCGCCGAGACACGCGGCGACTGGCTGACCCCGCCCGGCGCCAGCGCCTACGACACCTTGCTGGCGGCGCAGACCCTGGCGCCGCGCGATGCGCGGGTGCGTGCGGCCGAGCAGCGTGTGCTGGCGGCGCTGCGCCGCTGCTTCGACGATGCCCTGCGCGGCAACCGGGTGCTGGCGGCGAGCACCTGCTACGACGCCTGGCGCGCCTTGGCGCCGGGCGGCAACGGCCTGGCCACCGCCCGCCGCCGCCTGGCGCAGCGCTGGCTGGCGGTCGGCGACGAGCGCCTGAGCGGCGGCGATGCCGCGTTCGCGCAGCAGGCGCTGCAGCGCGCCCGCGCGATCGATCCGGCCACTCCGGAACTGGGCGCCTTCGAGCGCCGTCTGCGCAGCCTCAGTCCGGGGCGCTAGCGGGAGCGGGACGTCTGGGGGCTTTCCCTCGGCTGGTGGTGCGGCGCGTCGGGACTGAAGTCCCTCCCACAGGGGGCGCTGCGGGGTTCCGGCGATCGCTGTGTGTCCGTGGCTGCGTGCGTCCTGGTTTGCATCGCCTTGGCAGCATCGGTGCGCGACAGCGCCTGCCGCAATGCCATGCGAGGCCTGTGGGGGCGCCTGCGAATCGTGATGGCAGGTGCGCACGCAGGAGCGGCTTCAGCCGCGACAGGCGTCGCCGGTAACGCCTGTCGCGGCTGAAGCCGCTCCTAGGCGGCGACGGTGCGTTCGCCAAGATGCGGCGAGAGAGAATGGTTGCAGTGCCGAGGTGGCTGGAAGATGCGTCGAGGCCGAAGCCTCTCCGGCATGTACAGATCAGACCGTGCTTACGTCGTGTACGACGCGCGTTTGCCTCTTTGCAGGACGGCCCGCGTCAGCGGCGATGCCCGCAGTACGGGTGTGGGAGGGACTTCAATCCCGACGCGATAGACAGCAGCGCGCCATCGGTGAAGCAGCCCCTACGCAGCGACGGTGCGTTCCGCCAGGACGCGGCGAGAGAGAAGGACTCCAGTCCCGAGGTGGCCGGAAGATACGTCTGAGCTGAAGCCTCTCCCGCATGTGCAGATCTGACCGTGCTTACGTCGTGTACGACGCGCGCGCTTGCCTCTGCGCAGGACGGCCCGCGTCAGCGGCGATGCCCGCAGCACGGGTGTGGGAGGGACTTCAGTCCCGACGCGCTGGACATCGGCGCGCCACCGGCGCTCAATCCAGGAACGCCTCGCGCACCGTGGCGCGCGCGGCGTCCAGCGAGAAGTGGGTTTCGATGTTGCGCAGGCCGTTGTCGGCCAGCCGCTGCCAGAGCGCCGGATCGGCGTACAGCTGCACGATGGCGTCGGCGAACGCCGCGGGGGCGTCGGCGATCAGCACGTCCTCGCCGTCGCGCAGGTGCATGCCTTCCACGGCGCACGCGGTGGCCACCACCGGCTGGCCATGGGCCATGCTCAGGTTGACCTTGCCCTTGACGCCCGCGCCGAACCGCAGCGGCGCCACGGCGATGCGCATGCCGTCCATGTAGGCCGCGATGTCGGGAACGTGGCCCAGCAGTTCGACGCCGGCCGTGGCCTCGCCGAGGCGGCGGATGTCCTCCGGCATGTCCGCACCGATGCAGTGGAAGCGCAGCTCCGGCAGGCGCGTGCGCACCGCCGGGAAGACCTCCTGCAGGAACCAGCGCACCGCGTCCACGTTGGGCGCATGGCGGAAGCCGCCGACGAACACCAGGTCGCGGCGCTGCGCCCACGGCAGGCCGGGCCCGGCGACCTCGTGCAGGTTCGAGATCAGCGCCGTGCGCACCTGCGGCGCCTCGCGCTGCAGTTGTTCGCGCTCGACCGCGCTGACCAGCACGGTCACGTCCACCTGCGCCATCACCTCCAGTTCGCGCGCACGCGTGCGCTCGGCCTCGCGCAGTAGCCGCGCGTCGCCGGCGAGTTCGGCACCGCGGCGCTCGCGCAGGTAGTGCAGGTCCACGGTGTCGAACAGCCGCCGCGCCTGCGGCGCGAAGCGGCGCAGCAGCGGCAGGCAGGCGTGGGCGACGTGGTGGCGCACCAGCAGCACGCTGTGGAAACGCGCGCCGTGCTGCTGCAGGAACCAGGTGAGGTTCTTCAGGTACGGCGCGTGCCATACCTCCACGCCGAGCCGCTGCAGGGCCTCGCTGTGGCGGCTGGCGTAGCTACGCTCGCTGGGCACGAACACCACGTGCGCGCCTTCCTCCAGCAGCAGGCGGATCAGGTTGAGCTGGCGCAGCGAGGCGGAGTCGCGGTCCGGCTGCGGCAGCGCCTCGTCCAGGATCAACACCTGGCGCTGCTGGCGGTGCAGTCGGGCCGGCGTCGGCACTGCGCCGGGCGGCAGGTGCCGCGGCAACACCTCGGCCCACTTGGCGGCGAAGATCGCGCGGTTGCGCACCTGGTAGGCCTTGATCCCGCTGCCGGTGTCGGTGCCGTTGCTGGTGCCCTCGTCGTGCACCACGCGGCTGGCCGGCTGCACCAGCGTGCGCAAGCCCGCGGCGCGCACCGCGAAGGCCAGGTCGGTGTCCTCGTAGTAGGCGGGCCTGTAGCGCGTATCGAAACCGCCCAGCGCCAGGAAGCGCGCGCGTTCGATCGCCAGCGCCGCGCCGCTGCCGTAGTCGACGTCGCGCAGGTAGGCGTAGCGCGGATCGTCGGGCGACTCGAAGCGGCCGTAGCTCCAGGCGCTGCCGTCGGCGAAGACCACGCCGCCGGCATCCTGCAGGCGGCCGTCGGGATACAGCAGTTGCGCGCTGACCAGGCCGGCTCGCGGCAGCTGCGCGAAGGTGTCCAGCAGCGCGTCCAGCCAGCCCGGTTGCGGCACCGTGTCGTTGTTGAGGAACACCAGGTAGCGGCCCTGCGCGCGCGCGGCGCCGTCGTTGCAGGTGGCGATGAAGCCGCCGTTGCGCTCACGCACGTGGTAGTGCAGCCCCACCACCTGCGGCAGCCACTGCGCGGTGGCGTCGCTGCTGCCGTCGTCGATCACCAGGATCTCGCAGGGCGCGGCCGGCGGATGCGCGGCCAGCGCGCGCAGGCAGGCCAGGGTATGGGCGATGTGGTTGTAGACCGGGATCACGATGCTGACCAGCGGCGCGGGACTGTTCGGCACCGCGAACGGCGCGAACGGCGCCGGCGCCACCAGGAACAGCGCGCGCTGCGGCGGCGGCAGCGGTTGCGCATGCACGCGCAGGCGTTGCCAGGTGCTGCGCCAGCCGCGCGTGCGCAGGCTGGTCAGGCCGCGCCGGACCAGGCCGGCCAGGCGGTTCAGGGCGTAGCGCGCATTCGCCCACGACATCGACATCCGGGACCACTCCAACTTAAACGAAGAGGCCGCCGCGCCGCGCTGCCCGCTGGGCTGCGCTAGACTCGGCGGAATTTACATTCTCGCATTCCCGTGCCCCGACGCTACGACGATCACGACACCGACGATCAGGACGACACCCTGGACAGCCCCGCCGCCGTATGGCGCCGGCGTCTGCTCACCTGGGGACTGGCCGCCGCCGCACTTGGCCTTGGCTTCCTGATCCCGTACACGGTCTATCTGAACAAGCAGGTCACCCAGCGTTTCGGCGAATTGCGCTGGCAGATCCCCACCCGCGTGTACGCGCGGCCGCTGACCCTGGCGCCGGACACGGCGATGGATCCGCAGACGCTGAAGACCGAACTGGATGCGGCCAGCTATCGCGCCGACCCCGTCGCCGAGCGTCCCGGCAGCTATCAACAGGAAGGCAGCCGCTTCGTCATCGCCAGCCGCGGCTACGTCGACGTCGACGGACGGGTCGCGCCGCGCCGCATCGAGGTCGCCCTGTCCGGCGGCCGCGTGGTGGCGCTGCGCGATGCGCAGACGCGCAAGGCGCTCAAGGCCGCGCGGCTGGATCCGGCGCGCATCGCCACGCTGTACGGGCAGAAGCAGGAAGAGCGGCGCCTGGTGCGCGTGGACGAGGTGCCGGAACTGCTGGTCACCGGCCTGCAGGCGGTCGAGGACCGCGACTTCAATTCGCACCACGGCATCGACCTCAGCGGCATGGTCCGCGCGGCCTGGGTGATGGTGCGCTCCGGCGGCAAGAGCCGGCAGGGCGCCAGCACCCTGACCCAGCAGCTGGCGCGCAGCGGCCTGCTCGGCATCGGCAAGGAACAGACCGTCACCCGCAAGTTCAACGAGATCCTGTACGCGCTGATCATGGAGGCGCGCTACGACAAGCGCACCATCCTGGAGGCGTATCTGAACCAGGTGTACCTGGGTCAGCGCGGCAGCCAGGCGGTGCATGGCGTGGCCTCGGGCGCGGAGTTCTGGTTCGGCCGCGAACTCGATGCGCTGGCGCCGGAACAGGTGGCGCTGCTGATCGGCCTGGTCAAGGGGCCGTCCTACTACGATCCGCGCCGCTATCCCGAGCGCGCGCTGGACCGGCGCAACTTCGTGCTCGGCAAGCTGCGCGAGAGCGAGCTGATCGACGAACCCACCTACCGCAAGGCACTGGCCGCGCCGCTGGGCGTGCCGGCCGAACCCGGCCTGGTCGCGGCCAACCGCTTCCCGGCCTATGTCGACCTGGTGCGGCGCCAACTGGCGCGCGATTACCCGGAAAGCGCGCTGCAGGGCGCCGGCCTGAGCGTGCTCACCGGCATGTCGCCGTCTGCGCAGGCCTATGCCGAGGGCGCGGTGACGCGCACCATCACCTCGCTGGAGACCAACAAGAAGCGACCGCCGCTGCAGGCCGGGCTGGTGCTCACCGACACCCACAACGGCGAGGTGCTGGCGGTGGTCGGCAGCCGCGACGTGGCCCAGCCGGGCTTCAACCGCGCGATCGAGGCGCAGCGCCAGGTCGGTTCGCTGCTCAAGCCGTTCGTGTACCTGCTGGCGCTGGCGCAGCCGGATCGCTATTCGCTGGCCAGTTGGGTCGACGACACGCCGGTCACCGTGCAGTTGGGCCGCGGCCGCAGCTGGAGCCCGAGCAATGCCGATGGTCGCAGCCATGGCACGGTGCGCGTGGTCGATGCGTTGGCGCATTCCTACAATCAGGCCACGGTGCGCATCGGCATGCAGGTCGGGCCGGAACGGGTCGCGCAGCTGGTGAAGGTGCTGGCCGGCATCGAGGCCGAGGTCAATCCCTCGCTGATCCTCGGCGCGACCGACCAGAGTCCGTACGCGATGGCGCAGCTGTACCAGTTCCTCGCCTCCGGCGGCGAGATCCAGCCGCTGCATGCGGTGCGCGGCGTGCTCGATCCGCAGGGCAAGCTGCTCAAGCGCTACGACAAGACCCCGGCGCCGGCGCAGGAGGGCGACTCCATCGCCGCCAACCTGGTCGGGATGGCGCTGCAGCAGGTGGTCAGCAACGGCACCGCGCGGCAGCTGCTCAACGACGGCCTGGGCAAGCTGTCGCCGGCCGGCAAGACCGGCACCAGCAACGACGGCGTGGACAGCTGGTATGCCGGCTACACCGGCGATCACCTGGCGGTGATCTGGATCGGCAACGACCAGAACAAGCAGACCGGCCTGTACGGCGCCACCGGCGCGATGCGGGTGTGGTCGGGCATCTTCTCGCGGCTGCCGAGCGCGCCGCTGCAGGTGCAGGGCAAGGGCATCGACTGGCAGTGGATGGACCCGGTGGGGTACAACAGCACCGACCCGAACTGCCCCGGCGCGCGCCAGTTCCCGTTCGTGGTCGGCTTCGTGCCGGCGTATGCCGCGTGCACGCCGCCGCAGGCGCTGCCGGAAGATGCCGCGTCCGCCGAGGGCGAACACCAGGGCGGCGGCTGGCGCAGCTGGTTCGGCCTGGACAAGAAAAAAGACCCGCCTGCCGACGCGGCTGCGCCGCCGCCGGCGCACTGATCCCGGATACCGCTCATGACCCCACGTACCCCCGCCATCGCCGCCCTCAGCCTGCTGCTCGCTTCCTGCGTCAGCGCGCCGCCGCCGCCGCCCCCGGCCGCGCCGGTGGACACCACCACGCCGGCGCAGCGCATTGCCGCGATCGACGCCAGCGGCGGCGCCGACGACACCGAACTGAGCGTGCAGCCGCTGCGCGATCCGGAAGTCGAGGACCTGCGCGAGAGCGCCAAGCGCAAGCGCGCCGCCGGCGACCTGGCCGGCGCCGCCGCGGCCCTGGACCAGGCGCTGAAGCTGGTGCCGGACGACCCGGCGCTGCTGCAGGACCGCGCCGAGGTGGCGCTGCTGCAGAAGGACGATGCGCAGGCCGAAGCCTTCGCCAAGCGCGCCATCGACCTGGGCTCGCAGACCGGCCCGCTGTGCCGCCGCCACTGGGCGACCATCGAACAGGCGCGCCTGGCCCGCGGTCAAAAGGAAAACGCCGCCTCGGCGCACGCGCAGATCGCCGGGTGCACGGTGCCGGGGATCAAGCGGTACTGAAGGCCGGGAATGGGGAGTCGGGAATGGGGAATGGGTGAAAGCCTGCATTTCTGGTGGTTTGCCATCCTGGCGATATTCCGTATTTCCGCTCCGCCGGCGGCCGGGACAGTGAGCGGGTAGTAGCGCTGCTCTGACCATTCCCCATTCCCGATTCCCCATTCCCAATGTCTTTAGCCCATGCAAGCACCGAAGCGCTCAGCGAAGGCGGTGCGCTTGCGCGCCAGCTCGATGCGTTCGTGCCGCGGCCGGCGCAGTTGCGGTTGACCGCGGCGATCGCCGAGGCGTTCGAGCAGCGCGACGTGCTGCTTGCCGAGGCCGGCACCGGCACCGGCAAGACCTATGCGTATCTGGTCCCGGCGTTGCTGTCGGGGCTGAAGACCATCGTCTCCACCGGCACCCGCGCGCTGCAGGACCAGCTCTACCACCGCGATCTGCCGCGGGTGCGGGCGGCGCTGGGCGTGGGCCTGAGCAGCGCGCTGCTGAAGGGGCGCGCCAACTACCTGTGCAAGTACCGCCTGCAGCAGGCCCGCGGCGAGCCGCGCTTCACCGCGCGCGAGCAGGTCGCGCAGTTCCAGCGCATCGTCGCCTGGAGCGGGCGCACCCGCTTCGGCGACATCGCCGAGCTGGACGCGCTGGCCGACGATTCGCCGCTGCTGCCGCTGGTCACCTCCACCGTGGACAACTGCCTGGGCACCGAGTGCCCGTTCTGGGGCGAGTGCTTCGTGGTGCAGGCGCGGCAGCGCGCGCAGGCGGCCGACCTGGTGGTGGTCAACCACCACCTGCTGCTGGCCGACCTGGCGCTGAAGCAGGAGGGCTTCGGCGAGATCCTGCCCGGCGCGCAGGCCTTCGTGATCGATGAGGCGCACCAGTTGCCGGAGCTGGCGGCGAATTTCTTCGGCGAAGGCTTCGGCATGCGCCCGCTGCAGGAACTGGCGCGCGACTGCCTGGCCGAGAGCCGCCAGGTCGCCGGCGCGCTGGCCAGCCTGCAGGCGCCGGCGCAGGCGCTGGAGCAGACCCTGCGCGAACTGCGCGCGGCGATGGAGGGGCTGCCGGCGCGCGGCACGCAGTGGCGGCTGCTGGCCAAGCCGCAGGTGCGCGACGGCTTCGATGCGTTGCTGGCCGATCTGGCACGGCTGCAGGAGCCGCTGGCGGTGCTGCGCGAGGCCTCGCCCGGGTTCGACGCCTGCGCGGCGCGTGCGCGCGAACTGCGCACGCGGTTGGGCCGCTGGCTCGGCGAGGATGCGCCGATTCCGGATTTCGAGGCCGAGCCGGAACCGGATGCGCCGTCCAACGACGTGCTGTGGTACGAGCTGACCCCGCGCGGCTTTCGCTGCCAGCGCACGCCGCTGGACGTGTCCGCGCCGCTGCGCGCGCACCGCGAGGCCTCGCACGCGGCCTGGGTGTTCACCTCGGCGACGCTGGCGGTGAAGGGCGAGTTCGAACACATCGCCACCCGCCTGGGCCTGAGCGACCCGATGACCCTGCTGCAGCCCAGCCCGTTCGACTGGGCGCGGCAGGCGCTGTGCTACCTGCCGGCGCTACCGGATCCTGCGGCGCGCGGCTTCGGCACCGCGCTGATCGCCGCGCTGCAGCCGGTGCTGGAGGCCTCGCAGGGCCGCGCCTTCCTGCTGTTCGCCTCGCACCGCGCGCTGCGCGAGGCGGCCGAGGCGCTGCGCGACAGTCCCTGGCCGCTGTTCGTGCAGGGCGAGGCGCCGCGCGCGACCCTGCTGCAACGCTTCCGCGCCTCCGGCAACGGCGTGCTGCTCGGCTCGGCCAGTTTTCGCGAGGGCGTGGACGTGGTCGGCGATGCGCTGAGCGTGGTGGTGATCGACAAGCTGCCGTTCGCCGCGCCCGACGATCCGGTGTTCGAGGCGCGCCTGGACGCGATCCGCCGCGACGGCGGCAACCCGTTCCGCGACGAGCAATTGCCGCAGGCGGTGATCGCCCTCAAGCAGGGCGTGGGCCGCCTGATCCGCAGCGAGCGCGACCGCGGCGTGCTGGTGCTGTGCGACCCGCGCCTGCTGTCCAAGTCCTACGGCCGCACCTTCCTGGAGTCGCTGCCGCCGTTCGCGCGTACCCGCGACGTGGAGGACGTGCGCCAGTTCTTCGCTACCGAGGCCCCAGCGCTAGGCGATAATCCCGAAGCGGCGCCGCCAGCGGCCGCGTCCGACTAGCCGACGCACGGCCGTTGCTCTTTCGATTCCCCAATCCCGATTCCCGAATCCCGGCTTCCCATGAACCTCCTCGCCTTCGAAACCTCCACCGAAGCCTGTTCCGTCGCCGTCCAGGTCGGCGACCGCGTGCTGGAGCGCTTCGAACTGGCGCCGCGGCGGCATGCCGAGCTGGCGCTGCCGTGGGCCGAGCAACTGCTGGCCGAGGCCGGGATCGGCCGCCGCCAGCTCGATGCGGTGGCCTTCGGCCGCGGCCCCGGCGCGTTCACCGGGGTGCGCCTGGCGATCGCGGTGGCGCAGGGCATCGCCCTGGCCCTGGACCTGCCGGTGCTGCCGGTGTCCACGTTGCAGGTGCTGGCGCAGCGCGCGCCGGCCGACGCGCCGCGGGTGCTGGCGGCGATCGATGCGCGCATGGGCGAGGTCTACACCGCCGCGTACGCGCGGCAGGCCGACGGCCGTCTGTTGGCGCTGACCGAGGAACAGGTGCTGAGCCCGGAGGCCTTCGTGTTGCCGGAGCCGGATGCGGCCTGGAGCGCGGTCGGCACCGGCCTGGCGGCGGTCGACGCCACCCTGCAGCGCCGTTTCGGCGCGCACTGGCGCAGCGTCGATGCGCAGGCGCTGCCGCATGCCGCCGACGTGCTGACCCTGGCCACGGCCGCGTACGCGCGCGGCGAGGCGATCGCGCCGGAACGCGCCGAGCCGGCCTACCTGCGCGACAACGTGGCCCTGACCCTGGCCGAGCAACAGGCGCAGCGGGCCGCGCGATGAGCGGCGGCGTGGCGCCCAGCGACCGCTTCCGCGGGTGCCTGCTGGGGCTGGCGGTGGGCGACGCGCTGGGGACGACCCTGGAATTCAAGGCGCCCGGCAGTTTCGCGCCGATCGACGACATGATCGGCGGCGGCCCGTTCGAGCTGCAGCCGGGGCAGTGGACCGACGACACCTCGATGGCGTTGTGCCTGGCCCACAGCCTGCTGTACCGGCAGGGCTTCGACGCGGCCGACCAGATGAACCGTTATTGCAACTGGTACCGGCACGGCTACCTGAGCAGCACCGGGGTGTGCTTCGACATCGGCAACACCGTGCGCGCCGCGCTGGAGCGTTACCTGCAGGGCGGGCCGGCGTTCAGCGGCAGCGACGATCCGCGCGCGGCCGGCAACGGCGCGTTGATGCGGCTGGCGCCGGTGGCGATGTTCTATGCGCAGCGTCCGGACGAACTGGCCGAGCGCGCCGCCGACAGCTCGCGCACCACCCATGCCGCGGCCGAGGCGCTGGATGCCAGCCGGTTGTTCGCGTTCCAGTTGCGTGCCGCGTTGCTGGGCGAGGACCGCGCGCAGGTGCTGCGGGCGCCCGGCGCGCCGCCGATGCAGACCCCGGCGCTGCGTGCGCTGGCCGTGCGCGACCACGCGGCGGTGCCGGTGGCGCAGATCCGCGGCACCGGTTATGTGGTCGATGCGCTGTCGGCGGCGCTGTGGTGCTTCGCCACCACCGACAGTTTCGCCGCGGCGGTATTGCGCGCGGCCAATCTTGGCGACGATGCCGATACCACCGCGGCGATCTGCGGGCAGTTGGCCGGCGCCTTCTACGGCGTCGACGGGATTCCCGCGGCCTGGCGCGAACGGGTCCAGGACGCGGCGGAGATCGTGGCGCTCGCCGACCGGTTGCACGCCGCTACGGTCGTCGGTTGACCCTTGCCGCAGGCGCCGGCCTTCCATGGCCGGCGTCCTTGGGACTGCCGCGCAGCGGATCAGTAGTCGTAGCTGACGCTCAGGCGCAGCGAACGCGGCGCCTGGCGCAGGAGTGCCGCGCCATACACCGGGTCCGCGTTACCCGGGTCCGACTCCGAGTACGGGTACTTCCACAGCGTGGCCTGGCCGTTGAAGACGTTGAACACGTCCAGGGTGAAGGCCAGTTTGCGGTCGGCGTAGGCCGGCCGCCACGAGACCCCGAGATCGAGCTGCTGCAGCCACGGCAGACGGCCCTGGCTGCCCGGAGGCGCCGGCTGGCCCTGGTAGTAGTGATAGGCGATGCCGTAGCCGGAGGGGTCGCTGTGGTCCGGGCCGTAGGAGCCCAACGCGCTGAACGGCGAACCGGAGATCAGCTTGAGATTGGCCGACACCAGCCACGCCGGGTTGATCTGGTAGTAGCCGTAGAACTTGACCTGATGGGTGTGGTCGTTGCTCTGCGGGCCGTTGGTGTGCTCCATCAACTGCGCGAAGTCCCAGGCCTGGGTGGTGGACACCGCGGTCTGGCCGATGCCCGACAGCAACTGGCCCTCGGTGGTGCCGTAGCTGCGCGACCAGGTGTAGTCGAGGCGGCCGTACCAGCGTTGGTCGAACGGGTGCTCCAGCGACAGGTTGAGCCCGTAGTAGTTGCGCTTGAACGCGGGGAAGCCGAACTGCGCATTGGTCAGCGGCACCTTGACGTAGTTGCCCGAGGTGTCGACCAGGGTGAAGGTGTTGGCCCGGCCCGGGTTGATCAGCCAGCAGCTGACCGGATTCCTGGCCAGGGTCACCGTGTGCCCTTGCGCCGCGGCGGCGGCGAACACGGTATCGCTGTCGCAGTAGTCGTCCACGCCGCTGCGCAGGACGCGGTAGGTGCCCTTGGCGCCGTAGACCCAGCTGTCGCCCCAGGCCTTGGTGAAGCCGAGGATGAACTCGTCCTGGAACGAGGGCTTGATGCCCCGTGTGGCGACGGTCTTGGGATCGGGCAGGATGCCGTAGTTGTTGTTGGCCGAGACCGCGCCGGAGATCTGGGTCAGGCCGGTGGGATAGCCGTTGGCGTCGATGCCGCCGTAGGTGTAGTAGGTGGAGGTGGCCAGGGTGGCGCCGGCGGCGTTGAACGCCGGATTCAGCGGCAGCGCCAGGTAGTAGCGGCCGGCGTTGCCGTAGACCTTGAAGCGCGCATCGCCGTCGACGTCCCAGCTGAAACCCAGCCGCGGCGCCCATTGCCCGCTGGTTTGCTTGATGTAGGGCGCGCCGTCGCGGTTGTAGTTGGTGAACTGGTCCAGGCGCAGGCCGAGGTTGAGCAGCAACCGGTCGGTGACCTGCCAGTTGTCCTCCACGTACTGCGCGCGCTGCGCCGCGCGCACCGAGGCCAGCGCGCTGTAGATGTACTTGCGCACGTAGTAGCCGTCCTGGCCGTTGGGATAGCCGCCGGTGGCCGGCACGCCGAGGCCGGTATTGATCGGCACGTTGGGGTTGGCCTGGCCGTAGATCCAGTAGTAGCCGTCGCCCGAGGCCACCGAGCCGCGGTTGAGCGCGCGCGCGTTCTGGTTGTCGATGCCGATGGTGATGCTGTGCGCGCCGATGGCGTAGTTCAGGTCCAGGCGCAGATTGTCGGTGCGGTTGCCGCGCGCGGGGTCGATCAGCAGCGAGGTGGTCTGCGCATTGGTGATCGGGGTGCCGCCGGTGTAGGCCGGATTCTGGAACGCGGGGCTGGACACATAGGTCAGCGTCCCGTTGTAGTTGGGATTGCGGCTGTAGTCGTCGGTGCGCTGTTGGCCGTACAGGGCGCTGAAGGTCAGGCGGTCGGTGAGGTAGCCGGTGTACTTGGCGCTCCACAGGTCGCCGCCGGTCTTGGTGGTGTCGGCAGCGCCGCGCAGGGCGCCGATGTCGCGGCCGCTGTACTGGTAGTACTTGCCGCGGGTGACGTAGCGGCTGGAGGCGCCGGTGATTTCCAGTAGCTGGCTGTCGCTGATGTTCCAGTCCAGCTTGGCGTACCAGCTCGGCCGACGGTACTGGTAGTCGTAGTAGTACGGCCCCGGCGTGGTCTCGCGTGCGCCGTAGAAGCGGTCGCCGTCCTGGCGCTGCAGTTCGTAGGCGCCGAAGAAGAACAGCCGGTCCTGGATCAGCGGGCCGCCGGCGTAGACGCTCTGGGTGCTGAGGGTGGAGCCGCTCTTGCTGTCCGGGCGGTACAGCGCGCCGTTGCCGGGCGCGTACACGTCCTTCGGCGCCGAGCGCAGGCCGTCCGGCTCCCAGGTCGCCTGGCCACCGAAATGCCATTCGTTGCTGCCGCGCTTGCCGACCGCGTTGATCACGCCGCCGTCGGAACGGCCGTACTTGGCGCTGTAGCCGCCGGTGTAGACCTCCAACTGGTCGATGCTGCCGTAGGGCAGGGTCAGCCCGCCGAGGCCGCGTAGCGGGTCGGTGGTGTTGAAGCCATTGATGTAGTACGCGTTCTCCGCGGCGGAGGCGCCGCCGAAGCTGAGCAACTGCGCGCCGGTGGGGCCGATGTAGGTGCCGCTGCCGCTGTTGCCGGCCACGCCGGGCGCCAGTTGCGCGATGGCCTCGGCCGAGCGGCCCAGCGGCAGGCGCTGTAGCTGTTCGGCATTGATCACGGTACGCGAATCCACGCTGCTCACGTCGATCGCGGCGGCGGCGCGGTCGGCACTGACCTGGACGCCGGCCAGGCTGGTGACCGGGGCGAAGGACACGTCGGTGACGGCACCGACGGTGAGGCCGACGCCGTCGCGACTGCCCAGCACGCGGCCGTCGGCGCCCTTGGCGATGATGGTGTAGGTGCCCAGCGGCAACTGGCCGACGCTGTAGCGGCCGCGCGCGTCCACGGCGACCTCGCGGCTGAGGCCGCTGTCGCTGCGGACCAGGATGCGTTGGGTATCGGCTGGCGCCTGCCCGGCAACGGTGCCGGTGGTGGACTGGGCCTGGGCCGGGGGCAGGGCGAGGGCGGCACTCAGTGCCAGGGCGAGCAGGGCGGGCCTGCGGATGGAACGATGGTTGTGCATGCGGAAGGCGACTCGGGTGGTGGGGGCGGGGGCCCGCCGCGCCGACTCGAATCTGCCCGTCCTGGATGATGCGGTGTGCGCGGTAACGTTCCCCCGCTCCATTAACCTTAATGCGACGCCATCACAGAAATGCCGCGTCGTTATGTCCGCGGCAGCAATGGTTATGTCCTTCGCCGCCGGGGACTTGCGTGTGGGAGAGGGGCTAGCGCTTTTCCTTCTCCCACCGGGAGAAGGTGCCCCGAAGGGGCGGATGAGGGTCCGGGCGCAGCCTCGTGCACCCAAACACGGCGAGTCGCTGCGCGCCGGACCCTCACCCCAACCCCTCTCCCGGCGGGAGAGGGGCTAGCGCGGTTCCTTCTCCCACCGGGAGAAGGTGCCCCGCAGGGGCGGATGAGGGTACGGGCGCAGCCTCGTACACCCAAGCACCGCGAGTCGCTGCGCGCCGGACCCTCACCCCAACCCCTCTCCCGGTGGGAGAGGGGCTAGCGCGCTTTCTTCTCCCACCGGGAGAAGGTGCCCCGCAGGGGCGGATGAGGGTACGGGCGCAGCCTCGTGCACCCAAGCACCGCGAGACGCTGCGCGCCGGACCCTCACCCCAGCTCCTCTCCCGGTGGGAGAGGGGCCGCCGATCTGCTCGCCGCTCAGCGGTCGTCGACCAGGCTGCCGCCGGGCAGGAACACCCAGGTGCGGGTGACCTGCAGGATGTCGATGTTGTCGTCGGTGCGGGGCAGCGGCGGGAACGGCTGCGCCAGTTGCACGATCCGCAATGCGGCGGCGTCGAGCATCGGCACGCCGCTGGAGCGCAGGATGCGGCTGCTTTCCAGGCTGCCGTCGCGGCGCACGCCGACGCTGATCACCACCTGGCCGCCGAGCCGGCGCCGCCGCGCTTCGTCGGGATAGTTGAGGTTGCCGACGCGCTCGGCGCGGTCGACCCAGGCGCGCAGGTAGTTGGCGTAGGCGTATTCGCGGGTGCTGGCGGAGACGAACTTGCGGTTGGGGCGCTTGGCGTACTGCTCCGAGCGCAGGTGCACCTCGGCGGCCAGTCGCGCCATCTCGGCATCGCGCTGTTCGCGCTGCGCGTCCACCGGCCGCAGCGGGTCGTCGGTGCGCGGCTGGGTCTGCGCCGCCGGCAGCGGCTGTTCGCCGCGCGCGCTGCTGACCACACGCGGGGTCGGTTCCGGCGCGGCCGCCGCGGTCTGCGCGCGCAGCGCCTGCGGCGCCAGGCCGTCCTGGCGCTGCGGTACCACGCCCGGCTGGCTGTCGCGCGGACGCTGGGGTTTGTCGTGGTCGCCACCGCCCTGCTGGTTGGCCTGGGCCAGGAAGTCGGCCTGTTTCGGGGTCAGCGGGGTGCTGGTCTGGCTGAAGATCACGTCCAGGGTCGGCACCAGCGGCGCATCGTCGTCGATCGCGAAGCCCACGCCGAGGATCAGCAGGCCGTGCACGATCAGCGACAGCACCAGGGTGGCGCTGAGCCGTTCGCGCTCGCCGATGCGCGGCGCGGGCGTCGCGGCCGCCGCGCTCATCGCGCCGGGTAGGCCTCGATGGCGTCGAACAGCAGCCCGGCGATGTTGAGCCCGAACTGCGCGTCGAGCTCGCGCACGCAGGTGGGGCTGGTGACGTTGACCTCGGTGAGGTAGTCGCCGATCACGTCCAGGCCGACGAAGCGCATGCCGCGCCGCTTCATCTCCGGGCCGACCTGCGTGGCGATCCAGCGGTCGCGCTCGCTCAGCGGGCGGCCTTCGCCGCGGCCGCCGGCGGCCAGGTTGCCGCGGAACTCGTCGCCCTGCGGAATCCGCGCCAGGCAATAGTCCACGGCCACGCCGTCGACCAGCAGGATGCGCTTGTCGCCGGCGCTGATGTCCGGGATGAAGCGCTGCGCCAGCGCCAGCTTGCGGCCGCCGTCGGTCAGCGTCTCCAGGATCACGTTGAGGTTGGGGTCGCCGGTGCCGCTGCGGAAGATCGAGCGCCCGCCCATGCCGTCCAGCGGCTTCAGCACCGCCTGGCCGTGTTCCAGCACGAACGCCTTCAGCGCGGCGGCGTCGCGGCTGACCAGGGTCGGCGGGCAACACTGCGGGAACAGCAGCGCGGCCAGCTTCTCGTTGAAGTCGCGCAGGCCCTGCGGGTCGTTGACCACCTGCGCGCCGGCGCGCTGGGCCACGCTGAGCACGTGGGTGTCGTACAGGAACTCGGCATCGAACGGCGGATCCTTGCGCATCAGCACCACCTGCCCGGGGCCGAAGGTCAGTTCGGCAAAGGCGTCCAGCTCGAACCAGCCGGTCTTGTCGTCGCGCACCCGCAGCGGCGCGGCCTGGGCCAGCGCGTGGCCGTCGCGCAGGGTCAGCCCGCCGGGGCGCACGTAGTGCAGCCGGTGCCCGCGCCGCTGCGCTTCCAGCAGCATCGCGAAGGTCGTGTCTTTGGCAATCTTGATGCTGGCGATGGGATCCATCACCACGATGACATCGAACGGCATGGGGGCACCTGAGAGACTGAGCGGAAGATGGTAGCGGGTCGGCGGGGGCGCCGCGCACCGGTGGGCGGGCGCGGCTGCGCGGTGTCGCACGCCATGGGCCAAACTGTGACATAGTTTGTGCGGTTACGTGGTTCAATGCGGACCCGCGGCGGCGGCCTTGACAGTCGCAGCGGGTCTTGGGATACATGGCGTTTCGCAGCGAAGCCGGATCCGATGAAGCGTCGCGCGCTTGGGGGCAGGTGATGAGTGAAAACACGACTGCGGGTGGGGAGCTCGCAGGCTTGCGGGTGATGGTGATCGACGATTCGAAAACGATCCGTCGTACCGCCGAAACGTTGCTGAAGCGCGAAGGGTGCGAAGTGGTGACGGCGACCGACGGCTTCGAGGCCCTGGCCAAGATCGCCGATCAGCAGCCGCAGATCATCTTCGTGGACATCATGATGCCGCGGCTGGACGGCTATCAGACCTGCGCGCTGATCAAGGGCAACCAGCTGTTCAAGGCCACACCGGTGATCATGCTGTCCTCCAAGGACGGCCTGTTCGACAAGGCGCGCGGGCGCATCGTCGGTTCCGAGCACTACCTCACCAAACCCTTTACACGCGAAGAGCTGCTGGGCGCGATCCGTACATACGTCAACGCCTGACCAGGGGGAAAGGCAGCATGGCCCGTATCTTGTTGATCGAGGACTCACCGACCGACCGGGCGGTGTTCACGCAGTGGCTGGAAAAGGCCGGGCACCAGGTGCTGTCCACCGACAACGCCGAGGACGGGCTCAAGCTGGTCCGCGAGCAGGCGCCGAGCCTGGTGCTGATGGACGTGGTGCTGCCGGGCATGAGCGGCTTCCAGGCCACCCGCGCGCTGTCGCGCGACGAGGCCACCCGGCACATCCCGGTGCTGATCATCAGCACCAAGAGCATGGAGACCGACAAGGTCTGGGGCATGCGCCAGGGCGCCACCGACTACATCGTCAAGCCGCCGCGGGAAGACGAACTGATCGCCCGCATCAACCAACTGGTGGGCTGACATGCGCTCGCCCTTCGACATCCTCGAAGCCTACGAGCGACGCAGCCTGGCGCACGCCGTGCAGATGCCCGAACGCGCCTTCGACGACGACGTCTGGCGCGGGGTCGGCTACCGCGTCGGCAAGCGCCACCTGGTGTCGGACTTCCGCGAAGTGGTGGAGATCGTGCGCATGCCGCCGGTCACGCCGGTGCCGGGCGCTCAGCCGTGGCTGCTGGGCGTGGGCAACCTGCGCGGCAACCTGTTTCCGGTGGTCGACCTGAAGCAGTTTCTGGAAGGCGAGCGCACCGCGCTGCAGGAAGGCCAGCGCGTGCTGATCATGCGCCAGAGCGGCGGCGACGTGGCGCTGACCATCGACGAATTGTTCGGCCAGCGCAGTTTCACCGAGGCGCAGGCGGTGGAGCCGGGCGATCTGGCGCAGGGCCGCTACGCGCATTTCATCGACCGCGCGTTCCGCGGCGACGCCCAGGACTGGGGCGTGTTCTCGCTGTCGCTGCTGTCGCGCACTCCCGAATTCCGGCAAGCCGCCGCCTGAACGCGCGCGCTGCCTCCGCATCGAAGACCGAGGTCGCATCATGAGTACTGCTCCGGACGCCCGCAAGGCCAGCAAGCTCGGCAGCGTGGGCACGAGTTTCTGGCTGGGCCTGTTGGCGCTGTCGCTGGTCGTGTTCGGCGCCAACACCGGCGTGGCCACCTGGCAGGGCAACCGCCTGGCCGGCGCCAGCACCGGCGCGGCCGACCTGCAGGTGCTGTCGCAACAGCTGGCCAACCAGGCCCGCGACGCGGTGTCCGGCAACGCCGAGACCTTCAAGCAGTTCAGGCAGACCAAGGCGAAGGTGGAGAGCACCGTCGCCGAGCTCAACGCGCGCTACGCCAACGAGGCCGGCGTGTCCGGGCCGCTGCGGACCCTCAACAGTACCTGGGCGCCGCTGGCCAAGAGCGCGCAGCAGGTGGTGGACAGCGAACCGGCGGTGCTGGCGCTGGCCGGCAATGCCGACCGCTTCGTCGGCGGCGTGCCGCAGCTGCAGGCGCAGTTGAACGAGGTGGTGCGCGCGATGACCGTCGGCGGCGCCCCCGCCGCGCAGATCTACAACACCCTGCAGCAGGTGGTGGTGGCCGGCACCATGGCCCGCCGCGTCACCGAAATGCGCGCCGGCGGCCGCGGCGCGGCCGGCGCCGGCGATGCGCTGGCGCGCGACGCGGTGGTGTTCGGGCAGATGCTCGAGGGGCTGCGCAACGGCAACGAGGAACTGGGCATTGCCCCGGTGCGCAACGCTGCCGCATTGGCCGCGCTGGAGCAGTCGCAGGCGCAGTGGGCGGAGATGAAGAAGGACCTGGACGCGCTGCAGGCCAGCTCGCGCAGCCTGTTCGCCGCGCAGAACGCCGCCGCGGCGCTGACCGCCGGCTCGGGCAAGATGCTGGAGGACAGCAAGAAGCTGTTCGATGCGTTCTCCGCGTTCGGCTCCATCCGCGATACCCGGTGGTTCCCGAACTTCTGGCTGGGCGTGATCTCCGGCCTGCTGGCGCTGCTGTCGATCATCGGCTTCGTCTGGACCACGGTGCGCAGCCGCAGCCGCGAGCAGGAAATCCGCCTGCAGACCCAGGTCGAATACAACAGCCGCAACCAGCAGGCGATCATGCGCCTGCTCGACGAAATCAGCTCGCTCGGCGAAGGCGACCTGACGGTCAAGGCCTCGGTCACCGAGGACATGACCGGCGCCATCGCCGACGCGATCAACTACGCCGTCGACGAGCTGCGCCACCTGGTCACCACCATCAACGACACCTCGGCCAAGGTCGCCGTGTCCACCGAGGAGACCCAGGCCACCGCGCGGCAACTGGCCGAGGCGGCCGGCCACCAGGCCGAGCAGATCGGTTCGGCCTCGGTGCGCATCAACGAAATCGCCGCCAGCATCGAGCAGGTCTCGCGCAACTCCACCGAGTCGGCGGATGTGGCGCAGCGCTCGGTGGTGATCGCCGCCGAGGGCGCCGGCGTGGTCCGCGAGACCATCCAGGGCATGGACCAGATCCGCGACCAGATCCAGGAGACTTCCAAGCGCATCAAGCGCCTGGGCGAGTCGACCCAGGAAATCGGCTCGATCGTGGAACTGATCAACGACATTTCCGAGCAGACCAACATCCTGGCGCTCAACGCCGCGGTGCAGGCCGCTTCGGCCGGCGAGGCCGGCCGCGGTTTCGCCCTGGTCGCCGACGAAGTGCAGCGCCTGGCCGAACGCACCTCCGGCGCCACCCGCCGCATCGAAGGCCTGGTGCAGACCATTCAGGCCGATACCAACGAAGCGGTCAGCTCGATGGAGCAGACCACCTCCGAAGTGGTGTCCGGCGCGCGCCTGGCCGAGGACGCCGGCACCGCGCTGACCGAGATCGAGCGCGTGTCCAACGCGCTCAACACCCTCATCAAGAACATCTCCATCGCCGCGCACCAGCAGTCGGCGGCGGCGATCGACATCACCCAGACGATGGACGTGATCCGGCAGATCACCGGACAGACCTCGCAAGGCGCGGGACAGACCGCCGAATCGATCGGCCGCCTGGCGCAACTGGCGGCGGACCTGCGGCGCTCGGTCGCCGACTTCAAGCTGCCGGCGTAAGCGGGCCGGAACCGGGTGGAAGGAAGCGCACATGACGTACCGTGAACAACTCCCGCATGCCGTCGCCGCGCCCACGCGGCGCGGCGCGTGCCCGGCCGTGGAGATGCGGCGATGAGCGCGCTCCGCGATGCGATGAGCCATGCCGCGCTCGGCTGGGTCAAGCCGGAACTGGACGAGACCCTGCGCCAGGTCCGCGGCGAGATCGAAGCCTTCGTCGAGGAACCGGCCGACACCGGTCGCATGCGCTTCTGCGCCGGCTACCTGCACCAGGTGCAGGGCACCTTGCGCATGGTCGAGCTGTATGCGCCGGCGATGGTGGCCGAGGAACTGGAACTGCTGGCGACCGCGGTGCAGAACGGCCAGGCGGCCGACCGCGACGAGGCCTGCGCGACGCTGATGCGCGGCACCGTGCTGCTGCCGGACTACCTGGAGCGCCTGCAGGACGGCCACCGCGACATTCCAATCGTGCTGCTGCCCCTGCTCAACGAGATCCGCGCCGCGCGCGGCGAAGCCGGCCTCAACGAGGGCGCGCTGTTCGCGCTGGCCCCCGATGCCGCCGCCGCCACCGAGGCCGAGCTGGACCACGCGCGCGGCAGTCTCAGCGGCCGCAACCGCGAACTGCTCGACACCGTCGGCACCGCGATCAAGGAAGAGCTGCTGCGGGTCAAGGACGCGCTGGACCTGCACCTGCGCACCGGCGGCGACGTCGCCGCGCTGCAGACCCAGGTCGACGAGCTGGGCAGCGTCGCCGATACCCTGGGCGTGATGGGCCTGGGCGTGGCGCGCAGCGTGGTGGTGCAGCAGCGCGATGCGTTGCGCAGCATCGTCGACGGCGCCCGCGAGGCCGACGAAGGCCTGTTGCTGGATATCGCCGGCGCGCTGCTGTACGTGGACGCCTCGCTCGACGACCAGGTCGCCTACCTGGGCGCCGGCGGCGATGTGCACGACGAGGCCAGCGCCGCCGAGGCGCGCCGCACGGTGGAAGTGCTGGCGCACGAGGCGATCGCCAACTTCGGCAGCGCCCGCGAGCATTTCGTCGCCTTCATCGAGACCAACTGGGACCATGCGCGCCTGGACGAGGTGCCGCGCCTGCTCGGCGAGGTCGCCGGTGCCCTGCGCATGCTGGAACTGCCGCAGCCGGCCGATTACCTGGAAGGCGTGCGCCGCTATGTCGCCACAGAACTGATCGGCAAGCGCCGCGTGCCCAGCGGCCGCCAGCTCGACACCCTGGCCGACGCGATGGCCAGTCTCGAGTACTACCTGGAGGCGCTGCGCGAGCGCCGCCCCGGGCGCGAGGAGATCCTCGACATCACCCGCAGCAGCCTGGAAGCGCTGCGCTACTGGCCGTTGCCCGAGACCGCGCCGGCCGCGCCGGGCGTGTTGCCGAGCGGGAGCGAGACAGCCGACCCGGTCGCGCCTGCGCCGCCGGTGGTCGCCGCCCCGGTCGTGGAGCCCGCGCCCGCACCGTTCGCCGCGCCGGCCGTGCCGGCCTGGGACCTGGCGCCGACGGAGGACACGCCGGACACGACGCCGCGCACGCAGGCCGCCACGCCATCTGCACCGCAGGCGCCGCAGTGGACCTTGGCGACGGACGAGCACGACACCGCGGCCGAACACACGTCCGCGCCCGCCGACGATGGCACCGCGCAGGACCCGCGCGAGCAGGCGAGTGCGCCGCCGTCGCAGGCGCTCAGCTTCGATCCGGTCGCCGCCGAACAGGACAGTTTGACCGGTACCAGCGAGCCGCTGCACATCAGCCTCGATTCCCTGGTGCTGGAACAGGACGCGTTGCGGCCGGAGACGCCGCCGGCGTTCACGCAGCACGACGCTGCTGCCGACGCTCCCGCGGCGTTCTCGTCGGATGTCGCCGGCTTCGATCCGGTGGCGGCCGAGTACTCGGATCAGGCGCACACCGGTGCGCCGGCCGCGTTCGCCGACCTGGGCGCACACGACGATCCCAGCCTGGTCATCGTCGACGCGCCGGCCGCTGCAGAAGACGCCGCCGCGTCCACGTCGCCACTGGTGATCGAACTGGACGACGCGCCGGCGTTCGCCGATGCGCCGGACATAGGCGCCGACGAGGGACATGCATTCGATTGGCATGCCGCCCCGGCGGCGCAGGATGAGGAGGCAGCGTCCGCGCTGGCCGATGTGGACGCCGACATCGCGCACGGCGAGCGCCTCGACGCGGCAGGGGAGACCGAGCCCTCCGATGTCGCTGCCGAAGCCGAACACGCCGCGCATGCGATTCCGATCGAGACCGCGGAGGTCGCCGCCACCGACGCCGCACGCGGGACCGATCCGCATGCTCCCCTCGAGGGCCAGACGCATGCCGATCCTGGCCTTGCCCCCATCGGCGAAGAAGCGCACACCGACGCCGTGGCGGACGTGCCATCGGCGCCGGAGCATGCCGAGCCGGTGTTCGAGGAGCATGCGACGCCCGACCCGGCGTCGGAACACGTGGCGACCGCCGCCCCCGCTGTACCGGTGTCGGATGCCGAAGCCGCGTTCCTCGCCGATCTTGAGGCGGCGGCTGCGCAGTTCGACGTGACCACCGCCACCAACAGTGGCGCGCCTGCCGCCGTCGCGCCCGCCGAAGCGCAGCATCCCACGCCCAGCGCCGCGCCGGTGGCCTCCGCTCCCGCCGCCGAGGCCGGTTTCATCGACGGCGATGGCGAGATCGACGACGAAATCCGCGCGGTGTTCCTGGAGGAGTTCGACGAGGAGCTGGTCAATCTCGGTGCGCTGCTGCCGGCCTGGCGCGCCGCGCCCAGCCACCTGGAGAGCCTGCGGCCGATCCGCCGCGTGTTCCATACCTTGAAGGGCAGCGGCCGCCTGGTCGGTGCACGCGTGCTCGGCGAGTTCAGTTGGAAGATCGAGAGCATGCTCAACCGCGTGCTCGACGGCTCGCGCCCCGCCAGCCCGGCGGTGGTGGCCATGGTCGAGCAGGCCTACGCGGTGCTGCCGCAGCTCAACGCCGCGCTGCGCGGCAGCGGCGCGGTGCAGGCCGATCTGGATGCGATCCAGGCCGTGGCCGAACGCATCGCCGCCGGCGAGGACGCTTTCTATTTCGCCACCCCGCAGGCCACTGCCGCGCCGCGCGCGGGCACCCCGGCGTCGGTGGACAGCGTGCTGCGCGAGATCCTCGAAGCCGAGGTCGCCACCCACCTGGAGACCGTGCACGCCTGGCTGCAGCATGCGCCGCAGCCGGCGACCGAAGCGCTGCTGCGCGCGGTGCACACCATGAGCGGTGCGTTCGCGATGACCGACGTGCCGGAGATCACCGCGGTCACCGGCCCGGCCGAGAGCTACGTCAAGCGCGCCCTGGCCGCCGGCAGCGTGCCCAGCGCCGAGGGCGTGCGTGCGCTCGAGGATGCGGCGCGCGCCGTCGCCGCGACCATCGCGGAACTGCAGGCGCCGTCGCCGGTGATTCCGCCGTTCACCGACCTGGCGCAGCGCCTGCGCGCGCTGGTGGAGACCCTGCCGGAAGTGCAGTGGCCGCCGATCGCGCACGACGAGGACGACGAAGACCTGTCGGCGTCTGCACCGGGCGATACCGGGCTGGATTCGCAGGCCGTGCAGGCGGTGGAACTCACCGCGGCCGACGACCTGTCGGCGTTCGTGGGCGACACCGCGCAGTTGCACGAGACGCTGCCGGCGGACGGCACCGGCAGGCAGGCCGACGAGGCCGGCGCGGACCAGCATGCCGCCGCCGTCCACGCGGACGAATCGTCCGCGCCGTCCTCGGACGCGGCACCGGAGTCCACGTCGGCAGAAGCCGACGCCACCATCGACACGGAGGCTGCCACGCCGGCTTCGGCGAGCGAAGACACCACGCTTGCGGCCGAGCAAACGTCCGTGCAGGAGCATGCGCCGAGCCAAGACGCGGCACCGGTCGAAGCGCTGGCGGCGCCGCACGATGAGCGCGAAGCCGAGGAACAGGCGGCATTGGCGCAGGACGGCCAGCTCGACGAGCTGACGGTCGAGGCGCCGCTGAGCGCGGAGCAGTTGTCGGCCGATCCGTCACCGGAAGCATTGCAGTCGGATGCGGAACAGGACGCGGCGGTGGACGCAGTCGCCGTCGATACCGCCGCGACCGACACGTCGGTGGACGTACAGGCGCGGGAGCACGCTGGCGAAGCGCATGGTTCCGAGGGTCACCAGGCTGACGCGCAGGCCGGGGAGATCCAGGGTGCGTCCATGCACGCGCAAGATTCGCAGGCATCGGATCACGCGGCAGCGGACCACGATGCCGGGCATCGCGCGACCGACGCGCAGGCCGGGGAGACCCAGGATGTGTCCGTGTACGCGCAGGATGCGCAGGCGTCGGAGTACGCGGTAGCGGATCACGATACCGAGGGCCAGACGACCGACGCGCAGGCCGGGGAGACCCAGGACGCATCCATGCACGCGCAGGAGTCGCCGCCATCGGATCACGCGGCAGCGGACCACGATGCCGAGGACCAAGCGACCGACACGCAGGCGACCGACACGCAGGATGCGCCCGCACACCTGCAGGACGTGCCGGCGTCCGATCACGACGTCGCGCACCGCGACGCCGAAGCGCCCAGCGACGACACCGCCGAAGCGCACGAGCAGCAACTCAACGAGGACGCCCCCGCGATCGGCTTGCGCCAGCAGCCGTCGGCGCCGTCGGGCGGCTGGCACCACGATGGCGCCGCTTCGGCCAACGACGATACCGAGGCCGCCGCCGCGCAGGGCGATGCCACGCAGCATGCCGCACCGCACCTGGACGAGGTGACGGGCGAGGGCGCCGCCGCTGCCGGCGCCGCCGATGCGATGCGCGAGCACGCCGAGGCCGAAGCGAATGCGGACCACGTCGAGCCGCTCGACGTGGCCGACGCTGCCTCCACGCAGGATGCCGGCGCCGAAGCGGACGATGCCGCGCACGCGCTGCCGTCCGACGTGGCAGAGGCGACGGACCCGCAGCACGCGGCGTTCGAGGAGGCACACGCCGCGCCCCGGGGCGATGCCGATCAGGACGACACTACCGCGGCGGCAGACGCCGATGCGGTGATCTCTGCCGACGGTGCTGCCGATGACGCGCATCACCACGCGCCGGAGGCAGCCGAACCCGCGCATTCCGATTCCGACGCCGACGCCGCGCGTCCCGACCTGTCGGCCGCCGATCTTGGCCCGCTGGACTTCGCCGATCTCGATCGCGAACTGGTCGATATCTTCGTCGACGAAGGCAAGGACCTGCTCGACCATTGCGATCGCCTGATCGCCGAGCTGCGCGCCGCGCCGCAGGACCGCGAGGTGCTCGGCGGCCTGCAGCGCGACCTGCACACGCTCAAGGGCGGCGCGCGCATGGCCGGCATCAACGCCATCGGCGATCTCGGCCATGGCATCGAGTCCTTGCTGGAGGCGGTGGCCGCCCATCGCACCGAACTCGACCGCCAGGACGTGCAGTTGCTCGAGCGCGGCTTCGATCGCCTGCACCAGTTGTTGACCCTGACCGGCAACCACCGTGCGCTGGCGATGCCGCAGGACCTGATCGGCGCGTTCGACGCGCGCACGCGTGGGCAGGCGTTCGCCGCCGTCGGCGATGCCGAGACCGGGACCGCGGTCGCCGCGCCCGAGGCCGAGGACACCCAGGCTGCTGCTGCGCTGGCGGCCGTGGCGGCGCCGCTGTCGGCACCGCTGCCGGTGGACGGCGCGCCGGACGAAGAGTCGACGATCGCGCGGCCGATGCAGGAACAGGTGCGCGTGCGCGCCGACCTGCTCGACCGCCTGGTCAACCACGCCGGCGAAGTGGCGATCTACCGCTCGCGGCTGGAGCAGCAGTTGGGTGCGTTCCGCGGCGCGATGGCCGAACTGGACCGCACCAATGCGCGTCTGCGCGACCAGCTGCGGCGCCTGGACCTGGAAACCGAGGCGCAGATCGTCGCCCGCTACCAGCGCGAACAGGATCAGGCCGAGCAGAGCTTCGATCCGCTGGAGCTGGACCGCTTCTCCACGCTGCAGCAGCTCAGCCGCGCGCTCAACGAGTCCGCGGCCGACCTGGGCGGCCTGCAGGGCGTGCTCGACGACCTGGCGCGCCAGTACGACGGCCTGTTGCAGCAGCAGTCGCGCGTCAGCTCGGAGCTGCAGGACGGTCTGATGCGCGCGCGCATGGTGCCGTTCGACGGCCTGGTGCCGCGACTGCGGCGCGTGGTGCGTCAGGCGGCCAGCGAAACCGGCAAGCAGGTGCACCTGAGCCTGGAAGGCACCCATGGCGAACTCGACCGCAACGTGCTCGACCGCATGGTCGCGCCGCTGGAACACATGCTGCGCAACTCGGTCGCGCACGGCCTGGAAGCGCCGGAGCAGCGCCGCGCCGCGGGCAAGGCCGAGGAGGGCAACATCGCCATCCGCCTGCGCCGCGAGGGGTCGGAAATCGTGCTGGAAGTGGCCGACGACGGCGCCGGGCTCGACCGCGAGGCGATCCGCCGCCGCGCCGAGCAACGCGGGCTGATCGCCGCCGACGCGGCGCTGTCCGACGACGAACTGGATGCGCTGATCTTCGCGCCCGGGTTCAGCACCTACGATCAGGTCAGCCAGCTGGCCGGCCGCGGCGTGGGCATGGACGTGGTGCGCAACGAAGTGCGCCAGCTCGGCGGCTCGGTGGACATCCACTCGGTGCGCGGCCAGGGCGTCACCTTCACCCTGCGCCTGCCGCAGACCCTGGCGGTGACCCAGGCGGTGTTCGTGCAGATCGGAGACACCACCTTCGCGGTGCCGGTGGCGTCGGTCAGCGGCATCGGTCGCATCGGCCGCGAACGCTTCGAGGCCGGCACCGGCGGCTACCGCTACAGCGGCGAGGAGTACGCGCTGTACGACCTCGGCTCGCTGGTCGGGCAGGCGCCGGCACGGGCCGAAGGCCAGATGCAGGTGCCGCTGCTGCTGGTGCGCGCGGGCGACCTGCGCGCGGCGGTGGCGATCGACCAGGTGCTCGGCAACCGCGAAATCGTGGTCAAGCCGGTCGGCCTGCAGATCGCCTCGGTGCCCGGCATCTACGGCGCCACCATCACCGGCGACGGCCGCGTGGTGGTGATCCTCGACATCGCCCCGCTGGTGCGCCGCTACCTGGCGCAGCCGCTGCGGCCGGTGGTGGAGGCGGTGCCGGCCGAACAGCGCCGCGTGCCGCTGGTGATGGTGGTCGACGACTCGCTGACCATGCGCAAGGTCACCGGCCGCGTGCTGGAACGGCACAACTTCGACGTGGTGTCGGCGCGCGACGGCGTCGAGGCGCTGGAACGCCTGGAAGAGCGCGTGCCCGACCTGATGCTGCTGGACATCGAGATGCCGCGCATGGACGGCTACGAACTGGCGACCGCGATGCGCGCCGATCCGCGCTATGCCGCCGTGCCGATCGTGATGATCACCTCGCGCAGCGGCGAAAAGCACCGCCAGCGCGCCTTCGAACTGGGCGTGCAGCGCTACCTCGGCAAGCCTTACCAAGAGTTGGATCTGATGCGCAACGTCTACGACCTGCTGGGGATCGCCCGTGTTCGCGAATGACGGCGATGCCGCTTCCACGCCGGTCGCCTTGCTGGCCCGTCCCGGCAAGGCGCGCGAGCGCCTGCGTGAAGCGCTGCACCTGGTCGGCGCGACGATCGTGCTGGAAGACGAGCCCGGCGCGATCGATGCGCAGACCCTGGCCGATGCCGCGCCCAGCGCGGTGCTGATCGCGCTGGAGCCGGCCATCGAGGATGCGCTGGAGCGGCTGGATGCGGCGCTGGCGATGCCCGGCGTCACCGTGATCTTCGACGAGGCCGAGTTGGCCGCGCGCCGCGAAGGCTGGGAGGCGCAGCGCTGGGCGCGGCATCTGGCGGCCAAGCTGCAAGGCCACCAGGACGTGCTGCCGCCCGGCCGCGAGACCGAGACCGGCCTGCAGCCGGAGCCGGGCCTGCCGGAGACGCCGGCGCAATTGCACGACAACGCGTCGATCGGCCTGCACGTCGACGAAGCCACCAGCTTCGCCGAGGCCGCGCCGGAAGACGGCATGTACACCTGGCAGCCGCCAGCCGACGTCGCCCCCGGTTTCGAGGAACTGCAGTTCGCGCGCGCCGAGGCCGCGGCGAGCGAAGCATCTGCGGTGCCGGCGGCACCGCATGTTGATGCCACGCCGGCCGCGCCCGCAGCCGCACCCGCGGCGTTGCCCGCCAGTGCCTGGTCGCTGGTCGACGACGACGCGCCACTGAGCGCGCCGCAGCCGCGCGAACCGCAGCGCAGCGTGCAGTTCTCCACCGAAGGCCTGTCGCTGGTCGCACTGGAGTCGGAAGAGCCCGCATCCACAAGCAGTACCGGCGCCCGCGCCGACGTCGCGCGCGGTGCGGTGCTGGTGATGGCCGGCATCGGCGGCCCCGACGCGATCCGCCGCCTGCTCGCCGCGCTGCCGGAAAGCTTCCCGCTGCCGCTGCTGGTGCAGTTGCGCCTGGACGGCGGCCGCTACGGCAACCTGGTCAAGCAGATCGCGCGCGTGTCCGCGCTGCCGGTGCTGCTGGCCGAAGCCGGCGAAGCGGTCGCCCCCGGCAATGTCTACATCCTGCCCGACGACGTCGGCGTGCACGGCACCGCCGGCCTGCGCTTCGTCGCCCAGGACGCCGGTGCCTCCGTGGTCGCCGGCCTGCCGGCCGCGCACAGCGCGGTGCTGCTGCTCAGCGGCAGCGATCCGCAGCAGGTCGACGCCGTGCTGGCACTGGCCGCGCAGGGCGCCTGGGTGGCCGGGCAATCCGGCGACGGCTGCTACGACCCCGCCGCCGGCGCGCAACTGATCCTGCAGGGCCATCCCGGCGGCGATCCGGCGCAGCTGGCCCAGGCCTTGACCGCGCGGTGGAGCGGCTGAGCTAGGCGGCACACGCCATTCCCCGCTGCGCCCGCACCGCGCGTTTTTTCCGCTTTCAGGACGAAGTCACTCCATGAGCAGCTACGCCAGCAACGACGAAATCCGCGGTGTCCTCATCCTGGCCGGCAGCGAGCGCGTGCTGCTGCCCAACGCCACCATCGCCGAAGTGATGTCGCGCGTGCCGGTCGAACCGCTGCCCGACGCCCCGCACTGGCTGCTCGGCCAGATCGCCTGGTACGGCTGGAAAGTGCCGCTGGTCTCCTTTGCCCGCCTGACCGGCCTGGGCGCCGAAACCGTCGCCACCAACAACAAGATCGTCGTGCTCAAGGCCTTGGGCGGCAATCCCGACCTGCCCTACGTGGCCCTGCTGACCCAATCCTTCCCGCAACTGATCTCCGTCCCCCGCGACGGCCTGCTCGCCGACGCCTCCGAAGAAACCCTCCCGCCCGGCGTGCACATGCGCGTGCTGCTGGGCGAGCAGAGCGCGTTGCTTCCGGATCTGGAGGCGATCGAGGGGATGGTGGTGGAGCGGTTTGCGGCGGTTTCATAACTCCGAAACTGCTCGCTACACGACACTGTTGGATTTTTTGCCGACCTTTCTGAAGTCGGCAAGCGGTTAGGAGACTGTTGCGAAGTTATCTTTTCGCTCGGTCGATTTTTGAACATGCCTTTTAAACTGGTGTTCTAACGGAGCTGGATTATGCGTGGATTTTTGCCTTTCCTGTTCAGTGTTTTTATGGGCGGGATGTGCTGTCTTGTTCCGCCTTCGGCAGAGGCGCAGGCAGTGGGGCAATATTGTTATCAGTCCTGTTTTGGCTCGCTTGATGAAGCTGAGGCTGAAATGCGTTCAGCCCTTGCTTATGGCGCTTATCTTGTCAGAGATGAGGCTGTCATCACCGACGGTGATTCGTCCGCGCCATCCTACCAAATTAGGTATAAGGTAAAGCGTCAGCCCCCATCCTATATCAGTTCATCAGGGTTTTTGATTGGTGGAAATGGGCCTGGCAGTACTAAGCCATCCATTTGTGCGGCCAAC
The DNA here is from genome assembly GCF_024266585.1 of Xanthomonas sacchari. Taxonomy (NCBI): domain Bacteria; kingdom Pseudomonadati; phylum Pseudomonadota; class Gammaproteobacteria; order Lysobacterales; family Lysobacteraceae; genus Xanthomonas; species Xanthomonas sacchari. The sequence continues at coordinate 1,757,634 of NZ_CP100647.1, forward strand.
TCCGATCCGATCTTAAAAGATTACTGCGCCGATGAGTCGGAGATGGTGCAGGGGTGGATGAATTTGATGCGTTATAATTCTCCGGATTGTACAATCTCCAATGAGCGTATAACCGGTGCTTACGGTGAGCCATTTGTTCAGAGCGTTCTTTATCATAGTGGGCTTGGAATGCTCACTTTTGATCTTCCTGGATTTAAGTGGTTGAAATATAGCATTTCATGCCCTGGCTGGGATGATCCCACTCCTTCTCCTCGGGAGACTACGCTTGTAAAAACAAGAGTTTATTCTTGTCCGGCAGGGTTGAAGCCGGTTGTGGGGTACGGCCCTTCATATAGTCCGTCTGGAAGTTCTACGTCTGTGGTTGAGTATCCGTACCTTTGTGATAACTCTGATGCGCCAATTATCTATGTAAAAGGTATTGATCAGACGAAGTCTTGTGCAGTCAACGCAAATCCATGCTTTCCTGCGACTGGAGATAAGTTTAGGCAGGAAGATGATTTGGTCTTTGCAGGCAGAAGCTTTCAACGCTTCTATCACTCTGTTCAGCAACTTCAGGTCGGCATGGGGATGGCGCCGGGTTGGAGTCATTCGTTTGCTGACCTTGTAGGCTCCGGTGGGGGCTACATGGTTACCTATGACGGATTTTTTGAGCAGTTCGTCAGGGTGGCTGACGGTAAATATAGAGGTCGTAGAAACGCGGCTGAGATGATGTCGCGTTCTTCCGATGGTATTTGGACTCTTGTCCAGGCAAACGGGGATCGGCGGATATATAACGCCCAGGGGCGCCTCGCTTCCATTAAGTCTAGCGCTTCTCCGGCGTTTGACATTGATTTTGTATATTCAGGAGAGAGTCTGGTCAAGGCAATTGATGGGCTTGGGCATGTCTTGACTTTTGCCTATAGCAATGGATTTCTCGATAAGGTGACATTGGACGATGGGAGTTACGTCAAATATGATTACGATGCTGCCCAGAATCTAGTGAGCGTCACCCGTTCTGACGGAAGCGTTCGGGCCTACCGTTACGGAGAGTCAGGGCATGCGCCTGCGGGGCGTGCGCACCTGCTGACTGGTATTGAAGAAGATGGCGTTCGATACGCGACCTTCAGTTATGCAAGTGATGGGCGGGTGGCGGGCAGCAGCCTGCATGCAAACGGAGCGGAGGTGGAAACGACCTCCATCACCTACTCTGGCGCCAGTAGCGCACAAGTTTTGCAGCCTAATGGCGCGAGCTATACATATCAGTTCGGACAAGGCCTTTTCCGCCAGATCGAAGCCATCAGCGGCCCTGATGGGACCAGGGCAATGAGTTTCGACGCAGGGCGGCCCGTCTCCATTACGGATAGGTTGGGGAACTCCACTCAATTCAGCTATCAGGATTCTTTGGATGACCAAGGTGCCTCTTCGAGCACTGTGACTGAGGGGGCTGGTACGTCTTACCAAAGATCTAAAACCCTTACTCGCGACTCGGAGAATCAGGTCGTGGCGCAGCAAGGGAGCGAGGGGAGTGGAACAACGTCTCTTTCTCGTGCAGTTTACGCTGCAGGGCGGGTGACCTTCCGCTGTCAGTACGATGTGTCGGTTTCTGCTGCTTCTGCCTATGTCTGCGGTTCGATGGCAAGTGCGCCCGCTGGTGTCCGACAGGTTGCCTATACCTATTGCGCGGATAGCGACTTGGCTGATGGTTCAAGTAATTGTCCGAAGTTGGGACTTCTAAAGCAGGTCGATGGCGCGCGCACCGACGTCAGCGACGCCACCAGCTTTACCTATTACCCCATCGACGACAGCACCTGCACCACGTCCCCGACCACCTGCCCACACCGCAAGGGCGACCTGTGGAAGGTGACCAACGCGCTGGGCCAGGTCACCGAGTACCTGGCCTATGACGGCGTTGGTCGCGTGCTGTCGGTGAAGAACGCCAACGGCGTGGTCACCGACTACACGTATCACCCGCGCGGTTGGCTGACCGCCAGCAAGGTGCGTGGGGCCGACGACAGTAGCGAAAGCGACGATCGCATCACCACGATCGACTACTGGCCGATCGGCCTGGTCAAGCAGGTGACGCAACCCGATGGCGCGTTCACCCGCTTCACCTACGACGCCGCGCACCGGCTGACCGATATCGCCGACAACGCCGGCAACGCCATCCACTACACGCTGGACAATGCCGGCAACCGGGTCAAGGAAGACACCAAGGACGCATCAGGCACGCTCAAGCGCACACTCTCTCGGGTGTACAACCAGCTCGGCCAACTGGCGACGCAGGCCACTGCCCAAGGCGATCCGACCGACTTCGGCTACGACCCCAACGGCAATACCAAGACCGTCACCGACGCGCTTGGCCATGTCACCCAGAACGACTACGACCCGCTCAACCGCCTGGCGCGGACCCTGCAGGACGTGGGTGGCATCGCCGCCGAGACCACCTTCGGCTACGACGCCCTGGACAACCTGACCAAGGTCACAGACCCCAAGGGGCTGGATACCACCTATGCCTACAACGGCCTGGGCGACCTGACCAAGCTCACCAGCCCGGACACCGGCAGCACCACGTACACCTACGACAGTGCCGGCAACCGCGCCACCCAGACCGACGCGCGCAACATCAAGACCAGCTACGGCTACGACGCGCTGAACCGGCTGACCCAGGTCACCTATCCGACCACCAGCCTCAACGTCAGCTACACCTACGATGTCAGCCAGACCACCTGCGCCAGCGGCGAGACCTATGGTGTTGGCCGCCTGACCCGGATGAAGGACGGCAGCGGCAGCACTGACTACTGCTACGACCGCTTCGGCGATCTGGTCCGCAAGGTGCAGACGACCAACGGCAAGGTGTTCGTGGTCCGCTATGCCTATACCAAAGCTGGGCAGCTGAGCCGGCTGACCTATCCGGATGGGGCTGTGGTGGACTATGTGCGCAACGCCCAGGGCCAGACCACCGAGGTCGGGGTGACCCCTCCTAGCGGCACCCGCCAGATCCTGCTGAACCAGGCCACCTACTATCCGTTTGGCCCGGTCGCCGGCTGGACCTACGGCAATGGCCGTCCCATGCAGCGCGTGCTGGACCAGGACTACCGCCCGCTGGCAGTCAACGACACGCGCAGCGATGGGTTGGCGGTGGGCTTTGCCTTCGATCCGGTCGGCAATCTCAGCGCGCTGACCGCGCCGGGCAACACCGTGCCGGTGGTCAAGCTGGACTACGACCCGTTGGGCCGGCTGACCGCGTTCAAGGACGGCCCGACCGATACGGTGATCGACGGCTACACCTACGACGCCACGGGCAACCGCCTCAGCGCCAAGGTCAATACCACCACGCAGAGCTATAGCTATCCGACCACGAGCCACCGCCTGAGCAGCGTGGCCGGCACATCACGCGGCTATGACGCGGCGGGCAACACCACGGCAATCGGCGGCACGGCCGTGCAGTACGTATACGGCGCCAATGGCCGATTGGTGCAGGTCAAGCGCAGCGGCACCACCGTGGCGAACTACGCCTACAACGGCCGCGGCGAGCAAGTACGGCGGGTGGGCAAGACCAACACCTACACCCTGTACGACGAGAGCGGCCACTGGCTGGGCGACTACGACAACAACGGCGCAGTCGTACAGCAGGCGATCTGGCTGGACGATCTGCCGGTCGGCGTGCTGGCCAAGACCACGCTGCGCTACGTGCAGCCTGATCACCTGGGCACGCCGCGCGCGGTGATCGACCCGGTCCGCGACGTGGCGATCTGGCGCTGGGACCTGAAGGGCGAAGCGTTCGGTAACACCGCTCCGGACCAGGATCCGGACAAGGACGGCACTGCCTTCGTGCTCGACATGCGTTTCCCGGGGCAGCGCTATGACGCGCTGAGCGGGCTCAACCAGAACTACTTCCGCGACTACGAGTCGGGCACGGGGCGGTATGTGCAGAGTGATCCGATTGGGTTGATGGGAGGAGTTAGCTCTTACAGCTATGTCTTCAGTAGTCCGTTCTCTTTTATTGATCCGCTTGGATTGACTCCAGATCCCGCTTGTGCTGCTGCATGGATAACGACATGCACGGTTGTTGGCGGAGGGATTGGGTACTGGGGTGGTGGAATTTTGGGTGGCCTTGCAGGCTCTGAGGTTCCTGTAGCTGGAAATGCGGCGGGCTTTGTCGTTGGATCTCAACTGGGCGGAATGGGAGGCGCAGCTGCTGGAGGGGTGACCGGTGGAGCAACTGCAAGTGTCGTCTGTCCCGAAGAAAAAAAGTGTCCGCCTTGTAAATTGATGGATGGCACTCAAATCGCCCCGGGAACTATTGGTTATAGGCATGACTTGGTTCCGCCATCCACGCCTCATTATCCATACGCTGGCGACCATTACAATTTGTATCGGGCAAACCAGAATCCAAATAATTGTTGGTGCTTTTGGCGGCCTATCGGTGCGTCTGATGCCGCAGGTGGGTTGCCTCCTCCGCCAGGATCGATACCAATTCAGGATTTTGTTAACTAATGGGTGTGGCTATGGACTATCGTGACGGTCAGCCTGTTTTGTTGGGCGACAGGGTGGATCTAGGAAGTGGCATGACGGGTACTGTTGTGGCTGTCATCGATAGAGGTGAGTTTTCTAGTAGATATCCAGCCGACGAGTGGGGCTATTTGTCAGTAGGTGCCTTAATTGAGTCGCCCACGGGCGGAGTGATGCATTGCATAGATGCATTGCATGACTTTGAGTTGCTTGAGCGTAAATTAAATGGGCTTTAAGTTCTTGTTAGTCGTGATGCTTGATCAAATTTACATTGATGTGACCGTCCGCGATTGAAATTCAGTCCGTTCTAAATTCTTCGCATCATGTAAGGCCAGGTGTACATTGTCCCGAGTGCCCTTTCAAAACCGAAGCCTTCCCATGCCGCAACGCCGTCACTTCCTGAAAACCGCCGCCTTCGGCGCTCTGGCCGCCGGGTTGGGCGGTGTGCTTCCGGGCGCACGCGCCGCCGTGGTCAAGGCGCAAGCCAAGGCCGGCGTCGGCCCCTTGCCAAACGGCGCAGCACGGGTGGTCTCCACCTGGGACTTCGGCGTCGCCGCCAACCAGGCGGCCTGGCAGGTGCTGTCGCGCGGTGGCGCGGCGCTGGATGCGGTGGAGGCTGGGGTGCGGGTGCCGGAGGCGGATCCGGACAATCACACGGTGGGGCTGGGCGGCTATCCGGACCGGGATGGGCGGGTCACGTTGGATGCCTGCATCATGGATCACACCGGTGGCTGCGGGTCGGTCGCGGCGCTGGAGGACATCGTGCATGCGATCTCGGTGGCGCGGCGGGTGATGGAGAAGACGCCGCATGTGATGCTGGTCGGCGATGGTGCGCTGCAGTTCGCGCTGGCGCAGGGCTTCGAGCGCACCAAGCTGCTCACGCCTGAGTCGGAACAGGCATGGAAGGAGTGGTTGAAGACGTCGCACTACGCGCCGGAAGCCAATATCGAGAATCGTGCCTATCGCCGCGGCACGCTGCCAGGCGGCAAGGACAACCACGACACCATCGGCATGCTGGCGCTGGATGCGCACGGCAATCTGTCCGGCGCCTGCACCACCAGCGGCATGGCCTGGAAGATGCACGGTCGGGTCGGCGACAGCCCGATCATCGGTGCGGGGTTGTACGTGGACAACGAGGTGGGCGGGGCGACCTCCACCGGTGTCGGCGAGGAGGTGATCCGCAACGTCGGCAGTTTCGCGGTGGTGGAGATGATGCGGCAGGGCAAGAGCCCGGCCGAGGCCTGCCGCGAGGTGGTGATGCGCATCGTGCGGCGTAAGCCGGAACTCACCCGCGACCTGCAGGTCGGGTTCCTGGCGATGAACAAGCGTGGCGAGGTCGGCGCGTTCGCGATCCAGGCCGGTTTCAGTTACGCGGTCTGCGATGCGCAGCGGCAGGATTTGCTGCTGCCTGGGCAGAGCCATTTTCCGGCGCCGGCGGCATGAGCGGAACGGTGGCGATGGGGCTGGAAGTGGCCGCCGATGCGATCGGCTCGGCGCTGGCCGCGCAGGACGGCGGGGCGATGCGGGTGGAACTGTGCGGCGGCCTGGATGGCGGCGGCTTGACGCCGTCGTTCGGCACGCTGGCAGTGGTGCGCGATCGGCTGCACATTCCGCTGTACGTGCTGATCCGTCCGCGGGTGGGCGATTTCGTGTTCGACGCCGCGGAAGTGGAGGCGATGCGCCGCGACGTGGAGCAGTGCGTGCGGCTTGGTTGCGACGGCGTGGTGCTGGGCGCGCTGACCGCGGCTGGCGAGGTCGACATGGCGACGATGCGCGAGCTGATCGCTGCGGCCGGTTCGCTCGGCGTCACCTTCCATCGCGCCTTCGACGTCAGTGCCGATCCGCGGCGTGCGTTGGAGGACGTGATCGTGCTGGGCTGCGAGCGGGTGCTGACCTCCGGTGCGCGCGAGACCGCGGAAGAGGGCGCCGAACGGATCGCCGAGTTGGTGCAGCAGGCCGGCACGCGCCTGAGCGTGATGCCCGGCTCTGGCGTCACCGAGGCCAACCTGGCGCAGTTGCGTGCGCGCACCGGGGCGCGGGAGTTCCATGGCTCGGCGCGCGGGCCGTTGGCGTCGCGGGCGCTGGTGCCGCATCCGCATGTGCGCAGCCTGGGCGGCGACCGCATGCAGACCGATGTGGCGCGCGTGCGGCGGATGGTGGCGTTGTTGGGGGAGTAGGGCGCGCCGCTGCGTGGTGAGGATCGGATCGCAGTGGTGCGTCAAATGGTGACGAGATTCGCTCGTCGCGGCTGAAGCCGCTCCCACAGGAGACTGCGGTGGCGGCTGTCCGGCCGCGTGTTTCAGCGGTTGCGTCGTTGGGCGCCGATGGAGGCGTTTCGGTCGCGGCTGAAGCCGCTCCTACGAGGGGCGGCGGTTTGGATGGAGGCTGCACCGCGCAGACCACCGCTGATGGGTGACGCGCGGCGCGCTACCGCTTCGCGGTCAGCGTGACTCGCCCGCTGCGAGCGTGCCGGTCAACCGCTTCGGATCCAGCACCACATGCTTGATGCGGGTGCGCTTCCAGGTGTAGCTGATGTGCACCTTGCCGTCGCGGGTCTGGATCACCGCCGGGTAGGAGAACTCGTCCTTGGGGCTGTCTTCCAGGGTCAGCACGCGGGTCCAGTGCAGGCCGTCGTCGGACAGGGCGACGGCGAGCACGCCGCGGCCGTCCCACCAGTCCTTGCCGGCCTCGGTCGGGTTGTAGACCAGCAGCGAGCGGCCGTCGGCCAGGACCACCGCGTCGGTGCCGGAATTGGGATTGGCCAGGTCGAGCAGGGTCATCGGTTCCCAGGTGCGGCCCTGGTCGCGCGACCAGGTGCTGAACACGTGGTTCTGCTGGCTGCGGCCCACCGCCTGCAGGCGGCCGTCCTTGTGCAGCAGCACGCTGGGCTGGATCGCGCCGATCTTGGCCGGGTCGTTCATCGCCGGGCCGCGGGTCCAGTGCGCGCCGTTGTCGTCGGACCATTCCATGTGCGCGACCCAGCCGGCGTCCTCGCTGCTGCTGGGGCTGAGGATGCGGCCGCTGGGCAGCTGTACCGGTTTGTTCTTGATCGGGCCGAGGATGCCGGCGGGCAGGCGCTCGGGCGTGGACCAGTGATGGCCGCCGTCGCTGGAGGTGGTCTGCATGCCCCACCAGCGCTTGGGATCCGGGCCGACCTTGTAGAACAGCCGCAGCGGCCCCTGCGCGGGCTGGAACAGCACCGGGTTCCAGGTCGGCAGCGCCGCGCCCTGCGCCTGCGCGCCGTCGGCCACGCGCTGTGCCGGTTGCCAGCCCTGCGCGTCGCGGCGCGCCACCCAGATCGCGACATCGTCGGCGCCTTCGTGGCGGCCGCCGAACCAGGCCGCGAGCAGGCCGTCGCGGGTTTCCACCAGGGTGGAGGCGTGGCACTGCGCGGTCGGCGCCTGCGCGTTGACGAATTCGCTGTAGACGATGGGCGAGGGCGGCCCCTGTGGCGGGGCGACGGCGGCCGGTCCGGCGAGGGCGCGCACCGCGAACAGCGACAACAGGGGAAACAGCGAAGGCGACATCATGTGGTCCGGTCCTGTCCCGCAAAAGGGGATACCTATTTATCATCAATTAAATACCATATGCTGACACCACCGGCAGCGCCGCCTGCCAACCGACGACGATTGCGAGGATCCGCCATGCCGAACCGCCCGCTCTCTCCGCTCCGCTGGCTGGCCGCGCTCGGCCTGACCGCCCTGACCGCGCCACCGCTGCTCGCCCAGAACTTCGCCGAGGTCAAACCCTCGCCGCAGCAGGTGGCCTGGCAGGACCTGGAATTCGGGGTGATCGTGCATTTCGGCACCAACACCTTCCTGGATCGCGAGTGGGGCGACGGCACCGCCAGCCCGAAGGTGTTCGCACCGGACCAGGTGGACCCGGCGCAGTGGGCGCGCGCCTCCAAGGCGGCCGGCGCCAAGTACCTGATCCTGGTCGCCAAGCACCATGACGGCTTCGCGCTGTGGCCCACCGAGGACAGCGCCTATTCGGTGAAGAACAGCCCGTGGCTCGGCGGCAAGGGCGACCTGGTGAAGATGACGGGCGAGGCCGTGCGCAAGGAAGGCATGGGCTTCGGCATCTATCTGTCGCCGTGGGACCGCCACGAACCCAAGTACGCCGACCCCAAGGCCTACGACAAGTTCTACGCCGCACAGCTGGTGGACCTGGCCTCGCACTACGGCCCGCTCACCGAGTGGTGGCTGGACGGCGCCGGCAGCGCCGGCCACGTGTACAACTTCGACAAGTACATGGAAGAGCTGCGCACCTACCAGCCCAACGCCATGGTCTTCGCCGACACCGCGCTGTTCGAGTACGGCGACGTGCGCTGGGTCGGCAACGAGGCCGGGGTGATCGAAGGCGAAAACTGGAACACCATCGATCGCCACGGCTACCTGCGCTGGCGCCCGGTCGAGGTGGACACGCCGCTGCACAAGCTGCAGTGGTTCTGGCACCCGAACAGCGACCAGACGCTGAAGAGCGTCGACGAGCTGGTGCAGATCTGGGAAGACAGCGTCGGCCGTGGTGGCCAGCTGGTGCTGGGCATCGCCCCGGACAAGCGCGGCCTGCTGCCCGAGGCCGACGTCAAGCGGCTGGAGGAAATGGGCCAGGCGCTGCAGGCGCGCTACGGCGCCGACCGCAACCTGGTGCGCGGCCGGCTCAAGAGCGACGACGGCATCGCCGCGGCGGTGGACGGCGACCGCGACACCTTCTGGAGCGCGCCGGACGGTTCGCACCACGCCACGCTGGAGCTGCAGTTCAAGCAGCCGGTGACCTTCGACACCGCGCTGTCGATGGAATGGCTCAACGACGGCCAGTTGGTGCAGAAGTACGCGGTGGAAGTGTTCCGCGACGGCGCCTGGGTCAAGGTGGCGCAGGCGCAGGCGATCGGCCACATGAAGATCGACCACTTCCCCGCGGTCACCGCTTCGCGCGTGCGCTTGAACATTTTGTCCAGCGTCGATGCCGCGCATATCCGCGAGTTCCAGTTGTTCAACGTGGGTGCCGGCGCGACGCGCTGAAGCCTGCCGCGGCGTACGACCGAAGCCGTACCCGGCGCGACGCCGGGTGCGGCTTTTTCGTTGGAGCTGTGCGCTGCGTCTGCGGCGAGGGCGGCGGTGTGAAGGCGCGGCGGTTCCAACATCGCCGCGAAGAAGAGCGCACGCGCCGCAAGACGTACTCCCCTTTCCCCCCCGGGAGAGGGGGTGGGGGTGAGGGGCGGCGCGAGCGCAGTCGCTCAGCGCAGTCGCTGCGTCCGCGGCGACCCAGCCGTGGCGTTGCGCCACGGCCGCTTGGTGCGGGCGAGGTGCACGCCATGCGTGCACGGCATGCGATGGCGCAGGAGCAGCAGACGGAGGGCGCCTTTAACTGCGCCGCAGAGGGGCACTTCGTTACCTTTGCAGAACTGGCTTCAGCCGCGACGGGGTTCTACAGCTACATCTCGCAACGGTTGAAGCCACTCCTATGCGCGACGGAGTTAGATGCGCCGCGTGCTCAGGCCTGCATTACGTGTACGTTGTTCGTGGTCGCGACAACCGCGCTTAGCCCGAGTTGCGCAGGGGGGGCGCAGGTCCCACACGGTAATGCTGCGCGGAGGCCTGTGCGATACATGGAATCACGTGGCGCACAGCAAAATCCGCAAGCAGCCGGTCGATGCGCGTCTGCCCGATCATCGCCTGCGATGCGCAGTGTCGTCCGATGGTAGGCATTGCTTGCCATCGCTGGCGCACATGCCGTTGCGGAAGCCTTCGAGGCGCGCTCGGCCGATATGAGGACAAACCGGTCAGGCCGCATGCGCAGGCGCGCCCGGCGATCGCCGCATTCACGGCGCCGCCGCCGCCGCGTTTAGAGGGAGGTCGCCCTCCATCCGTGGCGCTGCCAAGTCGCCGACGCGGCGTGGCCATGGTGCCGGGGTGGTCCCGTCCTCGTGGAGTAACGCCATGCCCGACAGCGCAGGTGTATCCGGGTTCCGCTCGGTGTCGTTCGAACGGCGAAGGCGGCTACGACGATGGACGCGGCTGCGCCATGGCCTGTGCGTGACACTGGCGTGCATCGCGGTGGCCTTGGCGCCATCGTGGGATGCGCGTAGCGCGCCGTCGGCCCCGCAGCCACTGCCCCGCGTAGTGCCCGTGGCTGGGCCGAGCGATGGCCGGTGCACGACCGGTCCGCCTTCCGTGCTCGATCTTCGCCAGTGCGCGGTGCGTGCCGTTGCCTGCCTCCGCGCAGCAGCGTCGGCGCACGCAAGGCCCCAGCAAACCGGGCTGCGGCCCAGTTCCCGGGCGGCGGACCCCGCTGCCGTTCTCTTCCCTTCAAGGACCCGACATGGCCTATTTCAAGCTTGCCGAGCAGACACAGCTGAATCGCTACGTCTGCGACTTCCATAGTCACTTCACCGGCATCCTGCCGACCCAGCGCAAGGAGCTGGACGACACGCGGTCGTCGCTGGCGCAGTTGCTGGCGCAGCGCTTCTACGCCAACGATCGGCATGCAACGGCCAAGGGCGAACTGTTGCTGTTCCGCTACGCGCTGACATTGATGACCGAGCGCACAAGCAATCCCTTCGCCCGGTTGCTGGGCAAGCGCAACCGCACCGAGTACGAACGGGCCGAATGCGTGGCGGAGAACATCTACATCGCCTGTCAGGTGATCGCGGCCGAGTACGGCTACGTGCGCAGCGAGTTGGCGCTGCCGCCGCAATCGCCCATGCTCTACACGCTGGTCGACACCGAGATCGTCACCCCGGCTCTGGCCTCGGCGGATGGCCCCCACCCCAGCCTTCGCACGCTGGTGCGCTACTTCAACAACAAGTTCTACAGCGCCAGCAAGTACACCCCGTTCGACGATGCCTACAAGCTGCGCGGCCATTTCGTGAAGCAGCTGTGCCAGGGGGATCCGGCCGACTACAAAAACTGGAGCGAGTCGCAGAAGGCCGACTACCGCCTGTGGGTATGGGCGATCTTCAACTACCTGCGCGAGGACGGCGTGCTGCTGATCCAGGCTGCCGCCACCGAGGACGAGATCCCGCAACTGGCGGGGCTGGCGCAGGACTACAACGTCCAGTACGGCACCGATTATCGGCTTCTGGTGCATTCGCCGCATCACTACATGCCTGATGGTGCCTTGAAGAAATACCTGGACGACAAGGTCGCGCCGCTGCTGACCGGCCAGGGGAAAGGAGATTCGATCATCGTCGGGCTGGACCTGCTCGGCGCGGAGAACAAGGTCGGCAACTACGCCGAACTGTTCACCTGGCTGCAGCAGAACGCCAACGTGCTGAGCGCAAATTTCGGCAGCGGCGCAGGCAAGCGCGCGCTGCGTGCGATGGTGCACATCCACTGCGGCGAAGGCAGTGGTTTCGGCGCGGAGAACCGGTCGGTGACCGGCTACTATCTGCATCAGGTCGGCGACCCGGATGCCCGGTTCTACGCAGCACTGTCCGCGCATGTGCTCGATGCCTGGAACGCCGCCAATGGCAAGCGCGGCGCCACGCCGCGCGGCACGCGCGGGACCGCGGTTCCGCAGGGGCTGTTCGAGGAGTTGTTCGCCAACACCGCCTTCAGTCACGACGGGCATGTGCTGCGCCGCTTCGACATCAACGCGCCGCTGTCGCGCGAACTGGCCGGCTACAACGCCAAGCGCAACGTGATGGCGCTGAGCGAGGCGCTGGATCGGCGGTCGCTCGATGTCAATCGCGACGTCTACCACGCGTTGGTGGAGAACAATCCGCTGTACGCATTCCGCCTGGGACACGACTACTACTACCGCAACTACATGGCCGCGCGTTATCCGTGGCTGGCCTTCGACACCAACCTCGGCAGCAATGCGATCACCGGTGCCTCCGCATTGTTCGATTCCGTGCAGGGCTACCGGCTCAACCGCGGCTATCGGCAACTGGACGGCTACATCGACACCGACGTGCTCGAGGCTGTCGGCAATGCGGTGCTGAGCATGGAAACGCAGGGCCTGGATCGGGCGCAGATCGCCAAGTTCGTCGCTCTCAGCCAACAGAGCGGCGATCTGGCGACCACACTGCGCGACAACCAAGCCTATCTGCAGAGACAGCTGCAGGCGGCGCTGCAGCCGATCTACGACCCGGCACAGGCCGAGTTCCTGTTCGGCACCTATTGCAAGCTGGTCCTGTATTGCGCCGGCGACGCCCCGGCCGCGGCGCTGCGTTACCAGGCCATGGTGCGCGCGTTGCTGGTCGTGCAGAACTGGCGCTCCTATCTGCTGGGCGCCGACGGTCAGGGCGTGGAGCATACCGGCGTGCAGCGCGAATACCTGCGCATGCTGGTGCTGCTGATCTACAAGCTGCTGCCGAACAACCAGAACGAACTGCAGGTGGATCTGCTGCAGACCCTGGCCACGCTGCTGCGCAGGCTGGCCTTGAGCTACTGGCGCGCCACGGTAGGGCCGACCAGCGCGCTGGAAGTCACCGGCAGCCTGCTCCGGCTGGAATCGCTGGACGGCTTCAAGGGCCCGGCCTCGGTGGTCGTGGTGCGGCGTGCGCCGCCGGCCTCGTCATGATCGGCGCCTGGGCCACGACGGCGCTGGACGAGGTCGCCACCTATCTATGGCAGGCGGAACTGGCGTGCGTGGAGTCGGCCATCGCCACGCCGACACCCGCGCCAGCGTCGGGCGAGGCGACGCCTCCCCCCGGCTCGCCGCCGCAGGCACCGCAGCCACCGACTCCAACCTCGGCGCAGAGACAGGAGCCAGTGCTGCCAGCGGCGGATGCAAAGCCGGACATCCAGCAGTTGCTGCATGCGCTCCGCGATCAGAAGGTACTGGAGGCCTTGGTCAAGCTGCTGCGCTGAGCTGATCGCGAACGCACGATCCGGGCCCGCTGTCTGTGCAGTGTGCCCGTTTTTTTGCGCGAATGGCCCACAGAATCACGGAGAAGCTGCCTTCGCCGTATGCATGCGTAGACAAAGCGCGCACACACGCCACCTCCCGTGCGGCTGCGCGGGCATCGCCCCGCGGTTGTCACCCAGGGAACAGCTATTGCTGCCGGCCCCCACAGAGACTCGTCGCACAAGGGGATTTCGGAGCATGCGATGGAGAGGGCAATGGAAAAGTCAGGCGTGGACGCCTTGCGATTCGCCGAGGCCGACGAGATGTTCACCCGCGCCTGGCGCGCCATGCTGCCGGATCTGCGGCGGCGCGCGTTGCGGTTGGCCAACGGGCGTGCGGATGCGGCCGAGGACCTACTGTCGGACACCGCGGTCAAGGCGTTGCTGTTCATGCGCCGCTCGCCGGATGCGATGACCGACCCGCAGGGGTTCTTGTTCGTGGTGTTGCGCCACGTGTTCCTGGACCTGGCGCGGCGGCGCCGCGGCGGTGGCGAACCGCTGGATCGCTCTTCCGAGGCTAAGGAAGTGGACGCCGTGGCCGATCAAGGAATGACCGCCCTGCAACGTGCCGAACTGGAGGAGCAGATGGAGCGCGTGGTGACGGCGGTGGCGGCGCTGAGTCGGGAGCAGCGCCGCCTGTTCGCCTACCGCTTCGTCGAGGAGTTGCCCTATCCGGCCATCGCCAACCTACTGCGTATCAACCAGCCGCTGGCGCGCAAGCGCGTGGAGCTGCTGCGCAAGCGGCTGCGCCTGGCGCTGGTGGCCGAATGAGCGTGTTGGCCGCAGCGGCTTCACAAGCCGCCCACGGCGGCGTTTTCCCTCCACGCCGGGCCGCGTAGGCCGCGGCATCGCGGGCGCCGCGGCGGGGCGCGGCACAGGCCATCCCCGTCGCGGCGCCTCCCCGGCAGGCGACTCACCAAGGAATCAGGCTCATGGCAGACAACACGTTCGTCAATTCGCAGATCACCGATGCGGTCACCCAGACCAACGTCAAGGTGGTGGCTGAGGCGCCCGCCCAGGCGATCGCCTCGCTGTATCAGGTCTCCAGCCACTCCACCGGGCTGGCGTTGCAGAACGCGGTGCACAGCCAGCAGGCGCTGAACCAGGTCTCCAATGCGGTGGTGTCCAAGGCGGTGGCGCTGATCATGGCGATCGGCGAGAAGTGATGCAGCGCCGGGACGGCTGAGACGGGTACCGATTCATCCATCAGGAGAGTGGCATGTGGCCTTTCGCAAGCAAGAAGACTTCCGCCTCCCCGCCGGCCGCCGCGGCGGCGCCGGCCGGTGCGGCAACAGTGCCGTCATCCACCATGGGGGCGGCACAGACTCCGGATGCGCCGGCGCCGGAGGCGGCCAGCGGCACTGCAGCCGCGGCGCCGGTCGCCGCAGATAGTCCCTCCGCCGCGGTGCCAGCGAGTAGCGAGGCCAGCAGCGCGCCCGCCGCTGCGGCAGGCGCCGCGGTGCCCCCCGCGGTCGCGCCCGCCGCCGACGCCGCGCCTGCGGCAGCGGCAGGTGGCGATGGCGCATCGCCGCCCGCGGCGCCGCCAGCCGCTCCGGTCTCGCCGTCGCCTCCACCGCCGCCGTCCATGCTGAAGACGCTCAACACCCACATGCTGGCGCAGGCCTCCGCGGAACGGCCGGCCAGCGACGCGCTCAACAGCAAGATCGTGCAGGCCGTGCAGCTCAGCAATGCCGAGACCATGGCCTACGCGCCGTCGCAGATCGTGGTCGGCTCGAACATGCTGATCAGCCAGGCGTCGGGCCTGATCGCGCAATCGGCGGCGGTGTACTTCGACGGCGTCAGCAAGATGGCGCTGGCCAGCCAGGGCGTGCTGCTCAAGCAGATGACCGAGAACCTGGCCGAGAACAAGATGGAGCAAGCCGCCGAGGATGCGCTGGGTGTGCTGGCCACCGACGTGCTGGTCGGTGCCGCAGCGGCAGTCGCGGCGGCCGCCGGCGCGCTGGAGGCCGAATCCGCCGGCTTCGCCATCGACAAGATCGACCAGAGCATCGCCAAGTACGCGGACCTGATGCGCGGCCGCAAGTCCGCGTCCACGTAGGCCGTTTGCACCACCGATTCCACCACACTCACAGGGGAACACCATGCAAGACAACCAAGCATCCGATTCCGCCACGCTGCAACAGTTCGCCCAGAGGTGGCTGGGCCGCGCGCTGACGCCCATCGAGGAAGAGCAACTGCGGCGCTTCGCGTCAGAAACGTCTGCACCGCCAGCGGTGCCTGCCGCAGAAGTCGATGGGGCCTCGCCGTCGCTGATCGACACCGAGCGCCAGCGGGTGCAGGGCCTGATCCAGCAAATGATGCAGAAGATGCAGAACACCCGCGGCGAGCTGAACGGCGCCACCGCGGCCAGCGAAGCGGCGGTGCTCAAGGCGGTGCAGTCGGCCAATTCGTTGGACCAGTTGCGACCGGGCCAATTGCGTCCGCCGCAGCACGGCGAAGGCGGCATGAACCACATGGTGATGTCGCAGATCGCCGATCGCCTGGCCAACCTCGTGCAGGCCGAAGTGCGTGCGTGCTTCGATCGCGAATTCGCCAACCTGGCCCAGCAGATGCAGGCCGTGATCGATGCGGCGCGCGCGCAGGGACTCATCGCGGACGCGCAGGCCGCGGCGCCGCAAGCGCCATCGCCGTCCTCCGGGGCCTGAGCGATTCCGCTGCACGGTGGCGCCTTCGCATGTGCATGCGGAGGCGCTACGTCGTGCAAGCGTATTTAGTGCATGTGTACGAGCGTGGCGCAGGACTGCGGTCGTGGCGCTCGATTGTGTGCACGGCGCGTTTCGCACGCGCATGGCGTGCCTTGCGGCTTGCGCCATGCCCATGCCCATGCCCATGCCCATGCCCATGCAGCGAAGGTGGCGGTGTGCCATCAGCGATCCAGCCTGGTCCCGAGTCGCAAGCGGTCGCTCGTTCGACTGCCGCGCTGGCGGATCGCGTTGCATGGAAGCAGGGGGCGCCACGTGCCACGCGCCGCAGCGGCTGCAACACGCGTCGGCTGACGCCGCGGGGCATCGTGGTCGATGTTGCTTCGTCGCGGGCGCATCGCGGCGATGCTGGCGAGACAAACGCCGCGTAGGGTTTCACAGTTTTTGCACTGTCCCGTTTCCATAGATCGTACGGCGTGGGCCGTACCCCAACCCAGGAGCGAACACATGGCATTTCCCACCGCGGTCAACGACCAGATCACCGATGCGGTCACCCAGTCCAACGTCAAGGTCATCGGCGAAGCGCCGGCCTTCGCGATGGCGTCGATCTACCAGAGCATGGCGCACTCGACCGGCATCCTGTTCGAGAACGCCGTCTCCGCGCAGCAGCAGCAGAACACCCTGGCGCAGGCGGCGGCCAACCAGGGCGTCATGCAGATCTACAGCCTGGACACCACCGCCGCCGCCGGCGCCACCGAGAAGGTCGCGCAGACCGGTGTTTCCGACAACCTCACCAGCCTGCTGACCGTGCTCAACGCGTTCAAGCAGTCGTAAGCAACGCGCGCTAACGCCGCCGCGAGGCGGCGCTAGCCACGCAATTTCCTTCCTAACGAGGACCGTTCCATGGCCTATCCCACCGCAGTCAACAACCAGATCACCGACGCCGTCACCCAGTCCAACGTCAAGGTCATCGGCGAAGCACCAGCCTTCGCGATGGGCTCGATCTACCAGAGCCTGGCGCACTCCAGCGGTATCCTGTACGAGAACGCGGTCGCCGCGCAGCAGCAGCAGAACACGCTGGCGCAGGCGGCGAACAACATGGGTGTCATGCAGGTGTACTCCCTGGACACCACCGCGGCCGCCGGCGCATCGGAGAAGATCGCCCAGACCGGCGTATCGGACAACCTGACCAGCCTGCTGACCGTGTTGCAGGCGTTTCAGGGCGGCAAGCCGGCCGGCCTCTGAGTCCGCACGTCGGTCCGGAACGGCGAACCCGTCAGGTCTCGCCGTTCCTCGCTGCAGCTGTCGACGCCGTCGACCGTTTCCCCCTGCAGGCCGCTTGCCCAGCGCGCCTCGCCTATGCCGTTACCCACCCGTGCCTGGCGCGTTCGACGCCCGGCGTCGTACGTCCTGCGTCCGAGAAGAGGGAGTATGGAGGTTCCAGCCAACGTCCATCTGGAGACGATCGAGCGCAGCGTGCCTGGCCACGACGACGGCGACGCATGCACGGACATCGCCGGCCAAGAGCATCGCCGCCTGCTGGAACGCGCGCCGTTGTTCCAGGGTTTGCCGGACTTGGTACTGGACGACCTGCTCGCCCATGTCAGCGAATGCGCGCTGGATGCGGGCAGCGTCCTGTTCTTCAAGCACGATCCCAGTAGCTTCGTCGGTGTGGTCGTGCGCGGTCGTGTGTACAAGGTGCTGTACGGCCCGGATGGGCAGGAACTGATCGTCGGCGCGGTCGAGCCCGGCGGGCTGGTGGACGAGGCCGCGCTGCTGGAACCGCACGGACGCAGCTTCACCGCCATTGCCTTTGGCGCCAGCGTGGTGCTGAAGCTGCCGCGGCGCCACTTCAACGTCCTGCTGGATCCGCCGCTGCTGCAGCTGCGCATCCACGCATTGCTGCGTCTGCGCCTGCGGCAGACTCTGGACAGCCTGGAAAGCATCTGCCTGCACCGACTGGAAGTGCGCCTGGCGCGCTACGTGTTGCGCCAACTCGAACTGCAGGCCACACCCCATGGGAGCGACTGCACCATCGCCCTGCCGCCGAACCAGAGCATCCTGGCCGCGATGCTCAACATCAGCCGCTCCAAACTCAATGCACAGTTGCAGCGCTGGGTGCGCAGCGGCCTGGTCAGTCGCCGTCGCCAGCTGCTGCGCATCCACGACCTCGGCGCGCTGTATGCCAAGGCCAACCTGCAGGGGCTGGTCGCTATGCCGGCGAGCGAGGATGGGGAGAGGCCTGTGCGTGCTGTCAGCCTGCCGTGGGCGGATCGGCGCGCCGAGTGAGGTGAGCGATCAAGCGCGGATCGATTGTCCATCGCACTCGATCCCAAGGTATCGAACACCCTGTCCATGCCACGCGATGTGGTGGCTGGCGCGCTCGTGTCAGAAGCTACGCACCCTGGTCAGGAGTGCGCCTTGATAGCGGCGGCGGTCGGTCTCGACATGCAAGAGGCAGCGACGCGGATGTGCGCCTGCGTCTTGGAGGCGCCGCACGATGTCACCTCGCCATTGCCTCCCCATGCACGCATTCCGGGGTCGCGGCCGGCGCGCGCGCCATCTCGCTGCTGCGATACGACTCGCCCCATTCGCGCAGGCTGATCAGCACCGGCGCCAGGGATTCGCCGAGCGGCGTCAGCGCATATTCGACCTTGGGTGGCACCTGTGGATAGACGTGCCGCACGATGACCCCGTCCTCCTCGAGTTCGCGCAATTGCAAGGTCAGCATGCGTTGCGTGGCATTGGGAATCAGGCGCGTCAGTTCCATGAAGCGCTTCTTGCCGGAGAGCAGGTGGAACAGGATCACCGGCTTCCACACCCCGCCAATCACCGAAAGCGTGACTTCGACCGCGCAGCCGCTCTTGCCATCCAGACGTTTCAGACGCATGGTGTTTGTACCTACAAAATTGATAGTACCTGCGAAAATTGTACGTTCTTGCGATGCAGGAAGTGCATCCCGACAATGCCTGCAACGCGGTCTCGCTGCAACTGATGCGGCGCCGCCCCTCGCCACTGTTCCGCTAAGGATGTCGTCCTCATGAAAGCCATCACCCTGCGCCAGCCCGCTGGCCTCGAGAATCTCCGCCTCGTCGATCTGCCCGATCCCGGCCAGCCGGGCCCCGGCGAGATTCGCGTGCGCGTGCATGCGAGCTCGCTCAACTTCCACGACCTGGGCGTGGTGACCGGCCGCATGCCCAGCGCCGACGGCCGCATCCCGATGTCCGACGGCGCCGGCGTGGTCGAGGCGGTGGGCGAGGGCGTGGACGAGTTCGCCGTGGGCGATGCGGTCGTCTCGACGTTCTTCCCGACCTGGCTGGATGGCGGACCGACTCTCGCCGATTTCGCGACCGTGCCCGGCGACGGTGTCGACGGCTATGCACGCGAATACGTGGTGCGCCCCGCGCAGTGGTTCACGCACGCGCCGCACGGCTACAGCCACGCCGAAGCGGCGACGCTGACCACGGCGGGGCTCACCGCGTGGCGCGCACTGGTGGTGGACGCACATCTCAAGGCCGGCGATACCGTGCTGGTGCTCGGCACCGGCGGCGTGTCGATCTTTGCGCTGCAGTTCGCCAAACAGATGGGCGCCACCGTGATCGCGACGTCGTCCTCCGACGAGAAACTGGCGCGTGCGCAGGCGCTCGGCGCCGATTTCACCATCAACTACCGCCGCGACACCGACTGGGCGGCCAAGGTGCTCGACTACACGAACGGCCGTGGCGTCGACAACGTGATCGAAGTAGGTGGGCCAGACACGCTGGGTCAATCCATCCAGGCCTGCCGCATCGGTGGCCATATCGCCCTGATCGGCGTGCTGACCGGCATCGCCGGCCAGGTGCCGACGGTGGCGCTGATGCAACGCCACCAAACCCTGCAGGGATTGATCGTCGGCAGCCGCAGCCAACAGCGCGACATGGTCCGCGCGATCAATGCAACCGGCATCAAGCCGGTGATCGACCAGACGTTCGCGCTGGAAGACATCGCCGATGCGTTTGCGCATCAGGCGGCGGGGAAGCATTTTGGGAAGCTGTGCTTGTCGATCTGAATTCACTGCCAAGAAGACAGCAGTCAACGCTGCCGCACGGGCCTGGTTGCTGTCCGATGGCCCACCTTGGTTGCTGACCAGGGTGACTCTGCCTGTGGTGCGGGTTTCCACACCTTTGCCGCCAGCCGTCACGCGACAGCCTGAGACAGCGGTGCGTAGCGCCATCCGCGTGCGGATGACGCATTGCATGGAGCGGCGCCAGCGCTATTAGGTGGAGAGGTTCTGAAAAACTACCTGCGACCAGCGCGCCCAGATAGCCATACACCTCGCCTTCAACCGCGGGCAAAGACATGCATCTCGAGGTGTCTGGTGGGCCCGTTCGCAGCTGGAATACGCCTCTGTCCCTGATGAGCGGCGTAGGAGAACGCGGCTTCGACTAAGCTACCAAATCCACCAAAGTCGGCCTCGTTCTGACTTCCCCGCGGTGATCGCTCTGCATCGCTGCGGTTCGGGCGCACAGCGATTGGGTTGTGTGAGTTTCCTTGGTGTTTCCTTTTACCAATGGTGCTCTAAGGCGCCGCTGGAACTTTCTCCCAAAGCAACATCCGCTGTCACCAAAATGACTTGAAAACGTAAGGCGCAGGCGTGCCCGGTCTCTCTTTCTCAAGCTCGAAAGCACGCCATCGAGTATTTACTTCCTGTTTGTGCAATTTTCATTGACATTGATCCGGTCCGTGGCCTAGTGTTCCGTGCTGGTGAATTTGGTGATTCGCGCGATGTGTTTGTGCTGTGTCTCGTGAGGGGTAGCTTTAATGGGTGTTACTATTTTTGTTTTTTGATTTAGGCCGATCTCGTCATGTTGTTCTACATCTGGGGATGACGTGAAAAAGTATTTTTTTATAATTTTGGTCGTTGCCGCCCTGATAGTTGGACTGGTGTTGTCTGGTTCCTTTCAGAAAGGCGGGTTTTTTTTTGATCTGACTGAGAACAAGGGAGTAACTCCATCTGGTGTTGAATTAAAGGAAGGAGCGAAAAGTAGTAGTGCTGAATCTAGTGCTGCTAGGTCACGGTCGGCGGAATACCTGCTTAGATTCGAGAGTGTAAAAAATAAAGCATTGCGGGGAGATCCCGCGGCTCAGTTGGAACTGTCGCGAATGTATGATCGCTGTTTCCCGGTCAGCATCTCTCGCGAGAAATATCTGTCTAGTATTGATGCAATGGCTGCTCAAGCGGGTGGGGCCGCAGCAGCCATGAAGGCAACCGCCAGACGCATTGCAGATGACTGCGCCTTGGTTGAAGGCGGTTCTCCGATCCCACTCGATGCGCAAAAGGAATGGCTGGCAGCATCTGCGGCTTCAGGAAATCTGGCTGCAAAAATCAGGCTTCAAGTGAGATATCCAGATGAGGCAAAGGAGAACGTTTCCGATCTCGTGAAAACGGCTGTTGATAAGAAGGATCCCGAAGCGATATTTGAACTTACGGATTTGCTGGCGACTCAGTCGCCTGAAGCAAATTTAGGCCCATTCGAAGCCGTTGCTGGCGATGAAACCTCCGCGTATGCCTGGGGAATCGTTGCGTGTCAGATGGGTGCGGATTGTGGTGCTGGATCTGCAGTGGTTGATGGGTATTGCTTGAATGGTGCCTGCGCCTCGAATTACGAGCAATTGGTTCGGAATAACTTGTTGCCAAAAGGAGAAGGTGAGAGGTTGAATAAAAAAATAGAGTACATAAATTCTGTGATCGGGCGTAAATAGAAACCACAAGGAGCTTGGTGTGCTTACTTCAAAGTCTCGTTGGATTCTGTCATTTCTGCTGTTGCTGAGTTTCGTAGCGATTGCTGCAGTTGTGACAATCGATTCAAGGAATGCTCCTTACAATTCTGTGGGATCCGCCCAAAATGTCGGGGAAAGCGATATTCCGGAAGTTCGCCAGGCTGGCATGTTGGCGTTGGTCGGCATGTATCGTGTGACGAAAGGCGTTACTTCGCTGCCTAATGGCTCCGTTGTTACAGTGATTTGGAGTGACGGTTCTCGTGAAAAGGCGACCATCGTGTGCCAAAATGGTACTCCTTGTGTGCAGCCCATTCCTGGCAGTTTAAAAGATAGTCCCGGTGGTGGTGAGGGCGGCGGCGCTGGAGGTGGGGGTGGTAGCGGCGCCGGAGGCGGTGGCAGCGTAGGGGGAGGCGGTAGCGTGACTGTCGGACCTTCTATTCCTATCAAGAATAATTAGCTGATGTAATTGGGATGCATCGATTCGGCGGCTGCCACTAAACAGGTGGTGGCCGTTTTTCATATATCACATGGCGCCTGCCGCAACGGCGAGAAACCCAAGCGGACTATCGGCGACTATCGGGTCAGTTTCACTTATCAGTCGATTTGGATGCCTTGTGTGGGCAATTTGAGGGCCTAATGCGTTGCGTAGTCCCGACTTGGACCGTGTAGCGGGTCAGTTTCAATTAGAAAGTCAACCTGGCCCCGTTCCTGCCGGGGATGCTACCTACCTCTTGAAAGCACGCCGGAGCCGCTGTACCTTCACTGTTACAGGGGGGCGTGATGATCGAGTTTAAGAGGTCTGGCTCTGGGCTTCTAATACCAGAGCAACTTGAGCTACATAAAAAGAGGTCCAGTCGTCTTGCTACGCTCGTAAACAGCGTGGGACTGAGTATGGTCGTCAACTTATTTATGATTTTGATTCAACTCGTAACTGTGTGGATTTTGTGGAAGACCTATCAAGATACGGTCGTCCCTAATCGCCAGAAAGAGCTATTGTCAGAACAGGTGGCTCAGCTCGAATTAGAGCACACCCGTCGTACTAAGGAAGTAGTCCTTACGCGACAGCGCGTGCAGTCTCTAAACAATGAGCTGCAAGCGCGACATATGGAGTTGACTAAACTCGCGACAGAGCATCAGTATCTTCTTGCCGAAGCTGCTACTGCCCGGGCGAACGCGGAACACGCTCGACTTTCTGAAGCTACTGCGAAGATTTCTGCAAACAAGGCACAGTCAGGGCTCGAAGCTTCGCAATGGAGTATCTACTATCAGAATGCATCTGTGGTTCTCATGCTTCCCCATATGATCATGATCAGAAAGTTGGGTGAGATAAAGCGTGCAAGCATCGGAGCTGAGGATGGCAAGGCCGCGTTCCATGATTATCTTGAGCACGTTGAAAGCATCTGGCCAAATATGAATAGTGACGCCGAGCTAATTGCGCGCGAGCTACGCAAAGACGAAACAAAGTTCTATCCAAAATGGATGAAAGAAGAGTTTGCATCATACTTCATTAAAGAGGCCGGAAACTTGTCCTGCCAAAGGCCTGATTTCGTTGCAATCAAGGCAGAAGTTGACAAGAAGTTTGATGCTGCAGCGGCGACCGCCATGGCGGAAAAAAAGAAGGAGCAAGCAGAGAGGCAAGCCGTTATAGATGAAGCAATGAGGCGGAGAGTGGCAATTCCATATCCCGATAGCGTCAAGAGTTATGAAATTAGGGTTGCTGTCAGCGATGCCACCTACAAGATGATCGATGAGATTGAAGAGCGCTTACGGAAATCAATCGAGAAATGCAACGGCCAATTCGATCCGATTGGTGATAAATTCTTTGCTGGCAAAGGTGTTTCGCAGCCTACTATGCCCGGTAGCGTGTTTGAGGAGTTCAAAAGATAGAGCCGCTACCGTCCCAATTAACGGGGCATGTTCACTTATGGATTGAGTTGGGTGCTTTGCGCAAGCGGTTGAATTCAGCAGCCGCCGAGGGGCGCTCAATGAAGGGTTGGGCCTCGCTCGCATCATTAGGATGGGCCACCTTGAAGACTAACGGGGTCAGGTTCACTTATCGTTGAGTGGATGCTTGTTAGTTACGATTGCCGGTATGGTTTGGTCGGACTCGTTGCCGCGAAAGCTGAAGAAGAACCCAGTGCCAGTTCCGGCAGAGCCATCCAAGTAGCTCGTTTCGATGCGAGCCGTAGAGTGAACGAGTTGTTCTGAAGGACTAGGCAATATAATTTCTCTGCGGCCTAACTATTATTCGGCAAAAAAATTTTGTGTAACAGGGTGGCTCGCTGATGTCGCTAACTTTCGAAGCAATGCCCGTCTGAAATCAATCTTTCAACGCTCCCGCTGTCGCATAATCCCCGCGTCTAATCATACTGCCATTCGTCAGTGCATCCCCGCACCAGACTGACGCTATCACTTGTTGACGCCCGTCAAAAGTTAAAGGCCGCTCGGCGTGACCGCCGGCGGCCTTAATTTGTAGACAAGTTGTTTGATCACGCGCCATCCGTATTTACCGGGCGGCGCGCTCCGCGGATAAGTCAGTTACTGGGCGTACTCCAAACCTGCCTCGTAACTCCCCGCACGCTCGCATCCGCCGCGCTATCCAAGTCAAACACAATCACGCTATTGCCGCCCTTCCGCTGCCAAGGCGCCGGAAAATACAACGCCCGCTGCGGCCCGATATTCCAGTGCCTTCCCAGGTTATGGCCGTTGGCCCAGGCGAAGCCTTTGCCGAAGACCTGCATGTCCAGGAACGTATCGGCAGGCGTGCCGATCTTGAGCGTGCCGCGGTGGAAGGCCGGGCCATCGATCTTGGCGGTGGTCCAGCCGGTGAGCTTGCTCAGGTCGTCCATCGGGAGAGGGAAGGTCTGCCAGCCGGTGAGGGGCTTGCCGTCGAGCAGCACGGGGTCGACCAGGCCGGCGTGCCCGTCGGGGAGGTGGGCGCCGTAGTTGATGCGGCCGGTGTTCTCCACCAGCACGTCGAGAGTGTGGGGGCCGGCGGGGATGTCTACGTCCACCGCCACTTGCTGCAGGCGGCGCTCGGCGCTGCCGGCCAGTGTGCGGTCGACGTAGACGCGGGCGTAGTCGCGCACCTCGCCCAGGTACAGGCTGCCCTTGCGCGGGCCGGTGACGGTGGTGCGATAGAGGATGTAGCCGTAGGCCTGGCCGTAGCGCTCCATCGGCTGCGGGGTGTCGGTGGTGGCGGCCGGGGCGGGCAGGTTGTCCCAGAGCGAGGCGGATTCGCGCAGTGGCGTGGCGGGTAGTTCGGCGAAGCGGATCGGCTTGGGCAGCGCCGGCGGGGCGACGCCGGTGACGCGCTGGATGGCGTCGCGGAACAGGGTGAACTTGGGGGTGGGGCGGCCGGCTTCGTCGAGCACGGCGTCGTAGTCGTAGCTGGTGGTCTGCGGGGCGTAGTGGTCGCTGGGGTTCTTCTGGAAGTTGGCGCCATTCATGAAGCCGAAGCTGGTGCCGCCGACGAACATGTAGATGTTGGCGGAATGGCCCTGACGCAGGATCCATTCGAATTCGCTGGCCTGCTTGGCGCCGTCGGTCACGGCGTGCTTGCTGCCCCACTGGTCGAACCAGCCGGCCCAGTATTCGCCGACCATCTGCGGTTGCCCGGGGCGGAACTTGGCCAGGGTCTCGAAGGCGTTCTTGGCGTCGCCGGGGGCGAAGTTCACCACGGCCAGGGTGTCGGGCAGGGTGCCGTTGGCGAGTACGTCGGGGCCGTCGGCGGTGAACAGCAGTGCTTTGTCGAAGCCGGCGTGGACGAACATGTCGCGGTTGAGGCGCATGTAGGCGTGGTCGTCGCCGTAGGAGCCGTATTCGTTCTCCACCTGCACGGCGACGATCGGGCCGCCGTTGCCGTTGAGTTGCGGTTTGACCTGGGCGGCGAGTGCGTCCAGGTAGGCCTGGCTGGCGGCAAGGAAGCGCGGGTCCTGGCTGCGTACGCGCATGCCGGGTTCGGCGAACAGCCACGCCGGATAGCCGCCGGCTTCCCACTCGGCGCACACGTACGGGCCGGGCCGCAAGATCACGTTGAGGCCTTGCGCGGCGGCTTCGTCGACGAAGGCGGCGATGTCGTTGTTGCCGCTGAAGTCGAACTGGCCCGGCCGCGGTTCCACCAGGTTCCAGAACACGTAGGTCTCCACCGTGTTCAGGCCCATCGCGCGCGCTTTCTGCAGGCGGTCCTTCCAGTAGGCGCGGGGGATGCGCTGGAAGTGGATGGCGCCGGAAATGACCTGGTACGGCTTGCCGTCGCGGATGAAGTGATCGCCCTGGGTGGCGAAGGCGGGCCAGGCGGCGCTGCTGTCGGCAGCGCGCACGTGGGTGGCGGGCAGGGCGAACGCCAGGGCGAGGGCGAGAGCGGCGAGGGTCGTACGCGGCATGAGGGATCTCGGAAGAGGCGATGCGGATGCAACGCAACAGACAACACGAAGCGCGCGCCGCAATGCAACCGGTCGCACGCACAAGGGCGGTGATGGGGAATCAACCAATCCCGATTCCCCAATCCCCATTCTCCGCCGTCAAACGAACGACGGCGGCAAATCGTCCTTGCCCGCACCGAAGGCGGTGTTGGGCTTGGGCCCCATCTCCAGCTCCAGCGTGCCGCCGGCGGCGAGGTCGGCATGGCGCAGCCAGCTGCGGGTGTAGGGCTTGCCGTTCCAGCGGGCGCGTTGGATGTAGACGTTGGCCGGGCTGTTGCCGTGGGCGACGATGCGCAGGGTGCGGCCGTGGCCCACGTCCAGTTCGGCGCGCTTGAACAGCGGGCTGCCCAGCACGTAGTTGGCGCTGACCGGGTCGACCGCGTACAGGCCCAGTGCGCTGAGCACGAACCAGGCGCTCATCTGCCCGCAGTCCTCGTTGCCGGACAGGCCGTTGGGTGCGTCGTGGTATTGCTCGCGCAGCAGCCGCCGCACCATCGCCTGGGTCTTGTACGGCTGCCCGGCGTAGGCGTAGAGGTAGGCGACGTGGTGGCTGGGTTCGTTGCCGTGCGCGTACTGGCCGACCATGCCGTCGATGTCCGGCGGTGCGTCCGCCGGCAGCTCGGAGCTGGTG
The DNA here is from genome assembly GCF_024266585.1 of Xanthomonas sacchari. Classification (NCBI taxonomy): domain Bacteria; kingdom Pseudomonadati; phylum Pseudomonadota; class Gammaproteobacteria; order Lysobacterales; family Lysobacteraceae; genus Xanthomonas; species Xanthomonas sacchari. The sequence goes on from NZ_CP100647.1 coordinate 1,784,455, forward strand.
GTGAACAGTTCGTCGAGCTTGGCGACGAAGTGATCGCGGCCGCCGAACAGCTCCATGTAGCCGTACAGGTCGTGCTGGTTGAGGAAGGTGGCCTGCCAGGCGTTGGACTCGGTGAAGTCGCGCCACTGCGCGCTGTGGCCCATCGCGCGCGGATCGAACGGGGTGGCCCACTGGCCGTCGCTCAGCCGCGGCTGCACGAAACGGCTCTCGCGGTTGAACACGTTGCGGTACTGCCGCGAGCGTTCGCGCAGGCGCTTGGCATCGTCGTCGGCGCCCACCGCCTGCGCCAAGTGCGCCACCGCCCAGTCGTCGTAGGCGAATTCCAGGGTGCGGCTGACCGATTCGTCGACCTTGTCGCAGGGGATGTAGCCCATCGACCGGTACAACCCCAGGCCGTGCACGTCGTCGTCCATCGCGCGCTTGCGCCAGGCCGGGTACGCCGCCTTCCAGTCGATGCCGGTGAAGCCCTTGGCATGCGCTTCGGCCAGCACCACCGCGGAGTGGTAGCCGATCATGCAGTCGGTCTCCACGCCCTGCAGCGGCCAGATCGCGACGCCTTGCGGGGATTCGTGGGCGCCGCGCACCAGGCACTGCACCAGGTCGGGCACGCGCTCGGGCTGCACCAGGGTCAGCAAGGGATGCAGGGCGCGGTAGGTGTCCCACAGCGAGTAGGTGCTGTAGTTGTGGTAGCCGGCCGGCGCCTGGTGCACCTGCAGGTCCATGCCGCGGTAGCGGCCGTCGGTGTCGCTGAACAGGGTCGGCGCGATCAGGCTGTGGTACAGCGCGGTGTAGAAGATGCGGCGCTGCGCGTCGTCGTCGCTGTCGATGCGCACCCGCCCCAGTTCCTTTTCCCATTCGGCCACGGCGGCGGCATGCACGCGGGCGAAGTCGAAGTCGGGCAGTTCCGCGTCGAGGTTGGCCAGGGCGTTCTCGGCGCTGACCGCGGAAATGCCGACCTTGACCAGCAGCGGCGCCTGCGCGGCATCGGGGTAGTGCAGGGCCAGTTTCAGCCGGTTGCCGTCGGCGCTGCGCGCGCTCGCGGCCAGCGGCTGGTCGTCGGCGTACAGCTGCGCGCTGGCGAAGGGCCGCGACAGGCGCATGGCGAAGTAGATGTAGCGGCCCTTGGCCCACTGGTAGACGCGGCGGCCGCCGGTGACGGTCTGCGCATCGACCAGGCGCAGGCTGGCGTCCTCGACGCGGGTGGGGATGTCGGGCTTGTCCTGCATGCCGTGGCACAGGTCCAGCAGCAGGTGCGCCGGCTTGCCCTTGGGGAAGTGGTAGCGGTGCAGGCCGGCGCGCGCGGTGGCGGTCAGCTCGGCATGCACGCCGCTGTCCTTCAGGCGCACGCGGTAGTAGCCGGGCGAGGCGGCTTCGTCGGCGTGGTCGTAGCGCGAGCGGTAGCCGGCGTCGGGGTTCTCGCGCGTGCCGGGCTGCAGCTTCACCTCGCCCACGGCCGGCACCACCAGGAAATCGAGCATGTCGCCGACGCCGGTGCCGGACAGGTGGGTGTGCGAGAAGCCCATGATCGAGCCGTCGTCGGCGTGGTAGCCGGAGCAGGCGTCCCAGTCGGCGTTGTAGGTATCCGGGCTCAGTTGCACCATGCCGAACGGCAGCGTGGCGCCGGGGAAGGTGTGGCCATGGCCGCCGGTGCCGATGAATACGTCGACGTTGCGGGTGAGGTCGGCCTTGGCGCGCGCATCGGCCGGCAGCGCGTAGTTGCCGGCGCGTGCCTGCGCCAGGCGCGCGATGCCGCTGCTGCCGAACAGGGCCAGGGCGATGGCGCCCTGCAGGAAACCGCGTCGTGTGGCCATGGTGCTGTCCTCGGGGTGTGCGGCGGTGCGGTGGGGGGTGTTTGCTGTTGTGGGAGGGACTTCAGTCCCGACGGGCCTTGCCGAAGAAGCGTCGGGACTGAAGTCCCTCCCACAAATACAGTGATGGCGTCAGGCCTTCAGCAACTGCGGCTTGCGCTGGTGCAGGTCGATGATCAGTTCGCCGAACAGGGTGTTGGCCCAGGCGAACCAGGGGCGGGTGAAGGTGCTCGGGTTGTCCTTGTCGAAGGCTTCGTGCATGAAGCCGGTGCCGGCGTCGGTGGTCTTGAGCCACTGCAGGCACTGGCGGATCTGCGCGTCGTCGTCGCTGGCCAGGGCGTACTGCATCAGCGACATCGGCCAGATCGTGCCCAGGCCGCTGTGCGGGCTGCCCACGCCTTCGGCGGCGCGGCCGCGATAGAAGTACGGGTTGCGCTCGCTCCAGGCCAGTTGCCGGGTGCGCAGGAACAGCGGATCGCGGCGATCGCAGCAGCCCAGGTAGGCCAGGCTCAGCAGGCCGGGGGCGTTGGCGTCGTCGATGAACAACTGGTTGCCGTAGCCGTCCACTTCATAGGCCCAGAACGGTTGGCCGTCGGCGTCGCGCATCTGCCCGAACTGACGGGTGGCGGTCTCGACCTGGTCGGCCAGAGCGCGGCACTCGCCGGCGAAGGCGGCGTCGTGGTGCAGTGCCTCGCTCATCGTCGCCAGTTGCCGCAGCGAGGTCACCGCGAACAGGTTGGCGGGGACGAACAGCGGATACAGGCAGGCATCGTCGGACGGGCGGAACATCGAGTGGATCATGCCGTTGGGGCGGGTCGGCTGCCCGTAGCCGTCCAGCACCAGAGTCTCGGTGGCCAGCGGCGAGGGCCGCTGGAAACTGTACGGGCCGCGGCCGTGCAGGCGCTGCTGTTCGCGGAAGGTGCGCACCACCACGTGCATGGCCTCGCGCCAGTCGTCGTCGAACGGCGCGGCATCGCCGCTGGCGCGCCAATACTCGTGCGCCAGGCGGATCGGATAGCACAGCGAATCCACTTCCCACTTGCGCTCGCCGACGCCGGGCTTCATCTCGGTGATGTCGGCCACCGACCACTTCAGGCGCTGGCTGGTGCCGTCGGGCAGGAAGGCGTTGGCGTAGGGATCCAGGCGGATGCAGGCGGCCTGGCGCTGGATCAGCCCATGGAACATGCGCCGCAGCGCCGGGTCGCGCTTGGCCAGCGGCACGTAGGGGTGCACCTGCGCGGAAGAATCGCGTAGCCACATCGCCTCGATGTCGCCGGTGATGACGAAGGTATCCGGCTTGCCGTTGCGGGTGCCGGTCTCGACCGTGGTATCGAGGGTGTTGGGGTAGCAGTTCTCGAACAGCCAGGCCAGGCGCGGGTCGCCGATGCCGGCCTTGACCGTGCGCAGCTGGCGCTCGACCGCGGTGCTGACGAAGCGGCGCTTGCCCGGCGGCGGCCGCTTGCTGGGCAGGGCGGCAGAGGCCGATGCCGCGGCGGCGGCCGGCAATGCCCCGCTCAGCAGCGCGGCGCCGGCGCTGGCGCCGAGGAAGTGGAGAATGTCGCGGCGGGTGGGCATGGCCTGGAACGCTCCGTGGAATCGACGAACGCTCCCCGCGCAGGGCCGGCACCGGGAGGCGCCGGCCGCGGCCGGGAGGGTAGGCTGATGGTACCTATAACGGACCAATTTGCGACGACCTTACAACGTGTGGCCGTCCGATGCATCCTGCGACCGCACAACCGTCCGGCTCAGTGGGGGTGGTGCGCGCCGTGCCAGTGCATCGGTCCCGAGCACACGCACTCGCCGTCGTCGTCGCCGTTGCCGGCATGGCCGAACAGGGCCTCCAGCAGCCGCCGCGACGGGCTCCATTCGCCGATGGCCGGGTGGATCAGCATCGCCTTGCAGGCCTCCAGGTGGCTGCCGCTGAGCGCGGCGTCGATGGCGGCGTGCTCGTAGGCCTTGACCGTGCGCACCAGGCCCTGGATCGCCTCGGGCATCGGCCGTGCCGGCAGCGGGGTGATGCGGTCGCGTTCGATGGTGGAGGAGATTTCCACGATGTCGTCGTCGGCCAGTTCGGCCATGCAGCCCTGGTTGCGCACGTTGACCACGTGCCGCCCCGGCAGCGCGCCGGTCAGTGCGCTCATCACGTCCACGGCGATGCGGTGGTAGCCGGTGCTGGCGCGGAACGGGTCCGGCTGCGGCGCGAGGTCGTCGGCGAAGGCCGAGCCGGCCTCGGCCTCCAGCCGCATGTACGAGCCGGAGCGCTGCTGCAGGTAGGCGGCGTAGGTCTGCACCGCGCCGCTGCCGTCGCCGGCGTTGAGGCGGCTGCGCAGGTCGGCGATCAGGGTGTGGTTGAGCTGTTCGATCTCGCTGCCGCGGCTGGCGCCGCTGGCGCGCTGGTTCTCCAGGGCGCGACTACGCTCGTAGTAGAAGTACAGGTATTCGGTGGGGATCAGTCGCAGCGTGCGCAGCATGTCGAAGTCGAACAGCGGCGCCAGGTACAGCTGGCGCAGGATCGCATCGTCGGCCAGGATGCGGTCGAGCACGTCCTCGCCGCGCACGCGCACCGCGCGGATCCAACCCAGGTGGTTGAGGCCGACGTACTCGCAGTCCACGTCCGCGGGCGGTTCGCCGAGCGCGCGGGCGATGTTGTGGAACAGCTCCACCGGCGTGTCGCAGATGCCGACCACGCGCGCGCGGGTGTGGCGGCTGATGGCCTGGGTGATCAACCCGGCCGGGTTGGTGAAGCTGACCAGCCAGGCGTCGGGGCTGAGCCGCTCCACCATCCGCGCCTGCTCGATCGCCACCGGCACCGTGCGCAGCGCCTTGGCGACGCCGCCGGGGCCGGTGGTTTCCTGCCCGGCGTAGCCGTGGCGGATGATGGTGTGCTCGTCGGTGGCGCGCTGATGGATGCCGCCGATGCGGATGCTGTTGAGCACGAAGTGCGCGCCGTCGATCGCCGCTTCCGCCGAGCTGGCCGCGTTGACCTGCAGCTCGCCGCCGAACTCGGCGACCACCGCGCGGCCCAGCGCGACCATCAACGCCAGCCGATCCTGGTCCGGATCGTAGAGCACGATCTCGCGCGCGCCGAGCGCTTCGGCGGCATCGTTGACGCCGTACACCACCAGCGGCGCGCGCACGCCGCCACCGCCGATCAGGGCGAGTTTACGGTTGGGAGAGGAACTGCTCATGGAGACTCCTGAGACGTGGGGGATCGGGAAGGCCGTCGAGCGCGCCGAGCGCGGTGCAGCAGGCGGCGCCGCACAGGCAGCCGCGCTGCGCGCAGGCATCGAGGGAAACGTGGTCCAGCAGCGCGTCGATGAAGCCGGCATCGAAGGCGTCGCCGGCGCCGGTGGTGTCCTGCACGGCGACCACGGGCGCGGCGACCAGTCGCGCGCCGGCCGCATCCACCACGCAGGCGCCGGCGCCGCCGAGCTTGATCGTCACCTGCGCCAGGCCCAGCGCCTGCGCCCAGGCGCGGCAGGACGCGGCATCGTCGCCCGTGCAGCCGGCCAGTGCCGCCTCCTTCTGGTTGGGCAGGAAGTGATCGACCGCGCGGCAGGTGGCGTGGTTGTCCGGATCGCCCAGCCATGCCGGGTTGAAGCCCACGTCCAGCGAGGTGCTGCAACCGGCCGCGCGCAATGCCGGCAACAGCGTGCGCGCCAGCGCCGCCGGCAGCGGCAGGGCGAAGTGCACGTGGCGCGCGGCGCGCATCGCCTCCAGCGCGGCGGCGCTGCGCAGCAGCGGTTCCAGCTCGGCATTGGCGCCGGGGTAGGTGAAGAATGAGCGGTCCTCGCGCAGCGACACGCTGGCGGTGACGCCGGTGCCGGCGGGATGGTCGACCAGGCCCTCGGTGCCGACACCGAAATCGCCCAGGCGCTGCGCGAACCAGGCGCGGTCGCCGGCGCCGATCGCGCCGATCAGCGTGACCTTGCGCCCAAGCCGGGCCAGGCCGCAGGCGGTGTTGACGGTGCCGCCGCCGAGATCGCGATGGTAGTGCCGCGCCATCGCTTCCTCGCCCGGCCCGGGCCAGGTGGTGAAGCCGCTGAAGATGTGGTCGAGATAGACCTCGCCGACCACCGCGACGTCGTGCGTTTTCATTGCTGGAAGGGCCATGCTGCCTCGCGTTTGGCCTGGATGAGATAGAGCGCGGTGCCCGCGCACAGCGCCAGCACCGCCGCCAGCAGCCGCGGCAGCGGACTGGTGGCCAGCAGCGCCAGCCAGCCGCAGACGCTGATCAGCAGCGGCCACGGATACAGCGGCATGGCGAAGCTGGCGCGACGCCGCGGCCGTCGCCGCAGCAGCACCACCGCCAGGCATTGCGCCAGGAACTGGAACAGGATCTGGATGATCATCAGCGTGGCGATCAGGTCGTCCAGCGACAGCGGGCAGGCCAGCGCCGAGGTGATGCCGACGAACAGCAGCGACACGGTGGGGAAGCGCCCGCGCGGGTGCAGCCGCGCGAACACGCCGAAGAACTGGCCGGCCGCCGCCGCCGCATACGGCACCCGCGAATAGCCCAGCAGCACCACCAGCGCCGAGCCCCAACTGGCGAGCACGATCAGCGCCACCGCCACGGTGCTGCCGGCGGGGCCGTAGATGACCTGCATGAAGTCGGCCACCACCGCCTTGGACTGCGCCGCCTGCCGCCACGGCAGCACGCCCAGCACGGTCACGTTCAAGCCCAGGTACAGCACCGCCACGATCGGAATCGACCACAGCACCGCACGCGGAATCGTGCGGCGCGGCTTGCGGATCTCGCCGCCGAGCATGCACACGTTGTTGTAGCCGCCGTAGTCGTACACCGCGATCAGCGCCACCGCACCGAAGCCCAGCCAGAAGCCGTGCGGCGAGGCCGGCCGCGCCTGCAGGAACTCGCGCGCCAGCGCCATGTCGAAATGCAGCGCGCCGCTGAGCACGATCCACAGGCAGGCGGCGATCACCACCGCGCTGACCAGCAGCGACAGCAACTGCACCGAGCGCACCTGCCGGTACAGCAGCGCGGTGTTGAAAAGGCACAGCGCCATGGCGATGCCGGTGAGCGCGGTGTGGCTCAGCCCGGGCATCAGGTAGGCCAGGTACTGCGCGCAGCCGACCGCGGCCGCGGCCACCGACAGCGGCGCGGTCAGCAGCGTCTGCCACAGGTACAGGAAGCCGAACAGGCGCCCGGCGCGGTCGCGGCCATAGGCCTCGCGCAGGTAGTGGTACGGCCCGCCCGAGCGCGGAATCGCCGCGCCCAGTTCGGCCCACACCAGGCCGTCGCACAGGCACAGCAGCGCGCCGACCACCCAGCCCAGCAGCACCGCCGGCCCGGCCAGCGCCGACAGCGCCAGCGGGATGGTGATGAACGGGCCGATCCCGATCATGTTGAGTAGGTTGGCCGACAGCGCGCTCCAGAACCCCAGCGTGCGCGGCGGCGCGCCCTGGTCCGTGGCGGACGGGGAGGGCGCGACGGGGGCGGCGAGCGACGTCATGTGCATGCACGATCCTGCGGGGAGGGAGGGGGAACGAAGGCCTGCGTTGCAGGCGTGGGCACCAGGCCGTCGGCACAGCGCACCAGGCCCGGCTGCAGGCGGTGCAGATCGAGCACCAGCACCTGGTTGGCCCCGGCGCGCAGCCAGGCGCCCGGGCAGTACAGGCACTGCTGCGGGCCGATGTCCCAATAGCGGCCGAGCAGGCGCCCGTTGACCCACAGATAGCCCTTGCGCCAGTCGCGCATGTCCAGGTGCACGTCGCCGGGCCGGTCCAGGGTGAACGCGGTGGCGAAGAACAGGCCCGGGCGTTGCGGCGGCGTCTGCAGCTTGCGCAGCGACGGCGTCGGGTCCGTGTCCAGCGCCAGCCCGCGTACCTCCCAGCCGTGCAGGTCCTGGCCATCGAGCCGCACCGGACCGAGCAGCCCCTTGCGATCGCCCAGCGCCGGGCCGAAGTTGATGTGGCCGAAGCTGTCGACCAGCACGTCCAGCTCGCGCGTTTGCTTCTGCGCATCGGGCAGGCGCAGGTGCGGCGCGCTGTGCAGGCGCGGATGCCGCATCCGCGACACATGGCCCAGCTCGCGCCCGTCCAGATGCACCACCGCGTAGTCGTGGACCTGCCCGAGGTGCAGCGTCCGGCCCGGCGCGATCTGCCGCCGATACAGCACCAGTCCCTGGTCCTGGCCGAGCAGGCGCTGGTTGTCGCTGGGGATCTCGGTCTGCAGCGCGGGGCCGAGGTTGTCCCACAGTGCGGCCACGGGCTCGGCCTGCACCGCGTCGAAGTGTGCGCGGCGCGGTGCGGCCGGTGGCGGCGGCGGTGGCGTTTCCGCTTGCGCAGCGATGATCTTGCGCAGCGCGAAGTACGCCGGCGTGGCGCGGCCGGCCTCGTCGATCGGCGCGCCATAGTCGTAGCTGGTCAGCGCCGGCTGGAATTGCGAGCCGTCGTCTTCGGCATTGGCGCCGGCGCTGAGGCCGAAATTGGTACCGCCGTGCGCCACGTACAGGTTGAACGAATAGCCGGCGGCGGCGATGCGGCGCAGCAGGGGCGCGTAGTCGCGGCGCGCGAACTGCGGCTCGCCCCAATGCGTCAGCCAGCCCGGGTAGCCCTCGGACACCCACACCGGCGCCTGCCCGGCGAAGGCCGTGGCCGCCTGCAGATCGTGCAGGTCGGGACCATCCAGTCCCAGCGCCGCGCCGGGCAGCATGGCCTGGCGTCGGCGCAGATCCTTGAGCCCTTCGGCCAGCGAGAACGGCCCGTCGATGCCATGTGCCCGCCACAGCGCGGCCAGCGCCTGCAGATAGCCGACGTCGCTGCCGTGCATCGAATACTCGTTCTCGATCTGCAGCATCAGCACCGGCCCGCCGACACTGGCCATCAACGGCGCGATGCGCGGCGCGATCGCCCCGATGTAGCGTTCCACCGCGGCCATGTAGCGCGCATCGTGGCGATCGCGCAGGCGGATGTCTGGCGTGCGCAGCAGATACGGCGGCAGCCCGCCCAGCGTCCATTCCGCGCACACGTACGGCCCCGGCCGCAGATACACCCACAGTCCCTCCTGCTGGCATAGCCGGATGAACCCGACGAAATCGCGCTCGCCGCTGTCCAGGTCGAACTGCCCGGGTGCCGTTTCCAGCGCATTCCACATCAAGTACAGCGCGATGGTATTCAGCCCCATCGCCTTGGCCATGCGGATGCGATGCAGCCAATCCGCCTTTGCGATCCGCAGTGGATGCAGCTCCCCACTCCGGATCTGCCACGGTTGCCCGTCCAGCGTGAAACGCCCCTGCGCGAAGCCGAATGCGTGCGGCCGCCCGTCCGGCACCAGTGCTGATGCCGGTACCGCCGCGCGCAGCATCGGCATCGCCGCCAATCCCAACGGCGCGAGCAACCCGAATCGGCAGAATGCGCGGCGTTTCATTGCGCGCTCCAGCAGGACCGTTGCAGTTGTAGTTGCAGTTGCAGTTGCCGTGGTTGTTGCTGTTGCTTTTCAGCTTTTGCCTTTCCCGGGTCCCCTCCGTAGCGGCGGAGCTGGCGGGTCAAACCCCCCGGAGGGGGGCGGCGCACAGGGATGTGCGCCGTTTTCGGCCGGGGCAGGGCTCGCCGGGAAAAGGCGAAGCACTGCTTCGCCCCGGCGGGCGGGCTGGCGCCGTGAGGCGACTGCCCCGGACTTGGCTGCGAAGCAGACAAGCCCCGTCCGAAAATCCCGCCAGCGGAGCGGACCCGCGTAGCGGGCGCGAAGGCGGGGTGTGCTTGATCAGCCATTCGGCTGCTGTGAAGCGGCTTCTTTTGGTTACTTTTCTTTGCACAAGCAAAGAAAAGTAACTCGCCGCCAGGCGAAAGCTGTTGCTTTTGATGGCTAACCCAGGTGACACCGGTAAAGCCCGTCGGGACTGAAGTCCCTCCCACAAGAGCCATAGTCCAGGCTTTGTCGGTAGAGCCTGCCGCGGCTGGAGCCGCTTCTACAACAGTTGCGTCGTGCGTTGCTTGAGTGGGCTGCCGATGCAACCTGATCCAGGCAGCATCGGTAAAGCCCGTCGGGACTGAAGTCCCTCCCACAAGAGCCATAGTCCAGGCTTTGTCGGTAGAGCCTGTCGCGGCTGAAGCCGCCCCTACGACAGTCGCTACGTGCGTTGATCGGGTGGGCTGCCGATGCAGCCTGATCCAGGCCGCATCGGTAACGCCCGTCGGGACTGAAGTCCCTCCCACAAAAGGCCTGATCCACGCGGAGTCGGTAAGGCCTGTCGGGACTGAAGCAGCTCCCACAGAGATCCTGGCACCTCTCCGCGATGGCATCCCAGTGCGCACGTCGCCGCGCCCTAGAACGCGTACTTGACGGTCAACAACGTCATCATGCCGGCGTCGACGATGTCCGACACCGCCAGATTGTGCCGGCCCACATGCCCCCAGTAGCTGTATTCCTTGGTGAGATTGGAGATCGACAGATCCACATTCACCCCGTTGTCGAACCGATAGCCCGCGTGCAGGTCCACCCGCCGCGTCGGACGTGCCCACAGGTCGTCCCACGGCGCGTTCTGGTGCAGGAAGTCGTAGTTCAGCAGATAGGAACTGCTGAAGTGGTAGCTCAGGTTCACCGAGAACTTCGAGTGCTCGTAGAACAGCTCCAGATTGGCCATCGCATTCGGCGCCGACTGCATCTGTTCGTCTTCGAAGCCGACCATGCCCAGATCGGCATGCGCATGCTGGCGCGTGGCGTTGGCACTGACGCCCAGCCCGTCGAACGGCGCCGGCAGGTCCTGGAAGCGCTGCCGCGCGCTGACCTCCACGCCGTACACGCGGCCGTCGCCGCCGTTGGTCGGCATCTGGTAGAACACCGTGCCGCTGCCGCTGGTGCCCGAATTGGCCTGGCCGGAGCCGGCGTCGTAGATGTAGTGGTGCAGGCGCTTGTAGAAGCCGGCCACGGAGAAGAACCCGCCATGGTCGGTCGCCCACTCGCCGGAGAGGTCCAGGTTGGTCGAGGTGATCGCCTTCAGGTCCGGATTGCCCTGGGTGATGGTGGTGATCGGCGGCACGGCGTTGGAGACGCTGATCTGGCTGCCGCCGCCCAACTGCACGAATGCCGGCCGCGTATAGCTGGTCCACAGCGCCGCGCGGTAGGTGGTGGCGCTGTCCGGGCGCCAGGTCAGGAACACGCTCGGCAGCGGCTGGTCGTAGTGCGTGCTGTTGGCGGCGAAGTAGCCGACCTGCTGGTTGCCGTCGCTGTCGGTGGGCGTGGTCCAGAAGGTGTTGTGGATGCTGGTGTGCTCGAAGCGCACCCCCGGCACCACTTCCAGGCTGCCGAAGGAGAAGGTCGTCATCGCGTAGGCGGCGCTGACCGCCTCGGTGCCGCGCATCGTGTTGCAGTTCCAGTTGTTGACGTAGAACGCGCTGCCGCAGGTGTCCAGGTCGTCGTCGGTGAGGTGGTTGGCGATGACCTGCGCCACCGCGCCTTCGCTGACCCGCGGCGTGGCCCAGTGGTACTTGCCGGGGAAGATCGCCGCGTAGCCGCCGTTGAAGATGCCCAGGTCGCCCAGCGTGCTGGCGTCGGGCACTGGCCCGGTCCACCAGTCGCGGTTGCTGTAGTGGCGGCTGCTCTTGCTGTACTTCACGCCGAACTGCAGCGTGGTCAGCGCGCCGTCGGCGAAGTCGTAGCGCGCGTCGAACTTGGCGCCGCCCTTCTTCTGCCCGGAGTAGATCTTGGTCGATTCGCCGTAGCTGCTGGCGTACAGCGAGGGGATGTTGTTGACCTGCGCCAGCAGCGCCGGGGTCAGCTGTGGATAGGGGAAGGCGCCGCTGCCGTAGCGCATCAGGCTGCTGCCGGAGTAGGCGAAGTTGGCCTGGCTGAACTTGTCCTCGCGCCCGTCGATCTCGATATGGTCGGGGCGGTCGTTGTCGCCGAAGCTGTAGAACAGGTTCGGCGACAGCGTCCAGTTGCCGGCGGTCTTGCGCGCGCCCACCTGGAAGGTGGCCAGGTCGGCGATTTCCGGGTTGGTCTCGTACCAGAAGCGTGCGGCGATGCGGTTGATGTTGGGCGAATACACGCCCGGCGTGGCGCTCGGCACGAAGCTGACGTCCTGCGGCAGCAACTGCACGAAGGTGGTGCCCTGGTCGGTCTTGGCGTAGGCATAGGTGGCGCGCGCATACACCGACAGGGTCTCGTCCACGTTCCAGTCGAAGGCGGCGTTGCCGCCGTAGCGGCGCTCCCAGCCGGCGACCACGCCGACGTTCATGCCGGTGCTGGTCAGGTTGTCCTGCGGCGCGTAGCCGGCGGCGTTGCTGCCGTCGGCATTGGCGTGCAGGAAGCGCCAGGAGCCGTCGTTGAGCGCGCTGGTGGCCGCGGCGACCTCGCTGTTGGTCGAGGTGCGGTAGTCGTAGTAGGCGCTGGCGTAGAAGCCGAACTGCTGCTCGTCGCCGAACTTGCGCTGGAAATCGCCGGCCAGGCCACCGCCGAGGCCGTCGCCGCCGTAGTCGCGGGCGCGGCTTTCGACGCGGCCGCTGGCGGTGATGCTGCCGCTGCTGGCGTCCTTGAAGTCGTAGGCGGTGGGCGTGCGGAAATCCAGGGTGCCGCCGATCGCGTCGCCGTCCATGTCGGCGGTGGAGGTCTTGTTGGCGACGATGGTCTGCAGGCCCGACGGCGGCAGCAGGCTCAACTGCACGCTGCGGCTGTACGGCATGCCCTGGGCGACGGTGACGCCGTCGATCAGGTTGACGTTGTATTCGGAGGGCAGGCCGCGCACCGAGGCGAACATGCCTTCGCCGCGGGCGGCGCCGTCGACGCCGCCGAAGTAGCCCGAGCCGCTGTAGGTGATGTTGATGCCGGCGATCAAACCCAGCGCCTCGGCGACATTGTGCACGGCGGTGTGCTCGAGATCGTTGGCCGACAGCACGTCCACCGTGTTCGACGCGTTCATCTTCAACGTGCTGGCGTCGTAGCGGTTGACCGCCACGCTGATCGTCTGCAACTGCTTGGCCTCGTCCAGCGCGATCGACACCGTGGCGGCGCCGCTGTCGGCGACCTGCACGGTGGTTTCCGGGGCGCTGAAGCCGGGATAGTCCAGTTGCAGCGCGTACTGCCCGGCCGGCACGTCGGCGATGACGAAGCGGCCCTGCGCGTCGGTGACGGCGCTGAGCGCGGTGCCGGCGATGGCGACCTTGGCGTGCGCGGCGGGCTTGCCGCTGCTGCGCTCCTTGAGTTCGCCCTGCACGGTGCCGGCCAGCGCAGGTGCGGTGGCGGCGAGGCCGGTGATGGCCAGAATGGCGGCGCACAGCGCCTTGCGCTTGCAATACGGATGGGTTGCCACGTGTCACCTCGCTGATCGTGATCGATGCGGGCACGCGCCGAAGGCGACGCGCCGCTGCGTTCCTGGAAGGCAGACACGGTGGACGGAAGGCGCGCGCGCTCGGACCGCACGCCGGGCGGCGTGCGAACAGGACAAGACAAGCGAACGGCGACCGACGCGTGGCGTCTGCCGGCTGGGCGGACCGTTAAACGGCGATCAGTGGCGTGGCGGCGAGTAGCCGGCGATGCATTTGGAGCGCGAACGCAGCGCGCTCAGCTTGTAGCGACGGGTCATGCGCAGCGGCCCCCGTGCGTGCCCGCGCGGCGCGCGGACGACAGGCAGGGCGCCGGAACTCCGGCGAGGCATCGATCCTGGCTGCGACGACTGCATGACATGGCACATCACCCCTGGAACTGCCCTGGAAAACGCCGCAGTTGCTGCGGCGTTCGGCGCGTCTGGCATCGTCGATGCGTGGCACCGACGTGTTATCGATACCGCTGTCCCGGAAGACTGTCAAGAGGTTGTGAAAAATAAATTCAGACGGTGCCGCGATACGGGCGCGTGGGGGGCGCGGCAACGGGAGGGCGGCGGGCAGTTACGCTGCACCGCCGCAGACGCTGGCGCATTTCGTAGACAGGGGGCCGCAGGCGGCCCTGTCGCTCACCTCGGCAGGGCCATGCGCCCGCTGATCGAGAAGGCGGCGTCTTCGCCGGCGGCGCCGGTGCCGGGCTGGCCGCCGCCGACGAACAGCCGGTAGTCGCCGGCCTCGACTGCGCGCTGGCCGCTGCGGTCGACGTCGCTGAGCTGGCGCGCATCCAGCGCAAAGCTCAACGTGCGCGCCTCGCCTGGCTGCAGATGCACCCGCTGGAAGCCGACCAGGCTGCGCAGCGGCGACTGCGCGCGCTGCGGGTACTGCAGGTACACCTGCACCACCTCGTCGCCGGCGCGTGCGCCGGTATTGCGCACGGTGGTGCTCACCTGCAGCGGCTGGCCGGCCTGCAGCGTCGCGGCCGACAGCCGTGGCGCGTCGTAGGCGAACCGGGTGTAGCTGAGGCCGTAGCCGAACGGGAACAGCGGCTCGCCCTTGAAGTAGCGGTAGGTGCGGCCCTTCATGTCGTAGCTGACGTAGGGCGGCAGGTCCTTGGTCGAGCGGTAGAAGGTCACCGGCAGGCGCCCGCCGGGATTGATGTCGCCGGCCAGCGCCTGGGCGATCGCGGTGCCGCCGGACTGGCCCGGATACCAGGCGGCGATGATCGCGTCGGCGTGCTGCTTGGCCCAGTTCAACGCCACTGCGCTGCCGCTCATCAGCACCACGACCAGCGGCTTGCCGCTGGCCTTGGCCCGTTCCAGCAAGGCCTGCTGCGCCGCCGGCAGGGCCAGGTCGTTGCGGTCGCCGCCATCGAAGCCGGGCACGTCGATGCGCAGTTCCTCGCCTTCCACGTCCGGCGAGAGGCCGACGAAGGCCACCACCGCGTCGGCCTGCGCCACCGCGCGTTCGGCTTCGGCCAGTTGCAGCGCCGGCGGCGCCAGCCACTCCAGGCGCAGGCCCTGGTCCTGGCCGCGATGCTCCAGTTCCAGGCGGATGCGGCGCGGTCGCGCGTCGTCGAAGTGCAGCACGGCCTCGACGTTGCGGCCATCGGCGTTGTGCATGCCGGCCGGCAGGTGCTTGTCTTCGGCGTTGCCGGCGATCACCAGCTGGTCGTCGACGTACAGGCGCACCGGGTCGTGGCCGGCGCAGTCGAAGCAGCGCGCCACCCGCACCGCCAGGGTGTAGTCGCCCGGGCCGGGCGGCAGCAGTTCGCCGCTCCAGCGCACCGAGTAGCGGTCCTTGTCCACGCCCTTGGCCGGCGCCACGTGGTCCCAGTTGAAGCCGACCACGCGGTCCTGGCGCTGCACGCGCGGCGTCCCGGCCAGGTCCGGGTTGTCGAAGTATTCGCCCCGCAGCCCGGGCTTGCCGTCGCTGCGCAGCGCGGTCTCGGGGATCATGCCGGGCACGCCCGCGGCCAGTGGCGCGCCCTGCGCATAGGCGACCTGGGCGGCGCCGAAGCGCGTGCGCAGGCCCTGCAGCGGCGTCACCGGCTGCACCGAGGTGCCCTGGTAGTTGGCTTCCAGCGCGGCCAGCGCGTCGGCATTGGGGCCGAGCACGGCCAGGCGCAGGCCCGGGCGCAGCGGCAGGGTGGCGTCGGCGTTCTTCAGCAGCACCAGCGACTGCTGCGCGGCCTGCAGCGCCAGCGCGCGGTGCGCGGCGTTGTCGATGTCCTTGGCGCCCAGCCGCGCATACGGATCGTGGCGCGGCGGCTGCAGTTCGCCGAGCCGGTAGCGCGCGGCGAACAGGCGCACCAGCGAGCGGTCGAGCAGGGCCTCGTCGGCCTCGCCGCGGTCGAAGGCCAGGCCGAGCTCGCGGTAGGCGAAGCCGCAGTTCAGGTCGTGCCCGGCCTTGAGCGCGGCCGCGGAAGACCCGGCGTTGTCGGCGCGGTAGTAATGGAACTGGGTCATGTCGTCGATCGCATCGCAATCGGATACGACGAAACCCTTGAAGCCCCAGTCGCCGCGCACGCGGCCGTTGATCAGCCAGTCGGCGGCGCAGGCGGGCGTGCCGTGCAGGGCGTTGTACGCGCACATCACCGAGCCGGCCTGGCCGTCGACGATGGCGGCACGGAACGCCGGCGAGTAGGTGGCCTCGAAATCGTGCGGCGACACATCCACGTCGAAGCCGTGGCGGCCCGGTTCCGGCCCGCTGTGCACGGCCAGGTGCTTGGGCGTGGCGATGGTGCGCGGGTGCGCCGGATCGTCGCCCTGCAGGCCGCGGATGAAGCCGACCGCCAGCCGCCCGGTGAGGTAGGGATCCTCGCCGTAGGTCTCCATGCCGCGGCCCCAGCGTGGGTCGCGGAAGATGTTGATGTTGGGCGACCAGATGGTCAGCCCGGCGTAGCGCGGATGGTCCTTGCCGGGGCCGCCGGCGAGGTTGAACTTGGCCCGCGCCTCGGTGGAGGTGACGGTGCCGACGTCGTGCAGCAGCTCGGGGTTCCAGGTCGCGGCCAGGCCGATCGCCTGCGGGAACACCGTGGCCTCGCCGTTGCGGGCTATGCCGTGCAGGCCCTCGCTCCACCACTCGTAGGCCGGCACGCCCAGGCGCGGAATCGCCGGCGCGTCGTTCATCGCCTGCGCGATCTTCTCGGCGCGGGTCATCTTCGCCACCAGCGCGGCGGCGCGGTCCTCGGCCTCGTCGGCGTGGGCGAGCGGGGCGGCGAGCAGGCCGATCGCGCACAGCGCCAGGTAGATGCGCCTTTGTGGGAGGGACTTCAGTCCCGACGTGGCATTACCGGTAAAGCGTCGGGACTGAAGTCCCTCCCACAAGGTGACGCCCGCACGCGACATCTCCCTGCCCATCACTTCGCCTCCGCCGGCTCGGCGGGCGCGCCCGCCAGGGTCCCGCCCAGGTCGCGCACCTGCAGCGCCGCGCGCAGTTGCTCCAGCCTGGCGTTGCTGTGCACGCGCACGGTCAGCGGTTCGCCCGGCAGCAGGTCGAAGGCGTTGTCGGACAGGGTCACGTCGAGGTCGCCGAAGCTCAGCCATACCTGCGCGGCGAGCGTGGCGCTGCTCAGGGTCAGCGCGTAGCCGTCGCCGTCGGCGCGCAACTCGGTGCGGATGTCGGCTTGCGGCCATTGCAGGCGCTTGGCCGCGTCGAAGTACACCAGGTTGCGCGACAGCACGCGCTCGCCGTCGAGCAACTCGAACACCGCCACGCTGCGGCGCGGATCGGCGCGGCGCAGCAACTGCGCATCGCTGAAGCTGGCCACGCGCACGCTGGACAGCGGCGCCAGGGTCACCGGCTTCTCGGTCTTGCTCAGCACCTTGCCGGACAGGTCCATGACCCGCATGCGCCAGCGCGCGGCCAGCGGCGTGGTGCGGTCGGAGACCAGCGACACCGTGGTCTGGCCCTGGTCGTTGCGCAGCGCGGCGATCAGTTCCGGCGCATAGAAGCGGCGCGCGTGGTACTGCAGCGCCTTCCAGCGGCCGAAGTAGTCCAGGCTCGACCACGAGGCGCCGGGCCAGACGTCGTTGAGCTGCCAGTACAGCGAGCCCATCGACTGCGGCCGCGATGCGCGCAGGTGCTCGGCGGCCAGGGCGATGCCCTCGGCCTGCATGATCTGGCTCAGGTAGACGAAGCTGGGGAAATCCTTGGGCTCGCCGAAGGCGCGGCGGATGTACAGCAGCAGGCGCTGGTTGCCGTTGCCCTTGTCGAACTTCTGGTGCGCGCGCATCACCGGCGATTCCGGGCGCAGGTCGCCGGGTTCGGCGAAGGCGCGGATGGTGCGCATCTCCGGGAACGACTGCAGGCCGTACTCGGACATGAAGCGCGGGGTCACGTTGAGGTACTCGGTGACCGGCAGCGCCGGGCCGCCCCAGACCTTCCAGTAGTGCATGTCGCCGTCGTCGGGCTGGTCGGCGGCGCCGTCGAAATCGGTGCCCGGCGAGGTTGCCCAGTACGGGGTGTCGCTGTCGTACTTCTGCACCGCCTCGCGCAACACCGTGCCGAACAGCGTGGTCATGCCGCGCACGATGCGCTCGCGCTCTTCCGGGTCGATCGACTGCTTGAAGGTGATGCGGTCGCCCCAGTTCTCCCAACCGGTCTGCACTTCGTTGTTGCCGCACCAGAGGACGATGCTGGGATGGTCGCCCAGGCGCCTGACCTGTTCCTCGGCCTCGGCGCGGGTGTTCTCGCGGAAGGCCACGTCGTAGGGCGGGATGGCGCCGCCGAACATGAAGTCCTGCCAGATCATGATGCCCAGGCGGTCGGCGTCCTCGTAGAAGCTGTCCGGCTGGTAATGGCCGCCGCCCCACATGCGCAGCATGTTCATGTTGGCGTCGCGCGCGGACTGCAGGAAGCCGCGCATGCGCGCGGCATCGACGCGGGTCGGGAAGCTGTCGAACGGGATCAGGTTGGCGCCCTTGGCGAACACCGGGATGCCGTTGACCACAAGGGCGAAACTCTTGCCCCATTGGTCCTTCTCGCGGCGCAGTTCGACGCTGCGCAGGCCGGTGACGCGCTGCGCGTCCAGGCGTTCGCCGGCGGCATCGCGCAACTGCGCCTTGAACGTGTACAGGTCCTGGCGGCCGTAGCCGGCCGGGAACCAGCGCTGCGGCTTGGCGATGCGTACCGGCACGGTCAGGGTGTTGGCGCCGGGGTCGACGACCGTGCGCTGGGTGAACTGGCCGACGCGCTGGCCATCGGGGCCGAGGACCTCGAGGTCCAACTGCACGTCGCCGCTGCGGCTGGCCTGCACCTGCAGTTGCGCCAGCAGCTGCGCCGCGTCGGCGTCGACGCGCTGCTGGGCGATGCGCAGGCCGTCCACGCGCAGGTCGTCCCAGGCCTCCAGGCGCACGCCCTGCCAGATGCCGGCGGTGACGATGCGCGGGCCCCAGTCCCAGCCGAAGTTGTACGGCGCCTTGCGCACGTAGGTGGAGCTGTGCCGCGCCACCGGCTCGTCGCCGAACGCCGAGTCGTAGGCGCCGGGCAGCGCATACGGCTGCTTGGACAGCCACGGCTGGATCTTCTTGATCGGCGAGGCGATGCGCACTTCCAGCAGATTGTCGCCGCGCTTGAGCAGCGGCTTGGCGTCCACCCGCCACTGCCGGAACATGTTGTCGGCGGCGAGCAGCTTCTTGCCGTTGAGGTAGACCTCGGCGAAGGTGTCCAGACCGTCGAACACCAGCTCCACGTGGGTGCGCGCCAGCAGCGCCGCGTCCGCCCGGAAGTGGGTCTGGTACTGCCAGTCGCTCAGTCCGGCCCACTGGATCTGCGCTTCGTTGTCGCGGTAGAACGGATCGGGCACCACCCCGGCGGCGATCAGGTCGGTCTGCACCGTGCCCGGCACCTGCGCCGGCAGCCATTGCGCCGCCTTCGGGTGCGCCTTGGCGTTGGCATCGCCCGGCGCCAGCCGCACCTGCCAGCCCTGTTGCAGCGACAGCGTCGCCGGCGCCGCCGCCTGTCCCAGCGCCGGCAAGGCCAGCGCCAGCAGCAGCCCGAGGCGGGCAGGAAGGCGCGTACGCGGCGCGGAACGGGGGCGGCGGGGCGGCTGGGTCATGCGAGGGTCTCCGTGGTCAGTGCGCGGCGTTGGGGGGCGCCTGCGCAGCGGTGTCGATCAAATGGACGGCGCCGATGGCGTAGTACGGCCCGGCGATGGGCGCGGTGGAGCGCAGGCACAGATCGTGCACGCCGGTCTGCTTGGGCAGCCGCGCTTCCAGCGCGAACTGGTCGCCCAGGGTCTTGCCGCGCGGCAGCGGCAGCCGCGCCAGCAGCTTGCCCTTGCAGTCGCCCAGGCGCACTTCGAACTCGCCGCGCGGGCTGTGCGCCGGGTAGCGCTTGACCTTGGCCTGGTCGTGCGCCAGCCCGTAATTGCGCGCCAGGCGCGCGGCGTCGATGCGGATGCGGTCGATGCCGTCCAGGCGCGCGTCGGCGTAGCGCCAGCAGCTGGTGAACAGGTCGATGTTGAACACCGGCGTGTCCTGGTCGGCCAGGTCCGGCAGCAGCGGCACGCGCAGGCCCAGTTCGCCGCCGGCGCACGAGCCCAGGCCCTGGGTGTCGCGGCTGAGCAGGTTGGCGCGGTCGAGGATGCGGCTGCGCGGCGCGGCCAGCAGGCGGCCATCGTCGGCGTAGGTGGCCGCGCGCACGGTCACCGGCAGGGTCACCGCGAACGGTGCGGTGTAGCGTGGCGAGTCGGCCTTGGGCTCGCTGCCGTCGGTGGTGTAGCGGAAGCTGCCGAACTTGGCCTGGTTGTCCAGCACCACGGTGGCCTGGCCGCCGTCCAGCACGGCGTTGTCGCCGCCCTGCAGCGCGATGTCCGGGGCGAAGGCGCCGTCGCCGTAGGCGATGCCCTGGCTGCGGTAGCGATCCAACTGCGCCGGCAGGCGCTGCAGGAAACCGTTCCAGTCGCGCGCGGCCATCGGCGACCAGCCGGCCTCGGCCACCGCGCTCAGCCGCGGGAACAACGCATGGTCGATATGCCAGGCGGAGGGGATGTACTCGCTCCACAGCGCCGCCTGCACGCCGAGCACGTGCTTGCTCTCCTCGGCGTTGAGCGCGGCCGGCACCGGATCGAAGCCGTAGACCTTCTGCAGCGGCAGCGTCGCCAGGCGGCCGTTGGGCTCGTCGTTGCGTGCGCTCTGCAGGTTGTCCAGGTACATCCAGCCGGCCGGTGCCAGCACCACGTCGTGGCCCTGCTTGGCGGCGGCCACGGCGCCGTCCACGCCGCGCCAGGACATCACCGAGGCGCTGGCCGGCAGGCCGCCTTCCAGGATCTCGTCCCAGCCGATCAGGCGCCGCTGGTGCTGGGTCAGGTAATCGGCCAGTTGCTGGTTGAACCAGCCCTGCAACGCATGCGCATCCTTGATGCCGAGCTTGCGCATCTGCGCGCGCACCGCCGGCGAGTGTTCCCACTGGTCCTTGACCGCTTCGTCGCCACCGATGTGGATGTACGGCGAGGGGAACAGTTGCAGCACTTCGTCCAGCACGCCGCGGATGAAGGTCATGCTCTTGTCGTTGGTGTTGAACAGGTACGGATTGACGCCCCAGTCCACCGACACCTTGGGCCGCTGCCGGGTCACCCCGACCAGTTCCGGATACGCCGCCACCGCCGCCTGCGCGTGCCCGGGCATGTCCAGCTCCGGCACGATGGTGATGTGGCGTTCGGCGGCATAGGCCACCAGGTCGCGGATCTGGTCCTGGGTGTAGAAGCCGCCGTAGCGATCGGGCAGGCCGTGGGTGCCGGCGCCGGGCGGGGTGCGCCAGGCGCCGATCTCGGTGAGCTTGGGATAGCGCTTGATCTCGATGCGCCAGCCCTGGTCGTCGGTCAGGTGCAGGTGCAGCACGTTGAGCTTGTGCTGGGCCATCGCGTCGAGCAGGCGCTTGACCGTGTCCGGGCCATGGAAGTGCCGCGCCACGTCGAGCAGCACGCCGCGCCAGCCGAAGCGCGGCCAATCGCGGATATGCACCTGCGGCACGTCGACCTCGCCCTTGCCGGCATCGGGCGTCATCAGCTGCCAGGCGCTGATCGCGCCGTAGAACAGGCCGCGCTCCTCGCGCGCCTGGATCAGCATGGTGCGCGGGTCCACGTCCAGCGTGTAGCCCTCGGCCTGCGCCACCTCGGTATTGGGATTGAGCTGCAGGCGGATGCTGCCGTCGGCGGGGATGGTCTCCGCGCGCACTTCCAGCGACAGTCCGCGGGTCTTGCTCAGCAGTTGCGACAGTTGCTGGGCCACGCGCTGCGCGCCGGGGTCGTCGGTCGGCACCGACAGTACGGCGCCGGTGCCGATGGTCAGGGTGCCGCCGTCGCGCTCGGCCTTGGCCGGCGCCGGGATCAGCGGCAGCGGCGTCTTGTCGTCGTCGTCATCGTGTTTCGGGGCCGGCGGCGGCGCTGCGGCGGGCTTGGCCGCCGCTGTCGGAGCGGGCGGCGGCGCGCGGTCGCAGCCGCCGAGCAAACTGCCACAGGCGAGCAGGGACAACCCCAGCCAGGCGTTGCGGGAAGCCGCCGCGATGCGCGCGGCGGCGGGCATCGGGCGGTGCGGCAATCGGGGGTGTGCACCCACTGCAGTCATCGGTCTACCTCAAGCGATCGAGATGCATATCGTAGAGGCTGTGGGGTAGCCTGAGGTGAGCGCGGCGCGTTCGCCGCGCGCCGCATGCATCCGTCCGCATCGCGCGCGCGACGGCCGGTCAGCGCGCCGCGGTCGGCAGTTCGTCCCAGACCTTGGGATCCTCGGCGCCCAGCACCCAGCAGCTGAAGCCTTCCAGGCCGTACTGCTTGACCAGGTCGTAGCGGGCGCGGAAGCTGCGCGCGTCCGGGCGGAACACCCATTCGCGCATGTCGTCGCGGTAGAAATAGAACCACGACTCCTGTTCCACCGGGTCCCATTGCACGGTGGCGTTCTGCTCCACCGCCAGCGGGAACGACTCGTCGGCGTCGATGTAGTCGGCGGCGATGTTCGACGCCTCGGTGCCGTCGGGCTTGACCGGATTGCCGGTGTACCAGCGGTAGCCGTAGGTGGCGATGCCCAGCGACAGCTTGTCCTTCGGCACCTGGGTCAGCGCGTAGTCCAGGTGCTTCTTCATCCACACCATGCCGTCCACCGGGCCGGGCGTGGTCCAGCGGGTGTGCTGGTCGTAGGTCATCAGGCTGATCAGGTCGGCCGAGGCGCTCAGCGCCTTGAGGTCGTAGGCGCCGCGCCAGTACTCCCACATCCACTTGGAGAACGCGCCGCCTTCGGCATAGCCCGGCGCGTTCGGCACCACCGCCACCGACAGCTTGAAGCCGGCCTTGTGCAGCGCCTCGGCGGTCTGCTTGACCATCAGCGAGTAGGCGTCGCGGTCGGTCCAGGCGATGTTCTCGAAATCGAACTGGAAGCCTTCATAGCCGTGCTTGCGGCCGTGGATCAGCAGCGCCGCGATCATGCGCTGCTTGGCGTCCTCGTCGTGCAGCAGCTTGTGGAAGCCCTCGCGGCCGGTGGTCATCGACAGGATCGGCATGACCCGCAGCTTGTGCTGCTTGGCGATCTCGTACAGGTACATGTTCGGGGTGCCGTTGACCAGGCCGGTCTGGTCCACGCCGTACCAGGTCGGCACCACCACGTCGATCTTGTCGAGGTGGGCCAGGAACGAGTTGGTCGATTTCTGCGTGTTCATCAGATAGAACAACGCGGTCGGGTTCTTGGCCATGGCCGGCCCGCAGGCCAGGGCGAGGGCGAACAGCAGCCCTGCGAAACGCTTCATCATCGGGAGGGATCCGTTGGCGGGGTGGAGGAAGACAGGGCGATGCGGAACACGTAGGCGTGTTCGCCCACCGGCTTGGCCGGCAGGCGCAGGTGCAGGCCGTCGGCGCGCTGCTCGAATGGCACCGGCTTGCCGTCGGCGAGCAGGGTGACGCTGCGCACGCCGTCGGCCGGCTTCAGCGAGCGGATCACCGCCTTGCCGTCGGCCGGCCAGCCCAGCTCGATCGCGTACAGCGCGCCGTGGCCGGTGGTGAAGCGGAAGTCCTCGGGCGTGTACGGCTTGGTCTTGGTGTCCTGGAAGGTGCCGCCGACCACTTCGGTGGGGCCTTCGCCGTAGCTGCGCCACGGCGTGCTGTCGTAGATCGCCTCGCCGTTGGTCTTGAGCCACTTGCCGATCGACAGCAGGATCGCGCGCTCGGTGTCCGGGATCGAGCCGTCGGCACGCGGCCCGATGTTGAGCATCAGGTTGCCGTTCTTGCTGACCACGTCCACCAGCATGTGGATGATGAAGGTCGGGGTCTTGTAGGTGTCGTTCTCGACATAGCCCCACGAGGCGTTGCTGACCGAGGTGTCGGTCTGCCAGTGGGTGGGATGGATGCCGGTGAGCTGGCCGCGCTCGATATCCAGCGTGCCGGCCCCTTCGGGGAAGGCGCCGAGCTTGTAGTTGACCACCACGCCGCCCTTGGCCGCGCCGTGGTTGTAGTAGTACGAGAGCATGGTCGGCAGCGTGCCGCGGAAGGTCGGGTGCGCGATCCACCAGTCGAAATAGATCAGGTCCGGGTCGTAGCGGTCGATCAATTCGGTGGTGCGCGCCAGCCAGTCGTCCAGCCAGGCCTGCGAGACCGGGGTCCAGTCGTTGTGCACGTCGGCGTCGTCCTTGCCCGGCAGGCGGACCTGCGCCGGGCCGTACAGGCCGGCGTAGCGCGGGTCGTTGACGTCGGAGTCGAACTGGCGGCCGCCGTCGAAGAACCAGTCGTGCTCGGCGCGGTGCGAGGACAGGCCGAAATGCAGGCCCTGCGCGCGGATCGCCTTGGACAGCTCGCCGATCACGTCGCGGCGTGGGCCCATCTTGGTCGCGGTCCAGTCCGACAGTTGCGAGTCGTACATCGCGAAGCCGTCGTGGTGCTCGGCCACCGGCACCACGTAGCGGGCGCCGGCGTCGCGGAACAGCGCGGCCCAGGCCTGCGGATCGAACTTGGGCGCGGTGAACAGCGGGATCAGGTCCTTGTAGCCGAAGCGCGACTGCGGGCCGTAGGTCTCGCGGTGATGCAGGTAGTCCTTGCTGCCCTGCTGGTACATGTTGCGCGAGTACCACTCGTTGCCGAAGGCCGGCACCGAGAACACGCCCCAGTGGATGAAGATGCCGAACTTGGCGTTGTCGTACCAGGACGGCGAGCGGTACTGCTTGAGCGAGGTCCAGTCGGGCCGGAACGGTCCGCCGCGCGCGCCGTCGTTGGCTTCGCGCACCAGCCGCGCGCGTTCGGGCGCGTACTTGGCGGTGGCCTGCAGCCACTGCTGGTCGATCTGTTCGGGACTGAGGGTGGTGGCGGTGGGCGCCGTTGGCGACGGCGCGTCCGCGGCGCCGGCGGGCAGGGCCGTCAGCGCGAGCATGAGGGCCAGTGCGCTGGCCAGGGTCTGGCGTGCGGCTCCGGCGTGGCGGGATCGGTCCGCACGGGGGCGGGTCTCGGTCGTCATGGAACGGCACTCCTTGTTACGGAAGACGATGCCGGCGCCGCCGCGCCGGACACGAAACAGCGCGCCACCGTGGAGGGACGGTGGCGCGCCGGTGTTACATCAGAACTTGAAGTTCAGCTGAGCCTGGTAGCCGCGGCCGTTCTTGTACATGCCGATCGGCGCGTACTTGACCTCGTTGTACCAGTAGTAGGTCGAGTCGAGCAGGTTGGTCGCGCTGAAGCTCACGCTCATCCAGTCGTTGATCTCGTACGAGGCGGTCAGATCCAGCTGCTTGTACTCGTCGGTGAACACCTGCGAGTTCAGGCGGCCGACCTGGGTGAAGTACTTGGAGCGGTAGCTGTAGTTCACGCGCACCATCCACGGACCGTTTTCCCAGTAGGGGATCACGTTGTAGGTGTTCTTCGACAGGTACGGCAGGTTCAGGCCGGTGCTGGCGTCGGCGGTGGCGTAGGTGTAGTTCGCCTGCAGGCCGAAGCCGTAGCCGAACGCCTGCTGGTAGTTCAGCGAGGCGCCCTTGACCTTGGCGTCGGAGGCATTGACCGGCGAGCTCACCGTGTACAGGCCGCTCACCCCGGACACCGCATCGGTCAGCTGCTGCTGCGTGGTGGTGGTGACGATGTACGAGCTGATGTCGCGGTAGAACAGTTCCGCCGACAGCATGCTGGACGGGGCGAAGTACCACTCGGCGGCCAGATCGTAGTTGGTCGACTCGTAGGGCTTCAGGTCCGGGTTGCCGCCGCTGGCGGTCAGGTTGCCGTTGCTGCTGTTGATGGTGAACGAGCCGGCCAGGTCGCCGTAGCGCGGACGCGCCATCACCTTGGCCACGGAGAAGCGCAGCACCTTGTCGGTGTCCAGATCGTAGGCCAGGTTGAAGCTCGGCAGCGGCTTGTAGTACTGCTTGGTTACCTGGGTCTGGTTGTAGGTGGCGCCGCCGTCATTGCTCTGCCAGTACAGCGACTTGTCCTTGGTGTCCACGTAGCGCACACCCAGGTTGCCGCGCCACGCGCCGGACTCGAAGTTCAGCTGCGCGTACAGGTCGCTGGTGATTTCCTTGACGTCGAACGAGGAGCCGTAGTCGATCTTGTACGGACCTTGCGGCTGGCCGCGCAGGTAGCTGATCACCGAGTTGAGGTTGGCGGTCGACCAGTTGGTCAGGTCGCCGCTGGCGCCCAGGCCGTCGTACAGGCCGCTCGGGGTGGTGCCCGGGCTGAAGTCGGTCAGCGACACCGCGTTGGTGGTGTTGATGCGGTTGCCGCGGGCGTCGACGCCGTTGTCGTGGTTGATGTACTTGTAGCCGAGCTGCAGCTTGTTCAGCGGACCCCAGTCCAGGTCGCGCGCGGCGTCGAACTGGAAGTACTTCTCCTTGTCCGTGCTCTTGGCGTAGTAGATGCCGCCGGCCTGCATCGCCGAGGCGGCGGTGGAGCCGGGCGCCAGGCCGGCCGGCGAGCCGACCAGGCCCCAGTTGGCGGCGCTGCCGTTGTCGTAGTTGACGTCGGTGTGGCTGCCGTCGTAACCGAAGTTGTAGCCGCCGTCCTTCAGCAGGAACTTCATCAGGTATTCGGGGCTCTTGCCGCCGGTGGCCTCGGTGGCGCCGGCCTGGGTGGTGAACACCCACTTGTCGCCGTAGAAGTCGTGGCGCAGGTTCAGGCTCTTGGTGGTGACGGTGCTTTCGCGGTAGTTGGTGTCCAACTGCGCGTACGGCTGCCTGCCGTTGCCGGCGCCGTCGGTGACCGTGGCCTGGGTGATGTAGCCGTTCTGCACCGTGGCGCTGGTGATCTTGTCCTGGTCGCCGCAACCCGGACAGACGTAGCGCGATTCGCTGAAGTTGTTGTACTTGCCCTTGATGTAGATGCCGGTCAGGTTGAACTCGTTCTGATCGTTCGGCTTCCACTGCAGCGCGCCCTGCAGGCCGTTGCGCTCGCGGGTCTGCTGGAAGAAGGCACTGTTGATGCCCACCGGAATCTTGGCGGTGGCGACGTTACCACCGTCGCCGGAGATGCGCGCGGTCGGCGGGATGCCGGCGCCGGTGTTGTAGCCGAAGAACTCGATGCCGGCGCGCGACAGGTCCTGCTTGTCGTGGGTGGCGGAGATCAACGCACCGAAGGTCTCGTCGTCGTTCTTCCAGCTCCACAGCGCCGAGCCGCGCGGATTGCCTTCTTCCGAACGGTCGTTGTAGTTGTAGCCGATCGAGCCGCGGATGGTGTTCTTCGGCAGGTCCAGCGGCTTGCGGGTGTGCACGATCACGGTGCCGCCGATCGAGCCTTCGTCGATGCGCGCTTCCGGGGTCTTGTAGACCTCCATCAGGCCGATGATTTCCGGCGACAGCAGGGTGTAGTTGAAGGTGCGGCCGCTGGTGTCGGTCGGGTTGCCGCCCCAGTCGCCCGAGGCGATGGTCTGGCCATTGAGCAGCACGCGGTTCAGCGCCGGGTCGGTGCCGTTGATGCTGACCTTCTCGCCTTCGCCGAACTGGCGGTCCACGCTGATGCCCGGCAGGTGCGCCAGCGACTCGGCGGCATTGGTGTCCGGGAACTTGCCGATGTCTTCGGCGCTGATCGCATCGACGATGGAGTTGGCCGAGCGCTTCACCGACTGGCTCTTCTCCAGCGAGGCGCGGTAGCCGGTGACGGTGATGGCATCGAGTTGCTGGACGTTCTTGGAATCCGCGCTGGCGGAAGCGGGCGCTTCCTGCGCGGCGGCGTTACCGGACAGGTACAGCGCGGCCATGATGCTGATGGCTAAGGTAGTGGTGCGGCTATTCATTGGCTAAACCTCTGGGTGAGTACTTGGGCATGAGGTGCCAACCGATGTTCCGGCGTGCTGGCCGCTGCCCGGCCTTGTGGATGGCGCCGCGCCTGGTGGCGCTGCGCGGATCGCATCTCGATGCGCGTCGTCCGGTCGCTGACGCGGAAGTAGCCAACCGGCGGCATCGAGGGCGCCGGTTCTTCCTGTGTTCCTGCAGGTAACAACCAAGTCCAGCAATGAAGCAGTGCACCGTGTTGCCTGATCCGGGTGCGGCTGCGCCCGTGCCCGGCATCGGGCGTGGTCTCGTCGGTTCGGGGGATGCCGGTCGCAGCGTCAGCGCGCGTCCTGCCACTTGGCGCGGGAGGAGCGGCGAAGCGTCGCTGTGTCTGAATCCCCTGAACGTGGCATGTCTTGAAGTTGTAAAACTTGTGTGAGCCGAGTCTGTCGTAGCGCTGACAGCGTTGTCAACACCCGTTTCACACGATTTTGACGATCGCAATCGAGCCTGGCCGGGGTAGCTTTCCCGAGGCTTTCGCGGCCTCTCGGAGGCCTGCTCTAGGTGCTTGTCTACAAAAGAAAACATCGCCCGGGGCGGTGGCGGGACCCGCGCCGAGGTCGGGAGGCCCCGCCGCGGCAAGGGGCTGCCGGGTTAATCGACGTGTGGCAAAAATTTGTGCGATGCGGCGAAATTTTGCGACGGGTGTTCACCCATGCAATGTGTCTTTGTGGTCGACCATACGCACTGCAAGGCGATCCGCCCCATGACGTCGGCCTGGTGAAGACAAAACGACAAACTGGTGAAATTCATCTTGACAACGTTGTCAAGGTGGTCCGACACTCGATCAATAGGCCGAATCGGCGTGCGCCTGCTCTGGCGCAACGGGAGAAGACGTGTCCGCAAGCAGTTCATCAGTGGCAGCGGCCGTGCCGCGCGCCGAGCCCTTCATTGCTGCCGATGTCGGCGGAACCCATGTCCGGATCGGCCTGGTCGCGCGCGCTGCAGGCGCTGGCCCGGCGCCGTCGGTCGACGTGCTGGACTATCGCAAGTATCGCTGCGCCGATTATCCCGGCCTGGCCGAAATCATCGGCGAGTTCCTCGCTCAGGTGCAGGGGCCGAAGCCGACCCGCGGCGTGATCGCCAGCGCCGGTTATGCGCTCGAGGATGGACGCGTCATCACCACCAATCTGCCGTGGACGCTGTCGCCGCCGGAGATCCGCGAAAGGCTGGGCCTGAAGGCGCTGCATCTGGTCAACGATTTCGAGGCGGTGGCGTATGCCGCGGCGTCGATGGACGCCAGCGAAGTGCTGCATCTGACCGGGCCGCGCACGGCGCAGCGCGGGCCGGCGCTGGTGATCGGCCCGGGCACCGGCCTCGGCGCTGCGGTATGGATCCCGACCCACGGCGGCGCCGTGGTGCTGGCCACCGAGGCCGGCCACGCCGCGCTGCCGATCGGCAACGACCTGGAAATGGCCTTGGCGCAGCGGCTGCTGCGCGACCGTTCCTATGTGCCGATGGAGCATTTCCTGTCCGGCCCGGGCCTGCTCAATCTCTATCGCGTGTTGTGCGAACTGCGTGGCGCCACGCCCGCGCTTGCCGTACCGAGCGACATTACCGCGGCCGCGCTGGCCGGCAACGATCCGCTGGCGCACGAGGCGCTGTCCGCGTTCTGCGGCCTGCTCGGCAGCGTGGTCGGCGACATGGCCCTGCTGTACGGCGTGCAGGGCGGCATCTATCTGGCCGGCGGCTTCCTGCCGCAGATCGGTGCCTTCCTGTCCGCCAGTCCGTTCGTCGAGCGCTACTTGAACAAGGGCGCGATGCGTCCGGCGCTGGAACAGATTCCGGTGAAGCTGGTCGAGCATGGCCAGCTCGGGGTGATCGGCGCGGCGAACTGGTTCCTGCAGCAGCGCCACTGAGGCGCCGGGCGCGGCTTCGCCGACACCGGTCGTGTCCGGCGGCTGGCGTGCGCGCCGAGCGCATCGCGCAGGCTTGTCTAGGGCATGCCAACGGCGCCTGTGCCACCGCCAGCGCGTCTACAGGGCACTGCTGATACGACGGGACGTGTCTTGTGGGGACGGCTTCAGGCGCGCCCCTGGGTCGCGGCTTAACCGCACCTCCAAACACTCCGTGACGCGCCCTGTAGGAGCGGCTTCAGCCGCGACGGGCGTTCCCGGTAAGCCTGTCGCGGCTGAAGCCGCTCCTACGCGACTACGTCATGCGTGGCAGAAGCAGGTTATTAGAGGTGCCCTACAGGCTGGGGCGCAGTCGCAGCGGGTAGCTGCATCCGTTCCGATACATACATATAAGTAGGAAGCACGCCGACCGATGTCCAGGGGGCGTCGCGTCGCCTCCCGTGGCGCGCCAACGCCCGCGGCGCTTCGGGCATCGCGTCGCCGTTTCCCTGATCGCGTGCGCTGACCTACAGGTCGCCGTGATGCGCCTGCAGTGCCGCGATCGCGGCCAGGCCGGCGGTTTCGGTGCGCAGGATGCGCGGGCCCAGGCGCAGGCCGACGAAGCCGGCCGCCTGCAGCGTGGCGCGGTCGCGCGGCGACCAGCCGCCTTCCGGGCCGATCGCGATGGCCGCTGCGCCGCCGTCGAGCTGCAGCGTGCGCAGCCGCTGTTCGCCCTGCGGATCGAGGGTGAGTTTCAGCGTCGTGGCGGCCACCGCCGCCGCGGCCTCGGCCAGCGCCAGCGGCGCGCTCAGTTGCGGCACGCGCGCGCGGCCGGACTGTTCGCAGGCCGAGATCACCACGCTGCGCCAGTGCGCCACGCGCTTGTCCACCCGCGCCGCATCCAGCTTCACTTCGGTGCGTTCGGCCCACACCGGCACGATCGCGGCGACGCCGAGCTCGGTGGCCTTCTGCAGGATCAGGTCCATCTTCTCCCCGCGCGCCACGCCCTGCAGCAGGGTGATCGCCAGCGGCGACTCGTTGTCCGCCGGTCGCGCCGCGGCGATGCGTACGCTGGCGTTGCGCTTGCCGGTCTGCAGCAGTTCGGCGTCGTAATCGCAGCCGTCGCCGTTGAACAGCACGCACGGATCGCCTTCGCGCAGCCGCAGCACGCGCAGCAGGTGGTTGGCGACGTCCTCCGGCAGCGTCACCTCGGCGCCGGCGTGCAGCGGCAGGTCCACATGGCAGCGGGTCAGGCGCATGCCACCGCCTCGTCGATCGCCGCCAGCGTGGTCTCGGCCAGCAGCGCCAGCTGCGCGGCGTCCACGCAGTACGGCGGCATCCAGTACAGCACGTCGCCGAGCGGGCGCAGCACCACCCCGCGTTGCAGCGCGGCGCGATAGGCGTGCAGGCCGACCCGCGCGGAGGCGGGGAAGGGCGTGCGTTTGTCGCCGTCGTGGGTGAGTTCGAAGGCCACCACCATGCCGGCCTGGCGCACGTCGGCGACGTGCGGATGCTCGGCGAACGGCGCCGACAGCGCGCGCATGGTCTCGGCGGTGCTGCGGTTGCGCGCGATCACGTCGTCCTCCTGCAGGATCCGCAGCGATGCCAGCGCCGCCGCGCAGGCCAGCGGGTTGCCGGTGTAGCTGTGCGAATGCAGGAACGCGCGCTCGCGGCTGTCGTCGAGGAAGGCGTCGTACAGGTGCTGGGTGGCCAGCACCGCCGACAGCGGCAGGAAGCCGCCGGTCAGGCCCTTGGACAGGCACAGCAGGTCCGGCATCACCCCGGCCTGCTCGCAGGCGAACAGGGTGCCGGTGCGGCCGAAGCCGGTGGCGATCTCGTCGGCGATCAGGAACGCGCCGTTGGCGTCGCACAGTTCGCGCGCCCGGCGCAGATAGGCCGGGTCGTGCATGCGCATGCCGCCGGCGCACTGCAGGCGTGGTTCCAGGATCACCGCGCAGATCTCGCCGGGATGGCGGTCGAACAGGTCGGCCAGCGCATCGGCGGCGGCATCGGCGCGTTCGCGCGCGCTCTGCCCGGGTGCGGCCTGGTAGGCATCGGGCGAGGGCGCGAACAGCGCCTCGGCCAGCAGCGGCGCGTACACCCGCCGGTACAGCGGGATGTCGCCGACCGCCAGCGCCCCGATGGTCTCGCCGTGGTAGCCGTTCTCCAGCGCGACGAAGCGGGTGCGCCCCGGCTCGCCGCGGTTCTGGAAATAGTGGAAGGCCATCTTCAGCGCCACTTCCACGCCGGCCGAGCCGTTGTCGGCATAGAACACCTTGGCCAGCGGCGCGCGGCCCTCCTGGCGCGGCGCCAGCGCCAGCAGCTGTTCGGCCAGCAGCACCGCCGGTTCGTGGCTGAAACCGGCCAGCATCACTTGTTCCAGCTGGGTGGCCTGGGCGGCGATGGCCGCGGCGATGCGCGGCTCGCCGTGGCCGAACAGGTTGGTCCACCAACTGCTGACCGCATCCAGGTAGCGGCGGCCGCCGTGGTCGATCAGCCAGGCGCCTTCGCCGCGGGCGATCGGCAGCAGGGGCAGGGTGTCGGGGTGCTCGCGCATCTGCGTGCACGGGTGCCAAAGCACGGCCAGGTCGCGCTGGCGCCACGCGTCGGCCATCTGTGCTGCGGTCAGGTCTGATAGCATTTCGCGCTCATGAACAGGTTCTTCGCTCCGCGCATTCTATCGACCGACGCCGCCCGGCGCCGCAGGGTGCCGGCGTGACCCGTCCGTTACCGATCATCCATGCGGTGCGCGAGCGCAGCGAATCGGCCACCGAGCGCCGGGTCGAGGAGCTGGACCTGGAGTTCAGTAACGGCGAACGCCGCGTGTTCCACCGGCTCAAGGCGCCGGGCCATGGCGCGGTGGTAGTGGTGCCGATGCTGGATGCGCAGACCGTGCTGCTGGTGCGCGAATACGCCGCCGGCGTGCACCGCTACGAGTTGGGCCTGGTCAAGGGCCGCATCGATGCCGGCGAGACCCCGCTGCAGGCGGCCGACCGCGAACTCAAGGAAGAGGCCGGCTACGGCGCGCGGCAGTTGCGCGTGCTGCGCGCGATGACCCTGGCGCCGACCTACATGAGCCACCAGTCGTGGCTGGTGCTGGCGCAAGATCTTTATCCCGAACGACTAGCCGGCGACGAGCCGGAGGAATTGGAAGTGGTGCCCTGGAAACTGGCTGAATTGGATCAACTGATGTTGCGTGAGGATTTCTCCGAGGGGCGTTCGCTGGCGGCGCTGTTCATTGCCCGCGAGTGGCTGGGTCGCGCCGAATGATCCGTCTGACCAGTGATTTGCGCGAAACCGTGATCGCCATCGCCATCGATGCCGCCGCGGCGATCATGTCGGTCTACGCCACCGGCTTCGAGGTGGAGCACAAGGCCGACACCAGCCCGTTGACCCAGGCCGATCTGGCCGCGCACCAGATCATCGTCGAGGGCCTGGAACGGCTGACCCCGGACCTGCCGGTGCTGTCCGAGGAATCGGCGCAGATCCCGTGGGAGGTGCGCGAGCACTGGACCACCTACTGGCTGGTGGACCCGCTCGACGGCACCCGCGAATTCGTCAAGCGCAACGGCGAGTTCAGCGTGAACATCGCCCTGATCCACCAGGGCGCGCCGGTGTTCGGCGTGGTCCAGGCGCCGGTGGACGGCCGCGTCTGGCACGCGGTGCGCGGCGAGCAGGCGTACCGCCGCGAAGGCTTCCGCGATACCGCATTGAACACGCGGCGGCCGGCCACCGCGCCGCTGCGGGTGGCGGCGAGCCGCTCGCACCGCGATGCGCGCACCGATGCGCTGCTGCAGCGCATGGGCGAGATCGAACTGGTCGCACAGGGCTCCTCGCTGAAGTTCTGCCGGATCGCCGACGGCGACCTGGACGTGTACCCGCGCTTCGGCCCGACCTCCGAGTGGGACACCGCCGCCGGGCAGTGCGTGCTGCAGGCCGCCGGCGGCGCGCTGCTGGCCGCCGCCACCGGCAAGCCGTTCCGCTACAACCGCCGCGAATCGCTGCTCAACGGCGATTTCGTGGCGCTGGGCGATGCGGCGCTGCCCTGGCGCGACTGGCTGGGCTGAGCCGCGTCGCGAGCGCGCGCTGCACGGCGTGCGCTCTGCCACACTAGGCGGCAGGCGGCGACGGTGCCGTCGCATCGGACCCTGCCCGTGACTCCAGCCCGCTACGACCTTCCCGCCCTGCTCGACATCATGGCGCGCCTGCGCGATCCCGCGCAGGGCTGCCCGTGGGACCTGGAGCAGGACTTCGCCAGCATCGCCGCCTACACGATCGAAGAAGCCTACGAAGTGGCCGATGCGATCGATCGCCAGGACCTGGCCGGGCTGAAGGACGAACTCGGCGATCTGCTGCTGCAGGTGGTGTTCCATGCGCAGATGGCGCGCGAGCAGGGCGCATTCGGCTTCGACGACGTGGTCGCGGCGATCTGCGACAAGATGGTGCGGCGCCACCCGCACGTGTTCGGCGACAGCCAGGTGGCCGATGCCCAGCAGCAGACGCTGAAGTGGGAAGAGATCAAGCGCGCCGAGCGCGCTGCCGCCGGCGAGCGCGACGGCTCGGCACTGGCCGGCATCGCGCGCGGCCTGCCGGAATGGCAGCGCGCACTGAAGCTGCAGTCGCGCGCGGCGCGGGTCGGCTTCGACTGGCCCGGCCCGGCGCCGGTGCTGGACAAGGTGCAGGAAGAGCTGGAGGAAGTGCGCGCGGAACTGGCGCATGGCGCCGCGGCGGATCCGGCGCGGTTGCAGGACGAGATCGGCGACCTGCTGTTCGTCTGCGCCAACCTGGCGCGGCACGCCAAGGTCGACGTCGGCGCCGCGCTGCGCCACGCCAACCACAAGTTCGAGCGCCGCTTCCGCGCGATGGAGCGGTTGGCGCAGCAGGACGGTGGCGCGCTGGATGGCCTGGGCCTGGCGCAGCAGGAGGCGTACTGGCAGCGCGCCAAGGACGAAGAACGCGCCGCGGCCGGATGAAGACCCTGCTGCTGTTCGCGCTGACCGCGGTCGCGGAAATCGTCGGTTGCTACCTTCCTTATCTCTGGTTGCGCGAACAGCGCAGCGCCTGGCTGCTGTTGCCGGCCGCAGGTAGCCTGGCGGCCTTCGTCTGGCTGCTGACCCTGCACCCGGCCGCCAGCGGCCGCGTCTATGCGGCCTACGGCGGCGTCTATGTCGCTGTTGCGCTGCTGTGGCTGTGGACCGTGCAGGGCATGCGCCCCACGCGCTGGGACCTGCTCGGCGCCGGCCTGTGCCTGGCCGGCATGGCCGTGATCATGTTCGCGCCGCGGCAGGCCTGAGGCCGCTCCCACAGGCGCTCGCGGCGAACGCGGCGGGTGCCCTGTGGGAGGGACTTCAGTCCCGACGCATTGCGTCATCGGAACGCGCGCCACATTGCGCGTCGTGGCCGCATGACAGTTGAGCCCCCGCAGGACTCGTCCCGGCGTGATGGGCGGTGCCTTGCGGCCGCGAGACATGTCTTCTTCGCACCGCGGCAGGGCTGAGGCAGCTCCCATAGGGACTTGCGGCGAACTCGGCCTGTGCCCTGTGGGAGGGACTTCAGTCCCGACGCATTGCGTCATCGGAACGCACGCCACGTCGCGCGTCGTGGCCGCATGGCGGTCGATTCCCGCAGGGCACGTCCCAGCGTGATGGGCGGTGCCCTGCAGCCGCGAGACGCGTCATCGTTGCGCCGCGGCAGTCCTGAGGCCGTTCCCACACGCGCTTGCGGCGAACGCGGCGGGTGCCCTGTGGGAGGGACTTCAGTCCCGACGCATTGTGTCATCGGAACGCACGCCACGTCGCGCGTCGTGGCCGCATGGCGGTCGATTCCCGCAGGGCACGTCCCAGCGTGATGGGCGGTGCCCCGCAGCCGCGAGACGCGTCATCGTTGCGCCGCGGCAGGGCTGAGGCCGCTCCCGCAGGCGCTTGCCGCATCGCGGACATGCCTGGTGCGGCGCTGCCCTCTCCTGCATGAGTACCCCCAACGTCTGCACCCGCGTGCCATGGCTGCGGGCTGCGAGCGGACGCCCACGTTCCCGGCGTATGCTGGACGCCTGCGTCGCCTCGGGAGGGCCATCGCATGCGCCGTTTCGCCAGCTTTCGCGAGTTCTACCCGTTCTATCTGAGCGAGCACCGCCATCCGCTGTCGCGGCGGCTGCATTTCGTCGGCAGTCTCGGCGTGCTGGCGAGTCTGCTGTTGGCGCTGTGCACCGGCCAGCCGCGCTGGCTGTGGGCGGCGCCGGTCTGCGGCTACGGCTGCGCCTGGATCGGCCATTTCGTGTTCGAGAAGAACCGCCCCGCCACCTTCAGGCACCCGCTGTACTCGTTCGCCGGCGACTGGATGATGTTCAAGGACATGCTGCTCGGCCGCATCCGCTGGTGACCGGCGCCTGCGCGAACGCTCGCTATACTGCGGATTCGATTCCTTTTCTGGTTAATGGAGCAACCTGATGCCGTCCACCTTCTTTCTCACGCTGGTGATCCTGTTCTTCGGCGTGGTGGTGCTGTTCAAGACCGTGCGCATGGTGCCGCAGGGATTCCAGTGGACGGTGGAGCGCTTCGGTCGCTACACCCACACCCTGTCGCCTGGCCTGCACTTTTTGATTCCGTGGGTCTATGGCGTGGGCCGCAAGGTCAACATGATGGAGCAGGTGCTGGACGTGCCCAGCCAGGACGTCATCACCAAGGACAACGCGGTGGTGCGCGTGGACGGGGTGGTGTTCTTTCAGGTGCTGGATGCCGCCAAGGCCGCGTATGAAGTGTCGAATCTGGAGATCGCCACCATCGCCCTGGTGCAGACCAACATCCGCACCGTGATCGGCTCGATGGACCTGGACGAGTCGCTGAGCCAGCGCGAGACCATCAATGCGCAACTGTTGAACGTGGTCGACCATGCCACCAATCCGTGGGGCATCAAGGTCACCCGCATCGAGATCCGCGACATCCAGCCGCCGCGCGACCTGGTCGATGCGATGGCCCGGCAGATGAAGGCCGAGCGCGAGAAGCGCGCGCAGATCCTCGAGGCGGAGGGCTCGCGGCAGTCGGAGATCCTGCGCGCCGACGGCGAGAAGCAGGCGGCGGTGCTGGAGGCCGAAGGCCGCAAGGAGGCGGCGTTCCGCGACGCCGAGGCGCGCGAGCGCCTGGCCGAGGCCGAAGCGCGGGCGACGGCGATGGTGTCCAAGGCGATCGCCGAAGGCGACGTGCAGGCCATCAACTACTTCATCGCGCAGAAGTACGTGGAGGCGTTCAAGGAACTGGCCACCGCGCCGAACCAGAAGTTCGTGCTGATGCCGATGGAGTCCAGCGGCATCATCGGCTCGATCGCCGGCATCGCCGAGCTGGCGCGCGAGGCGTTGAACAAGCAGGCCACCCCGCCGGCAGTGCCGCGCGTGCCGCCGCGCACCGGAGTCTGAGTCATGCGCATTGAGGTGGTGGCCTGGGGCGCCCTGACCTTGTTGCTGTTCGCGGCCGAATCGCTGGCGCCGGGCGCCTTCATGCTGTGGATGGGCTTCGCCGCCGCGGCGGTGTTCCTCGCCGTGCTGGTGCTGCCGGACATCTCCCTGCTGCTGCAGGTCGGCGCGTTCGTGCTACTGAGCTTCGTCTCGATCCAGGTGTACCGCACCTGGTTCCGCAACCGCGGCCGGACCAGCGACCAACCGCTGCTCAACCGCCGTGCCGAGCAACTGATCGGCCGCGTGGTGACCCTGGACCAGCCGATCCAGGGCGGCCGCGGCCGCGCCAAGGTCGACGACGCCTTCTGGGTCGTCGGCGGCCCCGACCTGCCGGCCGGCAGCACCGTGCGCATCGTCGGCGTGGACGGCATGACGCTGCTGGTCCAGGCGGCTTGAAAGCGGCGATTGGGGATTCGGGATTGGAGATTGGTGCCGCGAGTGCGCGGCACCTCTGCCTTCCCAATCTTCCTGCGCGTAGGAGCGGCGATCAAGCGCGAGTCCTTCGGCTCAGGACGGCCGCTCTTGCGAATCCCAAATCCCGATTCCCCAATCCCCGGCCCTTCTGCGGGTCGCGGCTGAAGCCGCTGCTACGGTAGCGGCGATCGAGCGCCAGTCCTTCGGATCCAGGACAGCCGCTCTTACGATTCCCCATTCCCGATTCCCGATTCCCGATTCCCCATTCCCGATTCCCGATTCCCCAATCCCGGCTCCCTGCCAGCGATAATGGGGGACTTTTCTCACGGACCCGCGCCATGACCCAGAAGACCATCCTCAACGACAGCCACCGCGCCCTCGGCGCCAAGATGGTCGACTTCGGCGGCTGGGACATGCCGATCCACTACGGCTCGCAGATCGACGAGCACCACCAGGTGCGCCGCGACGCCGGCATGTTCGACGTCAGCCACATGACCGTGGTCGACCTGCATGGCGAGCAGGTCCGCGCGTTCCTGCGCCACCTGCTGGCCAATTCGGTGGACAAGCTGAAGGTGCCGGGCAAAGCGCTGTACACCTGCATGCTCAACCCGCAGGGCGGGGTGATCGACGATCTGATCGTCTATTACATGTCCGATGCGTTCTTCCGCCTGGTGGTCAACGCCGCCACCCGCGCCAAGGACCTGGCCTGGATCGGCGAGCAGGCGCAGGCGTTCGGGGTGCAGGTGCGCGAGCGCGACGACTACGCGATGATCGCGGTGCAGGGACCGAACGCGCGCGCCAAGGCGATCGGCCTGCTGCGCGAGCAGGACCGTGCCGCGGCGCAGAAGCTCGGCCGTTTCGCCGCGCTCGAGGCGACCTCGGTCGACGGCGTGCCGCTGTTCGTCGCGCGCACCGGCTACACCGGCGAGGACGGCTTCGAGATCGTGCTGCCGCAGCAGCAGGCACCGGCGTTCTGGGAGGCGTTGAGCGGCGCCGGGGTCAAGCCGGCCGGCCTGGGCGCGCGCGACACGCTGCGCCTGGAGGCGGGCATGAATCTGTACGGCCAGGACATGGACGACACCGTGTCGCCCTACGAAGCCGCGCTGGCCTGGACCGTGACCCTCGACGAGGACCGCGACTTCATCGGCCGCGCCGTGCTCGAGGCGCAGAAGGCCGGCGGCGCGCCGCGGCAGATGATCGGCCTGGTGATGGACGAGAAGGGCGTGCTGCGCCACGGGCAGAAGGTGCTGACCGCGAACGGCGACGGCGAGATCCTGTCCGGCACCTTCTCGCCGACGCTGGGCAAGGCGATCGCCTTCGCGCGGGTGCCGGCCGGCGAGCCGGGCGCGGTGCGCGTGGACATCCGCGGCAAGGAAGTGCCGGTGCGGGTGGTCAAGTTCCCGTTCGTGCGCGAAGGCCAGGTCCAGCCCGGCGTGCTCGGCTGAGTTCCGTCCGCCGCGCGCGACTTCTTCCCTAAGCTCGCGGTTCGCTACACTAGACCCCCATCCTCGATACCGTCTTCTTCCGGAGCAGCCCCATGAGCGAGATCCCTGGCGACCTCAAATTCCTCAAGTCCCACGAGTGGGCCCGCGTCGAGGGCAACGGTCGCGTGACCATCGGCATCTCCGACCATGCCCAGGGCCTGCTCGGCGACCTGGTCTACGTCGAGCTGCCGAATGTCGGCGATCACGTCGAAGCCGGCAACGGCGTGGCGGTGGTGGAGTCGGTCAAGGCCGCCTCGGACGTGTACAGCCCGCTGAGCGGCAAGGTGGTCGAGGTCAACACCGCGCTGAGCGACAAGCCGGAGACGATCAACGAGGACGCCTACGGCGAAGGCTGGATCCTGGTGCTGGAAGCGGACGACGCCGAGCAGTTGAACGAACTGCTGTCGCCGGACGAGTACGCCGAACTGCTCGAGGAGGACGGCCACTGAGCCGACCGCCCGTCGCGACACCCGAACCGGCCGCCCAGTGCGGCCGGTTTCTTTTTGGGCGTCGCGCGCCGCGGTCGCCGCGTCGTCGGCGGGTCGGCTCGCCATTCTCCGCATCGCCATCCCGGCAACCCGTCGCCGACGTCGCGGCGCACGCCAATGCGAAGACCGCGTGAGGTCGGTGCCGTCCAGCAGCGCGGGGGCAACGTGTTCGCCACGCGCTGCGGCAGCCGCTGCGCGCGAGCTGCGCAGCGCGCGGTACCGGTCTCCCGGCGCGGCGCAGGAGCGGGTCGGGATGCACGCACGGTGCGGGTCGGCGAGGAGCGGGCAGCGGCGATGTGGCGCGCACCGCGCACGTCGCAGATGCGCGACGGAAAGGTGCGTGCCGGCGCCAGTCGACGATCGGTGCGACCTGCGCCGGTCGACGCGCCACGCGACGACGTCGAGGAAGGCATGACGTGGAGGTGGGCGAGGGGTGTCGTCCGCGTTGCGCTGTGTCGGCGGCACGTGTGCAGGTGGTGTCGCGATGGCGCGATGCGCCGCGTCTCGGCGACGCGCTACGCGATGCATCGCACGCCTAGTGGCCGCCGCACGACGCGAAAAAGTTTGCGCACTTTTGCGCATTTGCACTTGCGCGATGCCGGAACCGCACGCGGTCGCGAAATTTTTTTTCAGCTAGCGGACAGGCTGGCGCGCACGCCTGACGTTCCCGTCGACGCGTCGCCGATGCCTGTCCGCAGCGCGAGGGCGGTACCGCGTCGTTGCAGAAAACGCGGAAATTTCCCTGCTTTTTTTGCATGCGTCGTTTTCCCCGCGACGCCGGCAGCGGCGATCGGCGCTGCCGGCACGGCGGTCGGCGCGGCATGCCGCGGTCGCGCGGCGCGCACCAGTCGAAAAAAAATTGCGCGGAAGTGTTGACAGTAAAAAAAACCGTGATTAGGTTTCGCCCAGCAGACGTTGCTGCGCAAGCGAGTGAATCGGATCGACATCAAAACGCGAAGCACAACTTGGACATCCGCCAGGAACCCGAAGATGGTGGAGTTGGAGTCGCTTCCCTCCGAGAAACGCAACGTCTCCCCTGGCATCGCACCCGTATCGACATCCGGTACGGGTGTTTCTGTATCCGATCCGGCCCGCAGCGCGCGCCGGCGGTTCCCGCAGGCGGAGCATCGCCGCGAGGTTGCTTTAACTGGGCATTTTCAATCCATAGTTCACTGACGAGGAGCCATCCCATGGCCACGAAAAAAGCTGCGAAAAAGCCGGCCGCTAAGAAGGCGGTCAAGAAGACTGCCGCCAAGAAGCCGGCAGCGAAGAAGGTTTCGGTAAAGAAGGCGGTCAAGAAGGTCGCCAAGAAGGTGGCCAAGAAGGTCGCCAAGGTGAAGAAGGCGGTCAAGAAGGCCGTTGCCAAGAAGGCGGTGAAGAAGACCGCGAAGAAGGCCGCCACCAAGAAGACCGCGAAGAAGGCCGTCGCCAAGAAGGCGGTGAAGAAGACCGCGAAGAAGGCTGCGACCAAGAAGACCGCGGCGAAGAAGACGGTGAAGAAGGCGGCTGCGAAGAAGCCGGCCGCGA
This sequence comes from Xanthomonas sacchari, assembly GCF_024266585.1. Classification (NCBI taxonomy): domain Bacteria; kingdom Pseudomonadati; phylum Pseudomonadota; class Gammaproteobacteria; order Lysobacterales; family Lysobacteraceae; genus Xanthomonas; species Xanthomonas sacchari. Next base: position 1,824,964 of record NZ_CP100647.1, read on the forward strand.
AGAAGGCCACCGCCAAGAAGACCGTGGCGAAGAAGAAGCCGGCCGCTCGCAAGAAGAAGGCCGCTCCGGTCGCGCTGCCGGCCACGCCCGCGCCGCTGATCTGATCCATCCCGATCGCTGTTCCTAGACTCTCTCCCCGGTGCCCAGCGGGGAGGGAGTTTTTTATTGGCGGCGTCCTGCCGTGCGCGCTCGCAGCCTGCGTTGTGGGAGGGACTTCAGTCCCGACGCGAGAGTGCCTCCGCCCGACGATCCCTCGGCGTCCGTCTTCTCGATCCACGCAGATGGTCCTCCGTGCCCTGCTTGCCAGGTCGCGAGGTGGACATCGCGCCTGTGCTTATCGCATCGGCAACGGGCGCGGCACGCCGCGTCAGCTCCGTGCCGCGGCCGGCGCCTGCGGGGATGGCCACGCATCCACCGGATTTCCCTGGCATGCAGGTGCTGCCTCGGCAGCCACGTGAGTACCGGGAGGAGCCGACAGTCGGCTTCGGCGAATGACTTACGCGACAGCGATACTTGGGTCACGACACGACGGTAGGCGGCAGCCAAGGGCGGCGCATCGCGTTCAATGAACCGACCCGGACGTGGATCGACCGATCGCCGGGATCGGGGCCGCTGCGGCAACCGCGACGCGCCTGGCATCCGTTGACCCGGCCAAGGGGGGGGCGTGCGCAACGCGCCAGCGCGTCGTGCCGTGACAGTCGACACCTCATCGCTCTTTCCGCGCATTGCGTGGACCACGGGGATGCTCCAACCACCTGTTTTCGCGACACTCGAGCCGGATGCAGCTTTTCCGTAGGAGCGGCTGCAGCCGCGACGGACATTCCCGGTAACGTCCGTGGCGGCTGAAGCCCCTCGTACGGGACACGTCTCGTCGTCATTGGCGGTGCCCTGCAGGCGCGATCTGCGCATGCGCGCTGCCCAGCGCACGCGTGCGACAGTGCACCGGGCTGCCGGCACGCTGGCGGCCGCCTGCGGCGACGCGGGGTGCCGTGCCCAGCGTCGCGGGATCGTGGACGCCGCCGAGAGGACGCGGTGGGCGCCCTGCACGCGATCGTGGAGGCGACGGCGCGCCAGCGCCGTGCTTCACGCGGGCGCTCGGACAGCCGCTGTCGTCGGGGCGACGCAGTCACTGATCGCGCGGCGTGGCATGACGTCGGCCGTTGCAGCAGCATCGGGTGACGCGATCGCGCGCCGTATCGCTGCGTCGTCGCAACTGCGACAGGGCGGCATCCCAGCGTCGGAGCAGGGTGGGGCTGTACAGCGCAGCGTCGCAGACAGCAGAAAGGCGGCTTGCGCCGCCTTCTGCGAGGATGCCGCCGGCGCGCGCGCTCAGTGCGGCGAGGCCACCGACTTGGACGAGGACGCGCCCTTCTTGTCCTTCGGGTCCGGGCGCTCGGCCATCAGGTTGTCGCTGCCGAAGTCGGTGTCCACGTCCAGCCAGCGCTGCGCCGGCAGGCCGATCGCGCGGTCGAGCACGGTCGGCAGCAGGCCCGAGGGCAGGCCGCTTTCGCCGTTCCACAGAATCGCCACGGCAAAGTCGCGTTCCGGCACCAGCGCGATCAGGCCGCGGTAGCCCTGTACCGCGCCGGCATGGAAGATCACCTGGTGGCCGGAGTAGTCGAACACGCGCCAGCCCAGTGCGTAGCTCGCCGAGTTGACCCGGGCGCGGCGCCAGCCCGAGCGCATCTCGCCCGGGGTGAGGATCAGCGGCGCGTGCAGCGTCGCCAGCAGCGGCTCCGGCAGCACGTCCGGGCGATGCCCGGTCTGCGCGATCAGCCACTGCGCCATGTCGCTGATGCTGGCGTTGACGCCGGCAGCGGGCGCCAGACGGTAGTAGGTCGGCTTGGGCGTCAGCGAGACCCAGCCGTTGCGGCTGCGCACGTGTGGGCGCGCCCAGCGCGGGCTGGCCTGGATGCCGGCCAGGCCCATGCTGGCGTCGTTCATGCCCAGCGGCTTGAAGATGCGGCGTTCCACCGACTGCTCGTAGAAGCTGCCGGACGCGGCGAACACCACGTCGCCGATCAGGCTGAAGGCGACGTTCTGGTAGGCGTAGCACTCGCCCGGCGCGCACTTCAGCGGCGCATAGGCCAGCTTGTGGCTGAGGGTGTAGTAGTCGAGGTTGGATTCGACGTCGCGGTCGTAGGCGTTGAAGGTGAGGCCGACGCGGTGGCTGAGCAGGTCGGCGACGTTCAACTGGCGCGTGGCCACCGGGTCGCTGAGCTGGAAGCCCGGGACATAGTCGACCACCTTGCTGTCCCAGCGCAGGGTGCCGTCGTTGACCAGCAGGCCGGCCATGGTGCCGGCGAACGCCTTGGACAGCGAGGCCAGGCGGAACACGGTGTGCGCATCGACCGGCTCGGGGCGGTTGACGTCGGTGACGCCGTAGCCGCGCGCGCTGAGCACCTGGCCGTTGTGCACGATGGCCATCGCCAGCCCGGGCACGCGCTCGCCGTAGGTCAGTTGTTCGGCGGCCGACTCCAGTGCGGCCACGTCGAAGCCCCTGGCCAGCGGCAGCACCTGGCTCTGGGTCAGCGACGCGCGGTAGGGCAGCGGCTGGGTCGGCGAGGTGTAGCGCGTGGCTTCGGTATGCAACGGCGGCGGCAGCGGTTGTGCGGGCGCCGGCGTCTGTGCGGTGGAGGACATCGCAAAGGGCAGCAATGCCCCGAGCAACCCGGTTGCCACCGGTCGAAGGAGCCGGTGCCTGCTGTTCTGTGTCATTGCGCCTGAGGCCTGTGAGGTGCTGCCGGCAACGATTCTAGCGCCGGATTTCTCGAATGCACAAACTGGGAGAAGATGAATAGGCATCGCCTTGATCCTGCTGGGGATTTCCCGTGTCGGACGGGGATTGCGCGGACCTGCCGGCGGGGCGATGGCGGGACTGCGGCGGACGCCGATGGACATGCAACCGGCGTGCCGCGCCAGGCGTACTTAGCCCCTCGCCCACCGGGAGAGGGGGTGGGGTGAGGGTGTGCCGTCCAGCAACACCGAGACCTGCTAGCGATGGTCGGCAAATCGCCGCCGCGCCACGACGCGCCGCGCAGCGCCCGCTTCACCCCTCCCGCAGGACGGTACGCCCACGGATCAGATCGGCGGCGCGTTCGGCGATCATCATCGTCGGGCCATTGGTGTTGCCGCTGACCAGGCGCGGCATCACCGAGGCATCGACCACGCGCAGGCCGTCGAGACCGCGCAGGCGCAACTGCGGGTCGACCACCGCCTGCGCGTCGCAGCCCATCCGGCAGGTGCCGATCGGGTGATAGATGGTTTCGGCCTTGGCGCGGATGAAGGCGATCAGCCCGGCGTCGTCCAGATCCTCGCGCGCCGGCAGCAGCGGTGCGCCGCGCCACGCATCGAACGCCGGCTGCCGCAGGATGTGCCGCGCCAGGCGCGCGCATTCCACCAGCATGCGCAGGTCGAAGCCGTCGGGGTCGCTCAGGTAGTTGGCCTGGATCCGGGCGGGCGTGCGCGGGTCGGCGTCGTTGAGCGCGATGCGGCCGCGGCTGCGCGGCTGCAGGTGGCAGGCGTGCAGGGTGAAGCCGTCGCCGGGCAGGCGGTTGCGGCCGTGGTCGTCGAGCATGGCCGGCACGAAGTGCAACTGGATGTCGGCGCGCGCGTCCGGGGCCAGCGGCGAGCGGATGAAGCCGCCGGCCTCGGCGATGTTGCTGCTGCCGGCGCCGCGGTGCCCGCGCAGGAAATAGTCGAAGGCGATCTTGGCCTGGTTGCGGCGGTCGTAGCTGATGCCCGGGCGGGTCCGGTACAGCGTGCAGACGTCCAGGTGGTCCTGCAGGTTGGCGCCGACCTGCGGCTGGTCCAGCTGCACCGCGATGCCGTGGCGGCGCAGCGCGGCGGCCGGGCCGATGCCCGAGAGCATCAGCAGCTGCGGCGAGTTCACCGCGCCGGCGCTGAGCAGCACCTCGCGCGCGGCGCGCGCCTGCACCTCGCGGCCGTCCTGGGCATAGGCGACGCCGACCACGCGCCCGCCCTCGATCAGCAGGCGCAGCACCAGCGCGTCGGTGACCACCTGCAGGTTCTCCCGCGCGCGCGCCGGCGCCAGGTAGGCGACCGCGGCCGAGCAGCGTGCGCCGTCCTTCTGGGTGACCTGGTACAGGCCCACGCCCTGTTGCCGGGGGCCGTTGAAATCGGGGTTGTACGGAAAGCCCGCCTCCTGCGCAGCGGCCACGAACACGTCCGAGAGCGGGTTGTGGTAGCGCAGGTCGGAGACGTGCAGCGGGCCGTCGCCGCCATGCAGCGCATCGCCGCCGCGGCTGTTGCATTCGCTACGGCGGAAGTAGGGCAGCACGCCGCGCCAATCCCAGCCATCGGCGCCGCCGCTGGCCCAGTCGTCGTAGTCGGCGGGCACGCCGCGCACGTAGCACATCGCGTTGATCGAACTGGAACCGCCCAGCACCTTGCCGCGCGGCCACCACAGGCGGCGGTCGTCCAAGGCCGGCTCGGCCTCGGTGAGGTAGTTCCAGTTGAGGCGGCGGTTGTTGGCCAGGCGTGCCAGGCCAGCGGGCATGTGGATGAAGGGATTGCGGTCGCGCGGGCCGGCCTCGATCAGCAGCACCTTGCAGTGGCGGTCCTCGCTCAGGCGGTTGGCGAGCACGCAGCCGGCCGAGCCTGCGCCGATGATGATGTAGTCGTACACCCGCGGTGTCCCTTGAGTTCCTGGCGCCGACGCTAGTTGCCGAGGATAGAGCATATGCTCGGCGCGGCCCGCCGCCGGCCGCGGCGCGCGTGCGGCACGGGATGCGAGGGCCGCGCGCGCTGGCGGTGTTGCGGTGCATCAGCTACCGTGCGCGTTTTCCGACCCCGAAAATCGCCGATGTCCCGTTCCTGCGCCAGGGTCCGCCGCCGATGAGCGCCGCCCCGCATGCCCCCGGCGCGCTGGCGCGGTTGCGCGGCGCCCTGCGCGATTCGCCGCCGCTGGCGTGGGCGTTCCTGTACTTCTTCTCGCTGCTCAGCGGCTACTACGTGCTGCGGCCGGTGCGCGAGGCGATGGGCGCCTCCGCCGACGTGGCCGCGGTGTTCCCGCCGGCGATGATCGCGTTCTTCGCGGCGCACGGCATGCCGCTGAAGGAATTCGCGCTGCAGGTGCTGTTCACCTGCACCTTCCTGATCATGCTGTTGCTGCAGCCGGTCTACGGCGCGCTGGTCAGCCGCTATCCGCGGCGGGTGTTCCTGCCGGTGGTGTACGGCTTCTTCATCGCCACGCTACTGCTGTTCTACGTGCTGTTCGACAGCGGCGTGCCCGGGCGCGGCATGGCCTTCTTCCTGTGGATTTCCGTATTCAACCTGTTCGCGGTGGCGGTGTTCTGGAGCTTCATGGCCGATGTCTTCAGCAATGCCGAAGCGCGCGCCTGCTACGGCTACATCGGCGCCGCCGGCACGCTCGGCGCGTTCCTGGGGCCGGTGATCGCCAGCAGCCTGGTCGAGCGCATCGGCATCGCCAACCTGATGCTGGTGTCGGCCGGCTTCCTGGTGATCAGCGTGATCTGCCTGCTGCGCCTGCGGCTGTGGGCGGTCGCCCGCGAGCGCGCGCGCGGCGTGGCCGGCGGCGAGGTGCCGATGGGCGGCGACGTGCTGGCCGGGTTGAAGCTGATCGCACGCGAACCGCTGCTGCGCTGGCTGGCGCTGATGTCGGTGTTCGGGGTGGGCGTGGGCACCTTGCTGTACAACGAACAGGCGGCGATCGTGCGCCGCCTGTACACCGATGCGGCAGCCAGTACCGCCTTCTACGCCAGCATCGACCTGGCGGTGAACGCGCTGACCCTGGTCCTGCAGTTGCTGGTCACCCGCGCGCTGCTGTCGCGCTTCGGCATCGGGCCGGCGCTGCTGATCCCCGGCTGCGCGATCCTGCTCGGCTACTCGGTGCTGGCGGTGTCGCCGCTGCCGATGCTGGTGGCGGTGGTGCAGGTGGTGACTCGCGCCGGCGAGTTCTCCCTGGCCAAGCCGGCCCGCGAGACCCTGTACACCCGGGTCGGCCGCGAATGGCGCTACAAGGCCGGCGCGGCGATCGATACGGTGATCTACCGCGGCAGCGACCTCAGCTTCGCCTGGCTGTACAAGCTGCTGTCGGGATTCGGCTCGCAGGTGGTGTTCGTCGCGGGCGTGCTGGCCGCGTCCGGCATGACCCTGGGCGCGTGGCGGCTGCTGCGCGAGGCGGCCAAGCTGCCGCCGGAACGCACGCCGCCACCGTGAGCCGGCACAGCGTGGCAGGGGGCTGGTCGCCCATCGGGACGGTGGCTATGCTGGCGCCCTGTCTCCTGTGCCGGATAGCACGATGATCCTGTTGGCTTCGATCCTGGTGGGCGCGGTCGCGCTGCTGCACCTGTACATCCTGGTGTTGGAGATGGTGCTGTGGACGCGCCCGCTGGGCATGAAGGTGTTCCGCAACAGCCCGGAGAAGGCGCAGGCCACGCGCGTGCTGGCGGCCAACCAGGGGCTCTACAACGGCTTCCTCGCCGCCGGCCTGGCCTGGGGTCTGCTCGCGCAGCGGGTCGACGTGATGCTGTTCTTCCTCGGCTGCGTGGTCGTGGCCGGCCTGTACGGCGGCTGGAGCGTCAGCCGCCGCATCGTGTTCGTGCAGGCGCTGCCGGCGGCGCTGGCGATCGTCGCGGTGCTGCTGGCGTACTGAGTCGCCGCCGCGTACGCGGCGCGTGCGATCTGCGTGCGCCGGCCCGCGCCGAGCGCCTCGTCATTCGCTCCAAGAAGTGTCGCGTAGGAGCGGTTTCAGCCGCGACGGGCGTCACCGGGAACGCCCGTCGCGGCTGACGTCGCTCCTACGGTGAACGGGCGCCTTGCATCTACTTGATTGGGTGCGTGCGATGGTCGGTGTCCTCGCGCCGCACCGGTATGTCCGGCGGCGCGCGCCGTGTCGGCGCATGGTCGCCGCCAGCCGATCCGCGAGGCGCTGGGGCGGTCGGCCGACGTGCGGCAAGACCCCGTCCTTGGTGGCGTCCGCTGCCGGGATCGCCACCGGACCCTCAAACGCACGACGGCGGACCGAAGTCCGCCGTCGTGGGTGTCGCATGGTCAGGACGATCAGGCTGCTTCGCGCGAATGCCCATCGTCGGTCGCGGCTGCGGCACGCTGGTAGTAGCTCGCCGAGCGCAGTTCGTCGGTGTCGAAGTCGTCGACGCTGATCGTGTCCATGGTGATCTCGCGCAGCTCCTCCAACTGACGGCGCTCGTCGGCCGACAGCACGCCTTCGCGCACCGCCTCGTCCAACTGCGAGGCGAAGTCCAGCGCCTCGATGCCCTTGCTCTTGAGCGCCTTCAGGAACTTGCGCTCCACCGGCTCGGCCAGCACCGCCTTGGTCAGGTAGCTGGCGATGCGGCCGCCGGGGTTGTGCTCGCACGGGGTCAGGAACACGCCCTGGCCCAGGCGGTCGCGGGCTTCGTTGGGGGTCATCAGCAGCGCGGCGACGCGGTGGCCCAGGCGGTCGCCCGGCGCTTCGGCACGGCGGCCCCACGGGAAGATCAGTGCCCACATCAGCCAGCCGACCGGACGGATCGGGAAGTTGCGCAGCGCCGCCGACAGTGCCAGCTCGATCTTGTGCACGCTGTCGTGGAAGGCCCAGGCCAGCAGCGGCTGGTCGGTCGCCGGCGCGCCGTCGTCGTGGTAGCGCTTGAGCATCGCGCTGGTCATGTAGATGTGGCTCAGCACGTCGCCCAGGCGCCCGGACAGCGACTCCTTGAACTTCAGCTTGCCGCCGAGCATCAGCATCGACACGTCGGCCATCAGCGCCAGGTTCGCCGAGTAGCGGTCGAGCTTGCGGAAGTAGCGGCGAGTGTAGGCGTCGCCCGGCGCGGCGCCGATGCGCGCGGCGGTCAGGCCGAACCACAGCGAACGCACCGCGTTGGAGATGGCGAAGCCGATGTGGCCGAACAGGTTGCGGTCGAAATCGTCGACGCCGGCCTGGTGGTCCGGGTTGCCGGCGGCCTTCATCTCCTTCATCACCCACGGATGGCACAGGATCGCGCCCTGGCCGAAGATCAGCAGGCTGCGGGTCATGATGTTGGCGCCTTCCACGGTGATCGCGATCGGCGCGGCCTGCCAGCTGCGGCCGGCGAAGTTGCGCGGGCCGAGGATGATGCCCTTGCCGCCGACCACGTCCATCACGTCGCTGATGACCTCGCGGCTCATCGTGGTGCAGTGGTACTTGGCGATCGCCGACGGCACCGACGGCACGTCGCCGCGGTCCACCGCCGCGGCGGTGGCCTGCGACAGCGCGCTGATCGCATAGGCCTTGCCGCCGATCCGCGCCAGCGCCTCTTCCACGCCTTCGAAGCGGCCGACCGACAGGCCGAACTGCTTGCGGATGCGCGCATACGCACCGGTGACGACCGCGCCGAACTTGGCGCCGCCGCTGGCGGTGGAGGGCAGGGTGATCGAGCGGCCCACGGCCAGGCACTCGTTGAGCATGTTCCAGCCCTTGCCGACCATCTCCACGCCGCCGATCAGCTGGCTCAGCGGGATGAACACCTCGCGGCCGTGGATCGGCCCGTTCTGGAACGGCGAGTTCAGCGGGAAGTGGCGGCGGCCGATCTCGACCCCGGGGGTCTCGCGCGGCAGCAACGCCAGGGTGATGCCGATGTCCTTGGTGTCGCCGATCAGGCCGTCGGGGTCGTACATGCGGAACGCCAGGCCGACCAGGGTCGCCACCGGGGCCAGGGTGATGTAGCGCTTGTCGAAGGTCAGCTTGACGCCGAGCACGTTGGCGCCGTTCCACTCGCCCTTGCAGACGATGCCGTAGTCGGGGATCGAGGTGGCGTCGGAGCCGGCGAACGGACCGGTCAGGCCGAAGCAGGGCACTTCCTGGCCCACCGCCAGGCGCGGCAGGTAGTAGTCCTTCTGCTCCTTGGAGCCGTAGTGCAGCAGCAGTTCGCCCGGCCCCAGCGAGTTGGGCACGCCGACGGTGGAGCTGACCACGCTCGAGACCGAGGCGATCTTCTGGATCACCTTGTGGTGGGCCAGCGCGGAGAAGCCGAGACCGCCGTATTCCTTCGGAATGATCATGCCGAAGAACTTGTTCTTCTTGATGAAGCTCCACAGCTCCGGCGGCAGGTCGGCGTGGACGTGGGTGATTTCCCAGTCGTTGGTCATCCGGCACAGCTCTTCGACCGGGCCATCGAGGAAGGCCTGCTCTTCGGCGGTCAGCTGCGGCTTGGGATAGTTCAGCAGCTTCTGCCAGTCCGGATCGCCGGTGAACAGTTCGCCTTCGAAGCCGACCGAGCCGGTCTCCAGCGCGATGCGCTCGGTCTGCGACAGCGGCGGCAGCACCTTGCGGAACACCTTCAGCATCGGTGCGGTGAGCAGCGGCTTGCGCACGAACGGCAACAGCAGCGGCACTGCGACCACCGCCAGCACGACGGCCGCGACGATGGTGGCGACGTGGCTGGCGCCGAGCAGCCAGCACGCGACCAGCAGCGTGGCGCTCAACGCGGCCCAGACGGCGAGCCGCATGCGGTGATAGGCGGCGAACGCGCCGGCCAGCAACAACACGAGGAAGGGGGCAATGATGCTCATGGGCGTGCTCCGGGGAGGTACTCGGTGACGGCGGACGATGCGCCGGCGCTGGCCGGTGGCAGGGCGTCCAGGTAGTGCAACACAGTGGCGGTAAATGCGGCGTTGTCGTCGCCGGCCAGCATATGCGTGGCTTCGGGCAGATGCGCATGCTGCGCGTGCGGCACCAGCGACAGGAATTCTTCGATGGTCTGCGGCGTGACCAGGTCGCTGCGCCCGCCGCTGATCAGCAGCAGCGGGCACTGCACGTGCGCGGCGGCCTGCGCGATCGCGCCCTGGTGCTGTTCGCTGTCGCGCGCCAGTTCCTCGACCAGGCGCGGATCCCAGTGCCAGTACCAGCGGCCGTCGGCGTGCTGGCGCAGCACGCTGCGCAGCGCCTCGGGCGACTTGCGCGCGCGCTGCGGCAGGTAGGCGGCAATGGCGTCGGCCGCGGCGTCCAGGGTGGCGAAGCCCTGCGGATGCGCGGTCATGAACGCGAGGATGCGCTCGACCCCGGCCGGCTGCCAGCGCGGGGTAATGTCCACCAGCACCATCGCGCGGAACAGGCCCGGCCAGCGCGACTCGGCGATCAGCCCGAACAGCCCGCCCATCGAGGCGGCCACCAGCACAGGGGGCGGCGACATCTCGCCGGCGACCACGATCAGGTCGTCGGTGAACTGCTCGCCACGATAGGGCAGGTCCGCCGGGTTGCGGGCCGAATCGCCATGGCCGCGCGCGTCGTAGGCGACGCTGCGGTAGCCATGCGCCTGCAGCGCCGCGGCGGTCGCCGTCCAGGCGTGCCGGGTCTGCCCGAAACCATGCGCGAACAGCACCGATCCGGCCTCGCCGGGACCGGTGACGGTCGCGGCCAGCGTCAGCTCGCCGGCGCCGGACAGGGCGGCCGAGACGGCATGCGGGACGGTGGCGGCAGCGGAAACCATACGAGATAGTATGGTCGCCCTGCGCGGCATGTCAATACGATGCAGTATGGGTGCGAAAAGCCAATGCTGCCGGGCATTTGCGCCGGCCTTGTGAAGGCCACATACTGCAACCGACGTCCCCGTATGGTTAAATCCACGGATGAATACCGCGCCCGCTCCTTCCTCCGACGACGGCGCCGCTTCCGGCGGCGGCCGCAACAACCGGCTCAGCGCCGAAGACTGGGCGCAGGCCGCCCTGGACCTGATCGCCGAACAGGGCGTCAGCGCGGTGGCGGTGGAGCCGCTGGCGCGGCGCCTGGGCGTCACCAAGGGCAGCTTCTACTGGCACTTCCCGTCGCGCGATGCGTTGCTGCAGGCCGCGCTGGAGCGTTGGGAACTGGTCGAGCAGCAACAGGTGTTCGGCAGCCTGGAAGAAGTGCCGGATCCGCGTACGCGGCTGCGCGCGCTGTTCCAGCTGGTCGCGCACGAGGTCAAGCCGCACGTCATCTACAGCGAGTTGCTGAAGGCGCTCGACCATCCCGCGGTGCGGCCGGTGATCGACCGGGTCTCGCAGCGGCGCATGGAGTATCTGATCGCCTCGTTCCGCCAGTCCGGACTCAGCCGCACCGACGCGCAGCACCGCGCGCGTCTGGCCTATGCCGCCTACGTCGGCTTCCTGCAGCTGTCGTTGCAGTTGCACCAGCCCAAGCAGGCGCGCGAGGACTTCGAGGCCTACGTCGAACACGTCATCGTGACCTTGATTCCGGGCTGATGGCGCACGGTCCCGTCGCTGCCGACGCCCTGGAGGCCGTGCATCGGCATGTGGCCGCGGGCGACTACCGGGCTGCCGATGCGCTGTGCGAGCGCGCCTTGGACGCTGCGCCCGCCGATCTGGCGCTACGCCGCGCGCATGCGCTGCTGCTGATGGACAGCGGCGCGTTCGCGCGCGCCGCCCACGCCTGGGCGCTGCTGGCGGCGGCCGAACCGAGTGTGGAGGCATGCAGCCGCAGCGCGATCTGCCTGGCCCGCCTCGGCGAGCATGCGCAGGCCGTGCCCGCGTTCGAGCGCGCCTTGCAGCTGGCCGCCGACGCGTTCCTGGTACGGCTGTGGTATGCCGAAAGCCTGGAGGCGCTCGGGCGCCACGACGAGGCGCTGCCGATGTACTTCGCGGCGGTGCGCACGGCGCAGGCCAAGGGGCGCTGGCTCGACCAGGCCAGTACCGCGCCCGAATTACGGACGCGCGTGGTCGCCGCGATGCAGCGGATCGATCAGGGGCGGCACGCGTTGTTTGTCGCCGCGATCCAGCCGTTGCTCGATCGCTTCGGCGAGACCGCGCTGCGCCGGGTGATGGCGGCATTGCGCATCTATCTCGGGCTGCAGGCGCGGCCTGCGGACGATGGCCAGCATCCGACCTTCCTGTACGTCCCGGATCTGGATCCGTCGCCCTATCTGGGGGCTGCGCGCTTCCCCTGGTACGACCGGCTGCAGGACGCTGCCGCCGGGATCGTCGAGGAGGTGCACCAGGTCCTGGCGTCGCGGCAGTCGGTGCAACCGTTCCTGGATTTCAGCAACGGCGCGTCGCCGCAGGACTATCTCGTCGGCCAGCGCGGCGACGGCGCCTGGGATGCGTATTTCTTCTACCGGCACGGGCAGGCCTACCCGCAGAACCTGCAGCATTGCCCGCGCACGGCCGCCGCGTTGGCACAGGTGCCGTTGACCCGGATCGACGGGCATGCGCCGGAGGTCTTGTTCTCGATCCTGGCGCCCGGCACCACGATCAAGCCGCATTACGGCGTGACCAATGCGCGCGTGGTGACCCACCTGCCCTTGATCGTGCCGCCGGACTGCGCGCTCGAGGTCGCCGGCATCGCGCATGCCTGGGAGGTCGGGCGCCTGGTCACCTTCAACGACACCTGCCTGCACCAGGCCTGGAACCGCAGCGAGCGGGTACGGGTGGTGACGATCCTGGACACCTGGCACCCGGATCTGGACGAAGCCGAGACGCAGGCGCTGCGGCAACTGGTCGAGACGATCGGCGCGTTCAACCTGCGCGCCGGCGTCTGAGCGGCGCCGGCCGCGGTGCGCGTCGTGCGCTCCGCGGCGCAGCTCAGCGCTTGAACATGAGGTAGGTCGAGAGGATGTACTTGTCGTTGGAAACGGGCGGCTCGCCGACGTGCTGGTACATCCAGTAGGGCGGGAACATCAGCAGCCTGCCCGCGCGGGGCGCGGTTTCCACGTCGAGGTCGCAGAAGCGCGTGTTTCCGCCTTCGCCGACGTCGTTGAGGTACCACAGGAACACCAGGTAGCGCTCCGAGACCGCGTCGAGCGCGTCGAAGTGCGGCTGGAAGCGATCGGTGCCGCCCACCTGGTATTTCTTCAGGATCAGTCGGTCGATCGTCGGCCGGTACGGGATGGGCAGGGTCAGGCCCAGCTCCTGGTTGTAGCGGGCCAGGTAGTGCTCGATCCGGTCCAGGAAAAAGCCCAGGAAGGCCGGATCGGCGAGCTTGCCGACGTCCAGCTCGGTCCAGTTGCTCTCGGCGAGCGCGGCGTGGAGCGTGCTGCCGTTGCGCAGGTGGTGCGCGCGGGACGATTCGAACCCGTCGATCAACTGCTGGCAGAACGGGATGGGCAGCGCGTCGTCGTAGCTGCGGATGTAGTCGCTCAGCGCTTTCATGGGGTGCGCGCCTCCAGGTCATAGCCCCAATGTGTCGCGACCGGCTGCAGGATCGGCAGCGCACTGGCCAGCCAGGGCGCATAGGGATGCCAGCGGCCCACCGCGCGCTGGTTCACCGGTTCCACCACCTGCGCATAACTGGGGGTGCTGATGTAGCCCTTGCGTGCGGCATGTTGCGAGAAATCGGCCAGGAACCCGGCCTGGTCGATGCCCAGGAAGTCGCCGATGCGTTGCACCTGCGCAAGGAAATCGGCCACCGTTTCCTCGTACTTGAGGATCAGCAACTGCGGCTGCAGCAGCGCCTGATGGTGGATCCAGAAACGCATCGCGTTCACGTAGCTCTTGGCCAGGCGCTCGAGCGTGGAGCACAGCACCATGAAGGCCGGCGAGCGGAAGTTCTGCATGTAGCAGCTCAACAGCACGTCGCAGGGGTGTCGCAGGGCGAGGATGATCTTCGCGGCGGGGAACATGCGCATGATCACCGGCAGGCGCAACATGTTCAGCGGGTTCTTGTCGACCAGTTGCTGGCCGGGGGCCAGGGTCGCGACCTTGGCGACTTCCGCCCAGTACACCTGGCGCATTGCTGCGACCTGGTCCTGGTCCAGCGCGTCCAGGTCGTACGGGTAGCGCTTGCCCTGCGCCTCCATCCATTCGATGCAGCGCTGCAGGATCGCGCGTTCGTCCATCGACACGTAGCGCGGATGCGCATCGAGCATCTGTTCGAGCATGGTGGTGCCCGAGCGGGGAAAGCCGACGATGAACACCGGCGATGCGTCGCTGTCCGGCGCCGTGCCGTGCGGGTCCGTGGCGAACGGGTTGTCCAGCCACAGGCTGGAGATCTGCAGCGGTTCTTCGCCGGAGTGGGCGATTTCCGGAATGGTCTCGGCGGCGAGCTTGAACTGCAGAGCGTGCGCCTTCTCCAGCATGGCCATCGCCGCGGCGGGCTCGCCTTGCTTGTCGTCGATGCCGGCCAGCGCAAAGTAGGCGTTGGCCTCGATCTGCACCTGCGGTTGCAGGGCCAGCAGTTCGGTCGTGGCGGCGCGCGCGGCGGCGTAGTCCTTGCGGCGCAGCGCCAGCGCCGATTGCAGTTGCAGCAGGTCGATGCGGGTCTGCCGGTCGTCCTGCGCGGCGAGAGCGCTCGCCTGCTGCCACAGCGTCTCGGCCTGCGTGATGCGATTGGTGCGTTCGTGCAGCTGCGCCAGGCGGATCAGGTTGGAGAGCGACGGCGCCTGGCCGTGCTGCGCCTGCGACAGCAACGCCTCGGCCTCGTCGGTTCTGCCGACCTGGATCAGCGCACCGGCCAGGTCCTCGCGCAGGTCGTCGGGCAAGTGCGGCCACACTGCTGGCGGCGGGAGCAGGGCGGCGGCCCGCTGCGCATCGCCGCACTCGAAGCAGGCGATGGCGGCGTGGATGCGTGCTTCCGGCTGCGCCGGATCCAGGTCGACCGCGTCCAGCAGGCGGTGCCGCGCACGCGCGATGTCGCCCATGTCCAGCAGCAGCAGGCCATGGTCGACCAGATAGTGGTAGGTCTGCGGCGCGAGGGCGAGCGCCTGCCGGTAGGCCTGGTCGGCGTCGGCATGCTCGCCAAGGGTACGCAGCGCCATGCCCAGATTGGCCCAGTGCGCCGACTCCTGCGGCTGCAGGCGGGTCAGGGTGCGGTAGTGCGTGGCCGCTCCGGCCACGTCGCCGCTCTGTTGCAGCGCCATCGCCAGCAGCGTGTGCCAGCCGGGATCGTGCGGCGCCGTGGCCAGTGCCTGCCGGCACAGGTCGCCTGCCGCGTCGGCCCAGCCTTGTTCGATGAGATGGATCGCGTATTGCAGCTGTGGTGCGTTCATTCCGGTCTGCCAAAAAAGAGGGCCGCGCGAATGCTTCGCGCGGCCCTCGTCGTCACGTCAGGAGCGGACTGAGCGAGCTCAGAAGCTCATGCTGTAGCGAGCCCACAGGTAGCGGCCAACGGTGTCGAAGCTGTTCACGTCCGTGTTGGCGTTCAGCACGTTGTTCTGATACAGCATGGGCGGCTGCTTGTCGAACACGTTGTCCAGGCCCACTTCCACCTTCGAATTGAACCACGGCAGCGCGTAGTTCACGCTGACGCTGTGCAGGAAGTAGGAACCGTAGGGAACCACCACGTACGGCAGGCCGGCGTCGGCGCTGCGGTTCTGCGCCGGATCGGCGCTGCCGATGTCGAACGGACCGACGTAGCGCACGCGCCAGCTCGCGCCCAAGTCGCCCTTCTGCCAGTTCACGAACAGGCGGCCGCGGACACGCGAGTACAGGCCGTAGCTCTTGTTGTAGGTGCCGGCGATATGGGTCACCACGCCCGCCGGATCGGCCGGGTTGGTCTTGTTGTCGTAGCGCGCGATGTAGGTGCCGTCCAGGCCGAAGGTGTAGCTACCCCAGGCGGTGTCCGGCAGACGGTAGCGCAGCGCCAGATCCCAGCCCTTGGTATCCAGGCGGCCCAGGTTGACGATCGGCTCGCGGATGAAGTTCACCTGGCCGTCGGCATAGCGGTTGATGAAGCCGCAGAACGGGCTGTTGTTGTCGGTGTAGCAGATGTCGGCCACGGTCTGCGCATCGGCGCGGTTGATCGTGTCGTTCAGGTACAGGCGCCAGTAGTCCAGGCTGGCCGAGAAGCCCGGCAGCCATTCCGGGTCATAGACCACGCCCCAGTCGAACGACTTGCCCTGTTCCGGCTTCAGGTCGAAGCCCGCAGCGACCGAACCCGACCACACGCCGGTGGTCTGCGACATGCCGCTCGGGGTGATGCCGGTGGCGCCCGGGATGGCGGTCGCGCCGGCGCCGGCGCCGCACGCCGCTTCATGGTCGCGCGGGGTGCCGGTGCGGCCGTAGCCGAGGCAGGGATCGGCGAAATTCGGCGCATCGCCGCTGGCGCCGGCGTACAGGTTCTCGATCGTCGGCGCGCGGAACACCTCGGCGACCGTGCCGCGCAGCAGCAGGCTCTGGATCGGACGCCACTCCAGCTGGACCTTGCTGTTGGTGGTGTTGCCGAAGGTGTTGTAGTCCGAATAGCGCGAGCCCAGGGTCAGCGCCAGCAGGTGCGCGAACGGCACCTCGGACAGCAGCGGCACGTACAGTTCGGCGTACAGTTCCTTCACGTTGTACTTGCCGCTCAGCGGGGTGCCGCAGGCTTCCTGCGAGATGAAGCAGTTGCCGTTGGCATTGGCGATGGCGATGTAGTCGACCGCGTTCTTCTGGTACTCCTCGCGCCAGGACACGCCCACCGCCAGCTGCGTGGCGCCGGCCGGCAGCGAGAACAGCTCGCCGCTGGCGTTGGCTTCGAAGCTGCGCATCTGGTAGGTGGTGGAGTAGGTCGGACGCGCCTCGTACTTGCCGAGGGTCGCAATGGTCTGCGGGTCGTTGATGTTGAAGATGTTCAACGGGGTGCAGCCGGCGATCACCGCGCCGGCGCTGCCGCACTTGACCACGCCATCGGTGTCGCGGAACGACGGGCCCAGCGCGTCGCGCAGGCCGGCGTAGTACACGTAGCCGTAGCTGGTGTTCTCGCGGGTGTAGTGGCCGTAGTTCATGGCCGCGTCCCACTTCCAGGTGCTGTCGCCGACGAAGCCTTCCAGACCGGCCACGACCTGGTCGGTGATGGTGCTGTAGTAGGAACGGCGCTGGCCCAGCGAGGTGAAGCGGGTCAGCAACTGGTTGTACTGGTTGCCGCCGTTGTCCGCACCGAAGTTGGTGCCGAACGGGTTGTAGAAGTTGTTGGCGGAGATCACCACCTTGTCGCCACGGGCGTCGAACGGCAGCGGCGCGATCGCGAAGTTGGAGCTGGTCTTGTTGTGGTAGACCTGGGCGAAGGCGTTGATGCTGTCGGTGATCTGATAGTTGGCCAGGAAGAACGCGTTGGTGCGCTCCTGCGGCGTCATGATCAGGTTGGTGGCCTGGTAGTTGAAGGAGTCGGTCGCGCCGGAGTAGCAGCGATAATCCCCCTGCGAGGCGCCGGTCGCACCGGGCTTCAGGGTGACGGTGGAGCAGCCGCCGTACTGGGGACGCAGGGCGGCCGGCACGGTGATGCGGCCACGCGGATTGCGGCTGGAGCCGAGCACGGTGACCGCGCCGCTGTACAGGTAGGTCGCGTCCTTGGAGTACTTGCGGTCGGCGGAGGAGATGCCGTCGAACTTGTTGTAGTTCAGGCCGACCATGATGTTGCCGCGATCGCCGACCTGACCGAAGGTCAGCGAGCCGCCGCTGCGCGCGCCGTCGTTCAGATGCGTCGCCTGACCGTAGTCGACGCTGACCGCCAGGCCTTCGAAGTCCTTGCGCAGGATGAAGTTGACCACGCCGGCCACGGCATCGGAGCCGTACACCGCCGAGGCGCCGCTGGTCAGCACTTCGATGCGCTCCACGGCGCTGGCGGGGATCGAGTTGACGTCGTTGTTGACGACGCGACGGCCGTTGACCAGCAGCAGGGTGCGCTCGTCGCCGAGGCCGCGCAGGTCGACCGAGGACTTGCCGTCGCCGCCGCCGTTGTTGACCGCCGGGGTGGCCGGCGCGCCGGACATCGCCGGCAGTTCCTGGACCAGGTCGCCGAGGGTCAGCTTGCCGGTCTGCTCGATCGCGGCGCGATCGATCACGACCACCGGGCTGGCGGTCTCGGTTTCAACGCGGGCAACGCGCGAGCCGGTGACCTGGATGGTGTCCAGGGTCTTGGACGCATCGTTGGAGGAGCTGTCCTGGGCCACGGCCGCGCCGGTGCTGAGCAACGCGGTGGTGCCGGCAGCGAGGGCGCACGCGATCGCGTCGCGCAAGCGATGGGTCTTGCAATTCATTGGCTCTCTCTCCGAAAGGTGTATGTCAGCTGAGTTCTCCTGCGGAGGCGCCGAAAAAGCGATGCCAAAAACCGCGGGGTAAGCCGATGTTAACTTTGTCTTCAGAGAAATTAAAGAGTCGTTAATGGGCGTGTAATTTCAGTGATGTATATCACGCTTGTTCAGGCAATAAAAAAGCCTCCGCGAGGAGGCTTTTTCGTTTCGAAACAGCACGTTGCCAGTGGCCGCTACAGATCCTGCTCGTAGCGCACGTAGGGAATGGTGCCTTCTTCGGTGCTGATGTTGTTCGGCGAGAACGGGTTCTTGCCGCGGGTGATGACGTTCTCGGCGCCGACGGTCAGCTGGCCGCTCCACGGGGTGCGCCAGGTCAGGCCCACGCCCAGGCCGGTCCACTTGCCGGGCTGGCCGGGGGCGTCGACGACACGGCCGATGACGTTGGCGCTGAACGAGCCGTAGCCGCCGCCGATGCTCAGGCTCTTGCTGTCCCAGCGGTCGAGCATCGCCGGGGTGGCGTCGGCGATCGGGACCAGGCGCGCCTTGGCGTAGGTGCCGCCGATCGAGACGAAGCCCTCGCGGCCAATGTTCTGCTGCGCGAAGACGGTCAGGTCGTTCTGCTCCATCCGCATCGACGGCGTCTTGTTGGCGCCGGCCAGCCAGGCGGGGAGGTTCTCGCGGCCGGTGCCGGCCGACAGCGACAGGCGCCCGCCGGGGCGGTTGAAGGTGGTGGTGGCGGCGACGTGGTGGCCGGTGGTGCCGTCGTCGTCGCCCAGGCTGGCCAGCATGCAGTGGCTGGCCAGCCCGCTGATGCTGCTGCCGCTGGCGCTGTTGCACAGCAGGCCCAGCGAGTCACCGGAGGACAGGCCGAACGCGGCATCCAGGGAGTTGCGGCCGAAATGCCAGCGCGCGCCGACCGCCTGCTCGCCGGTGGGCTCCAGATACAACAGTGCCTCGACCTTGCCGCTGCCCTTGTTCCAGACCGGCAGCACGGTGCGGTCCTGGCCAGTGGCCGGCTTGTTCTGCGCGTGTGCGCCCGTGCTCGCCGCAAGGGCGATCAGCAGGGCGAGCGGTAGGCGCAGAAAGGGTCGCATCAGCAGTCTGAGACTTGGGGCGGGCACAAAAGTTCCCGCCGGGCAGGGTGGTCGATGCTAGTGGATTTATGTTTCTTTAACAAGTCGGACTCCCCGGTCGCGACGCGCGTTTCAGCTAGTGCAAGCGCTCCGAGGATGTCGGTTCAGCCTGCGTTACGGCAAACAATACGCCGAATTCCGTCAAAGGGAAGTCATAGTGCCGGCCGCAGAACTCGCAACGGATCTCAACTTGGCCGGTGGCCTCGGCGGCGGCCCGTGCTTCCTCCTCGCCCAGCGAGCGCAGCATCGCCGCCACCCGCTCGCGCGAGCACGAGCAGCCGAAGCGCAGCGGGCGGTCGCCCAGCAGTTCCGGGGTCTCTTCGTGGAACAGCCGGTGCAGCAGGGTCTCGGCCGGTGTCGCCAGCAGTTCGGCCTCGCCAACGGTCTCGAACAGCGCACCGGCGCGGTTCCAGCCGTCCTCGTCGCCGGCGTCGCCGGGCAGCTTCTGCAGCAGCAGGCCAGCGGCGTGGCTGCCGTCGGCGGCCAGGATCAGCCGCGTCGGCAACTGCTCGGACTGGCGGAAGTAGTCCTCGAAGGCCTCGTCCAGCTCGGCCGAGGACAGCGCCACCAGGCTCTGGTAGCGCTGCGGTTCGCGCGGGTCCAGGCCGGGGTTCTCGATGGTGATCGCCAGCAGGGCGTCGTCGCCGAGCGCGCGCAGGTCGCGCGGCGCGTCCTGGCCTTCGCCCAGCTGGACGATGCCGCGCAGCGTGCCGGCGGCGGTGCATTCGGCGAACAGGGTGCGCAGTGCGCCCTGGCTGCGCAACTGCACCGACAGGCGTCCGTCGACCTTGGTGTGGCCGGTGAACAGGGCTGCGGCGACGCAGGCCTCGCCCAGCAGTTCGGTGGCCGCGGCGGGGTAGCTGGCCGGCGCCAGGATCTCGCGCCAGGTGTCGTGCAGGCGCACGTGCACGCCGCGCACGCCGGCGTCGGGCAGCAGGAAGCGGGTCAGACGATCGTCGGAAGAATGCATTGCGGCCTCGCTGCGCATGGGAAGATGGCGACCGCACGATAGTGGATCATCACGGTGGACCAGGTCGAAGAACGCATAGGAATGGGGGCGGCGCGCCGCGATGCAAGTGGCGCCGCGCCGGCGCGTCCGCGCTCCAGGCGCTGGCGGCGCTGGGTGCTGCTGGCGCCGTTGGTCTTCGTGCTGGCGAGCGCGTCGCAGGTGCTGCTGCTGCGCTTCGTCGATCCGCCGTTCTCGGCGATGATGCTGGAGCGGCAGTTGGGCGCCTGGGCCGGCGGCGACTGGTCGTACCGCATCGCCTACGACTGGCGCGATGCCGCGCAGATCGCACCGAGCCTGCCGATCTCGCTGGTCGCCGCGGAGGATCAGCGCTTTCCCAGCCATCATGGCTTCGACCTGGACGCGATCGAGAAGGCGCGCGACCACAACGCGCGCGGCGGGCGCCTGCGAGGGGCCAGCACGATCAGCCAGCAGGTCGCCAAGAACCTGTTCCTGTGGCAGGGCCGCAGCTGGCTGCGCAAGGGATTGGAGGCCTGGTACACGGTGCTGATCGAGGCGCTGTGGTCGAAGCAGCGCATTCTCGAGGTGTACGCCAACGTGGCCGAGTTCGGTGACGGCGTGTACGGCGCGCAGGCGGCGGCGCGCAGCTTCTGGAACAAGGACGCGGCGCAGCTGACGCCGGCGCAGAGCGCGCTGCTGGCGGCGGTGCTGCCGGCGCCGCAGCGCTACAACGCCGCCCGTCCCGGCCCTTATGTGCAGGGGCGGGCCAACTGGATCCAACGCCAGACCCGGCAACTGGGCGGACCGGCCTATCTGCAGGCGCCGTAGGCTTGAAGCCCCTCTCCCGTCGGGAGAGGGGTTAGGGTGAGGGTACGGCCGCACGTGCGGATTGGGATTCGGCGGCAGGCGAACCCTCATCCGCCCCTTCGGGGCACCTTCTCCCGAGGGGAGAAGGAACTCAAAGCCCCTCTCCCGTCGGGAGAGGGGTTGGGGAGGGTACGGTTGCACGTGCGCATTGGGGTTCGGCGGCAGGTGGACCCTCATCCGCCCCTTCGGGGCACCTTCTCCCGAGGGGAGAAGGAACTCAAAGCCCCTCTCTTATCGGGAGAGGGGGTGGGGTGAGGGTGCGGCCGCACGGGCGGATTGGGATTCGGCGGAGGTGGACCCTCATCCGCCCCTTCGGGGCACCTTGTCCCGGTGGGAGAAGGGTGGAACTCGTCAGGCGATGCGCGGGCCGCTGGTGAACGCGCAGGCCGCTCCGTACCATCCGCCGATGGAATCCGAACGTCTCACCGTCGTCGTCACTGCGTTCAACGAGGTGCAGAGCCTGCCGCTGCTGCACCCGCGCATCCTCGCCGCGCTCGATGGCCTGCCCGGGCTGGAGGGGCGCGTGCTGTACGTGGACGACGGCAGTCGCGATGCCACCTGGGAGGCGATCCAGGCGCTGGCCGCGTCCGATCCGCGGGTCGGCGCGCTGCGCCTGTCGCGCAATTTCGGCAAGGAACTGGCGCTGACCGCGGGCCTGGACTGCGTCGACCGCGGCGCGGCGATGCTGCTGGATGCCGATGGGCAGGATCCGCCGGAGTTGATCGGGCAGTTCGTGGTGCACTGGCGCGCCGGCTACGACGATATCTACGGCACGCGCCTGGTGCGCGAAGGCGAGAGCTGGCTCAAGCGCGGCACCGCGGCGCTGTTCTACCGCGTGATCGGGCGCCTGTCGAAGACGCCGATCCCCGCCGATACCGGCGATTTCCGCCTGCTGTCGCCGCGCGCGCTGGCCGCGCTGCGGCAGTTGCGCGAGCGTCACCGCTTCATGAAGGGGCTGTTCGGCTGGATCGGCTTCCGCCGCCTGGCGGTGCCGTACCGACGCGCGCCGCGGCTGGCTGGGCGCAGCAAGTTCAGCCTGTGGCGGCTGTGGAACTTCGCCCTGGACGGCATCACCGGGTTCTCCACCGCGCCGTTGCGGGTGGCGACCTACCTCGGGCTGGCGACGGCGGTCGGCGCCTTCCTGTTCGCGATCTGGGTGGTGGTCAAGGCGGCGCTGTGGGGCGATCCGGTGGCCGGCTGGCCGACGATGATGGCGGTGATCCTGTTCCTGGGCGGCGTGCAGCTGATCGCACTGGGCCTGATCGGCGAATACCTGGGTCGTCTGTACGAGGAATCCAAGCAACGACCGCTGTACCTGGTGGACACCTGGCGTGCACCGGGCGAAGGAGTATGCTCGGCCATGCGATCCAGCGAACCGGGAGGCAGCGATGCGCACGGTACGGCAGGTCTTGAGCGAAAAGGGCAATGAGATCCACGCGGTCGCGCCGGACACGGCGGTGATCGAGGCGCTGCGGCTGATGGCCGCCAGGGGCATCGGCGCGGTGCTGGTGATGCAGGACGGACAGCTGTCCGGGATCCTGTCCGAGCGCGACTACGCACGCAAGGTGGTCCTGCAGGACCGCTCCTCGGCGACCACGCCGGTGCGCGACATCATGAGCGGCAAGGTGCACACCGTCGACTCCTCGCAGAGCGTGCAGCAGTGCATGGAACTGATGACCGGACACCGCATCCGCCACCTGCCGGTGGTGGACGCCGGCGCCGTGGTCGGCGTGATCTCGATCGGCGACCTGGTCAAGGCGGTGATCGAGGAGCAGCGCCAGGAGCTGGATCAGTTGCAGGAGTACATCAGGAGCTGAGGGGCTGGGAATCGGGAGTGGGCAATCGGGAATAGGAAATCAAAAGCAGCGATCTCCTGACGCGATCCTGGGACATCGGTCGCCTGACAAGATCGACGCGCGCAATGCGCTTTTGATCCTGCCATTCCCTATTCTCGATTCCCCATTCCCGGCTTCAATGCCCGCACTGAATATCCTTGCCCGGCCCAGTCTCGATGGTGGCCAGCAGGGCGGCGGGCGGGGCGATGCTGCCCAGGGCCACGGCGATCGCGCCGCGCACGCCCAGGGCCTTGAAGTCGGGGCGGAAGCTGGGGTCCTTGAAGGTGCCGCCGACGCGCAGCGGCGAGCGCAGGGCGAGGATGCTGTGGTCCTTGGGTTGCGCTTTCAGCAGCAGGTCCAGGCGCTCCTGGCCCAGGTCGATGGTGCCGCTGCCGACCAGCAGCGTGTCGGTGCTGTCGAAGGCCAGGGCGCGCGAGGTCATCACCCCGCGCTGCACGCCGAAGTCGCCGAACGCGCAGCGCACCGGGATCTCGCGGTCCTTGGTCACCAGGTACTTCAGCGATTCGCCCAGATCCAGGCCGGCCAGCTCCATCACCAGGTTGCTGATGCGGCCCTTGCCCATGCCGACCGCGACGTTGCCGTCGGCGCTGCCGAGCATCTGCGCGATCGAGTTGCCGCTGCCGGTCAGTGCGATCTCGCCGCCGATCGCGCCGGCCGCCTCCTTGGCCAGCTTGCCGTCGGGAAACAGCTTGCCCAGCTGCACGCCGCGGATCGACAGCTGCGCGCGGGTCTGCAGGGTGGGCTTGCGCGCGTCCATGCGGATGTCCGAGCGCAGGTCGCCGCCGGCCACGCCGAAATTCAGCGGCTGCAGCAGCAGGACGCCGTCGTCGAGCTTCAGGTGCGCGTCCATGTCCTCCAGCGGCAGCGACGGTGCATTGATGCGCTGCGCCTTCCAGCGCACGTCGGCATCCATCGCGCGCAGCTTGCCGAGGTCGTATGGGGTGGACGGCAGCACCTTGTCGGCGGTGGCCAGCTTGGCCGCCTGCGCCTTCTGTTCGGCATTGGCGGTCTCGCCGGCGCCGGTGCGCGGCGGTGCACCGACGAAGCCGGCCAGGTCGTCGAAATCCAGCCGCTGCGAGCGCAGGTCGGCACGCAGGAATGGGCGCTGCCCGGCGGTGTCGATCTGCACCGTGCCGGCCAGGTCGCTGTCGCCGGCGCGGCCGCGGAAGTCCTGGTAGCGCCAGCGATCGCCGTCGCGCTGCAGGCGCCCGTCCAACTGGTAGGGCGGGGTGGACGGAATGGCGATGCCCAGCAGCGGATACAGGTGGGCCATGTCGGTGCCGGCCAGCTGCAATTGCAGGTCGAACACGCGCAACTGGAACGGGTTGGTCAGGGTGCCGCGCATGTGCGCGCGGGTGCTGCCGGCGCTGCCGCGCAGGTCGACGCGGAACGGATGGTCGCTCTCGCTCAGTTCCAGCGGCGAGGCGGTGTTGCCCTTGAGGGTGAAGGGATTGCCGCGCCAGCGGCCGTCGCCGCTGACCGCGATCGGCGGCGCGGCATCGCCACGGCGCCGCTGTCCGACCTGGCTGTCGACGGCGATGTCGATCTCGGTGCGCCCGGCCGGATCCTGGAAGCGCAGGTGTCCCTGCTGCACCAGCAGCGCGCCGAGTACGACCGGGCGGCCGCCGTCGGACGCGCCGAACACCCAGTTGCCGGGCTGTCCGGCCGGCCCGGTCTCCAGCAACAGATCCGGCTTGGTCAGACGGATCTCGGGGATGCGCACGCGGCCGCGCAGCAACGGCCACAGCGCGATGTCCAGCTCGGCTCGGTCGGCGCTGGCCATCTGCGCCTGCTTCGACCAGCCGGCATTGGCGAAACGCAGGCGATCGCCGCGCACGGTGACGATGCGGCCCAGGTCCACGTCCAGGTTGCCGTCGATATGGAAGGCGCGCCCGGTGCGTGCCTGCACCGCGCGTTCCACCGGCGCCTTGAACCAGTTCCAGTCGAAGATCAGGATGATGACGAGCAGGAGCAGCACCAGCGCGCCGAGCACGAACGGCCAGCGCCGCAGGCGGCCGTCGTTGCGTCGCCAGGGCCAGGAGCGGCGGCGTGCGCCGGATGCGGAAACGGGTTCGCGAGCCATGCGGCCATCCTAGGCGGCCGCCGTGCACGGGGTGCGAAAGCGATCGGCCGCTTCAGAGCACCTGGCCGGTCACCGCGACGAAGTGGCAGACGCTGCCGGCGAGCACGAACAGATGCCAGATGGCATGGAAGTAGCGCACGGTGTCGCGCTGATAGAAATACGTACCCAGGGTATAGAACAGGCCGCCGGCCAGCAGCCAGCCCAGGGTCCAGGCGTCGATGGAACGCAGCAGCGGTTCGATCGCGACCACGATCAGCCAGCCCATGGCGATGTAGAGGATGGTCGAGAGCAGGCGGAAACGACCGGTGAAGAACAGCTTGAAGATCACCCCGGCCACGGCGATGGTCCAGATCGCCGCGAACAGGCTCCAGCCCCACGGACCGCGCAGGCCGATCAGGGTGAACGGGGTGTAGGTGCCGGCGATCAGCAGGTAGATCGCGCAGTGGTCGAAGATCTGCAGGCGCGCCTTGGCGCCGGGATGGGAAATGGCGTGGTACAGCGTGGAGGCCACGTACAGCAGCAACAAGGTGACGCTGAACACGATGGCGGTGGCCAGTTGCCAACCGTCGCCGTAGATCGCGGCGAGGGTGATCAGCACCGAACCGCCGGCCAGTGCGGCGATCGCGCCGAGGCCGTGGGTCAGCGCACTGGCGAGTTCGTCGCGCCAGTCCGTGGAAGGCTGCGCGTCGGCGTTCGAGTAGGCGGGCGACCGGTCTGCATCCATGGTCCGCAAGGTAGCGCAATTGCGAGCGGTTCGCATCCGCTGCGGCGCAGCACTGCGACACCGGTTGGGCGTGCGCTCAGCCGGCGCACGCCCATGGTCACACGGTGGTCATTCCATCGCCACGCTGTGCGCGTGTTCGCGGGTGGCGGCGAAGCGCACGTCCGGCGCGCGTTCCTGGGCCAGTTGCAGGTTGACCCGGGTCGGCGCCAGGTACACCAGTTCGCCGGCGGCATCGATGCCCAGGTTCATCGCGTTCTTCTCGCGGAACTCTTCCAGCTTCTTCGGGTTGTCGCAGTGCACCCAGCGCGCGGTGACCACGCCGACCGGCTCGAAGCTGGCGTCCACGCCGTACTCGTCCTTGAGCCGGTAGGCGACCACGTCGAACTGCAGGGTGCCGACCGCGCCGAGGATCAGGTCGTTGCTCATCAGCGGGCGGAAGAACTGGGTGGCGCCTTCCTCGGACAGCTGCGCCAGGCCCTTCTGCAACTGCTTGAGCTTGAGCGGGTCGCGCAGGCGCGCGCGGCGGAACAGTTCCGGGGCGAAGTTGGGGATGCCGGTGAACGACAGCGACTCGCCCTCGGTGAAGGTGTCGCCGATGGAGATGGTGCCGTGGTTGTGGATGCCGATGACGTCGCCGGGGTAGGCCTCGGCGGCGATCTCGCGGTCGCTGGCCATGAAGGTCAGCGCGTTGGCCAGCTTGACCTCCTTGCCGGTGCGCACATGCAGGGTCTTCATGCCGGCGGCGAAACGGCCGGAGCAGATGCGCATGAAGGCGACGCGGTCGCGATGCTGCGGATCCATGTTGGCCTGGATCTTGAACACGAAGCCGGTGAGCTTGTCCTCGCCGGCCTGCACCTGGCGGCCGGTGGTGGCGCGCGGCTGCGGCGGCGGCGCGTGCTCGGCGAAGAAGTCCAGCAGCGGCTGCACGCCGAAGTTGTTGACGCCGGAGCCGAAGAACACCGGGGTCTGCTTGCCGGCGCGGTAGGCGTCCAGGTCGAAGGCATGGCTGGCGCCCTGCACCAGTTCCAGTTCGTCGCGCAGTTCGGCCAGCATCTGCTCGCCGATCTTCTCGGCCAGGCCGGGCGCGTCCAGCGACGGGAAGATGGTCGAATCCTGGCGGGTGAAGTTGCGGCCGGGCTCGTACAGATGCACTTCGCCGGTCACCAGATGCACCACGCCCTTGAGGCGCTGGCCCATGCCGATCGGCCAGGTCACCGGCGCGCACTCGATGCCGAGCACCGTCTCCACCTCGTCGAGGAGGTCGATCGGGTCCTTGCCTTCGCGGTCGAGCTTGTTGATGAAGGTCATGATCGGCGTGTCGCGCAACCGGCACACCTCCATCAGCTTGATGGTGCGCTCTTCCACGCCCTTGGCCACGTCGATCACCATCAGCGCCGAGTCCACCGCGGTGAGCACGCGGTAGGTGTCCTCGCCGAAGTCGGCGTGGCCGGGGGTGTCGAGCAGGTTGATGATCTTGCCTTCGTACGGGAACTGCATCACCGACGAGGTCACCGAGATGCCGCGCTCCTTTTCCAGCGCCATCCAGTCCGAAGTGGCGTGGCGCGCGGCCTTGCGGCCCTTCACCGAGCCGGCCATCTGGATCGCCCCGCCGAACAGCAGCAGCTTTTCGGTCAGCGTGGTCTTGCCGGCGTCGGGGTGGGAAATGATGGCGAAGGTGCGGCGGCGCGCAGCTTCGGTGGCGACTTCGGACATGGGCGGCACGCCCGCAAGGGGCGTCATCGGCAACGGAGGAAGCCGGCGATTATAGCGGGCTTCCCGTATGTGCCGTTCAGTTGAGCAGCCAGGGATGCGGGCGCTTGCTGGACTGGCGGGCCACCAGGTTGTAGGCGATGACCATGCCGAGCAGCAGCAGGCTCCAGGTTGGTGCCAGCCAGTGCGGCGCCATGGCGCCGGGCAGGCCGACCTGGCCGATGCTGATGGCGCCCAGCAGCGCCAGCGTGCAGTGCGCCACGACCAGCGCCGACACGCTGCGCGGCCAGCGCAGGCAGGCCAGCAGGATGGTGCTGGCTAGCAGGGTCCCGGTCAGGGTGATCGACATGGTCAGTGGGTAGTAGGCGGCCGGGGCGTGTCTGAGCAGGCCGAGGAGCCAGGACAGGCCCAGCCACGGCAGCATCGCCGCGATCGCGCATTTCAACACCACCTGGTTGAACAGCGTGCCGATCTGCCCGGGTGCGCCCAGGCCGGGCAACAGCGCGCTTTCCATCAGGCCGAGGTTGCCGTGCTTGCGCCACAGCCACAGCCGTTGCAGGAATTTCGCGCTGGACAGGTTGGCCAGAACGTTGGCCAGGATCAGCGGCAGGGTCGGCGATTGCGTGCCCGCCAGCAACAGCGTCCACAGCAGCACCAGCGACGGCATGGCGAGGACGGCCAGCACGGTGGCGGCCACGCTGCCGGGAGCGAAGCCCGGGCCGAGTGCGAAGCGAATGGTGCGTTCTGGTGCGCGGTGCAGGTCCGAGGGAACGCTGGGGCGCGCAATGCCCTGCATCCAGGCCCAGTGCCCGTTTTGCGATGCGACCACCTGCCTGATGGCGCCGTCGCCGGGCGGGCGTGGCTGCAGATTCATCCACAGCGGACGCAGCCAGGGTGTTAGCGCAACGGGGCGAGGCGAGTTGCCAAGGCGGTACGCGCACGTCGCGCCCGCGACACAGGCTGCAGCGACGGCCAGCATGGTGGTGCGCGGGTATGCGTCCAATGGGACGCCGACCCAGTAGTGCAGCATGAAGCCAAGAGGGGGCAGGCACAGCAACGCGGTACTGGACCACGCAGGCGCTGTTGCCAGCAGCAGCCCGCCGGACGCGCACAGTAGCAGCGTCGGTGCCGTCAGGCTGGGATCGCTGCCGCGCGGCGTGTAAAGCAAGACCGGCAACAGCACGGTGCCGGTCACCGCCCATGCGAACAGGCGCGCAAAGCGACGGCGTAGCCCTGGAAGGCGTAGGCGATGCGCCTGGTCGAGCAGGCTCAGCAAGCGTGCGCCGAGTCGTGTCCAGAGCAGCAGCACGATGGGACAGGTCAGCACCAGCGGCGATGGCGGATTGTCGACCCACGTCAGGGCGAACGCCGCAGCGATCACCCAGGGGTAGACCCATCTGGTCCGGCCGGATGCCGTGTATAGCAGACGCAGATCGGCGAGCGGGCGCTTCATCCCGCCACCTCGATGAACAGATCCTCCAGGCCGAGCCGGTCGACGCGCAGACCAGGCACGCCGAGCAGGGCGGAGGGCGGTTCGCTGGCATGCAGCAGTACGGCGATACCGCCGTCGGCGCTGTGGCGCCGCGCGAGTTCGCCGCGCAGCACGGCGTCGCCGAGCAGTGCGGCGGCCTTCGGCGGCAGCGTCACCCGCAGCACGCTGTCCTTGAGCTCGTCCAGCGGCTGGTCCAGCAACAGCCGGCCCTGGTGCAGGAACGCCACGCGCGAGGCCACGCGTTCCAGGTCGCTGACGATGTGGCTGGAGAACAGCACGGTGGTGCCGGCGTCGCAGGTTTCGGTGACGATCTCGCGCATCAGGTCGCGGCGTGCGACCGGATCCAGCGCCGAGGCGGGTTCGTCCAGGACCAGCAGTGCCGGCCGTGCGGCCAGCGCGCGCACCAGGGCCAGGCGCTGGGCCTGGCCCGGCGAGAGCTTGCCGATGCTCTGGGTGCGGTCAAGTTCCCAGCGGCGCAGCAGCGTGTCCGCGCGCTGCGCGTCCCAGTGGGGGTAGAGCTGTGCGGCGAAGGCGAGCAGTTCCTCCACGCGCATCCAGCCGAATGCCTGCGGCTGCTGCGGCACGAAGCCCAACTGCGCCTTGCGCGCATCGTCCAGGCGCAGCGCCGGGCCGCCGAACACCCGTGCCTGGCCGCGCTGCGGCTGCAGCAGCCCGAGCAGGCAGGCCAGCAAGGTGCTCTTGCCGGCGCCGTTGCGGCCGATCAGCCCGACCACCTCGCCGCGCGCCACCTGCAGGTCCACGCCCAGCAGCACCGGGCGGGCGCCGAAGGCCAGGTGCAGATCCTGCGCCGCCAGCGGCAGTTGCATATCCAGATCGGCCTGGGCTGCGGCCGCCATCACCACGCTACTCATCGCCAGTTTCTCCAAACAGGTGTTCAAGACGTTCGATCACGGAAGAGGACGGCAGGCCCAGTTCGCGGCAATGCCGGACCAGTTCCTGCAGACGCGGTTCGATCAGTTGCAGGCGTTGCCGCTGCGGCGCGGCGGCGGTCGCGGCCACCGCCATGCCGCGGCCGCGCAGGCGTTCCAGCACGCCCTCCGCCTCGAGCTGGCTGTAAGCGCGCGAGACCGTCATCGGGTTCACCGCGTGGGCGGCGGCGACCTCGCGCACCGAGGGCAGGCCGTCGCCCGGGCGCAGTTGCCCGGCGGCGACCAGGCGCCGGATCTGCTCGGCGATCTGCCGGTAGATCGGTTCCGGGGCGCTGGGTTGCACGTGGAGGTGGTTTGCATCCATGTGTATTAATACATCAATACACTTGGCGGATGTCAAGGCGTCTGCCGACGAACGGCGTGCCGGCGGCGGCTCAGGGCGGGTCGGGACGGGGGAAGTGCAGTTCGCCCAACGGGCCGGCCATCCGGAACGGCACCGACTCCAGGCGCAGGCCGCGGTTGAGCTGCAGCGCGAAATGCAGGTGCGGACCGCTGCTCAGGCCGGTGTTGCCGGACAGGCCGAGGCGCTCGCCGCGCCGCACCGCCTGGCCGACCCGCACCTGCACGCCGCCGGCGGCCAGGTGCGCGTAGATCGCCATGCTGCCGTCGGCGTGCAGCACCCGCACCAGGTTGGCGGCCTGGCCCAGGCGCGGGTCGGTGCCGGATTCGTGGAAGTCGTCACGCACCTCCATCACCACGCCCTCGCGTGCGGCCAGCACCGGCGTGCCTTCGGGCAGGGCGAAGTCCAGGGCGTAGGCGTTGGCCGGATCGCGGTGACTGAACGCACCGCCGAAGCCTTGATCGATGCGCACCGGGCGATCGGCGAAGGGGAGGGCGTACAGCACCGCGTCGGCATGGGCGCGCGGCGAACCGGGCACCGCCGCGATGTGCAGCCGGGCGCCGTCGCCGCCGGTCTCGGCCAGGTCGCCGGGCGGATACAGGCGAGCGACCACGCGGCGTTCGCCGGCGGCCAGCTCCACGGTCAGCGGCAGTGCGGGCACCGCGGTGAAGCCGGCGCTGTCGCCCAGCAGGCGGATCTGCACCGGGCCGCCCAGCGGATTGCCCAGCGCGATCTCGCGCACGCCGCCGTCGCGTGGCATCACCTGCAGCCAGGCCGGGGGCGGTTGCGGCACGGGCGGCGGGGCATTCCAGTGCAGCAACGGCTGCGCGGACGCGCTGGCCGCCGCCAGCGACAGGACCACGGCAAGCCAGCGGCGGGGGCGGCGTCGGCGCACGGATGCGGGAGGCGATGGGGGAAACGGAGTATGGCCGAGGCCGGGGATCGAAAAGTCATATCGCTTCATCCGAATAAAGAGATTGACAGTGGCGAAAATCGCTGGCATCGTGGCGTCACCATCGAGACCGGCGGAGGGACA
Source organism: Xanthomonas sacchari (assembly GCF_024266585.1). Lineage (NCBI taxonomy): Bacteria > Pseudomonadati > Pseudomonadota > Gammaproteobacteria > Lysobacterales > Lysobacteraceae > Xanthomonas > Xanthomonas sacchari. The sequence goes on from NZ_CP100647.1 coordinate 1,856,016, forward strand.
GGCCCTTTGATGCCGGGGCAGCCAGCGGACGCGCGAGCGCCCGTGTCGGTGCCAAATCCTGCGGGGACCCACGCGTCCGCCGAAAGATGGTTCGATCCATGCCCTCCGCATGGCGAACGCGAGCTCCGCGAAGCTCGATGGCCGTTCCTCCCTGGATACCGCCATGCGCCTCGTGAACTCGCCTGATCGCCCCACCTCCGCCATCCCGTCCCACGACCGCGTTGCCGCGCCGGCCGACGGCGTGCACGCGATGCGCGGCGAGATCGCGGTGGCGCTGCCGCTGCGCCACGCCGGCGTGCAACTGCTGCGCCTGCGCTACGAGTTGAGCGGTCCCGCGGGCGCGCCGGTGGTGTTCGTCGCCGGCGGCATCTCCGCGCACCGCCACCTCGCCGCCAATGCCACCTTTACCGAAAAGGGCTGGGCCGAAGACCTGGTCGCCCCGGGCCGCGCGCTGGACCCGACCCAGCGGCGGCTGCTGGCATTCGACTTCGTCGGCGCCGACGGCAGCCTGGACGCGCCGATCGACAGTGCCGACCAGGCCGACGCCATCGCCGCGCTGCTGGACGCGCTGGACATCCCGCAACTGCGGGGTTTCGTCGGCTACTCCTACGGCGCGCTGGTCGGCCTGCAGCTGGCGGTGCGGCATCCGCAGCGCCTGCAGAAGCTGATCGCGGTCAGCGGCGCACACCGCGCGCATCCGTATGCCGCGGCCTGGCGCGCGCTGCAGCGCCGTGCGGTGGCGTTGGGCCAGCTGCAGTGCGCCGAAAGCCACGGGCTGTCGCTGGCCCGGCAGTTCGCGATGCTCAGCTACCGCACCCCCGAGGAATTCGGCGAGCGCTTCGACGCCGCGCCGGAAGTGATCAACGGCCGCGTCCGCGTCGCCGCCGAAGACTACCTGGACGCCGCCGGCGCGCAGTACGTGGCGCGCACCCAGGTCAACGCCTACCTGCGCCTGTCCGAATCCATCGACCTGCACCGCATCGATCCGGCCGCCGTCGCCGTGCCCACGGTGGTGGTGGCGGTCGAGGGCGACCGCCTGGTGCCGCTGTCGGACCTGGTGACCCTGGTCGAAGGCCTGGGCTCGCGCGGCAGCCTGCGCGTGCTGCGTTCGCCCTATGGCCACGACGCCTTCCTGAAAGAAACCGATCGCATCGACGCGATTCTCGCCACCGCCCTTCGCCCCACCGGAGTTGCCGCATGAGCACTGCCCACGACACCGATCTGCCCTGTAGCACCGCCACCGCCGCGGTCCGTGCCGGCATCGACCGCGACACCGCCTACGGCGCGGTGACCCCGCCGATCGTGCTGTCGTCGAACTTCAGCTTCGACGGCTTCGGCAACAAGCGCCAGTACGACTACACCCGCAGCGGCAATCCGACCCGCGACCTGCTCGGCGAAGCGCTGGCGGAACTGGAGGGCGGCGCCGGCGGCGTGATCACCGCCACCGGCATGGGCGCGATCAACCTGGTGCTCAACGCGCTGCTGCAGCCCGGCGACAAGCTGGTGGTGCCGCACGATGCGTACGGTGGCAGCTGGCGGCTGTTCAACGCGCTGGCCAAGAAGGGCCACTTCGAACTGATCACCGCCGACCTGACCGATCCGCGCTCGCTGGCCGATGCGCTGGCGCAGGCGCCGAAGCTGGTGCTGATCGAGACCCCGTCCAACCCGCTACTGCGCATCACCGACCTGCGCTTCGTCATCGACGCCACGCACAAGGCCGGCGCGCTGGCGGTGGTCGACAACACCTTCCTGTCGCCGGCGCTGCAGACCCCGATCGCCTTCGGCGCGGACCTGGTGATCCACTCCACCACCAAGTACGTCAACGGCCACAGCGACGTGGTCGGCGGTGCGGTGATCGCCGCCGATGCCGAGCTGCACCAGCAGCTGGTGTGGTGGGCCAACGCGCTGGGCCTGACCGGCTCGCCGTTCGATGCGTTCCTGACCCTGCGCGGCCTGCGCACGCTGGACGCGCGCCTGCGCGCGCACCAGGAGAACGCGCAGGCGGTGGTGGAGCTGCTGACCACGCACGCCGCGGTGCGCCAGGTGTACTACCCCGGCCTGGCCTCGCATCCGGGCCACGCGGTGGCGGCGCGGCAGCAGCGCGGCTTCGGCGCGATGATCAGCTTCGAACTGGCCGGCGGCGAGGCCGAGGTGCGCGCCTTCGTCGATGGCCTGCGCTACTTCACCCTGGCCGAATCGCTGGGCGGCGTGGAGAGCCTGATCGCGCATCCGGCGACGATGACGCATGCGGCGATGACCGCCGAGGCGCGCGCCAAGGCCGGCATTTCCGATGGCCTGCTGCGCCTGTCGGTGGGCATCGAATCCAGCGCAGACCTGATCGCCGACCTGCAGGCCGGCCTGCAGCGCGCCCAGCGCGCTGGCGAGGCGCTGGCACGCAAACGGGTGGACGCGTGAGCAGCGGCCTGGCCGCTGCGCCGGCGGCGCCGCTGCGCACCGCGCCCGTCGCGGCAACCCCGCGGCTGGGCCTGCTCGGCACCGGCACCGTCGGCCGCGCCTTCGTCGCGCGCTACCAGGCGCTGCAGCAGCGCCGCCCCGGGTTGCCGACCTTCGCCTGGCTGGCCAATTCGCGCACCGTCGCCGCCTGCACGTTGACACCGGCGCAGGCGCTGGCCACGGCCAATGCCGCCGCGCGCGCAGCGCAGGCGGTGACGCTGCCGGACGACTTGGGCCAGGGCGACATCGTGGTCGACGCCACCGCCAGCGAGGCGGTGGCGCAGCGCCATGCCGAGTGGCTGCGGCGCGGCGTGCACGTGGTCACCGCCAACAAGCTCGGCCAGGGCGCCGCGCTGGCGCGTGCCGAACAGATCCATGCCGCGCGGCATGCGACCAGCACCCACTACGGCGACAGCGCCACGGTCGGCGCCGGGCTGCCGTTGCTGAGCAGCCTGCGCGCGCTGGTCGCCGGCGGCGACCACATCCACGCGGTGGAAGGCGTGCTGTCCGGGTCGCTGGCCTGGTTGCTGCATCGCTACGACGGCCGTCGTTCCTTTTCCGACTGCGTGCGCGAGGCCGCGGCCGCCGGCTACACCGAACCCGATCCGCGCGAGGACCTGTCCGGCGAGGACGTGCGGCGCAAGCTGCTGATCCTGGCCCGCGCCGCCGGCCTGCCGCTGCGCGCCGAACAGGTGCAGGTGGCGTCGCTGGTGCCGGCCGACCTGGCCGCGGTGCCGCTGGCGCAGCTGGATGCCGCGTTGGGACAACTGGACGCGCCGCTGGCGGCGCGCCTGGCGCAGGCGCAGGCCGAAGGCGCCTGCCTGCGCTTCGTCGGCCGCTTCGATGCGCACGGCGCCTCGGTGGGCCTGCGCGCGCTGCCGCCGACGCATCCGCTGGCCAGCGGTGCCGGCACCGACAATCGCGTCGCCATCCATAGCGACCGCTATCTGCAGCAACCGCTGCTGATCCAGGGACCGGGCGCCGGTGCCGATGTCACCGCGGCGGCCTTGCTCGACGACGTGCTGCGGATCGCGGTGCGCTGAGCGACGCAAGCGAGGCCCGCATCAGGTGCGGGTCTCGCGGTTCGGGCCGGGGTGATACCGACTGGCAGTCAGCGTGGGGGCAACGCTGCCCGCACGTCGATGCGTGCGGGTCACGCGGTGCGGCCGTCGCGCGCAGCGCGGCGGCCGGCACCTCAACTCATTGCAGCCCCTGACCCATGGTCTTCAGCAACTCGCCCTGGTAGTCGCCGCTGAACTCCCAGAAGAACGCGCCGCCCAGGCCCTGGGCCTTGACGTAGTTCATCTTCTCGGTGACCAGCGCCGGGTTGTCGTAGCTCCAGAAGGTGCTGCCGTCGTACTTCCAGTGCGCGTGCGCCTGCGCATCGACGTAGCTGCTGCCGGCGCGGCCGCGCAGCACCTTGTAGTCCTCGATCCCCGCCTCGTAGGTGCCCGGCGCGGCGTTGCCGCTCTGGTACAGGCCGTGGTCGACGTTGGGCACGTTGGTCCAGCCGCGCCCGTAGAAGCCGATGCCGAGGTTGAGCTTGGCGGCGGGCACGCCGCGGTCGAGGAAGGCCTGGATGGCGTCGTTGCTGTTGTAGTAGCGCTGGTCGCCGCTGGACGGATCGGCGGAGGACTCGAACAGCGCGGAGTGATGATTGGTCTGCGGGTCCCAGGCGCCGTGGAAGTCGTAGGTCATCACGTTGAGGTAGTCCAGGTACGGCGCGTACAGGTTCGGGTCGGTGACGCGGATCTTGTCGATGCCGGCGCCGACCGCCACGGTCAGCAGCAGCCCCGGCCGCACCTGGTCGAGCTGGCGGCGGAACTCGGCTAGCAGTGCGGTGAAGTTCTGCCGGTCCTCGGCGCTGCCGCAGGCGATGCCGCAAGCCACTGGATACTCCCAGTCGATGTCGATGCCGTCGAACACGCCGGCCGCGGCCGCGCTGCCGCCGGCGCCATCGGTGACCGGCAGGTTGCCGCGGATGTAGGCATCGATGCACGAGGCGACGAAGGCCTGGCGGTTCTCGGCGTGCGCGGCGCTGGAGAAGCCGCGCGACCAGGTCCAGCCGCCCAGCGAGATCAGCACCTTCAAGCCCGGATGCGCGGCCTTGAGCTTCTTCAGCTGGTTCCAGTTGCCGCGCAGCGGCTGGTCCCAGGTGTCGCCCACGCCGTCCACGCTCTGCGCGGCGGAGAACGCCTTGGTGTAGTCGGCGAAGGCGTCGCCGCCGGCGCCGGTGCTGCTGTCCGACGGCTGGGTGACGCCGACTTCGCAACGGTTGTTGCGGACGTTGCCGAAGGCGTAGTTGAGGTGGGTCAGGTAGGCGGCCGCGCCGCTGGCCTGGATGTCGCGCACTTGGTAATTGCGCCCATAGATGCCCCACTGGGTGAAGTAGCCGATCACGCGCTTGCCGCCGCCGGCGCTGGCCGGCAGGGTGCGCACGCTCAACGTGGCGCTGCTGGCCGAGACGTTGCCGGCGTTGTCGCGGGCGCGGACCGCGTAGGCGTACGCGGTGTCGGCGGTCAGTGCCGAATCGGTGTAGCCGGTGGTGGTGGAGGTGCCCACGCGATTGCCGTCGCGGAGGATGTCGTAGCCGGCCAGGCCGCTGCCGCCGGCGTTGTCGGCGGCGGCGTTCCAGCTCAGGGTGATGGCGTTGCTGGCGCGCGTGGCCGCGGCCAGGCCGGTCGGCACGCTTGGGGCGGTGGTGTCGTTCGACGTCACCGCCGCCACGCTGATCGCGACCGCGGCCGAGGTGGTGCGGGCGCCGGCGTCGTCGGTGGCCACGGCGGTCAGGCGGTAGTCGCCGGCCGCCGCGCCGCTCCAGGCCAGCGTGTACGGCGCGCCGCCCACGCTGCCCAGCGAGGTGTCGCCGCGGAAGAATTCGACCCGCGCGACGCTGCCGTCGGGATCGCTGGCCGAGGCCTGCAGGGTGATGGTGTTGCCGACCACGAAGCGGGTGCCGGCGGCGGGTGCGGTCAGGACCACGCTCGGCGGCTGGTTGGCGGAACTGCCGTCGCAGGTGCCAAGGTCCTGATACCAGCCGCAACTGGTGCAGTAGGTCGGTGCGGTGTTCCAGATCGGAGCGTTGGCGCGGTACAGGTGGCCGGCGTAGGTCAGAGTGTCGCCGGCGGCGTAGACGGTGGCCGGATTCCAGGCAGCGACCCCGCTGCAGGCGGCGGCCCAGGCTCGGCCGGGCGCGAGGCCGGCCAGGACGAGACAACAGAACAGCAACCACGATCCAGCGGATTTCGTGTGCATGGTGACGCCTCCGATGCGGTAGGTAGCGCGACTGAGGAGCGGCGGTCGGCCGCTGTCTGGTTCTCCTTCGATCCGATCACCCGGGACGCTGGGGACGCGTGGCGCCGACATCGTTTGGCGGTGCGCACAGGCCGGGCAGGCGCAGGGTTCGCGTCAAGAGACAACGTTGTCAACTGACAATTCCGGCGAATGCGAGACGGATCCAGGATTGCAGCGATGACAACGTTTTCATGGCAAGCCAGGATGCTGCAGCGCAATGGCGACGAGGGCGCCGCGCGGAAGTGCCGGCACAGGGGGCGTGCCGGCGCCACGCCGCGCCGCAGGCCGTGCCGTAGCGTTCGGTCGCCGTCGTGATCGTGGTCGGCGCCGCGGCGACCGTCGGTCCGGTCTTGCGGCAAAGCGCGCGCGCCGCGGCGAGGGGGACCGCAGCCGCCGGCATGGCGCGCTCAGGGGGCGGCGGCCAGCGCCTCGAGCAGGGCCGTGTTGAACCGTTGCGGCGCTTCCACCTGCGGCGAATGGCCCAGATCGTCGAACGCGACCAGGCGCGCGCCGGGAATCGCCGCGGCCGCGCGTTTGCCCAGCGCCGGGTAGTCGCCCAGGGTCGCCGCCAGCGCCGGCGGCGCCAGATCCTTGCCGATCGCGGTGCGGTCGCGCTGGCCGATGAACAACGTGGTCGGCACGCGCAGTTGCGGCAAGCGCTGGACGACCGGCTGGTTGAACACCATGTCCGAGGTCAGCGCCTGGTTCCAGGCCACGCGATCGCCGCCGGGGCCGGCGTACAGGCCGGCCTGCATGCTCACCCAACGGTCGTACTCGGGCTTCCACTGGCCGCCGTAGTAGACGGTTTGCTGGTACTGCTTGATCGAGGCCGCGTCGGTCTTGCGCTCCTTGGCGTACCAGTCGTCGACGCTGCGCCAGGGCACGCCGGCGGCCTTCCAGTCCTCCAGCCCGAGCGGGTTCACCAGCAGCAGCTGGCTCACGTCCTGCGGGTATTGCAGCGCGTAGTGGGCGGCGAGCATGCCGCCCATCGAATGGCCGACGATCGCCGCGCGGCTCACCCCGGCCTGCTGCAGCAATGCGTGGGTGTTGGCCGCCAGTTGCGCGAAGGAGAACTGGTAGGCCTGCGGCTTGCTCGACTTGCAGAAGCCGATCTGGTCCGGCGCCAGTACCCGGTAGCCTTGCGCGACCAGCGCGGCGATCGTCGATTCCCAGGTCGCCGCGCAGAAGTTCTTGCCGTGCAGCAGCACCACCGTGCGGCCGTTCGGCGTGCCGGTCGGGGCCACGTCCATGTACGCCATCTGCAGCGGCTGGCGCTGCGACTCGAAGCGGTACCAATGCACCGGATAGGGATAGGCGAAGCCTTCCAGTTGCGCGCCGTAGCGCGGCGGTGGGTCCGCGGCCGTGGCGGAGGCGAGCGGCGACAGGGCGAGGGCGGCGAGCAGCAGGCAATGGCGCATGGGAGCGGGACGGCAGGCGTGATGGACCACGACCTTAGCCCGGTCCGTGCTTGCGAAGCGTCAACGCATCACCCCGGCGGCAGGCCGCCGCCGCTGTGCACCAGGGTCAGGCAGGCGTGGTGCTGCATCTGCGCCAGCGGCTCGTGCAGCGCCGCCAGCACCTGCTCCGCCTGCGCGCCGAGCACCGGCCGGTATGCCGCCCAGCCGTTGCGGCCCTTGGCCTTGGCCTGGTACAGCGCGCGGTCGGCCAGGACCAGCAGTTGTTCCCAGCCGAGCAGGTTGTCGGGGTCGTGCACGAACGGGAATTCTGCCAGCCCGATCGAGCAGGTGACCCGGCCCTGGCGGCCGTGGTCGAGCACGAACGGGTGCGCGGCCACCGAGCGGCACAACCGTTCGGCGGCCACGGTCAGGTTCTCGCGCGGCGCCGAGCGCAGCACCAGCAGGAATTCCTCGCCGCCCCAGCGCACCACGTAGTCGCTTTCGCGGGTCAGCCGCACCAGCAACTGCGCCATCTGCTGCAGCACCGCGTCGCCGGTGTGGTGGCCGCCGCTGTCGTTGATCGACTTGAAATGGTCGATGTCGATCAGCGCGAACAGCATGCCCGAGGACAGCATGTCCTCGTCGTTGGCGGCCATGCGCCGGTACAGGGCGATGTCGCTGGGAATGTGCAGCGACAGGTAGCGGCGGTTGCGCAACTGGGTCAGCTCGTCGGTGAAGCTGGCCTCCTGCAGGCGCTGATTGGCCGCCTGCAGCGCCTGGGTGCGTTCGCGCACCTGGCGCTCCAGGGCGTCGCGCTGGCGCCGGTTGCGCAGCCGCGCCAGGCCCACGACGATCAGCAGCAGGGCCAGGGCGCCCAGCGCCAGCAGCAGCTTGTAGGGCGCCGTCTCCTGGAAGTGCAACTGGATCCGCAGCGGCAGCCGCGCCGGCGCCGCCGCCCAGACGCCGGCGTTGTTGCTGCCGGTGACCTCGAACACGTAGTCGCCGCCGGGCAGGTTGGTGTAGCTGACCGCGCGCTGGCGGATGTCGTCGAGGGTGCGCCAGTTGCGGTCGTAGCCGAGCAGCCGGTAGCGCAGTTCGACGTTCTGCGGCGCCTGGAACGAGGCGGCGGTGAACTCGAAGTCGAGGTCGCGCGCGCCTTCGGGCAGCGGCCTGGGCAGCGCCTGCGGGGTCAGCCACTGGCCCAGCGCGCGTACCCGCTCCACCACCGGCTGCGGCGCCACCGGATTCTTGACGATCCCGGCGGTGTCCAGCGCGACCACGCCGTCGCGGCTGGGCAGCCACAGCGCGCCGTGCTCGATGAAGCCCTTGCCGTTGCCGGCGCCGTTGCAGCACATGCCCTGCACGCCGCCGTGGCGCTGCGCACGCTCGGTGAGCATCAGTTCCGCGTTCAGCGGTGCCTGCGGCGCCATTGCGTGGCGCTGCAGGTTGGCCAGGCGTACGCGGTAGACCCCGCGCAGGCCGGCCACCCAGATCCCGCCGCGGCCGTCGTCGGCGATGAAGAAGGCGGCGTTCACCGGCAGCCCGTCCTGCTCGCCGAACGCAGACCAGTGCGTGCCGTCGAACAGCCACAGCTGTTCGCTGAGGGTGCCGACCAGCCATTGCCCGTCGGGCAGTTCGTGGATCGCGGTAACGTCGGCGCTGGCCAGCGCCGAGCCGGGTGCGGCCAGGGCGACCAGGCGTTCGCCGCGCAGTTCGTACAGGCCCGCTTGCGTGCCGACCAGCAGGCGGCCGTCGCGGGTCTCGTGGACCAGGCGCACGCGCGGATCGCGCAGGCCGTCGGCGGTGCCGTAGCGGCGCAGCCGCGCGCCGTCGCTGCGGAACAGGCCGTCGTCGCTGGCGAACCACAGCCGCTGCGCGCGATCGCGGGCGATGCCGCTGATCTGCAGCTCGCGCAGCGGCGCCAGCCAGGCCGGTTGGCCGAGCCGGCCGTCGCGGTACAGGGCGGCGCCGTGGCGGGTGCCGATCCACAGCTGTCCGGGTTCGGCCAGCAAGGTGTAGGGCGCCTCGTTGTGCAACTGCGCCAGACTCAGGCGCTGCTGATAACGGCCATCGCGCAGCTGCGACAGGCCGCTGTCGGTGCCGACCCACAGCGATCCGTCCGGATCGCGCGCCAGCGTCCATACCAGCGCGTCGTCCAGTCCTTCGTGGGTGCTGTAGCGCCGGGTCCAGCCGTTCCACAGCCGGCTCGCGCCGTTCCAGTTGCTGCCCAGCCACAGGTTGCGCTCGCGGTCCTCGAAGATGGCGTTGACGCCGACGTTCGGCTTGCTCTCGGGAGTGCGCTCGACGACCGCGCCATCGCGCACGCGCAGCAGCGCGCCGGGCTGTCCCACCCACAGGTTGCGGTCGCCGTCCTCGAACAAGGCCTGCACCGCGCGCCGGCTCGCACCGGTGGCATCGGCCAGCCATTGCCAGCGTCCGTCGCGGCGCAACAGCAGGCCGCCGCGGGTGCCGGCCCAGATCGTGCCTTGCGCCTCCACCAGGTGCTGCACCGGCGCCGCGCCCGCGTCCGGCGGCAAGGGCAGCGCCACCGGGGCGTCCTGGCCGGCGACGATGCGCAGCACCGCGCCATGCGTCCCCACCCACAGCGCGTCGGCACGCGGCAACAACGCGTTGGCGCCGCCGGCGATGCGGTGGCGCAACTGCAGGTGATCGCCTTGCACTGCGTACACGCCATCCTGCGCCGCGACCAGCACGGTGCCGCGCGCATCGGTCGCGATCGCCTCGATGTTGAGCAGCGGCGCCTGCGGATCCTGCGGCAGCAGCGTGGCGAAGCGTCCATCGCGGTAGCGCGACAGGCCGCGGTAGGTGCCGATCCACAGCGTGCCGGTGGGGTCCACGTGCAGCGCCTTGATCAGATTGCCGGGCAGGTGCGCCGGCGCGCCCTCGTTGAACGAGGTCATGCGCACGCCGTCGAAGCGGGTCAACCCGCCCATCGTGCCGATCCACAGATAGCCCAGGCGGTCTTGCGCGAACGCCTGCACGCTCAGCTGCGGCAGGCCCTGGTCCAGGCCCCAGCCTTCGCGCTCGTAGTGATTGAACTGCTTGTCCGGCTGCAGCGCCCGCGCCTGCGGCACACACGCGCTCCACGCTGTCGAGAGCATGGTCAGCTGTAGCGCCAGCAGGCGCCAGGAGGCGTATGGAAACCGCAAAAGCATGCCAGTGCCGGATCGGCCGACGTCACTGTCGTTAGCGGCATCGCCGCGCCGATCTTTATCCGCGCAGCGGCGGGGACGCTGGCGATCGCGTGGGCCAGCGTCCATGGCGGGGGCTCAGCACTCGATCACGTTCACCGCCAGCCCGCCGCGGCTGGTTTCCTTGTACTTGTCCTGCATGTCGCGGCCGGTGTCGCGCATGGTGCGGATCACCTTGTCCAGCGACACCTTGTGCTTGCCGTCGCCGCGCATCGCCATGCGGCTGGCGTTGATCGCCTTGACCGCGCCCATTGCGTTGCGCTCGATGCACGGGATCTGCACCAGGCCGCCGATCGGGTCGCAGGTCAGGCCGAGGTTGTGCTCCATGCCGATTTCGGCGGCGTTCTCGATCTGTCCCGGCTTGCCGCCGAGCGCGGCGACCAGGCCGCCGGCGGCCATCGAGCAGGCCACGCCGACCTCGCCCTGGCAGCCCACTTCTGCGCCGGAGATCGAGGCGTTTTCCTTGTACAGGATGCCGATCGCCGCGGCGGTGAGCAGGAAGTCGAACACGCGCTGTTCGTCGGCGCCGGGGCAGAACCGGTCGAAGTAGTGCAGCACCGCCGGAATGATGCCGGCCGCGCCGTTGGTGGGCGCGGTGACCACGCGGCCGCCGGCGGCGTTCTCTTCGTTGACCGCCAGCGCGTACAGGTTGACCCAGTCCAGCGTGGTCAGCGGATCGCGCATCGCCGCCTCCGGCTTGGACGACAGCTCGCGGTACAGCGCCGGCGCGCGCCGCGACACGTGCAGGCCGCCGGGCAGGGTGCCTTCCTCGCGGATGCCGCGCGTCACGCAGGCCTGCATCGCCCCCCAGATTTCGCGCAGGCCGGCGCGGATCTCGTCCCCGCTGCGCCAGCACTTCTCGTTCTCGAACATCAGCGCGGCGATGCTCAGGCCGCTGCGCGCGGCCTGCGCCAGCAGCTCGTCGCCGCTCTTGAACGGGTAGGGCAGCGGCGTCTCGTCGGCGACGATGCGGTCGTCGGCCGCATCGTCCTGGTTGACCACGAAGCCGCCGCCGACCGAGTAGTAGTCGCGCGTGGCGATCACTTCGTCGTTGGCGGCGTAGGCGGTGAAGCGCATGCCGTTGGTGTGGTACGGCAGCTTCTGCCGCTTGTTCATCGCCAGGTCGCGCTTCTCGTCGAAGGCGATCTCGTGCTGGCCGAGCAGGTTGATGCGCTTGCTGCCGCGAATGCGCTCCAGCGCGCCGGGAATGATGTCCGGGTCGATCAGGTTCGGGCGCTGGCCTTCCAGGCCCAGCAGCACCGCCTTGTCGGTGCCGTGGCCGCGCCCGGTCAGGGCCAGCGAGCCGAACACTTCGGCACGCACCCGCACCACGTCCTGCAGGCGGCCCTGGTCGAACAGCCAGCGGTGCACGAAGCGCTCGGCGGCGCGCATCGGCCCCACGGTGTGCGAGGAGCTCGGCCCGATGCCGATCTTGAACAGGTCGAAGGTGCTGACAGCCATGCGCGTGCCGAGGGGTGGGCGAAAGACCGTCTATTCTATGCTTCCGGCGCGCGGCACAGGTCCGCAGCGCAGCATCGCACGCGACCATGTCCCTGACCCTCTACCAGCGCGACGACTGCCATCTGTGCGACCAGGCCCTGCAGGTGCTGGCGCAGGCGCGCGTGGCCGACCTGGAAAGCGTTTTCATCGATGACCAGGCGACCCTGGAGGCGCGCTACGGCGTGCGCGTGCCGGTGCTGCGCGCCGCCGACGGGCGCGAACTGGACTGGCCGTTCGATGCCGCCGGCGTGCGCGTCTGGCTGGCTGGTTCGGACGAACGCGCCTGAGTCGCGCATAACGCGCATAAAAAAAGCGGCGGACCCGACGAGGAAATCCGCCGCCCAGCGGCCGCGCGCCGCGGCCTGTGGCGAATCACTTCGCCTTGAACACGACCTTGGTGCTGATCGCGGTTTCGTTGGGGATGGTCTTGGTGTCGGCCCAGTCGCCGCCGCCCACGCCGAAATCCAGGCGCTTGACCGTGGCCTTGCCGGCCAGCACCGGTTGCGCGCCCGGGGTCCAGGTGAAGGTCAGGGTCACCGGCTTGGACACGCCGCGCAGCTCCAGGGTGCCGTCGGCGGCGAACAGATTGTTGCCCAGCGCGCGGAACTTGTCGGCGCGGTAGTGCGCGGTGGCGAACTTGGCGACGTCGAAGAAATCCGCGCCCTGCAGGGTGGAGTCGCGGTCGTTGTTGCCGCTCTTGGCACCGGCCAGCGGGATCGTCACGTCGAGCTTGGCGCCGGCCAGGTTGGCCGGGTCGAAGCTGAGCTTGGTGTCGAAGCCGGGGAACTGGCCGGTGAACACTTCGCCGTCGTACTTGCTGGCGAACACCAGGGTCGAGCCGGGGGCCTGCACATAGTCGGCGGCCTGTACCGCCGGGGCGGCGGCGAGCAGGGCCACCAGGCTGGCGGCGACGGCGGCGGGGGACGCGAAACGGGTCGACATCGAAACGGCTCCTCAGGACTTGGGGGTGAGCCAACCGCGCGGCAGCATCCGCGCCAGGGTGGCATCGCGTTGGAACAGGTGGTGGTAGAAGGCGGCGCCGGCATGCGCCAGGACCACCGCGATCAGCAGCCAGAAGCCCCATTCGTGCACGGCGTGCGAGAGCTGGCGCAGGTGCTCGTCGGGCGGGCTGAGCTTGGGCACGGCGACCAGGCCGAACCAGCGGAACGGGCGCAGGCCGCTGCTGGAGTCGTACAGCCAGCCGGACAGCGGGATGGCGAAGATCATCACGTACAGCAGTGCGTGGGTGGCGCTGGCGATGCGCTCCTGCCAGCCGGGCGTGCCCGGCACCGGCTTGGGCGCGCCGGCGTACAGGCGCCAGCCCAGCCGCACGATCACCAGCGCCAGCACGGTCAGGCCCAGCGACTTGTGCGCGGTGTAGACCCAGAAATACTTGGGCGTCTTCGGCAGCTCGCCCATGGTCAGGCCGACCACGCCGAGCAGCAGGATCAGCGCGGCGATCAGCCAGTGCAGGGTCTGGCTGACGCTGCCCCAGCGGTCGGGGGTGTTGCGGGCGCTCATGGCGTGTCGTCCTGCGCCGCGGGCGCGGTGGTGTCGGTGGGGGTGGCCGGGGTGGTGCCCGGTGCCGGATCCGGCTCGGCCTTGGCGCCGCCTTCGCGGGTGGCCTCGGCCTCGATGCGCAGCTCCACGGTGCCGCCGATCACCGACGGCCAGGCGTCGATGCCGAAGTCGGCGCGCTGCAGCGTGGTGGTGGCGGAGAAGCCGGCGGTGCGGCGGAACGGCGGCAGCGGATGGCGCTTCACCGCGTTCAGGGTCACGTCCAGGGTCACTTCGCGGGTGACGCCGTGCAGGGTCAGTTGCCCGATCACCTTGGCGTGCTGCGCGTCGATCGGCTCGATGCGGGTGGAAACGAACTGCGCTTCCGGGTAGCGCGCGCCGTCGAGCAGGTTGTGCGCCAGCGCGGCGCGGTTCCATTTCTCGTCGCCCAGGTCCAGCCGCTGCAACGGCACCCGCGCCTGCAGCCGCGCGCTGCGCCAGTCGTCCGGGTCGAACACCAGGGTGCCGGTGCTGCCGGACACGGTGCCCAGCGCCTTGGAGAACCCGGCGTGCTCAATCGCGAACAGCACCCGCGTGTGCACCGGGTCCAGCGCGTACTGCGCCGGCGCGGCCAGGACGGCGCCCGGCAAGGCCAGCAGGAGCGCCACGAGAGGGGGTTTGAGCATGGAGCCGGGCCGCACGGGGAGGTCGCCGGATTCTAGTCACAGTCCGGGCCGGCTGCGTACCCGCCGCGCGTAACGGTTCGTTGCACGCCGTGGCGGGTGTGATTTTTCCGCGGCCGCGGGGTATAAGAACGCTGCCGCGGCGAGCGGCATACGGAGCGGCCGCCCTGCGCGTCCGGCCCCGGCAGTGCGCCGGTGTTCATCCGCCGCCGTCCCTTGCCGGAGCCGATGTCCATGTCCCCCATCCCGCGTTCCCCACGCCCGTGGCGCCGCTGGGGGCTGCTGTGCCTGTTGGCGTTGGCCGGCCTCTGCGCCGACGCCTGCGCCGGCGTGCCGCAACTGCCGCGCTTCCGGGTGTTCTCCAGCGAGCAGGGGCTGCCGTCCAGCGACATCTCCGGGTTGCAGCTGGACCGCGACGGCTATCTGTGGATCGCCAGCGGCGACGGCCTGGCCCGCTACGACGGCCGCGAGTTCCGGGTCTGGCGCCACGACCCCGCCGATCCGGCCTCGCTGCGCTGCAACTACGTGCAGGACATGCACATCGACGCGCGCGACCGCATCTGGGTGGCCTGCGAGGGCGGCGGACTCAGCATGCTCGGCGCCGACCGGCGCGGCTTCCGCCACTTCAACATGGCCACGCAGCCGGCGATGCGCAGCGACGAAGTGTTCGCCATCACCAGCCGTGGCGATGCGGTGTTCTTCGGCACCTACCGCGGCGGCCTGTACCGGTTGGGCGGCGATGGCCGGGTGCAGCGCATCCGCGCCGGCGACCCGAACGTGGACGCGCTGCTCGACAGCGCGGTGCTGACCCTGGCCTTCGACGATGCCGGGATGCTGTGGGTCGGCACCTTCAAGGGCCTGCTGCGCTACGACGGACAGCGCGTCAGTGCGTATCGCATCGACGACGGCGTGCCGGACAAGGCGCAGGTGATCACGTCGATCACCCCGCTCAGCGACGGCCTGTGGTTCAGCGGCAACACCGGCCTGTTCCGGCGCGACCGCGCCGGGCGCTGGCTGCGCGCGGACTGGGTCGACGACCTGCACCGCGCGGTCAGCGCGATCGCCGAAGACGGTGCGGGCGGCTACTGGCTCGGCAATGGCGAGGGCCTGTGGCACAAGCCGGCCGACGGGCCGGCGCGGCGGGTGGACACCGGCGGCGCGGCGGTGTCCGGTGCCAGCGTGGTGGAAACCGTGCTGCGCGACCGCGAAGGCGGCCTGTGGGTGCCGCTGCCGACGCGCGGCCTGGGCTACCTGCGTCCGGACTGGCGCCGCCTGGCGGTGCTGGGCACCGCGCAGGGCCTGCCCGCCGACCAGTACGTCGGCCTGGCGCCGGCGCACGCCGGCGGGGTGTGGTTGCTCGGCTCCGGCGCCAGCGTGTTCCGCCTGGACACCACCAGCGGGACGCTGAGCGCGCCGCACTGGGCTAACGGCGCGCCCAGCGGACGCACGCTGTCGGTGCTGGACGACCCGCGCGGGGCGTTGTGGATCGGCGGCAGCAGCGCGCTGCTGCGCGGTCCATTGGACGGCGGCAACCTGCAGCGCTGGACCCGCGCCGCCGGCGAGGCCGATGCAATTCCCGATGGCACTCTGGCCTGGCTGCAACTGGACGCGCGTCAGCGGCTGTGGATCGCCGCGCCGGGCTATGGCGTGCAGGTGCGCGATGGCGATGGCCACGTCCTGCAGAACATCCCCGGCGGCCAGCACGGCCTGGCCGGCACCGACATCGCCGCGTTCGCGATGGCCCCGGACGGCACGCCGTGGGTGGCCGACGAACAGTTGCAGCACTGGGACGAGGCGGCCGGCCAGTTCCGCACGCCGCCGGAACTGGCCGGCGAAAAAGTGCAGTCGTTCGCCTTCGCCGATGCGCGCACGCTGTGGGTGCACCGGCTGTCCGGGCTGGAACTGTGGCGGCGCACCGGCACGCACTGGCAGCGCAGCCAGCGCTATGCGGTGGCCGAGGGACTGCCGGCTACCGAGTCCAGCGCGTTGGTCGCCGATCCGCAGGGGCGCGCCTGGCTGGGCATGCGCCGCGGCCTGTTCCGGGTCGATCCGCGGCGCACGCCGGCGGTGCGCGCGTTCGGCACCCGCGATGGGCTCGGCAGCCAGGAACTGGTGCGGCGCGGCCTGCTGATGACCGCCGACGGCGTGCTGGTGGCCTCGGCCGCCGACGGCAGCGTGGCGCTGCTGGACACGCAGCAGCCGGACCCGGTGCCGGTGCCGCTGGCGCTGAGCATGGAAAGCGTGCAGGTGCGGCGCGGCCCGCGCCTGCTGGCGCTGCCGACCAAAGGCGGCTTCACCCTGCGCTCGGACGACCGCGACCTGCGCGTGGCGGTGCGGCTGCTGTCCTACATCGATCCCGAACACATCGTCTACCGGTTCCGCCTGCCGGGCTACGACCGCGACTGGGTCAGCACCGGCGCCAGCGGCGAACGCACCCTGCCGCAGCTGCCCGACGGCGCGCACGTGCTGGAGATCCAGGCGCGGACCCGCAACGGCGCCTGGTCGCCGACGCTGCGCCTGCCGTTCCAGGTGCAGCCGCCGTGGTGGCGCAGCGTCTGGGGCATCGTCGGGCTGCTCGCCGTGGCCGGCCTGCTGTTGCTGGTGTCGCTGCGCGCCTACCGGCGCCGCCTGGGCCGCCAGCACGCCTGGGAGCTGGCGCTGCACAAGCAGGAACTCGCCGAGCAGGCCTCGCTGGCCAAGACCCGGTTCCTGGCCACGCTCGGCCACGAGGTGCGCACGCCGCTGACCGGGGTGCTGGGCATGAGCGAGCTGCTGCTGGCCACGCCGCTGGATCCGAAGCAGCGCGGCTATACCGAGTCGATCCGCCGCGCCGGCACCCATCTGCTGCACCTGGTCAACGACGCGTTGGACCTGGCGCGGATCGAGGCCGGGCGCCTGCGCCTGGAATCGCAACCGTTCGCGCTGCAGGCGCTGATCGCCGAGGTGGTCAACCTGATGGCGCCGCTGGCGCAGGCGCGCGGGCTGCGCTTCGATCTGCACGACGGCATGCCCGGCCCGACCACGGTGGAGGGCGATGCGCTGCGGGTGCGGCAGATCCTGCTGAACCTGCTCGGCAACGCGATCAAGTTCACCAGCAGCGGCTCGGTGGGGCTGAAGGTCGTGCCGACGCAGGACGGCCACGGGCTGTGCATCGAGGTGACCGACACCGGCCCGGGCATCGGCGCAGAGCAGCAGGCGCGGCTGTTCCAGCGCTTTGAACAGGGCGACGGTCCGCGCACCGCGGTGCGCCAGGGCGGCAGCGGCCTGGGCCTGGCGATCAGCCAGGAACTGGCGATGGCGATGGGCGGACGCATCCAGGTCGAGAGCCGGCTCGGGCATGGCGCGCGTTTCCGCGTGCGCCTGCCGCTGCGCTGGTGCCCGGCGCAGGAACCCGCGGCGACGCCGGCGCCGGCCGCGCGTGCGCGCACCGCGCTGCGCATCCTGCTGGTCGAGGACGAACCGACCGTGGCCCAGGTGATGGTCGAACTGCTGCGCGGCCGCGGCCACCAGGTGGCCTGGGCCGCGCACGGTTTGGAGGCGCTGACCGAGGCCAGCCAGGGCAGTTTCGACATCGGCCTGCTCGACCTGGACCTGCCGGCGCTCGACGGCCTGGCACTGGCGCGGCAGTTGCGCGCGCTGGGCTATGGCTTCCCGCTGCTGGCGGTGACCGCGCGCTCCGACGGCGAGGCCGAGGCCGCGGCGCGCGCCGCCGGGTTCGCCGGATTCGTGCGCAAGCCGGTCACCGGGCAGATGCTCGAAGACGCCATCGACGCGGTGCTGGACGGCGCCCCGCCCAACTGAGCCGACCCAGGCGGCGCGGTTGCCAGCGCCGGCGGTTATCGCCGACGATGGCGCCGGTGACGCGGGACGGATGCCTGTCGGGGGAGACAAAGGCGATGCGGGCGAGACGGATCTTGGGATGGCTGTTGCTGGCGTGGTCCGCGGTCGCCGCCGCGGCGGTGCCGCCGACGCCGCAGCCGCGCCAACTGACC
This sequence comes from Xanthomonas sacchari, assembly GCF_024266585.1. Classification (NCBI taxonomy): domain Bacteria; kingdom Pseudomonadati; phylum Pseudomonadota; class Gammaproteobacteria; order Lysobacterales; family Lysobacteraceae; genus Xanthomonas; species Xanthomonas sacchari. The sequence goes on from NZ_CP100647.1 coordinate 1,874,045, forward strand.
GTGGCCGACGGCCTGCCGTCCAACAGCATCAATGGCTTCGCCGAGGACAAGCTCGGCTATCTGTGGCTGGCCAGCAGCGACGGCCTGGCCCGCTTCGACGGACGCGGCTACCGCATCTGGCGCATCGAGGACGGCCTGCACCACAACAAGATCTGGTCGGTGCACGTGGATGCGCAGAACCGGGTCTGGTTCGGCACCGACGGCGCGGGCCTGGGCGTGCTGTCGGCCGACCGCCGGCAGTTCCGCTACTACGATCGCAGCACCTATCCGCAGATCGGCTCCACCACCGTCTGGGCCATCACCTCCACGCCGGACGGCAGCGTCTGGTTCGGTACCGCCGCCGGCGGCCTGCACCAACTGCAGCCGGATGGGCGCCTGCGCCGCTTCATGCCGATTCCCGGCGACGCGCGCAGCCTGCCCTCGGCCAGCATCACCCACTTGGCGACCACCCCGGACGGCACCTTGTGGGTGGGCACCCGCGGCGGCCTGGCGCGCTGGACCGGGCACGATTTCCAGCGCGTCGCCGCCACTGCGCTGCCGCGGCCGGACGTGCAGGGGCTGACCCCCGAGCGCGATGGCACGTTGTGGGTCGCCACCACCGGCGGGGTGCGCCTGGTGCGTGCCGACGGCAGCGTGGTGGAGCCGTACTGGCGCAACATGCCCGGCGAAAGCGTGTTGGGCATGTTGGTGCATGATCGCCACGGTACCCGCTGGTTCGACACCCTGGATGGGCTGGGCCGCGAAAGCGAATCCGCGGTGATCCGCAACGTGCCGCTGTACAGCAATTCCGCGCATGGGCTGGTCAAGCCGAACTGGTCGCTGGCCTTCGAGGACCGCGAGGGCGGCCTCTGGTTCGCCAGCACCAATGCCGGCCTGTGGCACCTGCCGGCCAACTGGCAGCAGTTCTCGGTGTTGTCCTACCGGGTCGACGACCCGGAGTCGATGGGCAATCCCTATGTGCTGGCCACCGCCGCCTCCCGCGATGGCGGCGTATGGCTGGCCGGCACGCGCGGGGTGCTGGACAAGCTGGATCCGGCCACCGGCGCGGTGCATCGGCACATGCGGGCGATGTTCGGTATGGACTGGACACGGGCGATCGCCGAGGACCCGCAGGGCCGGGTGTGGGCGGCCGCAGCCGGGGCCGTGCTGCGCTACGACCCGGCCACCGGCGAGGTCCGGCGCTGGGAAAAGGACGCCGGTGCCGATGCGCCGATCATGGACCTGGTGGACCGGATCGCCTTCAGCGGCGACCGCCATGTCTGGATCTTCAGCGACCTCGGCGGCGCGCAGGTGCGCGACCTCGACGGGCACGTGCTGCGCAACATGACGCCGGGGACCGCCGGCGTGCCCGCCGACCTGGTGGTGCAGCAGGCAGGCCCAGGGCCGCAGGGTCAGCCTTGGCTGCTGGGGCAGCATGGATTGCTGGCCTGGAACCCGGCGCAGGCGCGTTTCGAGCCGGTGCCGGGCGCGCCGCAGCGCCCCTTGAGCGCCATGGCGATCAGCGACGGCAACGTGGTCTGGCTGGCCAGTGTCGGCTGCCTGGAGCGCTATCTGTGGGATGGCCGCCGGCTGAGCCTGCTCGACCGCATCGACGCCGAGCAGGAGTTCCCCGCGCTGGCGCCGAACGGCCTGGTGGTCGATGCCAGCGGCGTCGCCTGGTTGAGCAGCATGCGCGGCTTGATCCGGGTCGACCCGGCGAGCAAGGCGATCCGCTCCTATGGCGTGCACGACGGCCTGCCCAACCAGGAGTTCCAGACCCGCAGCCTGGTGCAGGCGCGCAGCGGCCAGATCCTCGGCGGCACCCCCGACGGCGTGGTGCTGTTCGAGCCGGCGCAGGTGGTGCCGTCGCGGCGGCAGCCGCCGCTGGTGATCGAGCGGATCGGCGTGCGTCGTGGCGAGCGCGGGCTGGACCTGCTGCACGCCGGTCAGATCGTGCTGCAGGAAGGCGACCGCGACCTGCACGTGGTCGCGCGGCTGCTGTCGTTCTCCGATACCGAGGCCAACAGCTATCGCTTCCGCCTCAGCGGCTACGACCCGGACTGGGTCGACGTGGGCGCCAGCGGCGAGCGCCTGTTCTCGCGTCTGCCGTCGGGCCACTACGTGCTGGAGATGCAGGCGCGCACCGCCGACAAGGTGTGGTCGAAGGTGGTCACGCTGCGCTTCCGCGTGCTGCCGCCGTGGTGGCGCAGCCCCTGGGGCGTGGCCGGGCTGGCGGTGCTGGCGGTGCTGGCGCTGTGGCTGCTCGCGTACCTGTACCGGCGCCGGCTGCGCCGGCGCGCCGCCTGGCAACTGGCGGTGCACAAGCAGGAGGTGGCCGAGCAGGCCTCGCTGGCCAAGACCCGCTTCCTGGCCACGCTGGGCCACGAGGTGCGCACGCCGATGACCGGGGTGCTGGGCATGAGCGAACTGCTGCTGGCCACGCCGCTGGATGCCAGGCAGCGCCGCTACACCGAATCGATCCGCGACGCCGGCTCGCATCTGCTGCGCCTGGTCAACGATGCGCTGGACCTGGCGCGGATCGAGGCCGGGCGCCTGGAACTGGACCAGCAGCCGTTCGACCTGGGCCGGCTGATCGCCGAACTGGAGGCGATGATGGGGCCGATGGCGCGCAGCCGCGGCCTGGCGTTCGCGCTGGACAACGCCATGCCGCCGGAGGTCACCGCACGCGGCGACGCCACGCGGGTGCGGCAGATCCTGCTGAACCTGCTCAACAACGCCATCAAGTTCACCGAGCACGGCAGCGTGCAGTTGCGGGTGGCGCCGCTGCAGCCGCAGCAGGGCGTGCGCTTCGAGGTGGCCGACACCGGGCCGGGCATCAATGCCGAGCAGCAGGCGCGGCTGTTCCAGCGCTTCGAGCAGGCCGACGGGCCGCGCACCGCCGCGCGCTACGGCGGCAGCGGCCTGGGCCTGGCGATCAGCCAGGAACTGGCGGTGGCGATGGGCGGGCGCATCGACCTGCGCAGCCGCCTCGGCGCCGGCACCCGCTTCGTGGTCGACCTGCCGTTGCCGTGGGCGCCGGTGCCGCTGCCGCAGGCGCCGCGCGACACCCGCGCGTCCGCCAGCGCCGCGGCGCCGCGGCGGATCCTGCTGGTCGAGGACGACCCGACCGTGGCCGAAGTGGTCGGCGGCCTGCTGCGCGCGCGCGGCCACCACGTCACCCACGCCGCGCATGCGCTGGCCGCGCTGACCGAAGCGGCGGCCAGCAGCTTCGACATCGCCTTGTTGGACCTGGATCTGCCCGGCCTGGACGGCCTGGCGCTGGCGCGGCAGTTGCGCGCCTTCGGCTACGGCATGCCGCTGATCGCGGTCACCGCCCGCGCCGACGCCGATGCCGAACCGCAGGCCCGCGCTGCCGGCTTCAGCGGCTTCCTGCGCAAGCCGGTGACCGGCGAGATGCTGGCCGAGGCGGTGGAGGGCAGGCCGGAACCCGAAAACGGGAACCCGGACGCCGGGGGCAAGGGCGAGAGCAGTGACGTGACGTAGGCGATGCGCGGTGCCTCCCTGCGCGGTGCCTCCCTTAGGAGCGGCTTCGGCCGCGACCGCACGTCATGCGGAACGCCCGGTCGCGGCCGAAGCCGGTCGTACCAGAGTCAAAGGATCCGGCAGACCGCAACGCCGCCGCCGTAGCGAATCCCCACTCCCCATTCCCCAATCCCGGCTACTCGGCTACTCGGCCACCTCCTCCACCTGCTTCGGATGCGGCCGGGTGTCGGGCAACTGCCAGAAGATCAGGGTCGAGGTCAGGGTGATGGCGCCGACGCAGACGAAGGTCGCGTGCAGTGCCGCGGTAGCGCCGTGGGTATCGCCGAGATGGGTGTTGAAGGCGGCCAGCAGGCTGCCGGCGGCCGCGGCGCCGAAGCCGGTGGCCAGCATCATCACCATCGACAGCAGGCTGTTGCCGGCGCTGGCCTGGTCGCGGTCCAGGTCGCGCAGGGTCACCGTGTTCATGACGGTGAACTGCAGCGAGTTGACCGCGCCGAACAGCGCCAGCTGCAGCAGCCGCCAGCCCAGCGGCTGGCCGGCGTCGAACAGCAGGAAGCTGGCCATCGCGGTGCCGACCAGCACGGTGTTGGTCATCAGCACGCGGCGGTAGCCGAAGCGCTCCACCAGCTTCACCGCCGCGCGCTTGGAGACCATGCCGGCCAGCGCCACCGGGATCATCATCAGGCCGGCGTCCATCGGGCTCATGCCCAGGCCCACCTGCAGCAGCAGCGGGATCAGGAACGGCATGCTGCCGCTGCCCACGCGCGAGAACAGGTTGCCGAGGATGCCGATGCGGAAGCTGGTGACCTTGAACAGATGCAGCGGGAACAGGGGTGCCGCCGCATTGGCCGCGTGCAGCCAGTAGCCGATCAGCGCGGCCAGCCCGGCGATCGCCAGCAGCATCACGAAGGCGTGGCGCAGGCCCAGGTCGGAGATGCCGTCCAGCGCCAGCGACAGCGCGACCATGCCGAAGGCGAGCATGGCGTAGCCGATCAGGTCGAAGCGGGTGCGCTGCTCGCCGTAGAAGTCCGGCATGATCTTCAGCGCCGCGGCGAAACCGAGCGCGCCGATCGGCAGGTTGATCAGGAATACCCAGTGCCAGGACGCTACCTGTACCAGCCAGCCGCCCAGGGTCGGCCCGACCAGCGGCCCGATCAGCGCGGGGATGGCGATGAAGCTCATCGCGCTGAGGAACTGCGCGCGCGACACCGAGCGCATCACCGCCAGCCGGCCGACCGGCAGCAGCATCGCGCCGCCGATGCCCTGCAGCACGCGCGCGGCGACCAGGTACGGCAGCCGCGGCGCCGCCGCGCATAGCAGCGAGCCCAGGGTGAACAGCACGATCGCGATCAGGAAGGTGCGGCGGGTGCCGTAGCGGTCGGCGATCCAACCGGAGGCGGGAATGAACATCGCCACGGCCAGCGCGTAACTGAACACCACCGACTGCATCTGCAGCGGGCTCTCGCCCAGACTGCGCGCCATCGCCGGCAGCGCGGTGTTGACGATGGTCGCATCCAGCATCTGCATGAAGATGGCCAGCGACACCAGCCACAGCAGCGGACGGAAACTGCGCGTGTTGGGAATAGCGATCGGATCGGAGGAGGGCGCGGACATCGGCACGCAGGGCGACGCGAGGGGATCCATAGGATCGCGCAGATCGCGTCGCAGTGCCGTGGAGCCGCGATCGTTGCGCGTTGCGATGCAGCCCGCGCTCAGCGATCGGCGCCGTGCAAACCTCCGCAGCCGGCGGCATGCACGCGCGCTCGTAGGAGCGGCTTCAGCCGCGACGGGCGTTCCCGCACCATGCCGTCGCGGCTGAAGCCGCCCCTACGCAAAAGCGCAAGGAATCGAGCGCACGGTCAGATCGCCGACCATGCGCGCGACTGCAATCCCGAATCCCAGCCCCTAAGCACGCCGGCTATGCCGCTGCACCGCCTCCACCAACGCGCCGACATGCTCGGGCTGCATGTCCGGCGACAGGCCGTGACCGAGGTTGAACACGTGGCCGTCCAGCGCGCCGCCGTTGCCGTCGGCATAGCTGTGCAGTACGCGCTGCACCTCGCGTTCGATCGCCGCCGGCGCGCCGTACAGCACCGCCGGGTCCAGGTTGCCCTGCAGGGCGACGCGGCCGCCGGTGCGGCGCGCGGCGTCGGCCAGGTCGATGGTCCAGTCCACGCCCACGCCTTCGGCGCCGGAGGCGGCCAGCTCCTCCAGGTAGGGCGCGTTGCCCTTGCCGAACAGGATCAGCGGGGTGCGTTCGGCGCCGTCGCCGCGCGCCAGTTCGCGGGCGATGCGCTGCAGGTAGGGCAGGGAGAACTCGCGGTACATGGCCGGGCTCAGCACGCCGCCCCAGGTGTCGAACACCTGCAGCGCCTGCGCGCCGGCCGCGCGCTGCGCGGCCAGGTAGGCGATCACCGCGTCGGTGTTGACCGACAGCAGTGCGTGCAGCGCCGCCGGGTCGTTCAGCGCCAGCGCCTTGATCCGCGCGTAGTTGTCGCTGCCGCCGCCCTCGACCATGTAGCAGGCCAGGGTCCAGGGGCTGCCGGAGAAGCCGATCAGCGGCACGCGGCCGTCCAGCTCGCGGCGGATCACCCGCACCGCGTCCATCACGTAGCGCAGCTCGGTCTCCATGTCCGGCACGCCGAGCCGGGCGATCGCCGCCGCGTCGCGCACGGGATGGCGGAACTTGGGGCCTTCGCCTTCGACGAAGTACAGCTCCAGGCCCATCGCATCGGGAATGGTGAGGATGTCGGAGAACAGGATCGCCGCGTCCAGCGGGAACCGCGCCAGCGGCTGCAGGGTCACCTCGCAGGCCAGTTCCGGGGTCTTGGCCATGGCCAGGAAGCTGCCGGCGCGGGCGCGGGTGGCGCGGTACTCGGGCAAGTAGCGCCCGGCCTGGCGCATCAGCCACACGGGGGTCTGGTCCACGGGCTCGCGGCGCAGCGCGCGCAGCAGGCGGTCGTTCTTGAGCATGGGGGATTCCTTAGCGCGGCGCGTCGGCGCCACGGGTGAACATGACCTGGAAGCCGCGCTTGAGCTGGGCGTCGCGGGCCTTCTCGAAGGCGGCGTGGGCGTCGTCCTGCTGCAGGTACAGCTCGCGCCGCAGCTGCGCGCGGCCGCCGATCTGGCCGCTTTCGCGCAACAACTCCCAGCCGCCGAACAGGTCCGGCTGCAGGGTCAACTGCAGGTAGCGTGGCGGCTCGTTGCCGTCGGGGCGTTGCTGGAGGAAGACGCGCATGCGCCGATTGTAGCGGGTGCCGGTGCAGGCGACGTGGCCCGGGCGGCGGAACCCAGCGGGCGCTCAGCCGGTGCGGAAGCCGCGGCGGTAGGCCGAGGGCGGTAGCCCCAGGTCGCGGGTGAACTGCTGGCGCAGCGCGCCGGCGCTGCCGAAGCCGCAGTCGGCGGCGATCCGCTCCAGCGGCAGGTCGGTGCGCTCCAGCAACTGCTGGGCGCGCACCAGCCGCTGGTGCGCCAGCCACTGCACCACGGTGGTCCCGGTCACCTGGCGGAACTGCCGGGTGAAGCTGCGCCGGCTCATCCGCGCGTGCGCGGCCAGCGCGTCCAGGCGTAGCGGCTGCTCCAGCCGCTGCAGCATCCAGTCCAGGGTCGGGCCGAGCAGGGCGTCGCGGCGATTGGCCGGCAGCGGCTGTTCGACGTACTGCGCCTGCCCACCCTGGCGGTGCGGCGCCACCACCAGGCGCCGGGCGATGCGGTTGGCGACCGCGGCGCCGTGGCGGCGGCGCACCAGGTGCAGGCAGCAATCGATGCCGGCCACGGTGCCGGCCGAGGTCAGCACGTCGCCGTCGTCCACGTACAGCACGTCCGGCTGCAGCCGCACCTGCGGGTGGCGTTGCGCGAAGCGCGCCAGCGCCGCCCAGTGGGTGGTGGCAGGGCGGCCATCGAGCAGGCCGGCGTCGGCCAGCACGAAGGTGCCCAGGCACAGCCCGACCACCTGCGCGCCGCCGGCGTGGGCGCGGCGCAGCGCCTGGCACAGCGCCGCCGGCGCCGGCTCGGCGGCGTCGCGCCAGGACGGCACGATCACCGTGTCGGCGTCCTCCAGCGCTTCCAGGCCGTGCTGCACCTGGATGGCGAAGCCGGCATCGGTGCGCAACGGGCCCGGGTCGGCCGCGCAGACCCGCAGGTCGAAGGCCGGCAGGTCGGCGTCGGGCCGCGCCTCGAACACCTGGCAGGGCACCGCCAGGTGGAACGGGCTGATGCGGTCGAAGGCGACCACGGCGATGCGATGCGGCGACATGGCCCGATTTTAGCGAAAATGGCGATTCGGGCCACTCGTCGGCGCGGGCGTGGCCGCCGACACTGGCCGCCCCTTCGCCCTGGAGCCCTGCCATGCCGTCTCCCCGTCGCGTCCTGCTGGTCATCGACGTCCAGAATGAGTATTTCGATGGCGCGTTGCCGATCGCCCATCCGCCGGTGGCTGCGTCGTTGCCCAACATCCTGAGCGCAATGGACGCGGCACAGGCGCACGGCGTGCCGGTGCTGGTGGTGCAGCACACCGCGCCGGCGCAGGCGCCGGTGTTCGCCGAAGGCAGCGCCGGCTGGGGCCTGCACCCGCAGGTCGCCGCGCGGCCGCGCACGCGGCTGCTGCGCAAGACCCGGCCCAGCGTCTTCGCCGACACGGACCTGGCCGACTGGCTGCAGCAGCAGGCGATCGACACCCTCACCGTGGCCGGCTACATGACCCACAACTGCAACGCCTCGACCGTGTACGAGGCCTTCCACCGCGGGCTGGCGGTGGAAGTGCTGGGCGACGCCAGCGGCGCGCTGCCGTACGCCAACGCCGCCGGTCAGGCCAGCGCCGAGGAGATCCACCGGGTGTTCGGGGTAGTGTTCCACAGCAACTTCGCTGCGGTCGCCGACACCGCGCAGTGGATCGCGGCGGTGGCGGCGCGGCAGCCGCTGCCGCGCGACAGCGTGCTGCAGTCCAACCGCCGCGCGCGGGGTGCGGCATGAGCGCCGCGCCGCGGGTGCTGCGCGCGCGTGACTTCACCGGCACCCGCGCCTGGGAGGCGCTGCCGGTGGCGCTGCTGGACGGGATCGGCGTGCGCATCCACTGGACCGACCAGCCCTATGTCTGGCACGTCAACGACGGCCAGGAGGTGTTCGTGGTGCTGGACGGACAGGTGCAGATGCGCTGGCGCGTGCACGGCGTCGAGCAGGCGGCATTGCTGCAGGCCGGCGACGTGTTCCATGCGCCGGAGGGCACCGAGCACGTGGCGCACCCCCAGGGCCCGGCGCGGGTGCTGGTGGTGGAGCGCGACGGCAGTCCATGAGGATCCGGCACGCCGCGCGCGCGACAGCAGCGCGCGGCGTGTCGCGAGTGCTGGCAGGGGCGTCGCGCGGCCGACGGCCGGCGCGAGAGGCGCCGCAGGCTGCGCATCGCGGTGTGCGTTCTATCACGGGCCCATCACTGCCGTTCTGGCGTCATTGGGACAGGCTATGCCGCTGCGTGCGCACAGAGATCCTGGTGTCACGGCATCGCCATTCACCACGAGTGCGGACGCGGCCGACATGCGAAGCCAGAGCGATGGGCGGTTCCCTGGGCAGTACCCGGATGTCGGCGCGGGACAGGCTCCCGCGCCGCCCGTTGCCATCTTCGACGATGCCTTGCTGTTGCGCGCGCCACGCCGGGGTGTGCGAGAGCGGGCCACGCCACGCGCCGCCCGCGGCATGGGGCGGGTCGCGGTCTTCGCCGGGTTGGGCGCGCTGTGCCTGCTGATCCTCGGCATCTGGTCCTGGCGCGCGCATCGCCAGCAACCCGCGGCGGCACCGGAGCCGTTGCGGGTGCAGACCATGACGGTGGCGCCGCATCGGGTGCCGGACATCATCGAGACCTCCGGCACCCTGCTGTCGCCGCAGACCGTAGAGGTGCGCGCGCAGACCGACGGGGTGCTGCAGTCGGTGCTGATCCATGACGGCGAGCAGGTCCACGCCGGGCAACTGCTGTTCACCATCGACCCGCGGCCGCTGCGGGCGGCGCTGGCGCAGGCGCGCGCCACCCTGGCGCGCGACCAGGCACTGGCGGCGGACGCGGCCGACACCGAGGCGCGCTACGGCAAGCTGTCCAGGACCGGCGCGGTCGATCCCAAGACCTACACCACCGCGGCCGACACGCTGCGCTCGCTGCGCGGCACCGTCGCCGCCGACCAGGCCCAGGTCGAACAGACCCAGCTGTCGCTGGCCTACACCCAGGTCCGCGCGCCCATCGACGGCCGCGCCGGCGCCATCGCGGTCAAGCCGGGCAACCTGGTGTCCAGCGGCTCCAGCACGGCGCTGGTGACGCTCAATGTCAGCACGCCGATCGAAGTGCGCTTCGCCCTGGCGCATGTGCAGGTCGACGCCGTGCGCGCCGCGCCGGCCGGTCGCCAGGGCCTGGGCCTGCCGGTGCTGGCGCTGGATGCGGTGAGCGGCACGCTGCTCGATCGCGGCGAGGTGGCGTTTCTCGACAACGCCTTCGACACCAGCAGCGGCACGCTGGAACTGCGCGCGCGTTTCGCCAACGCCGCTGGCACGCTGTGGCCGGGGCAGTTCGTCACCGTGCGGGTGATCCTGGCAGAGGACCCGCAGGCGCTGTCGGTGCCCGAGAGTGCCTTGCAGCAGGGACAGCAGGGGCCGTACGTGTACTGCGTGGTCGATGGCCACGCCGCGGCGCGGCCGCTCAGCGTGGCGCGGATGATCGACGGGCAGGCGGTGATCGCCAAGGGCTTGCGCGCGGGCGATCGCGTCATCCTCACCGTGCCCAACGAACTGCGCGACGGCACCGCGGTGCGCTCCGGCAACCAGCCCGCCACGCCGAACGCGGCGGCCACCGGACGGCCTGCGTGAACCTGTCGGCGTTGTTCATCCGCCGCGCGGTGATGACCTCGGTGCTGATGATCGGGCTGGTGCTGGCCGGCGCCATGGCCTACTTCGCGCTGCCGGTGAGCGAATTGCCCGACGTCAGTTTCCCGACCATCACCGTCAACATGTCGCTGCCCGGCGCCAATCCCGAGACCATGGCCGCGGCGGTGGCCACGCCGCTGGAGCGGCAGTTCAGCGGCCTGCCCGGGCTGGACACGATGAGTTCGACCAGCAGCGTCGGCAGCACCCGCATCGTGTTGCAGTTCGCGTTGAGCCGCAATGTCGATGCCGCCGCGCAGGACGTGCAGAACGCGGTCTCGCAGGCGGCCGGGCTGCTGCCGCGCGAGATCAATCCGGCGCAGATCCAGAAGGAGGATCCCAGCGCCGCGCCGATCATGCACCTGATCCTGCGCTCCAGGACCATCGCGCTGCCGCTGCTCAACCAGTTCGCCAAGGACCGCGTGGCGCTGCGCCTGGCCTCGGTGCCGGGCGCCGGCCAGATCGACGTCAACGGCGCGCAGAAGTATGCGGTGCGCCTGTTCGTCAATCCGCACCTGCTCGCCGCCCGCCACCTGGGCTTCGACCAGGTGGTCTCGGCGGTGCAGGCGGGCAACAGCAACGCGCCGGCCGGCACGCTGATGGGGCGCGCGCGGTCCTACACTGTGCGCGCCGACGGGCAGCTCAAGCGCGCGGCCGATTTCGACGCCATGGTGCTGACCTATGCCGACGGTGCGCCGGTGCGCTTTCGCGACGTCGGCCATGCCGAGGACAGCGTCGAAAACCTGCAGACCGCGGCCTCGCTCAACGGCCAGCGCGCGATCGAGATCAACCTCCACCGCCAGCCGGGCGCCAACACGCTGTCGGTGACCCAGGGCATCCAGGCGGCGCTGCCGGGGATCCGCGCGCAGTTGCCCGGCGACGCCCAGCTCGACGTGCTCTACGACCGCGGCGATTACATCGGCGCCTCGGTCGAGGACGTCGAATGGACCCTGCTCGGCTCGCTGCTGCTGGTGATCGTGGTGATCCTGCTGTTCCTGCGCAGCTGGATGGCGACGCTGATCGTCGCGCTGGTGCTGCCGACCTCGCTGATCGGCACCTTCGCGGTGATGCGCCTGCTGCACTTCAGCCTCGACAACATCTCGATGCTGGCGCTGACCCTGTCGGTCGGCTTCGTGGTCGACGATGCCATCGTGGTGATCGAGAACATCGTCCGCCACGCCGAGCAGGGCGCCAGCCGCATGGACGCGGCCATCGCCGCCTCGCGCGAGATCGGCTTCACCGTGCTGTCGATGACGGTGTCGCTGGCGGCGGTGTTCCTGCCGATCGTGTTCATGGGCGGACTGGTCGGGCGGCTGTTCTCCGAGTTCGGCATGGTGATCGCGATCGCGGTGATCCTGTCCGGGATCGTCTCGCTGACCCTCACGCCGATGCTCGCCAGCCGCTGGCTCGACCCGAAGAAAAGCACGGGCTGGGTGTTCGAGCGCTTCGACCGGTTGGTCGACGCCAGCGAACGCGGCTACGCGCGCTCGCTGGCCTGGGCCACCGAGCGCATCGGCCTGATGTGCGTCATCGGCGTGGCCACCCTGGTCGGTACCGCGGGCGTCTATGCCGTGGTCGAGAAGGGCTTCATCCCGCAGGTCGATTCGGGAAAGATCGACGGCGACACCCGTGTGCCGGAGGGCACCGCCTTCGCCGACTTCGTCGCCAAGCAGGCGGCGGTGGTGAAGATCATCCAGCGCAATCCCAACGTGGCCAACGTCGAATCGGTGATCGGCTCGGACAATTCCCTCAGCAACAGCGGGCGCCTGCTGATCGGGCTCAAGCCGCTGTCCGAGCGCAGCGGCAGCGCCGAGCAGGTGATCCAGGACGTGCGCAAGCAGGTCGCCGCGATCCAGGGCATCACCCTCAACATGCGCAATCCGCCGGCGATCGACATGGGGCCGACCGCCTCGAACGGCTCGCTGCAGTACGTGCTGCAGTCCACCGACCAGAAGGCGCTGTACGCCCAGTCCGACATCATCCTGCAACGCCTCCGGCAACTGCGCCAGGTGCAGGATCCGCAGAGCGACCTGCAGCTCAAGAACCCGGAGATCGAGGTGGTGCTGCACCGCGAGCAGGCCGCGGCGCTGGGCGTCACCGCCGCCGGCCTGCAGGACACCCTGGCCAGCGCGTACGGCGGCCGCAAGATCAGCACCATCTACGGCGACACGGACCAGTACGAGGTGCTGCTGCAGGTCGACCCCGCGGCGCAGGCCGACCTCAACGGCCTGGATGCGCTGTCGTTCAACGGCAACCAGAACCCGGGCATCACCGCGATCGGCACGCAGACCTCCAACAGCAGTTCCGGCACCAGCGCGGTGCTGACCGCGGCCGGCGGCCCGATGGTGCCGCTGCGCGCGGTGGCCGACGTGCGCATGGGCGTGGGGCCGGTGGCGATCAACCACTACGCCGGCCTGCCGGCGGTGACCCTGTCGATGAACCTGGCGCCCGGCGTGTCGCTGGGCGAGGCCGCCGCCGGCATCGGCAACCTGATGGCGCAGACCCTGGGCAAGGGCGATGCGCGCGCCATCAGCGGCCAGTTCGCCGGCTCGGCGCAGGCCTTCGAGAATTCGATGAAGACCTTGCCGATGCTGCTGCTGATCACCGTGTTGCTGATCTATGGCGTGCTGGCGATCCTGTACGAGAACGCGCTGCATCCGATCACCATCCTGACCTCGCTGCCGCTGGCCGGCTTCGGCGCCATCCTCATGCTGGTGCTGTTCCGCCAGGAGCTCAATCTCTTCAGCTTCGTCGGCCTGATCCTGCTGGTCGGGCTGGTCAAGAAGAACGGCATCATGATGGTGGACTACGCGCTGGACCTGGAGCGCTCGGGTGAGGAACGCTGGAAACAGCCGCGCGCGGCGATGCTCGAAGCGGCGACGGTGCGCTTCCGCCCGATCATGATGACCACCCTGGCGGCGGTGCTGGGGTCGCTGCCGATCGCGCTGGGCTTCGGCGCCGGCGCCGAGGCGAGGCGCCCGCTCGGCATCGCGGTGGTCGGTGGCCTGCTGTTCTCGCAGGCGCTGACCCTGTACCTGACCCCGGCCTTCCACATCGCGATGGCCGAGTGGCTGGCGCGCCGCCGCGCGCGTCGCGACGGCGCCACGCCGCCGTCGGCGCCGTCGCTGCCGGAGCCGGCCTGATGCGCGCGCTCGCGCTCGGTGCCGTCACCCTGCTGTCGGCGTGCAGCCTGACGCCGGCCTACGTGCGTCCCGCCGCACCGATCCCGCCGTCGTGGCCGGTGGGCGATGCCTACCTGGCGCAGCACGAGGCCACATTGCCGTCGCTGAGCTACCGGCAGGTGTTCGGCGACCCGCGCCTGCAGGCGCTCGTCGCGCAGGCGCTGGACAGCAACCGCGATCTGCGGATCGCACTCGCCGACATCGCCCAGGCGCGGGCGCAGTACCGGATCCAGCGCGCCGCAATGCTGCCCGAGGTCGGCGCCAGCGCGAGCTATGCGCGCTCCTATCGCGGCAAGGGCGCGGCCCCGGCCAACGACGGAACGCAGGGCGGCAACGCAGCGGCCGCGCCGGCGGCGGGCTATGCGAGCAACTACGACCTGGGGCTGGGCGTCACCGCCTTCGAACTCGATCTGTTCGGTCGGATCCGCGCGCTGACCGCGGCCGCGCAGCAGCGCTACCTGGAACAGGAGGCGGCGGCGCGGGCCACGCGGCTGACCCTGGTCGGCGACATCGCCACGGCCTGGCTGACCTATGCCAGCGACCGCAGCCTGTTGACGCTGGCGCAGGACACCGTGCGCAGCGCCGGCGCCAGCGTGGCGCTGACCGCGCAGCGGGTGGACGGCGGCATCGTGCCGCACTCGGCGCTGGATCAGGCCAACCAGGTGCTGCACGCCGCGCAGTCCGACCTGGCCGCGCAGACCACGGCGGTGGCGCAGGACGTCAATGCCTTGCAGTTGCTGGTGGGCGCTCCGGTCGATCCGGCGCTGTTGCCGGCCTCGCTCGAGGAGGCCGCGGCGCGCATCGGCGATCCGCCGGCCGGCCTGGACACGAGCGTCCTGCTGCGCCGGCCCGACGTGGTGCAGGCCGAGTACGAACTGCGTGCGGTCAATGCCGAGATCGGCGCCGCCCGCGCCGCGTTGTTTCCGCGTATCAGCCTGAGCGGCCTGTTGGGGCTGACCAGCACGGCGCTGTCGGACCTGTTCGCCCACGACGCATTCAGCGGCTCGGTGGGCGCCGGCGCCGCCTACACCGTGTTCGATGGCGGCGCGGCGCGTGCCAACGTGCGCTACACCGAGGCGCAGCGCGATGCCGCCGTGGCCGGTTACGAAAAGACCGTGCAGACCGCTTTTGGCGAAGTGGCCGATGCGCTGGCCCGGCGCGGCACCATCGACGCGCAGCTGCGCGCGCAGCGCGCGCTCCTCGCCGATGCCGCCAACACCTATGATGCCAGCGCGCAGCGCTATCGCATCGGCGTGGAAAGCGCGCTGTCCAACCTGGATGCGCAGCGCAGCTATTACGCGGCGCAGCGCAGCCTGGTCGCGGTCGAACTGACCGCGGCGACCAACCGGGTCACGCTGTACCGCACGCTGGGTGGAGATGCGTCGCTGGAGCACGTCCAGCCCTGAGTACGCGGGGAGCTGGTTGGCGGCACGCTGCAGCCGGGCGCGCTGCATGGCGTGCCGCCGGTGGTGCGCTTACTTCAGGTGTTCGCGCAGTCCGTCGCCGGCCTGCTGGATGGCGGTCCGCACCGCGGGCACGTCGCGCAGGGCATTGAGCAGGCCGAAGTCATGGATCAGCCCGTTGTAGCGGGTCACGGTGACCGTCACCCCGGCCTGGTCCAGCTTGCGGCCGAAGGCTTCGCCCTCGTCGCGCAGCACGTCCAGTTCGGCGGTCTGGATCAGCGTCGGCGGCAGGCCGGCCAGCTGCGCCGGGGTGGCACGCAGCGGCGAGGCGGTGATCTCGGCGCGGGCCTTGGGATCGGTGGTGTAGTTGTCCCAGAACCAGGTCATCATGTTGCGGGTGAGGAAGTAGCCGCTCTGGAAGCGCTGGTACGAGCCATCGTCGAAGCTGGCATCGGTCACCGGCCACAGCATCAGGTCGTAGCGCAGCGCCGGCGTTCCGGCCGCCTTGGCCTGCAGCGCCACGGCCGCGACCATGTTGCCGCCGACGCTGTTGCCGGCCAGCGCCAGGCGCTTGCCGTCCACGCCGATCTGCGCGCCATGTTCGGCGACCCAGCGGGTGGCGGCATAGGCCTGGTGGATGGCGACCGGATACTGCGCTTCCGGCGACGGCGTGTAGTCCACATAGACGGCCACCGCGCCGGAGGCGTTGACCAGGTCGCGGATCAGGCGTTCGTGGGTCGGGAAGTCGCCCAGCACCCAGCCGCCGCCGTGGAAGAACATGAAGGCCGGCAACACCTGGCCGGCGCTGTGCGGTGGCCGCACGATCACCAGGTTCAGCGGCTTGCCGTCGGCCTGGATGGTGGTGCGGCTGACCTCGGCCGGCGGCAGCGGCGTATTGGCCTGGGCCTCGATCAGCACCTGCCGCGCCTGCGTCGGCGTGAGCTGTTCGATCGGCTTGCCGCCGCTGTCGTTGAGCGCATCGAGGAACGTCGCGACCGGGCGCAACGGCGCCGGCTGATTGGCCGGCGTCGCGGCCGTGGCAGTGCCGATCGCGCCAGCCAGCAGTGAGGTGGCGAGCAAGGGGAGCAGGGTCTTCATGGCGGTTTCCTGGGGCATGCCGGGCGGGGTGCCGGCGACAGGAGTGACTTTGCGCGCCAAGGCGATACGATGGGTGGCGAATCGTCCACGAAACTTTACCCGGAGTCCTGAGTGACCGACCGCCTTGCCGCCTTGTTGACCCACTTCTCGGTCAGTGCCGAGGTCTTCCACGCCGGCACGCTGTGCGGCCTGCACCGGCTCGATGACGGCGACCGTGGCCAGTTGCATCTGCTGCGCGAGGGCAGCGTGGTCGTCCACAACGGCGACGGACACGTGCTGCGGATCGACCGGCCGAGCCTGCTGCTGTACCCGCAGGCCATGCCGCACCGCTTCGAGACCGATGCGCAACGCGGCGCGGATTTCGCCTGCGCGCATTTGCGCTTCAGCGGTGGCGCGGCCAATCCGCTGGTGCGCGCCTTGCCGGCCTGCATCTGCCTGCCGCTGGACGCGCTGCGCCAGGGTGAGACGCTGCTGCACCTGCTGTTCGAAGAAGCGTTTGCCCAGCATTGCGGACGCCAGGCGGTGTTGAACCGTCTGTTCGAGGTGGTGCTGGTGCACGTGATCCGCGAACTGATGGAGCAGGGGCTCGCCGACGGCGGCATGCTCGCCGGCATGGCCGATGCGCGGCTGCGGCTGGCGTTGACCGGCATCCATGACGCCCCGGCGCAGCCGTGGACGCTGGAGAGCCTGGCCGCCCGTGCCGGCATGTCGCGCAGTGCGTTCGCGCGCAGTTTTCGCGAGACCCTCGGCTGCACCCCGGGCCAATACCTGCAGGACTGGCGCATTGCCCTGGTGCAGCGCGGCCTGTGCGAAGGACGGCCGCTGAAGCAGCTTGCCGACGAGGTGGGTTACGGCAGCGAGGCCGCAGTGTCGCGCGTGTTCAAGGCGCAGGTCGGGCAGACCCCGCGCGCGTGGCGGCAGGCACGCTGAGTGCGGATGCGGGCGTGTGCAGGCGCGCCAGCCGACCGGCGCGCGCGGGTGACTGCCGCGTAAGCGCTGTACCGGCTCAGCCGGCGGCCAGCACCGCCAGCACCTCGGCCTCGTCCACGTCGGGGACGATCTCGGCGTGGCCGATGCCGCGCCACAGCACCAGCCGCAGGCGTCCGGCCAGGTTCTTCTTGTCCAGGCGCATGCGCGCCAGCAGCGCTTCCGGCGCCAGTCCGGCCGGCAGCGCGGTCGGCAGGCCGAAATCCTGCAGCAGCGCGCGCAGCTGCGCCGTGTCCTGCGCGCTGGCCATGCCCAGCCGGGCCGACAGCGCGGCGGCCAGCACCATGCCCACCGCCACCGCTTCGCCATGGTTGAGGTTGGCGTTGTCCGGGGCGCCGTAGCCCTGCTCGGTCTCGATGGCGTGGCCGAAGGTGTGGCCGAGGTTGAGCAGGGCGCGCTCGCCCTTCTCCAGCGGATCGCGGGCGACGATCTCGGCCTTGTGCTCGCAGCTGCGCGCGATCGCCTGCGCCAGCGCGGCCGGCTCGCCGGCCAGCAGCGCGTGGCGCTCGGCGTGCAGCCAGGCGAAGAACAGCGGGTCGCGGATCGCGCCGTACTTGATCACCTCGGCCAGGCCGGCGCGCAGTTCGCGCGGCGGCAGGCTGCGCAGTACGGCGGTGTCGGCCAGCACCGCGCGCGGCGGATGGAACGCGCCGACCAGGTTCTTGCCCTGCGGGATGTCCACCGCGGTCTTGCCGCCGACCGAGGAGTCGACCATCGCCAGCAGCGTGGTCGGCAGTTGCACGCAGTCCACCCCGCGCATCCAGCAGGCGGCGGCGAAGCCGGCCAGGTCGCCGACCACGCCGCCGCCCAGCGCCAGCACGCAGGCGTCGCGGGTGGCGCCCAGGGCGGCCAGCGCGGCGATCGCCGCGGCGAAGTTGTCCAGGGTCTTGGAGGCTTCGCCGGCGGGGATCACGAACTCGCCGACCTGCAGGTCCGGACGTGCCGCCAGCAACGCCGCGCGGACCTGCGCGGCGTACAGCGGCGCCACCTGGCTGTCGCTGAGCAGCAGGACGTGGCGGCCGCGCACCTGCGCGGCAAGGGCGGCGCCGTCGTCGAGCAGGCCGGGGCCGATGCGGATGGTGTAGGCCGGGTCGCCAGCGACCTCGACCGTGCGCGATGCGGCATTCATGCAGTGGGTTCCGGAAGTTTCCACGACGCGGCCAGGCGCACGACCAGCTGCGCGGTGGCCTCGGCCGGGGTGAGGTGGTCGGTGTCCAGGATCAGGTCGGCGACCTCGCGGTACAGCGGTTCGCGCACCGCGTGCAGGTCGCGCAGCACCCGCTCGCGGTCGCCACGCTGCAGCAGCGGCCGGCTGCGGTCGCGGTGCAGGCGCTGCAGTTGCGCGGCCACGCCGACCCGCAGATACACCACGAAGCCATGCTCGCGCATCTCGCGGCGGCTGTCGGCATTGAGCACGGCGCCGCCGCCGGTGGAGATCAGGTGGCCGGGCGTGCTCAGGAGGCTTTCCAGCACCGCGCGCTCGTGCTCGCGGAAGCCGGCTTCGCCGGCATGCTCGAACAGCGAGGCGATGCTGGCGCCGGTGCGCTCGACGATGCTCTGGTCGCTGTCGACGAAGACCAGGCCGAAGCGCTCGGCCAGGCGGCGGCCGATGACGCTCTTGCCGGCGCCCATCGGGCCGACCAGCACCAGGTTGGGGGCGGGATTCATCCGCCGATGCTAGCAGAGACCGATGCCGCCTCGCGCGCCGCGCAGGCGGCGCGCGCGAGCAGGCGCGCGCCGATGCGTGCGTCGCGCGGGGCATGGCGCGACAATGGCACATCGTCCGCCGAGTGCCTGCCGCCATGCCCGATCTGTACGCCGAAGCCCTGTCCACGTTCGCTGATCTGTTCGCCGAGGCGCGCAGCAGCGACGAGGCCGAATACAACGCCATGGTCGTGTCCTCGGCCACCCTGGAGGCGCGCCCGTCGTCGCGGGTGGTGCTGTTGAAGGCCTACGACCCGCGCGGCTTCGTGTTCTACACCCACCTGGACAGCCAGAAGGGCCGCGAGCTGCAGGCCAATCCGCAGGCCTCGCTGCTGTTCCTGTGGCGGCGCATGCGCGAGGACGGGGTGCAGGTGCGCATCGACGGCGAGGTGCAACTGGTCGCTGCGGCCGAGGCCGACGCCTATTTCGCCTCGCGGCCGCGCATGAGCCAGATCGGCGCCTGGGCCTCGGCGCAGTCGCGCACGCTGGCCTCGCGCGAGGAGTTCGAGGACCGCGTGGCCAAGGCCGAGGCCACCTTCGAGGGCCGCGAGGTGCCGCGCCCGGACGGCTGGGGCGGGTTCCGCGTGGTGCCGCGCAGCTTCGAGTTCTGGTACGGCGCCAAGTACCGCCTGCACGAGCGCTGGCGCTACGAGGCCGACGCCGCCGGGCACTGGAGCAAGCGGATGCTGTTCCCGTGAGCGGCGCCGGCCCGGTTTGCCTTGCTGCGGCGGCCGCGGCGCATGCGTGCGTGGGCCAGGCGCGTTGAGCATGGGCCCGCAGCGCATCGTCTGCCTGACCGAGGAGCCGACCGAGACCCTGTACGCGCTCGGCGAACAGCAGCGCATCGTCGGCATCAGCGGCTTCACCGTGCGCCCGCCGCAGGCGCGCCGCGACAAGCCCAAGGTCAGCGCCTTCACCAGCGCCAAGATCGACGAGATCCTGAAGCTGCAGCCGGACCTGGCGATCGGCTTCTCCGACATCCAGGCCGACATCGCCGCCGAGCTGGTGCGGCATGGCGTGGAGGTGTGGATCGCCAACCATCGCAGCGTCGCCGGCATCCTCGATTACATCCGCCGGCTCGGTGCGCTGGTCGGCGCCGGGCCGCGCGCGGCGGCCTACGCCGACGAATTGCAACATGGCCTCGACGCCATCGCCGCGCAGGCCGCGCGCTTGCCGCGGCGGCCGCGGGTCTACCTGGAGGAATGGGACGAGCCGATCATCACCGGCATCCGCTGGGTCGCCGAACTGGTGGGCATCGCCGGCGGCGACGACGTGTTCCCGGAACTGTCGGTGCAGCCGCTGGCCAAGGCGCGGATCCTCGCCGACGGCGATGAGGTGGTGCGGCGCGCGCCGGACATCATCCTCGGCTCCTGGTGCGGCAAGCGCTTCCGTCCCGAACGCGTCGCCGCGCGGTCGGGCTGGGCGGCGATTCCGGCGGTGCGCGACGGGCAACTGTTCGAGATCAAGTCGCCGCTGATCCTGCAGCCGGGGCCGGCCGCGCTCACCGACGGCGTGCGCGCCATCGCCGCCATCATCCAGGCCTGGGCCAGGGGCGTGGACGCGCGTTAGGGCGCGCCCGCCCAGGCCGGAGTCCGGAGGCCGCGACGCGCGTCCATGGCCGCGTCGTCGCTCGGCCACGGACGGATGGCCGTTTGCGCGATCCTCGGCCACGCGCGCGCCAGGCCACGACGCGGCAGGCATGGGCTGCGGGGCCGCTAGCCAGGCGCCGGCTGGGTACGGCCGGCGACGGCCAGGCCGAGCAAGGCCATGAGCGCGGCGACGGCGAAGGTCGACAGGTAGGCCGCCGCCGCCGAATACGCCAGCAGCGCGGCGAACAGCGAGCCGCCGACCGCCAGCGTGGTGGCCACCGCGATCGCCTCGCTCAACTGCAGCGCCGAACTGTTGCGGCCCTGCCGCGCCGGCGGCGACAGGGTCAGGGTCAGCACCGCCAGGGTCGGATAGATCAGGCCCATGCCCAGGCCGGTGGCGGTCCAGCCGCCGATCGCCAGCGCCGCCGGCACCGCCGGCAGCAGCGCCAGCGTGGTCGCCGCGATGCCCAGCGCCATCAGCGTGCAACCCAGGCGCAGCCGCAGCAGGCGGCTGGCGTCGCGGCCGCAGTGGCCCTGGTACCAGGAGCCGGCGAACCAGCCCAGCGCACCGGCGCTCAGCGCCACGCCCGCCCACACCGGCGACAGCCCGCGTTCGCGCGACAGCAGCAGCGGCAGGAACGCTTCGCAGCCGAAGAACGCCGATCCGGCGATGCCGCGCAGCGCGATCACGCTGGGCAGGCCGCGCGCGGCGCGCAAGGTGCCGGCCGGCAGCAGCCGCCAGGTGCACAGCAGCAGGAGCGCCAACGCCGCCGGCAGCAGCACCGCCGCCCACAGCCCGCGCTGCTGGCCGCCCAGGTACAGCAGGCAGACGCCGGCCGCCGCGCCCAGCGACCACAGTTGCGCCGCGCCGCTGGCGCCATCCGCGCGCGCGGCGGGCGGCAGGCGCCGCAATGCCGGCCACAGCAGCGCCGCCGCCGGCAGTGCCAGCAGCGGCACCGCCAGGAACACCCAGCGCCAGCCGACGTGTTCGACGATCAGCCCGCTGATGCTGGGGCCGACCAGCGACGGCAGCACCCAGCCGGCGGAGAACGCCGCGAACATGCGCGGACGGATCGCCTGCGGATACAGCCGCGCGACCAGCACGTACAGCACCACCGAGATCGTCCCGGCACCCAGGCCTTGCACCAGCCGGCCGGCCAGCAGCAGCGCCATCGACGGCGCGAAGCCGGCCAGCAGCAAGCCACAGACGAAGCAGGCCAGGCCGGCCCACAGCGGCGCCGCCGGCCCGTGCAGGTCGCTCCAGCGCCCGGCCACAGTCATGCCGATCACGCTGGTGGCCAGGGTGCCGCCGAACGCCAGCGCGTACAGCCGCAGGCCGTCCAGTTCGCGCGCCACGGCCGGCATCGCCGCGGCTACCGCCAGCGCCTCGAAGGCGATCAGCGACACCAGCGCGACCATGCCGATGGTGGTGGCGCGATAAGCCGGCGCCAGCACGGAGCCGGCAGCGGCAGGAGCAGGCGGGGCATCGGCGGTGGTGGCGTGGTCTTGCATCGGATTCCCTTGAGCAGCGGATGGACAGCGGCTGGCGTGGCTTGCACGGGCGCGTGCAGGCCGTGCAGCATGCAACCTCAACCGGACTCGAGGTCAAGCGATGCAGGAGGAACTGAGCGTGGGGCAGGTCGCGGCGCGCAGCGGCGTGGCCGTGTCGGCGCTGCACTTCTACGAGAACAAGGGCCTGATCCGCAGCGTGCGCACCGCCGGCAACCAGCGCCGCTACACCCGCGACGTGCTGCGCCGGCTGGCGGTGATCCGCGTGGCGCAACGCGTCGGCGTGCCGCTGGACAGCGTCAAGGCCGCCTTCGCGCAGCTGCCCGATGCGCGCACGCCGACCCGCGCCGAGTGGGCGCGGATGTCGGCGGCCTGGCGCGAGGAACTGGACGCGCGGATCGTGCAACTGACCCGGCTGCGCCACCAGCTCACCGACTGCATCGGCTGCGGCTGCCTGTCGCTGCGCCGTTGCCGGCTGAGCAACCCGGCCGATACTTTGGCCGCGCACGGCGACGGCCCGCAGCGCTGGGCGGAGGACTGAGCGGCGCTGCCATGTGCGAATCAGATGGTGTGGGAGGGACTTCAGTCCCGACGCGGTACCGGTGGACTTCGCGGCATTGCCGCTTGTGTGCACGACGATGCGAGGGCGATCGCCTTGAGCGCGGCGCGAGTGCGGTCGCGCATGCCGAGCTTGTCGAGGATGATGGAGACCTAGTTCTTCACCGTGCTCTTCGGTAGCGACGCGCGAAGAGCAAAGAGGCCTGACACTGCATGCAGTCGGGACTGAAGTCCCTCCCACAATGTGCACCTGTGATCGTGATGCTCGGTATGCGTGTGTCGGTTTTTCTGTAGGAGCGGCTTCAGCCGCGACCGGGCGCGACGGCGCTGCCATGTGCGAAGCAGAGGGTGTGGGAGGGACTTCAGTCCCGACGCGATGCCGGTGGATGGCACGGCGCTCGCGCTTGCGCGCGCTCAGATGATGCGCAGGGGATCGTCTTCACTGCGGCGCGGGTACCGAGCTTGTTGAGAATGGTGGAGGCGAGTTATTCACTGTGCCCTTCAGTCACGACTCGGTCGCGACGAGCGAAGAGCAACGGCGCCGGACACTGCATGCAGTCGGGACTGAAGTCCCTCCCACAACGCGCACGTGTGATCACCTTGATCGGTATGCGTGTGCCGGTTTTTCTGTAGGAGCGGCTTCAGCCGCGACCGGGCTTTCCCGGTAATGCCAGGTCGCGGCTGAAGCCGCTCCTACAGGACGACGGCGCGCACCGCACGCTGCAGGCGCTAGAAATTGCGGGTGAAGCGCACCGTGCCGGCGCCGTCGGCGCTGCGCACCTGCACCACGAAACGCAATTGGTCGTGGGCGCTGCTGCGGACCGTGCCGACGTAGTCGGTGTAGGCGTCGGTGCGAACCGCGCGCAGCGCCACCGGCTGGCGCTGGCCGCTGAGGTCGGTCGCCACCGCTTCCACCGTGCCCACCGCCGGCGTTTCCTCGCCGTCGTGCCGCGTGCGCAGTGCGATCATCACCAGCGCGGTGTCGGCCTCGCGGGCGATGCCGTAGCGGCGCGCAACGTCCTCGCTCATCGCCAGCGTGGGCAGCGCGTTGTAGTGCACGCGCAGCGCGCCGAAATCGGCCTGCGCCGGCGTGGCGGCGAGCAGTGTCGCCGGGCGTGGGGTGTCCTGGTCCGCGCAGGCGGCCAGGGCCAGACACAGCAGTGCAGCGGGCAGGACGCGCATCGGCGGTCTCCGGCTCAGGGGGGCGAACACAACGTCGCGCGCAGCCGCCAGGTGGGGGCGAACGGCGCGCAGGAACCGCAGTGTACAAGTGGTCCGTGAGCAGGCCGAGCACCGTCCGCGCCCGCTCGGCAGCTGCGCAGTCGCATTGTCAGCCGCGCTTAGTCGTCGTTGGCGGCGGACAGGGCCCGGCCGCGCGCGGCCGCCGCGGCGATCGCAGCCGCGGTCAGCGCCTCGAAGCCGCCGTGCTGGAAGGTCTCGATCGCGGCCTGGGTGGTGCCGTTGGGCGAGGTCACCCGGCGGCGCAGTTCGCTCGGCGCCTCGCCGGACTCGGTGAGCATGCGCGCCGCGCCGAGCAGGGTCTGTAGGGTCAGGGTGCGCGCCGTGGCGGCGGGCAGGCCCTGGGCGATGCCCGCCGCTTCCATCGCCTCGGCGAGCAGGAAGACGTAGGCAGGGCCGCTGCCGGACACCGCGGTGACCGCGTCGATCAGCGCCTCGTCCTCGACCCACACGGTGACCCCGGCGGCGGCCAGTACGCGCTCGGCGTGGGCGCGCTGGCCGGCATCGACGCCGGCGCTGGCGAACAGGCCGGTGACGCCGGCGCCGAGCAGCGCAGGGGTGTTCGGCATCGCGCGGACCAGAGCGTGGCCGCCGCCGAGCCAGCGGTCCAGTTGCGCGGTGGTGATGCCGGCGGCGATGGACACCAGCAGCGGCCGCTGCGCCTGCGCCAGCGCGGCCAGTTCGGTGCAGACCCCGCGCAGCACCTGCGGCTTGACCGCGAACATCCACAGCGCCGCACCGTCGGCGGCCTCGGCCGCGCTGGCGACGGCGTGGACCCCGTAGTCGGCGCGCAGCGCCTCGCGCAGTGCCGCCACCGGTTCGGCGACGCGGATGCGGTGCGGATCGACGCCCTGCCGGACCATGCCGGCGATCAGGCTGCGTGCCATGTTGCCGCCGCCGATGAAGGCGATGTCGGCGGCGTGGGAGTCGGGGGAAGCGGAAGCCATGGCGCAACACCGTCGCGAAGAGGGAGCGTCATGGTAGCGGCTGCGCCGCGCCGCAGTGCGGCGGTGCGGCGCAACCGGATCGTGCCAGGCATGCGCGCGCCGGCCGCTGTGTGCGGACCGGCGCGGCGAACTCAGTTGGACTCGGTGAAGGTGATCGACGGCGTGCTGCCGCCGGCCACCGAGCAGCTGCCCAGGTTGAGGTTGTTGGTCTCGCCGGTGCTGCCGGCATTGGCCGCGCAGGTTGGGGCGGCGGTGGAGCCGTTGGTGGCGGCCACCTTCACCGTGATCGACGAGCCGGAGTTGAAGTTGGCGCTGGAACCGCCGGCGTTGCCGACCACGTTGAACTCGGCGTCCTTCCACACCGTGGCCAGTTTGACCACGCTGTCCCTGGCGCTGACGCTGTAGGCGGTGCCGTTGTTGGTGAAGGTGATGGTGTCGTTGCCGTTGGCGGTGGCCGAACCGGTCAGCTTGAGGTTGGCCAGTTGCGTGGCCGGCACGTCCGGCGCGCTGACCGCGTTGCTGTTGCGGTAGCAGTCCGAGCCGCCGCCGCTCATCCAGCCGCTCGGGCAACTGCTGCCATAGCCGATCAGCCAGTACTGCATGAACACCGCGGCCTGGCCCTGGGTCTCGTAGTCGGTGGCGTAGACGAACTGCTGCCACACGGTGCAGCCGGAGCGGCCGCCGCAGACGCTGGTGGTGGCGTTGTAGTTGGAGTTGATCTGCAGCGAGTACTCGTTCGGGCCGAGGATGCCGCCGCCGCCGAAGGACGCCACGCCGACGCCTTTCTCCGAGGTCACCCCGGTCACCTGGGGGAAGCTGCCCACGACCTTGCTGATCAGGCTGCTCGACCGCAGCGCGTAGTCGTAACCGTTGCCGGTGGTTTCGGTGGCGCCGAACAGGATCTTGTGCGGGATCGGGTGCACCCGGCGGGTCAGGGTCTTGCAGACGTCCGTTTGCCACTGCGTATCGGGGAAGCTGGCATGGAAGCAGCCTTCCGCCGGCGTCGGCTGATGCGCCATGGTCTCGCGCCAGGCGGTGCGCGCCTGGACTTCCGCGGGCGACATCATCGCTTCTTCGTTGTTCCAGGCCGGCGTCGCCGTCGGCGCGGCCATTGCCGCGGGGACGTGCAGCAGACCGATGCAGCAGGAGGCGAACAGCAATCGGGTGGATGCTTGCATCTGTGACCTCGTTGGAGCCGAGCACATTCGGCGATGGACCTGCGGATGAGCCGCGGTCGTCGCAATGGAAGCCGAAGCGCGCACATCTGAAACGTGACTGAATTAACGGTTTTTAACCGTGTCGCATGGTTCAGCAAGCAGTGTCGGAGCGAACCTTTCATTCATCCCGAAACCCTATTTTTTTCAACGGGATGGGCTACGACAGAATTCCGATGTTAGTGAACCGTTTTTGAAGCGTTCGTAGACAAGTCACCACCCTGTCACCGGTGTTGCGGTAATGCGGCGCGACAGCAGTGGATCCAGCCAGGAACGCGCTGATCCAGGAGCCTGCTCATCCAGGAGCGCGCGGCGCGCGCGCGCCGAACAGCGCGGTGCCCACCCGCACCATGGTGGCGCCGGCGGCGATGGCGTCGGCGAAGTCGCCGCTCATGCCCATCGACAGGGTGTCGGCCTGCGGATGCGCGGCGCGCAGCCGCTCGAACAGCGCACGCATGCGCGCGAACGCGTCGCGGCGGCGCTCGGCCTCGGGCCAGGGCGCGGGAATGGCCATCAGCCCGCGCAGGGCCAGCGCCGGGTGCGCGGCGATGGCGTCGGCCAGGGCGTCGATCGCCTCGGGTGTGCAGCCATGCTTGCTGGCCTCATCGTCGATATTGACCTGGATCAACACGTTCAGCGGCGCCTGCGCGCCCGCGCGGCCCTTGGCCAGGGCGGCGACCAGTTTGGGCCGGTCCACGGTCTGCACCCAGTCGAACAGCGTCGCCGCCAGTTCGGCCTTGTTCGATTGCAGGTGGCCGATCAGATGCCATTCCAGTCCGGCATCGGCCAGCGCGGCGATCTTGGCGGCCGCTTCCTGCACGTAGTTCTCGCCGAAGGCGCGTTGCCCCTGTGCGGCCAGCGCCGCCACGGCTTCAGCCGGCTGGGTCTTGGACACCGCCAGCAACTGCGCGCGCGGCCGCCCTGCGGCGTCGGCGGCGCGGTCCATGTCCAGGCGAATCTGTTGCAGCGCTGAGAGGGTCACGGGCGGCGTTCCGGCAAAGGGAAGGGCGCTATACTGCCGGCCGGGGAATCATCCTTCCAGTCGCAGCCCAAGGGGAAAAGCAGCGTATGGATATCGCTGAACTATTGGCGTTCTCGGTCAAGAACAAGGCGTCCGACCTGCATCTGTCCGCGGGCCTGCCGCCGATGATCCGGGTCGATGGCGACGTCCGCCGCATCAACATCCCGGCGCTGGACCACAAGCAGGTGCATGCGCTTGTCTACGACATCATGTCGGACAAGCAGCGCCGCGACTACGAGGAATTCCTCGAGGTCGACTTCTCCTTCGAGATTCCCAGCCTGGCGCGCTTCCGCGTCAACGCGTTCAACCAGAACCGCGGCGCCGGCGCGGTGTTCCGCACCATTCCCTCGGAAGTGCTGACCCTGGAGGACCTGGGCTGCCCGCCGATCTTCCGCCAGCTGATCGATCAGCCGCAGGGCCTGATCCTGGTCACCGGGCCGACCGGCTCGGGCAAGTCGACCACGCTGGCCGGCATGATCGACTACATCAACAAGAACGAATACGGCCACATCCTCACCGTCGAGGATCCGATCGAATTCGTGCACACCTCGCAGAAGTGCCTGATCAACCAGCGCGAGGTGCACCGCGACACCCACGGCTTCAACGAGGCGCTGCGTTCGGCGCTGCGCGAAGACCCGGACATCATCCTGGTCGGCGAGTTGCGCGACCTGGAGACGATCCGCCTGGCGCTGACCGCGGCGGAAACCGGCCACCTGGTGTTCGGCACCCTGCACACCAGCTCGGCGGCCAAGACCATCGACCGCATCATCGACGTGTTCCCCGCCGGCGAGAAGCCGATGGTGCGTTCGATGCTGTCCGAGTCGCTGCGCGCGGTGATCTCGCAGGCATTGCTGAAGAAGGTCGGTGGCGGCCGCACCGCGGCCTGGGAGATCATGGTCGGCACCCCTGCGATCCGCAACCTGATCCGCGAGGACAAGGTCGCGCAGATGTACTCGGCGATCCAGACCGGCCAGCAGTACGGCATGCAGACCCTGGACCAGCACCTGCAGGACCTGGTCAAGCGCAGCCTGATCACCCGCAACCAGGCCCGCGAGTACGCTAAGGACAAGCGGTTGTTCGAGTGAGGCCGGGAATCGGGAGTAGGGAATCGGGAATGGGAACAGCAACCGCACTCTCCTTTCCGCTTCCGGATGCCCGCTGCTGCGATTCCCGATTCTCCATTCCCGATTCTCAGCTCCGAAGGAGCCGGCCATGAGCACCATCGACTTCACCTCCTTCCTGAAACTGATGGCGCACCAGAAGGCTTCGGACCTGTTCATCACCTCGGGCATGCCGCCGGCGATGAAGGTGCATGGCAAGATCACCCCGATCACGCAGACGCCGCTGACCCCGCAGCAGAGCCGCGACCTGGTGCTGAACGTGATGACGCCGGCGCAGCGCGAGGAGTTCGAGAAGACCCACGAGTGCAATTTCGCCATCGGCGTGTCCGGGGTCGGGCGCTTCCGCGTCAGTTGCTTCTACCAGCGCAACCAGGTCGGCATGGTGCTGCGCCGGATCGAGACGCGCATTCCCAGCGTGGACGAGCTGAACCTGCCGCCGGTGATCAAGACCCTGGCGATGACCAAGCGCGGCATCATCATCTTCGTCGGCGCCACCGGCACCGGCAAGTCGACCTCGCTGGCGGCGATGATCGGCTACCGCAACCAGAACTCCACCGGCCACATCATCACCATCGAGGACCCGATCGAGTTCGTGCACAAGCACGAGGGCTGCATCATCACCCAGCGCGAGGTCGGCATCGACACCGACAGCTGGGAGAACGCGCTGAAGAACACCCTGCGCCAGGCGCCGGACGTGATCATGATCGGCGAGGTGCGCACCCGCGAAGGCATGGACCACGCCATCTCCTTCGCCGAGACCGGCCACCTGGTGCTGTGTACCCTGCACGCCAACAACGCCAACCAGGCGATGGACCGCGTCATCAACTTCTTCCCCGAAGACCGCCGCAGCCAGTTGCTGATGGACCTGTCGCTGAACCTGCGCGGGGTGGTCGCGCAGCAGCTGATCCCGACCCCGGACGGCAAGGGCCGCCGCGTGGCCATGGAGATCATGCTCGGCACCCCGCTGGTGCAGGACTACATCCGCGAGGGCGAGATCCACAAGCTCAAGGACGTGATGAAGGAGTCCACCAACCTGGGCATGAAGACCTTCGATCAGAGCCTGTTCGAGCTGTACCAGGCCGGTGAGATCAGCTACGAGGATGCGCTGCGCCACGCCGATTCGCAGAACGAGGTGCGCCTGCGCATCAAGCTGGCCCAGGGCGGCGACGCGCGCACCCTGGCGCAGGGCCTGGACGGGGTCGAGATCGCCGAAGTGCGCTGAGCCGGGCCGGCAGGCGAACGCGGGCCGGGCGCAGGCGCGACGACGCGGACGCAGGGTCGCAGCGGTTGTTTCCGGTTCGTCCACAGGGGGTATTTTCAGTCAACTGTCCGCCGGCGTTCATCGCGGACTGTGCAGCCGAAGAGAGGAGAGCCGCCATGAACGACGTGCCTGAGGTGCTTTGGTCGATACAGCCGCATGCCGGCTACTACATCAACTCGGTGGCGGTGTCCGACGACGGCAATGTCATCGTCGCCGGCACCTTCTATCACCATTACGGCGACGCCTCGCAGGTTCCCGGGCTGGACGCGGTGCCGGTGGCGCAACGCAAGATCTTCGAACGCGTCGCGCCTGCGGCCACCCGCACCGACGTGTGCGACGACGAGGAAGGGCACTACGGCACCTACGCCTGGGATCGGACCGGCAAGCGGCTGCTGACGAAGGAATTCGACGGCTGGCAGGGCGTGTACTGGGTCGATGTGGCGGCCGATGGCGGCACCGTGGCCAGCTGTGGCTGGAAGAGCCAGGGTCCGGACACGGGCTTCATCGGCGCCTGGGCGGTGCCGGGCGGCGAGGAGCTGCTGTCCTTCTCGCTGCCTTCCGCCCGCGGCAACATGGTCGCGCTGGATGCGCACGGGCGGACCTTGCTGGCCGGCGCCGACCAGGGCTATCTGTTCTACCGCGACGGCGACGCGGCCTTCGGCGCCGAGCCCGCTCGCATCGCGCTGGGCACTGGCGGCGACAGCAACGGCGACAGCGTCGTCGCCACCGGCATCGCCGACGACGGCGCCATCGGACTGGTGGCCAGCTATCTGGGCGAGATCATCCTGTTCTCGATCGCATCGGGACAACCGGTGGTGCTGACGCGCTGGCAGTCGCCCAAGGACGTCCACCTCCACATCGCGGTCCTGTCCGGCGATGGGCGCCGCGCCTATGCCGGCGGCAGCAACGGCACGCTGTACGCCTTCGACGTGGCCACGTTCCCGGACACGCGCGCGCCGGTCTGGACCGCGACGATCCCCGAGGGGGCGACGACCCTCTACGGGCTGGCCTGCGATCGTTCCGGCGACACGGTCGCGGTCGCCGGCAACCTGCCGCACGCCAAGTCCGGGCAAGGCGGCGTCGTCGCCGTGTTCGCCGACACCGGCGCCGAGCCGCGGCTTCAGTGGACGTCCTACAGCGCGCATTCGCCCAACTTCCTGGCATTCGATCCCGGCGGACGCTGGTTGGGGGTGGCCGATGGGTATCCCGACGGGGCGCCTGGCGGTTTCACCGTCTGGAGCGCCAGCGACAGCACGCCGCGCTGGACCTGGGCCGCGGGCAACATGAGCTGGGCGATCGGTTTCTGCGGCGATGCGTCGGTGGTGGTGGGCGGCAGCGACGACAGTTCGGTCACGGCCTTCGCCGGCCCCGGTTCGGCCCTCGCCCGGGGGCGCACGGAGGCGGATGGATGACAGGCGGGGACGTCGCGACGCCGTCCCTTCCACCCGCGGCGCCGCGCCGTTCCGGCGCGCTGCTGCTGCTGTCGGCGGTGCTGGTGGCGCTGTGGCTGGCGGTCTTCGAGTTGGCGCGGGTCCTGGACTATCAGCCGCATGCGAGCCTGTGGTTCCCGCCGGTGGCGGTGACGCTGGCCACGTTCATGGTGCTGGGCCGGCGCGGCGCGCCGGCGATCGCCGTCGCCTGCGTGCTGGCCACGCTGCTCAGCTTCTATCGCACGACGTCCTCCCCTGCGATCCCCGGCCGTGCGGTCATGGCGTACGCGCTGCTGTTCACCGCGCAGCAGTTCTGCATCTGGGGCGGCCTGGCCTGGCTGCTGCGCCGCGTGGGCCAGAGCGGCGCCGCGACCAGTCTGCCGCGCGTGGTCACCTACTTCATCCTCGGTGGCGGCGTGGCCGCGCTGCTGTCGTCCTGCCTGGGCGGCGCGGGGCTGGCCGTCACCGGTGCCATCGACCTTTCGACCCTGCTCTCGCAGTTGATCCCATGGGCGATCGGCGACTACGCCGGCCTGCTGGCGCTCGGCCCGCTGGCGGTCGTCGCGGTGCTGCGTCTGGCCGAGTCGCTGCGGATCGCGCCGCAGCCCGGCATCCCCCGCATCTCGGGGATGATCGCGCCGGCCGGGAGCGTCTCGGGCTATCTGGCCAAGCTCGCACTGCTGCTCGGCATCACCCTGGCGGTGATGTGGCTGGCGGCCGCGTTGCCGCGGCAGCCGGCGGTGGTCTTCGCGCTGTTCGTGGTGGTGGTGATCCAGTTGTGGATCGTGCATACCCACGGGATGTTGCAGGCGTTGTCGGCGATCGCTGCCTTCAGCCTGCTGATCGCGGTGGCCACGCCCCTGCTGCGGCTCGAGGCACAGGCGCTGGCGCTGCAGTTCGCCATGATCAGCCTGGCGGCGAACAGTTATTTCGGACTGGCCGTCCCTGGGCTCTACGCCGACAACACACGGCTGCGCCAAGCGCTGGTGCGCGATCCCGTCACCGGCGCGCTGTCGCGGACCGGGTTCCTGGAGCAGGTACTCAACCATCTGCAATCGGCCGCGCAGGACCCGAGTCCGCTGGCGGTGGTCGTTGCCGACATGGACAACCTCAAGGCGATCAACGACCAGTTCGGACACGCCGCCGGCGATGCGGCCTTGCGCGCCTTCGTCAAGCGCTGCCGGAGCCGCCTGCGGCCGGGCCAGTTGCTGGGGCGCCGGGGCGGCGACGAGTTCGCGCTGTACCTGCCGTTGACCACGCCGGAGAGGGCGCATGCGCTGATCGACGCGCTGCGGGTGGCGCTTGCCAGGCCCGGCGAGGACGACGGCTTCGCGACCGCGCTGTCGGCCAGCTTCGGCCTGGCCGTGTGCAACCGACGCGATCTGGACGTGGAGGATCTGGAGGAACTGCTCGAACGCGCCGATGCGGAGATGTACGCGGACAAGCGCCAGCACCGCACCTCGGCCGCGCGCTGATCGCGGTTGCAGGCGCTGTACTGGGGGCGATCCGCTGCGAGTCCTCAAAGTTTCATGTGCAACTACATCCTGAACTGGTGTCTAATACCGTCCCCCACGCCGTGCCCCTCCCGTGAGCCTTCCCGATTCCGATCTGCGTCCGGACCTGGACCCGTTGCCCGACGACGGCGCCGTCGTCACGGCCGGACCGCTGACCCCGCCGCCGGATTCGGCCGGCACCGCGCAGGATGCACGCGCGCTGCGGCACAGCGTGGCCGAGGACGTGCAGGGCATGCTGCTGGCCACCCTGGTGGCCTCGCTGGGCCTGGCGGTGTTCGCCCATGGCGGGCTGATGATCGGCGGCATGGCCGGCGTGGCCTTCCTGCTGCACTACGCACTGGGCTGGAATTTCGGGTTGATGTTCGTGCTGGTCAACCTGCCGTTCTACTGGCTCGCGGTGCGGCGCATGGGCTGGGAGTTCACCCTCAAGACCTTCGTCGCGGTCGCCGCCTGCGGCCTGTTGACCGATCTGCTGCCGCGCTGGGCGCGCTGGGCGACGATGACGCCGCTGTTCTCGGCGCTGGTCGGCGGCGCGCTGGTCGGGCTGGGCATCCTGTTCTTCATCCGCCATCGCGCCAGCCTGGGCGGCGTCGGTATCCTCGCGGTGTATCTGCAGCGCAGCCGCGGCTGGAGCGCGGGCAAGGTGCAGATGGGCTTCGACGCGGCGCTGATGGCGGTGGCGTTCTGGCTGCTGGCGCCGCAGCAGGTGCTGTACTCGGCGATCGGCGCGGTGGTGCTGAGCCTGGTGCTGATGTTCAACCATCGCGCCGGGCGCTACATGGGCGTGTGAGTTCCGCCGCCGCCGATCGCCGTGGCGATCGGCACGGTGCGCGTCGCGCCACGCGGGTCCTGCGTGCGGACGCGTGGACGACCCGCGCTGCGCCTGCGCAGGCAGGGCGTGCATGCCCCGCAGGGCAGCGCTGCGCGTTGCGCCATGTGGCACCGCAACTGTCTACGGAATCGCCGCGGTGTCTACGAAACGGTCTTGCTGTTCAAGTGTGACGCAGCGCATGCTGCTGTCGAAGAAAGGATGAGTGCGCGCAGACGGCGCACGCGATCGCGGGGAGCGCGATCCACCTGCATGACGTACACCACGATGTTCGACGCCACGCTTGCGTGGCGGCGCGGTGCTGCCTGTCCGGCGCGCCGCGGCGGACGCCGGTACTCAGGGTTTTTCCACGGAACGAGGGGCGGTGCGATGAAACGTGCGATGGGACTCGTGGCATTGGTCTGTGTGGTGGTCGCGGCGTGCTCCGCGGTGAATCCGGGCCCGGGTCCCAATCCCGGCAGCGGGGGCGGTACGCCCACGCCCACGCCGCGGCCCGCATCGGGGCCGGCGCCCAGCGCGGAGGCCTGCGCACCGCCAGCGCCGCCGGCGCCCTCGTGGTTCCCGCATGCGCAGACGCCGGCGCCGTATTCGGCCGGCTTCCAGTCCAGCAGCAATTGCGCCTTCCATCAGTGGTCGTGGAACGCCTTCCTGTGGCTGACCCAGGACGTGGGCGGGCAGCCGCGTTTCCTGACCATGAGCAGCGACGGCATCGGCGGCGTTGCCGACGGCGTGCTCGATCCGTTGATCGGTCGCTCACAGCAGGCGCGCACGGTGGAACTGATTGACCAGGCAGGCCCGGATGGCGTGCTGGTGGATCGCCATGGACGTGCGGTCTATTACTCGATCCACTCCAATAAAGATTTTGGCGATTTCATCGCCGACAATAACCTGAAGAATCCGAACGCCCTGCGCGCATTCGATCCGCATAAGTCCTTTAAGGTCGGCAGCATGACCCTGAAGGCGGCATGGAAGGTGGTGCAGCCGGGCGAGGACGTGTCCACGTTCTATACCCGCCAGGCGCAGATCGCCAAGCTGGGCATGCGCAAGGGCAAGATCGTCGCTACCGGCGACACCGAAACCCAGATGGTGGCGCTGGTCGGCTTCCACATCGGCGGCACGGTCAACGGCCATCCGGAAATGATCTGGGCCACGTTCGAGCACCGCGACAATGCGCCGGACGTGGATACGCCGCTCGATCCGGGCCAGCCCGTCTCCGACAAGGACTGGACGTTCTACAAGGCCGGTACCCCGATCGAACAATGCAATGTCAACGCCGCGGGTGCCGGTGCGCTGACATTGAACGCGCAGACCCAGACCTTGAGCCCGGTGACCCAGGTCTGCCGCATGGTGCCCTACGGCGGCCAGAAGCCGTGCCCGCTGGGATCGACGGACTGCAACATTCCCAATATCAAGTCGATCAACGCCTCGGTGCAGGCGCAGTTGCACGACGTGTGGAAAAACTACTTCGAGGTCGGCGCGATCTGGTTCGTCGCCGAAGACGCGTTGGCGCCCGATTGCACATTCCAACCAGGGTCGGCGCTGGAGTGCATTCCCTCGCCGACGCCGAAGGGCGCGCCGCCGCTGCTCACCGGCTCGATCAAGCTGTCCAATTCCACCATCGAGACCTTCACCCAGGTGCAGAGCACGCAGAACAACTGCTTCGCCTGCCACAACACCACCCAGGTGATCTCGTCCGATCCGCGCGCGCAGTCGTTGCCGGGGCTGAACGTCAACATCAGCCACGTGGTGATCAACGACTACTTCCAGGCGCAGGTGCCGCAGAAGGCACCGCCAGCGGCGCGGCCGGCCACGTCGCGCTGAGGCACGCC
This sequence comes from Xanthomonas sacchari, assembly GCF_024266585.1. Classification (NCBI taxonomy): domain Bacteria; kingdom Pseudomonadati; phylum Pseudomonadota; class Gammaproteobacteria; order Lysobacterales; family Lysobacteraceae; genus Xanthomonas; species Xanthomonas sacchari. The sequence goes on from NZ_CP100647.1 coordinate 1,908,860, forward strand.
CCTCTCATCCGGATCAGGAGCAAGTCACCATGACCAGCAACGTGTTTCGCGTGCATCCGGCGATCGGCATCGGCCGCGTCGGCGACAGCCAGGAGTTCTATTTGGCACCGGTCACCGCGGCCGGTACCCGCGACGCCGACGGCCTGTTCGGCGGACTGCCGGTGCAACCGGGAACCGAGTCCACGCCGATTGCCGAGCACGACTTCCGCGATGCCGCCGGCAACGTCAAGCGCCAGGCCGCGCGCTTCCACATCTATGCTTACCCCAGTGGCAGTTCCGGCGCGTATCCCAACGGCGGCGGCGTGCGCGTGGACGTCGGCAGCACGATCGACGGCAAGACCGTCAAGGACATCGTGTGGACCGTGCACTTGGCCAACAAGAAGCTCAACAACTATTCGACGGTCACCCTGGACGAACACAACAATCCACAGTTCATTGGCATCGAGGCGTATGGGCCGCATCCAACGTATCTGCCACGGCTGCGCAATCCGGATTACGCCGGTTCGTCCGACCCAAACAATCCGGTTCGCCTGCTGCAGCTTGTCATCGATCCGGGACCGCGCGCGATCAGCGCCGCCTCAGGCAATGCAGCGGTCGTCGCCTTCGACATGACCACCACCGCCAGCTACGCCGATGCCAGCGGCGCGATCCACTCGCAGCCGTCCTATCCGGTCAGCTTCCCGTCGATGTTCCACACGCTGCACGAGCCGCTCGGCAAGCTCGATTCGTTGGGCGACCTGCGGGTGCAGGCGGATGGTGCGTTGATCGTGGCCGGCGGCTTCGCCCGGACTTCGGCGGTGAGAGGGGCCGACGGCACCTATCCGGCATTGAACGATGCGACCGAGAACGGCCTGTGGTACGACGATGCCGCCGATGGCCCGGTCAATGCCGTGCTGATCTTCACCGACGGCAGCACCGCCAGCGTGCAGGGCGCGTGGTACGTCACCGGCGATCCGGGCTATGCGCCGCAGACGCGCAACGTGGTCTCCACCTGGGACGATGTCTACGACGTGTGGGTGCGCCAACTGGGGTTGGTGCCGTCGCTGTACGCCAACAACGCCTTCGTCGGCGCTTACCAGCCGTCCTTCAGCGACGACATCCAGCCGATCTTCCATGCAGCGATGCTGCAGCGCTGGAACACCAACCTGCCGTCGGGCGCGGTCAAGGGCCACGACATGATCGGACAGATCCAGCCCACCGACGATCCGGGCGCGAAGATTCCCAACCTGAAGACGCTGATCCGCGACCCGGCCTCGGCCGCCGACACAGAGACCGGCTCGCCGATGATGCCGCTGTCGCTCGGCGACGCGCAGAAGAGCTTCCTCAGCGTCAGTGCCACCCAGTACTTCCTGCTCAGCCAGTGGCACGAAAAAAAATGCAAGCAGGGTGACGCTCCGAAGCTGGGTTCCGGCGAACTGCTGGACAGGGTCACGTTGCAGAATTGCCTCGGCGGCCGCTACAGCCCGGGCATCGAGGTGTCGTTCCCGATTCGCGACATCAATCTCTACGTGCAGGACTGGAAGACCCAGGACTGCGGTCCGTTCCGCATCAACCAGGCTTCGCTGGACTACAGCAAGGCGAGCAAGGACCGCGCGTTCCTGAGTTTTGGCTATGTGCCGCTGCAAACGCATCCGGTGGAGCCGGGCGACCTGTCCAAGTTCATGTCGGTGCCCTGGCATACCGACTACAACTCCTGCGCGACCCATCTGCCCGATCCCAACCCGGGCCAGCAAACGGTCAACCCGAACAACACCTTGTTCTGGTCGTGGCCGGCCGAGCGGCCGTTCGCGGTGTACCCGGCGGCGCTGTGTCAGGTCGATCCGGACGACGACACCTGGTACCTGGGACCGCAGGTGTACTCGGTGCGCGGCGCCGGCACCGACAGCCCGTATCCGACCAGGGCCGGACGCTTCCAGGCGTACGCGGACTTCGTCGCCAATTGGTCCAGGGTCGGCTTCGTCATCAGTGGCGCGCAGATCGCGCAGGTGCCCGGCAAGCCGCCGTATCCGCCCGAGTTGTTCCTCGAAGTGGCGAGCCAGTTCGATCCGGGCAAGGAATTCGTGGCGCCCTGGCCGATGGCCAATGTTCCCGTCGATCCGAAGGTATGACGCGCGCGCGTCGAGAGCACATGGCGTGTCTGCACGCCACACGCCGATGAGCGCAAACCACCGCTGCACCGTCGCCATCGTCGGCGGTGGCGTGGCCGGCTGCGCCACCGCGCTGGCGCTGGCCGCGCGCGGCATCGAGGACGTGGTGGTAATCGACATGGGCCGCGCCGCCGGCTGGCGGCTGGGCGAGGCGCTGGCGCCGACCGCCAGTGCGGCGCTGCAGCGGCTGGGCGTGTGGGAGGCGTTCCTTGCGCAGCGGCCGCTGGCCTCGGCCGGCAGTTGCGCCAGTTGGGGCCGGCCGGAACTGGGCTACAACGATTTCATCGTGGCCGGGCAGGGCAAGGGCTGGCATGTGGACCGCGCCGCCTTCGACGCGATGCTGGCCGCCGCGGTGCCGGCGCAGGGCGGCACGCTGCTGCGCGGCCTGCGCCTGGGCGCGGTCGGCCGCGCCGCCGATGGCGACCATGTGCTGGACCTGCACGGCGGGGAAGGCGACGTGCGCCGGCTGCGCGCCGGGTTCCTGGTGGATGCCAGCGGCATCGCTGCCGCGGCGGTGCGGCGGTTGGGCGTGGCCCGCAACGAAGTGGACTGCCTGGCCTTCGTCGCCGGCGTGTTCGCGCTGGAGCAGGCCGAAACGATTCCGTCGCAGGCGCTGCTGGAAGCCTGCGCGGACGGCTGGTGGTACGCGGCCAAGTTGCCGGACGCGCGGATGATGGTGGCGCTGGCGCTGGAGCCGCGGCGGCAGCGCCAGTTCCTGGAGGCGTCGGTCTGGCTGGCGGCGGCGCATGAGACGCGGCATGTCGCGCGCTGGCTGGAGCAGGGCGGTGCGACGCTGGCCCAGGCCAATGGTCTGGTCGCGGCGCTGGGGCCGTCAGCGATCCTCAGTCGCGTGGTGGGCGAGGACTGGCTGGCGGTGGGCGATGCGGCCAGTGCCTACGATCCGCTGACCGCCCATGGCATCGTCAAGGCGTTGCAGGACGGCGAGGCCGCCGCGCAGGCACTGGCCGCGCACCTGCAGGGCGCCGGCACGGCGCCGCTGATGGCGTACCAGGATGGCGTGTTCGCGCGCTTTCGCACCTATCTGCGCGAGCGCGAGGCGCTGTACGCGCGCGAGCGGCGCTGGGCGCAGGCACCGTTCTGGCAGGCCCGGCTGGCCGCCTGACGCGTGCGCCGCGCGGCGCGGCGCGGCGCTCAAGCATCTTCGTTGCCACGGGCGGGACACGGCGTCGGCACGCCCAGCCGTTGCGCCAGGCGCCGCGCGTCGAACGGCGCATGTACCTTCATGTCGTTGTCGAAATAGCAGTACACGTCGCGTCGCACGCGGGCCGGTGCGCGCGGGCCGACGCGTTGCGCATCGGCCGGCTCGCTGCCGCGGTGCCAGGCGGCGATGCGCTGTGCCCAGGTGTCGAGCGCCTTGTCGTCGTAGCCGCTGGCGTAGAGCTGGGCATCGCCGTGCAGGCGCAAGTACAGGAAGTCGGCGGTCACGTCTTCCAGGTATGGCCACTTGCAGGCGGTGTCGTCCTGCACCAGCGCCACCCGGTGCTTGCGCAGCAAGGCCACCGCCTCCGGCGTGGCGAAGCTGGGGTGGCGCACTTCCAGCGCATGGCGCAGGCGCCGGTTGCGGTCGATCTGCAGCAGGCTGCGATCGCGCATGCGCGTGCTGTCGCGCTTGCGCGCCAGCGCCAGGGCGGCCTCGCTGGTACGCGGCAGCAGCGCCAGGAAGGCATCCAGCAGGTCGTGGTCGAAAGCCAGCGACGGCGGCAGTTGCCACAGCAGCGGCCCCAGCTTCGGCCCCAGCGCGAGCAGGCCGGAGGCGAAGAAATTGTCCAGCGGCTGCTCGCAGTCGCGCAACCGCTTCAGGTGGGTGACGAAGCGCGGGCCCTTGACCGCGAACACGAAGTCGCGCGGCGTGGCGTCGTGCCAGGCGGCGTAGCTTTTCGGGGTCTGCAGCGAGTAGAACGAGCCGTTGAGTTCCACCGAGCGGAAGCACCGCGCGGCGTATTCCAGCTCCCGCCGCTGGGTCAGCCCTGGCGGGTAGAAGACACCACGCCAGCGCGGGTAGCGCCAGCCGGAAATACCGATGCGCATGGCCATGCGCCGACCATGCCGTCGGCCTCGTGCAGTGCCCGTGCAGGCGGCGGCAAGGCCGTGTCGTGCCGGTCCTCGCGCGCCAGCTGGCTCAGCCGGCGCGCATCCACGGCGGATCCAGTTGCGCGATGCGCGCGAACGCCGGGCAGTCTGCGCGATGCGCGCCGGGCAGGTAGCCCAGGCTCATCAGGAACTCGCCGGTGATCTCGCCGCCGGTGAAGCGGAAGGTGCGCTTGAACAGCGTGATCCACTCGGCCTTGCTGCGTGGATGCTGTGCGTCCAGCCAGGCGGCGAAGCTGCCGTGGCTGGCCCGCAAGCCCCGGATCACCTGGGCGTTGTGGATCGCCGCCTGCACCTTGAGCCGGTTGCGGACGATGCCGGCGTCGCCGAGCAGGCGCAGCACGTCGGCTTCGCCGAAGGCCGCCACCGTGTCCACGTCGAACCCGGCGTAGGCGGCGCGGAACCCGGCGCGTTTCTTCAGCATCAGCTCCCAGCTCAGCCCGGCCTGGTTGATCTCCAGCACCAGCCGCTCGAACAGGTCGGCGTCGGCGCGTTGCGGTACGCCGTACTCGTGGTCGTGGTAATGGCCGTGCACGGGGTGGCCGATGGCGAGATCGCAGTAGCTGCTCATATGGCGGGTATCCGTCAGTCGGTCTGGTCGTTGGGGTCGGCGGCGTCCAGCTCGGTCCGCCGGGCCCCCGGCAGCTGCAGGTCGGGCCAGCGCCGCGGCAGCACCTGCAGCTTGCCGTCGCGCAGCGCCTGGTAGAGCGCCTCGGCGTTGTCGCCGCGGCGCGGGAAGAAATGGGTTCGCGCCACGTCGCGCCAGCCGCTGCCCGGGTCGGTATGGACCCGGCATTCGACGCCGTAGCCGGCGCCGGCATTGCACAGCAGCACCTCGTCGTGGCCATCGCCGTCCAGGTCGCGGCGCAGCGCCACGCACTGCGCGCCCTCGCGCCGGCAGTTGCCGTCCTCGATGTGCCCGGCCAGCAGCGCCTGCCACCACGCGGCGTCCGGCTCGGTACTGCCGGCGGCCAGCGCGATGCGCTGGCGCACCTGCAGCGGATCGGTACTGCGTGGCGCAGCGTCGTTGTCGCCGCCCCAGCGCTGCTGGCGCTGCAGGATGCGTTGCAGGCGCTCGCGCTGCACCGGGTCGTCGGCGAATGCGGGCACCTCGCGCAGCGCCTGCACCGCGCGGTAGCCGCGGCGGCCGCTGTCGAAGCGCAGATAGGCCAGGTCCAGTTGCGCCGCGCTGGTGCGCCCGTCGGCCAGGCGCTGCAACTGGTCGCCGACGACGAGGCGGTAGGGGTCCAGCAGCGGCGAGCTGGCAGCCAGCGCCAGGCCGATCACCGTCCACGACAGCACCCGGTTCACCGGCGCCAGCGGCTGCAGCCAGCGTGCGCCCGGGCGCAGCGCCGCCCAGGCATAGCCGCCTGCGTAGCCGCAGGCGACCACCGCGACCAGCACCCCGGCGAAGCGCTCGGCGCTCCAGCCGTACTGGTCGACGCGCAGCCACAGCGCGTACAGCGCCAGCCCCGCGTACAGCGGCAGGCTCAGCAGCCCGGCGTCGATCACCCGTTGCAGCCAGGCCGGGTAGGGCGCGGCGGCGGTGCCGTCCTGGTACACCGCATTGACGAAGACCACCAGCGTGGCCACCAGTGCGATCAGGAGGCTGGCCGCGGCGCGGGTCTCCCACAGCGGCTGCAGGCCGGTGAACGGCAGGCTCAGCGCGAACAGCACCGCCACGAACGCCAGCAGCGGCAGCAGCCCGGTGCAGATCGCGAACAGGATCTGCCGCATCACCTGCACCGCGCGCTGCTGGGTGCGGCCGATCAGCAGGCCCAGGCCGAACATGGTGCCGGTGGCCAGATAGACGAAGGCGGTCTGCCGGAACAGGTCCCGGAACAGGGTCAGCTTGACCAGCGCGAACAGGGCGCCCCACAGCCACAGCACCAGCCAGCAGATCCCCACGAACAGCAGCGCCAGCGCCAGGGTCAGCGCGTTCTGCCAGGCGTGTTCGAACAGGTCGCGGTAAGGCGCCTGCCAGCGCCCGTGCTGCAGCCGACACTGCAGCCACGGCAGCAGCACGAACATCGCCAGCGCCAGGGTCGCGCCGAACGGGCCCAGCACCTCGCCGGCGCGCAGGCCGGGCGCGCCGGTGGCGTTCCAGGCCGCCCAGGCGGACAGGGCCGCCACCAGCATCGCCACCGCGATGGTGTGCTGCCACAGGCGCAGCGCGCCGAGGTGCCGCACCGACAGCAGGGTCATGGTCGGCACGGTCAGCACCAGGGTGTACCAGCACACCCGTCCGCCCAGCGCACCGAACGGCCACAGGCCGCTCTCGGCGCCGCGCTGCGCCAGGTACAGCAGCGCGCCCTGCAGCAGGGCCACCAGGACGATGAAGGCGCGGGTCTGGCGCGGCAGGTCGGGGGGCGTGTCCATGCGTGCGTGCTCCTTGGGCGACCGGTCGGGGCCGCGACCGGGCGGATTATGGCAGCCTGCCGCCGCCCACACGCAGCGCGCACGCGGGAGGGACGATAGAATGGCGCCATGTCCGCTTTGCCCACGCCTCTGGCCAACCAACTGCTGATCGCGCTGCCGGCGCTGTCCGATCCCAACTTTTCGCGCAGCGTGGCGTTGATCTGCCAGCACGACGAGAACGGCGCGATGGGCGTGGTGGTCAACCGCGCCTCCGAGTACACGCTCGGCGAAGTCCTGGAGCAGATGGGCATCGAGACCATCGATGCCACGCTGCGCGAGCAGGTGGTGCTCAGCGGCGGTCCGGTGCATCCGGAGCGCGGCTTCGTCATCCACGACGGCGCGCATGGCTGGGATTCCAGCCTGGCGTTCGGCGACGGCCTGTTCCTGACCACCTCGCGCGACGTGCTCGAGGCGATGGCGCGCGGCGAAGGCCCGCGTCACGCGGTGGTCGCGCTGGGCTGCGCCGGCTGGGGCGCCGGCCAGCTGGAGTACGAACTGGGCGAGAACAGCTGGCTGACCGCGCCGGCCGATGCCGAGCTGCTGTTCGAGCTGCCGCTGGAGCGGCGCTGGCAGACCGCGGCCGGGCGCATCGGCGTGGACCTGTTCCGCCTCACCGACTACAGCGGGCATGCCTGAGTCCGGTCTGCCTGAGGCTAGCGCACCCGCGCCTGCCAGCGCCGCGCCCGCGACGATCCGCCGCGACGGCACCGTGCTCGGTTTCGACGTCGGCCACCGCCGCATCGGCGTGGCCGTCGGCAGCAGCTTCGGCAGCGGCGCGCGCGCGCTGGCGGTGATCGACGTGCACGCGCAGGGACCGGACTGGCCGGCGCTGGACCGCCTGCATGCCGAATGGCGGCCGCACGGCCTGGTGGTCGGCGATCCGCTCACCCTCGACGGCGCCGACCAGCCCAACCGCAAGCGCGCGCATGCCTTCGCCCGCGCACTCGGCGCGCGCTACCGCCTGCCGGTGGTGCTGGTCGACGAACGTTCCAGTTCGGTCGAAGCCGCGCAACGCTTCGCGGTGGACCGTGCCGCCGGCCGCAAGCGCCGCCGCGACGCCGCCGCGCTGGACGCGGTGGCCGCCGCGGTGATCGTGGAGCGCTGGCTGGCCGCGCCCGACGACGCCACTCCCCTTTCCTGATCCCCTGCCCGGACCCGCCATGACTGATCCGCAACTCGATTCGAACGGGCGCCTGCGCCACCTGCTGACCCTGGAAGGGCTGCCGCGCGCGACCCTGCTGCAACTGCTGGATCGCGCCGGGCAGATCCGCGACGCCGCGGTGGGGCGGGTCGGCAAGCGCAGTGTGCTGGCCGGCACCGCGGTGTGCACGCTGTTCTTCGAACCGTCCACGCGCACCCGCAGCTCGTTCCACCTGGCCGCGCAGCGGCTCGGCGCCGACGTGCTGAACTTCGACGCCTCCACCTCGTCCACGCGCAAGGGCGAGACCGCGCGCGACACGCTGAAGAACCTCGAAGCGATGGGCGTGCGCGGCTTCGTCGTGCGCCACCCCGAGGATGGCGCGGTGGAGCGTCTGGCCGAAGCGGCCGGCGAGGGCACGGCGCTGATCAACGCCGGCGACGGCCGCAGCGCGCATCCCACCCAGGGTTTGCTCGACATGCTGACCCTGCGCCACGCCAAGGGCGGCGACTTCTCCAAGCTCAAGCTGGTCATCGTCGGCGACGTCAAGCATTCGCGGGTGGCGCGCTCGGACCTGCACGCGCTGCGCACCCTCGGTGCCGGCGAGGTGCGCGTGTGCGGTCCACGCGCACTGCTGCCCGACGACGACACCCTGGACGGCTGCGTGGTCGGCGAGGATTTCGACGCCATGCTCGACGGCGTGGACGCGGTGATGATGCTGCGCCTGCAGCGCGAGCGCATGGAGGAAGGCCTGGTGTCCTCGCTGGAGGACTACCACGGCCAGTACGGCCTCACCGCCGAGCGCCTGCGCCGCGCGTCCAAGGACGCGGTGGTGCTGCATCCGGGGCCGATCAACCGCGGCGTGGAGATCACCGACGAGGTCGCCGACGGCGCGCAGTCGTGCATCCTGCGCCAGGTCGCCAACGGCGTGGCGGTGCGCATGGCGGTGCTGGAGACGCTGTTGGGCTGAGGCCCGCGCTCGGCACTTCCGTAGGAGCGGCTTCAGCCGCGACCGGGCATTCCCGGTCGCGCCTGTCGTGGCAGCCGCCGCTGCTACAGGACACGTCCCGTCGTGATGCGCGATGCCCTGAGCCGCGCCTAAGACGGCATCGCACCCGAAGATGGCGATCGGCACATCCGCGCCATCCCGATTCGGCCTACCATCGGCGGCGATCCTCCCCACGGACGCCACCATGAACCCTGTTCTGCGCCGCGCTGCGTTCGCCGCGGCCTGCCTTCCGCTTGTCGCCGCCGCCCAGGCCGGCACCGCCACACCCGCCACCGCCAGCGCCACCGCGGACCGCCCGGGCGCCTACGATCCGCAGGCGCTGTTCGCGCCGCTGCAGTTGCCGCACCCAGCCAACGCCTACCGCAGCGGCGGCGGCGTGCCGGGCCCGCAGTACTGGCAGAACCGCGTCGACTACGACCTGCACGCCACCCTGGAGCCGGCCACGCACACGCTGCGCGGCCAGGAGACCATCACCTACAGCAACCGCAGCCCGGACGCGCTGGACGTGCTGTGGCTGCAGCTGGACCAGAACCTGTACCGCGCCGATGCCCGCGCCCGCACCCTGCGTGCCGCGCGCGCGGACCGGCCCGCGCCGCAGACCACCGACGGTTACCGCATCGCCAGGGTGGAACTGGAGCAGGGCGGCAAGCGCGTGCCGGCGACCTTCCTGATCGACGACACGCGCATGCGCGTGAACCTGCCGCAGCCGCTGGACAGCGGCAAGGCGCTCAAGCTGCACATCGACTACGCCTACACCGTCCCCGGCATCTGGGGCGGCCGTACCGCGGTCACCCCCACCGCCGACGGCGACATCTACGAGATCGCGCAGTGGTATCCGCGCATGGCCGTGTACGACGACCTGCGCGGCTGGGACACGCAGCCCTACCTGGGGGCGGAGTTCTACCTGGAGTACGGCGATTTCGACTACGCGGTGACGGTGCCGTGGGACTACCTGGTCGCCGGTTCCGGCGAACTGGTGAACCCGGCGCAGGTGCTCACCGCCACCCAGCGCCAGCGCCTGGCGCAGGCGGCCGCCAGCGACCGCACGGTGACCATCCGCGGCGCCGACGAGATCGGCGCCGCGGCCAGCCGGCCCAGCGCCAGCGGCACCCAGACCTGGCGCTTCCACATGGACCACACCCGCGACGTGGCCTTCGCCGCCTCGCCGGCGTTCGTCTGGGATGCGGCGCGGATCAACCTGCCCGAGGGCAAGCATGCGCTGGCGATGTCGGTGTATCCGCGCAGCGCGGTGGGCACCGACAAGTGGGGCCGCTCCACCGAGTTTGTGAAAGCCTCGATCGAACACTTCTCGCAGTGGTACCCGTACCCCTGGCCGGCGGCGGTGAACCTGGGCGGCCATGGCGCCGGCATGGAGTATCCGGGCATCGTCTTCGACGACATGGAGGACGGCGGCAAGCAGCTGTTCTGGATCACCGCGCACGAACTGGGCCACGGCTGGTTCCCGATGATCGTCGGCTCCAACGAGCGCCGCCATGCGTTCATGGACGAGGGCTTCAACACCTTCATCGACGTCTACGCCTCCGACGCGATCAACCACGGCGAATTCGCACCCAAGCGCGACGGCGAGTACGCGCCCGGCGGCGGCAACCCGGTGGACGAGATCCTGCCGTTGCTGGCCGACGCGCAGGCGCCGACCCTGCTCGATCGCGCCGACGCCACCAGCGAGACCTACCGGCATCCGCTGACCTACTTCAAGGGCGCGCTGGGCCTGGTGCTGCTGCGCGAACAGATCCTCGGCCCGGCGCGCTTCGATCCGGCGTTCCGCAGGTACATCGCCAGCTGGGCCTACAAGCATCCGACGCCGTCGGATTTCTTCCGGCTGATGGAGAGCGAGTCCGGCGAGGACCTGAGCTGGTGGTGGCGCGGCTGGTACTTCAACAACTGGCAGCTGGACATGGGCGTGCGCGCGGCCGCCTATGTCGACCACGACCCCGCCAAGGGCCTGCTGGTGACCCTGCGCAGCCGCCAGAAGCTGGTGATGCCGGCGACCTTGCGCATCGATTTCGCCGACGGCAGCCACCTGGACCAGCGCGTGCCGGTGGAGACCTGGATGCAGCAGGTCCAGCCGCAGATCCGCGTGCCGAGCACGCAGAAGGTGCTGCACGTGACCCTGGATCCGGATCATGTGCTGCCCGACGCCGACCGCAGCGACAACCGCCTCGATACGGTGAGCTGATCGCGCCGCGGCCATCCGCGCCGTCGTCGGCGTCGGATGGCCCGCGCAAACGTGCTGCGGCCGCAACATTTGCCGTTGCGCGCCGCCAGTGCGCGCTTGTCCCGATGCGGTGCACCGGCCTCGATCGCGCTGCGTGCGATGCGCGTGCGTTCGCCGTCATTGTCGACGACCTGTGGCCCACGCGGCGCGCGTGTAGACGGCCTGTCCCCGGCTGTCGCTGTCTGTCTCCTGCGGACCGTGCGTGTCCGCTTGTCCTGTCCTGCGTCGCGAACGGGGCGCGGGGTTCCAGTTCGGCGTCGCGGCGATTGCGTGGGCCGCAGCGCGCATTCCAAGAATGCCGCCGGCCCCCACGCCCCGTGCCGGCGCATGCGCGCAGCGCCATGCGTCCCGCACTCATCGCGACAACTGGGAGAGACAATCATGCAGCAGCAATTCCGCAGGGGCGCACTGGCGCTCGCGTTGGCCGCAGGCGCCACCCCGGCCTTCGCCGGCCCCGTCGGTTACGGGGCCAATACCACCGGCGGCGGCAATGCCATCCCGGTCAATGTCGCCACGATGGAGGCGATGCAGGCGGCGATCGACAACTACGCCGGTTCCGGTGGCTTGGTGCTCCACTACACCGGCAGCTTCAACTTCGCCAGCATCACCGACGTGTGCACCCAATGGAAACTGCCGGCCAAGACCGTGCAGATCAAGAACAAGCGCGACATCACCATCCAGGGCGCCAACGGCTCCTCGGCCAATTTCGGCGTGCGCGTGGTCGGCAACGCGCACAACGTCATCATCCGCAACATGACCATCGGCCTGCTGCCCGGCGGCGAGGATGCCGATTCGATCGCGCTGGAAGGCAATTCCAGCGGCCAGCCGTCCAACATCTGGATCGACCACAACACGATCTTCGCCTCGCTGACCAAGTGCCCGGGCGCGGGCGACGCCTCCTTCGACGGCGGCATCGACATGAAGAAGGGCGTCAACCACGTCACCGTGTCGTACAACTACATCCACGACTACCAGAAGGTCGCACTCAACGGCTACAGCGACAGCGACACCCAGAACGCCGCCGCACGCACCACCTATCACCACAATCGCTTCGAGAACGTGGAATCGCGCCTGCCGCTGCAGCGGCGCGGGCTCAGCCACATCTACAACAACTACTTCAACAACGTCTTCACCTCCGGCATCAACGTGCGCATGGGCGGGGTGGCGCTGATCGAAGCCAACTACTTCGAGAACATCAAGAACCCGGTCACCTCGCGCGACAGCAGCGAGATCGGCTATTGGGACCTGATCAACAACTACGTCGGCAACGGCATCACCTGGACCGTGCCGGAGAGCACCAGCAAGCCCTACGCCAACGCCACCACCTGGATTTCGTCCAAGACCTATCCCGAGCCGCTGGGCTACCTGTACACGGCGATTCCCGCCGCGCAGGTCAAGGCCAAGGTCATCGCCACCGCCGGCGCCGGCACCCATCTGGCGGAGTGAGGCGTGGCCGCCTCCGCGCCGCGGCGCGGAGGCGGCTGTCATGGAAGTGTCACCAAATGTATGCCGTTTGCGGCATTTCGGGAGATTGTCCGGTGCCGCGTTGCGCAGCGTGCGCGGCGGTGTCCGTCGACCGGGATCTGCCGTTTTCACGTGAATTTGATGCCGTATGGTGCCCAGAGGTCTTTTTCCCCATTCTTGTGCGTCCCTTTTCCCGATGTTGGTGCATCGTAAAAAATGTGCGCAGTTACGCATCAAGAATCGGACGGCGCCGCCGTTACCTAAAGCGAGTACCCGCACGGGACGTTCCTGATGCGGTCGGTGGAAGTGTGTTGTCCTTCTTCTCCGTCGCATCGCGTCCAGGCCGCAGGCCTGACGTTGTCTTGCGCGATCCCGGTCGTGGCGCGGGCTCCTCTCCTTTTCTCACCTGGTGCCCTCCACATGATCGGATTCCTTCAGCGCTACAACGTCGGGACGCGGCTCGCATCCGCCTTCGGCGTCCTCATCCTGCTCTCCTGTACGCTCGTCGTCGCGGGCCTGCTCACGTTGAAGCAGGCCCGCGAACTGATGGATACCATCGTCAATCGACGCATGCAGATCTTCGCCTACGCCAGCGAAATGCGCAGCGCCAGTTCGCAGATCGCGATCAACCTGCGCAATATCGTGCTGCCGACCTCCCATGAAGAGAACGAGGGTTTCGCCAGGGTCATCGAGCAGCAGCGCCAGTACTACGAGCAGACCCACGACAAGCTGTACGCGATTCCCAACACCAGTCCGGTCGGCGTGCAGATGCGCAAGACGATCGACGCTGCCTACCAGCGCACACGCAGTGCCAACCAGGAGGTGCTGGATCTCGGCATGGCCGACAAGGACGCAGAGGCGCTGAAGGTGCTGATGAGCAAGGCGGCGCCGGCGACCAATCTGTGGCGCGAGGCGATCGACACCTACGCCAACCGGCAGCGCGAGCAAAGCGCCAAGGCGTATGCGAGCGCCCAGGTGGCGATGGGCCGCGGCCGTGCCTTGCTGCTGGCCGGCGGCGCCATCGTGGTTCTGGTCAGCGGTGTGCTGGCCTGGTTGATCACGCGTAGCCTGACCGTGCCGCTGACCCGCGCTACCCGCGTTGCCGAGGACATCGCCAACGGCAAGCTCGACAACGACGTGCGTACCGATGCCCGCGACGAGACCGGCCGTCTGATGGTGGCGATGCAGGGCATGCAGCAACAGGTGCGCAACCTGATCGGCGCACAACTGGAGATGGCCAAGCGCCACGACGCGGGCGAAGTCAGCCACCGTATCGAAGTGCAGGCCTTCCCCGGCGACTACGGGCGCATGGCCGCCGAGACCAATGCATTGGTGGCCTCGCATCTGGCGGTCAAGAACCGCCTGGCGCAGATCATGGGCCGCTATGCGATCGGCGACCTGTCGCAAGACATGGACCGATTGCCTGGCGAGGAAGCGGTGCTGAGCCAGACCATGGACGAGGTCAAGGCCAACCTGTCGGCGATGAATGGGCAGATCAAGCAGCTGGCGATCGCCGCCGCCGACGGCGACTTCAGCGCGCGCGGCGACGCCGAGCGCTTCCAGTACGACTTCCGGGTGATGGTGGAGAGCCTGAACCAACTGATGGCCACCGCCGACGGCAACCTGCAGGCGCTGTCGACGCTGCTGCAGGCGATCGCCGCAGGCGACCTGACCGCACGCATGCACGGCGACTTCAGCGGCGTGTTCGCGCAGATGCGCGACGACGCCAATGCCACCGCCGAACAACTGGCCGGCATCGTCGGCCGCATCAAGCACTCGGCGGTATCGATCAACGCCGCGGCCAGCGAGATCGCCTCCGGCAACGACGACCTGTCGCGCCGTACCGAGCAGCAGGCCGCCAGCCTGGAAGAGACCGCCGCCTCGATGGAGGAACTGACCTCCACCGTGCGCCAGAACGCCGAGCATGCGCGCCAGGCCAACCAGCTGGCGGTCGGTGCCGCCGCGGTGGCCTCGCAGGGCGGCGCGGTGGTCGGTCAGGTGGTCGACACCATGAGCGGCATCGAGGCCTCGTCGAAGAAGATCGCCGACATCATCAGCGTCATCGACGGCATCGCCTTCCAGACCAATATCCTGGCCTTGAACGCGGCGGTGGAAGCCGCGCGTGCGGGCGACCAGGGCCGCGGTTTTGCGGTCGTCGCCACCGAAGTGCGCACGCTGGCGCAGCGCTCGGCCAATGCCGCCAAGGAGATCAAGACGCTGATCGACGACTCGGTCAGCCGCGTTGCCGAAGGCTCGGCGCTGGTCGACCAGGCCGGCAAGACGATGTCCGAGATCGTCAGCTCGGTGCAACGCGTCACCGACATCATGGGCGAAATCTCCGCGGCCTCGCAGGAACAGACGGCCGGCATCGAGCAGGTCAACCAGACCGTCACCCAGATGGACGAGGGCACGCAGCAGAACGCGGCGTTGGTGGAAGAGGCCAGTGCGGCGGCGCGTTCGATGGAGCAGCAGGCGGTGGAACTGAGCCAGGCGGTGGCGCTGTTCAAGCTGGACGCCGCGGCGGCCGCGCCGGTGGCGCAGGCGCCGCGGCGCCAGGCCAGCGCGACGTCGGCGGGCAAGCGCAGCGTCCGCCCGGCGGTGGCCACGGCCACCGCCGCACCGGTACGGCACGCGGCGCAGCCGGCTGCGGCCGTGGCGCTGGACACGGACTGGCAGGAATTCTGAATCGTAGCACGGGTGTCATCGGGCGGGCGGCGCAAGGCGCGCCGCCCGTTCTGTCGAAGGCCGGCGGTCGTGCTGCTGCCGGGATCGCGTCCAGCAGCCTGGACGCCCGCT
The DNA here is from genome assembly GCF_024266585.1 of Xanthomonas sacchari. Classification (NCBI taxonomy): domain Bacteria; kingdom Pseudomonadati; phylum Pseudomonadota; class Gammaproteobacteria; order Lysobacterales; family Lysobacteraceae; genus Xanthomonas; species Xanthomonas sacchari. The sequence continues at coordinate 1,924,177 of NZ_CP100647.1, forward strand.
GGTGCGGCCGCGATGCCGTGCCTGCCTCGGCGCGACGATCTGGTGCCGACCGATGCCAGGCCGCGTGCCTGTGCGCCGCGCGCTGCCCTCATCCCCGTCTTCGTTCTGCGCGCGTGCACGCCGCGCAGGCGGGCGTGTGCCGGTCTGCTTCACCTTAACGGCCGTCCCGCGTGCGCCCGACGCATCGCACACACGGCATGGCGTATCCGCTGACGTGCTTGGCTGCTGGCGCGCGACCCCGCGTTCCCTGTCGATATCAAGGCGTGATTGCGATCGCGCTCCTGGCCTGCGCCGTGCGCATGGACGGGCGGCGCGGTGCGCAATCGCTCATCTTTTTTTCTGGCCTCGCGTTTCTACCGCAAGCAAGCGCCATGCCGTCCATTGCAACACGACGTACACGCAGCCTTCACGCAAAAACGCCGATCCGGGCACTGTGTGAGCATGCCCTCCACACGCCGATGATGTGCCTGAGGGCGTTCAATAAATTCTTTGCAATCGCCTCTCAAGACGCGCGCGGAAGCGCCGTTACTTTGCCCGCACGGTAAGCGGGCTGCGTCATCAAGCGTTTGATTCGGAACGCTTTTTCACGGGTTGTTCATCTTGTTTCCATGCCGGCGCGCACGACGGCCAGTGGTCGCGTGCGCGATTCGGGGCGCTCCATTGCCTCTTCATTCCCCCAGACAGGCCTTTTCCATGATTGCTTTCCTTCAGCGCTACAACGTTGGCGCCCGGCTCGCCACCGCGTTCGGCATCCTCATCCTGCTGTCCTCGGCGCTGGTCGTCGCCGGGCTGTTCACCCTGTTCCAGGCGCGCGAGCGGCTGGACGGCATCGTCAACCGCAACATCGTCTCGATCCGCACCTCCAACGAGATGCTCAACGCGTGTTCGCTCATCGCCGTGAACGTGCGCAACATCGTGTTGCCGACCTCCCAGGAAGACAATCTGCGTTTCGCCAGGGTCATCACCGAACAGCGCGCGCGCTACCTGGCGGCACGCAAGCGGGTCGGGGACATTCCCAGCAGCGCGCAGAGCCAGGCCGTGCTGGCGGAGGTCGACCGCACCCGGCAGATGACCGTGGACATCAACAACCGGGTGATGGATCTGGGCATGCACGGCAAGCCGGATGAGGCGCTGGCCTTGCTGATGGCGCAGTCCGCGCCGTTGACGCAGAAGTGGCAGGACGCCATCGCCCGCTATGCCGATCTGCAGGCCTCGCGCAGCAGCGAGGCCTATGCGGCCGCGACGGCGGCGATGGCGCGTGGGCGCGCTATGCTCATCGCCGGCGGCCTGGCGGTGGTGCTGGTCAGCAGCCTGCTGGCGTGGATGATCACCCGCAGCCTCACCGTGCCGCTGGCCCGCGCCACCCGCGCCGCCGAGGCCATTGCCGACGGGCGCCTGGACAACGACGTGGCTACCGACGCGCGCGACGAACCCGGCCGCCTGCTGCTGGCGATGGGCCGCATGCAGACCCAGTTGCAGCGCTTCTCCCACGAGACCGCGTTGATGATCGAACTGCACGCGGACAAGGACATGCGCCACCGCATGCCGCAGGACTTCCCGGGCGTGTACGGCGAGTTGAGCAAGGGCATCAACACCATGATGTTCGAGCACCTGGACGCGATCGTCGACGCGATCGACGTGCTCAACGAATACGCCAACGGCGACCTGCGCCGCGACGCGCGTCGCCTGCCCGGCAGCCGCGCGGTACTGCACGAATCGATGGATGCGGCCAAGGCCAGCCTGCTGGCGATCAACACCGAGATCAAGCGCCTGGCCGCGGCCGCCGCGGCCGGCGACTTCAGCGCCCGTGGCGACGCCGACCGCTTCCAGCACGACTTCCGGCTGATGGTGCAGGACCTCAACGCGATGATGGAGGTCAGCGATCGCAACCTGGGCAAGCTGTCGTCCCTGCTGCAGTCCATCGCCTCCGGCGACCTGACCGCGCGCATGCAAGGCGACTTCCAGGGCGTGTTCGCGCAGATGCGCGACGACGCCAACGCCACCGCCGACCAGTTGACCGGCATCGTCGGCCGCATCCAGACCGCCGCGGTCAGCATCAATGCCGCTGCCAGCGAGATCGCCACCGGCAACGATGACCTCTCGCGCCGTACCGAGCAGCAGGCCGCCAGCCTGGAAGAAACCGCCGCCTCGATGGAGGAACTGACCTCCACCGTGAAGCAGAACGCCGAACACGCCCGCCAGGCCAACCAGCTGGCCAGCGGCGCAGCGGCGGTGGCCTCGCAGGGCGGCGCGGTGGTCGGCCAGGTGGTCGAGACCATGAGCGGGATCGAGGCCTCGTCGAAGAAGATCGCCGACATCATCGGCGTCATCGACGGCATCGCGTTCCAGACCAACATCCTGGCGCTCAACGCGGCGGTGGAAGCGGCGCGCGCCGGCGAGCAGGGCCGCGGCTTCGCGGTCGTCGCCAGCGAGGTGCGCACCCTGGCGCAGCGTTCGGCCAATGCCGCCAAGGAGATCAAGGCGTTGATCGACGATTCGGTGACCCGCGTCGCCGAGGGCTCGTCGCTGGTCGACCAGGCCGGCAGCACCATGCAGGAGATCGTGGCATCCGTGCAGCGCGTCACCGACATCATGGGCGAGATCTCGGCCGCCTCGCAGGAACAGTCGGCGGGTATCGAGCAGGTCAACCAGACCGTCACCCAGATGGACGAGAGCACCCAGCAGAATGCGGCGCTGGTGGAAGAAGCCACGGCGGCGGCGCGTTCGATGGAGCAGCAATCGGTGGAGCTGACCCAGGCGGTGGCGCTGTTCAAGCTGGAGGGCACGCATGCTGCAGCGCCGTCGCCAGCCCCGTCGCCGTCGCGCGCCAGGAATGTCGCGCCGACGACCACGCGCAGCCCGCGCCCGCAGACCGCGGCCGCGCCGGCACGACGCGCGCCGGCGTTCGCGGCGGCGGTGGCGCTGGACAAGGACTGGCAGGAGTTCTGATCCGACGCGGTCCGCTGCTGCGAACCGCTGTTGTGCGGCCGTCTTCTTCGGAAGGCGGCCGCTTGCGTTTGCGAGTCGCTGCCCGGCGTGCGCGATGGAGCACTGGATGCGAGTAGGCGGGCGGTGGGCCGCCGCGGAGACGTGCTGTGCGAACGTCGGCTGGCGCCCGGGCGGACGTCCTTCGGGGCCAGCAGGAGCGACGCCGCATGCGCAGGGCATCGCCCTCGCCGGATGCGGCGGCGGTCGGTCCCATCGGGCGACCGGGGCCATGGCCGTCAGCAGCCAAGCGCGCCGTGGCCGCCGGGTGCGGCCGCGGCGCATGGAGGGGCTTACTGCGGCGGACCGCTGCGCGGGGTCTTGATCACGTACGAGGTGATGTACTCGCCGTTGGAGCCGTAGACCACCACGATGGTGGTGTTGGCGTCGCGGTAGACCACGGTGGCGTTGCACGGGCAGCTCGCCGCGGCGGTGACCATGCCCAGCGGCTGGTTCTTCGCGTCGTTGATCGCGATCATCTGCTCCTCGGCGGCGCTGCCGATCGGCAGCCGCGCCTCGGTGCCCGGCGTGGCGGTGAGCACGGTGATGACCTCGTCCTGCAGCGAGTTGATCTGCACGAAACGCAGCCCGGCCTTCTCGAACGTGTAGACCTTGAACAGCGGCGACAGGCTGACGTTCTTCTTGCCGACGGGCAGGCGTTCGCCCATGCCCTGGATGGCATCGGCGGCGTTGAGCGGCACGCGCTCGGCGGCCTGCAGGCGGGGCACGGCCAGCGTGGCCGCCAGCATGGTCAGGGTCAGCAGCGGTTTGATCATGGTGTCTCTCCTTGTCTGGATGTACGGACCTGTACGCCATGGGACGAGCGGTGGCCGTGGTCCTTTCCGGCCGGAACGCCCGCAACGGGCCGTCTCCCGGTCCGTCGTCGCCTGCCGCCGCCTGGCTCCGCGTTCGCGCCCTCATCGGCAGGTACGGAGATAGGAGATCTGGCGGGCGTCGAGTTCAGTATTTCTGACGTTAGTATCGCTGTCAATATGCAAAATCAACGGGATGCGAAGAATTTGCCTGGCGACTGAATGTAAGGTTATTCCGTACTCCGTCCCGATCGTGCCGTTCCCAAGTGCTGCCGGGGAGGGACGCGCGCGCCAGGGAGGTCGCCCACATCGGGGCGCGGGGCCCGTTCCGCCGCCGCATGCGCGGATCGGCGCTGCGGTGCAGCAGCCACGCCGCGGGGGTGGGGCGATCGGTGGCCGCAACTGGCCAAACGCACGCGCAGCCGCACGCCGTCGCCGTCAGGCTGTATCGTGTCGCGTTTCCCGCACCCGACCCGACCGAGCCGATGTCGCATCCGTCCGCGCCTGTCCCGCCTGCCGCCGCTCCCGCCCTGCGCCATGCGCTGAAACCGCGGCAACTGATCATGATGGGGTTGGGCAGCGCGATCGGCGCCGGCCTGTTCCTGGGCTCCGGCGTCGGCGTGCACGCGGCGGGGCCGGCGGTGCTGGTCTCCTACCTGGTCGCCGGCGCCCTGGTGATCATCGTGATGAACGCGCTGGGCGAAATGGCGGCGGCCAAGCCGGCCAGCGGCGCGTTCTCGGTGTACGCCGCCGATGCGATGGGGCCGACCGCCGGCGCCACCGTGGGCTGGCTGTGGTGGCTGCAACTGGTGATCGTGATCGCCGCCGAGGCGGTGGGCGCCGCCGGCCTGCTGGCGACGGTGTGGCCGGGCCTGCCGGTGCCGCTGGCCGCGATCGCCTTCATGGCCGCCTTCACCGCGATCAACCTGCTGGGCGTGCGCAACTTCGGCGAGTTCGAATTCTGGTTCGCCATCCTCAAGGTCGCGGCGATCGTCGGCTTCATCCTGGTCGGCATCGCACTGCTGGCCGGCTGGCTGCCCGGGGTGGCCTCGCCGGGCCTGTCCAACGTCACCGGCAACGGCGGCTTCGCGCCGAAGGGGCTGGCCGGCATCGGCGCCGCGCTGCTGGTGGTGGTGTTCGCGTTCGGCGGCACCGAGATCGTGGCGGTGGCCGCGGCCGAGACCGCCGACCCGGAGCGCAGCATCGCCCGCGCCATCCGCACCGTGGCCTGGCGCATCCTGGTGTTCTACATCGGCTCGCTGAGCGTGATCATCGCGGTGGTGCCGTGGCAGAGCGAGGCGCTGCGGTCGCCGTTCGCCGCGGTGCTGCAGGCGGCCAACATCCCCGGCGCCGCCACCGGCATCACCCTGATCGCGGTGATCGCGCTGCTGTCGGCGCTCAACGCCAATCTGTACGGCGCCTCGCGGATGATCTTCTCGCTGGCCCAGCGCGGCGAAGCGCCGCGCGCGCTGGCCGCGTCCAGCCGGCAGCAGGTGCCGTGGCTGGCGGTGCTGGCCAGCGTGCTGTTCGGCTTCGTCGCCGCGGTGCTGGAACTGCTGTATCCCAACCGGGTGCTGCCGGTGCTGTTGAACATCGTCGGCGCCACCTGCCTGCTGGTCTGGACGATCTCGCTGCTGTCGCAACTGATCCTGCGCGCGCGCGCCGACCGCGCCGGCACCCGCCTGCCGTTCCGCATGCGCGGCTATCCGGTGCTCACGGTGCTGGCGCTGGCGATCCTGGCGCTGATCTTCGGCCTGCTGGTGGCCTCGCCGGACACCCGCACGCAGTTCCTGTCGATGGCGGCGCTGACCGCGGCCATCGCGCTGGTCAGCGGCGTGGCGCGGCGGCTGCGCGCGGGGTAGGGCGCAGCCGCCCCGTTGGGGGCATGCCGTTGCGGAGGGGTTTTCGGCCCGCTGGTTTGCCGATGGCCGGAGGGTGCTGCGCGTCGCGACTGAAGTCGCTCCCACAGGGGGTTTCGCTTGCGGCGTGAGTGTCGCTGGAGGGCGGCGCTGGTCGCCTTTTCGCGGGATCAACCGCGGCAGGCGTCCGCGGTAATGCCTGTCGCGGCTGAAGCCGCTCCTACCACCGCACCGACAGCTCGCAGCAATTCCGCTGTAGGAGCGGCTTCAGCCGCGACGCGCGTTGCGCTGATCCCGCGAAATGGACGCGCGCCGCTCAGCCCAGCAGCAGGCGCGCGCCCAGCGCGCACAGCAGCGCCGGCGGCATCACCAGCGCGCCGACCTTGAGGAAGCGCCAGAAGCCCACGTCCTCGCCCTCGCGACGGATCGCGGTCAGCCACAGGATGGTTGCCAGCGAGCCGGTGATCGACAGGTTCGGGCCCAGGTCCACACCGATCAGCAGGGCGTCCACCACCAGTTGCGGCGGCTGCGCCTGGGCCACGGTGGTGCTGGCGATCAGCCCGGCGGGCAGGTTGTTCATCAGGTTGGAACCGAAGGCCAGCACGGTGCCGGCGATGCCGGCGGTGGCCTGCGGCGACTGCGCGGCGGCGTCGGCCAGGGTGCGCGCGAGCAGTCCGATCACGCCGGTGCGCGACAGCGCCTCCACCAGCACGAACAGGCCGGCCACCAGCGGCAGCACCGACCACGACACCGCCTTGGCCATCGGCAGCGGCGACTGCCGGCCGCCCAGGCAGACCACGCCCAGCGTGGCCAGGCCGGCCAGGCAGGTCGGCAGGCCCAGGTCCAGGCCCAGCGCGGACACGCCCACCAGCAGCGCGGCGGTGGCGAGGATGCCGACCAGGGCGAAGGTGCCGCCGCGGGTCAGCGGCACCGTGTCCACGCGCGCGGCGCAGCGGCCGGTCAGGTCCTTGCGCTCGGCCCAGCGCAGCATCGCGAAGGTCACCCCGATCGCCAGCAGCGACGGCAGCGCGAACGCGGCCATCCACGCGCCCAGGCTCGGCATCTTGCCGCCGTACAGCACCAGGTTGGCGGGGTTGGAAATCGGCAGCACGAAGCTGGCGGCGTTGGCGATCAGCGCGCAGGCGAACAGCAGCGGCAGCGGCTTGGCCCCGGCCTTGCGCGCGGCCGCGTACACCGCCGGGGTCAGCACCACCGCGGTGGCGTCGTTGGACAGGAACGCGGTGACCACGATGCCGACGCCGAACACCAGCGCGAACAGGCGCTGGGTCGAACCCTTGGCCAGGTTCACCGCATGCATCGCCACCCAGTCGAACAGGCCTTCGGCGCGGGCGGTCTCCGACAGCAGCATCATGCCGATCAGGAACAGATAGACGTCCAGGCCCTTGAGCACCGCCTGCCAGGCCTCGCCGCCGGGCATCAGCCCCAGCGCCATCAGCAGCAGCGCGCCGCCCACCGCCCAGCACGCCTCGGGCAGCTTGAACGGCCGCGCGATCACCCCGGCCGTGGCCAGTGCGCAGATGCCCCAGGTGGCGAGATTGGCCGTGTGCGCGCCGGGCATGCTCATGCCGCTGTTGCCGTAGCGCGGGCGCCAAGGCGCGCGCGCGAGGAGGTCGCCGCGACAGGGCAGGGGAGGGCGATGGGGGCGGGCGCGGGCATGGGGCGTCGGGGCAGGCGTGGGGCGGGGAAGGATAGCGTGTGGGACATGAAGCCGGGACTCGGGACCCGGGGCCCGGGAAACAGCGCAAGCGATGTCCCGCGCGGTGCTGGCCGGGTCCAGCTTCGCTTCGCGATCGCGACGGTCCCGCCAAGCCTCGCTGCATAGCGGTCAAACGCGAAAGAAGGGCGCCTCTGGTCGCTCGCTTTCGCCACACTCAAGCTGGATCCAGCTTGCTTGGTGGAAGCGGCTTCAGCGCACCTCGAATGCCCCGCGTCGGCGACGCATCACGCCGTTGTAGGAGCGGCTTCAGCCGCGACAGGCTTTACCGGGAACGCCTCGTCGCGGCTGAAGCCGCTCCTGCCACAGACTGCCCGTCATTATTCGCGGTGCCCGGACGTCGCTCCCGCGCTTCCCGGTCCCGGATCACGGGTCCCGGCTCTACCGCAGATGGCGCGCGATCCACCCCTGCACGAACGCCACCGGCGCGATCCGTGGCGGCGGCGTCAGTCCGGCGCTGCGCACGAAGCCGGCAGCGGCCTGGGCCAGCGCCTGGTTGGCGCGGCGCACGGCCTGTTGCGCGGCCGCCTGCTGCTGGCGCAACTGCACCAGGTGCAGCGACGGCCGCCCGGGCGGGGCGAACTTCTGGTCGCGCCGCAGCACATCGGCGGACAGGCGGGTGGCTTGTGCGGCTTGGTGCAGGGCCTCCAGCGCGTCCAGCACCTGCAGCAGCCAGCGTCCGCTGTCGCTGAGTTGCAGGGCGGTGGCGTCGTCGCATGCCGGCACCAGCAACGGCGGAACCGCCGCGTCGGCGATCGTCGCCGCACTCGGTTCCAGGGCGCGCAAACGGGCGTGGAAGGCGGTCTGCGATGAGGAGGGGGCGGTCGCCATGCTCGGCCTGTGCGCGAAAGCGCGGACTGTACGCGCTTTCGCGCGGCGCCGTGCAGCCGACAGCGCGGCGATGTGCTTGCGCTACTCCGCGCCGGGGTGGGGTGTCGCCGCCGCGCTGTGCAGGTGGGGCGTCACTGGCTCGGTCTGCGGCCGCGCCGTGGCGGCAGTGTGCACGTTGCGCCGCGAGCATCCGGTGGTGTCGCACGCATCCCGCTGCATTGAGCGGTGCTCCAGGACCGGCGGCGCGCGGCCTGGCCGGCTGCACCGTCGCGCACGCGCGCGCAGCGCAGGCCGGTGGCTCAGTTGTCGGCGGCGGTCGGCGTGGCGGCGTCGCTGCGCTTCTGCGCGAACAGCCACTGCCACATCTTGGGATCGCGGTAGGTGGCATCCCAAGCGTTGTGGTTGCCCTGCGGGTACTCGGTATAGCGCACGTCGGCGTCGAGGTTCTTGAACGCGCGGACGATCTTGCGGTCGTCGTGCGGCAGCACCACGTCGTCCTGGGCGCCGTGGAAGATCCAGACCGGCACGTGCCGCAGGCGCTGCGCCAGCGCGCTGTAGGGATCGGCCAGGTAGGCCACCGGCGTCACCACCAGGTACTCGCGGTCCTCGTGCGGGGACAGGATCGCGCCGCAGATCGGCACCAGCGCGGCGAAGCGCTGCGGCTGCTTCAGAGCGATCTCCCAGGTGCCGTAGCCGCCCATCGACATGCCGGTCAGGTAGGTGCGCTGCGGGTCGCCGTTGAATTCGGCGCTGCTGTCGTCCAGCGCCTGCAGCGCCATGGTCGCGTTGACGCCGTTCCATTCCTCGCCGTCGGGCACCTGCGGCATCACCACCAGGGCCGGGAAATCGGCCAGGTGGCGGCGCAGGTACGGGCCCAGTCCGGACGTGGTCTGGTCGCGGCCGTCGTCGCCGCGCTCGCCGGAGCCGTGCAGGAACAGCACCACCGGCACCGGACCTTGGCGATGCGCCGGCGCCGGCACGAACACCTGGTAGCGATAGACGCGGCCGTCGAGGGTGAGCTGGCGGCTGACGAAGTGGCCGGTGGACGGGTCGCTGGGCAGGCTGCTGCATCCGACCATCGACAGACACAGCAGAAGCAGCAGCGAACGCATCGACATGGCCGGCCCTCGGATGGTAAGCCCGCAGTATCGTGGTCGGGGCATCCCCGCGACAACCCGGGCAGCGGCGGCGGACATGCGCCAGTCAGCCGGCGGCGGTGGCGGGGTAGCGCGTCAGGTGCTGACCCCGGGCGAGGGAGGGCGTGCAATGGGGCGGGGATTGGGGATTGGGGATGAGCGCTGCGGGTCGGTCGACCTGGCGGCGCGGCGCATGGCGTGCGTCTCGTCCGGTCGGGCCTGCCGATGCGGCGATGACGGCGTCGGACGTTGCTTCCCGCGGCGCCGTGTCGTGCGCCTGCTGCGTGGTGCCGCAACCGTGGATGGCGTCGAGGCCTTTCACGTACGTCGAGGTCGGCGCCTCCGCGCCGCGGCGGCGGCCGCGTGCGGTTCGCTCCTGTCCCCGGCGCTTCCTGTCTCCGCGATGCCGCCGACCGGCGCAATCCCGCGGCGAGCGCCCGCCGCGCTAGAGCAGGACCAGCGTGGCCAGGCCGAGGAAGCTGAGGAAGCCCATCACGTCGGTCAGCGTGGTCAGGATCACCCCGCCGGCCAGCGCCGGATCGAAGCCCAGGCGCTTGAGCGTCAGCGGCACCAGCACGCCGCCCAACGCGGCGGTGAGCAGGTTGATGGTCAGCGCCGAGCCGATCACCAGCGACAGCAGCGGCTGCTTGAACCATAGCAGCACGATCAGGCCCAGGCCGATGCCCAGCGCCAGACCGTTGATCAGCGCCACCGACAGTTCCTTGCGCAGCAGCACGATCACGTTGGAGGCGCCGATCTGGCCCAGGGCCAGGCCGCGCACCATCAGCGCCAGCACCTGGGTGCCGGCGTTGCCGCCCATGCCGGCCACGATCGGCATCAGGGCGGCCAGCGCCACCAACTTGGCGATGGTGCCTTCGAACTGGCCGACCACGCTGGAGGCGATGAAGGCGGTGCCCAGGTTGATCGTCAGCCACAGCAGGCGGCGCCGGAACGCGCGCCGCACCGGGCTGAACAGGTCTTCGTCCTCGTCCAGGCCGGCCGCGCTCATCGCCTGGTGCTCGGCCTGGTCGCGGATGATGTCGACCACGTCGTCGATGGTGATGCGGCCGAGCAGGATGTTGTTGTCGTCCACCACCGGCGCGGAGATCCAGTCGTGGTCGGAGAACTGCCGCGCAACCTCGTCGGCGCCTTCGCCGACGTCGATGGCCGGCTGCTCGTCGTCGATCAGGCGGTTGATCGGCGTGGAGTCCTCGTGGGTCACCAATGCCGCCAGCGACACCCGCCCCAGGTACTGGTGGCGGCGGCTGACCACGAACAGGTGGTCGGTGTGGTCAGGCAGCTCGCCGCGCAGGCGCAGGTAGCGCAGCACCACGTCGACGTTGACGTCGGCGCGCACGGTGACCACGTCCGGGTTCATCAGGCGGCCGGCGCTGTTCTCGGGATACGACAGCACCTGCTCGAGCCGCTCGCGGTTCTCGCGGTCCATCGACTTGAGCACTTCGTCGATGACCGTGTCCGGCAGATCCTCGACCAGGTTGGCGAGGTCGTCGATGTCCAGGTCTTCGACCGCGGCGACGATTTCGTCCGGGTCCATGTCCGCGAGCAGGCTCTCGCGCACTTCCTCGCCGACGTGGACCAGCACCTCGCCGTCGTCCTCCGGATCGACCAGCCCCCACACCACCTCGCGCTTGCCCGGCGGCAGCGACTCCAGCAGGTTGCCGATCTCGGCCGGCGCCAGCGTATTGACCAGTCGGCGCACCGGGCCCAGACGCCCGCTGTCCAGCGCATCGGACAGCATGCGTAGCTGCCGCGCGGTCTTGTCGTGGCGGACGGCGTCGGCCATGCGCTGCTCCCTTGGGGTGAGGCCGCGCTCCGAAGAAACGCGGTCGGTCAGATGTTCATCCCCACATTATCGCCTGCATGTTGCGGGAAGCACAGTGCCCGTCGACTGGCGCCAGGACTTCGTGAGTTGGGATCGCGCGCGGTATCGTCAGAGCCTGCGGTGCTGTGCTTTGTTGTGAGAGCGGCAGAGCATGCTTTTCCATCAGATGATGCCTGCCGCGCCACTATACAGTGATGGAATCAGTACGTGAAATAAGAGTTCGCCGGCTTCAGGTTGTAACTGGATTTCCTGCAGGCGGTCTGCGCTGGGTTGATTCAGATTGGCTGCATCGCGTCCGGCGTGCAGTGGCTCATCCTTTATTTTCCGATAAAGGTGTGAAGCAAATAATTTGAGTAATCAGCAATACCGTTCCTCCTGGTACGTGGGTATCCCGTTTTACCAATCGGCCCTTCACTCGAATGGGGAGTGGATTGCTTGCTCCATGAAGCGCTGGTTGTCTGAATGCCGATTTCCGAAATTTTCTGACTAAAGTCGTGGTTTTTAGGTTTTCTGCGAATTCAAGCCACAAGCCAGATCCGGGTTTTTTTTCACAATCCTGGATGGAGACGCCGTGTCTGGTTCCAAGATAGCAGCCTGCTATGGTGATCTCTTGGTCCCAGGATGGGTTCGTTATCAGTTGATGGACTGAAATGTCTGAAGTGGAATCTTGGCAGATTTGTGCGGGCGCGTGATGTGGGGTGGTGGCCATCAATAGGTAAGTTAGTGCTAGGCTTTTCATGGCTCGCACTTTCCAAGGTTGCAGGTTGTTTCTACACTAGCTTTTGCTTGTTCACTGATATCGCTTTCGTTGCGCCCTGTGCCTGGCTCCCAAAAGCCCCATGGTGATCGGACCTGCAGGGACTCATGATAAGCAGCTTCCGCTCGATATGCTCGGTACTCGCCTCTGAGTAGTTCCTTGCGACTGTTGGTCATCGGATCAAGGCCCCTTTTCAGTCGCTCGCGTTGATCGACTCCATGTGATCCCTCGTGGAGTGCGGTCGCGTCTAGTATGTTTTGCGCACTCGTATCGCGATCACTCATGCTTTTGATTGCTGACATGTTGAATGAGACGGTGGTGGTGGAGCCGATTGTTTCGGCCTTTCCATACGCTTCTATGTCGGTGTCATTTACCGCAACGCCATTGTCTACGCCTTCCTTCCCGTAGAAATTAGCCACAGCGGCGGATCGGGCGTCTTTGATCAGGGTGCCGGTCTGTGCGCGAGCCGATTGTGCGATTGAGCGGAGCGCCTTTCTTATACCCGTGCATAGTTCTTTGCTTCCCTTGCATACATAACGTCCATCCGGATCGATCGCTGAGAAGGGATTGTTTGCTGCATAGGCATATCTGTTGAAGTTGGCTCCATTTTGCCGAGTCATTACTGGGTCAATTGACAAAAATCGTTCTATGCCGGAATCATAGTAACGTTGCTGCATGTATGTAAGGCCGGTGGTCGCATCTTCGACATGACCGGTATAGCCGGGGCCATCGGCTTTCTGTGGGTTGAGAAGCGAGCCGAAAGGGTTCATAGTCGCGGCGTTCCGTGGTGTTTCGGTCTTTATCTGAAATGGCCACGATTGAGCCCAATGCATCTGTGTGGATGTAGTGCACTGTTTGTGCTGATGCGAATAATGGGAATGCGTTTAGTATGAAAATTGCAATCCAATTGCAGCGTGAGCACATGGGGTGATCCTGAAAATCGGAAGTTTCGATTTATTGGCAAGAAATTTTTAGGTATTAAGGATGTCTTCGCATTTCTAAGTGGCACATGCAAGCCAGCGCTCGATGCCCTTGCGGTCGCGCGCCTGCAGCAGCTTGATGCCGCGCTGACGCAGCGCCTGCAGGTCGGTGTCGCGGATCACCTGGCGCACTTCCAGCATCGTCGCCGGGTGCAGGCTGAACTCGCGCAGCCCCAGCGCCAGCAGCATCGGGGTCAGCGCGGGGTCGCCGGCGATCTCGCCGCACACCGCCACCGGCTTGCCATGCGCCTGGCCGGTGGCGATCACCTGCGCGATCAGGCGCAGCACCGCCGGATGCAGCGGCGAATACAGCTCGGCCAGCGCCTCGTTGTTGCGGTCGGCGGCGAGCAGGTACTGCACCAGGTCGTTGGTGCCGATCGACAGGAAGTCGATGGCGTCGATGAAGGTGTCCAGGGCGATCGCCGCCGCGGGGACCTCGATCATCGCGCCGAGCGTTACCCGCTCGGCGATGGCGTGGCCGTCGCGGCGCAACTGCGCGGCGATGCGCTTGAGATGGCGGCGCATCGCCATCAGCTCCTCGCGCGTGCTGATCATCGGCACCAGCACCCGCACCGGCCCGTAGGCCGAGGCGCGCAGCAGCGCGCGCAACTGGGTGTCGGAGACCTTGGGCCGGGCCAGCGACAGGCGCACGCCGCGCAGCCCCAGCGCCGGGTTTTCTTCGTTGCTCATGGTCAGCCCGGTGCGGTCGGCCTTGTCCGCGCCCAGGTCGAGGGTGCGGATGGTCACCGGCCGGCCGCTCATGCCCAGCACCGCGTCGCGGTAGGTGCGGAACTGCTCTTCCTCGTCGGGCAGGGCGTCGCGCTGCAGGAACAGGAACTCGGTGCGGTACAGGCCCAGGCCGTCGGCGCCGAGCGCATGCGCGCGGGCCACGTCGTCGCGCGACTCGGCGTTGGCCAGCAGGGTGATGTCCACGCCGTCGCGGGTGCGGCTGGGCTTGGAGCGCAGCTTGCCCAGGCTGCGCTGCAGCTTGGCCTGGTCGCGCACGCGGCTGCGGTAGTCGCGCAGGTCGTCCGGGGTCGGGTCGACCAGCACCGCGCCCTGGCTGCCGTCGATGATCAGCACGTCGCCGTCGTTGATCTTCTGCAACGCATCGGCGACGCCGACCACCAGCGGCAGGTGCAGGCTGCGCGCCAGGATCGCGCTGTGCGACAGGGTGCTGCCGGCGCTGGTGACGATGCCGACCACGCCCTGCGCCTGCAGTTGCGCCAGCTCCGACGGCGCCACGTTCTCGCACACCAGGATCTCGCCGGCCAGGCCGTCGCTGTCCGGCTGGCGCTTCTGCAGGAACGCATGGATCCGCCCGATCACATGGTCCAGGTCGTCCATGCGGCTCTTGAGGTAGGCGTCCTCCATGTCGTCGAACACGGTTGCCAGGCGGTCGCGCTGCAGGCGCAGCGCGTAGTCGGCGCTGTAGCGGCCGGTGCGGATCAGTTCGTCCAGGCCGTGCAGCAGTTCCGGGTCGTCGAGCAGCAGCGCGTGCAGGTCGAGGAATTCGCCGACCTCCTTGGCCAGGGCGCCGTGCAGGCGCTGGCGCAGGCCGTGCATCTCTTCGCGCGCGGCATCCACCGCGCGGTGCAGGCGATCGAGTTCCCCGGGGATCTGCGCGGCGCCGATGCGTTGCTCGGCCACCTCCAACGCGTGCGGCAGGCGCACCCGCGCCCGGCCCAGGGCATTGCCGCGCGATGCGCCATGGCCGGCGATGCGCACGCTCATTGCGCCTGCCCCGTGCGGCGGCACCGCGTCCCTGCCTGCGGCCGCCGGCGGCGCATGCTCAGCTGTCCTCGTCGAAGCGCCGCTCGAACAGGTCGACCACGGCCTTGAGCGCCTCGGCTTCGTCGGCGCCGTCCACCCGCACCGTCACCGGCGTGCCTTGCGCGGCGGCCAGCAGCATCACGCCCATGATGCTCTTGGCGTTGACCTCGCGGCCCTTGGCCGCAAGCGTGGCGTTGCAGCGGAACGAAGACAGCGTCTGCACCAGCTTGGCGGTGGCGCGGGCGTGCAGGCCGAGGCGGTTGGAGACCAGCAGTTCGCGTTCAAGCATCGTCGATCACCACGCCGTTGCGCGAGCCGGCGGCGGCCGTCGCGGGCAACTGCTCCAGTCCTTGTTCGGGGTAGTTCATGATCCGCAGCAGCATCGGCAGGCTCAATGCCGAGACGCGCCGTACCGGCGTGCCCAGGCGCGCCAGCCGCGCGGCGAGGTTGCTCGGGCTGGCTCCGTACAGATCCGTCACCACCAGCACGCCATCGCCATCGTCCACCCGCCGCAACGCGGCCGAGGCCTGCGGCAGCAGCGCATCCAGGTCGGCATCGAACGGCACCTCGAACGCTTCGGTCTTCAGCGGCAACTGCCGCAGCAGTCCGGTGGCCACGCGCAACAGCGACGCACCGATTCCGGGATGAGTGATGAGGAGAATGCCGCAAGCCATGGGAGAACGTTAACAGGTCAGGCAGGGCGCAGGGAATGGCCGGAAGCCGGGATTGGCGATTCGAACGTGGGGGTGAGCGCGTCTGCGCGCGCCGAGGCAGGTGGCCTGTAGGAGCGGCTTCAGCCGCGATGCGACGGGGCATGGCCGCGGCTGAAGCCGCTCCTACGGAAATGCGGGGGCCGCGATTCGTCTACAGATTCGCGCGCCGCGCTTGCGCCACAGCGCGCGCAGACGCGCCCATCCCCAATCCCCAATCCCGGCTTTCGATCAATCCTGCTCGCGATGGAAGGTCGCCACTTCCGGCCAGCCCTGTTCGCGGGCGTGGCGGGCCAGGCGTTCGGCCAGGTACACCGAGCGGTGCTTGCCGCCGGTGCAGCCGAAGGCGATGGTGACGTAGCTGCGGGTGTCGTTGCGCAGCCGCGGCAGCCAGGTGTCCAGGAAGTCGATCAGCTGCGCGGTGTAGCGCTGCACGTCCGGTTGCGCGTCCAAGTAGTCGCGCACGCCGCTGTCGCGGCCAGTCATCGGACGCAGTTCCGGGTCCCAGTGCGGGTTCGGCAGCACCCGCGCATCGAACACGAAATCCGCCTCGGCCGGCACGCCGCGCTTGTAGGCGAAAGACTCGAACAGCAGCGACAGGGTGTTCTCGGCGGACAGCGCGAACTCGGTGGTGACCCGCCGGCGCAGCTGGTGCACGTTGAGCGAGCTGGTGTCGATCACCGCATCGGCCTCGCGGCGCAGCGGCTCGGTCAGCGCGCGCTCGCGCTCGATCGCCTCCGGCAGCGACAGGCCCTGGTGCGACAGCGGATGGCGCCGGCGGGTGTCGGCGTAGCGCTTGATCAGCGCCTCGTCGTTGGCGTCGAAGAACAGCAACCGTGCGTCCAGGCCGAACTGCGCCACCGCCTCGCGCCAGCGCGCGAGCTGGGTCAGGTCGCTGTGGCGGCTGCGCACGTCGATGCCCACCGCCAGCTTGCTGGGGCCGGCATCCTCGCGCACCAGGCTCTTGACGAAGGCCGGCAGCAGTTCCACCGGCAGGTTGTCGACGCAGTAGTAGTCCAGGTCCTCGAAGGTCTTCAGCGCCACCGACTTGCCGGAGCCGGACAGGCCGCTGACGATGACCAGCGTGGACATATTGGCGCCGGCGGTCATGGGCTGCGCCGCTCCAGCAGGTTGCTGTGGCGGGCGATGAACATCGCCGCCGGGTCGATGCCCTTGGTGCGCAGGATGTGCAGGCGTGTGGCCGCCTCGGTCAGCACCGCCAGGTTGCGGCCGGGCATCACCGGCAGGGTGATCAGCGGCACGTCCAGGTCCAGCACGTGGCGGGTGCCGGAATCGCCGGTGAGGCGCTCGTAGCCGTGGGGCGTGGGCTCGGTCATGGGCCGGGTCAGGTGCACGATGAGCCGAAGGTACTTGTTCTTCTTTACAGCCGTATCGCCGAACATCTCGCGCACGTTCAGCACGCCCAGTCCGCGCACCTCCAGCAGGTCCTGCAGCAGTTCCGGGCAGGTGCCGTCGAGCACGTCCGGGGCGATCTGGGTGAATTCGGGGGCGTCGTCGGCGACCAGGCGATGGCCGCGGCTGAGCAGTTCCAGCGCCAGCTCGCTCTTGCCCGAGCCGGCCTCGCCGGTGATCAGCACGCCGATCGAGTAGATCTCCATGAACACGCCATGCAGGATCACGCGCGGCGCCAGGGTCCGTGCCAGGTGGTAGGACAGGTGGTTGAGCAGTTCGTGGCCGCGCTTGGGCGAGACCCACAGCGGCGTATCGGATTCGTCGGCGGCCGCGCGCAGGTCTTCCGGGCACGACTGGTTCTTGGTGACCACCAGCGCCAGCGGCCGCACCTGCACGATCTTCTCGATGGTTTCCCAGCGCTGGCGCGCGTCCAGCGAATCCAGCCAGGCCAGTTCCTCGGTGCCGAGGATCTGCACCTTGTTGGGGTAGATGGTGTTGAGATAGCCGGCCAGCGACGGACGCCGCGAGACCGCATTGCCGGCCTCCAGCACCCGGTGTTCGCCCTTGTGCCCGGCCAGCCAGCGCAGGCCCAGGCGGTCGCGCTGCTGGTCGAACAGTTCGCGTGCGTCGATGCTGGTGTTCATGCGGCGGCCCGTGGCGCGCCGCCGAGCAGCGCATACAGTGCGGCGGCGTCCGGCGCATTGCGCAGGGCGTCGCGGAATTCCTCGATGGAGAACTGCTCGGCCAGTTCGGACAGCAGCATCAGGTGTTGGTGGGTGTAGTGCGCCGGCACGGCCATGGCGAAGACCAGGTCGACCTGGGTGCCCTGGCCGTCGAAATCGATCGGCTGCTGCAAGCGCAGCAGCGCGCCGCGTGGGGCGTCCAGGTCCGGCGCGCGGCCGTGCGGGATGGCGATGCCGTGGCCGATGGCGGTGCTGCCGAGCCGTTCGCGCTCGCGCAGGCTGGCGAAGAGTTCATCGGCACCGGCCTGCTGGCAGGCCAGCAGGCCGGCGGCGGTGTGCAGCAGGGTGTCGCGATCGGCGGCCGCAAGCACCTGGGTGCTGACGGCCGCCATCAGATCGGTCAAGGGCATGGCGGCGCAACGTGGGGAGGATCACGCGAGATTGTCGCGCACCTCGGCCGCATGGTGGTCGTGCTTCTTTTCCTTGTGCTTGATGATCAGCCGGTCCAGCTTGTCGGCGAGCAGGTCGATCGCCGCGTACATGGTCTGCGCGCTGGCGTCGGCGTGCAGGGTGCGGCCGGGGACGTTGACGGTGGCCTCGACGTGATGCTCGGGCTTGCGCAGCGCCAGCTGGGCGCGGACCTCGATGGTTTCCTCGTAGTGTCGCTTCAGCCGTTGCAGCTTGGTCTCCACGTACTCGCGCAGGGCGGGGGTGACTTCGATCTGCTGGCCGTAGGTCTCGATACGCATCGGATACTCCTTGGTTCGGGTTTCACACCTATGAACCATTGCCGCCACTGCCGTCGCTAGCCGATCCGGACGCGTTCGTGGGAGGCGGAAATGTTCATGGCCTCACGATACTTCGCCACGGTGCGGCGCGCTACAGGGACGCCGGCACTTTTCAGCAGGTCGGCCAGCTTGGCGTCAGAAAGCGGCTTGCGCGGATTCTCCGCATCGATCAGCCGCCGGATCATCGCCTGGATCGCGGTGCTGGAGGCCTCGCCGCCGCTGTCGGTGTCGATGCCCGAGGCGAAGAAGGCGCGCAGCGGGATGGTGCCGCGCGGGGTGCGCACGTACTTGCGGGCGATGGCGCGCGAGATGGTGCTTTCGTGAAGGCCAAGTTCGCCGGCGATCTCGCGCAGGGTCAGCGGCCGCAGCGCCTGTTCGCCGAACTCCAGGAAGCCGGCCTGCTGCTTGAGCAGGCAGCGGGTCACCTTGAGCAGGGTCTCGCCGCGCGCCTCCAGGCTCTTCAGCAGCCAGCGCGCTTCCTGCAACTGGCCGCGCAGGTAGCCGGCGTCGCTTTCGCCGCATTGGCGGATCAGCCGTTCGTAGCCGCGGTGGATGGTGACCTTGGGCTGGGCGTGCGCCGACAGCGCCGCATGCCAGACCCCGCGCTGGCGCCAGACCACGCAGTCCGGCACCACGTAGGTATCGCTGCCGAGCTCGCCGATCTGCTTGCCCGGGCGCGGGTCCAGCGAGCGCAGCAGCGCGACCGCGGTGTCGACCTCGGCCGCCGGACGCTTGAGTTCGTGGGCCAGCCCGGCCACGCCGCTGCGCGGCAGCCGCTCCAGCGGGCCGTTGGCGATGGTGCGCGCCAGCGCCAACCCGGGCGTGTCCTCGGGCAGCGTGTCCAGTTGCAGGGTCAGGCACTCGCCCAGGGTGCGCGCGGCGATGCCGGCCGGATCGAAGCGCTGGATCTGGTGCAGCACGGTGCCGATCTCGTCTTCGTCGGCGAGGATGTCCGGGCGCAGGGTCTCGGCGATCGCGGCCAGCGGCTCGCGCAGGTAGCCGTCGTCGTCGAGCGCGTCGATCAGCGCCGCGCCGATGCTGCGGTCGCGCGGGGACAGCGGCGACAGGTGCAACTGCCACAGCAGGTGGTCGATCAGGGTGTCCGGCTCGGCCACGCGTTCGGCCGCGCTGCCCAGGTCGTCGTCGTCGAACGAACCGCCGCTGCCGCCGCTCCAGGCCGGTTCGGCTTCGTTCCAGTCGGCGCCGTCGCTGGAAGGCGCGACATCGCCGCGGTCGCCATCGTCGCCGCTGCGCGCCTCGCTCGGCGCGTGGTCGTGATCATGGCCGTGGTCGGCACCATCGCCGCGTTCGAACGCCGGTGCGGCGTCCTCGGACCATTCCAGCAGCGGGTTGCTCTCCACCGCCTCGGCGATTTCCACTTCCAGCTCGGCGCTGGACATCTGCAACAGCTTGATCGCCTGACGCAACTGCGGCGTCATGACCAGGTGCTGTCCCAGCGATGTCTGCAGCCGTGCTTTCATGCCTGTCCCGAGCGCGGAAGGAGCGTAGCCGGCGCGCGCGGTCAGAGCCTGAAGGTTTCCCCGAGGTAGACGCGGCGCACGTCGCTGTTGGCCAGCAGTGCTTCCGGCGCCCCCTGCGCCAACACACTGCCCTCGTTGAGGATATACGCCCGGTCGCAGATTCCCAAGGTTTCGCGCACGTTGTGGTCGGTGATCAACACGCCGATGCCGCGCTGCTTGAGGTGGGTGACGATGCGCTGGATTTCGCCGACCGAGATCGGGTCGACGCCGGCGAAGGGTTCGTCGAGCAGCATCAGCCGCGGCTTGGCGGCCAGCGCGCGGGCGATCTCGCAACGGCGACGCTCGCCGCCGGAGAGGCTGGCGCCGAGCTGGTCGGCGACGTGGCTGATCTGCAGTTCGTCCAGCAGCGCCACCAGTTCGCGTTCCTGGCCGGCGGCGTCCAGATCCTCGCGCAGTTCCAGCACCAGGCGGATGTTGTCGGCGACGCTGAGCTTGCGGAACACCGACGGTTCCTGCGGCAGGTAGCCGACGCCGAGCTTGGCGCGCTTGTACATCGGCAGCGCGGTGATGTCGTTGCCGTCGAGCACGATGCGCCCGGCATCGGCGTCGACCAGGCCGACGATCATGTAGAAGCAGGTGGTCTTGCCGGCGCCGTTGGGGCCGAGCAGGCCGACCACTTCGCCGGCTTCCAGGGTCAGCGCAAAGTCGCGCACCACTTCGCGCTGCTTGTAGCGCTTGCGCAGGCCTTCGGCGAGCAGCATCACTTGCCTCCTTGCTTGGCCGGCTTGGCGGGCGTCGCGGCCGGCTTGGCGGCGGGCTTGGCGTTGTTCGCGGGCGCGGCGGCCGGCGCTGCGGCGGCATTCTTCGGCTGGATGACGGTGTGCACGCGCGTGCCGTCGCCACCGCCCTGCATGTCGCCGGTCTTGGTGTTGTAGACCATGCGCTGGCCGGCGTTGGTGCCCTTGGGCGAGGTCATGCGGTAATTGCCGGTGAGGATCACCGTGTCGGTGGGCACCTTG
Source organism: Xanthomonas sacchari (assembly GCF_024266585.1). Lineage (NCBI taxonomy): Bacteria > Pseudomonadati > Pseudomonadota > Gammaproteobacteria > Lysobacterales > Lysobacteraceae > Xanthomonas > Xanthomonas sacchari. The sequence continues at coordinate 1,944,982 of NZ_CP100647.1, forward strand.
TAGTCGATGTTGTCCGCGACCGCGTCCATCGGCGAGCCGTCGTCCAGTTCCTGCTTCAAGGTGGCCTGCTTGCCGGTCAGCACGACGCGATCGATGTCGCCGTTCTTCTTGAACAGGTCGGCGGTGTCGGCATGGATTTCGAGCGTGCCCTGGATGATGACGACATTGCCCGTGTAACGGATCTTGCCGTCGTCGTCGAGCATGTTGCCGCTCTGGCTGGCGGAAGTGATATCCATCGGCTGGTTGCGATCGGACGACTTGGCCATCGCCAGTGCGGGCAGCAGCAGGGCGAGCAGTGCGAGCTTAGCGGGCAGCGTTCGGTTCATAGCGTGTCTTGACCTGTGAAAGGAGCTTGTACTGCCGGGATTTCAAGTCGACCTGGAAGCCGACGCCGGTCTGCATCATACCGGGCCGGGTCATCGTGACCGGGTCGGCGGTGCGCGCGCTGTTGGTCTGCGGGAACACGTCCAGGCTCTGGGTACGGAAGGTGGTGGGCGGGATGCTGGGCACCTTGGGGCTGTCGCCGGCGACGTCGTCGCGCAGGCGCAGTTCGTCGCCATTGGCGCTGACCCAGCCGGTCTTGCTGCGCATTTCCCAGTGCTGGCCGTTGGCGTCGGGCAGCAGGAACAGCGGGGTCACGATCGACAGGGTCTGGTCGGCGCGGCTGCGTTGCATCTGCGGCGCGCGCAGGGTCATCGCTTCCTTGCCCTGCTTGTCCAGGCTGACGATCTCGAAGTCGCGGGCGATGTAGTCCACGCTGGCTTCGTCGGACGGATTGCGGGTGGGCTTGCTGCGCTGGTTCCAGGCCGACCAGCCGCTGATCAGCGCGCCGACCAGCAGCAGGCCGCCGAGGGTGGTGCGCCAGTTCATGCGCCATGCTCCTGCAGCAGCGAGGGGACGTGGCCCTGGGCGGCCAGCAGCACGTCGCACAGTTCGCGCGCCGCGCCTTCGCCGCCGCGGGCGCGGGTGGTCCAGTGCACGTGTTCGGCGGTCCAGGGGTGGGCGTTGGCCGGAGCCACCGCCAGGCCGACCACGCGCAGCGGCGCCAGGTCGGGCAGGTCGTCGCCCATGAAGCAGACCTGCTCCAGGCCGATGCCGCGCGCGTCGCACAGCGCCTGCACGCCGGCGCGCTTGTCCTTGACCCCGATCTGCACCAGCAGGCCCAGCTCCTGGCCGCGCTTCTCCGCGGCCAGGCTGGGGCGCGCGGTGATCAGCGCCACGTCGATGCCGTGCCGGCGCAGCTGCACCAGGCCCTGGCCGTCGAGCACGTTGAAGGCCTTGCTCTCGTTGCCGTCGCGGTCGTAGTACAGGCGGCCGTCGGTCAGCGTGCCGTCGACGTCGAAGCACGCCAGGCGGATCCGGGCGGCGCGGTCGATCAGGTCGGCGGGGAGGTCGGCCAGCGGGGAATAGGGCATGGTTCGGATATCGGGGCGGGGAGGCCGGCTTTCCAGCGGCCAGGGCCCGCGGCGTGGGGGCGCCGGTGGGCAGTGAACGGGTTCAGCCTGTTAAACCACTCTGGCGCGCAACAGGTCGTGAATGTTGAGCGCGCCGACCGCGCGGCCGGCGGCGTCGACCACGATCAGGCCGTTGATCTGGTGGGTTTCCATCAGCCGCGCGGCCTCGGCGGCGAGCTGGTCGGCGCCGATGGTGCGCGGCTGCCGGGTCATCACCTCGGCGATACGGGTCTGGCGCACGTCCAGCGCGCTGTCCAGGGCGCGGCGCAGGTCGCCGTCGGTGAACAGCCCGAGCAGGCGGTCGTCGGCGTCCACCACCGCGGTCATGCCCAGGCGCTTGCGGCTCATCTCCACCAGCGCTTCGCTGAGGCTGGCGTCCTCGCGCACCTTGGGCAGTTCGTCGCCGCCGTGCATGACGTCGGTGATGTGCAGCAGCAGGCGGCGGCCGAGGCTGCCGGCCGGGTGCGAGCGGGCGAAGTCGTCGGCGGTGAAGCCGCGCGCGTCCAGCAGCGCCACCGCCAGCGCGTCGCCCAGCGCCAGCGAGGCGGTGGTGCTGGAGGTCGGCGCCAGGTCCAGCGGGCAGGCCTCGGCCGGCACGCTGACGTCCAGGTGCAGGTCGGCCTCGCGCGCCAGCGTGGACTGCGCGCGGCCGGTCATCGCGATCACCGCATTGCCCTGGCGCTTGAGCACCGGCAGCAGCATCAGGATCTCGTCGGACTCGCCGGAGTAGGACAGCGCCAGCACCACGTCGGCGTCGGTGATCATGCCCAGGTCGCCGTGCCCGGCCTCGCCCGGATGCACGAAGAACGCCGGCGTGCCGGTGGAGGCGAGGGTGGCGGCGATCTTGCGCGCCACGTGGCCGGACTTGCCCATGCCGGTGGCGACCACGCGCCCGCGCGAACCCAGGATCAACCGGCAGGCGGCGGCGAAGTCGGCGCCGATGCGGGCGCCCACCGCCGCCAGCGCGGCCTGCTCGATCTCGACCACGCGGCGGCCGCTAGCGACCAGGCCGGCGTCGTCGGGCGCAGCGGGAGACAGGGGCGATACATCCATGCGGGTGCCGGTCGGAGGGTAGAATGGCCGATCATTTTATTAGGAAAGCCCGGTGGACGCCGAAACCATCCGTAAACTCATCGAGGCCGGCCTGCCTGGCGCGCGCGTGCAGGTGCAGGGCGACGACGGCGTGCACTTCGAGGCCACCGTGGTCAGCGACGCCTTCGCCGGCAAGCTGCCGCTGGCGCGCCACCGCATGGTCTACGCCACCCTGGGCGAGCTGATGGGCGGCGCCATCCACGCGCTGGCGCTGACCACCCTGACCCCCGAGCAGGCCGAGCGCGCGGCCGGTTGAGCCGCTGCGCGTCCGTTTCCCCCTTTTCCCTTCCCCCACGAGACCCATGGCCAAAATCGTAGTGACCGGCGGCAGCGCGCTGCACGGTGAAGTGAACATTTCCGGCGCCAAGAACGCCGTGCTGCCGATCCTCTGCGCGACCCTGCTGGCCGATGCGCCGGTGGAGATCACCAACGTGCCGCAATTGCACGACGTGATCACCACGGTGAAGCTGCTCGGCGAGCTGGGCGCGGAAGTCACCATCGACGAGGGCACGCTGTCGCGCGGCAGCGCAATCACCGTCGACCCGCGCAAGGTCCACCAGCACGTTGCCCCATACGAGCTGGTGCGCACCATGCGCGCCTCGATCCTGGTGCTGGGCCCGCTGCTGGCCAAGTTCGGCGCGGCCGAAGTGTCGCTGCCGGGCGGCTGCGCGATCGGCTCGCGGCCGGTCGACCAGCACATCAAGGGCCTGCAGGCGCTGGGCGCGGAGATCAGCGTCGAGAACGGCTACATCAAGGCCAGCAGCAATGGCCGGCTCAAGGGCGGCCGCTACGTGTTCGACATGGTCAGCGTCACCGGCACCGAGAACGTGCTGATGGCCGCGACCCTGGCCGAAGGCACCACCGTGCTGGAGAACGCGGCGATGGAGCCGGAGGTCAGCGACCTGGCCGACTGCCTGATCGCGCTGGGCGCGAAGATCGAAGGCGCGGGCACTTCGCGCATCGTCGTGCACGGCGTGGAGCGCCTGTCCGGCGGCCGTCACGCGGTGCTGCCGGACCGCATCGAGACCGGCACCTTCCTGGTCGCCGCGGCGATGACCGGCGGCAGCGTCACCGTGCGCCGCGCGCGCGCCGACACCCTCGATGCGGTGCTGGACAAGCTCACCGAGGCCGGCGCCAGCATCGAGACCGGCGAGGACTGGATCCGCCTGGACATGCACGGCAAGCGCCCGCGCGCGGTCAGCCTGACCACCGCGCCGTATCCGGCGTTCCCCACCGACATGCAGGCGCAGTTCATGGCGCTCAACTGCGTGGCCGACGGCGTCGGCGTGATCAACGAAACGATCTTCGAGAACCGTTTCATGCACGTCAACGAACTGCTGCGCCTGGGCGCGGACATCCAGATCGAAGGGCATACCGCGATCGTGCGCGGCAGCGAGCGGCTCAGCGGCGCGCCGGTGATGGCTACCGACCTGCGCGCCTCGGCCTCGCTGATCCTGGCCGGCCTGGTCGCCGACGGCGACACCACCATCGACCGCATCTACCACCTGGACCGGGGGTACGAGAACATCGAGGAGAAGCTGGGGGCGCTGGGCGCGTCCATCCGGCGCGTCGCATGATCCTCAGTGGCCGCTTCAGCCGCCGGCGCAAGATGTTGCTGGCGATCGTGGTGGTGCTGCTGGCCTGGGTCGGCTATGCCTGGTACACCGGCATCGCCATCACCCAGGGCATCGAGGAGCGCGACATGGACTGGAACGGCGACGGCCAGGTCACCCGCGACGAGATCTGGCAGTCGTTCTACGCGGTCGGCGTCAGCCGCACCCAGAACGGCCCGCGTGAGTGCAGCACGTTCTACTGGCGCAGCACGGGTGCGCAGATCCGCGTGGATTGCCGCACCACCTTCAAGGCTGCGCCGGCGGAGAAGAAGTAAGGGCCAGGGGCAGGGCGCCGCCTAAGTGGCGCCCGCGTAGGGAGTGCGGTAGAGAGAGGCAAGGCCTGTCGTCACGCTCCATGTGCCGTGGATAGGAGTCGACGCGCGCCGTTTGGGGTCTGCTGCAACTCGCCAGCTGGTTTGCGCAAGACGATGCGCATCCGCGCGTCGGGGCTGAAGCCCCTCCCACATGGGAAGCACCACGGGCAGGGAATTGCTGTTGCGATTCCCCAATCCCGAATCCCGAATTCCGGCTCGCCGCGTCGCGGCTGAAGCCGCTCCTCATGGGAAAAACCCGGGCGGGGAGCCGCTGTTGCGATTCCCCAATCCGGATTCCCCAATGCCGGCCCTCACACGGGAACGATCGCGGGCGGGGAGCTGCTTTCACGATTCCCCAATCCCCATTCCCCAATCCCGGCTCTTCAGCGCAACGCCTTGATGGTCAGGTCCAGCGCGTCCTGGCCGTTCTCGCGCTGCAGGATGCGCACCGGCACCGGCATGTCCGGCACGATCCAGGCGACGATTTCCTTGGAGCCATCGGTGCGGCTGACCTTGGTGGCCTGCTCGGTCTTGCCGTTGACGGTGACCGCTTCCTTGCCGGCGACGCGGTAGGTCATCGGCTTGGCGCGGCCCTCGTCGACCATGCGGTAGCTCGGGGTCTTGCCGGCATTGACGTCGCGCGCGATCGCCAGATTGATCAGCAGCGCGTCCATGTCGCCCGGCTGCAGCTTCACCGGGCCGCGGCGGTCGGCCTTGAGGTCGCCGCCCCAGGTCGCCTGGCCGGTGCTCCAGTCGTAGTTGGCGGTCACCGCCTTCTTCTTGATCAGGAACACCGAGCGGTCGTCGCTGCTGAGCGGACGCAGCTGCCCGCCCTTTTCCTCGAACACGGTGCTCTGGCTGAGGTCGGCGACCTGGTTCTTGATCGCCAGGCTGTAGCGCCAGCGGTTGCCGCCTTCCTTGGCCAGGGTCATGACGCCGTTGGCCTGCATGCCCATGTAGCTGGCCTGGTAGTCCGCGGTGAACGGCTCCAGGGCCAGGGCGGGCAGGCTGGCCGTGGCCAGCAGGGCGGCGGCGAGGGCGGTCAGCGGGCGGGCGATGCGGGTCATGGTCAGGCTCCTTGGTATTCGGTCAGGCGCAGGTCGATGCGGTCTTCGCCGTCTTCGCGCTGCAGGATGCGCACCGGCGTTGGCACGCCGTTGGCGATCCACAGGATGGTCTCATTGCGGCCGCCATTGGTGCGCGACACCCGCAGTGCGTCGTAGCTGATGTCGCCGACCTGCACGGTTTCGGTCTGGTCGGCGGCGCGGTACACATGTTCGCGCACCCGGCCGACGTCGACGAAGCGGTAGGTCATGGTCTTGCCCGGCTGCGCATCGCGCATCAGCGACAGGTTGAGCAGCAGCGCGCTCTGGTCGCCGGGCTGCAGCGGGATCGGCGCCTGCCGGTCCTTCTTCAGGTCGCCGTCCCAGCGCGCCACGCCCTGTTTCCAGTCGTACACGCCGGTGACCTTCTTGCCGAAGAACACCGCCTTCTTGACCGTGCTCTGGCTCTGCGGCACATAGCGGCCGTCCTGCACGGTGAACACCGTGCTCTGCTCGATGTTCAGGCCGAGGATGCTGGCGAAGCCGCTGCGGCCGTGCACGCCCAGGTCGACCCGCCACTGGTCGCCGCCGGTGTGCACCACGTCCATGCGCGCGTCGCCGGCCGGCTTGCCCTTGTACAGGGCGTCGTAGGTGGCCACGAACGGCTGCAGCGGCGGCGGCGTCCAGGCTTCGGCGGGCAGCGCCGGCGGCGCGACCGCGGCCGGCGCGGGTGTGCCGGTGGCGGGCGTTGTCGGGGCGGGCGCGGTCTGCGGCGCCGGCGGCGCGGTGGGCGCCGGTACGACCTGCGCACCGACGATGGGCGCCAGCAGGCCGAGGCCGGACGCGACGAGGAGGGCGAACGGACGCGGAGCGAGCTTCATGGGATCGGCTGGCGTGAGCGGGAGGGGAGGAGGGGAAGAGGCCGCGGACAGGTGCCGCAGCGCATTCAGGGAAGCAGCACGTCGTCGCAATCTAGGCGCAGCGGACTAAACCGGCACTGACCGTCCAGCCAGACCTTGCCGTCCCGTTCAGCCAGGCGGCCCGCCGCGGCCAGCCGCAGCACCGCGCACAGCAGCCGGTGTTCGCGCGGCAGCAGGCGCTGCGCCAGATCGTCCGGGCCGTCGCCGGCCTGCACCGGCACCCGTACCTGCGCGATCACCGCGCCGGCGTCCAGTTCCGGCACCACGAAATGCACGCTGGCCCCGTGCTCGGCGTCGCCGGCCGCCAGGGCCTGCGCATGCGTGTGCAGGCCGCGGTACTTGGGCAGCAGCGAGGGGTGGATGTTGAGCAGGCGCCCGCTGAAGCGCTGCACGATGCCGGCGCCGAGAATGCGCATGTAGCCGGCGCAGACCACCCAGTCCGGCCGCACCGCGGCGACGGCGTCGCCCAGCGCCTGGTCGAACGCGGCGCGGTCGGGGAAGGCCTTGGGTGGCGCCGCCCAGCGCCGGTCCGGTGCCACCATCGCCAGCGCCGGCGCCGCGGGGCGATCGCCGAACACGCCGACCACCTCGGCATCGAGGGTGCCGGCGGCGATCGCGGCGAGGATGGCCTGCAGGTTGGAGCCGCGGCCGGAGGCGAGCACAGCGAGACGGAGGGTCATCGGGCGGAAGTCCGGGGCTGGGCAATGGCGGACGGACGGTGCCGCGCCCGCAGAGGCCGCCGGCCCGACACCGTGTCGGACGGGAACGCCGCTGCCGGCCGCGCCGCGCCGAACCGGCACGCGGCACGCCAGGCGCGCTTGGCCGCCGCCACGCGGCTCAGCCGATGTGCACGCGTTCGCCGGCGTCCGCGGCGGCCACCACCGCGCCGATCTGCCAGTGCGCCAGGCCCAGGGCGTCCAGGCTGCGTTCCAGCGCGGCCGCCTGCTCGGGCGCGGCAACCAGCACGAAGCCGATGCCGCAGTTGAAGGTGCGCCACATCTCGCTGTCGGCCACCGCGCCTTCGCGCTGCAGCCAGTCGAACACCGGCGGCAGGGTCCAGGCGCTGGCGCGGATGTCCAGGCCCAGGCCGTCCGGGATCACCCGGATGATGTTCTCGGTCAGGCCGCCGCCGGTAATGTGCGCCATGGCGTGGATGCCCTCGCCCTGTTCGCGCAGCAGCGACAGGATCGGCTTGACGTACAGTGCGGTCGGCGCCATCAGCGCGTCGGCCAGGGCCACGCCGCCGACCTGCAGCTCGGCCGGGCGCCCGGCGCGGTCGTAGATGCGGCGGATCAGCGAGTAGCCGTTGGAATGCGGGCCGGAGGAGGCGATGCCGATTAGCACGTCGCCCTGGCGCACCCGGGCGCCGTCGAGCAGCTGCGACTTCTCCACCGCGCCGACGGTGAAGCCGGCCAGGTCGTATTCGCCCGGCGGGTACATGTCGGGCATTTCCGCGGTCTCGCCGCCGATCAGCGCGCAGCCGGCCAGTTCGCAGCCGCGGGCGATGCCGCCGACCACCGCCACGGTGGTCTCCACGTCGAGCTTGCCGGTGGCGAAGTAGTCCAGGAAGAACAGCGGCTCGGCGCCCTGCACCAGCACGTCGTTGACGCACATGCCGACCAGGTCGATGCCGATCGTGTCGTGGCGGCCGAGCTGCTGCGCCAGCTTCAGCTTGGTGCCGACGCCGTCGGTGCCGGACACCAGCACCGGCTCGCGGTACTTGCCGGACAGGTCGAACAGCGCGCCGAAGCCGCCCAGCCCGCCCATCACCTCGGGGCGGAAACTGCGCTTGACCAGGGGCTTGATGCGTTCGACGACGGCGTTGCCGGCATCGATGTCGACGCCGGCGTCGCGGTAGGTCAACGGGGCGGCGGCGGGGGGCTGGGAAGTGGTCACGGGCGGCGGGGTCGGCGGAAAGGCGGCGATTTTAACAGGCCGCATTGGCGCTAGGCCCGCATTCGGGCAACAATTCGCCCCGGATACGCCGAGTATTGGACTCTTCATGCGCCGCAGCCTTGCCTTCCTCCTGTCTTTCGCACTGTGCCTGCCCGCCGCGACCGCCCTGGCCCAGGCCGAGTTGCGCACCGAGGGCGACGTGGCCGGCGCTACCGGTCCCTACGACGCCGAGGTGCCGGTCAACAGCCAGAGCGAGGCCGACCGCAACGGCGCCCTGGCCCGCGCGCTCGGCGTGGTACTGGGCAAGATCTCCGGCGACAAGGGGGTGATGTCGCGGCCCGGGGTGACCCAGGCGCTGCGCAACGCCAAGAACCTGGTCGATACCTTCGACTACCGCCAGGACCAGGGCACCTCGCCGAGCGGCGCGCCGACCTTCCGCACCATCCTGGTGGCGCGCTTCCGCCCGCAGGACGTGGACGGGCTGGCCGCGGCGCTGGGCCTGCCGGTGTGGCCGCAGCCGCGGCCCAAGCCGGTGGTGTGGCTGGCCATCGACGACGGCAGCGGCCCGCGCCTGGTCGGCGTGCAACAGTCCAACGCCGCGCGCAGCCTGCTCGACCGCGCGATCGAGCGCGGCTTCCGCCTCGGCCTGCCCACCGGCAACGCCGCCGAGCAGGCCCTGGCCGGCGCGATCTGGCGCCAGGACACCGCGGCGGTGGCCAGCGCCTCGTCGCGCTACAGCCCGCCGATGCAGCTGATCGGCAAGCTGTACCGCGGCAAGGCCGGCGGCTGGACCGCCGACTGGACCTTCGTGGACGGCGGCAAGGTGCTGTCGACCTGGTCGGCCAGCGACGCCGACGCGCGCCGCGCCATGGCCAGCGGCGCCGACGGTGCCGCCGACGCCCTGGTCAAGCGCTACGCCAAGGCGGTCAGCGCCGGCCCGGCCGGGATCTACCGGGTGGTGATCACCGGCATCCGCAACGCCGACGACTACCTGCGCGCGTCCGCCGCGCTGCAGAACGCCTCGGTGGTGCGGCGCATCGTGCCGATCCGCGCCGACGGCGATCGCCTGGAGCTGGACCTGGACCTGCTCAGCGGCGTGTCCGGGCTGAACCGCATGCTCGGCCCGGACGCCGCGCTGCAGCCGGTGGTGGCGCCGGTCGAGGGTCCGGTGATCCTCACCAGCGAACCCACGGAGTACCGCCTGAAATGACCTTGTCGCCCGAAGCCGAGATCGCGCTGTTCCTGCGCCGCCTGAAATGGACGGCGGTGATCTTCGGCGTGCTGTGGGTGGTATGGCTGCTGGCGCCGATCCTGACCCCGTTCGTGCTGGCGCTGCTGCTCGGCTGGCTCGGCGACCCGCTGGTGGACCGGCTGGAACGCGCCGGGCGCTCGCGCAACATGGCGGTGACCCTGGTGTTCGTGCTGATGGTGCTGCTGCTGGTGCTGGCACTGGTGATCCTGGTGCCGATGCTGGAACGGCAGATCGTCACCTTCATCGACGTGCTGCCGCAGGCGCGCGACTGGTTCATCGGCACCGCGATCCCCTGGGCCGAGCACAAGACCGGGCTGGAACTGATGGGCTGGCTGGACCCGGAGCGGCTGATCGACTGGATCCGCGGGCACTGGCAGCAGGCCGGCGGCGTCGCCGCGACCTTCTTCGGCTACCTGTCGCGCTCGGGGTTCGCGATGGTGACCTGGGTGGTCAACCTGGTGCTGCTGCCGATCCTGACCTTCTACTTCCTGCGCGACTGGGACCTGCTGGTCGCGCGCGTGGCGATCACCATCCCGCGCAACCACGTCGGCACGATCACCCGCCTGGCGCAGCAGTCCAACGAGGTGCTGGGCGCGTTCATCCGCGGCCAGTTCCTGGTGATGCTGGCGCTGGGGGTGATCTACGCCGGCGGCCTGACCCTGGTCGGGCTCAAGCTCGGCCTGTTGATCGGCATCGTCGCCGGCCTGATCAGCTTCATCCCCTACCTGGGCGCGACCACCGGCATCCTGCTGGCGGTGCTGGCCGCGCTGGTGCAGGCCAAGGGCCTGGACCTGCAATTGCTGATCCTGGTCGGCGTGGTGTTCACCGTCGGCCAGTTGCTGGAGAGCTACGTGCTGACCCCGCGCATCGTCGGCGACAAGATCGGCCTGCACCCGGTGGCGGTGATCTTCGCGGTGATGGCCGGCGGCCAGCTGTTCGGCTTCCTCGGCATGCTGCTGGCGCTGCCGGTGGCGGCGGTGGCCAACGTGCTGTTGCACTACCTGCACGAGCAGTACCGGCAGAGCGATCTGTATGCGGGCGAGAAGTCGGCGATCCTGCTGGACACCGTCACCGAGCGCACCACCATCATCGAACTGCCGCCGCGCAGCCCCGAGCAGCCGTGAGCGTGCCGCAACTGCCGCTGGCCCTGCGCTATCCGCCGGAACAGCGCCTGGACCGCTACCTGGGCGCGCCGGCCGGGCTGCTGGCGCAGTTGCAGGCGGTCGCCGACGGCGCCGCCGACGACTGGGTGTATCTGTCCGGCCCCGCCGGCACCGGCAAGACCCACCTGGCCCTGGCGCTGTGCGCGGCGGCCGAACAGGCCGGGCGCAGCGCCGCCTACCTGCCGCTGCAGGCCGCCGCCGGGCGCCTGCGCGACGCGCTGGAAGCATTGGAAGGACGCGACCTGGTCGCGCTCGACGGGCTGGAAGCGATCGCCGGGCAGCGCGAGGACGAGGTGGCGCTGTTCGATTTCCACAACCGCGCGCGCAGCGCCGGGGTGACCCTCCTGTACACCGCCCAGGCGATGCCCGACGGCCTGGCGCTCAGCCTGCCGGACCTGCGCTCGCGGCTGGCGCAGTGCACCCGCATCGCCCTGGCGCCGCTGGACGACGCCGGCCGCGCCGCGGTGCTGCGCGAGCGCGCCCAGCGCCGCGGCCTGGTGCTGGAAGACGCGGCGATCGACTGGCTGCTGACCCATGCCGGCCGCGACCTGGCCGGCCTGATCGGCCTGCTGGAACGCCTGGACCGCGAATCGCTGGCGGCGCAGCGACGGGTGACGGTGCCGTTTTTGCGTAGGGTGCTGGAGGGGCTGGGAATCGGGAGTGGGGAATTGGGAGTGGGGAAAAGCTGAGTTCCCGCGAGCTTCGGCAGCCTCAATCCCGGCATGCGTCGTCGCCCACCACAGATCGCAGGTTCAAATCCTGCCCCCGCTACCATCGTTGTCCGCAGCGGCAAGCAGTGCATCGATTGCAAGCTGCTTTTTACTCTTCCAGCTTCTGGGTACTGCTTCAGCTCTCGCGACTCAGCTTTTCCCCATTCCCGACTCCCGATTCCCCATTCCCAGCTCCAATTCCGCCAACCGCTGCGGCGTCCCCACATCCGTCCAGCGCCCACGATGCCGCAGGCCATGGAGTTGGCCCTGCTCGGCCTGCGCGCGCAGCAGCGGCACCACCGAGAAGCGCGGCGGCGTGCCGGGCGCGGTGGGCGCCGGGGCGGCGATGGTCTGCCAGTCGCGCAGCAGGGCGGGGCGGTACATGCCGATGCCGGCATAGGTCAGCAGCGGTGCGCCGGTGTTGTGCACGCGCCCGTCGTCCTGCAGGGCGAAATCGCCATGTGCGGCATAGGCCGGCGGGTCCACCAGGACCAGTTGCGCCAGGCCGGGCGGCTCGGGCGCCAGCCGGGCGAAATCGAAGTCGGTCCAGATGTCGCCGTTGACCAGCAGGAACGGCGCCTCGCCGAGCAGCGGCAGCGCGTGCAGCATGCCGCCGCCGGTTTCCAGCGGCGTGGCGCCTTCGTAGGAATAGGCGATGCGCAGCCCGAACGCGCCGCCGTCGCCGAGCGTCTGCGGGAACTGCTCGGCCAGCCAGGAGGTGTTGATCACCACCTCGCGCACACCCAGCGCGGCGAGCTTGCGCAGATGCCAGACGATCAGCGGCGTGCCGCCCACCGTCAGCAGCGGCTTGGGCGTGTGCGTGGTCAGCGGCCGCATGCGCTCGCCGAGGCCGGCGGCGAAGATCAGCGCCTTCATGCGCCGGCCGCCGCGCGCTGCGCCAGGGCCGGCTTGATCCGCGTCTGCAGCAACTGCGCCAGCGGCTGCAGGCTGGGGTGCCGCGGCAGCGCCTCGTCGAGGTAGGCGATGAAGCGCGGCACGTTGTCCAGGTACCAGCCCTTGCCGTCGCGGTAGTTGAGCCGCGCGAAGATACCCAGGTTCTTCAGGTGGCGCTGGATGCCCATCCACTCGGCATCGCGGAGGAACTGCGCCAGCGGCGGCACCGGGATCCCGGCCTGCAGCGCGCGTGCGTGGTAGCTGGCCAGCCACGCATCCACCTGCGCCAGTGGCCAGCTCACCGTGGTGTCCTTGAACAGGCTCACCGGGTCGTAGGCCACCGGCCCGACCACGCAGTCCTGGAAATCCAGCACCGCCGGGCCGTCGGCCGCCGGCATCAGGTTGCGCGGCATGAAATCGCGATGCACCAGCACCTGCGGTTGCGCCAGCGCGTTGTCCATGAGCTGGCGCTGCGCCCCATGCAGGGCCGCGCGTTCGTCGTCATCCAGGCGGATCCCCAGGTGGCGTTGCAGGAACCAGTCCTCGAACAGCCCGGCATCGCGTTGCAGTAGCGCCTCGCCGAACACGCCCATGCCCGGCGGCGGCGCGATCGCCTGCAGGCGCAGCAACTGGCCGAGCGCGGCCTCGAAGTGCGCGTCGGCCGTGGTCGTGTCCAGACTTTGCGCCAGGGTCGGTTGCCCCAGGTCTTCCAGCAGCAGGAAACCGGCGTCCACGTCCTGCGCCAGGATCGCCGGCACGCGCACGCCGCCGGCGCGCAGCAGGGCGTGCATGCGCAGCCACGGCCGCACGTCTTCCAGGTCCGGCGGCGAATCCATCACGATGCGGCTGGCGCCACCGCCGTGACTGCGCCAGTAGCTGCGCTGGCCGGCATCCACCGAGGCGCGCTCCAGCGTCGCCTGCGCATCGTCCAGGGTCGTGCGGGCCCAGGCCAGGCGGTGTGCGGCGCGCGCCGCAAGGACATCGGGAACGGAAGGACTGGCGCTCATCGGCAGGCTGCGGCGGAAACGAGCCGCACAGCGTAAACGTGCGCCGCCGCCGTGGCGAGCGGCGCGGCGCGCCTCAACGCTTGCTGGAAAACAGCCGCAACAGCGCGAGCAGGGCGATGGCGCCGAGCAGTGCGCCGAGGAAGCCGGCCGGCTCGCCGCGGCTGTACCAGCCCATGTAGTGGCCGAACCAGCCGGCCAGCAGCGCACCGGCGATGCCCAGCAGCACCGTGAACAGGCAGCCGGAACGTCCGCTGCTGGGGCCGAGGAAGCGCGCCAGCAGGCCGACCACGAAGCCCACCAGGATGATGTAGAGCCAGCTGTCGCTGCCGAACAGAGTGTGCATGGAGAGCGTTCCGGACACGGAGGGGGATCAGCGTCGGATCGTGCCAGATCGACCGTGCTGGCGTCGATGCTTGCGCGCGCGGCGCAGGCGGCACGGCCGATGCAAGGCCGGCCGCGCCACGTAGCGATGACACTATCGGAAAGGCGCCGCGTCGGAGCCGACGCCTCTCCCACCGCAAACAGGGGGGCGAATCAGGTACTCAGGAAACCGGCTTCGCCAATCCCCAATCCCCAATCCCGACTCCCGGCCCCTCAACAGCAGCCATGCCCGCCATGCTGCTCGCCGCCGGCCACCGCCGCGCTGCCGGTGGTCTCGCCGCGCAGGCTGGCGGCATGGTGGGCCGCGATCACCCGCGACACGCAGGCGGTGACCCGCTTGCCCATCGGGATGTGCAGGAACTCGTTGGGGCCGTGCGCGTTGGAATGCGGGCCGAGCACGCCGGTGATCATGAACTGCGCGCCGGGGAACTTCTCGCCGAGCATGCCCATGAACGGGATCGAGCCGCCTTCGCCCATGTACATCGCCGGCTTGCCGAATGCGGCCTGCGAGGCCGATTCGATCGCATCGGTCAGCCACGGCGACTGCGCCGGCGCGTTCCAGCCGGAAGAGGACTTCTCCAGCGCCAGCGACACCTCGGCGCCATACGGCGGGTCGCGCAGCAGCACCTCCTTCAGCAACTCGCCGGCGCGCTTGCCATCCAGCGTCGGCGGCAGGCGCAGCGACAGCTTCACCGCGGTCTCCGGGCGCAGCACGTTGCCGGCCGAGGCCAGCGGCGGCAGCCCGTCGGCACCGGTCACCGACAGCGCCGGGCGCCAGGTGCGGTTGAGCACCAGCTCCGGCAGATCCTCGTGCATCGGCCGCATGCCGGGCAGGAACGGGAACTTGTTGTAGACCTCGTCACCCAGCACCTCGGCGACCTTGCGCGCCTGCGCCAGCCGCTCCTCCGGGATGTCAGCGTACAGGCCGTCGACCTTGATCTTGCCGGTGGCCTCGTCCTCCAGCCGCGACAGCAGGTCGCGCAGGATGCGGAAGCTCGACGGCACCACGCCGGAGGCATCGCCCGAATGCACGCCTTCGCTGAGCACCTTGACGCTGAAGTTGCCGCCGGCCAGGCCGCGCAGCGAGGTCGTGCACCACAGCTGTTCGTAGTTGCCGCAGCCCGAATCCAGGCACACCACCAGCGACGGCTTGCCGATCCGCGCCGCCAGGTGGTCGACATAGGCGGGCAGGTCGTAGCTGCCCGATTCCTCGCAGGCTTCGATCAACACCACGCAGCGCGCGTGCGGGATGCCCTGGTCCTGCAGCGCCTGGATCGCCGCCAGCGAACCGAACAGGGCATAGCCGTCGTCGGCGCCGCCGCGGCCGTACAGGCGGTCGCCCTTGAGCACCGGCGTCCACGGACCCAGGTCGGCGTCCCAGCCGGTCATTTCCGGCTGCTTGTCCAGGTGACCGTACAGCAGCACGGTGTCCTCGCCGGTCGCCTCGCTGCTGGCTGGCACCTCCAGGTAGATCAACGGGGTGCGGCCTTCCAGTTGCACCACCTCCACCTGCAGGCCGGGGATGGCCTGCGCCCGCGCCCAGCGCTCCATCAGCGCCACCGCATCGGCCATGTAGCCGTGCGCGACCCAATCGGCGTCGAACATCGGCGATTTGTTGGGGATGCGGATGTAATCGACCAGTTGCGGGACGATGTCGTCGTCCCACTTTTCGCTCAGGAAACGGTCGATCTTGGCACTATCCATGAAAAAACTCCGGGGTGATTGCACACGTGTGCAGCCATTCTACGCCCGGTGCCCGTGTAGGGTTTTTCCTACACGGCAACGCGCCGTTTACCTGCTGTTTGTGACGCGCTCCGACGATAGGCTGTACCCATGTGGCGAGCGATGCTGACCACGCCGGCAGGAAAGGCCGGCGAAGTCCCCATCCAAGTCACAAGGAGCGTTGCCATGCAGTCTTTTATCGTGATCCTGAAGTCGCTGGTCGTAGCCCTGATGCTGTCCGGTTCCGCGCTCGCCGCGGACAAGGTCAACATCAACTCCGCTGGAGCGGAGGAAATCGACCAGGTGTTGGCGAATGTAGGAGCCTCCAAGGCTCAGGCGATCGTCGACTACCGGCAGGCGCACGGACCTTTCAAGAGCGCCGAGGAACTGGCACTGGTGAAAGGCATCGGACTCAAGACGGTCGAACGGAACCGCGACCGGATCGAAGTGGGCGCCACGAAGGCACCCGCGCCGACAGCCGCCAAGCAGGCAGCTGCCAAGCCGGTGGAAAGGCGTTAAAGGGATTTGCAACGAAAGGATAGGGCCGGCGCTGGACGCGCGGCCGCAGCCTCACTGAGCAGGATGCGAAGGGGGAAGGCAGGACGCCGACAAGGAGGTACATCGTCGCCCGGCGTTGCACAGTGACGTGCAGCCGGGCGATGTTTTTTTGGGGCGATGGCGCATCGTGGTGGCGGATCCAGGCCGGCCAAGGACAGGCGTCGTTGCCGCGATCGTGCAGCGTTGCCACGATCGTGCAGAATGCGCGCATGGACTGGTGCACGCTGCCCGCGCGGGTGATTCCCGCCAACGCGTATCGCCGCGAACGCTGGCGCAACGGCCTGGGCTGGACCCGGGAGATCCTGCGCTTGCCGGCCGCTGGCGAGGATTGGCTGATGCGCCTGTCCATCGCCGAGATCGAGCAGGACGCCGTCTTCTCCGCCTTCCCTGGTATCGACCGCGAACTGGTCCTGCTGCGCGGCAACGGCGTGCGCCTGCGTTTCGACGACGGCGAGGAGCAGGTGCTGCAGGAGCCTTGCGCGCGCCTGCGCTTTGCCGGCGAGCGGCCGCTGCGCGGCGAGTTGCTGGACGGGCCGACCCACGATTTCAACCTCATGTGGCGACGCGACCGGCTGCGCACGCAACTGCTGCACCGGCCGCTGGTCGGGCCGATGCTGTTCTTCGCCGAACCCGGCGTCGCCTGGGCCGTTCATCTTCTGGCAGGGCAAGCGCAGTTCGATGCGGCCAGCGGACTGCCGCCATTGGCGGCTGGCGACAGTGCCTGGCTGTCCGCCGACGCCAGGCGCCGCTTTGCTTTGAGCGGGGGTGGAGCGCTGCTGGCGATGCGCATCGAGGCCGTGCCGACGCCCGCGGACTGAGCCTGCGCGCCCACGCGCGCGGGTCTTGCGGCGTCGGCGCCGACCGCGTCCAATGCGCGAACGCGGCCACCCGGGCCGGACAGCGGAAGCCGACAGGTGCTCTCGGACAACAGGTGGTTGGCGAAAATCCTGGTAGCGGACGCGGACCCGGCCTTGCGCGACCGGATCCGCGATTACCTGGCCTGCTTCAACCTGCAGGCGCACGACGCCGACAGTGCGCCGCACCTGCAGGCGCAACTGGCGGCCGGGCATTACGACGCGGTGGTGCTCGATGCCGGCCTCGATGGCGCCGAGGGCCTGCGCCTGTGCCGGCACCTGCGCGATCGCGGCGACATCGCCATCGTGATGATGGCCGATCGCGCCGAGCCGGTGGATCGGGTGATCGGGCTCGACCTGGGCGCGGACGACTTCCTGGTGCGGCCGCCCGACCTGCGCGAACTGGTGGCGCGGCTCAACGCGGTGTTGCGCCGGGTGCGGGCGCCGCAGCCGCCGCCGGCGGCGCATGGCGGCTGGCAGGTCGACGCCGCGCGTCACCAGGCGGTGGCGCCGGACGGGCGGACCATTCCGCTGTCGCCCGGCGAACTGCGGCTGATGGCGGTGTTCCTCGAACAGCCCGGCGAGGTGCTTACCCGCGAGACCTTGCGTGCCGCGCTGGGCGACGGCGAGACCAGCGCGTCGGCGGGCAGCCGCGGCATCGATCTGCAGGTGTCGCGGCTGCGCCAGAAGCTCGGCGACGATCCGCTGGTGCCGCAATGGATCCGTACGGTGCGCGGCAAAGGGTATGTGTTCGAACTGCAGCGCATGGGATTGCCGGCCACGCGCTGAGGTGCGATGGCGCGATGCGCCTGCACTGTCTGTCGCGGCTGAAGGGTTCTTCTGATCGCCTGCTTCCGTCCCACTCGCGCCGGATGCCGCTTTCCCTGTGGGAGCGGCTTCAGCCGCGGGGCGCTCCCGGTCAAGCCCGTCTCGGCTCAAGCCGCCCCTACACGACATGTCCCGGCGTTGTCAGGGGTGCCCTGAAATGGCTCCTGCACCCGCATGGTGGCGCGGGAATGTCCGGCGCCGTGTGGGCCTTCTGCCGAGCGTCCTGGCGCGTGCCGGTCGCGCGTGATTCAAATGGGGCGTGGACGAGGCAGTGCCCGACCAGGCGCCGCCTGCTGGGGACCCCTGACAAATTGCGTTCGCCATGCATGACGCTGTCACGTAGGAGCGGCTTCAGCTTCAGCCGCGACAGCCTTGCCGGGAACGCCTGGTCGAGGCTGCTGATCCCACAATGGGGACAACAGCCTGCTCCGCGTGCGCCTCTTGCCGTTACTCGAGACACCCTGCTGTCGCCCTGGTCCGTTCGCGCTTCCCGGCGTGCAGCTGCAATGCCAGGCTCGCTTGCAGGTGTGCAGGTGTGCAGGTGTGCAGGTGCAGGCGCGGGGAAGCGGGGGAGCGGGGCGCACGCTGCAGCCTTGCGGACGACGTCATCGTAGTGGTCGCGCTTGCCTGCCTTTGCAGGCGTCCGGTCTCGCGCCGAGTCCGGGCCTGGCCGCTTCTTGCCCATGCCGCCGGCGGGCAGCGGCGGTTCGGCCGCGGCGTCCTCCCCAAGCCCGCGCGCGCCTCGCCCGTTGCGCTGCTGGTCTGCGCCACCGCGGAATCCGGAGCAGCGTGCCGCGCTCAGGCGTCCGCCAACGCCGCGAAGGCGCTGCTGTGCCGTTCCTGCATGCCGCCGCCGTGGCGCAGCACGAAGCGCACCGCCAGCGATTCGCGCTCGGCGCAGGCCAGCCCGGCGTCGACGCCAAGCACGCCGAGCGCGGTGGCCCAGGCATCGGCGCGCATGGTGTCGGCGGCCGCCACGGTGACCGCGGCCAGCGTCGCCGCGATCGGCTGGCCGCTGCGTGGATCCAGCAGGTGGCCGTAGCGCCGGCCGTCCTGGTCGAAGTGGTGCCAGCGGTCGCCGGAGGTCGCCACCGCGAGGCCGTCGACTGCGAGCGCGCGCGGCGCTGCATCGGCAGGCACCTGCGCTTCCGGAGTTGCCTCGATCAGCACCCGCCACGCGTGCCCGTCCGGCTTGCGACCGTAGCCATACAGATCGCCGCCGACCTCCACCAGCGCGCTCTCCACGCCGTGCGCGCGTAGCGCCGCCACCGCCAGGTCGACGCCGTAGCCCTTGGCGATCGCCGACAGATCCAGGCGCAAGCCGCCGGGCTGCGGCCAGCGGCCGGCGCCGTCGACGCGCAGCCGGCGCCAGTCGCCGGCGGCGCGGGCCCGTTGCAGTGCGACCGCGTCGGGCACGCGCTGCGGTCCGGCCTCGGCGCCGAACCCCCACAGGCCGACCACGGCGCCAATGCTGGGGTCGAAGGCGCCGCCGCTGCGCTGCGCCACTTCCAACGCACAGCGCAGCACCGTGTCCAGCGCGGCGGGCAACGCGTGCCAGGTGCCGGCGTCGGCCCGGTTGTAGCGGCTCAGGTCCGACTGCGCATCCCAGGTGCTCATCTGCGCGACGACCAGATCGAGCTGGGCCTGGATCGCATCCCGCAGCGCCGGCAGGTCGTGGTCGCGCCGCGGCACCAGCTTGGCGCTCCAGCGCGTGCCCATGCTGTGGCCTTGCAGCGTGGCGATGCCGCCGCTGGACGCGCGCCCGGTGGCGAGGTGGGTCATGCGTCGACCTGGCGCCGCGGTGCCGCGACACCGCCGGAGCGTCCGGCCCTGCCGCTGGGGACCGCGTCGCCGCGCACGCTCAGGTCTCCGACCAGTCGCGCAGCAGGTTGTGGTAGACGTTGGTCAGGCGCAGCAGCGCCGCCGCGTCGGCGCCGCTGGCGGTCAGCGCCTGGATCGCGGTGTCCAGGTCGAACAGGGTCTGCCGCCGGGCGGCATCGCGCACCAGGCTCTGCACCCAGAAGAACGAAGCCAGCCGCGCACCGCGGGTCACCGGCGCCACCCGGTGCAGGCTGCTGGACGGATACAGGATCAGGTCGCCCGCCGGCAACTTGACCTCGTGCTCGCCGTAGGTGTCGTGGATCAGCAACTCGCCGCCGTCGTACTCCTCCGGCGCGCTCAGGAACAGGGTGCAGGACAGGTCGCTGCGCACGGTCAGCGCCGGTTGCGCGGCCGTGGCCGCCTGGGTCATCACCGCGCCATCGACGTGCAGGCCGTAGCTGCCGCCGCCGGCGTAGCGGTTGAAGCGGGGCGGGATGGTGCGCAGCGGCAGCGCCGCGGCGAAGTACAGCGGGCTGCGCGCCAGCGCGCTCAGCACCGCCTGGCCGAGTTCCTGCTTCAGCGCGGACGCGTCGGCCAGTTGCAGGTTGCGCTTGACCTGCGCGCCTTGCGCGCCGACGGTCTCGCGGCCGTCCACCCAGTCGGCCGAGGCCAGCGCCTGGCGGAACTGCGCGACCTCATCGGCCGTGAGGATGTCGGGAATGTGCAGCAGCATGGTGCGCTCCGGCGGTGGACGCCCAGGATAGAGCGTCCACCGCGCATTGGCAGAGGCGACCGGTCAGAACCGGACTTCGGCGGTCAGCAGCACCGAGCGCGGCGCGCCGGGCGTGTAGCGGAAGCCGCTCTTGTTGATGGCGGAGACGTAATCCTTGTCGAACAGGTTGTAGGCGTTCAGACGCAGCGCCACATGGTCGTTGACCGGGTAGCTCAGCACCGCGTCCCACACCGTGTACGACTTCACGAACGCCGGGGTGCCGACCGCGCCGTCGCGGCCGCGCTTCATCTCGCCCGAATAGCGCACGCCACCGCCGATGGTCAGCCCGAACGGCAGGGTGTAGGTGCTCCAGGCGGTGAACGCGCTGTCCGGGGTGTAGGCCAGGTCCTGGCTGCCGTCCTGCGAGACCGTGGTGCCTTGCCGCACCCGCGCATCCAGCTTGGTGTAGCCGCTGGACAGCGACCAGCGCTCGGTCAGCTTGCCGACCGCCGACAGTTCGATGCCCTGCACGCGCTTCTCGCCGCTCTGGTAGTACAGCCCGTCGCTGCCCTGCACGATCTCGTTGTTCACGTCGGTGCGGAACAGCGCCAGGGTCGCGAACAGCGCATCGTCGAGGAAGTTCCACTTCGTGCCGACCTCGGCGGTCCTGGCCTTCTGCGGATCGAAACGCGGGTTGTTGGCGTTGTTGGCCGACGCGCTCAGTTCCAGCGTGCTGCCGCCGGGCGGCTGCTGCGAGGTGGCGAAGTTGGCGTAGACGCTGACGTCCTCGTTGGCCTTGTAGACCGCGCCGAGTTTCCAGCTGAACAGCGTGTCGGCGATGTCGGTGTCCAGGCCGACCACGGTGGTGCAGGGCGCGGCGGTGGAGGTGGCCGAACTGCATACCAGGCTGTCGAAGTCGGTCTTGTAGTGGTCCGCGCGCACCCCGGCGGTGACCAGGAAACTGTCGCCGAACTTCAGCGTGTCGAAGGCATAGGCCGAGTAGGTGGTGGTGGTGCCGTGGCTGCGCGCGCCGTTGCGTGCGCTGCGTAGCGGCGTGGTGTTCCAGTCCGGCGCGTACAGGTTGGCCGGATTGGCCGCCAGCCACGCGGCACGGTCGACGAGATTGTGCCCCCAGCTGCGCAGCTCCTCGCGCGAGACTTCCACGCCGGTGCTGAGGTTGTGCCGCACCGCGCCGGTGGCGAAGTCCACGCGCAGGTTCAACTGGTCGGCGAGCAGGGTGTACTGCTGGTCCTTGAAGGTCGGCAGGCTGCGCGCCACCGTCCAGGTCGTCGGATCGGCCGGATTCGGCGTGCGCAGGTTGGCGGCGTTGGGCATGAACGCGAACAGCAGGTAATCCTGTTCGTTGCGGCCCCAGCGCGCGGTGTTGGTCAGCTTGACCGCGTCGGACACGTCGTGTTCGATGCGGAAGGTGGCCATCTTCGCGGTCACGTCGTCGTGGTCGGCGCGGGTGCCGTAGAAGTTGGCGCTGTCCACGCGTGCGGCGGCGCCGAGCCACGGCCGCGTGGGATCCGGCGAGCTGTAGCCGGGCAGGCCGATGGTCGGCACGCCGCCGTCGGGCACGTTGTCCTGCTTCACGTACAGCAGGTCGAGCAGGTAGCGCGTGTCGGTGCCCAGGCCGAAGGCCAGCGACGAGGCCAGGCCCCAGCGCTTGTTGGCGACATGGTCGCGGCCGATGGCGTCGCTGTCCTGGCCCATCGCGTTGATGCGCAGCGCGCTGCTGGCGCCCAGGCTCTGGTTCCAGTCCGCGGTCGCGCGACGCTGGCCGTGGTCGCCGCCGGACAGCGTGGCGCTGGTGGCGTCGTCCAGGTGCGCCTGCTTGGTCACCAGGTTGATCGCGCCGGTCGGCGCGCTGCGGCCGTTGTCGGTGCCGGCCGGGCCTTTCTCGACCTCGATCTGTTCGATATTGAACACGTCGCGGGAGATCGAGCCGAGGTCGCGCAGCCCATCGACGAAGATGCTGCTGGAGCTGTCGAAGCCGCGCATGTAGATCGCGTCGCCGGTGCTGGTGTTGCCGTTCTCGCCGACATAGAACGTGCCGACCCCCGGGCTGTTGCGCAGCGCCTCGGTCAGGGTGGTCGCGCCCTGCTCGTTGAACAGGTCCTTGCCGATGATGTTGAGGGTCTGCGGGGTGTCGATCAGCGGCTGGGTGAACTTCGGCGAATCCGGCACTTCCACCAGGTAGCGCTTGGCGCGCTGGGCCTGTACGTCGACCTGGTCGAGGGTGGTGGGCTGGTCGGCCGTCGCGGCGTGCGCGGAGGAGAGCAGGCTCAGGCCGCCGAGCAGCATGGCGGTGGTGAGGGTCGGTGCCGCGGCCTGGCGGGTCACGGGATGTTTGCGGCGCTTGATCGAGGAGGTCATGGGCGGTTCGGTTTGCAGGATGGATGACGCCCCGGCCGCAGACACCGACCGTCCCTCAGTGGGAGCGGGCGCGGCGCCGGGATCGGGCGGCAGTGCGAAAGGGTGTCTGCCGCGAGAGCGATGCGGGCAGTCCGTTCATTTTCCATGCAAATGCGAATTGTTTGCAATATCTTTGTCGTTTTGTACCGGCGATCTCATTGCCGCATGGCCGTTGATGCCCGAAAAGGTGTCCGCTGCCGGTCGGTTGAGCGGGGGCCGGGTTCGGGTTCGGACGGCGTCTGGAGCGCTACCGGAGGGGCGAGCCGGACAGGATGTCCGTGGCGATGTTGGTCCTACGCTCGACAGCGGGGGCGGGGCCAAGATGCGAACCCCGCAGGATGGTGCGTGGCCGCGAGGATGGCCGCCGACACCACCGGCGTCGGAGTACGCAGGGGTGTCGGGGCGAAACGCGCGCAGGCGACGCGGTGTGGCCGGAAGAGGCCGGCATGACGCGCCATCGGGTCGATCACCGCGACCCAGGCGCGGTCAAGGCGAGAAAGCGCTAATCGAGTTTTCCCTCGGACCAGCAGATCTCCCAGGTGTTCGGATCGCCGGATCCGCTGCACCCATAGCGAATGGAAATCGTGGGCAGGATTCCGTCCAGGCTGCCGTAAATGTTGGTCAGAAAGCCGGGTTCGACTTCCACCGGTTTGATGTGCGCGCTGTCCAACACCTTGGTCCAGGTGCCGGTAAACGCGTCCTCTCCTTCCGCGCGATAAACGCACACGCCCTTTGCCGTACCCCACTCTGGATAGGCGGGGCCATAGCTGGAGTCCAGATGGGCCTCGCAGACGCTGGCCATGTAATAAAAATAGTGCCCGTTGTAGGATCCTGGCGCAAAGCCGAGCGCGGGCTTGGCATGCGAGATGCCGCTTTGCCCGTTCAAGGTGAGGCCGTTCTGGCTGAGCTTCCGCTTCTCGCCGAAGTTGATTGCGTCCGGCGACTCCCGGTAGAAATAACTGATGTCGCCGTTGCCATCCACATAGGTGTAGACGGTTCTGATGCCGGCTGCGCCGTCCGCGCTCCAGGCAACGGATTGTCCTGTGCCATAGGTGCCGGGATCGCCGTCATGGATCACGGGCGCGTCGTGCTTCTTCCAGTTGATTCCATCGTTCGAAAACGCCACGGCGATGCGATTGTCGATGCCGTTGCTGCCAGGCCGCTCCGTGGTGTAGTACATCACGTAGCTGTAGTCCTGGCCTTGGTAATTCCAATGTCCACGGGTCACCGTGGGGTCGCAGGTGTGGACGCCCTCCCAGGTGAGCGGGCGTGCACCGCGCAAGAACTGATTGGCTTGAAGGACAATCACGGGAGCGCTCCAACTGCCCGTTCCCGTGCGCTCGCGGTACTTGACGACGTCATGGCCATTCAGATGGCCGCACCACCACACTTTCTCTTTTCCATCCAGATCGATGAGCGAGCTGGGGGAGTAGTCCCACCCGGGCTGGTCGAATAGCAGTTCGCCTTCGGAAAAAGCAGCGGCGTACGCCATGGGATGAGCGGCCGCGAAGAGCACGCCAATGGAAAGGAGAAGAGGAGTGCGCATTCGCTGGACCGTCGCTGAGTCGAATCAGTATAGGTGAATCGGCGCAAGCGAAGGCTGGCGAACCAGCCAATTCGATACGCGGATGGCTTGCGATTGTCATGGTTCGCGAACGCCGCGAAACAAGCGCATGGCGGTCGCGCATGCGCTTGCATTGGGGGCGAGCGAATCGCCTTCCCCATGCTGCCGCGCCGTGGTGCCGCGATGCTTGCAGCGTCGAGCGAACTCAGGCCGCCGCGGCCTGCGCCAAGCGTGGGCCTTCGCGCAGGGCGCGGCCGATCAGCCCGACCAGCAGGTCCAGCTCTTCGCTGTCCATCGCGAAGTGCGGGGTGAAGCGCAGCGAGTTCTCGCCGCCGTGGATCACGTTGACGCCGTGCTGGCGCAGCCACTCCTCGGTCGAACCGGCGCCGTAGCACTTGTACTGCGGGGCCAGCGCGCAGGAGAACAGCAGGCCGGTGCCCTGCACCTGGGTGATGGCGCCGCCGAGCTCGGCCTTGAGCTTTTCCAGCTTCTGCACCGCCTCGGCGCCGCGCTCGCGGATGTTGGCGCGCACCTGCGGGGTCAGCTGCGCCAGGGTGGCGGTGGCCACGTCCAGCGCGCGCGGGTTGCTGGTCATGGTGTTGCCGTAGGTGCCCTTGCGGTACACCTGCGCCGCGTGCTCGGTCACCGCCAGCACCGACAGCGGGTACTGTGCGGCGTTGAGCGCCTTGGAGTAGGTTTCCAGGTCCGGCGGGTCCAGTTGCTCGAAGCCGGGATAGTCCACCACCGAGAGCACGCCGTGCGCGCGCAGGCCGGCCTGGATCGAGTCGACCAGCAGCAGGCTGCCGTGGTTGCGGGTCAGTTCGCGCGCGGCGGCGTAGAACGCCGGCGGCAGCGCGCGGCCGGGGTCGCCTTCGCCCATCACCGGCTCCAGGAATACCGCTTCGATGAACCAGCCGTGCTGCTCGGCCTCGGCGAAGGCGCGGCGCAGCGCCTCCACGTCGTAGGGCGCGATGGCGATCAGCGAATCCTCGCCGCGGTAGCTGGCCAGGTGCTGCAGATAGGTCTTGCGGCTGGAGTCGGAGTACATGCCCGGCCGGTCGGTGCGGCCGTGGAAGCTGCCCTTGACCACCAGCCGCTTGATCTTGGCGCCGGCGTGGCGCGCGCCCGGGTCGGTCTGCAGCTTGGCGTTGATGTCGACGATGCGCGCGGCCAGGCCCACCGCTTCGGAACCGGAGTTGAGGCACATGAAGCGTGCATACGGACAGCCGCCGCGGCGGTGGCCGATCTCCGCGCGCAGCGCGCGCTCGAAGCGCAACTGCGACAGGTTGGGGGTCATCACGTTGGCCATCACCTGCGGCCGCGCCATCGCCTCCAGCACCGCCTCCGGGGTGTGGCCGAAGCCGAGCATGCCGTAGCCGCCGGCGTCGTACAGCACGGCGCCCTTCAGCGTGACCACCCACGGGCCGCGCGCGCTCAGCGCCACGTAGGGGGTGACCGCGTCGTCGGCGTAGAAATTGACGAAGCCGGCCTGCAGGTGGCGGATCTGTTCGGCTTCGTCCAGTTCCAGCAACTCGCCGAATTCGGCAGCGATGCGTGCATAGTCTTCGCCCGCCGCGTCGATCGCGGCGCGCAGCGCCGGATGCGAGGCCGCCAGGCGCTCGATGCTGGCGTCGTCCAGGCCATGGGTCAGGCGGTCGCCGGCGTGGGCACGGAGCGGGGCGAGCGGGCCGAGTACGGTCATGCAAGATCTCCTGAAGGCGGGCTGTCTGGCGACGATCCTCCCTATTATCGGGACAGGATCGTCGAATGGCAGCGTGAATCCGTGCAGGAATTGACGCAATTTCGTCGATTCGACGAAAATCCCTGGCCATGAAGATCACCGCCTCCGACGACGCCCTGCTGTCGCTGCTGCGCGAGGACGCGCGCGCCTCCACCGCGCAGATCGCCCGCCGCCTCGGCCTGTCGCGCACCACCGTGCAGAGCCGGATCGAGCGCCTGGAGCGCGAGGGCGTGATCTGCGGCTACACCGTGCGCACCCGCGACGACTACGAGCAGGGCCATATCCGCGCGCATATCCTGATCACCGTGCTGCCGAAGAAGATGACCTCGGTGGTCAAGGCGCTGCGCGAGATCGACGCGGTGCGCGTGCTGCATTCGGTCAGCGGCTCCTTCGACCTGATCGCGCTGGGCGTGGTGCCGGGGGTCAACGACATGGACGAACTGACCGATCGCATCGGCGCGCTGGACGGGGTGGAGCGCACGACCTCGTCGATCATTCTGTCCACCAAGTTCGAGCGTTGAAGGCTGGGAGTCGGGATTGGGGATTGGGGATTGGCAAGAGCTGGATCCCGCTTCATGCCTTGGACAATCCCCAATCCCGAATCTCCAATCCCGGCGCCGCTACAATGTTCGGCCCATTCCCGATTTTTGCCGGCGCCTTGAAGAAGTCCGATTTCCACTACGACCTGCCCGAGGAACTGATCGCGCAGGCGCCGTTGGCCGAGCGCTCGGCCAGCCGGCTGCTGCTGGTGCCGCCGGCGCCGGCACCCTTCGATGACCGCCACGTCCGCGATCTGCCGGAGTTGCTGCGTGCCGGCGATCTGCTGATCTTCAACGACACGCGGGTGATTCCGGCGCGGCTGTTCGGGCAGAAGCGCACCGGCGGTCGGGTCGAGATCCTGATCGAGCGGCTGCTCGGCGGCCAGCGCGCGCGGGCGCAGTTGGGCGTGAGCAAGTCGCCCAAGGCCGGGGCGCGCATCGCCCTGGACGCCGGCGGCGAGGCCGAGGTGCTGGGCCGCGATGGCGAGTTCTACCGGTTGCAGTTCCATGTGGACGGCGCGCTGGAGCACTGGCTGCAGCAGGCCGGGCGGTTGCCGTTGCCGCCGTACATCCGCCGCGAGCCTGGGCTGGACGACCGCGAGCGCTACCAGACCGTGTTCGCGCGCGAGGCCGGCGCGGTCGCCGCGCCGACCGCCGGACTGCATTTCGATGCGCCGTTGCTGCAGGCGCTGCAGCAGCGCGGCGTCGAGGTCGGGCATGTGACCCTGCACGTCGGCGCCGGCACCTTCCAGCCGGTGCGGGTGGAGGCGCTGGAACAGCACCAGATGCACCGCGAGTGGCTCAACGTCGGCGCCAGCCTGGTCGAGCAGGTGCGGCGCACGCGCGCGGCCGGCGGCCGCGTGATCGCGGTCGGGACCACGGTAGTGCGCGCGCTGGAAAGCGCGTCCAAGGACGGCGAACTGCATCCGTTCGCCGGCGAGACGCAGATCTTCATCCTGCCCGGCTACCGCATCCGCAGCGTTGACGCGATGGTGACCAATTTCCATCTGCCGGAAAGCACGCTGCTGATGATGGTCTCGGCCTTCGCCGGCCGCGAACGCATCTTCGCCGCCTATCGCCACGCCATCGCCCAGCGCTACCGCTTCTTCAGCTATGGCGATGCGATGCTGCTGTGGAGCAGCGAGACCCCGGCAGGCCACGCGGGGTGAGTGTGTTGCGCGCACCGCCGCGCGTTCTTGTGGACGACGCGCTGCCTGCGATGCAGCGGGCCGTCGCCCGCTCGCTGGCGCGTGCGTCGACACCAACGCCGACGCGCTGACCGCCGCCGTCGCGGCGATGCGACGAAGGCGCGGACGCTGATGCGCCGCGTGCGGCGTCCGTCTGGGGCGCGGTGTTCGGCGGCAGCTCCAGCCCCGGGCCGGTGTCCTTCGACAATCCACAATCCTGCACCGAACTCGATCACTCGGACGTGGCGCCGGCGTACATCGCCCTGGACGGCAGCACCGCCGAGCATTTGAGGGTCGAGGCCCACACCCCGTCCTCGTGGTTGGCCTGTTCGGAAATCGAGGTCTACGGCGAGCGAGCAGTGCAGGCGCCGCCGCCGACCGCGGCGGCGCCTGGCGAAAACGCCTTCGCGTTGCCGGCCCCGCGCCGGGGTGGCGCGGTCGCGGCGCGATCGCAGCGAGATGGCCGATCTGCGCTGCGTCCCGTCAATTGCAGCAACACAGTTCCGGCGTCATCCGTTTTCGCCGTCTCCGGCAGCCCCCTCAACCGAGGGAGCTTTTCTCCCGGCGCCTCGGCGCCGCCGCCGTTGCCAATCCCCGATCCCGACTCCCCAATCCCGACTACTTGATCGGCTCGTCCAGCATCAGCTCGCGCACGAACCGCACCGGCGGCGCGCCGTAGGACAGCACCTGGTCGTGGTAGGCCTTGAGGTTGAACTTGTCGCCGAGCTTGTCCTGCATCGCCTTGCGCAGGTCCAGGTGCTCCTGCACGCCGACGAAGTAGGTCGGCAACTGCGCCGAGGTCAGCTGCGCGCGCACCCACTTGCCCTCGGCCTCGCTCTGCTGCTGGAAGGCGTCGTGGATCATCAGGTGCAGCGCCTGTTGCTTGCTCCAGCCGTCCACGTGCACGCCCTGGTCGAGCAGCGCATTGGCGATGCTGCGCAGGTAGAACTTCAGTTGCACCAGGTGGAACAGCGGATCGTTGTCCAGGTAGCCCTGCTCCTGCATCATCCGTTCGGTGTACACCGCCCAGCCCTCGGCGAACACGCCCGAGCGCAGCACGCCGCGCAGCGTGGAGGGGAACTTGGCCGAGTGCCAGCCTTCCACGTAATGCCCGGGCACGCCCTCGTGGATGCTCAGCAGATGGATCATGCGGCTGTTGTATTCGCGCAGGAACGAGTCGGCCTGCTGCGCGGTCCAGTCGTCGGGGATCGGCGACACCGCGTAGAAGGTCTTCAGGTTCTTGTCGAGCGGGCCGGGCGAGTCGCAGTACGCCACCGCCACGCCGCGCTGGAATTCGGGCATCAGGATGATGTCCACCGGCGCGTCGGGCAGGGTCACCAGGTCCTTCTTGCGCACGAAGGCGGTGGCGTCGGCCAGCGAGGCCTTGGCGGCCTCGACCACCTTGTCGCGCGCCGGATGCTGCGCGTAGGCCAGCTCCAGCGCCGCTTCGATCGCCTTCTGCTGCTGTTCGTCGCTGGGCGCATCGACCAGGGCCGGCGCGCCGGGCTTGTCCTTGAGCACGGTGCGGGCGATGCCGTACATGTCCTGGCGCACGCGCTTGAGTTCGGCTTCGGCGCGCTGCTTGATGTCGGCGCGCGACAGCGAGGAGTTGAGCGCGAACTTCAGCTTCTGGTCGTACTTTTCCGCGCCCAGGCGGAAGTCGCCCTTGGCGTTGGGCACCAGGGTCTGGTCCAGCCAGGTCTGCTGCTCGGCCACGGCCTTCTTCAGGCCCTCGATCGCCGCCTGCAGACGCTGCGCGTCGGCCTGCGGCAGTTCCTGGACATGCGGGACGATGAAGCTGTCGACGATGCTGAGGATGCCGCGGTTCTGCTTGGCCACGGTCTTGGCGCTGATCTCCGACACGCGCGCCGGGTCCAGGTTGGCGCGCGCCTGCGCGAACAGCGCCGGGATCTTCTCCATGCGCGCGGTGGCCGATTTCAGCCGCTCCGGCAGCGGCGCGAACTCGCGCGCCATCAGCCCGTAGATCGCGCCGCCGGCCAGTCCGTTGTAGACCTGCGGATCGGTCGCCCAGCCCTGCGCCACCTCGCTGTTCCAGATGTCCGACTGCAACTGGTTGCGCAGGATCGCCGCGTCCACCTGGTTCTCGCGCGAGAGCTTGCTCACGTCGAGCTTGTCCAGCTCCGCCAGCAACTGCTTGCTCGCGTCCAGGCTCTTCTGCCGTCCGGCCGCGCTGAGGTCGTCCAGTTCGCTGTCGTAGCGGTGGTCGCCGGTCTGGGTGGCGCTGACCGGAGACAGCTGCATCCAGGTGTCCACCGCGCGCTTGGACAGCGCGGCGAAGCTGGCGTCGGCCGCCGCATCGGATGCCGTCGCGGCCTTGGCGGGCGCGTTGCTGGCGGCGGGCGCGTCGGCAGGTTGCTGCTGGCAGCCGGCGAGGGCGGCGAGCAGGGCGGCGGCGAGCAGGTGCTGGCGCATCGGGATTCCTGGAGTGGGTCGATCCGCCAGGGTAGCGCCGCCGCGGCTGCCGGCGCCCCTGCCATTGGATTACCCTTGCGGTTTTTGCCACCCGGGAGCTGCACAATGCAGGACAACGGACGTCGCCACCGCGACCCTGTCGCGTTCGATTTCGCGTTCGATCCGAAGGCCGCCACCGCGGCGGTCGCGATTAACGCTGCACTGCCTGCCGCCGCCGCAGGGCGCGCCGTGCCCGCTGGCGCGGCACGCAGTCTGTTGCCTGCGCGCCGGCGCTGGCGTCGTTGGGGCGCTTCGCTGGCGCTGCTGGCGTCGCTCGCGGCCTGCAGCCGCGGCGGCGAGAGCGCTGCGTTGCCGGCCGCCGATCGCTATTCCGCCGATGCTGCCAGTAGCGCCGCCAGTGCGGCGGAGGCCGCGGTGCAGGCGGCGGACGCGGTCGTCGCGGCGCCCCCGCCGAGTGGCGACGGACGCGTCATGCCGTCCCTGGCCTACGAGCACGAGGTCAGCGTGGCGCTGCCGGCGGCGCAGATTCCCGCACGGCTCAAGCAACTGCAGGACGGCTGCCTGAAAGCCAGTTTCGGCGCCTGCACGGTGTTGCAGGTCGAACAGCGCGGCGGCGAGCGGCCGCGCGGCGAACTCAGCGTGCGGATCGCGCCGGCCGGGGTCGAGCCGTTGATCGCGCAGGCGGGCCAGGACGGCCAGATCGAAAGCCGCACCACCCATGCCGAGGATCTGGCGCAGGCGGTGCAGGACAACGACGCGCAACGCCAGCGGCTGCAGGCCGAGCAGCGGCGCCTGCAGGAGTTCCAGCAACGTCGCGATCTCAGCGTGGCCGACATGATCGCGCTGTCGGAGAAGCTGGCCGCCGTGGAGACGCAGTTGCTCGCCACCAGCCAGGAAGCCGCGCAGCAGCGCCGGCGCCTGGATACGCAGCGGGTGACGCTGACCTTCGCCGCGCCGACCGCCGAGCGTAGCCGCAGCGACATCGGCGATGCGCTGCGCGACAGTGGCGAAATCTTCGCCGGCTCGATCGCCTGGGCGATTCGCGCGGTGGTCGGCCTGGCGCCGTTCGCGTTGCTCGGCTACGTGCTGTGGCGGCTGATCGCCTGGCGCCGACGGCGGCGGCGCTCGGCCTAGGAGCCAGCGCTGTTCCCGTCCGATGGGCGTGGGCGGGAATGGGGGCGGGCGATGCCAGGGCAAGGTGCCGCAGCATCGTGCTCGCTAATTGCGCCGCCCCTGCCGTGGGCTGTCATTGGTCCCGGGTCGCGGCTGAAGCCGCTCCTACGGGTATGGCTGGCGATGCCGGCACCGGTGTCGCTGCCGCTGCGTCGCGCAGTGATGGCGCGGTCGGGCGCTGAGGCGCGGCTGACGCCGCTCCCATGCGAGGAGGCAGGCCGTGCGTCCCGCGGGACGCTGCGCCCCACGGCGCAACGCCCCACAGGTCGGCCTCAGCCTTCGTCCTGTTCGAACTCCACGACCACGTCCAGCTCGAACGCCAACGCTTCCACTGCCTCGCGCACCTTCAGCGCGGTGGCGGCATTGCCGGCCTCCACTTCCACTTCGTGGGTCCCGGGTCCCTGGTCGTCGGGCAGGCCGGCGGAGCTGGAATCCTCGTCGTCCATGTGCGGCATCAGGTCGTCGATCTCCTCGACGTGTTCGATGCCCTCCAGGCTCGACAGCAGGTTGATGATGGCGCGGGCGTCGTCATCGCTGCCGGTGATGCGGATGCGGAGCTGGGGCATGTGCCTTCCTCTTAGGGGGAAGGCGCAGGCTAGGCAGGCATCGGCTAAGGCGGGGTGATGACGCGCTCAGCGCAGCGGCACGACCGCGTCCGGGCCGGCATGCTCGGCCACCGGCAGCAGCAGCGCCTCGGCGGCCGCACGCAGCAGCGTCGGCGCGATGTAGCGGCGGTGCGCGGCGGCGATCAGCGCCATGTACAGGTGCCCGAAGCGATTGCGGCAGGCCACCCGCGTTTCCAGGCTCAGCTCGGCGCTGCCGTCGTCGCGCAGCGTCATGCCGACGCAACTGCGGAACGCCAGGTGGCGATCGTCGGCGCCGAGCAGCACCTGCACGCGTCGCGCCTGCGCCGCGTGGGCCTGCGCCAGCGTCGTTCCTGCAGTGCGCGCTGCGCAATCCTTCGGAACCCTAGCGCGCGGTCGGCGGCAACCCCAGCAATTCGGCCGGCAAGGCCGGCATCGGCGTGCGTTCGTCCGGCGCCTCGCGCTTGAGCCAGTCGATGAAGTGGCTGGCGGCCGGGCTGAGCAGGCGGTGGGTGGGATGCACGATGTAGTA
The DNA here is from genome assembly GCF_024266585.1 of Xanthomonas sacchari. Lineage (NCBI taxonomy): Bacteria > Pseudomonadati > Pseudomonadota > Gammaproteobacteria > Lysobacterales > Lysobacteraceae > Xanthomonas > Xanthomonas sacchari. The sequence goes on from NZ_CP100647.1 coordinate 1,977,387, forward strand.
GGAATAGCGCGCGGTCAGCGCCGGGCCGGGCAGGCGCACCAGTTCGTAGCGCTGCAGGTAGGGCTGGGCGATGTGCTTGCGCGCCAGCACCGCGCCCACGCCGTACACCGCCGCACGCAGCGCATCGGTGCTGTCGTTGAAAGTGTGCATCGGCGGCAGCGCCACGCCGCGCACGCCGGCGGCGCGGAACCAGTCGCGCCAGCCCTGCGGCGACATGTCGGTGAGCAGTTGCAACTGCGCGATCTGCTCCGGGCGGCGCAGCGTCGCCAGTTGCGGCAGGGCCGGCGAGGCGACCGGGAACAGTTCGTCGTCCATCAGGTGGTGCGAGGTCAGTCCCGGCCAGTCGCCCTGGCCGTAGCGGATGCCCAGCTCCGGGCCGCCTTCTTCGAAGCGCGAGAACGCCGAGTCGGTCTGGATCTCCAGGCGCACGTGCGGATAAGCCTGGCAGAAGCGTGGCAGGCGCGGCAGCAGCCAGCAGTACGAGAGCGAGCGCAGCGTGGTGATGCGCAGCGGCGCGGTGTCGGCTTGCGGGTGCAGGTTGCCGGCCACCGCGGCGATATCGGCGAGCGCGGCGCTGGCCGCGTCGGCCAGTTGCCGGCCCTCGGCGGTCAGCTTGACCCCGCGCGCGTGGCGCTGGAACAGCGTGGCGCCGAGCAGCGCTTCCAGACGCCGCACGTGGTGGCTGACCGCGCTGGCGGTGAGATGCAGTTCCTCCGCGGCATGGGCGAAGTTCTGGTGGCGGGCCGCGGCGGCGAAGACGCCGAGCGCGGGCAGCAGGGACGGGCGCAGTTGCACGGTCAGACACGCGGCAGATTTGTGGCTCGCGACGATACTACGCGCTTGTCGGCCCCTGTGATGCGGGGCGATGCTGGCAGCCGAACACGACATGCGCGGCGGGCAGGCGCGATGCGGGGTGTGGCGCGACCGCGCCGCCACGCATCCGCAGCCGGCAGCGGATGCGTGGCGTCGCATGAGCGTTGCGGCGCGTTTCCGGTCGACCGCGAGCCTCCTCCATGCCCACTTCCGAACCCTCCCTGCAGCCGGCCATCTCCGCCCCTCCTGCGTCCACACCCGACCGCGCTGCGACACGCGACTGGCGCACGCCGCTGGAACTGGGCTTCCTCGGCGTCGTCTGGGGCTGCTCGTTCCTGTTCATGCGCGTGGCCGCGCCGCAGTTCGGCGCCTATGCGCTGGTGGAACTGCGCCTGGCGCTGGGCGCGACGGTGCTGCTGCCGTTCCTGTGGCTGGCGCGGGCGCGCTTCCCGCTGCGGCGCTGGCCGACCCTGGCGGCGATCGGCGTGCTCAACTCCGCCTTGCCGTTCCTGCTGTTCGCGTGGGGCGCGCAGCATGCGCCGGCGGCGATCGGCGCGATCTGCAATGCGATGACGGTGCTGTTCACCGCGCTGATCGCGTTCCTGTTCTTCGGCGAGCGGATCGGTTCCCGTCGCGCGCTGGCCTTGCTGGTGGGCTTCGTCGGCGTGCTGGTGCTGGCCACCGGCAAGTCGGCTGGGCTCAGCGTCGGTCCGTCGGCCTTCGCCGGCGCCACCGCGTCGCTGCTGTACGGCATCGGCTACAACCTGGTGAAGCGGCACATGGGCGACCTGCCGCCGGCCGCGTCGGCGGCGGCCACGCTGGGCTGCAGCGCGCTGCTGCTGGCGCCGCTGGCGTGGACGCATTGGCCGACCGCACCGGTGCCGGCGCTGGCCTGGGCCTGCGCGGGCGGCCTGGGCGTGGTCTGCACCGGCCTGGCCTACCTGATGTACTACCGGCTGATCCAGCGCATCGGCCCGGCCCGCGCCTCGACCGTGACCTACCTGATCCCGGTGTTCGGCGCGCTGCTGGCCTGGTGGTTCCTGGGCGAGCCGCTGACCTGGACCATGTTGCTGGCCGGTGCGCTGATCCTGGGCAGCGTGGCCTTCAGCCAGCGCGCGCGGTAGGCGGTAGAGCGTGTCATCCATGCGCTAGCAACATCGCGTGTTGGATTCGGCCTGCCAGCCGCCGCGTGGCGGCATCGGAACACCACCACCCGTACCAGGACGCGGCGGCCGAGCCGCAGGTGGCAGGCGTGGGTGAGGATGCCGGATACTGGCGCGCTCGCGTGGTGCCGCCGCAACCGCGGCATGGCACGATCACTTGGCCTGGAGGACGACGCAATGACTGATTCCCTGCTCGCATCGCAGTTCGCTTTCAAGGCGTGGGCCAACGCCGAGATGCTGCAGGCGCTGGCGCAGATCGATGCGGCCGCGTATCCGGCGCAGCGACAGCGTGCGATCCGGCTGTTGAACCACACCTACGTGGTGGACCGGATCTTCGCCGCGCACCTGGAGGGCGGCACGCATGCATTCACCGCGAGCAACACGCCGCAGACGCCGGAACTGGAGGCGCTGGGCGCGGACGTGACCGAATCGGACCGATGGTATGCCGATTACGTCGTCCGGCTCGACGCGCCCGCCTTGCAGCAGACGCTGGCGTTCCGTTTCACCGATGGCGACGCCGGCCGCATGAGCCGGCAGGAAATGCTGTTCCACGTGCTCGCGCATGGCGCCTTCCACCGCGGCAACATCGCCATGCTGCTGACCGAGTGCGCCGTGGAGCAGCCGCGCGAACTGTTCACCCGTTTCCTGCACGTGCAGCAGCCGCAGCGGCGCAGCGTCGGCGGCGCCTGAGCGCGCGCCGTCCGGCGCGCGCATGACGCGTCACTTCGGCGGTGTACGCACCGGCAGCGGCACGTTGCACAGGTCGATGTGGCCGGCCGGGCGCTTGTAGAACGCATCGCGGCGGTTGCGCCGCGCCTCGACCACCTCGCGGAAGGTCAGCGTATCCGTGCGCAGCAATTGCAGCGGCGTGCGTTCGGCGTCCGGCACGTCGCTGGCCAGGCGGATCGCGCGGATCGGCGTGCGTTGCTCGGGTTTCTCGTAGAAGCCCATCGGGTCCGGCCCGCGCGGGATCACGCTGAGCAGTTCCATGCCCTTGACCACGCGGCCGACCACGGTGATGTTGCGGTCCAGTTGCCGCGGCGATTGCCCGGTGACCACGTACAGTTCGGCGCCGATGCTGCTGTCCTCGTCGTTGTTGCGGCCGGCGCCGAGCGTGCCGTAGCAGTGCGCCAGCCAGGCGGTGCCGGCCTTGGGATCGCGCGCCACCGGAAAGCCGTCGACGAAGCCCACCTGCGGCGCCCAGCCGTCGCGGTCGGGCAGCGGCTGGAACGCCAGGCCCGCGGCCGGGCGCTGGAATTCGGCGGGCAGGTGGGTCTTGGCGCTGCCCAGCGACTTGGCCTTGCCCGGCTCCTCGCCGTCGGGGTCGCCGAACTGCACCACGAAATTGTCCTGCGAGCGGTAGATGCTCAGGCCATCCCAGAAATGTTCGTGGGCCAGGGTGCGGATGTTGCCGACGTGCTGCGGCGCGAACGCCGGCGCCAGTTCGATGACGACGCGGCCGGCGTCCAGGTCCAGGTAGAGCGTGTTGGCCGGATCCAGCGTGCGCCAGTCGCTGGGCTTGGAGGCGTCCAGGATCTGTTGCGGGCTGCGGTACGGCGTCGCCGGCGGCGGCGGTGCCGCAGACGCGGCGGAGGCGGACAGGGACAGCGCGAGGGCGAGCAGGGAAGTGCGCAGCGGCATGAGGACGGCCCGGTCGGTGAGCGTCCGATTCTCACCGAAGCGGTGGTCGCTGCCAATGCGCCGGCGGCACGGCGCGACCGCCGTGCCGCCGACCGTGCTGCTTACGACAGCGCGCGCCGCTGCGGTTCCTGCGCCTCCTGCAGCGGCGCCTGGCTCGGCGTCGGCGGCAGCGCGGCCAGTTGCCTGGCGCTTTCTGCGGCCGGGATGGTCGCCGCCTGCGCGGCGTCCACGTAGGCCACGCGCTTGTCGGCGGACAGCGGGTCGCCCTGTACCGCGAACACCCGCCCGTTGTCGTTGCGCAGCACGTGATCGACCTGGGTCAGCCCATCGCGCCGGGCCGCCAGCAGCAGGCTGCCGGCGACGTTGGCGTCGTAGGGGGTGAGCTTGCGCGCGATCGCCTCCTGCATCGCCTGTTGCTGCGGATCGGCGGTGGCGTGCGCATCGGGCGCAGTGCCCGTGCTCGGGGCGGAGCGCGCGGGCGCTGACGGGGATGGCTGGTCGGCGCGGTCGACCTGCGCGTCGATGCGCACCAACTCGCCGCCTGGGGTGCCGCCGGCGCTGCTGGCGACGCGGAACAGGCGCTCGCTCAGGCCGTACTGGGAATTGCCCAGGTTTCGCGCCAGGCCGATCGCGAAGTCCTGCGGACTCTGCTTCTCATACTGTGCGGCCTCGTGCGCGGTCATCGGACTGGCTTGCGCGGCGCGCTGGTACTGCTGGCGCAGCGCGTCCATCTGCTGCTCGGAGAAACGCAGGGTGGCGTTCTGGCCGGCCGCGATCGGCGTATCGGCCGAGGCGGTGTCCTTGCCGGTGAGCGCGGCGTTGAGCAGTTGCGCCTGGTTGTGGTCGACCTTGTCGAAGGTGAACTGATAGCTGCGTTCGTCCACGCGCTCCTTGCCCGCGGGGTCGAACTGGCGGGTCAGGGTCATCGGCACGTTGCCGGCGTACTGCACCTTGCCGACCACGCTGTAGCTGCCGTCGGCATAGGTGGTGCGCACGTTCTCGCCAGTGTTGCGCTGGCCGCCCAGGTCGGCCTTGAACGGGCCCAGGCCGAGCTGGGCGCGGGTCTCCGAATTCATGGTCAGGCTTTCGACTTTCTGCACGCCGCCGACGCCGGGCGCATTGGCGGCGAGCCGGCCGCTGGCCAGGAAGTCGCGGTACGCGGCCTGGGCCTGCGGTTCACGCAGGTCGAAGGTGGCGGTGCGCATGGTCGCCTGGCCGAGCGCATCCTGCCGGCCCAGCATGGCCTGGGCAATGTCGGTCTTCAGCCCGACGGACTCCAGCCGTTCCACCGCCTGGGTCGGACCGACCGCGACGCGGACGCGATCGGCGTCCAGGCGCTGCACCGCATAGCTCATGCCGGCCGCGTCGGTGCGCTCGCTGGACGTGGCGAAGCCGCGGAATGCGGCCTCCATCGAGGTCTTGGCGAACACCTGGCCATCGAGCTTGACGCTGCCGCCAACCGGAATGGTGCCGGGATCGAAGGGATTCACCCGCGCAGCGGCGTCGGCCGTGGCCTCGCCGCGCAGCCGGACCTCGTAGCGGCCGCGCTCGCCGGTGGCCTGGGTCAGGCTGCCGTCGGCGGCCAGGCGCCCGGCCTTGAAGTCGCCCTGGATGCGATGGCCCTGGGTGAACTCCATCTCGACGTTGAACACGGTCTTGCCGTCTTCCTGCTTGCGGCCGGCGCCGACCTTGCCGGTGTGCACCGCCGCGTACTCCAGCGGGCCGTACTTGGCCTGTGCGGCCGTGCGGCTGTACTCGACCGAGCCCGAACCGGCCTCTGGATCGCGCTTGACCGGGCCGGTCGAGAACTGGTGGCCGGAACTGGCGAAGCTGGCGTCGGTGGCCTGGCCGGGTTCCGCGGGGGCGGGCGTCGGGCTCATGCGTAACCTCCTGGATGGCATGCAAAAAGGAAGGTCCCGCAGTGTAGCCAGCGCGACGTTGCCGAAATGTTTGTCGCTGGGCGCGGGCAGGGGCGGCGCGCCGGATGACGTGGCCGAGATCTAGCGCGATACAGAAGTGACGGTGCGCCGCGCGCTGCAGCCGCCAGTGCCGCCGAAGCGGCGCTCGCGGGCCGGGCGCTTCCTCGGCGTGGTCGCCGACCCGCGCGCCTACGGCAGCCTGTGCTGCTGCGCAGCGAAGCGCCTTGAGTGGACTGCCCGCGGCGTGTCGCGCCGCGGGCGTCGAGCCGGCTCAGCCCGCCTTGCGGCTGCCGCGGCGCTTGAGCGGGGTGACGTTGCCGGCCGGTGCGCGGCTGGCGCCGGCGTTGGCGGCGATGAAGGCGCGCACCTGCGGATACACGATGTCGCGCCAGCGGCGGCCGCTGAAGATGCCGTAGTGGCCGGCGCCCTGCACTTCCAGGTGCTGGCGGCGCGCGGCGGGGATGCCGGTGCACAGATCGTGCGCGGCCGCGGTCTGGCCCAGGCCGGAGATGTCGTCCAGTTCGCCTTCGATGCTGAGCAGCGCGGTGTCGCGGATCGCGGCGGGGTCGACGCGTTCTCCGTCGATCACCCATTCCCCGCGCGGCAGCAGGAACTCCTGGAACACCACGCGGATGGTGTCCAGGTAGTAGGTGGCCGGCATGTCCAGCACCGCGTTGTACTCGTCGTAGAAGCGGCGGTGCGCCTCGGCGTCCTGCAGGTCGCCCTTGACCAGGTTGGCGTAGAAATCCCAGTGCGACATGAAGTGCCGGCTCGGGTTCATCGCCAGGAAGCCGATGTGCTGCAGGAAGCCCGGATAAACCTCGCGGCCGTGGCCGGGGTAGGCCGGCGGCACGCTGTGGATGACGTTGTGCTCGAACCAGGACAGCGGATTGCGCGTGGCCAGGTTGTTGACTTCGGTGGGGCTGCGGCGCGCGTCGATCGGGCCGCCCATCATCACCAGCGAGCGCGGCGTGGTCTCGCCGCGTCCGGCCATCAGCGACACCGCCGCCAGCACCGGCACGGTCGGCTGGCACACGCTCATCACGTGCAGCGATTCGGCGCCGATATGGCGGATGAAGTCCTGCACGTAGCGCACGTAGTCGTCCAGGCCGAAATCGCCTTCGGCCTGCGGCACCATGCGCGCGTCGATCCAGTCGGTGACGTAGACCTTGTGGTCGCGCAGCAGGGTGCGCACGGTGTCGCGCAGCAGCGTGGCGTGGTGGCCGGACAGCGGCGCCACCACCAGCACCGCCGGCTGCCGCTTGAGTCCGTCCACGACCTTGGCGTCGTCGCTGAAGCGCTTGAAGCGCAGCAGGCGGCAGAACGGCTTGCGCAGCACTTCCTGCTCGACGATCGGCAGCGCGTGGCCATCCACGTCGACATGGTCCAGCGCCCACGCCGGCTTCTCGTAGTCCTTGCCCAGGCGATGCATCAACTCGTTGCTGGCGGCCAGGCGCTCGGCGCCCGGCAGGGTCGCCCACAGGCTGTTCGCGTCGGAGAAGATCTTGGCGTTGGCTTCGGCCTGGTGGACCCAGGGGGCAAGCAGGTTACGGGTCAGTTCGTGCCACTGGTAGAGCATGCCGGCGTTTCCATCCTGAGCGTATGCTGCCGTGCAGCATACCCCATCCGGGGCGCTTGCACCTTAATGGGGCGCCAGACCAATCGTCTCCAGGGCGGCCGCATCCCCCGCCAGCGCTGGCGCCAGCCAGCAATGACTGCCGACCGGGCGCAGCCCGAGCGCACCGAACTGGCGCCGGTACCACCGCGCCGCGCGCGGCTGGAAGCCGGCGTGGTCGCCATCGAAGTCGTCCTCGGCGGCGAAGGTCTCCAGGAAGGCCACGCCGCCGCACAGTTCCACCAGGCCGGGCAGGCCCTGGCGCAGTTCGCGGCTGGGCACGTAGTGCAGCACGTCCGAACACACCAGCAGGTCCACCGGCGCGCACGGCCGCAGCCAGGCGAAATCGCCGAAGCGCGCCGGATGCAGGTTGCGGTGGCGGCCATAGCGTGCCACCGCGTAGTCGCTGCTGTCGAAGCCGAGATAGCGCAGCTTCGGCCGCAGTTTCAGCAGCGGCGCACGCCAGGCGCCTTCGCCGCAGCCGATGTCGAGCACGCTGCGGATCGGCCGTTCCAGGTAGTACTCGGCCTGGGCCACGGCGAGCGCGACCTTGCGCGCCAGGCGCGCGGCGTCGCCGATGCCGTCGTGGCGATACCAGCGTTGGAAGTAGGCGGCGTCGTACTGTTTGTCCATGTGGGCGTGGGGTCCGTGCGGGCGCCGGACGAATCGGCGAAAATGGCCGCACATCCTACGCCAGCGACCTGGAGCCAGCGCATGCAACTCTACCTGTGGATCAAGTCCTTGCATCTGCTGTTCGTGATCGCATGGATGGCGGCGGTGTTCTACCTGCCGCGGATCCTGGTCAACATCGCCGAGAGCGCGGGCCAGCCGCAGGTGCAGGCGCGCCTGGCGCTGATGGGGCGGCGCCTGTACCGCTTCGGCCACAGCATGTTCGGCCTGGCGCTGCTGCTGGGGCTGACCCTGTGGCTGGGCTACAAGGTGCTGCCGGACTTCCCGACCATGGTCGCGCCCGGCCACAGCGGTTGGCTGCACGCCAAGCTCGGCCTGGTGGCGCTGATGCTGGCCTACTACATCTTCACCGGCCGCTGGCTCAAGCGCGTGGACCAGGCGCAGCCCCTGCCGTCCTCGCGCGCGCTGCGCCTGTTCAACGAACTGCCGGTGCTGGGGTTGCTGGTGGTGATCTGGTTGGTGCTGGCGAAGCCGTTTTGAGTGGGGCTGGGAATGGGGAATGGAGAGACGGGAATGGGTAAAGCGGCGCGACGCTAGCTGTTAGAGCGCGAGCCGGATTCGTCTCGCATGCCACAGCGTCGAGGCGACCAGCTTTTCCCATTCCCCATTCCCGTTTCCCAATTCCCCGCAGCGGCTCCGCCGCTGCGATCACGCCGTCTCGTACGCGCCGTAGCCGCGCAGGCGCGCGTATCGCTTCTCCAGCAACTGCTCGATCGGCTGCTGTTCCAGGGCGTGCAGTTCGTTGAGCAGCACCGCCTTCAGGCGCTTGGCCATCTGCGTCGGGTTGCGGTGGGCGCCGCCGATCGGTTCGCGGATCACCTTGTCGACCAGGCCCAGCGCGGACAGGCGCTTGGCGGTCAGGCCGAGTTGCTCGGCGGCGTCCTTGGCCTTGGACGCGTCCTTCCACAGGATCGAGGCGCAGCCTTCCGGCGAGATCACCGAATAGGTGCTGTACTCGAGCATCAGGGTGCGGTCGCCCACGCCGATGGCCAGTGCGCCGCCGGAGCCGCCTTCGCCGATCACGGTGCAGATCACCGGCACCTTCAGTTCGGCCATCTCCAGCAGGTTGCGCGCGATCGCCTCGCTCTGGCCGCGCTCCTCGGCGCCGATGCCGGGGTAGGCGCCGGGGGTGTCGATGAAGGTCAGCAGCGGCAGCTTGAAGCGCTCGGCCAGCTTCATCAGGCGCAGCGCCTTGCGATAGCCTTCCGGGCGCGGCATGCCGAAATTGCGCGCGATCTTGCTCTTGGTGTCGCGGCCCTTCTGGTGGCCGATGATCACCACCGCGCGGCCGTCGATGCGGCCGAGGCCGCCGACGATGGCCTTGTCGTCGGCGAACGCACGGTCGCCGGCCAGCTCCTGGAACTCGTCGCAGAACACGTTGATGTAGTCCAGCGTGTACGGGCGCTGCGGATGCCGCGCCAGCTGCGAGATCTGCCACGAGGACAGGTCGCGGAAGATCTGCGCGGTACGCACCCGCAGCTTGTCCTCCAGTGCCCCGACCTCGGTCTCGACGTTGACCGCCGGGCCGGTGCTGGCATTGCGCAGTTCCTGGATCTTGGCTTCCAGATCGGCGATGGGTTGCTCGAAGTCGAGGTAGTTCGGGTTCATTGGAAGCCGTGGAGAACTAAAGGGGGAAGTGTAGCCGAAGCGATGCGGATGGCCCGTACGGGGGGGAACGGGGGGACGAGGCCGGGAATGGGGAATCGGGAATGGGGAATGGCAAGAGCGGGGCGGCTCCGCGCGATGTTCACGCCATCGGGAGGCCGGCTTCTACGATTCGCGACTCCCGATTCCCCATTCCCGGCTCAAGCACATGGTGAATCGGAAGAGCGGGGCGGTTGCGCGCGATGTTCACGCAACCGGGAGGCCGGCTTTTGCGATTCCCCATTCCCGATTCCCCAATCCCGGCTCACGCCCATGGCGGGCTGTACTTGACCTTCACCGCGCGCACCGCGGGGTCGCCGCGCAGGGCGTCCAGCAGTTGCGGATCCACGCGCACCGAATGGCTGCCGTTGAGGTCGAGCATGCCGGCGATGCCGCCCTGCGCCGACTGCAGCAGCAGGTCCAGGCGCAGCGGGGTCTTGCCCGGGCGGTGGCGGGCGAGCAGGCTGTCGATGCGCGGCCAGGCGCTGCGCTGGCGCAGGTCCAGGCGCAGCGACAGGCGCTGCGCGTGGTGCGTGCAGATCTGCTCGTAGTCCCAGCACTGGCGGATGCGCATCGCGTAGCCGCCATTGAATTCGTCCTCGCGCACGCCGCCCTTGACGATCAGGATGCGGTCGCGGGTCAGCAGGTGGCCGAACTCGGCGATGGCGTCGGAGAACGCGCTGCACTCGATGCGGCCGCGGCCGTCCTCCAGTTGCACGAACACCTGGCTGTCGCCCTTGCGGCGCACGCCGACCACCTGGCCGGCGAGGATCGCGCTGACCTCCGGGCGCCAGGCGCGCTTCTCGCCGTCGCCGCCACCACCGCGGCCGCCGCCGGATTGCGCGCAGATCTTCTCCAGCGCGCTCAGGTCGCAGCCGACCAGTTCGCGCACTTCGTCGCGGTACGGATCGAACGGATGGCCGCTGAGGTAGAAGCCCAGCGTCTCGCGTTCGCCGGCCAGCAACTGGCCCAGCGGCCACTCCTTGCTCTCCGGCAGGTCCAGGCGCAGCGCCGGCGCGCTGGTGTCGGCGCCGCCGAACAGCGAGTTCTGCCCGGAGGCACGCTCGCGCGCCATCTGCTCGGTGGCCTTCATCACCTCCGGCAACTGCAGCATCAGCGTGGCGCGGTTGCTGCCCAGCCCGTCCATCGCACCGGCGTTGATCATCGCCTCGAGGGTGCGCTTGTTGAGCTTGGCCGATTCCACGCGGGTGCAGAAATCCAGCAGCGAGGTGTATTCGCCGCCGCGCTCGCGTTCGGCCACGATCGCCTCGCAGGCGCCGCGGCCCACGCCCTTGATCGCGCCCAGGCCGTACTGGATGGTGTCCGGGGTGGCCGCCTCGAACATGTACGCCGAGGCGTTGATGCGCGGCGGCAGCACGGTCAGGCCGAGGTTGCGCACCTCGTCGAGGAAGCCGACCACCTTGTCGGTGTTGTCCATGTCCGAGGACAGCGTGGCCGCCATGAACTCGGCCGGATAGTGGCGCTTCAGCCATGCGGTCTGGTAGCTGACCAGCGCGTAGGCGGCGGCGTGCGACTTGTTGAAGCCGTAGCCGGCGAACTTCTCCATCAGGTCGAAGATTTCGTCGGCCTTGGCCTCGCCGACGCCGCCCTTGGCCGCGCCCTCGCGGAAGATCTCGCGGTGCTTGGCCATTTCCGCCGGCACCTTCTTGCCCATCGCGCGGCGCAGCAGGTCGGCGCCGCCCAGCGAGTAGCCGCCGACGATCTGCGCCATCTGCATCACCTGCTCCTGGTACACCATGATGCCGTAGGTGTCCTTCAGGATCGCTTCGGTGCGCGGATCGGGATAGACGATCTCCTCCTGGCCGTGCTTGCGCGCGTTGAACGAGGGGATCAGGTCCATCGGGCCGGGGCGGTACAGCGACACCAGCGCGATGAGATCCTCGAAGCGGTCGGGGCGGGCGTCCTTCAGCAGCCGGCGCATGCCCGAGGATTCGAACTGGAACACCGCGCCGGTGTTGCCCGAGGCGAAGATGCCCTTGTAGGTGGGCGCGTCGTCGAGCGGGATCGCGGCGATCTCCACCGGCGGGATGCCGGCGCGCGCGTGGCGCACGTTGATCGCCTTCACCGCCCAGTCGATGATGGTCAGGGTGCGCAGGCCGAGGAAGTCGAACTTGACCAGGCCGACCTGTTCGACGTCGTCCTTGTCGAACTGGGTGACCGGGTTCTTGCCCAGGTTGTCGACATCGTGTTCGGCGAACAGCGGGCAGAAATCCGACAGCGGCGTCGGCGCGATCACCACGCCGCCGGCGTGCTTGCCGGCATTGCGGGTCAGGTCCTCGAGCTGCCGCGCCAGGTCCATCAGGTCGCGGACGTCGTCCTCGGCCTGGTAGCGCTGGATCAGCTCCGGCGAGGCCATCTCGCTGTCCTTGCCTTCGCCCATCGCATCTTTCAGCGTGATGCCGAGGATGTTGGGGATCAGCTTGGCGACGCCATCGACCAGGCCGTACGGGAAGCCGAGCACGCGGCCGCAGTCGCGCACCACCGCCTTGGCCGCCATGGTGCCGTAGGTGATGATCTGGCTGACCCGGTCGCGGCCGTACTTGCGCGCCACGTAGTCGATCACCTCGTCGCGGCGGTCCATGCAGAAGTCGATGTCGAAGTCGGGCATCGACACGCGTTCCGGATTGAGGAAGCGCTCGAACAGCAGGTTGTACGGCAGCGGGTCCAGGTCGGTGATCTGCAGCGCCCACGCCACCAGCGAACCGGCGCCGGAGCCGCGGCCCGGGCCGATCGGAATGCCCTGGTTCTTGCCCCACTGGATGAAGTCGGCCACGATCAGGAAGTAGCCGGGGAAGCCCATCTTGATGATGGTGTCCAGCTCGAACTCGAGCCGGTCCACGTAGTCCTGGCGGGTCTTGCCGGGCGCCAGCGGGTTCTTCTCCAGGCGCGCGGCCAGGCCTTCGCGCGACTGGCTGCGGATCCAGCTGTCCAGCGTCTCGTCGTCGGGCACCGGGTAGGCGGGCAGGAAGTAGGTGCCCAGCTGCATCTCGATGTTGCAGCGTTGCGCCAGCGCCAGGGTGTTGTCGATCGCGTCGGGGATGTCGGCGAACAGCGCGGCCATCTCCTCGGCCGACTTCAGGTACTGCTGGTCGCTGTAGTCGCGCGGGCGCTTGGGATCGTCGAGCACGCGGCCGGAGGAGATGCACACGCGCGCCTCGTGCGCGGCGAAATCGCTGGCGTACAGGAAGCGCACGTCGTTGCTGGCGACCACCGGCAGGCCGCGGGTGCCGGCGGCGTGCAGGGCGAACTGGTTGAACGCCTCCTCGCCGTCGCGGCCGGTTCGGGTCAGTTCCAGGTGCAGGCCATCGCCGAAGATGCGCTGCCAGTCGGCCAGTTGCTGCTCGGCCAGGTCGTGGCGGCCTTCGCTGGCCAGGCGCCCGGCCAGGCTCTCGCGGCCGGCCAAGGCGAACAGGTTGTCGCTGCCGTGCTGCAGCCACTCCGGGCGCAGCGCCACGCCGCCTTCGCTGCGGTGGCCTTCCAGCCAGGCGCGGGTCAGCAGCCGCGACAGGCTGAGGTAGCCGTCGCGGTTGCGGCACAGCACGGTCAGCCGCCACGGCGCCTGGGCGCCGTCGGCGATCAGCAGGTCGGCGCCGGCGATCGGCTTGATGCCCACGCCTTCGGCGGCCTTGTAGAACTTGACCAGCGCGAACAGGTTGTTGAGGTCGGTGACTGCCAGCGCGGGCAGGTCCAGCTCGACCGCGCGGCTGAGCAGGTTGGCCTGCTTGGCCTTTTTCGGGTCAGCCTGATCCGGTTTCTCGGGCACACGGATGGTCGAATCCGCCAGCGAGAACTCGGTGTGGATGTGCAGATGGGCGAAGCGGGAAGTGGACATGCGGAACCAGAGCGATGCCCGGGCAGGGTAGCGGCGGGGGGCGAGCCGGGCAAGGCTTGACAGCGAGGGGCGGGGATTCGGGAGTGGGGATTGGGGATTGGTTGCGGTCTCAGTGGGCGGTGAGTGCGCGTGATTGCCCGCCTATCCCCGGTGAAGGTCTTACGCGAGCTGCAGCGACTCCAGCGAATCCCCAATCTCCGCTGCCGAATCCCGGCCCGCAAGGGCCATCCTGACCGGCGCGAAGCTACGCCGGTGGTGGACGCAGGGGCCGTGCGCGGCCAGCGCCGCCAGGTGCGCCGGGGTGGCGTAGCCCTTGTGCAGGTCGAAGCCGTAGTGCGGGTGTTCGTCGTGCAGGCGCTGCATGATGCGGTCGCGGGTGACCTTGGCGACGATCGAGGCGGCCATGATCGCGCGGTCGCGGCCGTCGCCGCCGACCAGCGCCTCGGCGGCGCAGGGTAGGCCCTTGGGCACGCGGTTGCCGTCGATGCGGGCGAAACCGGCCACATGGGCCACGCCTTCGACCGCGCGGCGCATGCCAAGCATGGTCGCCTGGTAGATGTTCAGGCGGTCGATCTCCTCGGCCTCGATCAGCACCACCTGCCAGGCCAGCGCGCGCTCGACGATGCGCGCATACAGCGTCTCGCGCCGCGCCGCGGTCAGTTGCTTGGAATCGTCCAGCCCGTTGATGCGGGTGCGGCCCGGATCGAACACCACCGCCGCCACCGCCACCGGCCCGGCCAGGGGGCCGCGGCCGGCTTCGTCGACGCCGGCGTAGAGCCGGGAATCGGGAGTGGGGAATGGGGAATGGGGTAAAAGCGGCTGCTGTGGCGACGATGGAGAAAGGGAGCGCTTCATGCCGTTGCTCCTGACGATTCCCGATTCCCCATTCCCGAATCCCGGCCCTCAAGCAATTCGAGCACCGCATCGGCCGCGCGCGCCGAGGCGTCCTGGCGCAGCAGCCGATGCAGGCGTTCGTACTCGGGCTGCAGCGCCGCCACCGCCTGCGGGTTGCGCAGCCAGTGCAGCAGCGCGGCGGCCAGCGCGTCGGGGGTGCAGGCGTCCTGCATCAGTTCCGGCGCCAGGTCGTGGCCGGCGAGGATGTTGGGCAGGGCGTAGCGGTCCACCTTCAGTAACCCCAGCGCCTTGACGATGCGGTAGGTGAGCGGGGCGACCTTGTAGCCGACCACCATCGGCCGCTTCACCAGCATCGCTTCCAGGGTCGCGGTGCCGGACGCCAGCAGCACCGCATCGGCAGCGAGCAGGGCGGTGCGCGCGTGGCCGTCCAGCACCTGGGTGGCGGCCGGCGGCAAGGCCGAGCGCGCGAGTTGTTCGGCGATCAGCGCCTTGCAGGCGGCATTGGCGGCCGGCACCAGCACGCGCGCGTGCGGAAGCTGCTGCAGCACCTGCGCGGCGGCAGCGAAGAAGGTGTCGCCGAGCTTGCCGATCTCGCCCAGGCGGCTGCCCGGCAGGACCGCCAGCACCGGCACGTCGGCGCCCAGGCCAAGGGCGCTGCGCGCCGCGCTGCGGTCCTCGTGCAACGCGATCGCGTCGGCCATCGGGTGGCCGACGAAGCGCGCGTCCACGCCGTGCCTGGCGTAGATCGGCGGCTCCATCGGGAACAGGCACAGCACCCGGTCGGCGCTGGCGCCGATCTTGGCCGCGCGCTGCTCGCGCCAGGCCCACACCGACGGGCTGACGTAATGCACCGTGCGCTGCCCGCGCCGCTTCAGCCAGCGCTCCACGCCCAGGTTGAAGTCGGGGGCGTCGATGCCGACGAACACGTCCGGGCGCCAGGCCAGCAGCCGCTCGCGCAGCGCGCGGCGCAGCTTCAGCAGGCGCGGCAGATGCCGCAGCACTTCCAGCAGGCCCATCACCGCCAGCTCGCTGGCGTCGAACCAGGTCTGGCACCCGGCCTGGCGCATCGCCTCGCCGCCGACCCCGGCGAACTCGGCATCCGGATAGCGCGCGCGTAGCGCCTCGATCAGCCCCGCGCCGAGCAGGTCGCCGGAGGCTTCGCCGGCGACCAGGGCGATGCGCAGCGGTGCTGCGCCGGGAATGGGGAATGGGGAATGGGGAATGGTTGAAGCAACAGCGGAGCTGGGGCCGGGCGGGCGGCCGCTCTTCCCATTCCCCATTCCCGATTCCCCATTCCCGGCCGTCATCGCAACAACGGCCGCTCGCTGGATTCGATGAACTCCAGCATCGCGCGCACGTCCTCGCTGCCTTCGGCCAGCAGCGCCAGCTGGTGCTTGGCCTCGGCCAGCGGCAGGCCGGCCACGTACAGCGCGCGGTAGGCGCGCTTGATCGCGGCCACGCGCTCGGGATCGAAGCCGCGGCGCTTCAGCCCTTCGCTGTTGATGCCGCGCGGGCGCCCCAGCGAATTGCCGCCGACCATGGTGAACGGCGGCACGTCGCCGTTGATCAGCGCGCCCATGCCGAGGAAGGCGTGATCGCCGATGCGGCAGAACTGGTGGGCGCCGGCGAAGCCGCTGATGATGACGTGGTCGCCCACCTCCACGTGCCCGGCCAGGGTGGTGTTGTTGGAGAACACGCAGTGGTTGCCGACGATGCAGTCGTGGGCGACGTGGGTGTAGGCGAGGAACCAGTTGTCGCTGCCGACCCGGGTGATGCCGCCGCCGCTGCCGGTGCCGCGGCTGATGGTGACGAACTCGCGGATCACGTTGCGGTCGCCGATCACCAGTTCGGTGCGTTCGCCGGCGAACTTCTTGTCCTGCGGGTCGCCGCCGAGCGCGACGTGGCCGACCAGGCGGTTGTCGCGACCCAGGCGGGTCGGACCGACGATGCTGCAATGCGAACCGATCTCGCAGCCTTCGCCGATTTCCACGTCCGCGCCGATCACGGTGAAGGCGCCGACGCGCACGTCGGCGGCCAGCGTCGCCGCCGGGTCGATGACGGCGGACGGGTGGATCAGGGGGGCATTGGCGCTCATCGCAGGTCTCCTGCCAGGGTCATTCGCGGGTGCCGGCGCACAGCACTTCGGCGCAGGCCACGACCTTGCCTTCGACCTTGGCTTCGCCGTAGTACACCGCCATGTTGCGGATCACCCGCTTGATCTCCACGTGCAGTTCCAGCACGTCGCCGGGCACGACCTGGCTGCTGAAGCGGGCATTGTCGACCTTGACCATGTAGAACAGCTTGGACTGCGCGTCGCGGCCCATCGCCAGTTGGGTCAGGATGCCGCCGGCCTGCGCCAGCGCCTCGATGATCAGCACGCCCGGCATGATCGGCTGCCCCGGGAAATGCCCCTGGAAGAACGGCTCGTTTACGCTCACGTTCTTGTGCGCGACGATCTTGCGGTTCTCGAAGTCCAGCGAAACCACCTTGTCCACCAGCAGGAACGGGTAGCGGTGCGGGAGCAGTGCGCGGATCTGGGCGATGTCCGGCAGGGGCTGATCGTGGCTCATTCCTTCTCCTTGCTGACAGACAGGATGCGACGGGCCAGGGCATCGAGCTGTTTGAAGCGCGCGGCGTTCTTGCGCCACGTGCGGTTGTCGGTCAATGGGGTGCCGGACGAATACTCGCCCGGCTCGTGGATGGAGTTGCGCACGACCGACTTGCCGGTGACCACGACCTTGTCGCAGATCTCCAGGTGGCCGACCACGCCGACCGCGCCGCCGAGCATCACGTAGCGGCCGAGCTTGGCGCTGCCGGCGATGCCGGTGCAGCCGGCGATGGCGCTGTGCGCGCCGATGTGCACGTTGTGCGCGACCTGCACCAGGTTGTCCAGGCGCACGTCTTCCTCGAGGGTGGTGTCTTCCAGCGCGCCGCGGTCCACGCAGGTGTTGGCGCCGATCTCGCAATCGTCGCCGATGCTCACGCCGCCCAGCTGCGGCACCTTGATCCAGCGGCCGGCGTCCATCGCCAGGCCGAAACCGTCGGCGCCGAGCACCGCGCCGGGATGCACGCGCACGCGCTGGCCCAGGCGCACCCGGGTGACCAGGGTGACGCGGGCGATCAGTTCGCTGCCGGCGCCGACCTGGCAGTCCTCGCCGATCACGCAGCCGGGGCCGATCACGCAACCCTCGCCGACCACGCTGCGCGCGCCGATGCTGACGAACGCGCCGATATGCGCGCTGGCCGCGACCTGCGCGCTGGGGTCGATGCTGGCGCTGGGATGGATGCCGGGCGGGCGCACCGGCGCCACGTCGAACAACGCGGCGATCTTGGCGAAGGCGACGTACGGGTCGCGCGCGATCAGTGCGGTACCCGGCGCCGCCTCGGCGTCGTCGGCACGCAGCACCACGATCGCCGCGGTGCTGTCGGCCAGTTGTGCGCGATAGCGGGGATTGGCCAGGAAGCTGAGCTGTCCCGGGCCTGCCTGCGCCAGCGTGGCCACGCCATGCACCGCGACGCTGCCGTCGCCATGCACCTGCAGGCCGAAACGCTCGGCGATCTCGTCAGCGGTATAGGTCGAAGTATTCACCGGGGGATTCTACCGTGTGCCACTAGCACGGTCATACGTACGGCCGCGTAGGGCGCGACGGACCCTACCCAAGCTTAGCTGCGAGCAGATAGCGATCAACGGGCTGGAGTAAAGCCCCCTTTTGTTAAAGGGGGCGCGCCGAAGGCGCGGGGATTAGGCAGGCCAAGCCCCAGCAGGTTTTCGCGCCGCGAAAACCTGGCTGCCAGGGCGCAGCCCTGGCAGCGGGTGGCAGTTCTTTTAGAACTGGCCACCAAAAGTGAACTGCAGCCGCTCGATCTCGTCGTTGTCTTCCTTCTTCAGCGGAATCGCATAGCTGATCGAGATCGGGCCGACCGGTGCGCGCCACAGCAACGCGATACCGGTCGAAGCGCGGAGTTCGTTGGACTTGAAGTTGTCCACGCCGTTGAACACGTTGCCGACGTCCACGAATGCCGAAATGCGCGCCGACGGGCTGTCGAACAGCTTCGGGAAGTACATTTCCGCCGAACCCACGGTCTTGAACGAACCGCCCAGCGGCTGGCCGCGGCGGTACGAGGTGGTGGCCTCCGAGCGCGGGCCGAGGGTGTTGTCCTCGAAGCCGCGGACCGAGTTGGTGCCGCCGGCGTAGAAGTTCTCGTAGAACGGCAGGCCAGAGGCGGTGACGCGGCGGATCAGGTTGGAACCGTCGCAGGCCTGCGGGTTATAGACCGTGGTGCCTTGCGCATCGCTGGTGTAGGTGCCGCAGATATCGCGCGACACGTCGCTGCCGTAGCTGTCGCCGTAGCCGAACTCGGCGCGCGTATTGAGCACCAGCGCTGGCGAGATCGGCCAGTACTTGGAGATCTGGTAGTTGAGCTTCCAGTACTCCACGGTCGAGCCGGGCAGGGTGGCTTCCAGGCCCACGCGCTGATACATGCCGGCGGTCGGCATGAAGTAGTCGTTACGGGTGTCGCGCGCCCAGCCCAGTTCGCTGCGCCAGGCGTGGAAGGTCTTGGTCCCCATCGCGTCGATGTAGTTGATGATCGCCTGCGGGGTGAAGCCGGGGTAGGTGGTGATCTGGTTGCTGTCGACGCCGAACATCAGCGAGACGCTGTCGGTCTCGGTGATCGGCACGCCGAAGATCACCTGCGCCGCGCCGTTGGTGCTGTTGTATTGCGCGGTGCCGAAGTCGGAGTAGTCCAGCTTGCGCCACGACAGGTTGTAGCCCAGCGACACGCCGTCGTCGGTGAAGAACGGATTGGTGTAGGAGAACGCGTAGCGCTCCTGGTAGCTGCTGCGCGAGGCGTCGACCGCGACCCGGTTGCCGCCGCCGAGGAAGTTGTTCTGTGACAGCTGCACCGAGGTGGTGACGCCGTAGGTCTGCGAGTAGCCCAGGCCGAAGGTGAAGCTGCCCGAGGTGGTCTCCTTGACGTTGTAGACCACGTCGACCTGGTCGTTGCTGCCCGGCACCGGCGGCGTTTCCACGTCGACCGACTCGAAGTAGCCCAGGCGCTGCAGACGGACCTTGGAACGGTCGATCGCCGCCTGCGAGTACCAGGTGTCCTCGAACTGGCGCATTTCGCGGCGCAGCACTTCGTCGGAGGTGCGGGTGTTGCCGCGGAACACGATGCGCCGCACCGACACGCGCGGGCCCGGCGTCACCTGCAGGTTCACCGCCACCGTGCGCTTCTCGCGGTCGGTGGTGGGGATCGGGGTGACCTTGGCGAAGGCGTAGCCGATGTTGCTCAGGGTGTTGGTGATCGCGTCGGAGCTGTACTCCAGCAGCGCGCGCGAGAAGGTGTCGCCCGGCTTGGGAATCACCAGCTTCTCGATCTCTTCCTGCGGCAGGATGGTGTCGCCGGTGACCTTGATGTCGGAGATCTTGTACTGCTCGCCTTCGGTGATGCCGGCGGTCAGGTACATGTCGCGCTTGTCGGGGCTGATCGCGACCTGGGTGGAGTCGACGCTGAAGTCGACGTAGCCGCGGTCCAGATACCAGGAGTTGAGCTTTTCCAGGTCGCCGGACAGCTTTTCCTTGGAGTACTGGTCGTCGCGGCGGTACCAGGAGAGCCAGTTGTGCTCGCGCGACTCCCAGTTCTCCATGATGTCCTTGTTGAGGAACTTCTCGGTGCCGATCAGGTTGACGTGGCGGATCTTGGCCGCCTTGCCTTCCTTGATCGCGATGGCCACGTCGACGCGGTTGCGGTCCAGCGGGCTCACCGTCGTGGTGATCTCGACGTTGTACTTGCCGCGGTTGTTGTACTGGCGGGTCAGCTCCTGGGTCACCCGGTCCAGGCTCAGCCGGTCGAAGGTGCCGCCTTCGCTGAGGCCGATGTCCGACAGGCCCTTGAGCAGTTCCTCGCTCTTGATGTCCTTGTTGCCGGTGACGGTCAGCTTGTTGATCGCCGGACGTTCCTTGACCGTGACCACCAGGATGTTGCCCTGGCGATCGACGCGCACGTCCTCGAAGAAGCCGGTGCGGTACAGCGCACGGATCGCCTCGGCGACCTTGGCCTCGTCGACGGTGTCGCCGCGTTCCACCGGCAGGTAGGTGAAGACGGTGCCGGACGAAATGCGTTGCAGCCCGTCGACGCGGATGTCGCTGGCGGTGAAGGGCTCCGCTACCTGGGCCAGGGCCGGCAGGCTGAGGCTGGCGGCGAGGGCGAGGGCTAGCAGGCGGCGAGTGGGAAATCTCGTCATGTCACGTCCGGTAGAGGTCGATATCGTTGTTGCATGGGCGCCGGCGCAAGACGACAGCGGGTCGAGTGAATCGGCGCAGGTCATCGCACTGCCTGGCTGAAAAGGTCGTTGTAGAACGCCAACCCCATCAGTCCTGCCAGCAACGTCAGGCCCACGAACTGCCCTGCCGCCATGGCGCGCTCGCTCAGCGGGCTGCCCTTGACCAACTCGATAAGGTAATACAGCAAGTGCCCGCCGTCCAAGATCGGGATCGGCAGCAGGTTCATGATCGCCAGGCTCAGCGACAGCAGCGCCAGGAAATTCAGGAACCCGTCCAGGCCCTGCTTGGCCGAGCCGTTGGCGACCTTGGCGATGGTGATGGGGCCGGACACGTTCTTCAGCGAGGCCTCGCCGGTCAGCATGCGGCGCAGGATGCCGAGGGTGTCGCCGGCCAGTTGGCCGGTTTCACGGAAGGCGACCGGGATCGCCGCCAGCGGGCCGTAGCGCAGGGTGGCGTCGTAGGCGGGGCGGCGCTGCTCGCCGATGGCCACGCCCAGCTTCCAGGTCGGCGCGCCGGGGCCGGCGGCCTGCTTGAGATGGACCTCCAGGGCCAGCCGCTCGCCGTTGCGCTCGACCTCGATCAGGCCGTTGCCGCCGTCGCGGCCCAGGGCCTGCACCTGGGGCGCGACCTGGTCGGCGCTGGTGATCGGGGTGCCGTCCACCGCCAGCACGCGGTCGCCCGGGCGCAACACGCCGTCGGCTGCCGAGCCGGGGGTGACGTTGGCGATGACCGCCGGCTGCAGGGTGAAGCGCCAGGTCAGGCCGGCCAGGGCCGGCACCTGCTGCTCGTCGAAGCCGACCGGCAGCTGCGACAGGCGCAGGGTATGCGTGCGGCTGACGCCGTCCTGCGCGTCCTCGGTCTCCACCCGCACGTCCTCGCGGTCCATGGCGGCGACGGTCAACTGCATGGCCGCCTCGCTCCAGGTGGCGACGTCGCGGTCGCCGACGCGGACGATGCGCTCGCCGGGCTGGAACCCGGCCTGCTGCGCCAGGCCCTCGGCGCGGCCGACGATGGGCGCGTAGTCCTGCTTGCCGATCACGAACATCGCCCACAGCAGGGCCACGCACAGGATCAGGTTGGCGATGGGGCCGGCGGCGACGATGGCGATGCGCTGCCACACGCTCTTGTTGTTGAAGGCCTGCGCGCGCTCGGCCGGGTCCACCTCGCCCTCGCGCTCGTCGAGCATCTTCACGTAGCCGCCGAGCGGGATCGCGGCGATCGCGAATTCGGTGCCATGGCGGTCGTAGCGCGACCACAGCGGCTTGCCGAAGCCCACCGAGAAGCGCAACACCTTGACCCCGCAGCGGCGGGCGACCCAGAAATGGCCGAACTCGTGGAAGGTCACCAGGATGCCCAGGCTGACCAGCATCCACCAGACGGAGCCAATGACATTACCCATGCGCGTGGCTCATGGCGGCGTGGGCGTCAAGCATGGGCGAAGTGGCGGGCAATGGCGAGTTCGGTGATCTTGCGCGAGTGCGCATCCGCCGCCAGCAATGCGTCCAGGGAATCGGCCGCGACCACGGGCAGCTCGGTCAGGGCGTTCTCGACCAGCGCAGGAATCGCTAGGAAACCGATCCGGCCCTGAAGAAAGGCTGAAACGGCCACTTCGTTGGCTGCATTCAGGATCGCCGGGGCGCTGCCGCCGGCCTGCATTGCGCGCCAGGCCAGGGCCAGGCAGGGGAAGGCGTCCAGGTCCGGCGCCTCGAAGTCCAGCCGCCCCTGCGCCAGCAGGTCCAGCCCGGCGACCCCGGAGGCGATGCGGTCCGGCCAGCCCAGGCCCACCGCCAGGGTGGTGCGCATGTCCGGCAGGCCCATCTGCGCCAGGGTCGAACCGTCGATGAATTCGACCAGCGAATGCACCAGGCTCTGCGGGTGCACCAGCACCTCGATGCGCTCGGGCGCCAGCGCGAACAGGTGGTGGGCCTCGATCACTTCCAGGCCCTTGTTCATCAACGTCGCCGAATCGACCGAGATCTTCGGCCCCATCGACCACTTCGGGTGCGCCACCGCCTGCGCCGGGGTCACCGTCTGCAGACGGGCGCGGTCCCAGCCGCGGAAAGGGCCGCCGGAGGCGGTCAGCAGCACCCGCCGCACCTCGGCGCCGGGCTGGCGCGAGCGCAGGCACTGGAAGATGGCGTTGTGCTCGCTGTCGATCGGGATGATCTCGGCGCCGGCCGCGGCCGCCGCGGCGGTGACCAGTTCGCCGGCCAGCACCAGCGCTTCCTTGTTGGCCAGCAGCAGGCGCTTGCCGGCGCGGGCGGCGGCAAGCGTCGAGGCCAGGCCGGCGGCGCCGACGATGGCGGCGACCACGCTGTCGCAGGCGTCGCTGGCCACCAGCTGGTCCAGCGCGGCGTCGCCGGCATGCGCCTGGGTCGACAGTCCGGCCGCGCGCAGGCCGTCGCGCAGCGCCGGGTACAGGGCCGGGTCGGCGATCACCGCATGGGCGGGGCGGTGCGTGGCGCACAGCGCCAGCAGCGCCTCGACGTTGCGTCCGGCCGCCAGCACGCCGGCGCGCAGGCGCTGCGGATGGCGCGCGATCACGTCCAGCGCCGAGGCGCCGATCGAGCCGGTGGCGCCGAGCACGGCGATGGTGCGGACCGTGGCGGCCTTGCTGCGTTGCGTGTTCACTGGCTTCAGAACCCGAAGATGTCCTTGCCCAGCGCGAAGATCGGCAGCGCCGCCAGCACGCCGTCGATCCGGTCCAGCACGCCGCCATGGCCGGGAATCACGTTGCCCGAGTCCTTGGCGCCGACGTGGCGCTTGAGCAGGCTCTCGAACAGGTCGCCGACCACCGAGGCCAGCACGCTGACCGCGGCCACGATCAGCAGCCCGGGCAGGTGCGGCAGGGTCACCCCGGCCAGCCAGCCGAAGCCGGCGGCCACGGCCAGGCCGGCCAGCAGCCCGCCGACCAGGCCTTCCACGGTCTTGTTGGGGCTGATCCGCGGCGCTAGCTTGTGCTTGCCGAACTGGCGGCCGGCGAAATAGGCGCCGGAATCGGCGGCCCACACCGTGGCCAGGGCGGTCAGCAGCCAGCGGTGGCCGTTCGGCTCGCTGGCGTGGATCAGGCCCAGCGCGGCCCAGGCCGGGACGATCGCCAGGGTGCCGGCGGCGAGCTTGAACACCCGCGCGTAGGTGGCATGGTCGGAGCCGAAACGGTAGAAGCCCAGCCACAGCAGGGCCACGCACCACCAGCCGACGCCGATCAGGGTGGTGAGCTGGAACAGCACCAGCGAGCCGGCCGAGGCCCACACCAGCAGCACCATCAGCAGCAGGTTGAGCATCAGCAGGATGGTGCGCGGCAGGGTGTCGTCGACCTCGGCCAGCTTCAGCCATTCCCACAGGCCGATCAGGAAGATCAACGCGGCCAGCGCGACCAGCCACTGGGTCGGCAGCAGCAGGATGGCGCAGATGGCCAGCGGGGCCATGATCAGCGCGGCGATGACGCGGGTACGGGTCATGCGGAAACGTTCTCCGTCGCCGCTTCGGCGACCTGCGCGCTGGTGAGGCCGAAACGCCGCTCGCGGCGGGCGTAGTCGTCCAGGGCTTGTTGCAGCACCTCGGGGCCGAACTCGGGCCAGAGGGTCTCGGTGAACCACAGTTCGGTGTAGGCCAGCTGCCACAGCAGGAAGTTGCTGATGCGCAGGTCGCCGCCGGTGCGGATGAACAGGTCCGGCGGCGGCAGGTCGGCCAGCGCCATGCGCGCCGACAGCGCGTCCTCGTCGATCTGCTCCGGGCGCAGGCGCCCGGCGGCGACGTCCTCGGCCAGCGCGCGCGCGGCCAGGGCGATGTCCTGGCGCCCGCCGTAGCTGGCGGCGATCGACAGGTGCAGGGCCTGGTTGTCGCGGGTGCGGGCCTCGGCCTGGGCCATGCGCTCGCACAGCGATGGCGCGAAGCGCGAGCGGTCGCCGATGAAGCGCACGCGCACGCCACGCCGCTGTAGCTCGTCGACCTCGCGGTCGAGCGCGTGCAGGAACAGCTTCATCAGCGCGTCCACTTCCTCCTGCGGGCGCCCCCAGTTCTCGCTGGAAAAGGCGAACAGGGTCAGCGCGGCGATGCCGCGCTCCAGGCAGAAGTCGATGGTGCGGTTGACCGCGCGGGCGCCGGCGCGGTGGCCGATCACGCGCGGCCGGCGGCGGCGCTGCGCCCAGCGGCCGTTGCCATCCATGATGATGGCCAGGTGGCGGGGCAGGGACATGGGGACGGGGTCGGAAGGCATGGCCGCGAGGCGCAGGCTCAGACCGCCATCAGTTCCTGTTCCTTGCCCTTGACCACTTCGTCCACGTCCTTGATCGCCTTGTCGGTCAGCTTCTGGATGTCGTCCTCGCTGGCGCGGGCCTCGTCCTCGGTGACCTTCTTGTCCTTCAGCAGATCCTTGACCTGCTGGTTGGCGTCGCGGCGGATGTTGCGGATCGCGACCTTGGTGTCCTCGCCTTCGCCGTGCACGACCTTGGACAGCTCGCGGCGGCGCTCCTCGGTGAGCGCGGGCAGGTTGAGGCGGATGGTGGTGCCGGCGGTGTTCGGGGTCAGGCCCAGGTCCGAGGCCAGGATCGCCTTCTCCACCGCGCCGACCATCTGCTTTTCCCACGGGGTGATGGTCAGCGAGCGGGCGTCGGCGACGGCGACGCTGGCGACCTGGCTCAGCGGCATGTCCGACCCGTAGTAGTTGACCCTCAGGTGCTCGACCAGCGCGGTCGACGCGCGCCCGGTGCGCACCTTGATGAGCGTATGACGCAGCGCGTCGATGCTCTTGGCCATGCGGGTCTGTGCGTCTTGCTTGATTTCGTTGAGCATCGCCGGTGTCCGTGCTGAATCTGAATCGGACGATTATAGCCTGCTGGGAGTGGGGAATCGGGAATGGGGAACGGCAAAGGCGGATCCCGGCGCGCCTAACTGAACGCGAATGTCGCGAGAATCGGGGCTGGCGCCAATGCTGCAGCGCGCAACGCTGTTGCGATTTCCCACTCCCGATTCCCCACTCCCGGCGTTTCAGCCCCGGCCTTTCACCAGGGTGCCGATCTCGGCGCCGCGCAGGATCTTCAGCAGTTCGCCGGGCTGGCCCATGTTGAAGATGCGCAGCGGCAGGTCGCTGTCGCGGGCCAGGGCGAAGGCGGCGGTGTCCATCACTTCCAGGTTGCGGGCGATGACCTCGTCGTAGGTCAGGCTGTCGAAGCGCACCGCGTCGGCGTGCTTCTTCGGGTCCTTGTCGTAGACGCCGTCGACCTTGGTCGCCTTCAGCAGCAGGTCGGCGCCGATCTCGATCGCGCGCAGCGCGGCGCCGGAGTCGGTGGTGAAGAAGGGGTTGCCGGTGCCGGCGGCGAAGATCGCGATGCGGCCCTTTTCCAGGTGGCGGATCGCGCGGCGACGGATGAAGTCCTCGCACACGTCGTTGATCTTGATCGCGCTCATCACCCGCACCTTGGCGCCGAGCTTTTCCAGCGCGTCCTGCATCGCCAGCGCGTTGATCACGGTGGCGAGCATGCCCATGTGGTCGCCGGTGACCCGGTCCATGCCGCCGGCGGCCAGGCCGGCGCCGCGGAAGATGTTGCCGCCGCCGATCACCAGGGCCACTTCCGCGCCGGCCTGCTGCGCTTCGATCACCTCATGGGCGAGGCGGTTGATGATCTTGGGGTCGATGCCGTAGTCCCCGTCCCCCATCAGCGCTTCGCCGGAAAGTTTCAACAGGATGCGGCGATAGGCGAGCTGGGACATGGCGACCTCGTTGGGGGGTGACGGGCAAACCACGCGATTTTAGCCGATGCGCGCCAGCGCGTCTGCGCCGCCGCTGGCGCCTCAGCGTTGCGGATCGCCGCACGACCGCGCGGTGACGCGGTTGCGGCCGCCGTGCTTGGCGCTGTACAGCATGTCGTCGGCCGCCTGCAGCAGTTCCTGCGCGCTGTTGAAGCGCTCGCGGCCGCCCTGGGTGGCCACGCCGGCGGAGAAGCTGATGTGCAGCGGCCCCTGCTTGGTCTCGGCCATCGGTCGCTGCGCGATCTCGGTGAGGATGCGCCGCATCACCCCGAGCGCGGCGTCCTCGCCGGTATTGGGCAGCAGCACCAGGAATTCCTCGCCGCCGAAGCGCGCCACGGTGTCGCTGTTGCGCAGCAGCGGCAGCAGAGTCTGCGCGAACGCGCGCAGCACCTGGTCGCCGACCAGGTGGCCGTGGGCGTCGTTGATCTTCTTGAAGTCGTCCAGGTCGATGAAGGCCACCGACAGCGGCCAGTCGTGGCGGTTGGCCAGTTCGAACTGCTGCGTGAGCAGGGTGTCCAGCTGGTGCCGGTTGAACACGCCGGTGAGGGCGTCGCGGCTGGCCTGTTCGGCCAGGCGCCGCGCGCGCTGCTCGTATTCGTCGGCGCGCTGGCGCACGCGGTTGGCCTCCTGCACCTCGCGCAGGTTGCGCAGCACCATCAACTCGCGGGCGTGGCTGATGATCGCGTCGACCCGCTCCGGCTGCGCGATGCGCACGTCGAAGATCGGGCTGACCGCCGGCAGCGCCTCGGCGATGTGGCTCACCACCTCGTCGAAGCGGCGGCTGTCCAGCTGCAGCTCGCGAAAGGCGCGCTGCATGGCGTAGGTGCGCGCGGCTTCGGGGTCGTCGCCGAGCCAGATGTCGGCGATGGGGCCGGACAGCTGCACGCAGATGTCGAAGGGCTCGGTCGCGGGGCCGCTGTTGCCACTGCTGCCGATGCTGCGTTGCAGGTAGGCGGGCAGCTTCCATTTCTGCGCCAGCCAGGCGCCGACCTCGGCGCGGTCGGCGCCCAGGTGCTCGCGCTCCAGCGCGCTCAGCCGCTGCGGATCGCCGGCGGCCTCGTGCAGCAGGGCGGCGTAGCGGTCGTGGCAGACGTGCAGCAGGGCCAGCGCGCCCATGTCCTGCAGCAGGCCGGCCAGCATCAGTTCCTCGTGCTTGCGCAGCCCGGCGGCCTGGCCGAGCAGGCGGCTGGCCAGCGCCGCCAGCACGCTGCGCCGCCACAGCCGTTCCTGCGGCTCGCCGTTGCCGCCGCGCAGGCTCTGCACCATCGAGAAGCCCAGCGCCAGGCTCAGCGCGGCGTTCAGGCCGAGCATGGTCAGGGCCTGGCCGAGGTTGTCGACGCGGCGTCGGCTGGCGTACAGCGGGGAGTTGGCGATGCGCAGCATGCGCGCGCTCAGCGCCATGTCCATGGCGATGGCGTCGGCGGTAGCGGCCAGGTCCACGTCCGCATCCTGCGCCAGTTCGATGATGCGCAAGGCGACGCCGGGCGGCGAGGGCAGGTCGCGGGAATGACTCAGGATCGCTTCGAGTTCAGGATGCATGCACGTCCGATGCAGTGTGGTGAGGGCGGGCAGCGGCCTGTCCCAGCCCGCGCAGCGTACACCCGCAAAAAAAAAGCCGCGACAATGCGCGGCTCTTTTCTTCCCGGGTGCGGGATCAGGCCAGGCCGGCCTGCTTCATCACTTCGGCGGCGTAGTCTTCCACCACCTTCTCGATGCCTTCGCCCACCGCCAGGCGCTGGAAGCCGACCACGTCGGCGCCGGCGGCCTTCACCGCCTGCTCCACACTCTGGTCGGTGTTCAGCACGTACGGCTGGCCGTACAGGGTGACTTCGTTGACGATCTTGGCGATCTTGCCGCTGATGATCTTCTCGAGGATGTCGGCCGGCTTGGCCTTGTCCTTCTCCGACATCTTGGCCAGCTCGATTTCCTTTTCCTTGGCCACGAACTCGGCCGGCACGTCGGACGCCTTGACGTGCGGCGGGTTCATCGCCGCGACGTGCATGGCGATGCCGCGGGCCAGGTCGGCGTCGCCGCCCTTGACCTCGACCAGCACGCCGATGCGGCCGCCGTGCACGTAGGCGGCGACGTTGTTGGCGCTGTCGATGCGCACCAGGCGGCGCACCTGCACGTTCTCGCCGACCTTGGCGATGACCGCGGCGCGGGCTGCCTCGACGGTCTCGCCGCTGGGCAGCTTGGCGCTCTTCAGCGCTTCGACGTCGGCGGCGCCGGAGGCCAGGGCGGCCTGGACGACGGCGTCGGTGAAGGCCAGGAAGTTGTTGTCCTTGGCGACGAAGTCGGTCTCGGAGTTGATTTCGACCAGGACCGCCTTGCCGCCGTCCTGGGCCATCGCGATGCGGCCTTCGGCGGCGACGCGGTCGGCCTTCTTGTCGGCCTTGGCCAGGCCCGACTTGCGCAGCCACTCGGCGGCGTTGTCGATGTTGCCAGCGTTCTCGGTGAGTGCCTTCTTGCACTCCATCATGCCGGCGCCGGTGCGCTCGCGCAGTTCCTTGACCAGGGAAGCAGTGATTTCCACGGGATGTCCTCACGAAAGGTGGGAAAAGGCCGGCTTGCGGCCGGCCGGTAAATCTGGAAAGCGGGCGCCGCAGGCGGCGCTCGCGAAGCCGGGCGCGTCGAACGCGCCGGGTGGCGGCTGCGCATGATCGCGCAGCCGCATGGCGCGCCGGTTACTCGGCGGCGGGAGCGGTCTCTTCGGCCTTCTTGCCGTTCTTGCGCGGGCCGCGGCCCTTGTCGTCGCCGCCCTCGGCGAACTCTTCCTCGCGCACGCTGGCGGCGTTCGGCGCAGCGGCCTTGCCTTCCAGCACGGCGTCGGCGGCGGCACGGGCGTACAGCTGCACGGCGCGGATGGCGTCGTCGTTGCCCGGGATGGCGTAGTCGACCAGGTCCGGGTTGTAGTTGGTGTCGACCACCGCGATCACCGGGATGCCGAGCTTCTTGGCTTCCTTGATGGCGATGTCTTCATGGCCGATGTCGATGACGAACAGCGCGTCCGGCAGGCGGTTCATTTCCTTGATGCCGCCCAGCGAGGCTTCCAGCTTGTCGCGCTCGCGGCGCAGGGTCAGCACTTCGTGCTTGACCAGCTTGTCGAAGGTGCCGTCGGTCTCGGCCGCTTCCAGCTCCTTCAGGCGCGCCACCGACTGCTTGACGGTGCGGAAGTTGGTCAGCGTGCCGCCCAGCCAGCGCTGGGTCATGAACGGCTGGCCGCAACGCTCGGCTTCTTCCTTCACCGCGTCGCGGGCGCTGCGCTTGGTGCCCAGGAACAGGATGGTGCCGCGCTTCTGCGCGACGCTGGAGATGAAGTTCATCGCGTCGTTGAACAGCGGAACCGTCTTCTCGAGGTTGATGATGTGGATCTTGCCGCGCGCGCCGAAGATGTACGGCGCCATCTTGGGGTTCCAGTAGCGGGTCTGGTGGCCGAAGTGGACGCCGGCTTCCAGCATCTGACGCATGGTGACCTGGGGCATTGCAGTGACTCCTGATGGGGAACCGGCCGTGCGCGGGCAGGAATGGGTGAAGCGCGCGCATGACGGTGCGGCCTTGCGGGTCCGCACGACGATTCCGGGGTTGGGCCTCCCTGCCGCCTCCGTGGCCGAACTCCTTGCGGAGCACCCCGGCACGGGCGATGGCGGCAGGTGTGAATTCGCCGGTGCGTCCGGCGTGGACGGTCCATCGGCCGATGACAGGCACGACGAAGCCGCGCACTATACCTGGCGGAGGTCGGTGGCGCAATGCGCCGGGCGGTTCACTCGGTCGGTAGCGGCTGCAGCGGGGCCTGGTCGTCGAGCCTGGCCGCGAAGCGGCCGCCCGGCGCGGCCGCGCCGGGCGGCAGCGGCCAGCGCTTGTAGGCGCCGGCCAGGACGTAGCCGGCGAGGCTGGGGAACAGGGGCAGGGTGCGGCCGTCGGCGCCGATGAAGCTCAGGTCGCTGAGCCGGGCGTGGACGCTGCCGCGGTTGTGCACCACCAGTTCCGGCCCATGCGCGCCGGCGAGCAGGTGGGCGCTGAGGCGCGGCGCGGCCGCGGGGTCGTTGGGGGGCAGGAACACCGGCGTGGAATAGCGCAGCAGCAGGGGCGCGGCTTGCGCGGCGGGCATGGGCGCGGCCGGGTCGGGCGGGGTGGCGCGTTCCTCCAGCACCAGGCGGTAGGCGCGCTCGGTGGCGGCGGCGGGAGCCAGGCGCACCAGCCGCAGCAGTTGCCGCCCCTGTGCGGGGATGGCGATCGATTGCGGGCTGGGCCGGACCTCGTCGGTGCTCTCCAGTACTTCCATTCCGTCGGTCTGCTGCCAGCGGTACACCTGGACCTGCGCCTGCCAGGGGCGATCCTGGGTGTTGCTCAGCCAGATCTCGGTGCTGGTTTCGCCGGGCGCCAGTTGCACCAGGGTCGGGCTGATCCGCACCCCGGCCGCGGCGGCGCTGCCGGCCAGCGCCAGCAGCAGCGTCGGCAGCAGGCGCCTGCGCATGCCGCGGGCGCGGCCCACTAGAACGCGACCGTGGCGTAGCGCGCCGGCGCGCGGGGCGTGGCGGCGGCCGCGGGCAGGCTCAACGCCAATGCGGTGCCGGCGTCGGGCGCGGGCGTGCCGTCGACGCTGACCTGGTAGGTGAGCGGGCGGTTGCAGGCGACCGTCGGCAGCCCCCCGGGCTGCGCGCGGGCCGGGACGCCGACCTCGCAACTGCGTTCGATGCGGATGCCGATCCGCAGCATGGCGCCGCCGTTGCCGACGCCCGGCTGCGCCGCCGCGTCGACGCCGGCCACGCACAGGCTCGCCAGCAGCAGCGGTCGCAGGAACGGCACGGTCATCAAGCGGGACTCCGAGGCGGACACCGCAGATAGCGGCCCGCGCCGCGGCAACTTGATCGGCGCGACGGCGCCGTTCAGACCTCAGTAGGTGACGGTGACCTTGACCACGTCGCTGTAGCTGCCCGGTGCAGGCGTCTGCCGGGCCGGGACCTGACCGTACAGGGTCAGCGACTGTGCGCTGCCGGTCCCGGTGCCGGTCTGGGTATCGCTGTTCAGGGTGCTGCCCCAGCGCTGGGTACGCGCGGCGTCGCGGTACAGCTCGTAGGTCAGGTACTGGCCGCTGGCGCTGCGCATGCGGCGCACGTTGCCGCTGGCGTTCTGGCCGTTGTCCAGGCTCACCTGCCAGGCGGTGCGGTAGCGGCAGTTCATGCTGAGCACGGTGGTGTAGTTCAGCGCCTTGTCGATCAGGCCCGACTGGGTGCCGAAATCCAGGTCGGCGATGCTGGCGATGGTGCAGGTCGGCGCGGCGCTGGCGCTGACCACGAACGGGAACTGCACCGAGGTCCCGCCGCCCTTGCCGCCGGTGGTGCAGGAGGCGGGTACCG
This sequence comes from Xanthomonas sacchari, assembly GCF_024266585.1. Lineage (NCBI taxonomy): Bacteria > Pseudomonadati > Pseudomonadota > Gammaproteobacteria > Lysobacterales > Lysobacteraceae > Xanthomonas > Xanthomonas sacchari. The sequence continues at coordinate 2,008,975 of NZ_CP100647.1, forward strand.
CCGCGGGGTTGCCCACCAGCGGCTCGTCGTAGCGGTACTGCAGGTTGGTGGACACGCCGCTGAAGCTGTTCTGGTACAGCCCGGTGGCGATGCCGCTCTGCAACGGCACCCGCGCATAGACGGTGTAGGTGGCGGTGCCGCTGCCGCCGGTCAGCAGCGACGAGTAGGTCAGATCTACCTGCAGCGGCGTGGAGCCGCTCAGGGCGCTGCCCCAGATCAGGCTGCGCGCGCTGTCGCGGTAGAGCTGGAAGCCGAGGCTGTCGTTGAGCGGGTTGAGCATGCGCCGCGGGGTGATGCCGAAGCCGCCGCCCTGCAGGCCCTCGCCGATGTTCAGGCACATGCGCACGTAGATCGTGCCCAGTACGCTGATCGCGCCGGTCTGGCAGGTCACCACGATCTGCGCGGTGGCGTCGGTGGCGGCGGTGTCGGAAAGGGTGCCGAAGCTCACCGCCGTAGCCTGCGCGGCGCAGGTGGTGGTGGCCGCGGCGCGCTGCGGCAGCAGCGCCGCGGCCGCCAGGAGCAGCGCCGTCAGCGCCATCGGCCAGGCGCGCGCGCTCATGGCGCCGTCTCCGGCGCGCAGCGCAGCGGGCCTAGCCGGGTCGGCGGCGCCTGTGCCGGGCGCTCGATCCGGAACCGGCAACGGCGCCCTTGCATCTCCACCTCCAGGTCGTTGCGGCCGGGCTGAAGCCCTTCCACATAGGCCTGGCCATCGTAGCCGACCACCGTGTCGACGCCCGCTCCATGCACCCGGCTGCCGACCGGCAGCGGCGCGTCGGCGGCATCGTGCAGTCGCACCAGCACGCCGTCGCTGCGGCGGATCGGGAACGCCACCACCACGCCGGCGCGGTCGCGCGGCACCACGATCTGGTCGACCTGCTCCGGCCGCAGCTCCGGCGGCAGGTGCATCGGATCGATCGACAGGCGGTTGTGCTGCCAGGCCAGCAGCGGCGTGACCAGCAGGAAGCCGCGCGCATCGGTGCGGCCGATCGGCCGGTTCTCCAGCAGCACCGGCACGTCGGCGATGCCGCCGGTGGAGACCAGGGCGAAGGCCTGGTCGAGGTCGCGGCCACGGAACCAGCCGCCGCCGATCCAGGCCAGGCCGCCCGAGGCTTCGGCATAGCCGTAGCGTTGGCCGCCGGCGCTGGCGATGCCGCCGGCGTAGCGGGCGCTGGCGCCGCGCCAGCTGGCTTCGGCCAGGCCGCCGCCGCCGTCCTGGCCGCCGCGCGCCTGCAGCCGCCAGCCGCTGCCGCCGTCGGCGGCGGCCGCTTGGCTGAGGTCGGCCGTCGCGCCGGTGCGCGTGCCGATGCGCTGCACGGCGACGCCGGCCTGGCGGCGGCCGTCCAGCGCGATCGACCAGCCCAGGTACACGCTGCGGTCGCGGGCCTGGTCCAGGTTCTGGTTGATGCTCAGGTTCAACGACGACTGCCGCGGCAGGGTGCGGGTCCAGAACAGGCCGGCGTAGCGCTGCTCGCCGCTGTCGGGGTAGGCCAGGCGCACATAGCTCAAGGCGATGTTGCCGACGCCGTCCCAGGTGCTGCCGAACAGGGCGCGCTCGCTGATCCGCGGCGGCGCGGCGCCGTAGCGCGCGGCCACGTCGCGGTAGCCGGATTGCGCGCGCTGGGTATCCATCGCCAGGTTGAAGCGGCCGTTGTTCCAGCGGTAGCTGAGCGCGTACTGCAGGCCTTGCCGGCCGGCCGCGCTGCCGTGCGCCAGCGAAGCGCCGAACACGCCGGCGCGCGGCAGCAGCCACTGCCCGCCGGCACCGGCGTTGCGGACGCCGGCGCCGGCCTCGGCATGCGCCTCGGCGGTGAAGCGCGGGCTGACGCCGCGCCGCCAGCTGGCGCTGCCGACGGTATCCCCGGCATAGGCGAAGTCGGCGACGCCATAGTCCTCGCGGACCCGGCCCAGCGCCAGCGACCAGTCGGTCAGGCCGCTGGCCAGCAGATCCTGGGTCGCATAGAACGGAAAGGCCAGCGAACGCGTCCGGCCGTACGCGTCGGTGATCACCACCTGGGCGTTGCCGGCGCCGTCCACGCCCGGTGCGGCGGACAGCTGGAACGGCCCGGCCGGCAGCTGCGCGCCGTACTGGCGGATGCCGTTGACGTACAGGTCCACGCTGGACGGCACCGCCACCTCGCCGAGGAATTCCGGCAGCGGGGCGAGCGCGCGGTACGGCTGCAGCCCGAAGTCGCTGCCCACCCGGACTCCGCCCAGGCGCAGGGTGCGGCTCCAACTGGTGCCGCTGCTGAAGGTATCGCCCAGCACCACGCTGGTCATGCGCTCGGGCAGCGACCATTGCCATTGCGTGTCCAGGCGGATCGCCTGGGCGCGCCAGTCGCGCTGCGGTTCGCGGTACAGCCGGCCGACGAAGGACTGCCGCAGCAGGCCGTCGCCCAGGCCGAACACGCGCAGTTCGCCGCTGGCGGTGAGATTGCTGGCGCCGCCCTGGCGGCTGGCGTACAGGTCGTAGTCGAGCAGGGCGCCGGGGGAACTGGTCGCCGGCAGCGACGGTTCATCGCCGCGGGCGTCGATGCGGGTGGTGGCGACGTCGAGCAGCGCCACCGGTGCGTCGATGGTCAACTGCTGCAGGCTGGCGTCGTAGCGCAAGCGCACGCCGTCCAGGTCGCTCAGGGCGATCGCCGCAGTGGCGTCGCCGCCGTCCACGCGCAGACCGAGCTGGCGCAGGGTCGCGGCGCTGGCGCGCAGTTGCTCGCCAGCGCGCTCGAATTGGAACAGGCCGGGCTGCCGGGTCTGGTTCACGGTGACCTCCAGGTACAGGGTCTCCTGCGCCGGTGCAGCCGCCTGCGGCTGGGTCGGGGCCTGCGGCTGGGCGATGGCGAGCGCGGCGGGGCCGGCCCACAGTGCCAGCAGCAGTTCAAGGCGCCGCGGTGTCCACGACCAGCGACTGCGCACGCGGCTCGCCATTGATCCTTGCCTCGAACGTGCCAGGGGTTTGCGCCAGTTCCGCCGGCAGCGGCCAGCGCTTGCGCTGGCCCGGCAGCACGTAGCCGGCCAGGCCCTCGGCGATGGCGCGGCGGCGGCCGTCGCCGGCGACGAAGTGCAGGTCCACCAGTTGCGCGTGGCCGTTGCCCTGGTTGCGCACTTCCAGCGCCGCGCCGGATCCGTCGTGGACGCGCCGCGCGCGCAGCGCCGGTGCGGTGGCCACGGCCGGCTGCAGGAACACCGGCACCGAGTAGCGCAGCACGAACTGCAGCCCGGCGCTGGCGTTGCCGCCGGCGTCCTGGCTGGGCAGTTCGTCGACCAGGATGCGATAGGCGTCCTCGCCTGCGCCGGGCGCGGCGTTCAGGCGGATCACTCGCACCAGTTGCCGCGCGTGCGGCGCCAGCTCCAGCATCGGCGGGCTGAGCGCGATGCGGTCGCTGGGGTCGAGCACATCCTCGCCATCGCGCTGCTGCCAGCGGAACGCGCGCACCTGCGCACGCAGCGGCACGTCGCCGCTGTTGCTGAGCCAGAGGCCTTGGGCGGTCTCCTCGGCGCGCAGCGACACCGAGGTCGGCGCCACCTGCAGGCTAGCGCCCAGGGCGGCGCCGGCTGCCGCCAGCCACAGTGCGGCAATCGCCGGCAGGCGCAGGAAGGAATGCGGGCGCGGACACATGCAAGCGGCTCCGGTTACCAGGTGACGGTGGCGGTGACCACGTCGCTGTACGAACCCGCAGGGTAGTTGGTGCTGGCGACCTGGCCGTAGACGGTGATCGGCTGCACTGCACCATTGCCGGTGCCGGCCTGGGTGTCGGTGCCGATGGTCGAGCCCCAGTTCTGGGTGCGCGCGGCATTGCGGTACAGCGCGTAGGGCACGCGCGCGGTATTGCCGGCGTCGGCGCTGCCCATGGTGCGCGTGGTCACCGTGGCGCCGGAACCGGAGCCGGCGTTGAGCGCGATGTTGTACGGGGTGCCGGAGGTGCAGCGCACGTTCAAGGTGCCGGTGCTGTTGATCGCGCTCTGGTTGGAATTGACGCTGCCGAAATCGACGTCGGTGGGCGCGGTCTGGATGTCGCAGACGCTGGTGATCTGGATCTTGACGTTGAAGGTGCGCGAGTCGGACTGGGCCCAGGCCAGGCCGGTCCCGGCGGCGAACAGCACGAGGAAGGCGAGAACGCGGTGGAAGAGGTACATGGCAGGGTTTCTTCGGAAATGGCGGACGACCGCCGGTGCCACTGCCAATGCAAAATGCTAGCCAATTCACACTTTTATGGATCGTCATCCAGTTTTCACATGAGACGGCGACCGCAGGACGCCACGTTCAGTGCGATGAAGGTGGCGACGGCCTGGCCGACGCGCCAAAAAGCCGCCAACGCGCCCGGCGCGTTCAGCCAGCGCCGGGATGAGCGATAATGACGGCTATGACCGTCAATCTGAAAACTCCGCAGGACATCGAGAAGATGCGCGTGGCCGGCCGCCTGGCCGCCGAGGTACTGGACCTGATCGGCCCGTACGTGAAGCCCGGCGTCACCACCGCCGAGCTGGACCGCATCTGCCACGACCACATCGTCAAGGTGCAGCAGGCGGTGCCGGCCAACGTCGGCTACCGCGGCTATCCGAAGACCGTGTGCACGTCGGTGAACAACGTCATCTGCCACGGCATTCCCAGCGACAGCAAGGTCCTGAAGGACGGCGACATCGTCAACATCGACGTGACCGTGATCAAGGACGGCTGGCATGGCGACACCAGCCGCATGTACTGCGTGGGCACCCCCTCGGTGATGGCGCGGCGCCTGATCGAGGCCACCTACGAGGCGATGTGGCGCGGCATCCGTGCGGTGAAGCCCGGCGCCACGCTCGGCGACGTCGGCCATGCGATCCAGCAGTACGCCGAGAGCGAGCGCTTCAGCGTGGTGCGCGAGTACTGCGGCCATGGCATCGGCAAGGTCTACCACGACGAACCGCAGGTGCTGCACTACGGCCGGCCGGGCGATGGCCTGGTGCTGCAGCCGGGCATGACATTCACCATCGAGCCCATGATCAACGAGGGCACGCGCTACACCCGGGTCCTGCCGGACGGCTGGACCGTGGTGACCAAGGACCGCAAGCTCTCGGCGCAATGGGAGCACATGGTCGCCGTCACCGACGATGGGGTGGAGGTGCTGACCCTGTCGCCCGGCGGCCTCGGCGAACCGTGAGCCTGCTGCCGGCCGGTGCCGATGCCGGCATGCCCGACGCCGGCGTCGACGACGCCGGCTGGGCGGCGGCGGTCCGGCAACTGCTGGCGCAGACCGATGCGCGGCTGAGCAAGCGCTTCGACCAGGGCGACGACATCGACCGCCTGCTGGCGCTGCGCGCGCGCGCGCTGGACCAACTGATCCGCCACGCCTGGAGCCGTTGCGTGCCGCGCGAGGCCGGGTTGGCCCTGTTCGCGGTCGGCGGCTATGGCCGCGGCGAATTGTTCCCGCGTTCGGACATCGACCTGCTGGTGTTCGGCGAACTCGATCCCGCGCACGAACCGGCGCTGGCGCGGCTGTTCCCGCTGCTGTGGGATGCCGGCGTGCCGGTCAGCCACGCGGTGCGCTCGGCCGCGCAGTGCACCGCCGCCTGCGCCGACCAGACCGTGCTGACCGCGCTGATCGAGGCGCGCCCGCTGCAGGCCGACGCCGCCGCCAAGGCGGCGCTGGCGGCGGCCATCGCGCCGCAGCGGGTGTGGCCGCCGCGCGCATTCTTCATGGCCAAGCGCGAGGAACTGCAGGCCCGCCACCAGCGCTTCGGCGACACCGCCGACAACCTGGAGCCGGACATCAAGGACGGCCCCGGCGGTTTGCGCGACCTGCACACGCTGGGCTGGATGGCGCTGCGCGCATTCGGCGTGCGCGATCTGGAGCCGCTGATCGGGCTGGGCCACGTCGGCGGCGACGAGGCCGCCGCGCTGCGCCGCGAGCGCCGCGAACTGGCGCGCTTGCGCTACGGGCTGCACCTGGTCGCCAATCGCCCGGAAGAGCGGCTGCGCTTCGACTACCAGAAGACCCTGGCGCAGCGCCTGGGCTTCTCCGACGACCCCGAGAGCCTCGGGGTCGAGAAGATGATGCAGCGCTTCTACCGCAGCGCGGCGATCGTGCGCCGACTCAGCGACCGCCTGCTGCAGCGCTTCGAGGAACAGTTCGACGGCGAGGCGCAGCCACAGCCGCTGGATGGCGGCTTCTCGCTGCGCCGCGGCTACCTGGCCGCCGACGCCGAGCGCTGGCCGCAGGCCGACCCGGTGCAGGTGTTCGCGCTGTTCGCCACCTGGGCCGCGCACGGCGAGATCCGCGGCCTGCACTCGCTGACTGCGCGCGCGCTGGCCGAGGCGCTGCCGCAGCTGCCGGACTACGCCAGCGCCAGCGCCACCGCGCGCGAGCGCTTCCTGGGCCTGCTGCGCGGCCCGCGCGCGGTGCAGACGTTGACCCGGATGGCGCGGCTGGGCGTGCTCGGGCAGTGGATCCCGGCGTTCGCGCAGGTGTCCGGGCGCATGCAGTTCGACCTGTTCCATGTGTACACGGTCGACCAGCACACGCTGATGGTGCTGAAGAACATGGCGGTGTTCGCCAAGGCGCGCGCCGACGAGCGCTTCTCCATCGCCCATGAAGTCTGGCCGCGGCTGCGCAAGCCGGAACTGCTGCTGCTGGCCGGCCTGTTCCACGACATCGCCAAGGGCCGCGGCGGCGACCATTCAGAGCTGGGGGCGGTGGATGCGCGCGCGTTCTGCGCCGCGCATGCGCTCAGCGCCGCCGATACCGACCTGGTCGCCTGGCTGGTCGAGCAGCACCTGCGCATGTCGGTGACCGCGCAGAAGCAGGACATCGCCGATCCGGAGGTGATCCACCGCTTCGCCAGCCTGGCCGGCGACCGCGAGCGCCTGGATTACCTGTATCTGCTGACCTGCGCCGACATCGCCGGCACCAGCCCCAAGCTGTGGAACGCGTGGAAGGACCGGCTGCTGGCCGACCTGTATTTCGCCGCGCGGCGCGCCCTGCGCGAAGGCCTGGAGCATCCGCTGCCGGTGGCCGAGCGCCTGCAGGAGGCGCGCGAGGCCACCCGCGCGCTGATGCGCATCCAGGGCCACGACGACGTCACCATCGACCGCCAGTTCGCCGGCATGCCGGACGAGAGCTTCCTGCGCTTCCGCCCCGAGCAACTGGCCTGGCAGGCGACGTCGCTGATGGAGGTGGAACTGGGCGGCACCCTGGTCAAGGTGCGCCCGGTCACCCCCGACGATGCGGCGCTGGAAGTGTTCGTGTACTCGCCGGACCGCGACGGCCTGTTCGCCGCGATCGTGATGACCCTGGACCGGCTCGGCTACGGCATCCACCGCGCACGCGTGCTCGATGCGCCGCACGAGGCGATCTTCGACACCTTCGAGGTCATGCCCGCCGATGCCTTCGCCAGCGGCGACCTGGCGCAACTGCAGGCGGCGCTGCGCGAGGCGCTGGCCGGCGACCTGGCGCGGCTGCGTCCGGCGCGGCGGGTGGTGCCGCGGCAGTTGCGGCATTTCCGCTTCGCCCCGCGCATCGAGTTCCGCGAAAGCCTCGATGGCCGCCGGACCCGGCTCAGCCTGGTCGCGCCGGACCGCCCCGGGCTGCTGTCGGACGTGGCCCAGGTGCTGCGCCGGCAGCATTTGCGCGTGCACGATGCGCGCATCGCCACCTTCGGCGAGCGCGCCGAGGACCAGTTCCACATCACCGACGAGCACAACCTGCCGTTGCCCGACGCCGCCCGCCAGGCGCTGCAGGCCGCGCTGCAGGCCTGCCTGGACCCCGATTCCCCGCCTGGAGACCCCCGCTGATGGCCACCAAGAAGCCCGCCGCCAAGAAGACCGCCACCAAGACGCCGGCCAAGCCCGCCGCCGCCAAGCGCGCGGCGCCGACCGCGGCGGCCAAGCCGGCCGCCAAGCCCGCGCCGAAGCCGCCGCGCGCCAAGCCGGTTGCCGTGCCCAGCGCCGACGAACTGAAGTTCACCATCGACAGCGCCTTCGAGCGCCGCGCCACCCTGACCCTGGACGAGATCGAGGGATCGACCCGGCCGGTGGTCAACCGCGTCATCGATGGCCTGGAGCGCGGCGAGTTCCGCGTCGCCGAGCCGGACGGGCACGGCGGCTGGAAGGTCAACGAGTGGCTGAAGAAGGCGGTGCTGCTGTACTTCCGGGTCAACGAGATGGCCGTGGTGGAAGCGCAGCCGGCGCCGTTCTGGGACAAGGTGGAAGCGCGCTTCGCCGGCTACCACGAGGCCGAGTTCCGCAAGGCCGGGGTGCGCGTGGTGCCGGGGGCGGTCGCGCGTCGCGGCAGCTATTTCGGCAAGGACGTGGTGCTGATGCCGAGCTTCACCAACATCGGCGCGTACGTCGGCGAGGGCACCATGGTCGATACCTGGGCCACGGTCGGTTCCTGCGCGCAGATCGGCAAGCACTGTCACCTGTCCGGCGGCGCCGGCATCGGCGGCGTGCTCGAGCCGCTGCAGGCCAGCCCCACCATCATCGAAGACCACTGCTTCATCGGCGCGCGCTCGGAGGTGGTGGAGGGCGTGGTGGTTGGCCACCACAGCGTGATCGGCATGGGCGTGTTTCTGGGTCAGAGCACGCGCATCTACAACCGCGCCACCGGCGAGATCTCCTACGGCTACGTGCCGCCGTACAGCGTGGTGGTGTCCGGGCAGTTGCCGTCCAAGGACGGCTCGCACTCGCTGTACTGCGCGGTGATCGTCAAGCAGGTCGACGCCAAGACCCGCAGCAAGACCAGCGTCAACGATCTGCTGCGCGGGCTGGCCGACTGAGCATGGCGAGACCGGGCCAGGCCCGGTCTCGCGCTGGCACGCCGCTCCCCGTCGACGTCGTGGTCGGCCGGAGCGGCAAGCACGCGGCAGCTTCCGTCTGTCGCCGGCATGCAGCCTTTTGCGAATCCCGTACCGCCGTCTTGTCTGCGGGCGGGCAGGACAGCCCATGGTGGTGGTCGCGCGGGCGCGAGGCGGTCGCCTGGTCCGCGCAGATTCGCAATCTCGCGCCGGTGGCAGGGCGCATACCCGACGTACATCGGTGGCCGGATACGCTGCCACACACGGGTTCAGGCGCTGCCTCGGCGGTGCGTATCGGACCCGACGATGCCCGGCGCAGACCGTCGTCGGGGGTTGCCGCTGCGCCGACAGGAGACACCGATGCGAAAGATCACATGGGCTTTCTGGATGACGGCAGCGTTGGCGCTGTCCGGATGCGGCCGTGAGGGCGCGCCGGCGCCGGCGGCGCTCAAGGATGCCGACACGCACGCGGCGGCGGCCGCTGCGCCGGCCTCCGCGTCGACGGTGCCAGCGGCGTCCGCACCACCGCAGGCAGCGACCGCGACGGCGGATGCGAGCGCGGCAAGCGAGCCGCTGTCCTGCGCCGCCGAGATCGGCGCCGACGCCGCGGCGGCGCGCGTGGCCACCTGCCGCGCGGTGTCGCCGGCCACCCATCCGCCCTGCAATGCCGCCAACAGCTGCGCCATGATCGACAACGAGATCGCCCGCAGCTGCGCGCTGCTCGGCCGCGACGCGGCGGCCGCCGCCGGTTGCGGCCCGGCCGCCGACAGCCCGCAGGCGGCGGCCGCGGTGGTGCGGCGCTACTACGCGGCGATCAATGCGCGCGACTACGCCACGGCCTGGCAGCAGTGGGGCGAGGACGGGCGCCCGGGGCAGTCCTACGCTGCGTTCAAGGCCGGCTTCGCCCGGACCCGCGCGGTGCAGGTGACGATCGGCGCGCTGGGCGCCGGCGAAGGTGCCGCCGGCTCGGTGTACCAGCCCGTGCCGGTCACCGTGGAGGCGACGCTGGCCGACGGCACGCGGCAACGCTTCCGCGGCGACGACGTCCTGCGCCGCGTCAACGGCGTGGACGGCGCCGCGGCCGCGCAGTTGCGCTGGCGGATCGACTCGGCGCAGCTCAAGGAAATGCCGGCGCAATGAGGAGCGGTCCGGCCGATCGCGGTGTCCTGCTGCGCAGGGGACCCGACGGCGCGCGCGCCGGGTAAGATCACGCGCGCCACGCTGCCACGCGGCGTGCCGACCCTCACCCCAACCCCTCTCCCCCACGGGGACTCCCTACGGTCGCCGGTGGAAGAGGGGCTTCCTCGCTTGAAGGGATGGTTTCGATGACGACGTTGTACGGATTGAAGAACTGCGACACCTGCAAGAAAGCGACAAAGTGGCTGGACCGCTTCGGCGTGGCCTATACCTTCGTCGATTACCGCGAGCACAAGCCGACGCCGGACACCCTGCTGGACTGGGCCGGCCAGGCCGGCGGCTTCGATGCGCTGGTCAACAAGTCCTCGACCACCTGGCGGCAACTGCCCGACAACAAGAAGACCCCCGGCTCCGATGCCGAGTGGAAGCTGCTGCTGCGCGAGTATCCGCAGCTGATCCGGCGGCCGGTGGTGGTGACCGACGACGGCCGGCTCAGCCAGGGCTTTTCCGACAACGGCTTCAAGCAGCGCTTCGGGGTGGCGTGACCATCCGCCCGTACCGGGCCGAGGACTGGGCGCGCCTGTGCGCCATCCACGACGCCGCGCGCCTGGAGGAACTGCAGGCGGCGGGGCTGGCCGATGCGTTCCTGCCGCTGCCGATCGCGGCCGCGCGCGAAGGCCTGTTCGATTACCGCGTGCAGGTCGCCGAATGGCAGGGACAGGTGCTCGGCTTCGTCGCCTACGATGGCGAGGAACTGGCCTGGCTGTACGTGGATCCGTCCGCACGCCGGCGCGGCGTCGGCCAGGCGCTGGTGGCCGCGGTGCAGGAGGCCAGCCCGGCGGGCCTGACGCTGGAATTGCTGGAGGGCAATGCCGCGGCGCTGGCGTTCTACCGCGCCTGTGGCTTCGTCGAAACCGGCATGCAGCATGGGCGCATGCCAGGCAACGAGGCGTTCGCGGTGCGCGTGCAGTGCATGCGCTGGCCGGCGCGCGCGGGCTGAGCGCGGTCCGCGGCCCGCCTGCGCTCGGCCAGGCGGGCAGGCAGGGTGCTCGGCATCGCTATCCCGCCCTCGTACACTGCGGTTCCCGCTGCGCCGTCAGCGTGCACGTGGCGACCGCTCGCGCGGTCTGCAGGCCACGGCGCAGCGTCCGCAGCATTGCGTCTTCCGCCTTCCAAACGGTGTCCCTGCATGTCCGATGTCCTTGAACTCGCCTGCGACCTGATCGCCCGCCCGTCGGTCACCCCCGACGATGCCGGTTGCCAGGAGCTGATCGCGCAGCGGCTGGCGCGCGCCGGTTTCGCCATCGAGCGGCTACGCTGCGGCCAGGTCGACAATCTCTGGGCCACCCACCGCGGCGGCGACGGCCCGGTGCTGGCCCTGCTCGGCCATACCGACGTGGTGCCGCCGGGGCCGCGCGAAGCCTGGGCCAGCGATCCGTTCGCGCCGCAGGTTCGCGACGGCGTGCTGTACGGGCGCGGCGCGGCCGACATGAAGGGCAGCGTGGCCGCCTTCGTGGTCGCCGCCGAGCGGTTCGTGGCGGCGCATCCGCAGCACCCTGGCACGCTGGCGGTGTTGCTGACCAGCGACGAGGAGGGCGATGCGATCGATGGCGTGCGCCACGTGGCGCGCATGTTCGCCGAGCGCGGCGAGCGCATCGACTGGTGCCTCACCGGCGAACCGTCGTCCACCGAACGGCTCGGCGACCTGCTGCGGGTCGGCCGTCGCGGCAGCCTTTCCGGCGCGCTGCGCGTGCGCGGCGTGCAGGGCCATGTGGCCTATCCGCACAAGGCGCGCAACCCGATCCACCTGGCCGCGCCGGCGCTGGCCGAGCTGGTCGCGCGGCACTGGGACGACGGTTACGAAAGCTTCCCGCCGACCAGCCTGCAGATCTCCAACGTGCACGCCGGCACCGGCGCCAACAACGTGATCCCCGGCGAACTGCAGGTCGCCTTCAACCTGCGCTACACCCCGCACTGGGATGCGCCGCGGCTGGAGGCGGAGATCGCCGCGCTGTTCGATCGTCATGGCCTGGACTACGAGCTGCGCTGGCACCGCAGCGGCGAGCCGTTCTACACCCCGGAAGGCACGCTGCGGCGGGTGGCGCGCGAGGTGCTGGGCGAGGTCGCCGGTGCGCCGCCGGAGGAGAGCACCGGCGGCGGCACCTCCGATGCGCGTTTCATCGCCCCGCTGGGCGCGCAATGCATCGAGGTCGGCCCGGTCAACGCCAGCATCCACCAGGTCGACGAACATGTGCGCGTGGCCGACCTGGAGGCGCTGCCGGACCTGTACCTGCGCCTGATCGAACGGTTGCTGCGGTAACAGTTGCGCCGGCCCGCGCGCCGGGTTACGTTCGCTCCATGCACTCGCTGTCCGCCCTCCGCTCGACCACCGCCAACGGCCGCAATCATGCGCTGGCGAATAATCGTGCGCGGCCGATGCGGGTCTGCGACTAGGCGCTACCAGAACCACCACGCCCAGCCACCAGAAAACCCGCATCGGCCGATGCGGGTTTTTTTGTGTCTGCGTGCGTGCCCCTTCGCCATCACCACCCCACGATCAGGAGCTTTCCCATGTGTTCGATCTTCGGCATCTTCGGCCTGCAACCGGGCGACGACCTGCAGGCCCTGCGACGGCAGGCGCTGGACTGCTCGCAGCGGCAGCGCCACCGCGGCCCGGACTGGAGCGGCGTGTATGTCGACGACGGCGCGATCCTGGTGCACGAGCGCCTGGCCATCGTCGATCCGGCCGGCGGTTCGCAGCCGCTGCTGTCGGACGATGGGCAACTGGCGCTGGCGGTCAACGGCGAGATCTACAACCACCGCGAACTGAAGAAGCAACTCGCCCAGCCCTACGCCTTCCAGACCGGCTCGGACTGCGAGGTGATCAACGCGCTGTACCGCGAAACCACGCCGGACGCGCTGCTGAACCGGCTCAACGGCATCTTCGCCTTCGCGCTGTGGGACAAGGCCGCCGGCCGCGTGCTGATCGCGCGCGATCCGATGGGCGTGTGCCCGCTGTACTGGGGCCATGACACGCAGGGCCGGCTGCGCGTGGCCTCGGAGATGAAATCGCTGGCCGACAGCTGCGCCGACGTCGCCCAGTTCCCGCCCGGCCATTACTACGACAGCGCCAGCGGCGAGCTCGTGCAGTACTACCGCAAGCCATGGCGCGACTACGCGGCGGTGCAGGGCGTGGAGGTGAGCAAGCAGGAACTGCGCGAGGCCTTCGAGCGCGCCGTGCATCGCCAACTGATGACCGACGTGCCGTACGGCGTGCTGCTCTCCGGCGGGCTGGATTCGTCGCTGGTGGCGGCGGTGGCGGCGCGCTTCGCGCGCAAGCGCATCGAGGAGAACGACGAGGCCGAGGCCTGGTGGCCGCGCCTGCACTCGTTCGCGATCGGCCTGAAGGGCTCGCCGGACCTGGCCGCCGCGGCGATCGCGGCCGAGGCGCTGGGCACCGTGCACCACGGTTTCGAATACACCTTCGAGGAAGGCCTGGACGCGCTGCCGGAGGTGATTCGGCACATCGAGACCTACGACGTCACCACCATCCGCGCCTCCACGCCGATGTTCCTGCTGGCGCGGCGGATCAAGGCGATGGGGGTGAAGATGGTGCTGTCCGGCGAAGGCAGCGACGAGATCTTCGGCGGCTACCTGTACTTCCACAAGGCGCCGAACGCGCGCGAATTCCACGAGGAGCTGATCCGCAAGCTCGACGCCCTCTACAACTACGATTGCCTGCGCGCCAACAAGTCGATGATGGCCTGGGGCGTGGAGCCGCGCGTACCGTTCCTGGACGTGGAGTTCCTGGACGTGGCCATGCGCATGGACGCCCAGTACAAGATGGCCGGCACCCGCGCCGACGGCAGCAAGCGCATCGAGAAGGCGGTGCTGCGCGAAGCCTTCGAGGGCTACCTGCCCGAGTCGATCCTGTGGCGGCAGAAGGAGCAGTTCAGCGATGGCGTCGGCTACGGCTGGATCGACGGACTGAAGGCGCATGCCGAAGCGCAGGTCAGCGACCGCGAACTGGCCGCGGCCGACAAGCGCTTCCCGGTGAACCCGCCGCAGACCAAGGAAGCCTATTACTACCGCAGCCTGTTCGAGCGCGCGTTCCCGACCCCGGCTGCGGCCGAGACCGTGCCCGGCGGCAAGTCGATCGCCTGCTCCTCGCCGGCGGCGATCGCCTGGGACGCCAGCTTCGCGGCGATGGCCGATCCCTCCGGCCGCGCGGTGGCCGGGGTGCACGCGCAAGCGTTGGCATGACCGGCGCCAGCCTGCTGGCGATCGCCGGGATGCTGACGCTGGGGAGATCAGTCCCGGCGCGAGCTTCTAGCCGGTGGCGCGGCTGGCCGCCGGGGGTTCGCGCGCGGCCTGATTCGCGCTGGTGGCCGGGGTGCTGTCCACCCGGCGCGCGGCGCTTGTGGATGCGCGCGCGGCGGTCGCTGGACCGGTTCAGTGCGGTGCTGATGAGCGGGCTGGGTCTGCGTCTGCTGTAGCGGCCCGCACGGCTCATCCCGCGCTCGTCGACGGGATCGCGGCATCGCCGGCGGCGGGTGCCGGTGCGGTGGCGGGCGCCGTGTCGAGCCGGATCGCGCTCTTGCCGCTGCCCTTGGCCGCGTACAGCGCGCGGTCGGCGCGCGCGAGCAGGTCGGACACCTCGCCACCTGGCGGCAGCGACGCCAGGCCGGCACTGAATGCGAAGCGCACGCCGACCACCTCCAAACCGCGGACCCGCTGCAGCAGCCGCTGCAGCAGTTCGTTGGCCTTGGCCTGCGACAGGCCTTCGAACAGCAGGCCGAATTCCTCGCCGCCGAGGCGGCCGACACGGCAGCGCGGATCCAGCCGCAGCAGTTCCGTCGCCAGCGCCTGCAGCACCGCATCGCCGACATGATGGCCATGCCGGTCGTTGATCTGCTTGAAGTCATCGATGTCCAGCATGGCGAACTGCAGCAGTTGCGGCGTGCTCGCCGCGGTCTGCAGGTCGGCCATCAGCGCGCGCCGGTTGGGAATGCCGGTCAGCGCATCGGTCTCGGCAAGACGCCGGTAACCTTCCTTGAGCGCATGCGTGGTGCGCATGGCGGTGACGAAGGTACGGTTGAGGGTGAAGCCGATCATGGTCACCGCCGCCACCAGGATGACCAGCAGTGGCAGGTCGGCGGACGAGGTCACCAGTGCGTCCTGCCAGCCGAGCAGGATCGTCCAGGTGGCGGCCATTGCCAGCAGATAGTCGCGGGAGTAGCTGAACACGATGCTCTGTCCAAGGCACAGGGTCACCGCGACCGGCAGCGTCCAGTCCAGACTGGCGGCGCCCATGTCGTGCAACTCGAGCCGGAGCGCTGCGCAGGTTGCGAGCATGAACAGGAAGCCGAACAGCCGCCACTGCCAGAAGCGCTTGGTCAGGCTCATGATCGCGCTGGTGCCGAGCAGGGCGGCGAAGACAAGCGCGTAGCGCAGGTCCAATGGCGCTTGCAGCCACGGGTTGCACAGCAACGATAATGGCCACGCCAGCATCACCAGGCCTTGCAGCGCCAGGATCGGCCGGCGAAGCACGCGGCGGATGTGGTTTTGGTAGGTCATCTGCGTTCCCTTGGAGCGCTGCAGCGTCTGCGTGGCACGGCCGGTGCGGTGGCCCAGCGCGATATCCGTCGGACGCTGGGGCGTCGTCACCGATTAGCGGCCGCCGCAGGTGGAGCTTTAGCGCGTCCGACAGGGGGGCGGGTGGTCGGCGGCGCCGCGCGCAGGACCCGGATGCATCGCTACGCCCCGGGGCGGAAGCGTGCCGCGGGGCCGTGCAGGGTTGGCCTGGCGTCCATCGCCGCGCGTCCGGGATGGCGCGGCGGCCGGACGCGCGCAGTGCCGTGCGCTTACTCGAAGCGCACGCAGTGGCCGTAGCGTTCGGGCTGGATGTCGATGCCCGAGGCATCGGCCTGGTTGTTCTTGCGCCACAGGTTGGGGCGGAAGTCCTTGCCGGTGCAGTTGGCCGCGCTGTCCACGCCGATGGTGTAGGTGTAGGGATTGCCGCGGAAGGTGTTGTTCTCGAAGGTGTTGTCCTGGCTCATGCTGTTGTCCCAGCACAGGATCTGCGGCGTGCGCTGGCGGATCGAGCAGGTCAGGTAGATCCCGGCGCCCTTGTTGTCGATGAACTGGTTGCCGGCGAACAGGTTGCGCCGCGCGTCGGCCAGGTACACGCCCTGGCTGCCGTTGCGCTCCAGGCGGTTGTCGCGGATCTCGCTGTCTTCCAGGTGCTCGGTGGTGATGCCGGCGGCGACGTTGTCGTGGATCACGTTGTCGATCAGCTTGACCTTGGCGGTGCGGTTGAACGACACCCCGTCCCAGATCGCGCCGGAGACGTCGTTGTGCGCGATCAGCAGGTCGCGGCTGTCGAATTCGCTGAGCAGGCAGGCGCTGCGGCACTTGCTCACCCGCAGGTGGGTCAGCTGGATGTTCTGGCCGTTGCGCACCACCACCAGGCTGTTGCTCAGGTACGGACGCTCGGGCATGAACTCCTTGTCGATGGTGCCGCCGATGATCTGCAACTGCTCCACGCGCACGTCGCGGATCGGCCGTATCGGGCGCTCGTTCTGGTAGTCGCCGATGACGATGGTGGGTTGCTGCACGTGGTCGCGCATGCGCAGCACCGTGCTGTCGCCCTGGCCGCGCAGGCGCAGGCCGTCGCGCTGGATCGACAGCAGCTTGCCGACCTGGAATTCGCCGGCGCTCAGGCACACGGTGGCGGGCTTGCCGTCGTTGGGGACACGGTCGATCGCGGCCTGCAGATCGTCGCCGGGTTCGGCGCGTACGCTGCAGTCGGAAGCGGCAGCGGGTGCGTTGGCGGCCGGCGTGGCACAGGCGGAGAACGACACGGCCGCGGCGAGCGGCAGCAACAGGGTGAGCAGGGGAGGGCGCTTCATCGGTAGGCGGACTCGGCTGTGGGGGAGGGGGAGGCGGAGCCGGCCGGCGCAGCATGGAGACAGGCGCCGGCACGGGACCGGGACCAGGTCATTGTGGTGCGGGCGGCCTTAATGTCAGCGTGTACCGGGTCGGGCCGGGCAGGAACTTTGTGGCGCGCCCCTGCACCCAGTCGGCGTGACCGGCGCCCCAGAACGGCGACAGCGGGTGGCCGCTCTGGCCGCCGGGCATGTGCACGATGCCGTCGGCCTCGTGGCCCGGCGCCACCACCATGCGTTCGGAGGCGCCGAAGGCCGGGCGCTGCACCCGCGGCATGTCGTCGTCGCCGGGCAGCGGCGTGGCCGGCATGCACAGCCAGCCGCGCAGCGGCCCCGGCAGGCCCTGCGCCAGCGGATGGCAGATCGCCGCGCGGTTTTCCAGG
Organism: Xanthomonas sacchari; assembly: GCF_024266585.1. NCBI lineage: Bacteria > Pseudomonadati > Pseudomonadota > Gammaproteobacteria > Lysobacterales > Lysobacteraceae > Xanthomonas > Xanthomonas sacchari. The sequence goes on from NZ_CP100647.1 coordinate 2,026,211, forward strand.
CCCCAGCGGCGTGTGTCCAGCGGGCCATCGGCCTGCAGTCGTGTGCGCACCTCGGCGGCGGCGTCTTCCAGCAGCGCCTGCCAGCTGCCGTAGCGACGCGGCAACAGGTGCAGCGGCTGTTGCTGCAGCAGCGGCCAGGCCACGCCTTCCAGTTGCGGCAGCGGCGGTGGCGCGGTGTCGTCGCCGGATCCGGCGCGGGCCGGTGCGATCAGTCCGTCGCGGATCCGGGTCAGCACCGCCAGACGCCACGCCCGCACCAGGGTGTAGCTCACCGAGCCGGTGCTGGCGCGGCCTTCCCAATGCGCGGCTGCCTGCGCCACCGCGTGCAGCGCTGGCGTGGCCGCGCCGGCGTCGCGTTGCTGCAGCAGCGCCCACCAGCGCTGCAGGAACAGCGCGCGGTCATCGAGCTGGATCGCCAGCAACTGCTGTTCGTTCAAGCGCGGGTGCAGGCGCAGGTCGTCGCGGATCTGCCGCGCGCGCGCACCCAGCGCGTAGCCGCCGTCGCCGATCGGCGCCAGCTCTGCGCCGCCGACCACGCGGGCGTTGGCGGTCCACAGTTGCCCGTCGGCAGGATCGATGCGCTGCGGCGATCGGGTGGTGGACAGCGGCCACGGCGCGCAGCGGACATCCGCCGGCACCGTCGCGCGCACGTCGTGCATCACCGCGTCGGCCGCGCAATGCGGGCCGCGCAGCGGCAGCGGGCCGAGCACGCGCCAGCCGATGTGGCCGTCGCGGTCGGCCAACACCAGGTTCTGCGCCGGCGTGGCGATGTCTTGCGCGCGGGCGAAGGCGCTGCCCAGCGTGTCGGTGCGGGCGAAGTCGGCCAGGCCCAGGTTCAGCGCGCCCGGCAACTGCGCGGCCCAGCGCAGCGCCAGCGCGCTGCCGTCCGCCTCGTGCTGCAGGATCGGGCCGTAGGCGGTGTCCTCCACCTGCAGCACGGTGTCGGCGGCGCCAGAGACCCGGATCCGTTCGCGGTGCACGCTCACCGGCGTGCAGCCGGGCTGCGGCGTCGCCGCGCAGGGCGTGAGCCGGTACCAGTCGGCGGTATCGGCATAGCTGTTGGTGAAGCCCCAGGCGATGTGACCGTTGCTGCCGACGATCACCGCCGGCAGGCCCGGCAGCGAGAAGCCGGACACGTCCACGCGGCCGCCGGGGGCCTGCGCATTGGCATAGCGCAGGCGCACCCGGAACCACAGGCTGGGCGCGCGCAGCGCCAGGTGCATGTCGTTGGCGACGATGGCGCGGCCGTCGGCGGTGCGGCTGCCGGCGATGGCCCAGTTGTTGCTGCCGGGCGCGGTAGTGGCCACCGCGTCCGCAGCGGCGCGCGCGGGCGCGTCCGCCAGGCGCCGCAGATCGACCTGGGCGGCAGCGGGCAGCGCCGCGTCGCCGCGCACGCTGCCGTCCAGGGCCGCGTCCCAACTGCTGCCCTCGTGGCGCAGCAGCGCGTACAGCGGCGCCGGCAAGCGCTGCTGCAGGCGGTACAGCGCCAGCTTGCGCTCGAGCTGCTGGCCCTGCAGGTCGAAGTACATCGCCTGGCCGGCCAGCGCCGAATCCACCGGCTGCCAGTCGCGCGGCGTGGCGAACAGCAGCAGATACGGCCACGGCCGCACCCGCAGCGCGTGCAGGCCCTGGTTGACGCCGGCGCTGTAGGCCTGCAGCGTCGCCGCGTGCGTGCCGGCGAAGGCGGCCAGCTGCGCGCTGCTGCGGGCGCGCAGGCGATGCGCACGCCGCGCCTTGTCCACGCCCAGCGCGTGCGGGCCGACCAGCTCGGACAGTTCGCCGGCGGCGGCGCGGCGCAGCAGGTCCATTTCGAAGAAGCGCTCCTGCGCATGCACGTAGCCGAGCGCGCGCATCGCATCTGCCTCGTCGGCTGCCTCGATGGTGACCACGCCCAGCGCGTCGCGCTGGATGCTCACTGGCGCCCGCAGGCCTTGCAGCGGGGCATTGCCGTCGAGCGTGGCCAGGCTGCCGCGCAGCAGCAGCCAGACGCCCAGCGCCAAGGCCACCGCCAGCAGCAGCGTGCCCAGCAGCACAGGCGTTTCCATCGACCGCGCATCGTCTCTCTCCGGTGGGTACGCTCCCGATTCTAGACGCGACTGCGTGTCGTTCCCGTGTGGGTGCGATGCGCTGTGCGCGGGGTCACGCATCGCGCGCCTGCGACTCGGGATGTGAATGATTCCGATTGGAACGCGGCGCGGCGGCATCGGGCACTATGGCGCCCTCAGTCGACCCCACGGAGCCCGCCCCATGAAGGGACACCCCGACGTTGTGCAATGCCTCAAGGAACTGTTGCGCGGCGAACTGGCCGCGCGCGACCAGTATTTCATCCACTCGCGGCGTTACGAGGACCAGGGCCTGCTGGCGCTGTACGAACGCATCAACCACGAAATGGAAGAGGAAACCGAGCACGCCGATGCGCTGCTGCGACGCATCCTGTTCCTGGAAGGCGACCCGGACATGCGCCCGCATGCGTTCGAGCCCGGGCGCACGGTCGAGGAGATGCTGGAGAAGGATCTGAAGGTCGAGTACGAAGTGCGCGCCAATCTGGCCGCGGGCATGAAGCTGTGCGAACAGCATGGCGACTACGTCAGCCGCGACGTGCTGCTGGCGCAGTTGCGCGACACCGAGGAAGACCATGCCTGGTGGCTGGAACAGCAGCTTGGCCTGATCAAGCGCATCGGCATGGCGCTGTACCAGACCTCGAAGATCGACGGGCACGTGTCCGGCAAGGACGCCTGATCCGCGCGCCTCCCGCGCAGGCGGGAGGCGTCATCGCTGGGCGGGGGTGTCCCCGCCACCGCGGCTGCGCATTGCCGGCCGTGGGCGACAGGGCGTACGCGCCTGTCGCCGCATTTTTCGCCTGACCGCATCGGCACGGCCGCCCTTCGCGCGCGGCGCTGCCTGTCATCGAGGCCGCCGCCTCCCGGCGGCAGCGGATGCCGAACCGTTGTTCCTTCTTCCTGACATAGCCGACCGCGTTCGGCCGCGCGCGCGTGGCGGCAGCGCTGGATGGTGCGGCTGAGGTATTGGCGCCTCTGCGGCGCGCTGCCATCGCTGCGCAGCGAGCCAATGCCGATCGCCGTGCTTGCCAGCGGCTGCTGCGATGCCGCAGAGATCGGCCGGTGCGCGCACTGCGCTGTTCGCGAAATTCCTTCGAATCCAGATGCTTGCGCGCCTGGCGAGGCACGCCATGCGCGACATGTACGCGGCGCTTGCAAAACGGTAGCGATCGCTATACGGTAGTTTTCACTACCTGATTGCGCGATGGCGAGGGGGCATTCGATGCAGGCGAGTCCGGGAATCAAGCGGTACGGCGCGGTGGGTGTGCTCGTCGCGGGAGCGACGCTGGTGCCGGCCACGGCATGCGCCGCACCGGCCTCGGCGCAGGGGCTGTGGCTGACCGCGGCCAAGGACGCGGTGGTGGCGTTCGCACCGTGCACGGATGCGGCCACCGCCTTGTGCGGGCGCATCGTCTGGGACAAGGACGCCGGTACCGCCAGCGATACCTGCGGCGTGCAGATCGCGCGCCTGGCGCGCGAGGACGGCGACACCTGGCGCGACGGCTGGGCCTTCGATCCGCGCAGCGGCAAGCGCTACAAGGCCACGCTGCGCGCCAGCGGCAGGTCGCTGGACCTGCGCGCCTTCGTCGGCGTGGAGGTGCTCGGCGAGACCGAACGCTTCACCCGCGTGCAGGCGCTGCCCAGCACGCCGGTCTGCGCCAAGTAGTCACCCGCCGCGCGCAATGCGCCGGCGCCATCGACGTGCGGGGCCGCCGCCGGCCGCCGCGCGTCCCACCTTCCTCAGCGAACCAGGGGAGATCGAGATGACTGCAGTCCGCTTCATGGCGACCCTCGCGGGCGCACTGGCCCTGCACGGCGCGTGCTGCGCCCAGGCCCACGCCCAGCAGGCCGACACCGATGGCACGGTCGACTACCAGTTCCAGAACCAGCTCAAGCTGATGAGCGAGCAGCGCACGCGCGGCGTGTCCGACTCGCTGATGCGCCCGTCGCTGAAGTGGACCACTCAGTTCGTGCACGCCAGCGGCTTCGTCGCGCTGCTGGAGGTGGCCAAGGTCAGCAAGAAGCAGTTCCTCGACGGCGACGGTCTGGGCATCACCGCCGCGGCCGGCTACCGCTTCGGCAACCCCGATGCCTGGCATGCCGGCATCGGCCTGGCCACCGAACGCTTCCCCGGCGCCAGCTTCCTGGCCCCGCACCGGATCGACCTGCAGACCGGCACGCCGGAGGACATCCGCCGCACCGACTACGACAGCAATTTCGGCGTGCTCGAACTCGGCTACGGCGCGGTCGAGGGCCGCGTGCTGTACGTGTTCTCCAAGACCTACCGCGGTGCCGACACCGGCGGGGTGTGCGCGCAGATCCTGCAGTTCGCCGCCGACCCGAGCGCGGCGCTGCGCTGCTTCGCCCGCGGCGACCACGACTCGCGCGGCACCTTGCTGGGCGATCTGAACTACCAGACCCCGCTGCTGCCGTCGCTGCTGCCATCGACCACGCTGCGCCTGCACGCCGGCTACCAGAAACTGCGCAACTTCAGCGAGGGCAGCTTCGCCGACTACCAGATCGGCGTCACCCACAAGCACTGGGGCCTGGACTGGAACCTGGACTGGGTCAGCACCCGGGTCAACGCGCACGAACTGTACTGGGTGCAGGACGGTGCGCGCATCCGCAAGACCGACGGCGACACCCTGGTGGCCTCGGTCGGCTACACGTTCTGAGCCATGCGTAGCGAACTGCTCGATGCCGACCGTGGCGGCGACCAGCCGCTGGTGCTGGCGGTGGACCTGGGCACCTCCGGCTGCAAGTGCGCGCTGGTCACCCTGGACGGCCAGGTGATCGCCTGGGCGTTCGAGCCGGTGCCGCTGCACGTGCACGGGGTCTGCGCCGAGCAGGATCCGCGCGACTGGTGGAACGCGCTACTGGTCACCGCCGCGGCGGTGCTGCAGGGCGGCGAGGCGCTGCGCCGGCGGGTGACCGCGGTGTGCTGTTCGACCCAGGGCGAGTGCACCGTGTGCGTGGACCGCGACGGCCGCGCGCTGGGCAACGCGATGCTGTGGCTGGACATGCGCGGGCAGGCGGCGATCGCGCGGCGCCTGCGCGGACGCTGGCTCAACCTGCGCGGCTATGCGCCACTGAAGTTGCTGCGCTGGCTGCGCCTGAGCGGCGGTGCGCCGGCCGGCAGCGGCAAGGATTGCGCCGGCCACATCGCCTACCTGCGCGACCACGAACCGCAGCGCTACCAGCGCACGCACAAGTTCCTCAACGCGCTGGACTATCTCAACCTGCGCCTGACCGGGCGCTTCTGCGCCACCGCCGATTCGGTGCTCACCACCTGGGTCACCGACAACCGCGACCCGATGCGGATCCGCTACGACGACGGCTTGCTGCGCCTGCTCGGCATCGAACGCGACAAGCTGCCGGACCTGGTGGCCTCCACCGAGGTGCTGGGGCCGCTGCTGCCGCAGGTGGCGGCGCAGCTGGGTCTGTCGCCGCAGACCCGGGTGGTCGCCGGCGCCATCGACAACTCGGCGGTGGCGGTGGCCGCGGCGGTCGAGGACTACGCCGCGCATCTGTACCTGGGCACCTCGTCGTGGCTGGGCGCGCACGTGCCGCGGATGAAGACCGACGTGTTCAGCAACATCGCCGCGGTGCCGTGCGCGGTGAGCGGGCGCTATCTGGCCACCGCGCTGCAGTCCACCGCCGGCGCCAACCTGTCGTTCCTACGCGACCGCATCCTGTTCCATCCCGACGAATTGCTGCGCGACGAAGAACGCCCGGACGTGTACGAGGTGCTCAACGTCATCGCCGCGCGGGTGCCGGCGGGCGCCAACGGCCTGCTGTACATGCCGTGGCTGTTCGGCGAGCGCACCCCGGTGGAGGACCACAGCCTGCGCGCCGGGCTGGTCAACCTGTCGCTGATGCACACCCGCGAGGACATCATCCGTGCCTTCATGGAAGGCGTGGCCTTGAACACGCGCTGGATGATGGAGCCGTTCGCGCGCCTGCTCGGCCGCGATCCCGGCGTGATCGCCGCGGTCGGCGGCGGCGCGCAGTCGGACCTGTGGTGCCAGATCATCGCCGATGTCAGCGGCCAGCCGATCCGGCAACTGCACAACCCGATCCAGGCCAATGCGATCGGCGCCACCTTCATCGCCGGTGTGGGCCTGGGCCGGCTGCGCTTCGCCGACCTGCCGGCGCTGCAACGTGCGCGCCGGGTGTACGAACCGTCTGCGGCCACGCGCGCGCTGTACGACGACCGCTATGCGACGTTCCGCGAGTTGCAGCGTACCCTGGCGCCGATCTACCGGCGCATGAATCCCCTTCCCGAGTGCGTGCCGGAGGTTTCCCAGCATGTTTGCGCATGAACAACGCGCACGCGTGGTCGCGCTGTGTGTGGAGTTGTCGCGACGCGGCTATCTGGCCGGCACCGGCGGCAACGTCGCGCTGCGTCTGGATGCCGAGCGCTTCGCGGTGACGCCGTCGGCCACCGACTACCTGGCGATGCGTGCCGAGGACATCTGCGTGGTGCGCCTGGCCGACCTGCGGCAACTGGATGGCGCCGCCACGCCGTCGGTGGAGACCGGGCTGCATGCGCAGGTGCTGCGCCGCCGGCCCGACATGGCCTGCAGCATCCACACCCATCAGCCGGTGGCCAGCGCCTGCGCGCTGCTCGGTGCGGCGCTGCCGGTGGAGGACCCGGCGTTGCAGGTGGCGATCGGCCACAGCGTGCCGATGGTCGGCTACTTCCCGTCCGGCACCGGGCTGTTGGCCTGGCTGCTGGCGCGGCAACTGCGCCCATCGCGCAATGCCTATCTGATGCGCAACCACGGCGTGCTGTGCTGCGGCCGCAGCCTGGAGCAGGCGGTGGCGGCGGTCGATGCGCTGGAGCAGGTGGCGCGCGAACACCTGACACGCCGCATCCGCCGCCGCGCCCTGCACGACACCGGCCTGGCCGCGCCGTTGCGCGCCGTTCTGACTGCCCTGGAGGCCTGAGCGCATGCACGCCCTTTCCGTTTCAGTTCCCCCGAGCCCGGCACCGACCATGAGCCAGACCCCCGCCATTTCGCAATGGCCCGATGTGGACCAGTTGTACGCACGCTTCCACGCGTTGGTGAACCAGCCGATGCGGCCGATCGGCGCCGCCGGCATGGCCAAGGTGATGCGCTACTTCGACGAGCGCTGCCAGGGTTCCAGGCGCCTGGGCGAGGCGGCCAAGCAGGTGATCCCCGGCGGCGTGCAGCACAACCTGGCGTTCAACCATCCGTTCCCGCTGGCCATGCACAGCGCCGAGGGCGCGTACCTGACCGACGTGGACGGCAACCGCTACATCGACTTCCTGCAGGCCGGCGGCCCGACCCTGCTCGGGTCCAATCCGCCGGAGCTGCGCGAGCACGTGCAGGCGGTGCTGGACCAGTGCGGCCCGGTGACCGGCCTGCTGCACGAGTACGAGGTCAAGCTTGCCGAACTGGTCTGCGCCAGCATGCCGGCGGTGGAGATGCTGCGCCTGCTCGGCTCCGGCACCGAGGCGGTGATGGGCGCGGTGCGCCTGGCCCGCACCCACACCCGCAAGAAATGGATCATCAAGATCGGCGGCGCTTACCACGGCTGGAGCGACCAGTTGGTGTACGGCATGCGCCTGCCGGGCACCGGGCGCATGGAGGCGATCGGCATCCCGCGCGGTGCCACCGCCTATACCCAGGAATGCCATCCCAACGATCTGGATGCGCTGCGCCGCAAGCTGCAGTTCAATCGCCTGCGCGGCGGTACCGCGGCGGTGCTGGTGGAGCCGCTGGGGCCGGAGAGCGGCACGCGGCCGGTGCACCACGACTACAACCGGCAGGTGCGCACGTTGTGCGACGAGTTCGGCGCGCTGCTGATCTTCGACGAAGTGGTCACCGGCTTCCGGCTCGGCCCGGGCGGTGCACAGGGCTACTTCGGGGTGATGCCGGACATCACCGTGCTCGGCAAATGCCTGGCCGGCGGCTATCCGATGGCCGGGGCGATCGGCGGCCGCCGCGAGGTGATGATGAGCCTGGTCGGCGGCATCGGCACCACCGCGCGGCGCGCCTTCGTCGGCGGCACGCTGTCGGCCAATCCGCTGTCCTGCGTGGCCGGCTACCACGCCTTGCTGGAGGCGCAGCGCAGCGATGCCGCCGGCAAGGCCGGCCGCGCCGGCGATCGCCTGCGCCAGGGGCTGGAGACGATCATCCGCCGTCTCGGCCTGCCGTACGTGGTCTACAACATGGGCTCGATCGTGCACCTGCAGACCTCCGGCGTGCTGCTGCTGGACACCGGCAACCTGTACAAGCTGTGGCGCGTGCGCAACGAGGCCAAGCAGCGCAAGCACATGATGGAGGAGATGGGCGCGGCGTATTCCGCGCACGGGCTGATCACCCTGGCCGGCAGCCGCCTCTACACCAGCCGCGCCGATACCGATGCGGTGGTCGACGAGGCGCTGAACCGCTTCGACGACGTGTTCAAGCTGGTGTAGCGCATGCCCACCGTCTCGCAGATCGAAGCACTGTGGCGGCACACCCGCGAGCGGCTCGCGACCAAGCGCCTGCTCGGCGACGACGCGGCAGCGCTTTCGCTGCGCTGCCCGGGCAGCACGGCGATGTGCTGCGGCGCGCTCGATGCGGAGCGGCCGCAGTGGCTGGACTGGCGCGACCCGGCGTTGCCGGCGTCGGCGCAGGTGCACGCGCAGGTGTACCTGCGGCGTCCCGATGTCGGCGCCAGCGCCTGGTCGGCGGGCGCGTTCGGCCATCGTCTGGCCGATGTCGGCGGCGTGCTGCCGCAGGTGTTCGACGAGCAGGCCCGGCACATCGGGCCGATGCCGGCGCCGCTGGCGGCTGCGGACCGGTTGACCAGCGGGCCGCCGCAGATCGGCAACGCCCTGCTGCTGGGCGGGCGCCCGCTGTGCCTGGGGAGCAGTGCGCAGCGGTTGGCGCTGAACCTGGAACTGTTCGAAAAATGCGCCAAGGCCTATGTGCTTGCCGCGGCCACCGGCGGGCAGGTGCGGGAACTGCCATGGTGGGTCCGGCGCATCGCCAACGGGCGCTTGCGCAAGGACCAGACGCGGGCCGCCGCGGCGTTTGCCGCAGGCGAACTGCCGGCCGAAAGTACCGGGTATTGAGGAAGCGCTGCGATGACCGCCATGCCGTCCCCATCGTCCATGCCGCCGGCGGCCGTGCAGGCGGCGCGTCCGCTCGCCGCGGCCTTGTCGATCGGCGCGATCGCGCTGCTGATCCTCGGCGTGCAGCCGATCGTGCTCGGCGCGCTGGTCGAGCAGCGCCTGATCACCCTGCCCGGGGTGGGCGTGGTGGCGATGGGCGAGATCATCGCCCTGGGCATCGGCGTGGCGCTGGGCGATGCGCTGCTGCCGGTGTCCTGGCAGCGACGCACCGCGATCGTGGCGGCGCTGCTGGCCGCGCTGCTGAACCTGGCCACGCTGCAGACGCAGGGCGATGCGGCCTTCGTCGCGCTGCGCGCGGCCGCCGGCCTGGCCGAGGGCCTGCTGGTGTGGGTGGCCACGGTCAGCATCGTGCGCGCGGCCGCCCCGGACCGGATCACCGCGGTGTTCATGGTGTTGCAGGCGCTGGCGCAGATCGCGCTGGCGGCGGCGCTGGCGCTGTGGGTGTTGCCGGCGGCCGGCTGGAAGGGCGGCTTCGCCGCCATGGCCGCGACCTGCCTGCTGGTGTTGCCGCTGGCGGCGGCCCTGCCGGCGCCGGCAAGCCTGGCCGCGGCGGCCGGTGTCCCGTGCGCGGCGAGCGCCACCGCCCGGCTGCGCTGGTCGCCGGCGACGCTGGCGCCGCTGCTGGTGGCGTTCCTGCAGATGGCGGCGATCGGCGCGCTGTGGGCCTACCTGGAGCCGCTGGCGCTGCGCGCCGGGCTGGATGCGCATGCGGCGCAGCTGCAGACCTCGTGGGTGTTGGGCATGCAGATCGTCGGCGGGCTGGCGGCGATCTACTGGGTGCGCCGGTTGTCGGTGACGGCGACGCTGACCCTGGGCAGCGTCGCGTTGTGCCTGGTGGCTGCGGCGATGTACCGGGTTCCCGGGCATCCGGCACCGGGTTTCGCGGCGGTGTGCGTGGCGTTCGGCTTCGCCTGGATGTTCCTGATGCCGTTCCATGTCGGCCTGGCGCTGCGCGCCGATGCGCAGGGGCGGGTGGCGGTGCTGGTGCCGGCCGCGCAGTTGATCGGATCGGCGTGCGGACCGTTGCTGGCGTCGCTGCTGCTGCACGCAGACGATCCGGCGCCGGTGCCGCTGGTCGGGCTGGGCTTCGCGCTGGCCGCGGCCTTGCTGGCGCTGTGGATCGGCCGGCGGCAGCGCCACCCGGCCGTCGTGCAGGCGGGCTCGCATGCCGGGTAATGGCGGCCGCTCCTGCGCGCTGGTCGCCGCCGCGGCGCAGGGCGGCCTGCGCCGCGTGGCGCAGGGCAGGGCACTGCCACACGCAGGCTGGCGGCCGACGCTCCACACGCAGGAGAAGTGCGATGTCGCCTGAGCCCGTGCAGGACACTGCGCCGGAGACGATCGCGGCGCTGTTCGCCGCGCAGCAGGCCACCGCGCTGGCCTGGCGCGGCTCCTCGGCAAACGCGCGGCGCGCACATCTGCGTGCGTTGCGCGATGCGTTGCTGGCGCGGCGGCAGGCGTTGATCGCCGCCTTCGCCGCCGATTTCGCCAAGCCCGCACTGGAAGTGGAACTGACCGAGCTGCTGCCGGTGGTCGACGAGATCGCCACCGCCATCGCGCAGCTGCCGCGCTGGATGCGGCCGCGCAAGGTCGCGCCGACCCTGCTGGCCCTGGGCACGCGCGCGCGCATCGCGTTCCAACCCAAGGGCCGCTGCCTGATCATCGGGCCCTGGAACTATCCGGTGGCCACCGTGCTGGGGCCGCTGGTGTCGGCGCTGGCCGCCGGCAACACCGCGCTGATCAAGCCGTCCGAATTCACGCCGCAGGTCAACGCGGTGCTGCATGCGGTGCTGGAGGAAGCGTTCGCGCCGGAGGAGGTGGCGCTGGTGCAGGGCGGCGCGGCGACCGCGCAGGCCTTGCTGGCGTGTCCGTTCGACCATGTGTTCTTCACCGGCTCGGCGTCGGTGGGCCGGCAGGTGATGGCCGCGGCGGCGCGGCAGTTGACCCCGGTGACGCTGGAGCTGGGCGGCAAGTCGCCGGTCATCGTCGACCGCAGCGCCGACCTGCGCCGCGCCGCCGAGGTGATCGTCTGGGCCAAGCTGGTCAATGCCGGACAGACCTGCATCGCCCCGGATACCTTGTTCGTGCATCGCGATGTCAGCGCGCGTCTGCTCGACCACTGCCGCGCCCTGTTGGCGCAGCGCTACGGTGCCGATGCGCAGGCGGTCGCCGCCAGCCCGCACCTGGCGCGCATGATTCATCCGGCGCATGCCGCGCGCGTGGCCGTCCTGATCGACGAGGCGCGCGCCGGCGGCGCGCAGCTGCTGGCCGGTGGCGAGCACGACGCGGCGCGGCGCTACGTGGCGCCGACGCTGCTGGGCCAGGTGCCGGCGCAGGCGCGGATCGCGCAGGAAGAGATCTTCGGCCCGGTGCTGCCGGTGGTCGAGTTCGCGCGCCTGGACGAGGTGCTGGATCGGCTCGATGCCGCGCCCAAGCCGCTGGCGCTGTACCTGTGGAGCCGCGACCGCGCCGGCGTGGCGCGGGTGCTGGCGCGCACCAGTTCCGGCAGCGCGGTGGTCAACCATTGCCTGCAGCAGTTCGTGCACAGCGGTTTGCCGTTCGGCGGCGTTGGCGCTTCGGGGTTCGGCAGCGCGCACGGCGTGCACGGCTTCCGCGCCTTCTCGCACGAGCGCGCGTTGCTGCAGGGCGGGCGCCTGCCGATCGTCAAGGCGTTCTTTCCTCCGTACACCAGGTTGCAACAACGATTGGCGGCCGGCCTCAGCGCGTGGCTGGCACGACGCTGAGCGACGCTACGGTGTGTCAGGTGCGGGCGCGGTAAGATGCGATGTCGGCGCGTGCAACGACGTTGCGGCGTAGTCCGCGCACCATTGCCGCGGCGATGCGTGCCGTGAGGCTGGCGTAGTGCCGCCACCGCGGCGCCTGCCGCTTCACCACCATCGAGATCCCATGCCCGCCGACACGCCGCGTCCCTCCGCACCGCACCGCCCGCGCCTGACCGGGAACAAGGTGCCGGCCCAGCATCGCGCCACCGAGACCTACGAACAGATCCTCTCGGTCACCGCGCAACTGCTCGGGGACGTCGGTGTGGAGCGGCTGTCCACCAACCTGGTGTGCGCGCGTGCCGGGCTGACGCCACCGGCGTTGTACCGCTACTTCCCCAACAAGTACGCGCTGCTGTCGGAACTGGGCCGGCGGCTGATGGAGCGGCAGAACCAGCTCATCCCCAAGTGGATCACCCTGTCGGCGATGAGCGGCACGCGCGAGGAACTGCAGCGTGCGCTGGCCGGGCTGGTGCTGGATACCTACCGCGTCACCAAGGCAACCGAGGGCGGGGTGTGGGTGCTGCGCGCGCTACGTGCGGTGCCGGCGCTGCAGCAGGTGCGGCTGGAGTCGCACGCGCAGGTCACCAAGGGCCAGGTGCGCTTCCTCAGCGAGGCCTTCCCCGACGCCGATCCGCGCCAGCTGCGGCTGGTCAGCCGCATCGTGGTCGACCTGATCTATGCGACCGTGGAGTTGCTGTTCGACACCCGCCTGAGCGCCCGCGCGGTGGCCGATACGGTGGCGGCGATGATCGCCAGCCATATCGAGCAGCTGCGCGACGGAGCGGCGGCGGATGACAGCGCGAAGCAGGCGTCGACAGACGCCGCCTGAGGCAGCAGCGAAGCGTCCGCAGACAAGGCGCGGTACCCGCAGGACGCTGCACGTGCCGCCCCGACCGCGCGACTAGGCGGCGAACTTGCCTGCATCGAGATCCGCGATCAGCGTCGGGCCGGTCGGCGTCCAGCCGAGCCTGGCCTGGGTCAGCGCGCTCGAGGCCGGCATGTCGAGTTGCACGAACATCGCCATCCAGCCGAAATGCGCGGCCGCCTCGCCGGGCGCGATCGACACTACCGGCAACTTCAGACCGCGCCCCAACGCCTCGGCGATCTCGCGGCTGCGGATGCCTTCCTCGCCCACCGCGTGATAACGCGCGCCCGGCTGCGCCCTCTCGATCGCAAGACGGTACAGCCGCACCACGTCGGACAGGTGGCCGGCCGGCCAGCGGTTGCGGCCGTCGCCGACATAGGCGACCACGCCCTTGTCGCGCGCGATCGCCACCAGCGGGGTTACCAGCCCTTGCCGATACGGGGTATGGACCTGCGGCAGCCGCAGCACCGAGACATTGACGCCGGCCTCGAGCAACGCGTTGCCGGCCTGCTCGGAGGCGATGCGCGGATTCGGGTGGGTGGCGTTGAACACGTCCTCGCTGGCCGGCTCGCCGTGTTCGCCGCTGCCCACGCCGGTGCCCGAGGTGATCAGCAGCGGGCGATCGGAACCCCGCAGCGCCGCGCCGAGGGCCGCGATCGCGCGTCCGTCCTTCTCGCAGTTGGCGGCGAAGTTGCTGAAATCATGGTCGAACGCCGCGTGGATCACGGCATCGGCCTGGGCGGCGCCACGCGCCAGACTGTCCGGATCCTCGAGCGTGCCGTGGTGGACCTCGGCGCCGGCCGCGCGCAGCGCCTGCGATCCGGCCTCCGATCGGGTCATGCCGAGCACGCGATGGCCGGCCTGGAGCAGTTCGGGAACCAGGGCCGAACCGATGAAACCGGTCGCGCCCGTCAGAAAGATACGCATGGTGCACTCCGTCGTGTCAGTGCGGACCACTCTCCGGCATCGGCATATCCCGTTAAAGTAGTGACGTCATCGTAGTAAAGCGACTAACAGGCTTGCCATGCATTCCGATCCGGCCAATTCCCTGGGCGACTTCCTGCGCAGCCGGCGGACCCGGCTCGATCCTGCCAGCTTCGGCTTCTCCGGCCGTCGGCGCACACCGGGCCTGCGCCGCGAGGAAGTCGCGCAGCGCGCCAACATCAGCCCGACCTGGTACACCTGGCTGGAACAAGGGCGCGGGGGCGCGCCGTCGGCGCAGGTGCTGGAGCGCATCGCCGGCGCGCTGCTGCTGACCGAGGCCGAACGCGACCACTTGTTCATGGTCGCGCTGGGGCGCCGGCCGGAGGTGCGTTACCGTGTGGTGGCGGGGGTCGACCCGCGGCTGCAGCGCGTCCTCGATGCGCTGGAAACGAGCCCGGCCATCGTCAAGACCCCGACCTGGGACGTGGTGGCCTGGAATCGCGCGGCGGCGGTGGTGCTGACCGACTACGGCCAGCTCCCCGTCGGCGAGCGCAACATCCTGCGCTTCCTGTTCTGTCATCCCGCCACGCGCGCCAAGCAGCACGATTGGGCGAGGGTGGCGCGCTTCGTGGTGGGCGCGTTTCGTGCCGACGTGGTGCGTGCGGGCATCGCGTCGGACGCGGCGGCCCTGGTGACCGAACTGTGCGCGCGCAGCGCCGAGTTCGCGGCCCTGTGGCACGACCACGAGGTGTTGAGCCACGGCGAGGGCGATGGCGAAAAGCGTCTCAGGCATCCGCTGCTAGGCGAGATCGCGCTGGAGTACTCGGCCTTCGCCGTGGACGGCCGGCCGGACCTGGGCATGATCGTCTACACGCCCGTCGATGCCGGCGTAGCCGCACGGATTCGCGCGCTGGCGGCCGTGCATGGTACGGCCGATGGCGCGCGGATCGATGCGGCGCCGGCATCCGTGCGACTTGGCGACACGACTTAGGATAAGCGGCGCGCACGCTGTCGCGCCGTCCTCTGGGCTCTTGCCTGCGCGGCGGCTTACTCAACCGCCAGATCGTCGACCTTCTGCCAGCCGCGCGGCAGCAGCCCGCCGCGGCTGGCGCGGGCGCCCAGGTAGGCGTCCAGGTCCTTGAACGACAGCGACATGGTGCGCTGGCCGCTCTTGACCAGCAGCGTGTTGCCCGGCGCCACCGCGGCGATCGCCACCACCCGTTCGGTGCTGAGCTTGGCCTTGGGGATGTCGATGATCTTGTTGCCCTTGCCCTTGTCCAGCTCGGGTAGGTCGGCGACCGGGAACGCCAGCAGGTGGCCGGCGCTGGTGACCGCGACGATGCGGTCGCTGCCGGCGCCGCTCACCGGGGCCGGCGGCAGCACCTTGGCGTTCGGGGTCAGGTTGAGCATGGCCTTGCCGGCCTTGTTGCGGCTGGTCAGGTTCTCGAAGCGGGTGACGAAGCCGTAGCCGTGCGAGGACGCCAGCACCAGGCGACTGTCGTGCTCGCCGCTGGCGATGGCCTGGAACGACGCGCCGGCCGCGGGCGAGAAGCGTCCGGTCAGCGGCTCGCCATTGCCGCGCGCCGAGGGCAGGGTGTGGATCAGGGTCGAGTAGGCGCGGCCTTCCGAATCCAGGAACGCCACCTGCTGGGTGCTGCGCCCGCGCACCGCCGCCAGCAGGCTGTCGCCGTCGCGATAGGACAGCGCCGCTGGGTCCACGTCGTGGCCCTTGGCCGCGCGGATCCAGCCCTTCTCCGACATCACCACGGTCATCGGCTCGCTCGGCACCAGCTCGGTCTCGTCGATGGCCTGGGCCGCGTCGCGCTGCACCAGCGGCGAACGCCGCGCATCGCCGAACTTCTTGGCGTCGGCCATCAGTTCGTCCTTGATCAGCTTCTTCAGCTTGGTCTTGCTGGCCAGCACCGCCTGCAACTGCTCGCGTTCCTTGGCCAGCGCGTCCTGCTCGCCGCGGATCTTCATCTCTTCCAGCCGCGCCAGTTGGCGCAGGCGGGTTTCCAGGATGTAGTCGGCCTGTTCCTCGCTGAGCGCGAAGCGCGCGATCAGCGCCGGCTTCGGCTCGTCCTCGCTACGGATGATGCGGATCACTTCGTCCAGGTTGAGGAACGCGGTCAGCAGGCCTTCCAACAGGTGCAGGCGGCGCTCGACCTTCTCCAGCCGATGGTTGAGGCGGCGCACCACGGTGTCGCTGCGGAAGCGCAGCCATTCCTCCAGCAGGGTCTTGAGGTTCTTGACCTGCGGGCGGCCGTCCAGGCCGATCACGTTGAGGTTGACCCGGTAGCTGCGCTCCAGGTCGGTGGTGGCGAACAGGTGGCCCATCAGCTGCTCGGCGTCGACCCGGTTGGAGCGCGGCACCAGCACCACCCGCACCGGGTTGGCGTGGTCGGACTCGTCGCGGATGTCTTCCAGCCACGGCAGCTTCTTGGCGCGCATCTGCTGCGCGATCTGCTCGATCACCTTGGACGGCGACACCTGGTAGGGCAGCGCGGTCACCACAATGTTGGTGTTTTCCTTCTGGTAGGTGGCGCGGGCGCGCACGCTGCCATGGCCGGTTTCGTAAATGGTGCGCAGGTCGGCGGCCGGGGTGATGATCTCGGCGGTAGTTGGGTAGTCGGGGCCGCGCACGTGCTCGCACAGGTCGGCGACGCTCGCATCGGGGTCGTCGAGCAGGCGGATCAGCGCGCTGACGATCTCGTTGAGGTTGTGCGGCGGCACGTCGGTGGCCATGCCCACGGCGATGCCGGTGGTGCCGTTGAGCAGCAGGTGCGGCAGCCGCGCCGGCATCCAGGTCGGCTCGTCCAGGGTGCCGTCGAAGTTCGGCGACCAGTCCACCGTGCCCTGGCCCAGTTCGCCCAGCAGCACTTCGGCGATCGGGGTCAGCTTGGACTCGGTGTAGCGCATCGCCGCGAACGACTTCGGGTCGTCGGTGGAGCCGAAGTTGCCCTGGCCCTCGATCAGCGGATAGCGGTAGGAGAACGGCTGCGCCATCAGCACCAGCGCTTCGTAGCAGGCGCTGTCGCCGTGCGGATGGTACTTGCCGATCACGTCGCCGACGGTGCGCGCGGACTTCTTCGGCTTGGCCGCGGCATTGAGCCCCAGCTCGCTCATCGCGTAGATGATGCGCCGCTGCACCGGCTTGAGCCCGTCGCCGAGGAACGGCAGGGCGCGGTCCAGCACCACGTACATGGAGTAGTCGAGGTAGGCGCGTTCGGCGTATTCGCGCAGCGGCAGCTGTTCGAAGCCATGGAAGGCGGGGCGGGCGAGATCGGTCATGCGCAGGGAACACCTATAGGGGAACGCGGCGCCAGGCGCCGCAGGTCAGCCGGTCGATTATCCGGATGCGGCCGGCGATGCCAAGCCGCGCGTGCCGCCGGCGCTGGCCAGGTAGCGAGCCGGAGGATGACCGAAGCGGCCGCGGAAGGCGGTGACGAAGGCGCTGGAGCTGCTGTAGCCGAGTTGATAGGCGGTGTCGGCGACGCTGGCGCCGTCGCTCAGGCGGCGCAGGGCTTCGGCTAGCCGCGCCTGCTGGCGCCAGCCGGCGAAGCCGAAGCCGGTCTCGTCGCGGAAGTGCCGGCTCAGGCTGCGTGAGGACAGGCCGGCCCAATCGGCCATTGCGCCAGCGAGCGGTCGTCGGCGGGGGTCTCCAGCAACTGGGTGGCGATGCGCAGCAGGCGCCGGTCGCGGGGCATCGGCAGGTGCAGATGCTCGACCGGAGCGTTGCGCACCTCGTCCAACAGCACGCCACACAGGCGCTGCTGTTCGGCGTCCAGCGCCGCCGGCACGCCCCATTGGGTCATGCGCCGCAGCAGTTCCCGGAACAGGCCGTTCATGCCGATCACGCAGGTCCGCGGCGGCAGGTCGGCGCAGACGTCGGGGCGGATCAGCACCAGGTAGCTGCGCACCCGCCCGGACACTTGCACGGTGTGCAGTTCCTGCGGCGGCATCCAGCCGGCGCAGCCCGGCGGCAGCGACCACTGGCCGTGCGCGGTACAGGTGCCGAGCACGCCCTCCTCGACGTAGATCAGCTGGCCGCGCACGTGGCGGTGCCAGTCCACCTCGCGCCGCAGCGACACCGACGAGTGCGCCATGAATGCCAGCGCGGGCGGGCCGTCGGCGCGCTCGAACCAGTGCAGGGCGCGCGGGTCCAGGGCGCTGTCGGAGGCGACGGCAGGGGAGGGAGGGGCGGGAGCGATTGGCCCGATTTTGATATCCATTGTCCTGATTGTAATACCGGGCCACGCGCCGCGGCCGCTAGAGTGCGCACCGTCACCAGTGTTCCTTCGCTGCAACGCAGCATCTACTTTCCTTGGGGATATTTTCTTGACATATATTTCTAGATGAAAATAATAGGCGCCCATGAACTGCGCTCCCAATCTGCCCGGTCCGCCCTCGTTCGGCCTGCTCCTGCGCCAGGTGCGTGACGGCCTGATGCGGCGCCTGGACGACGCCATGGCCGGGTTGGAACTGGACCTGTGCTTCAGCCACTACCTCGGCATGAAGGCCTTGGCCTACATGTCGCCGTGCACCGCCAACGAACTGGCCCAGGCCCTCGACCAGAACCCCAGCGCGGTGACGCGCCTGCTGGACAAGCTGGAAGACCTGGGCTGGGTGCGCCGCGAGGCGCATGCGCAGGACCGCCGCGCGCTGCAGATCGTGCTCACCGACGACGGCCGCGCGCTGTGGCAGCAACTCAAGCAGCGCGGCGACGACGCCATCGCCGACGCGCTGCGCGATCTGTCCGCCGAGGAGCGCGAGCACCTGTTTTCGCTGTTGGCCCGCGTCCGCGACTCCCTCAATTCGCCCTGAAACCCGCCCACATGAACCTGTCTCCCGCACTCTCCCGCCTGCGTCCGTTCGCGGTCGCGGCCCTCACCCTGGCGCTGGCGGCCTGTGCCAGCAGCCGTGGCCTGGAACCGCAGGGGCGCCGGCTCGACGCCGACCGCCAACTGCACATCGGCAAGACCCTGGCCGCCGACGCGCTGGCGCCGGCGCCGTGGCCGCAGCAGGACTGGTGGAAGGCGCTGGGCGATCCGCAGCTCGACGCGCTGATCGCCGAGGCCCTGCAGGGCACGCCCAGCCTCGACGCCGCCGATGCGCGGCTGCGCCTGGCGCAGGCGCAGGCCGGTGCCGCCGATGCGGACCGCGGCGCCAAGCTGTCGCTGTCGGCCGGCTATACCGGCCTGCAGCTGCCCAAGGGCCTGGCTGGCGACGAGATCGGCGGCAAGTACCTCCACAACGAACAGGCGCTGCTGAACTTCAGCTACGGCTTCGACCTGTGGGGCGGCAAGCGCGCCGCGTGGGAAGCGGCGGTGGACCAGGCGCATGCGGCCGAGGTCGATGCGCAGGCCGCGCGCCTGGACCTGTCGGCCGCGGTGGCGAGCGCCTACGCGCAGCTCGGCTACGCCTGGCATCTGTACGACCTGGCCGGCGCCGAACTGGCGCGCTCGGAGAACAGCCTGGCGCTGGTGCGGCAGCGCCGCGATGCCGGCATCGACAACAACCTGCAACTGCGCCAGGCCGAGGCCCGGGTCCCGGCGGCGCGCCAGCAGCAGGCCGCGGCGCAGCAGCAGATCGACGAAGCGCGCACCGCGCTGGCGGCCCTGCTCGGGCGCGGCCCGGACCGCGGGCTGCAGATCGGGCGGCCGCGGCTGTTGGATCCGCAGGCCGCGCGGGTGCCGTCGGTGCTGCCCAGCGACCTGCTCGGCCGCCGCCCCGACGTGGTCGCCGCGCGCTGGCGGGTCGAGGCCGCCTCGCAGGGCATCCATGCGGCCAAGGCGCAGTTCTATCCCAGCATCAACCTGACCCTGCTGGGCGGCGTCGCCGCCACCAATCCGGGCGACCTGTTCAAGAGTTCGTCGGTGCTCGGCCTGCTCAGCCCGGGCGTGAGCCTGCCGCTGTTCGACAGCGGGCGGCTGCGCAGCCAGCTGGCCGAGCGCGATGCGCAGTACGACCTGGCGGTGGCCAACTACAACCAGACCCTGGTGGCGGCGCTGCGCGAGGTGGCCGACCAGGTCAACGCGGCGCGCTCGCTGGCGCAGCAGGTGCAGCAGCAGGCGCAGGCGCTGGAGACCGCGCAGGCCGCCTTCGACCTGTCGCAGCAGCGCTATCGCGCCGGCATCGGCAACTACCTGGACGTGCTCAGCGCGCAGCAGCAGTTGCTGGAGGCGCAGCAGCGCCTGGCCTCCCTGCAATCCAACCAGCTCCTGGTCTCGGTGCGCCTGAATCAGGCGCTGGGCGGCGGCTACGACGCCACCTCCGCCGCCGACGCGCCGAGTTCTTCTTCCGCACCTTCGCATTCCTGAGATCGCTGCAATGAATCAGACAACGACCCCCGCTTCCTCCGCTCCCGCCCCCAGCCGGCGCGGCAAGCTGCTGCGCGGCCTGGCCGTGGTAGTGGTGCTGGTGCTGATCGCGCTGGCGATCTGGTACTTCCTGGTCGGCCGCTGGCACGAGGACACCGACGACGCCTACGTGCAGGGCAACCTGGTGCAGATCACGCCGATGGTGGCCGGCACCGTGGTGCGCATCGACGCCGACGACGGCATGCGCGTGGAGCGTGGCCAGCCGCTGGTCAAGCTTGACCCGGCCGACACCGAGGTCGCGCTGCAGCAGGCCGAGGCCAATCTGGCGCGCACCGTGCGCCAGGTGCGCGGTCTGTACCGCTCGGTCGAGGGTGCCCAGGCCGAACTGTCCGCGCAGCAGGTGACCCTGCAGCGCGCCCGCGCCGACGTCGCCCGCCGCGCCAGCCTGGTCGCCACCGGCGCCATCTCCGCCGAAGAGCTGGCGCACGCCCGCGACCAGTTGGCCGCCGCCGAGGCCGCGGTCAGCGGTTCGCGCGAGACCCTGGCGCGCAACCGCGCGCTGATCGACGAGAGCGGCGTGGCCGACCAGCCCGACGTGAAGGCCGCCGCTGCGCAGATGCGCCAGGCCTTCCTCAACAACACCCGCAGCGCCATCGTCGCGCCGGTGTCCGGCTATGTCGCGCGGCGCTCGGTGCAGGTCGGCCAGCGCGTGCAGCCCGGCACCGCGCTGATGGCGGTGGTACCGCTGAACCAGGTCTGGGTGGACGCCAACTTCAAGGAAACCCAGCTCAAGCACATGCGCCTGGGCCAGCCGGTGGAACTGGAGTCGGATCTGTACGGCAGTGCGGTGACCTACCACGGCACCGTGCAGAGCCTGGGCATCGGCACCGGCAGCGCGTTCTCGCTGCTGCCGGCGCAGAACGCCAGCGGCAACTGGATCAAGATCGTGCAGCGCGTCCCGGTGCGCATCGCCATCGACGCCAAGCAGTTGCAGCAGCACCCGCTGCGCATCGGCCTGTCGATGAAGGCCGACGTCAATCTGCACGACCAGAACGGCTCGGTGCTGCCGAGCAAGCCGGCCAGCGGTGTGCTGCTGGATACCGATGTCTACGCCCAGCAGCTGCAGCAGGCCGATGCGGCCGTGAAGCAGATCATCCACGCCAACCTGCCTGACGCCGCCAAGGCGGACTGAGCCCGGTCATGTCCAACGAAGCTGTCGCTCCTGCCGCGCCCGGGGTCCCGGGCGCACCGGCCGCCGGGTTCCGCCCGGCCAGTGTGGCACTGTGCACGGTGGGCCTGGCGCTGGCCTCGTTCATGCAGGTGCTCGATACCACCATCGCCAACGTCTCGCTGCCCACCATCGCCGGCAACCTCGGCGCCAGTTCGCAGCAGGCGACCTGGGTGATCACCTCGTTCGCGGTCAGCAACGCCATCGCGCTGCCGCTGACCGGCTTCCTCAGCCGCCGTTTCGGCGAGACCAAGCTGTTCGTGTGGGCCACGCTGGCCTTCACCGCGGCCTCGCTGCTGTGCGGCCTGGCGCAGAGCATGGGCATGCTGGTGGTCTCGCGCGCGCTGCAGGGCTTCGTCTGCGGCCCGATGTACCCGATCACCCAGAGCCTGCTGGTGTCGATCTATCCGCGCGAGAAACGCGGCCAGGCGCTGGCGCTGCTGGCGATGATCACCGTGGTCGCGCCAATCGCCGGGCCGATCCTCGGCGGCTGGATCACCGACAACTACAGCTGGGAATGGATCTTCCTGATCAACGTGCCGCTGGGCATCATCGCCGCGACCGTGGTCGGCTCGCAGCTGCGCGACCGTCCCGAGCCGATCGAACGTCCGCGCATGGATTACGTCGGCCTGATCACCCTGATCATCGGCGTGGGCTGCCTGCAGGTGGTGCTGGACCTGGGCAACGACGAGGACTGGTTCAGTTCGACCAAGATCGTGGTGCTGGCCGCGATCTCGGCGGTGGCGCTGGCGGTGTTCCTGATCTGGGAACTGACCGACAAGGATCCGATCGTCGACCTGCGGCTGTTCCGCCACCGCAACTTCCGCGCCGGCACCATGGCGCTGATCGTGGCCTACGCGGCGTTCTTCAGCGTGTCGCTGCTGATCCCGCAGTGGCTGCAGCGCGACATGGGCTACACCGCGATCTGGGCCGGCCTGGCCACCGCGCCGATCGGCATCCTGCCGGTGATCATGACCCCGTTCGTCGGCAAGTACGCTTCGCGCTTCGATCTGCGGCTGCTGGCCAGCATCGCCTTCATCTTCATGGCCGTCACCAGCTTCATGCGCTCGGACTTCAACCTGCAGGTGGATTTCCCGCACGTGGCCGGGGTGCAGTTGCTGATGGGCGTGGGCGTGGCGCTGTTCTTCATGCCGGTGCTGCAGATTTTGCTGTCGGACCTGGACGGCCGCGAGATCGCCGCCGGCTCCGGCCTGGCCACGTTCCTGCGCACGCTGGGCGGCAGCTTCGCCGCCTCGCTGACCACCTACCTGTGGGCCAAGCGCACCCAGCTGCACCACGCGAACCTGACCGAGCATATCTCCAGCTACACGCCGGGCATGCAGGAACAGGTGCAGATGATGGGCAACGGCAGCCTGCAGAACGGCGCGGCGGTGCTCAACAACACCATCAACCACCAGGCCTCGCAGATGGGCTTCAACGACATCTTCTACCTGCTGGGCTGGACCTTCCTGGCGATCATCTTCTTCCTGTGGCTGGCCAAGCCGCCGTTCGGCGGCGGTGGCGGCGCGGCGGCTGCCGGCGGCCACTGAGCCAGGCGGCGACGCGGCGTCCGGCCGGCGCGGACGCGGACCGTCGGCGCCGGGTCCGCGCCGCTGCTGCGCTGGCCTCGCGGATGGCCTGGGATGCGGTGGCGGGCGAGTCCGGCACGCCGTCCAACGCCGCCGGTGCGGCCTGCGTGCCCGGCGGCGCGCTCCGCCGCCGGGACACTTGCCGCTGCCGCGGCCCGCGCACCAGAATGCGGCTCTTCGCAGGCTTCTGCAGCCCCGCACATGCAGCGTTCTCTCCGCGCCCTCGGCGCCCGCTTCGCCGCGTCGCTTCCGCGTGCGGCCGTCCTCGCACTGCTGTGCCTCGGTGCGCATCCAGGCAACGCCCAGGCCGCGCCGCCGCCCGCGGCCTCGCCGGTTGCGGTGACCCCGGCCGATCGCCTGCACGAAGCCTGGTGGGCCGCGCGCCACCAGCAGGTGCTGGCGCAGGTGCGCGCGCAGCCGGATGCGCCGTTGCTGCTGATCGGCGATTCGATCACCCAGAACTACGAGAAGGCGCAGGCGCCGGACCAGGACTTCCAGTCGACCTGGCAGACCTTCTACGGCAGCCGTGGCGCGCTCAACCTCGGTTTCAGCGGCGACGCCACCGAACACGTGCTGTGGCGCCTGCAGCACGGCGAAGTCGACGGCCTGCGGCCCAAGGTCGCGGTTCTGCTGATCGGCACCAACAACACCGGCCACGAAGGGCAGAGCGCGGCGGACACGGTGCGCGGCATCGATGCGGTGATCGCCACGTTGGAGCAGCGCCTTCCGCACACGCGCATCCTGTTGCTGGGCCTGCTGCCCAGTGCGCTGTCGGCGCAGAAGCGCGCGCGCGATGCCGAGGTCAACCGCACGCTGGCGGTGCGCTACGGCGACAACCCGCGCGTGGCCTACCTGGACATCGGCACGGTGTTCCAGCGCGCCGACGGCACGCTGCAGCAGGACCTGTTCTACGATCCGCGGCAGCGGCCCGGCAGCGGCGCGCTGCACCCGGACACGCGCGGGCAGCGGCGCATGGCCGAGGCGATCGAGCCGACCCTGGCGCGGCTGCTCGATGAAGCGCCGCGCGTGCCACTGGAGGCGATGACCGATGTCGACACCGCACGCATCGCAGTGCCCTGGCTGGAGCAGGATTCCTACGACTGGTACGGCCGCCACCATGCGGCGCTGGAGGCCGCACGCCAACTGCGGCCGCAGGTGGTGATGCTCGGCGATTCGATCACCCATTTCTGGGCGGGCGAACCGCAGGGCATCCGGGTGAATGGGCCGCAGGCCTGGCAGCGCACCTTCGGCGCCGCGCCGGTGCTGAACCTGGGCTTCGGCTGGGACCGCACCCAGAACGTGCTGTGGCGGCTGCGCCAGGGCGAGGTCGATGGCCTGGCGCCACGT
Organism: Xanthomonas sacchari; assembly: GCF_024266585.1. Lineage (NCBI taxonomy): Bacteria > Pseudomonadati > Pseudomonadota > Gammaproteobacteria > Lysobacterales > Lysobacteraceae > Xanthomonas > Xanthomonas sacchari. The sequence goes on from NZ_CP100647.1 coordinate 2,050,474, forward strand.
TGGGTGGTGATCAACCTCGGCACCAACAATCTCGCCGGCACCGAGCATGCGCGCAGCAACACGCCGCAGGAGACCGCCGACGGCGTGGCGGCGGTGGTCGCCGAGGTCCGACGTCGCCTGCCGCGCAGCCGGATCGTGCTGATGGGCATCTTCCCGCGCGGCTTGGCCGCCGATGCGCCGCAACGCGCGCCGATCCTGCTGACCAACCGCCTGCTCGCCGCGCGCTTCGGCCACGACCCGCAGGTGCAGTGGCTGGACATCGGTGCGCGCTTCCTGCAGGCGGACGGCACGCTGCCGGCAACGCTGATGCCCGACGGCACCCATCCCAGCGAGGCGGGCTACCGCATCTGGGGCGACGCCCTGCGCGAGATCGGCGTCGGCGGCTAAACGGCGGCTTCAAACAACGCGTTTTGCCGCGGCTCGGCGGGAGACGTTGGTGTCCTCGCAGGAGCGGCTTCAGCCGTTGCGAGGCATGACAGGGAGCGGCTCGTCGCGGCTGAAGCCGCTCCTGCGAATGGCGTTTGCGTCGTTGCCAGCGGTGCTGGAAAGCCCAGCCGCCGCCGGCGCGACCTCAGCCGTTGCTGGGCTTGAGCAGTTCCAGCACGGCGTCGCGGTGGCCCGGCGGCGCGTTGCGATAGCGCGCCAACAGCGCGCGTTCCTGCGCATCCTGGGCCAGCAACGGATAGTCGGAGGGTAGGTCCTGCACGCGCTTGCCCGGGCCCACGCCGCACACCAGTTCGTCGAGCGAGCGGTTCAGCACGCTGCGCAGCGTCGGCAGCAGGCGGAAGCTCGGCGTTTCGCGGTCGTTCTCCCAGGCCGACACCGATGACTTGGTCACGTCCAGCGCGAAGCCGAGCTGCTCCTGGGTGAGCCCGGCGGCTTTTCTGGCTTCGCGCAAACGGTCGCCGAAGCTATTCATCGCGGTGGGCCTTGGGGGACGGCGGGCCTACCAAGATATGGAGCATCCGCCGGCTTGTCGTACAGTCACGCTTGACTCCAATTGTTCGGAAACTCAATACTCGGGCGGTGCGGAACGCACGGACGCGCGAGGGGGCGCATGCGGGACATGGACGTGATGAAGAGGAGGGTGTCGGCGCCGCGGTGCGCCGCCGCCATGCGCTGGCCGACAGCGGCACGACGCGGCGCCTGCCGGTGCGTGGGGGAGGGCGCATGGCCACCTACGAAGTGAGACTCCGGCGCGTCGCGCAACTGGAGCCGACCTTGCAGGTGCTGGTGCATGCGGCCAATGCCTACCTGGCCGCGCGGGCGGCCGAACGCCACAACCCGGGCTACCGTGCCTACAAGGTGGAGGTGTGGGTGAAGGGCGTGCGCGTGGACATCGGTCCATTGCGTCCGCCGCAGCGTTGAACGCTGCGGCCTGCACGCAGCCAACAAAAAACCCGCCGAAGCGGGTTTTGAGATCTTTCTCGACCTGTCGGTCGTGGTGCCCAGGAGAGGACTCGAACCTCCACGGTTTTACCCGCTAGTACCTGAAACTAGTGCGTCTACCAATTCCGCCACCTGGGCAACTCAGAACGAGAATTCTGCGGCCGCGCCGGCTTGTTGTCAAGCGGTTTTGTTCTGCCGACGTGCGTGGTCGGTTCGAGGGCATGCACGCAGGTGCGGTCGACGCAGCGGCATGGTGGGCGACGCCATCGAAGCGAGGTTCCGCTGCGCCTGGCGGTGTTGGCGTGGGACGCCTTCAATAGCGCAACAAGGCGGCCCGGATCTTCGCCGTGCGCTCGGGGCCCAGCTCCCCGGCGCGTTCGGCTGCGGCCTCCAGCAACGTGCGCTTGCGCAGGTTGCCCAACGGTGTGTACGTCTCGCTTCGTCCGATCCAGTCGTCGACGGCAGCGAGCCACCATGGACGATTCGAGTCGGCAGGCAACGCCAGCAGCCGTGTCAGGCAATCCCAGAGACTGCTGGTCCCCACGAGTTTGCGCAACCGTGCTCTGCCCTCATCGTCGACAGCTGCATCGCCGAGGATGTGCAGGATCAGCGGGGTGTCGAGCGCAATCGCGCTGTCCCGCACGGCAACGGCCAGCGTCTCCAATACCCTGCCGCCCCCGCACTGGAGAAGACGGCCGATGTCGTTGGGCGAGACCGTTTGCCCGATGCGCAGCAGACCCTTCAGCGCATGCTGGCGCATGGCCGCGCGCGTCGCGAACAGGTAGCAACGCAACCGGGTCGCGTCCTCGGGTTCGGCTTCCTGTGCAAGCGAGGCCAGGGCGCCATCGGTGCCAGCCTGATCGAGTGCGCGGCGCCACACCGTGCGCGGGTCGGCGCCGTGCTCGCGCGTCAGGTAGGCCGCAAGACGACGCACGCCGGCGGCGCGATCGAGCAAGGCGTGTGGCAGCGCTGCCGCCGCCGCTGCCGGATCCGCCAATGCGAGCGTGCGCAGGCATTCCCTGCGCACGGCAGGATGCGGTGCATGCAGTCCGGCCGTGGCAATCGCCGCGATGGCGGCGCTAGCGCACGTCGCCTGGGCATGGCGCAGCGCATGCAGGCCGATGCGCGGGTCGGGTTGCATCGTCGCCTCGACGTGCAACGGTGCTGCGCCGCGTTCGATCGATCTGCGATAGGCCCAAGCGCGGACGACGGGATCGGCGGCTGCACGCGCGCGTTGCAGGACGTCGCGATTGGACGCCTCCAGCATCCACTGCTCGACGTTCTCCTCGAGCCACCCATCGGACACGCGCACCCATCGCTGCAACCGCAGGACCATGGGCCACGCCGCCAGGGCATCGTCGGCGGTGCTGGTCCGTAGCAGTTGCGTGGCCGCTTCGCGCGCTGCGATTCGCACCTGCGGTACCCAGTCGGCGCAACGGATCAACGCGGCGACCAGGCTCAGATAGCCGGGGAATGCGCCGAGCCTCGCCACGGCCTTTTGCCGTTCCCTGCCGTCGTAGTGCGCGCTCGCCACGAACAGCAGCGACTGCCGCGCGTCGTCCGTCATCGGGCACGTCAGGATGCACTGCAACGTGTCGGCAGCCCATGTCGCGTAGGCTGTGCTGGTGCATGCCCGCAGCCGTTGATCGATGGCCCCCAGGTCGCTCGCGTTGGTGGTGGGCAGGAACGTTTCCGGGACTTCCGGACGGCGATCGCCCATCAGCGGGGCGATCGCCTCCAGCAGGCGTTGCGGCAGCCTGCCGCAGGATTCCTGCGCCTGCGGCGGCTTGGCTTTCCGGAACGGGGCGCGCCAATCCATGGAATGGGGCAGATGTCGACGAAGCCCGGACTGTGACACTGGCAGGCGCAGTTGCCAAGGACGACAGGCCGGTAGGTGCGCAGCGCTCCGTGCTTGCGGCAGGCCCGCGCGGGGCGCCTGCCGCAAGGCGCTGGCGTGTGGGCCTCAGTAGCCGACGTTGAAGCGCAGGCCCTGGTTGATCGCGCAGCGATAGCCCAGGGTGTTGCCGGTCTGCTGGTAGCTGGGCAGGGCGAACACGAACATGGTGAAGTCCACCGTGTTGTCCGGATGCACCTGGTAGCGCAGGAACTGCTGGATCGGCTTGCCGTCGCGGCCGACGGTCACGTGTTCGTCGGCGAACGACAGGGTGCCGTCGGCGGTGACGCGGTAGGCGCCGATGCGCAGGCCGCCGCGGGTCTGGCTGGGCGTGGCGCCGCCGGAGGTGGGCGTGCATTGGCTCAGGTCGATCGCCACGGCGACCGAGGCGCCGCTGTCCAGGGCGCGTTGGATCTGGGTGAGCGAGCCGAGCGTGGCGTCGTCGGCGCCGGCCGTGGCGGCGGAGGCGCTGGTGGCGCTGGCGAACAGGGCAGCGGCGAGCAGGGAGGTGGACAGGCTGTGCATGGGGGATGCTCCGGAGCGTGGGGGAGGGCGACGGATTGCCGGATGCAAACTAGCGGGGTGCCGCGCCGGGTCAACCGACAAAATCGCGAACTCCCGTTGCCGTCACGGCGCATCTTCGAAGCCGGTCCGTTTGTGACAGCGCCGTGTCGGAATCGGCCCCGCGCGTGCGGTTTTTCGCCCGATCCGCGCGCCGCTCGAACGTGCGCGGGTGCACGGCCGCGCGGCGCCGGTGCGTGCGTGGCGCCGCCGCATGGCGTGCGCGGATCCCTTCGTCGACGCAGGCGATCGCGGCCGCACGCAAAATAGGCGTTGACAAGGTCGCGCAGGCACCGCAGAATTCGCGGCCTTCAGCGCCCAGGTGGCGGAATTGGTAGACGCACTAGTTTCAGGTACTAGCGGGTAAAACCGTGGAGGTTCGAGTCCTCTCCTGGGCACCACAGGCAACATCGCGAGAGCGCTGAACTCTCGCACCGACCGGCCCGCTGACGCGGGCTTCGTCGTTTCTGGGGTGCGCGTTCGTGGCGGCGGCACGGCCCGGTTCCGGTGGCGGCCACCTGCATGGGAGTACCATGCCCGGATGACAACTCGCAAAAGCAAGTCCGGCAAGCCCGGCAACTCCCCGTCCAACGACACCCCCGCCGCCGAGACGCCGAAGAAATCGCGTCTGCCCGCCTGGATGCCCAGTTTCCTGCGCCGCGGCCCCAAGCCGCCGCTGCAGCCCCTGCACCCCACCTCGCCGCCGCCCGCCGCACCGGCCGGCACGCCCGCGCCGATCCATGATCCCTATGCCGCGCGCGAGGCCGAGCGCTACGCCGAACCGATCGCCAGCCGCGAGGCGATCCTGCAACTGCTCGAACGCTGCGATGGCCCGCAGACCCTGGACGAACTGGCCGAACAGCTCGGCCTGACCGAGCCGGCGCGCAAGGAAGCGCTGAGCAAGCGCCTGGGCGCGATGCTGCGCGAGGCGCAGCTGGTGCAGAACCGCCGCGGCGGCTACGCGCCGCTGCAGCAGACCAACCTGATCGCCGGCGTGGTGATCGCCAATCCGGACGGCTTCGGCTTCCTGCGCCCGGACGAGGGCGGCGACGACCTGTTCCTGCCGCCCTACGAGATGCGCAAGGTGCTGCATGGCGACCGTGCGCTGGCCAACGTCATCGGCATCGACCGCCGCGGCCGCCGCGAGGGCAGCATCGCGCGCGTGCTCGAGCGTGGCCTGACCCGGCTGATCGGCCGTTTCAGCCTGGAAGCCGGCATCGCGTTCGTGGTGCCGGACGACAAGCGCATCCAGCGCAACGTGCAGATCCCCGCCGACGCCGTCGGCGAGGCCCGCGACGGGCAGCTGGTGGTGTGCGAACTCACTTCCGCGCCGGATGCGCGGCGCCCGCCGATCGGCAAGATCATCGCGGTGCTGGGCGACAAGCTGACCCCGTCGCTGTTGGTGGAGGCGGCGATCCACGGCCACGAACTGCCCTACGAATTCCCGCAGGCGGTGCTGGACGAAGCCGCGGCGGTGCCGCTGACGGTGGAGCCGGCGGCGATCAAGGGCCGCGTGGACCTGCGGCAGACGCCGCTGGTGACCATCGACGGCGCCGACGCCAAGGACTTCGACGACGCGGTGTTCTGCGAGTCCAATGCCGACGGTTTCCGCCTGGTGGTGGCGATCGCCGACGTGTCGCACTACGTGCGTCCGGGCACGCCGCTGGATACCGAGGCGGTGAGGCGCGCGACGTCGGTGTACTTCCCCGGCTTCGTGGTGCCGATGCTGCCGGAGACGCTGTCCAACGGCATCTGCTCGCTCAACCCCAAGGTCGACCGCATGTGCTTCGTCTGCGACATGCAGATCGACCGCCAGGGCGAGGTGAGCGGCGCGCGCTTCTACGAGGCGGTGATGAACTCGCACGCGCGGCTCACCTACGAACAGGTGTGGCAGGCGGTGGGCGAGAAGGACGAGCAGGTGCGCAAGGACGTGGCGGCGGTGCTGCCGCAGCTGGAGCGCCTGCATCAGCTCTACCAGATCCTGGCCAAGGCGCGTGCGCGCCGCGGCGCGATCGAGTTCGAGTCCTCGGAAGTGCGCTTCGTGCTGGACAACACCGGCGAGGTGACCCAGGCCGGCATGCTGGTGCGCAACGACGCGCACAAGCTGATCGAGGAATGCATGATCGCCGCCAACGTGGCCGCGGCGCGCTACCTGCTGGAGACGCGCGTGCCGGCGCCGTTCCGCGTGCACGAGCGGCCGCCGGAATCCAAGTACGCCGACCTGCTGGAGTTCCTCAAGGAATTCAAGCTGAGCCTGCCGGCGTGGAGCAAGGTGGTGCCGGGCGATTTCACCAAGCTGCTGAAGAAGGTGCGCGAGCGCCCGGACGCGGCGCTGCTGGAATCGGTGCTGCTGCGCAGCCAGAGCATGGCGGTGTACTCGCCCGACAACGCCGGCCACTTCGGCCTGGCGCTGGAGGCGTATGCGCACTTCACCTCGCCGATCCGCCGCTATCCGGATCTGCTGGTGCACCGTGCGATCAAGTACGCGCTGACCCGCGGCGCGCCGGACAAGTACCTGTATGCACCGCGCGAGATGGCGGCGCTGGCGCTGCAGTGCTCCGAGCGCGAGCGCCGCGCCGACGAGGCCGAGCGCGAGGTCGACGAGCGCTACCGCGCGGCGTGGATGGAGAAGCACGTCGGCGGGCAGTTCGACGGCGTGGTCAGCGGCGTGACCAGCTTCGGCCTGTTCGTCGAGTTGGACCAGTCCAAGGTCAACGGCCTGATCCACGTGACCCAGTTGCCGCAGGACTATTACCAGTTCGATGCCACCCGCAAGACCCTCACCGGCGAGCGCCGCGGGCGCGAGTTCCGCCTGGGCGACCGCGTGCGCATCCTGGTGCTGAAGGCGAGCATGGAGGAACGCAAGATCGACTTCCGGCTGGTCGAGGAGGGCTCGTCGGCTCACGAGGCGTTGCCGCCGCCGCCGCCGCGCGGGCAGCCGGCCAAGCGGAAGAAAAAGAAGTACTGACGGCGCAGCGTCGCGGCGGACCGCCTGGCGGCCGCCGCGCTCGCGCCTCCCCACGCCTGGTGCGGGAGGCGCCGACTGCGCGATGCGGTTCGCAACGGAGAGCAGACATGGAGCAGGAGTACAGTGGCGGTTGCCAATGCGGCGCGGTGCGCTTCCGGGTGCGCGGACGGCTGCACGACGCCTCGATCTGCCATTGCCGGATGTGCCAGAAGGCGTTCGGCGCCTACTACGCACCGCTGGTCTCCACCCGCGGCGCGGAACTGACCTGGACCCGCGGCGCGCCCAGGCGCTTCGCCTCGTCCAACCTGGTGCAGCGCGGCTTCTGCGCCGACTGCGGCACGCCGCTGACCTACGAGGCCCCGGACGGCGTCGCCATCGCGGCCGGCGCCTTCGACCATCCGGAGGCCTTGCCGCCGACCATCCAGTACGGCGTCGAAGCGAAGCTGCCGTTCGTGGACACCCTGCATCGCCTGTCGGCGACCCGCACCGAAGGCGATCTGGCCGCCGCGCCGTTCCTGGCCGATATCGTCTCGCGCCAGCATCCGGACCACGATACCGAGCATTGGCCGGCCTGATAGGAAGGCGCGCGTCTGCCGCCACCGCCGCGGCCCGCGGCGATGCTGTCGCAGGCGACAGGTGGCGGCCGGCAAGCGGGCAGGCATTCAGGCCGCCCGTCGTCGGGACTGAAGTCCCTCCCACAACATTTGCTCAGTTGGATGTCCGCTGTCGTGTAGGCGCCAGACAGCAACCGCGAAGCATCGAGGCGGCAGCCCCCCGCTTTTGCCAATCCCGAATCCTCAATCCCCGATCCCGGCCCCCAGGCATGACGCCAGCGGCCACAACCCCTACCATGCCCGCTTTCCTTTCGCGTAGTCCCGCCTCATGAGCAAGCAGAACCAGTGGATCGTCGGCGTCAATGCCGTGGCCTCGTCGATCGAGAACGACGCGGACAACGTGCGCGAGGTGCTGGTGGAGGCGGGCAGCAAGAATCCGCGCCTGCAGGAGATCGAGGAGAACGCGCGGCGCAAGGGCATCGACGTGCGACGGGTGAACACCCAGGCGCTGGACGGCGTCGGCGGCGCGGTACGGCACCAGGGCGTGGCCGCGCGCTACGCCGCGGCGCGGACCTGGGCCGAGAGCGAACTGGAAGGCCTGGTCAGCGCCGCCGAGGGCCGCGCCCTGCTGCTGGTGCTGGACGGCGTGCAGGACCCGCACAACCTCGGCGCCTGCCTGCGCAGCGCCGCCGCGGCCGGGGTCACCGCGGTGGTGATTCCCAAGGACAAGTCGGCCCCGGTCAACGCCACCGTGCGCAAGACCTCGGCCGGCGCCGCCGACCGCCTGCCGATCGTGGCGGTGACCAACCTGGCGCGCTGCCTGCGCGACCTGCAGAAGCAGGGCGTGTGGATCTACGGCCTGGCAGGCGAGGCCGAGACCTCGCTGTACGCGCAGGACCTGCGCGGCAACGTGGCGCTGGTCCTGGGCGGCGAGTCCGACGGCCTGCGCCGGCTGACCCGCGAGCATTGCGACGGCCTGGTGCGGATCCCGATGCCGGGCGAGATCGAGAGCCTCAACGTCTCGGTCGCCGCCGGCGTGACCCTGTTCGAGGCGGTGCGCCAGCGCATGGGCTGAGCGCGGCGGCATGCGATGTCGGCGGCGCGCCTCATTGCCGGGCGCAAACAAAGCCCCTCTCCCCCCGGGAGCGGGGTTGGGGTGAGGGTACGGGGGCGAAGCCCCTCGCGCATCCGGGCGCCACCAGGCTTCGCCCGCACCCTCATCCGCCCCTGCGGGGCACCTTCTCCCGAGGGGAGAAGGAGACGCCACTGCCCCTCTCCCCCCGGGAGAGGGGTTGGGGTGAGGGTAAGGGGGTGAAGCCCCTCGCGCATCTGGGCGCCACCAGGCTTCGCCCGCACCCTCATCCGCCCCTGCGGGGCACCTTCTCCCGAGGGGAGAAGGAGACGCCATCGCCCCTCTCCCCCCGGGAGAGGGGTTGGGGTGAGGGTACGGGGGCGAAGCCCCTCGCGGACACCAAGCCGCCCCGGGCTTAACCGCCGAGCAATCTTCACATGCCCTTTGCCGGGGCTCTGCTACGGCCTACACACGCGGCGCCGCTTTTTTGCCTACCATGGGCGCTCGTCCCGTGTTCCGTTCCTGTAATGAGTCTGCGTCGCCCCCGTCCCCTCGACTCTGGCCCCCCGCGCCAGGGTTCTGTCGCGCCCCGCCTGCGCCGGATCGGGTCGGGACAGTGACCGTTGCCAGGGGGAGGGGGGAGGCGGTGCTCGCGTGTGACCGCAGGCGCACGTGGCCGTTCGCCTGGCCGTTGCTGCTGATCCTGCTGCTGGCGCTGGGCGTGGCCTGGCGCGCCGCCGCCGAAGGCACCGCCGACGGCGTGCCGCCGCTGCGCGACTACGCGATCGATTCCTGGACCTCGCGCAACGGCCTGCCGCACAACTCCCTGCGCGATCTGGCGCAGACCCCGGACGGCCGCCTGTGGTTCGCCACCTGGGAAGGGCTGGTGCGCTACAACGGCCTGGACTTCACCGTCATCGACCGCAGCACCCGGCCGGGCCTGCCCGACAACGGCGTCGGTTCGCTGTACGTGGATCGCGCCGGCGCGCTGTGGCTCAGCGACTCGCGCGGCAATCTCGGCCGCCACGATGCGACCGGCCGCTGGCGCTTCTGGCTGCAGCCGCCGGGCTGGCCGCGCGCGCTGATCCACGCCATGACCCAGGACCGCGACGGCCGCATGTGGCTGCTGTTCGAGGGCAACGGCCTGGGCTGCCTGTGGCCGGACGGACGCTTCGATTACCAGCCGGCGCCGCGCGACCTGCCGTTGGCGGCGAGCTTCCCGCATCTGGCCGCCGACGACCAGGGGCGGGTCTGGATCGGCAGTCTCGATGGCCTGCTGTACCGCGACCGGCAGGGCGTGCTGCGGCGCGCGCCGGCCGCGTTCGGTCTGCCGCCGGGACTGGCCTGGCCGTACCGGGCGCCGGACGGCTCGCTGTGGCTGGTGGCCGGGGAGAACCTGTACCGGTTGCAGGGCGAGCGCGCGGTGCTGGTGCAGCACCTGCCGGGCTATGGCCATTTCACCTCGATGCTGCGCGACCGCGACGGCGCGACCTGGCTGGGTACGGAGAACCAGGGGCTGCTGCGGATCAGTGCGCACGGCATCGAGCGCATGCTGCCGGGCGACGTGCTGCCCAACGGGCGCATCGTCAGCCTGCTGCAGGATGCCGAGGGCAGCATCTGGATCGGCGCCAACGGCGGCCTGTTCCGCCTGCGCGAGACCCTGTTCGCCGGCTACACCCGCCGCGACGGGCTCAGCGGCGACTACGTGCGCGCGCTGCTGGAGACCCCGGATGGCGCGCTGTGGATCGGCAGCGCCGCCGGCCTGGACCGGATGGCGCCGGACGGCCGCATCAGCCCGGTCGCGCTGCGCGACGCGCCATCGGTGCTGAGTCTGGCGCGCGGCAGCGACGGCGACCTGTGGATGGGCACCTATGCCGACGGCGTGTTCCGCTTGCGCGATGGCCGCGTGGTGCGCCACTACGGGCCGGGCGACGGCCTGCCCAGCGGCCAGGTGCGCGCGCTCAGCGTCGATGCCGCCGGCACGGTCTGGATCGGCACGCGCAGCGGAGTGAGGCGCATCGACGGCGACCGGCTGTCGGTGCCGGACGTGCCCGGCCTGCCGCGCGGCCTGATCACCGCCCTGGCCAGCGTCGACGGTGCGCTGTGGATCGGCTCGGTCGAAGGCGCGGCGGTGCTGCGCGACGGGCAGGTGCGGAAGTTGGCGCTGGAACCGCTGGGCGGCGCGCGCACCGTGTTCGGCTTCCAGGCGTTGGGCCGGGACATGTGGATCTCCACCGACCGCGGCCTGTACCGCGACCGCGACGGCCGCCTGGCGCGGGTCGGACTGGAGCAGGGCATGCCGGTGGATACGGTGTTCCAGCTCGTCCGCGACCGTCTCGGCAACGTCTGGATCAGCAGCAACCGCGGCGTGCTGCGCACCACCGCGGCGGCGCTGGACGCGGTCGCCGACGGCCGCCAGGCGCGGCTGCAGGTGAGCCGCTACGACGAGATCGACGGCATGTCCAACGCCCAGGGCAACGGCAGCTCCGGGCCATCGATGATCGTGCGCCACGACGGCAGCGTGTGGCTGGTCACCGCCGGCGGCGTCAGCATGGTCGATCCGCGGCGCCTGGCACGCTTCCGCGATCGGTTGCCGCCGCCGGCGGCGATCGAGAACGTGCTGCTGGACGGTCAGCCGTTTCCCTGGCGGGGCAGGTCGCAGCTGCCTGGCGCCAAGCGCATCAGCGTGTCCTATGTCGGCCTGAGCTATCTGCTGCCCGAGCGCATCCGCTACCGCACCCGGCTCGACGGTCTGGACAGCGATTGGGTCGAGCGCGGCAACCAGCGCAGCGTGGAGTTCGTCGGCCTGCCGCCGGGCGACTACACCCTGCACGTGGCCGCGGCGCATCCGGACGGCGTCTGGAGCACCCGCGAGGCGGTGTGGCACTTCAGCGTCGCGCCGCTATGGTGGCAGCGGCACAGCGTGCAGGCGGCAGCCTTGGCGGCGCTGCTGCTGGCGCTGGTGCTGCTGTACCGCTACCTGATTGCGCGCTACAAGCGTCGCGCCCTGCGCCTGGAACGGCTGGTGGAGCGGCGCACCAGCGCGCTGCGCCTGCAGACCGAGCGCCTGTTGCAGGCCGATGCCGAAAAGAGCCAGTTGCTGGCGGAACTGCAGCGGCAGGCCGCCGCGTTCGAGCGCCTGGCGCACGAGGATGCGCTGACCGCGTTGCCGAACCGGCGTCACTTCGACGAAGTGCTGGTGCGCAGCATGCAGCGCGCGCAGCGCAGCGGCACGCCGCTGTGCCTGCTGGTGATGGACATCGACCGCTTCAAGCAGATCAACGACGGCTACTCGCATGCCACCGGCGATGCGGTGCTGCGCGAGGTCGGGCAACTGCTGCTGAGCGCCTGCCGCGCCTCCGACCTGCCGGCGCGCCTGGGCGGCGAGGAGTTCGTGGTACTGCTCGGCGACACCACGCTGGCCGATGCCGAGCGCATGGCCGCGCGCCTGCGCGACCTGTTCCATGCGCGCCTGCAGTGGGCGCCCGAGGCACCGGCGCTGCGCGTCACCTTCAGCGGCGGCCTGGTCGCGCTGCGCGCGGACGAGACGCCGAGCCAGTGGCTGCAGCGCGCCGACGGCGCCCTGTACCGGGCCAAGGGAATGGGGCGCGATCGGGTGTGCGTGGGCTGAGAACGCGGACGGCTGCGGATCGGGCGCTGTCGTTAGGCGCTGCACGTCCTGGGCACCACAAACCGTTATTCAGTGCGGGCCGGGGTCGTCCAGCAGTTCTAGCGCCATCTGCGCGGCCTCGCGGGTGTCCGCATGGTCCGACCGCAACGACAGGGCCAGGCCTCCGCGCATAGCCGGATCCGCAAAGGCCGCCGACAACTGCGTGATCCAGTAGCGGCTGCCGTCGGGCAGCGTGGGATCTTCCAGCGCCTCCCGGATCGCGGCGACGGCGTCGCTGCGGTCGCAGGCATGGAACACGTCCTCGACCAACGGATAGACGCCCCAGCCATCGCCGGTGCCGAAGGAGCGCAGGAACAGCGGCAGCGCGGCGCGATCGGGATCGGCGACAAACAGCCGTCTCGCCGCCTCATAGGCGTCGATCAGGTGCTGGGTGAGCTTGTCGTCGTCGGGCAGCGGTTGCTGCGCGCGCAGCAAGGTCAGGGCGTTGGTTTTGTTCACTGGGGTACGTTCGGTGTCACGGCTCGCCATGAGGCGCGTTGTCGTGCGGTGGTGCAGTGACTGCTTCGGTCCCGGCATCAGTGCGGCGGCGCAGTTGCTGCGCCAGGACCAGGGCGATCGCCAGCGCGAACAGGTTCAGCCCCAAGAAGCTCGCGCCCTCCGGCCGGAACAGGGTGAACATGAAGCGGCTGCCGAGCATGAAGTTCGCGCCAAACTTGAGCGGGGCGAACTCCACGCCGGCGGTGAGATGAAAGCCGCAGGTGAACACGTAGCTGACCCACGGACTGTTGAAGGCCGGCACCTGCGCCAGCCAGAACGCCCGATTGGCGCGGGCCGCGTTCGGCCGGCCTTCCAGCAGCTGTGTGCCGCAGTAGATACCCCAGCCATAGAGCGCGGCGAATGCGGCACAGATGATCCAGTCGGCCGGTTGCCGCAGGTGCGGCACCTGGCTGAGGATGGCAAGGATGCCGATGCCGGATCCGCCAATGTCGAGAATGCCGATGCTGCGGCGCTTCCATGCCTGCATGATGCCGTTGTCCTTGTAAGCGCCCATGCCGGCGCGGCGGCGAGCGTAGCACGCGCGCAGAGCGCCGATGCCGGTTGCGCGGCGCTGCATGCAGCGGGCGAGCGCCGGATCAGCGCGCCGGCAGGTGCCGCGACACCTTCGCGGTCAGCACCTGCACCAGCGCCGGATCCATGTAGCCGTAGTCGTCGGGGATGTCGAGGCAGACGATGCGTGCGCGGCCGAGGTGGCGCTTGAAGCGGCGCGACAGCTTGGCGCGATGCGCCGGTTCCATGACGAAGACGATGTCCGCCCAGGCCAGCAATTCCGGGGTGATTGGGGTGTCCGCGTCGTGGTCGACCCCGGCCGAGGCGGTTTCCACGCCGGGCCAGGTGGCGAACACCTGTTCGGCGGTGGGGCTGCGCAGCCGGTTGCGGCTGCAGACGAACAGCAGGTGGCGGGTCATGCGAGCCGCTGCCGGCGAGCGCGCGGCTCTACCAGGGGGCGTTCGGCCGCAATGCCGCCGGGCCGACGCGACGGCGGCGCGCGTGTCGTGCAATACACGCCGCGGCTATGGCGCCGCCCCGACCGGCGGCGCCGGCCAGGCGTTGGCGATCTTGCAGAACAGGCGTGCGGTCTGCTCGGTGTCGTAGACCGCGCTGTGCGCGTCGGCGGCGTTCCAGTCGAAGCCGGCGGCCTGCACCGCGCGCGCCAGCACGGTCTGGCCGTAGGCGATGCCGGCCAGGGTGACGGTGTCGAACACGCTGAAGGGATGGAACGGATTGCGCTTGTGGCCGCAGCGGGCGACCGTGGCGTTGAGGAAGTTGAGGTCGAAATGGGCGTTGTGGCCGACCAGGATGGCGCGCTGGCACCCGTACTTCTTCACCGCCGCGCGCACCGGCGCGAACACGTGGTCCAGCGCCTCGCGTTCGGGCTTGGCGAAGCGGAACGGGTGGTCCAGGACGATGCCGGTGACCTCCAGCGACTTGGGGTCGATCAGGGTGCCGGGCGCCGGCACCACGTGCGCGCTGGCGGTGACGCCGGGGTAGAGCTGGCCGAAATCGTCCATCTCGATCGGCACCACCGCGATCTCCAGCAGCGCATGCTTGTTCCAGTCGAAACCGCCGGTTTCCACGTCCACCACCACCGGCAGATAGCCGCGGAAACGCCGCGACATCGGGGTGATGACCAAAGGTTGCGAGGGGCTGTCGACCGAATCGTTCATCCGCCAAGGTTAGCAGAGCGCGGCGGGCGGCCGCCGCCGCGTCACCCCGGCGGACGCGTGCCGAGCACGCTGCCCTGCGCGCGCAGCCGCTCCAGCAGGGCCGCGCCCTCGTGCAGCAGGGCGTCCGGTGCGAGGCCGTGCGCGGCGGCGAGGTCCAGCAGCAGCGCCCGCCCACTGCGCGTGCCGGGCTGCAGCGCCGCCAGCACGGCGTAGGCCAGCGGCGCCAGTTCGGCGAAGCGCACCTGGCCGTCGGCCTCGCGCCGCGCCAGCAGGCAGGTCGGCTGCGCCGGCGCCGTGTCCGGCTGCCAGGCCGGGCCGATGCGCTGCACCGGCCAGCGATAGCGCAGCAGGCGCAGCCAGGGCGACAGTTGCGGGATGCCGTCGAGCAGGTCGCCCTGCGGATCGTGCGGCGGCAGTGCGGCATCGTCGATCTGCACCTGCAGTTCCACGGTTTCGTAGTGCGCCAGCTCGGCCAGCCAGGGACGCTGCGGATCGGGCGGGCGCTGCTCCAGGAACGCCACCAGTTCCTCGCCCAGGCGCGGGAACAGCGGCGTGCGAGCGCGGTGCTCGGCGCAGAACGCGCGCAGCAGCGCCGTCCAGTCGGCCTGCCCGAGGGTGGCGCGCAGGACCGGGAACTGCCCGCCCAGCAGCTGCGCCAGGTTGTCGAAGAACAGGGCGCGGTACACCGCCAGCCGCCGCGGCGGGATGTCCGCCGGCGGCGGGTACCGCTGCGGATCGCGCAAATGCAGGGTCAGTGCGAACTGCTGCGCGCGCAGGGTCTCGCTCATGCGTGAGGCGACTGCGCCTGCACGGCGCGGATGCGCTGCACTTCGTCCAGCAGCTCGCCCAGCGGTGGGAACTGGCCGTCGCGCTCGAGCACGGTCGGGCGCACCCCGTGCAGGCGGTAGGCGGCGGCAAGCAGCGCCCACACCGGGTCGGCCACCGGCGCGGCATGGGTGTCGATCTTCAGCCCGCTGGCGGCGTCGTCGCGGTGGCCGGCGACGTGGTACGAGGCGATGCGCGCGCTGGGCATGGCGGCGAGGAAGGCCAGCGCGTCGTCGCCGTGGTTGCAGGCGTTGACGTGCACGTTGTTGACGTCCAGCAGCAGGTCGCAGTCGGCCTCGGCGAGCACTGCGGTCACGAAGGCGGCTTCGCTCATCGCCTGTCCCGGCGCCGCGTAATAGGACACGTTTTCCACCGCGATGCGGCGGCCCAGCGCGTCCTGCACCTGGGCGATGCGTGCGCCGACGTGGCGCACCGCCTCGTCGGTGAACGGCAGCGGCAGCAGTTCGTAGAGTTGGCCGTCGTCGGCGCTGTAGCTGAGGTGTTCGCTGTATAGCGCGACCCGATGCCGGTCGAGGAACTGCCGGGTCTGCTGCAGCAGGGTGGTGTCCAGCGCGGCCACGCCGCCCAGCGACAGCGACAGGCCGTGGCAACTGAGCGGATGGCGCGCGCTCAGCGTCTGCAGCAGTTCCCCCGGGCGGCCGCCGACACCGATCCAGTTGTCCGGCGCGCATTCGAGGAAATCGAACGCGTCCGCCGGCGCCTGCAGCAACTCCTGCAGCAGGCCGCGGCGCAGCCCGAGGCCGGCGCTGGCCGCGGCCAGCGGCCGCGATTCAGTGGCTGCCACCGCATTTGCCCTCGCCGCACTTGCCTTCGGCCATGCCTTTGTCGTCGTGCTTGGCCTGGGGCGTGGCCGCGGCAGCGGCCGCCGCGGGCTTGGCCGGTGTCGCCGCCGGCGCGTGCGCGCCGCAACTGCCGTCGCCGGCCTTGGCGCCGCAGCCGCCTTCGCTGGCCTTGGCCGGATCGGCGGCCTGGGTGGTCTGCGCCGGCGACGCCGGTGTCGGCGCGGCCTGCGCGCTGGCCTGCGCGCCCTGTGGCGGCGTGGCGGCGGCCTGCGCGCCCAGCGCATAGCCCTGGGCCAGGTCGGTCATGGCCAGGGCGGAAGCGGACAGGCCGATCCCGCCCAGCAGGACCGCACCGGCGAGCACGGAGGACGGACGAGAGGTGGTGGACATGCGCGGGCTCCTGGCCATGGACGGGTGAGTCCGCCAAGCCTACCCGTTGCCGCCGCGCGCTGCATGCGGCGGTGCGCGACGACGCGACAGGCCCCGTCGCGCACGGCGCGCCGGAGACGCCCGGCGGCGGAGCGGCGCCTGGCTGGTTCGCGCGGCGGGATCAGATGCCGCTGGTGGAACTGGTCTCGTCGCGCTTGTCGCGCGGCGGCAGCGGCTGGTCGCCGTGGACCAGGAACCACACGTTCTCGGCGATGTTGGTGGCGTGGTCGCCGATCCGCTCCAGGTTCTTGGCCATGAACAGCAGGTGCGTGCACGGGGTGATGTTGCGCGGGTCTTCCATCATGTAGGTCAGCAGCTCGCGGAACAGCGCGGTGTACTGCGCATCGAGCTGCGCGTCGCCCTGGCGTACCCGCAGCGCGGCGTCGGCGTCGTTGTGCTGGTAGGCGGCCAGCGCCGCGCGTACCTGTTCGGCGGCGAGCTTGCCGAGCTGGCGCAGGCCCAGGGTCTGCGGCATCGGCGGCGACATGTTCAGCGCGATCGAGCGCTTGGCCACGTTGGCGGCGTAGTCGCCGATGCGTTCGACGTCGGCGGGAATGCGCAGGCCGGCGAGGATCTCGCGCAGGTCGCGCGCCATCGGCCCGCGCAGCGCCAGGCGCATCACGTCATGGCTGATGGAATGCTCGAGCGCGTCGATCGCTTCGTCGTTGACGACGATACGCAGCGCGGCGTTGTCGTCGCGGCGTTCGACCACGTCCAGTGCCGCTTCCAACTGCGCCACCGCGGTCTCGCCCATGCGCACGATCTCGGCGGCGAGGCGATGCTGTTCTTCGTCGTAGCTCTTCACGATGTGCTCGTTGGGCTGAGTGTTCATGTGGTAGGTCCAATAAGTGCGTTGGTGTCGCCGCGGCCATGCCTGGCGGTGCGGTGCTGGCGTCGCCGTGCGCCCGTCCCGCGCGGGAAGGGCGCGACCGCTGCGGCGAGGCAGCGGCGGCCGCAGCGGCTCAGCCGAAACGGCCGGTGATGTAGTCTTCGGTCTGCTGCTTGTTCGGCTGCGAGAAGATGATTTCGGTGCGGTCGTGCTCGATCAGGTCGCCCAGGTACATGAAGGCGGTGTAGTCGGACACGCGCGCGGCCTGCTGCATGTTGTGGGTGACGATGACGATGGTGTAGTCGTTCTTCAGCTCTTCCACCAATTGCTCGATGCGGCTGGTCGAGATCGGGTCCAGCGCCGAGGTCGGCTCGTCGAGCAGCAGCACGTCCGGGCGCAGCGCCACCGCGCGGGCGATGCACAGGCGCTGCTGCTGGCCGCCGGACAGGCCCAGCGCGCTCTGCCCGAGCTTGTCCTTGACCTCGTCCCACAGCGCGCCCTGGCGCAGCGCGTGCTCGACCCGGTCGGCCATGTCCGCCTTGGACAGCTTCTCGTGGTGGCGGATGCCGTAGGCCACGTTCTCGAAGATGGTCATCGGGAACGGCACCGGCTTCTGGAACACCATGCCGACCTTGCTGCGCAGGCGGTTCATCGGGTACTTCGGCGACAGGATGTTCTCGCCGTCCAGCATCACTTCGCCGCGCGCCTCCAGCTTCGGGTACAGCGCGTAGATGCGGTTGAAGATGCGCAGCAGGGTGGACTTGCCGCAGCCGGATGGGCCGATCAGCGCGGTGACGCGCTTCTCCGGCACTTCCAGGTTGATGCCCTTCAGCGCGTGGTACTTGTCGTAGTAGAAGTCCAGGCCGCGCGCGGCGATCTTGACCGGCGACGGCGCCAGTGCGGTGTGCCCATGGGGCATGGCGATGCGGTGCATCGGTGCGGCGTTGTGGTGATCGTTCATGGCCGGGTCCATAGGGGGCTCAATCGTTGGATGTCTTGTAGCGCCGCAGAATGCCGCGCGCGCCGAGGCTGACCAGCAGCACGAACACGGTCAGCACCAGGGCGCCCGACCAGGCCAGTTGCTGCCAGGTGGGGTAGGGGCTGCCGGCGAAGGAGTTCATCACCACCGGGACGCTCGCCATCGGCTGCATGATGTTGTTGTTCCAGTACTGGTTGCCGAACGCGGTGAACAGCAGCGGCGCGGTCTCGCCGCTGATCCGCGCCAGCGCCAGCAGCACGCCGGTGACGATGCCGGCCGAGGCGCTGCGATACAGCACCTGGATGGTCACCTTCCATTGCGGAATGCCCAAGGACAGCGCCGCTTCGCGCATCTGCGCCGGCACCAGGCGCAGCATCTCGTCGGTGGTGCGCACCACCACCGGCAGCACGATGAAGGCCAGCGACAGCGCACCGGCCAGCGCCGAGAAGCGCCCGCCGGTCTGCATCACGTACAACGTGTACACGAACAGGCCGAGCACGATCGACGGCGCCGACAGCAGGATGTCGTTGACGAAGCGCACCACCTGGCCGGTCTTGCGCGCGTTGCCGTATTCGGCCAGCCAGGTACCGGCGGCCACGCCCAGCGGGGTGCCGATCAGCAGCGCCAGGCCGCACATCACCGCGCTGCCGAAGAACGCATTGGCCAGGCCGCCTTCTTCGCCAGGCGGCGGGGTCATGCGGGTGAACAGGTCGAGGTTGATGCCGGCGATGCCCTTGGCCAGCAGCGTCCACAGGATCCAGCCCAGGAACACCAGCCCGAACAGTGCGGTGAGGCAGGACAGCAGCAGCGCGAACACGTTGACCACGCGGCGGCGGTTGTACAGGCGGTGGGCGACGTCGGCGGCCATCTCAGTTGCCCTCCTTGCGCGACAGTTGCGCCAGCATCAGGCGGGCGATCGCCAGCACGATGAAGGTCACGATGAACAGCACGAAGCCGAGCAGCAGCAGCGCCGAGCGGTAGGTCTCGGTGGCTTCACCGAAGTCGTTGGCGATCAGCGCGGCGATGGTGGTGCCCGGCTCCAGCAGCGACGGCGACAGCCGCACCGTGTTGCCGACCACGAACGCCACCGCCATGGTCTCGCCGAGCGCGCGGCCCAGGCCCAGGAAGATGCCGCCGATCACCGCCGAGCGGGTGTAGGGCAGCACGATGTCCCAACTCACTTCCCATCTGGTCGAGCCCAGCGCATAGGCCGATTCCTTCAGCCGCGTCGGCACGGTCAGGAACACTTCGCGCATCACCGAGGAGATGAACGGAATCACCATGATCGCCAGCACGAAACCGGCGGTGAGCAGGCCGATGCCCAGTGGCGGGCCCTGGAACATCGGGCCGATCAGCGGCAGCGTGCCGAGGTGGTCGTTGAGCCACGGCGTGCCGTACTCGGTCATCACCGGCACCAGCACGAACAGGCCCCACATGCCGTAGATGATCGAGGGAATGCCGGCCAGCAGTTCGATCGCGGTCCCGATCGGGCCGCGCAGCCAGCGTGGCGATACCTCGGTGAGGAAGAAGGCGATGCCGTAGCTCACCGGCACCGCGATCAGCATCGCGATCAGCGCGGTGACCAGGGTGCCGTAGATCGGCGCCAGCGCGCCGTACTTGTTCTCGACCGGATTCCATTCGCTGGAATAGAAGAAGCTCAGGCCCTGCAACTGCAGGGCGTGGCGGCCGCCCCACAGCATCGACAGCGCCGCGCTGGCCAGGGCGACGAGGACGAACACGACGGTGGCGGTGAGGATCCAGCGGAACAGACGGTCGGCACGGGCGTCGCGCAGGTCGCGTCCGCGGGGCGCGGTGATCGCTTCGGGAATGACGGTGGCGTTCATGGGCTCGGTATGTGTCGGAGCGCGCGGCGGCGCGATCCGATCGTGGCCGCGGCGGGGGGGGCCGCGCGCGGTGGGTGGCTGCGTCGCTCCCGCACAGGCGGGAACCCGAAAGTCCGAAGTACGTGATGCCGAGACGGCGACCGGCGCTGCACGGTGCAGCGCCGGTGCCGGCGCGCGCGCGACGCCTCACGCGTCCGCGCGCGTGCTTCCGCCGACAAGGGCGGAAGCGGTGTCGCGCTTACTTGAACTCCTTGGCCCAGTACGCTTCGATCTGCTGCACCAGCGCCGGCGGCAGCGGTACGTAGTGCAGGGCGTCGGCCTGCGGCTGGCCCTTCTCGAAGGCCCACTTGAAGAAGTCCAGGGTCGCCTTGCTGCGCGCCGGGTCCTTGGCCTGCTTGTGCATCAGCATGAAGTTGGTGGCGGTGATCGGCCACGCCTGCGCGCCCGTGGCGTTGGTGATGACCAGGTTGAAGTCCTTGGCGTTGGCCCAGTCGGCCGACTGGGCGGCCGCGGCGAAGCTCTCGGCGTTGGGCTGCACCCAGTTGCCGGCGGCGTTCTGCATCGACGCGTACGGCATCTTGTTCTGCAGCGCGTAGGCCAGTTCGACGTAGCCGATCGCGCCCTTGATCTGCTGCACGTACGAGGCCACGCCTTCGTTGCCCTTGCCGCCGACGCCGCCCGGCCACTGCACCGAGGTGCCTTCGCCGACCTTGCCCTTCCACTCCGGGCTGACCTTGGACAGGTAGTTGGTGAAGTTGAAGCTGGTGCCCGAGCCGTCGGAGCGGTGCACCAGGTTGATCTTGGTGTCGGGCAGGGTCACGCCCGGGTTCAGCGCGGTCAGCGCCGGGTCGTTCCACTTGCTGATCTTGCCCAGGAAGATGTCGGCCAGCACTGGGCCGGTCAGCCGCAGCTTGCCCGCGTCCATGCCGTCGAGGTTGACCACCGGCACCACCCCCCCAATCGCCGAGGGGAACTGGCCCAGGCCGGCCGCGGCCAGTTCGGCGCTGTCCAGCGGCTTGTCGGAGGAGCCGAAATCGACCGTGCCGGCCTTGATCTGGGCGATGCCGCCGCCGGAGCCGATCGACTGGTAGTTGATCTTGTTGCCGGTGGCCGCGTTGTAGTCGGCCGACCACTTGGAGATCAGCGGATAGATGAAGGAGGCACCGGCGCCGGAAATCTCCGCCGTGGTCTTGGCGCCGGCGGCCGGGGCAGCAGCGGGCGTCCCGCCTGCCGCGTCGGCGGCGCCCTGCTTGTCGCCGTTGCCGGGCTGGCAGGCAGTGACGGCGAAGGCCAGGGCGAGGGACAGGACGGCAATGCGTGCCGGCTGCAGTTTCATGGGGTCACTCCGTAGCGAAGAGCGCCGGGACATCCGGCGGATGCTCGCTATGAAATGATATTTTTGTTACAGCCAGATGACTTGCGAGGTGGTTGGCGGACGCCATCACGGGATGCGCTGGGCGCGCCATTCCGCAGGCGTATGCCATGCGGCTGGCGGGTGCCGATGGCGGACCGGCAAGGCCTCGCGATCGGGGACAAAAAAGACGCGGACCCTGCGGTCCGCGCCTGCGGGTGTCGCGCTGTGCCGGGCGAGTGCGCCGGCACGGGCGGGACGCCGGCTTACTTCATGTTCTGCGCCCAGTAGGCTTCGATCTGCTTGACCAGCGGCTCCGGCAGCGGCACATAGTCCAGCGCCTTGGCCTGCGCCTGGCCCTGCTCGAACGACCACTTGAAGAAGTCCAGCGCGGCCTTCGACGACACCGGCTTCTTGGCCTTCTTGTACATGATGGCCCAGGTGGTGGCGGTGATCGGCCACGCGTCCTGGCCCGGGGCGTTGGTCATGATCAGGTTGAAGTCCTTGGCCGACTTCCAGTCCGCGGTGGCGGCGGCGGCGGAGAAGGTCTTGTCGTCGGGCATCACGAAACGGCCGGCGGCGTTCTTCATGCCGGCGTAGCTGAGCTTGTTCTGCAGCGCGTAGGCGTACTCGACGTAGCCGATGCCGCCGCGGATCTGCTTGACGTAGGCGGCCACGCCTTCGTTGCCCTTGCCGCCGATGCCGGCCGGCCACTGCACGGCGGTGCCTTCGCCGACCTTGCTCTTCCACTCCGGGCTGACCTTGGACAGGTAGTTGGTGAAGTTGAAGCTGGTGCCCGAACCGTCGGAGCGGTGCACGATGGTGATCTTCAGGTCGGGCAGGGCCAGGCCCGGGTTAAGCGCGGCGATCGCCGGGTCGTTCCACTTGCTGATCTTGCCGAGGAAGATGTTGGCCAGCGTGGTGCCGTCGAGCTTCATCGCGCCCGGGGCCACGCCCGCCACGTTGAACACCGGCACGATGCCGCCGATCACGACCGGGAACTGGCCCAGGCCGAACTTGTCCAGCTCCGCGCCGCTCAGCGGCTTGTCGGAGGCGCCGAAATCGACCGTGGCCGCCTGGATCTGCGCGATGCCGCCGCCGGAACCGATCGACTGGTAGTTGACGCGGTTGCCGCTTTTCTCGGCATAGGCAGCCGACCACTTCGACAGCACCGGATAGACGAAGCTGGAGCCTGCGCCAGTGACATCGGTGGCTTGCGCCGCGAGCGAAAACGAAGCGACCGCGGCGGCTGCCAGCAGTCGGAGCTTGAGGGAACGCATCGGGAGAACTCCTGAAATAGGTGGGATGTCGGCACCCCTGCCGGCATCGGCTGCATTCCAAGACTTTTTCATGAACGTCTGAAGAAAACCGGATGTCAGTCCGGTGACAACCAGGCCGGGCGGGGATGCCTTCGTTCCGACACGAAGCTGACTCAAAAACGTCATGTCTTTGACGGAATCTTTACAAATGGTCGGGCCATCGCACTGGGGCCGCACCGCACCCATACCACCCTGCCACCACCCATCGGAGACATCCCAATGCGTTCTCATCTTCTCGCCACGGCGATCCTCGCCAGCCTCGGCCTGGCGTCGGCGCCGCAGGCGTTCGCGGCGAAGGCCAAGGCCAGCAGCAACCCGCCCGCCGTCAGCGCTGCCCAGCTGCAACAGCTGCAGGCGCAGATCGAAGCGCTGCAGACCCAGGTCCAGCAGCTGCAGGCGCAGTCGGAGGCCTTGCAGGCGCAGTCCGACGCGCAGTCGGAAGTGAATGTCGTGCAGGCCCAGGCGACCGAATCGGCGCAGGCCAGCGCCGCCAAGGTCGACAAGCTCGCCAAGCTGGTCAACGACAACAAGATCGGCGGCCGCATGTTCTTCGACCTGACCAACATCGACCGCACCAGCGGCGGCGCCAAGACCGCCGCCAGCGGCACCGGCCTGGACGTCAAGCGTTTCTACCTGACCGTCGACCACAGCTTCAACGAGATCTGGTCGGCCAACCTGACCACCGACTTCCAGTACAGCTCGGCGCTGTCCAACACCCAGCTGTTCGTCAAGAAGGCCTACGTGCAGGGCAAGTTCGACGACGCCTTCGCGCTGCGCATCGGTGCCGCCGACATGCCGTGGGTGCCGTTCGTCGAGAAGTTCTACGGCTACCGCTACGTCGAGAACACCCTGACCGACCGCCTGAAGTACGCCAACTCCTCCGACTGGGGCCTGCATGCCTTCGGCGACCTGGGTTCGCAGGTCAACTACGCGATGTCGGTGGTCAACGGCGCCGGCTACAAGAACCCGACCCGCGGCAAGGGCATGGACGTGGAAGGCCGCGTCGCCTACATGCCGATGCAGAACCTGGCCATCGCCGTCGGCGCCTACTCGGGCAAGCTGGGCAAGGAAACCGACATCCTCGACGCGCAGCACGACTACACCCGCGCCGACGCGATGGTCGCCTACGCCGACTCCAACTTCCGCCTGGGCGGCGAGTACTTCCAGGCCAAGAACCTCAACAACGTGCTGACCGCGGCGAGCGACAAGTCCAGCGGCTGGTCGGTGTGGGGCAGCGTGGCGCTGACCGACGGCGGCATCAACGCCTTCGCCCGCTACGACAAGACCGACCTGAGCAAGACCATCGACCCGACCCTCAACGACAAGTACTGGAACGTCGGCGTCGAGTTCCCGGTGTTGAAGAACCTGAAGCTGGCCACCGTGTACAAGTACACGCACCAGGAAAACGCCAGCGCCAAGACCGACGTGGAGACCAAGGAATTCGGCGTCTGGGGCGACCTGTCGTTCTGATCGGCGCCACCGCGCACGCTGTACCCGAAGGCGACGCACTGCGTCGCCTTCTTTTTTGCGTCGCGATCACGCAGGCACCCGCGGCGCGACAGTGCCCGGGGTGGCCTTCACGGTTCGCGTCGACAGCGGTGGACGATGCGGCAAATTGTGCGGCGCAGCACTTGTCATCGCCGAGGCGCCTTCCTACTGTCGAGGCATGCTCGCTCGTCTGTCCATGCTGGTGTTGTCCGCGTTGCTGGCGCTGTCCGCGATCCGTGCAGGATCGGTCGCGGCGGCGGCACCGGTGGCGCTGTGCGCGAGCGCCTGCGCCAGCGAAGTCGACGCTGACATCGACCTCGACCCGCCCGAGCTGGAAGCGCCAGCCGCCGATGCAGACCCGCACGACGTGCCGCTCGCGGTCGCGCCCGCGCTGTTTCCGCCACTGCCCCTGATCCGGCCTGTCTTGCCGGGGCCGGCGGCCGCGCCTTGCCGCGGCTATCGGCGCCCGGCGCTGCGTCCTCCCGCCGTCGCCTGACGCCCCGCATCGCCGCTGGCGATGCCGATCCTGCTGTGCTGCTGCTTGCGTCTGCGTCGTACCGAATGCGGTGCGGCCTCTGTCCCCCCGTGCCTGGAGATCCCCCCATGCAACGTCTGCTCGACGGTTTCCGCCACTTCCGCAACGAGGTCTATCCGCGCCAGCGTGGACTGTTCCGGCAACTCGCCGCCGGCCAGACCCCGCACACGCTGTTCATCACCTGCGCCGATTCGCGGGTGATGCCGGAACTGATGTTCGCCGCCCAGCCCGGCGAGCTGTTCGTCTACCGCAACATCGGCAACGTGGTCCCGCCGTACTCGCAGCACGTCAGCGGCGTGGTCGCGGCGATCGAGTACGCGGTGGCGGTGCTGCAGGTCGAGCACATCGTGATCTGCGGCCATACCGATTGCGGCGCGATGAAGGCGGTGCTCAATCCCGCCGCGCTGCAGGACGTGCCGACCGTGGCCGCCTGGCTCAAGCACACCGACAGCGCACGCCACGTCGCCGCGCAGCACGGCCATGCCGCGCATGGCGAGGACGCGTTGCACTGCCTGACCGAGGAGAACGTGGTGGCGCAGCTGGACCACCTGCGCACGCAGCCGGTGGTGGCGGCGCGGCTGGCGCGCGGCACGCTGCGTCTGCACGGCTGGATCTACGACATCGGCCATGGCGAGATCCGCGCCTTCGATGTCGAGCAGGGGCGTTTCCTGCCGCTGCTGCCGGAAGCCGGGCGGCGCCCGCCCGATGCCACGCCGCGGCCGCGCCTGGCCCCGGCCCTGCGCAACGTCGCCGTCTGAGGAGCCGCCCATGCACACCATGACAGAGCACGCTCCGGCCGGCGCCTCCGCGCTGGCCCGTTACCTGCGCGGCGGCGCCTTCGGCCGCGACCTGCTGGCCTCGGTGGTGGTCTTCCTGGTCGCGTTGCCGCTGTGCATGGGGATCGCGATCGCCTCGGGCATGCCGCCGGCCGCCGGGCTGATCACCGGCATCGTCGGCGGCCTGGTGGTCGGGCTGATCGCCGGCTCGCCGCTGCAGGTCAGCGGCCCGGCCGCGGGATTGGCGGTGCTGGTGTTCGAACTGGTCCGCGCGCATGGCGTGGCGGCGCTGGGGCCGGTGATCCTGCTGGCCGGCGCGATCCAGCTGGTGGCCGGAGTGTGCCGGGCCGGCGTGTGGTTCCGCATGACCTCGCCGGCGGTGGTGGCCGGCATGCTCTCGGGCATCGGCATCCTGATCGTCGCCTCGCAATCGCACGTGTTGCTGGATGCGGCGCCGAAGGCCCGCGGCCTGGAGAACTTCGCCGCGTTGCCCACGGCGCTGTGGCGCGCGCTGGACGCCGGCGTGGGCCGCGCCGCCTTGCTGGTCGGCCTGGGCACCATCGCGATCATGCTGGCGTGGGAGCGGCTGCGTCCGCAGCGCCTGCGTTTCGTGCCCGGCGCGCTGCTGGCGGTGGTGGCGATGACCGCGCTGGTGCAGGTGCAGGCATTGGACGTGCGCAAGGTCGACGTGCCGGCCAACCTGCTCTCGGCGATCCGGGTGCCGAGCCTGGACGACATGCTCGGCGTGTTCGACGCCACGCTGCTGCTGTCGGCGTTCACCTTCGCCTTCATCGCCAGCGCCGAGACCTTGCTGTCGGCGGCGGCGGTGGACCGCATGCACCAGGGCCCGCGCACCCAGTACGACCGCGAACTGGCCGCGCAGGGCGTGGGCAACATGCTGTGCGGTTTGCTCGGCGCGTTGCCGATGACCGGGGTGATCGTGCGCAGTGCGGCCAACGTGCAGGCCGGCGCGGCGACGCGCGTGTCCACCATGCTGCACGCGGCGTGGCTGCTGGTGTTCGCGTTGCTGCTGCCGTGGCTGCTGCGGATGACGCCGGTGGCGTGCCTGGCCGGCATCCTGGTCTATACCGGGCTGAAGATGGTCAAGCTCGGGCAGGTGCGCGAACTGGCCGCCTACGGCCGCGGCACCGCCGCGATCTACCTGGCGACCACCTTCGCCATCGTCGCCACCGACCTGCTGACCGGCGTGCTGATCGGCTTTGCGTTGTCGCTGCTGCGGCTGGCGCTGCAGCAGTCGCGGCTGACGGTCGGGGTGCATGCGCACGAAGACGGTGCCGGCGCCGGTGCCGGCAAGCTGCGCCTGTCGCTGGAGGGCTCGGCCACGTTCCTGCGCGTGCCGACGATGGCGCGGACCCTGGAGCGGCTGCCGCCGAACACCGAACTGCACCTGGACGTGGCGCGACTGCGCCATGTCGACCACGCGTGCCTGGAACTGCTGCGCGACTGGAGCCGCAATGCCGCGGCCCGCGGCTGTGCCCTGGTGGTGGACTGGAAGGAACTGGACCGGCGCGTGGAAGGGCAACGTGCGGCGTAGTCTGTGGTGTGGCCGGCAGTGCTTTCGCCTGGCCAGTCGACAACATCCTGTAGGAGCGGTTTCAACCGCGATGCGGGCAGGCGAGGCCGTGTAGCGACGGAAACTGTCGCGGCTGAAGCCGCTCCTACAGTGCAATCAGGCGGCGTTCCGCTAGCGGTTTCGACCGTGGCGAGCGCGGCAGGCGATGTCGGCGACGGAGATTGTCGTGGCTGACGCCGCTCCTGCAATGCCGCAGGCGACGGCTTGGGAAGCACTGTAGGAGCGGTTTCAACCGCGACGAGCGCAGCGATAGGCTCCGGGTGTTAGCTGCTGTCGGGGCTGAAGCCCCTCCCACAACAGCAGGTTCCGGCTTGCGGAACGCCATTGTGGGAGCGACTTCAGTCGCGACGAGCGGAGCGGCGGACCTCGCGTGCCGCGCTGGTTGCCGGAGCCGATGTCCCCAGTCCCGCACCAACCGGCGCTCAAGGCTGTGGTGCAGACAATGACGCGCGCGCCTGCCTGCGACTGCGCCGCTCACCCCGGCGTCTTGTCCTTGTACCGGCACAGGTCGCGGATCGCGCACTGCGGACAGTCGGGCTTGCGTGCCTTGCACACGTAGCGGCCGTGCAGGATCAGCCAGTGGTGGGCATCGTGCAGGAACTGCGCCGGCACCCGCTTGAGCAGGGAATCCTCGACCGCGCGCACGTCCTTGCCCGGCGCCAGCCCGGTGCGGTTGGCGACGCGGAAGATGTGCGTGTCCACCGCCATGGTCGGTTCGCCGAAGGCGGTGTTGAGCACCACGTTGGCGGTCTTGCGGCCGACCCCGGGCAGCGCCTCCAGCGCGGCGCGCGCATGCGGCACCTCGCCGCCGTGCTGCTCGACCAGGATCCGGCAGGTGGCGATGACGTTCTTGGCCTTGGCGTTGAACAGGCCGATGGTGGAGATGTAGCGCTTCAGCCCGTCCTCGCCCAGTGCCAGGATCGCGGCCGGGGTGTTCGCCACCGGGTACAGGCGGCGGGTGGCCTTGTTGACGCCGACGTCGGTGGCCTGCGCCGAGAGGATCACCGCGATCAGCAGTTCGAACGGGGTGGTGTACTCCAGCTCGGTGGTCGGGCTGGGATTGAGTTCGGACAGGCGCGAGAACAGCTCCTGGATCTCGTCCCTGCTCAGCAGGCGTCCGCGCCGCGCTGGCGCTGGCGCGGTGGCGGTGGCGCTCATCGGCCACCCCGCTGCGCGGCCTTGGCCTTGGCCCGGGCCAGGATCGCCGCGGCCGCCGCCGGCAGGGCCGGCGCGCTCGGCGCGGTTGCTGTGGCCGCGGCCGGCACCGGTCCGGCGCGGCGCGCCTGGCGTGCCGCGGCGCGGCGTTCCAGCCGCGCGGCGCGCGCCCGGTAGCGCGCCCGCGCAGCCCAGGCATCGCGCAGGCGGTGCTGCGCGGCGCGCAACTGCGCGCGCAGCTGCGGATGCGCCGGATCCAGGCGATCGTCGCCGGGATCGTCGCCGCGGTAGTCCATCAGGCCGCCGTCGATCGCGGCGTCCAGATCGTCGTCCAGGATCCAGCGCAGCAACTGCAGCGGCGTGGCGGGCGTGGGGGCGTGCGACATCGTGCGCGGGCTCAGCGGTTGCGGAAGTGCGGCCGGCGCCGCTCCAGGAAGGCGCGGGTGCCTTCGCGCATGTCCTCGCTGGAGAACAGCAGGCCGAACTGCGCGGTCTCGTACTCCAGCCCCTGTTCGATCGCGCTCTCGCCGCCGATCTGGATCGCGTCGAGGATGCCGCGCAGCGCCAGCGGCGCGGCCTCGGCCAGTTGCTGCGCCAGCTGCAGCGTGGTCGCGCGCAGTTCGGCGGCGGCCACCACCCGGTTGACCAGGCCCAGTTGCAACGCGCGCGCCGCGTCGATCGGCGCGCCGAGCAGACACAGTTCCAGCGCCGCGGCGCGGCCGGCCAGCCGCAGCAGGCGCTGGGTGCCGCCGAAGCCGGGGATCAGCCCGAGGTTGATCTCCGGCTGGCCCAGGCGGGCGCTCTCGGCGGCCACGCGCAGGTGGCAGGCCATCGCCAGTTCCAGGCCGCCGCCGAGGGCGAAGCCGTTGACCATCGCCAGCACCGGCTTGGGCATGCGCTCGATCCGGCGCATCAGGCGCTGGCCCAGTTGCGAGAAGTCGCGGCCCTGCACCGGTGTCAGTTCGTTCATTTCGGCGATGTCGGCGCCGGCCACGAAGGCCTTCTCGCCGGCGCCGGTCAGCACCACCACGCGGATCTGCGGGTCCTCGGCGGCCGTGGCGAAGGCCGCATCCAGCGCCTGCAATACCTGGCGATTCAAGGCGTTGAGCTTGTCGGCTCGATTCACGGTGAGGATGCGGATCGCACCCTGGGTATCGGCGAGGACCGGCGTGCCGGACATGTGCATTCCTGGTTGTTAAAAAAAAGTAATGGGAACTCTGGGCGGGCCGCAGCAGTCAGAGCAGCGTCGTCGGTAGCGGTTATGCGTCGCGGCGGCTATCCTAACGCGTCATCTCAGGCGGCACGGGCCGCCCTGTGCCACCACCCTGGAGAATTGTTTGATGAAGTTGCGTTCTATTGCGGTCGCTGTCGCGGCCCTCGCCCTGAGCGGCAATGCGTTCGCCCAGGACACCTCGTCCGAGAAGGGCAAGCTGAGCTATTACTTCGGCTACGACTACGGCAACAACCTTGCCGAACTCACCGGCCGCGGCGAGCAGCTCGATATCAATGCGGTGGTGAAGGGCTTGCAGGACGCCTACGCCAAGAAGCAGCCGGCGGTCAGCGCCGACCAGCTGAAGCCGGCGGTGGAAGCGTTCCAGAAGCGCGAGCAGGCCCGCGCCCAGCAGGCCAAGGCCGACTACGAGAAGGCCGCTGCCGAGAACAAGACCAAGAGCGACCAGTTCATGGCCCAGAACAAGGCCAAGCCCGGCGTGCAGACGCTGCCCAGCGGCGTGCAGTACCGCGTGATCGAGGCCGGTACCGGTCCCAAGCCGACCCAGGCCAGCACGGTGCAGCTGGAAGTGGCCGGTCCGTATCCGTTCGGCCAGCGCCCGGCGCAGGCGCGCCCGGCGCAGCAGATCCCGGCGATCAAGGTCAGCGAAGTCGAGATGCAGGCCATGCGCGACACGCTGCTGCAGATGCCGGCCGGCTCCAAGTGGGAAGTGACCCTGCCGCCGGACAAGGCCTACGGCGCCGACCCGCGTACGCCGTTCCCGCCGAACGTGGCGGTGCAGTTCGAGATCAAGCTGGTCAGCGTCAAGTAAGCACGCCGCTCCAGTGCACGACGATTGCGCCGGCAGCGATGCCGGCGCAATTTTTTTTGGCAGGCGACGACGGCGCCGACGAATCGCGCTAGGCTGGCAAGGTGTCGAATCCGATGGATCCCGTTCCGCATGCCCCGCTTACGCCCTGCATCGGTATCTGCCGTCTCGATGCGCAGGGCCATTGCGTGGGCTGCCTGCGCAGCGGCGACGAGATCGCACGCTGGCGCGGCATGAGCGACGCCGAACGCCGCCGCTACATGGACGAGGTGCTGCCGGGCCGCGGCTGGTCGCCGTCGCCGGCGCAGCGCCTGGCCGAACGCGCGCATCTGCTGCGTGCGCTGCACCCGTTGCAGCGGCCGCCGGCGGGGCCGGGCTGGAACCACCACGAACTGCAGGACCTGCTGCCGGACGGCGCGCCGGTGGAAGCCGCGGTGCTGGCCGGCCTGGTGCCGCGCGCCGACGGCACCCACGTGCTGCTGACCCGGCGCACCGACAGCCTGCGCCACCACGGCGGCCAGGTCAGCTTTCCCGGCGGCCGCATCGAGGCCAGCGACGCCGACGCGGTGGCCGCGGCGCTGCGCGAGAGCGAGGAAGAGATCGCGCTGCCGGCGACCCAGGCCGAGCCGCTGGGCTACCTGGATCCGTTCGTCACCATCAGCGGCTTCCGGGTGATGCCGGTGGTCGCGGCGATCGATCCGCGCTTCGTGCCGCAGCCGCATCCGGGCGAGGTGGCGGAGGTGTTCGAGGTGCCGCTGGCCTATCTGATGGCGCCGGACAACCTGCGCAGCATCGAGACCGATTACCGCGGACGCCCGCGGGTCGTGCTGGAGTACGGCTGGCCCGGCCAGCGGATCTGGGGCGCGACCGCGGCGATCCTGCTCAACCTGCGCCGCCGACTGGAGCAAACCGCATGACCACCGCGTCTCTCGAATGGCACACCCTGGTCGAGGCGTCGGCGTTGGCCGCCGCGCTCGGCGATCCCGCGCTGCGGCTAGTGGATGCGCGCTTCGCGCCGGCGGCACTGCTCGACCCCGCCGCCGCCGCGGCAGCGCGCCAGGCCTATCTGCAGTCGCACCTGCCCGGCGCGGTCTACGCCGATCTGAACACCGATCTGTCCGATCTCGGCCGTCGCGGCCTGGGCCGGCATCCGTTGCCGGACGCCGCGGCGTTCGCGCGCACCCTGGGCCAGTGGGGCATCGGCCGGCAGCACCAGGTGGTGGTCTACGACGCCGGCGACGGCAGCATGGCCGCGGCGCGGTTGTGGTGGATGCTGGGCCTGCTCGGCCATCGCCGTGTCGCCGTGCTCGACGGCGGCCTGGCCGAGTGGCGCCGGCTCGGCCTGCCGGAAACCGACGCGGCCACTGCGCCGTCGCCGTTGCCGCCGTATCCGCAGACCTTCGACGCGGCGCGCATCGTCTCGGCCGAGGAGGTCGCCGCGCGCCTGCACGAGGCGCCGGGCTGGCTGCTCGATGCGCGCGCCGGCGAACGCTTTCGCGGTGAAGTGGAGCCGATCGACCCGCTGCCCGGCCACGTCCCCGGCGCGCTCAACCGGCCGCTGGCGCAGAACCTGCGCGACGGCCGCCTGCGCCCGGCGCAGGAACTGCGCGCGGAGCTGCAGCCGCTGCTGCAGGGGCGCGATCCGCGCGAGGTGGTGCTGATGTGCGGCTCCGGCGTCACCGCCTGCCATCTGCTGCTGGCGCTGGAGCATGCCGGCCTGCACGGCGCGCGCGTGTATGCCGGCTCCTGGAGCGGCTGGATCGCCGATCCGGCGCGGCCGCGCGCCACCGGCTAGGCGCGCGGCATCGACACGGCGGACAGGCACGATGGTGGGCGACAGGGGGCGGACGCATGCGGTGGCGTGAGACTTGCGGGCTGGCGATGCTGCTGGGCCTGGCTGCCTGCGGCGACCGGCGTGCGGCGACCGATGGCGCCGATGCCTCGCCGCGTGCGCAATCGGCCACGCACTATCGCGAGGCGGTGCAGCACAGCCGTGCGCAGCGCGTGGCGACGCTGCGCGCGCCGTCGGGCTGGTTGAGCTACACCGGCTCCGGCCGCCTGCACGGCGGCGTGCACCAGGTCGGCAGCGCCGCCGGCAACGACGTGCAGTTGCCGGCCGGCCCGGCGCATCTGGGCGTGCTGCAGGTGGATCCGCAGCAGGGCGTGCATTTCCAGGCCGCGGCGGACGCGACGGTGCAGGTGAACGGCCAGCCGTTCCGCGGCGGCCGGCTGGAGACCGACACGGCGCATGGCACCCAGACCCGCCTGATGCTGGGCGCGCAGGAGTTCTACGTGGTGCGCACCGGCAACCTGTTCGGCTGGCGGTTCCGCGATCCGCAGGCGCCGGCGCGCGCGCGCTTCCGCGGCATCGACTATTTCCCGATCGATCCGCAGTGGCGGGTGGTGGCCGACTGGCATCCGCTGCCGGCGCCGCGGGCGATGGTGCTGCTGACCTCGATCGGCACGCCGCAGCCGCTGGCCCTGGTCGGCAGCGCCGAATTCGTGCTGCACGGGCGGCACCATCGCCTGCAGGTCCTGCGCGACGGCGCCGGCCAGCGCCTGTTCCTGCCGTTCTCCGACCGCACCAGCGGCCGCGAGAGCTATGGCGGCGCCCGCTATCTGTTCGTGCCGCCGCCGCAGGGCGACCGCATCGTGCTGGATTTCAACCTGGCGCAGAACCCGCCGTGCGCGTTCACCCCGCACGTGGTGTGTGCGCTGGCGCCGGTGGGCAATCGCCTGGACGTGGCGGTGACGGCCGGCGAGAAGAACTACGTCGGCGCGCGCTGATATTTCGTAGGAGCGGCTCTTGTCCCCTTTTGCCGGATCAGCCGCGACCCGATTCGATCGGTGACGCCCGGTCGCGGCTGAAGCCGCTCCTGCGACGGGTCGCGATCAGGCCGGCGGCGCATACGGCGCCAGCGCCACCGCCGCCAGCACCTGCGGCCACGGGAAGCGCGGCCCCGGATCCAGCTTGCGCTGCACCTGCCGCGTCGGATCGTCGCTGGCCGGTTCCAGGCTGCGGTCCAGCGCATCGTGCCCGGCGATGTGGCGCAGTTGCGGCAACTCCGCGCGCAGTTGCTGCAGCAGCCGGATCAGCGCCTGCAGTTGCGCCGGCGGGTAGGGCTCGGCCATCGCCTGGTGGCGCGAATCCAGCCACAGCGGATAACGGCCGCGATTGACCAGTTCGATACCCAGCGACTGCCGGTTGTAGCCGCGCACGTGGTGCGCGATGCGCTGCAGCGGCACGTAGCGGTGCACGCTGCCGTCGCGGTCGATGTAGAAATGGCCGCTGTTGCCGGTGCCCGACGGATACAGCACGCGCTCGCCGTACAGGCGCGCGCTGGCCAGGTCCGGCAGCTCGGTGCAGTGGATCACCGCCAGGGTGATGCTCTCCGGCGCGCGCTCCTCCAGCAGTCCGACGTAGGGCAGGGGCGCATCGTGGATCGGCAACGGCGAGGTGGGCGGCATGCGCGGATGCTAGCATTCGCCGATGACCCTGAATTCCGAAAGCCCGCTGGCGACCCTGCTGGCCACACTGCCGCGCGCCGGACGCGTGGAATGGATCGGCCTGCGCCCGGCGCGCGACGTGCCGATGCACGCAGTCGACGCCGCCGCGGCGCAGACCGGGGGCGGCCTGCACGGCGACCGCTACGCCGGGCGCAACGGCAAGCGCGGGGTGACCCTGATCCAGGCCGAGCACCTGCCGGCGATCGCCGCGCTGGCCGGTCACGCGGCGGTGGCGCCGGCGACCCTGCGGCGCAACGTGGTGGTCTCGGGCATTCCGCTGATCGCGCTGAAGGGGCGCCGCTTCCGCATCGGCGAGGTCGAGCTGGAAGGCGTCGCGCCGTGCGATCCGTGCTCGCGCATGGAACAGGCGCTTGGGCCGGGCGGCTACAACGCCATGCGCGGCCACGGCGGCCTGTGCGCACGCATCGTGCAGGGCGGCACGCTGCGGCTGGGCGATGCGGTGGTGGCGCTGTGAGCCGCGGCCACTGCATCCTCTCGCACGGCTTCGAGAGCGGGCCGGACGCGATCAAGGTGACCGCGCTGGCCGAGGTCGCGCAGCGCCTGGGCTGGAGCCATTCGCGCCCTGACTACACCGACCTGGACGCGCGCCGCGACATCAGCCCGCTCGGCGACGTGCCGACCCGCCTGCAGCGCCTGCTGGAGCTGGCGCAGGCCGCGGCGCAGCGCGGGCCGCTGGTGCTGGCCGGTTCCAGCCTCGGCGCCTACATCGCCGCGCAGGTGTCGCTGCACGTGCCGGTGCGCGGCCTGTTCCTGATGGTGCCGCCGACGCGGATGGGCCACCTGCCGGCGCTGGACGCGGCACCGGTGCCGACCTCGGTGGTGCACGCCTGGCGCGACGAACTGATTCCCGCCGGCGAGGTGATCGCCTGGGCGCAGGCGCGCGCCGCGCGGCTGCTGCTGGTCGACGACACGCATCGCCTGGGCGAGCACGTGGCGACCTCGGCGCAGGCCTTCGCCGAGCTGCTGGAGCGCCTGTGAGCGCGTCCGACGCGTTGTCGGTGCGCGCCGCGCGGCCGGCCGACGCGGCGGCGATCGAGGCGCTGACCCTGGTCGCGTTCTTCCGCGTCGCGCACAGCCGCCACGACGAGCAGGACATCATCGAACGGTTGCGCGCCGATGGCGCGCTGACCCTGTCGCTGGTGATCGAGCATGAGGGCTATGTCGTCGGCCATGTCGCGGTGTCGCCGGTGAGCCTGTCCGACGGCAGCCGCGGCTGGTACGGCCTGGGGCCGCTGTCGGTGGGGCCGGGCCACCAGCGCCAGGGCCTGGGCGCGCGGCTGGTGCGCGAGGCATTGGCGCAGTTGCAAGCGCTGGGCGCGGCCGGCTGCGTGGTGCTGGGCGAGCCGGCGTACTACGCGCGCTTCGGCTTCCGTCCGGAGCCGGGGCTGACCCTGCCGGGCGTGCCGGTCGAGGCGTTCCAGGCGCTGGCCTTCGGCGAGCGCCTGCCGCCGATGGCCGAGGTGACCTACCACCCGGCGTTCCTGTCCGCTTCCTGAGCCATCGCGGCGCGACGTCGCCCGTCAGGGGCGGGGTGCGCTAGCATCGCCGCGCGCCCCCCTCGAGGATCCACGCCGATGCGCCATTGATGCCGCCGTCTTCGCGACGGCCTTCGTCCCACCTGCCGAGCGATCGGTGGGCACGACCGGCATCCATGGAGGTTCCCATGACGCATCCGCTGCTTGCGCTGGACAGCGCGACGCATGTCCTGCCCGATGGCAGGATCCTGTTTTCCGATCTGCACTTCGCGCTCGACGCGCGCCGCTCCGGCCTGGTGGGGCGCAATGGCGTCGGCAAGAGCGTGTTTGCGCGCTTGCTGGCCGGCGAGTTGACGCCCAGCGCCGGGCGCTGCGTGCGCCACGGTCGCCTCCACTACGTGCCGCAGCAGATCGCGCCGCCAGCGCATGCCACCGTCGCCGACCTGGCCGGGGTGGGCGCGGCGCTGCAGGCGCTGGCGCGGATCGAGGCGGGCAGCGTCGACGCGGCCGACTTCGATGCGCTCGGCGAGCGTTGGGACATCGCCCAGCGGTTGCAGGCGCAGCTGCACGCCCACGGCCTGGGCGGGTTGCCGCCGCAACGCCTGGCCGCCACGCTCAGCGGCGGCGAAGCGATGCGGGTGGCGTTGATCGGCGCCTGGCTGGCCGATGCCGATGCGCTGATCCTCGACGAACCGACCCTGCACCTGGACGCGGCGCAGCGGCAGCGCCTGCGCGAAGCGCTGCAGCGCTGGCCGGGCGGCCTGCTGGTGATCAGCCACGATCCGTTGCTGCTGCAGGACATGCAGCGCACGCTGGAGCTGTCGCCCGGCGGGCTGCGCGACTACGGCGGCGACTACGCGTTCTACCTGCAATGCCGGGCACGCGAGCGCGACGTCGCGCAGGCCGAACTGGCCCGGCACAAGCTGCAGCATGCGCGCGACAACGCCGCCTGGCAGGCGCAGCACGAGCGACAGCAGCGGCGCAGCGCGCGCGGCCGGCAGCAGGCCGGCGTGGCCAACCAGGCGCCGGTCCTGCTCGGCCGCCAGAAGCAGCGCAGCCAGGAGAGCGCCGGCAAGCGCGTGCGCGACCACCAGGCGACGCAGGCGCGCACCCTGGCGCGCATCGCCGCGGCGGCGCGCCAGGTGCAGCCCGACGTGCCGGTGGCGCTGTTCGCGCCGCCGCCGGCCGATGCGGCGACCCGGCGCCTGGTCGAGTTGCAGGCGCTGCGGTTGCCGTTCGCGCCGGCGACGCGGCAGCCGCTGGATCTGGTGGTGCAGGGCGGCGCACGGATCGGCGTGGTCGGGGCCAACGGCAGCGGCAAGTCGACCCTGCTGCGCGCGTTGGCCGGGCACGTGCAGGCACTGTCCGGCAGTTGCCGGGTGCGCGCGGCCAGCGCCTATCTGGACCAGTCGCTGACGCTGCTCGATCCGGCCGCCACCGCGCTGGCACAGGTGCAGGCCGCAGCGCCCGGCATCGCGCTGGCCGACCTGCGCACGCGGCTGGCCTTGCTCGGCCTGGACGCGCAACGCATCGGCGTGCCCTGCGCCCGACTCAGCGGCGGCGAACGGCTGAAGACCGCGCTGGCCTGCGCGTTCTACCGCACGCCGCCGGCGGAGCTGCTGTTGCTGGACGAGCCGGACAACCATCTGGACCGCGAGGCCCGCGACGCGCTGCGTGCGGTGTTGCTGCAGTATCCCGGCGCGATGCTGGTGGTGTCGCACGATGCGGACTTCCTCGACACGCTGCGCCTGCAGCAGCGCTTGCAGGCCGATCCCGAGGCGTGGCGGCTGACGCCATGGTGAGTGGCGTGCGCTGCCGTCGACGGGGTCGGCCGCCGGGCGTTGCGCGGCGAGCTGGGGAGGGCACTGACAGCGTCAGCGCCCTCGCCGCGATGATCTGCGCAGCCTGCAGCCTGCAGCCTGCATCGGTCCGTGCCGCGGTCGACGTTGTGCGTCGCAGGGCGGCGCGACGGCCGCCGCTCAGGCATCGGTGGAACGGCTCACGGCCTCCCAGGCCGCGATGTCCGCCTTCAGGTGGTCGAGCTTGTCACACACCAGGCCCAGGGCGTCGCTACCCAACAACAGATGTGCAGGCGGTGCAGGCGCGTCGATCAACGCTAGCATGGCCTGGGCGGCCTTGGCCGGGTCACCGAGCTGGCGGCCGCTCTTGGCCTGGCGGGCGTCGCGGATCGGATCGAACAGCGGATCGTAGTCGGCGATGCTGCGCGGCGTCCTGACCATCGAACGGCCCGCCCAGTCGGTGCGGAACGACCCCGGCGCCACCGCCGTCACGTGGATGCCCAGCGCGGCGACCTCCTGTCCCAACGCTTCGGAAATGCCCTCCAGCGCGAACTTGCTGCCGCAGTAGTAGGCGATGCCGGGCATGGTGATGAAGCCGCCCATCGAGGTGATGTTGACGATGTGCCCGCGGCCTCGTTGACGCATGGCGGGCAGCACCGCCTTCATCATCGCCACCGCGCCGACCACGTTGACGTCGAGTTGGTGACGCAGGGCCTCCAGCGGGGATTCCTCCAGGATCCCTTCGTGGCCGTAGCCGGCATTGTTGACCAGCACGTCCAGCGGCCCGACCGTGGCTTCGATCTCGGCGACGATGCCGGGAATGGCCTCGACGTCGGTGACGTCCAGCACACGGGCGACCGCCCCGGCGCCGAGCGCCTCGAACTCCTGCCGCGCCTGCGCGCTGCGCACGGTGCCGACGACGCGATGTCCGGCCGTCAGCGCCGCTTGAGCCAGCGCGCGGCCGAGGCCGCTGCTGACGCCGGTGATGAGCAAGGTTTTTTCCGGTGCCATGGCACGCTCCTGAGGGGATGAGCGGCGAATGATGCGATGATCAACGCGCCGCTCCGATGCCGCGATCTCTGCAATCCTTGCCTGTTTCTATGACTGCCGTCGCCAGTTCCGTCGACTTGCTGCGTGCCCTGGCACCGCAGGAGGGCTACAACCTGACCGCATTGCCGGATGTCCGGGTGCTGCCGGCCGCTGACCGATACGCCGGTGCTGTACGACCCGGGCATCGTCATCGTCTGCCAGGGCGCCAAGCGCGGCCATTTCGGAGAGTCGGTGTTCGTCTACGACGAGCAGCACTATCTGTCCGTCGCCGTCCCGGTGCCCTTCACCATGCAATCCGACGGCAGCGCGGAGCGTCCGTTGCTGGCGCTGTACCTGCACCTGGACTTCCAGCTCGCGGCCGGGCTGCTGGTCGAGCTCGACCAGGCCGGTCCTGTGCCGCTGGCGCAGGCGCCGGCGAGCATGCTGTCCAGCCCGATGGACGACAGCATGCGACAGACCGTGCAGCGCCTGCTGCAGGCGCTGAGCCACCCGCTGGACGCGGCGATCCTCGGCCGCGCACTCGTGCGCGAGCTGTACTTCCGCGTGCTGACCGGGCCGCAAGGCCACGGGCTGCGCGCGGCCTTGGCGCAGCAAGGCCACTTCGGCCGCATCGGTCGTGCCCTGCAGCGCATCCACCGCGATCACGCCCGGCGGCTCGACGTCGCGCAGCTGGCGCGCGAGGCGGGGATGAGCACGCCCTCGTTCCATGCGCATTTTAAGGCGGTGACCCAGGTCGCGCCGATGCAGTACCTGAAATCGATCCGCCT
The DNA here is from genome assembly GCF_024266585.1 of Xanthomonas sacchari. Classification (NCBI taxonomy): domain Bacteria; kingdom Pseudomonadati; phylum Pseudomonadota; class Gammaproteobacteria; order Lysobacterales; family Lysobacteraceae; genus Xanthomonas; species Xanthomonas sacchari. The sequence continues at coordinate 2,089,353 of NZ_CP100647.1, forward strand.
GCACCAGGCGCGGCTGCTGATGGCGCGCGAGGGCATGACCGCCGCGGCCGCCGGTCACGCGGTCGGCTACGAGAGCGCGTCGCAGTTCACCCGCGAGTTCAAACGTCTGTTCGGCCGGCCGCCGATGGCGGAAGCACGGCGCATGCGCGCCGACTTCGCCGTGCCGCCGGCCATGGCCGGCGCGGCATTCGTCGCCTCGCATTGAGCGATGCGGTGCGCACCACGGCTACGGAGTGCGCGTCTGCAGCGTCAGCTGTCCCATAGCGGCGCGGGATCGGTCGCGAGGCGAGCGACGGCGGGCGAGGTCGCTGCGCCAGGCGCACGAGGCCGCTGACGGCCGCGGCGCACGCTGCGCTATGGCGCCGCGCAGCAGGCAGGGGCGCACGGACCCTGTGGTATTCTGCGCGCCGTTGCGGTGCCGTGCGTTCGCGCGCTCACCGCCGATCCGCGGCCGCGGCCGCGGCAACGCCGGATCCGGCGCTGCGATGCGCCACGCGCGCGTCGTCCGCCGTGCCTCCCTCCCGTCCGTCCTGGTCCGCCTTCCGTGAAATTCTTCGTCTCCTGCGCCAAGGGCCTGGAATACCTGCTTGTCGATGAACTGCTCGCGCTCGGCGTGGCGCAGGCCACCGCCACCGTCGCCGGGGTCAATGCCGAAGGCACCCTGCAGGACGCGCAGCGCGCGGTGCTGTGGTCGCGCCTGGCCAGCCGCGTGCTGTGGCCGTTGCAGTCCTTCGACTGCCCCGACGAGGCGGCGCTGTACGCAGGCGTGGCGGCGCTGCCGTGGCGCAACCATCTGGCGCCGCAGCACACCCTGGCGGTGGACGCGCATGTGTCCGGCACCGGCATCACTCACGCGCGCTTCGCCGCGCAGCGGGTCAAGGACGCGGTGGTGGACACGCTGCGCGGCGAGGGCCTGGAGCGGCCGTCGGTGGACGTGGAGCACCCGGACCTGCGCCTGAACCTGTCGCTGCGCAAGGGCCGCGCCACGCTGTCGGTGGACCTGGGCGGCGGCTCGCTGCACCGGCGCGGCTGGCGCCAGGCGCAGAACGAGGCGCCGCTGAAGGAGAACCTGGCCGCGGCGGTGCTGCTGCGCGGGCAGTGGCCGGCGCTGTACGCGCAGGGTGGCGGACTGCTGGATCCGATGTGCGGCAGCGGCACGCTGCTGATCGAAGGCGCGCTGATGGCCGCCGATGTCGCGCCGGGCCTGCTGCGCGGCGAGCTGGCGGCGCAGCAGCGCGGCGACACCGACGCCGACGCCGCGCCGAGCCGCTGGCTGGGGTTCGACCTGGCGGCCTGGCGCACGCTGCTGGCCGAGGCGCGGCAGCGTGCCCAGGCCGGTCGCGCGGCGTTGCGGCCGGTGCTGTACGGCAGCGACATCGACCCGCACGCGCTGCGCGCGGCGCGCGAGAACGCGCAGGCCGCCGGCGTGGCCGAGGCGATCGTCTTCGCCGTGCACGACGTCGCCGACCTGCGCGCGCCGGCGCAGGCGCTGGGCACGGTGGTGTGCAATCCCCCCTACGACGAGCGCCTGGCCGCCGACGCGGCGCTGTACCGGCGCCTGGGCGATGCGCTCAAGCGCGCGGTGCCGCAGTGGCGCGCCAGCCTGCTGTGCGGCAGCGACGAACTGGCCTATGCCACCGGCCTGCGCGCGGCCAAGAAGTACCAGATGTTCAACGGCGCGCTGGAATGCCCGTTGATCGTCTGCGACCCGATCGCGGTCGCGCCGCGCGCGGGCGCCGCCGAGGCGCCGCGCGCGCTCAGCGACGGCGCGCAGATGGTCGCCAACCGCCTGCGCAAGAACCTGCGCAAGTTCAAGACCTGGCGCACGCGCGAGCGGATCAGCTGCTACCGCGCCTACGACGCCGACCTGCCGGAGTACGCGGCGGCGATCGACGTGTACCAGGAAGACGGCGGCCAGGCGCGCACCTTCCTGCACGTGCAGGAGTACGCGGCACCGGACAGCATTCCCGATGCGGACGTGCGCCGCCGCCGCAACGAACTGCTGGCGGCCGCGCGCGAGGTGTTCGCGGTGCCGGCCGAACAGGTGGCGCTGAAGACCCGCGAACGCGGCAAGGGCGGCAGCAAGTACGGCCGCTTCGAGCAGCGCGGCGAGTTCCTGGTGGTGCGCGAGCACGAGGCGCTGCTGCGGGTGAACCTGTTCGACTACCTGGACACCGGGCTGTTCCTCGACCACCGTCCGCTGCGCGGGACGATGGCGCGGCAGGCGCGCGGCAAGCGCTTCCTCAACCTGTTCTGCTACACCGGGGTGGCCAGCGTGCAGGCGGCGGTGGCCGGCGCCGATTCCACCACCAGCGTGGACCTGTCCGGCACCTACCTGCAGTGGTGCGCCGACAACCTGGCGTTCAACGGCAAGGGCGGCGCCCAGCACCGGCTGGTGCAGGCCGATGCGCTGAGCTGGCTGGAGGCGGAGAAGAACCGTTACGACGTGATCTTCTGCGACCCGCCGACCTTCTCCAACTCCGCGCGCGCCGAGGATTTCGACATCCAGCGCGAGCACGTGCGGCTGTTGCGCGCGGCGGTGGCGCGGCTGATGCCCGAAGGCGTGCTGTACTTCTCCAACAACTTCCGCCGCTTCAAGCTCGACGAGAACGCGCTGGCCGAGTTCGCCGTATGCGAGGAGATCAGCGCGCAGACCATCGATCCGGATTTCGAGCGCAACCCGCGCATCCACCGCGCCTGGCGGTTGCAGCGGCGCTGAGGCGCGTCGCGCCGGTTGCCTCGTAGGAGCGGCTCAGCCGTCGCGGTGCTGCGCCTTGCCGCGTTGCGGCGGGTCCTGGTCCGCCTCGCGTTCGTTCCAGTACGCCTGGATCTGCAGGATCTGCGGCAGGATCGCCTCGAACAACTGCACAAGGCGCGGTTCGAACTGGCTGCCTGACTTGTCGCGGAACAGCGCCAAGGCCTGTTCCAGCGGCCATGGGTCCTTGTACGGGCGCGGCGAGGTGAGGGCGTCGAACACGTCGGCCAGCGCCACGATCCGTGCCGATTCGGGAATCTGCGTGCCGGACAGTCCGGCCGGGTAGCCGCCGCCGTCCCAGTGCTCGTGGTGGTACAGCGCGACTTCGGCGGCGAGGCGGAACAGCGGCGCGCCGCTGCGGCTGAGGATGTCGTAACCGATCCGAGGGTGCTGCTTCATCACCTGCCATTCGTCCGCGTCCAGCGGACCGGGCTTCTTCAGCACCGCGTCGGGGATGCCGATCTTGCCGGTGTCGTGCATCGGCGCGGCCTGCTCCAGCAGGTCGGCGTCCTCGCGCGACCAGCCGGCGGCCAGCGCCAGCGTGCGGGCGTAGGCGGCCATGCGCCAGATATGCGTGCCGGTGTCCGAGTCGCTGTAGTGGCCGGCCATGCCCAGCATCTCGATCGCGTCGCGGTGGCTGTCGGCCAGACTGGTGGCGCTGACCAGCGACAGGTGGGTGCGCACCCGTGCGCGCAGGATGCTCGGCGAGTACGGCTTGGTGATGTAGTCCACGCCGCCGGCGTCGAAGCCGATGCTCTCGTCGGTGTCCTTGTCCTTGGCGGTGACGAAGATGATCGGGATCGCCGCGCTGCGCTGATCGTCCTTCAGGGTGCGGGCGAGGGTGTAGCCGTCGACGTCGGGCAGGTCGACATCGAGCAGGATCAGCGACGGGCGGTGCTTGGCCACCCCACGCAGGGCTTCGGCGCCGTTCTTGGCGAACACCAGCGTGTAGTCGTCACGCAGGAGCTGCCGGATCAGGGCCAGGTTGCTGGGTTCGTCGTCGACGCAGAGGATGCACGGCTGGGGCATGGTGGGTTTCCGTCGGACACGCGCCGCCGCGCGGGCGGCGCACTTTCAAACGCCTGCATCGGCCAGCCAGCGCCTGACTTTAGCCTCGGCCTCGCGAAAGGAAAAATTCTCCAGCAACCGCTGCAGTTCGGTGGCCTGCGCTGCCGGCAGGGCCCGGGCCAGTTGCCGCATCGTCTGGTCGATGCGGTCCGCATCGTCGCTGTCCAGCACCTGCAGCACCTGCTGCCAGGACGCCTGCAACGCCGCCGGGTCGGGGGCCGCGTCGCTGGCGGAGGCCACGGGGGCCGCCAGCGACGCGGTGGCCTCGGCGAAGTGCCGCACTTCGGCGGCGGTGGCGGCCATCGCCGCCGCCAGCGCGACGATCTCCGCCTCGGCCTGCGCCGGTGTGCTGCTCAGGCGCTCCTCCAGCGCCGCGCTGGCGCCGCTCAGCGCCGGCAGCGCCAGCGATCCGGCCGACCCGCGCAGCTTGTGCACCAGCGAGATGGCCTCGGCGGGCCGCTGCTGCTCGAGCAGCAGGCGCACGTTTGCGGCCGGATCGGGATGCTCCTGCAGCAGCTTGAGCAGATAGCGCCGGTACGGATCGCGCTCGCCCCACAGGCGCAGCGCCTGCACGGTGTCGAGCAGGGCGGGGTCGCTGGCCGGCCAGTCGCCCGGCGGCAGCGCCGGTACCTGCGCGGCGAGTGGCAGCGCGGCCAGGCCGGGCGGCAGGAACTGGCGGATGATCGCGATCAGTTCCTCGACCTGGAACGGCTTGGCAATGAAGCCGTTCATGCCGCTGGTCAAGGCCAGCTCCTGCTGCTGGCGATAGGCGCCGGCGGTGAGCGCGATCACCGGCACCGCGGTCAGTTCCGGGTCGGCGCGCAGCTGGCGGGTGGCCTCGTAGCCGTCCATGGTCGGCATCTGCACGTCCATCAGCACCACGTGGAAGCGACCGGGGTCGCGACGCAGCCGCTGCAGCGCCTGCACGCCGTTCTGCGCGAGCTCGACCACCGCGCCTTCGCTTTCCAGGATGCGTTGCGCGACTTCGCGGTTGATGTCGCTGTCGTCCACCACCAGCAGCCGCGCCCCGGCCAGGCGCGCGCCGCCGTCGCCGGCCAGCGGCAGCGCGGGTGCCTCGCCGCGGCGGCGTGCCAGCAGCGCCGCGATGGTGCGCTGCAGCGCCGAGGCGGTGACCGGCTTGGTCATCACCGCGTCCACGTCGGCCACGCCGCCTTGCTGTTCCTCGAGCAGGCGCCGCTCGTAGGCGGTGACCATGACGATGATCGGCTGCCGGTCCGGCGCCGATTGCGCGCGGATGCGCTGGGCCACGCTCAGCCCGTCCAGGTCGGGCATGCGCCAGTCCAGCAGGATCACGTCGAACTCGGCGCGCTCGGGCGCGGCCGCGGCCAGCGCCGCGTTGCCGCCGGAGACCGCTTCCACCTGCCAGCCGAAGCCGTTGGCGATGTCGGCCAGGCTGCGCCGCACCAGGTCGTGGTCGTCGGCGATCAGCACCCGCCGCGCCTCCGCCGGCGCGGCGTCGGCATCCGGCGCGGGCGCCACCGCGAAGGCGATGACGAAGTAGAAATCGCTGCCCTGACCGGGCGCGCTCTGCACCTCCAGTTGCCCGCCCATCAGTTCCACCAGGCGCCGGCTGATGGTCAGGCCCAGGCCGCTGCCGCCGTAGCGACGGCTGGTGGAGGTGTCGGCCTGCAGGAACGGCGAGAAGATCAGGCTCTGCTTTTCGCGCGGGATGCCGATGCCGGTGTCGCGCACCGAGAACAGCAGCTTGAGCGTGCCCGATTCGGCGCCGGGGAAGGCGCGCACCGACAGCGCCACCTCGCCCTGTTCGGTGAACTTGATGGCGTTGCCGACCAGGTTGATCAGCACCTGGTTCAGGCGCAGCGCATCGCCGCGCAGCCAGCGGCAGCCCGGCGGCAGCGGCTCGACGATCATCTCCACCGGCTTGGCGCTGGTCGCGGAGGTCATCAGCGCGGCGATGTTCTCCAGCAGCTGGTTGAGGTCGAACGGCGCCGATTCCAGGTCGATGCGCCCGGACTCGATCTTGGAGAAGTCGAGGATGTCGTTGATGATCTCCAGCAGCGCGCGCGCCGACACTTCGATCTTCTGGATCATGTCCTGCGCCGCCTGCGACAGCTCGCTGTGCCGCAGCAGGTACAGCATGCCCAGGATCGCGTTCATCGGCGTGCGGATCTCGTGGCTCATGTTGGCCAGGAAATCGCTCTTGGACTGGTTGGCGGTTTCGGCCGCGTCGATCGCCAGGCGCAGCTCGCGCTCGTGGCGCTTCTGCTCGGTCAGGTCGACGGCGATGCCGAGATAGCCGATCACCCGCTCGTCGTCGTCGCGCAGCGTGCTCAGCGTGAGCAGTACCGGAAAGGCGTGGCCGTCCTTGCTCAGGTAGGTCCATTCGCGGGTGTCGCTGCGCCCCAGCGTGGACAGCGCCGCCACCGATTCGAACGCCGGTTGCACCGCCATGCCCGACTGCGCGGCCATGCGCTCGGCGCGCGCGCTCAGTTGTTCCGGGTCCAGGAACAGCCCGGTGGCCTTGCGTCCGATCAACTCGTGCGCGGCGTAGCCGAGCAGGGTCTCGGCGGCGGGATTGAACAGGGTGATGACGCCGTCCGGGTCGGTGGCGACGATCGCGTAGCCGGCATTGGCCAGGATCGCGCGCTGCAGCGCCGAATAGGTCACCAGTTCGTTGGTGCGCTCGGCCACCTGCTGTTCGAGCGTAGCGTTGAGTTCCAGCACCCGCGCCTGCGCGCGCACCCGTTCGGTGACGTCGTGCAGCAGGTGCGAATGGCCGAGGGGGTCGCCGCCCATCCCGACGATCGGCGAAACGCTGGCGAGCACGCTGACCGTGTGGCCGTCGCGGTGGCGCAACTCGCGCACGCCGTCGCCGCTGTCGACGGGAGCGTGGATCTGCGCGCCCAGCAGTTGCTGCAGCGGCTGGCCGATGGCCTGCTCCGGCGTATAGCCGAAGATGCGCATGGCCGCGGGGTTCCAGTGGGTCACCCGGCCGTGCAGGTCTTCGGCGACGATCGCCTCGCTGGTGCTGGCGACCAGGGCGGCCAGTTGGCTCTGTTCGCGCAGGATCGCGTCGCGGCGGCGCCGGCTGGTCAGGAACACGTACAGCAGCGCGGCGAGCAGCAACGCGATGCCGGCGGACAACCCGCCGGCCAGCAGCGGCGAGACCTGGTCGAGCGAGCGCACGAAGCCCGGCGTGGCTTGCGCGTCGAGCCGCCACTGGCGGCCGTAGACCTGCAAGGTGCGTTCGGCGGTCGGCCCGCCGGCCAGGATCGGCGTGGCGTCGTCGCGGTAGAACGGCTGTGCCGGGTTCTGGCTGTCGGCCAGGCGCAGGCGCAGCGCGTTGCTGTGGTCGTCGGAGGAGGCCAGCACCTCGGCGATGTTCAGCGGTGCGTAGGCCCAGCCGCTGGTGGCCTGCCAGCGTTGTTCCGGGGTCTGCAGCGGCAGGCCTTCGCGGTACACCGGCAACAGCAGCAGGAAACCGCCCTGGCCCAGTCCCGGTGCCTGTACCAGGCGGATCGGCGCGGTGATGGTGGGCACGCTTGAGCGCGCCGCGGCGATCGCCGCCGTCCGTCGCGCCGGTTCGGAGGCGATGTCGAAGCCTTCTGCGGACGCGTTGGACGGTGCCGGCTGGATGTAGACGATGACGAAGCGGTCGCCCTCGTGCGGGGCCAGCTCGCCGATCCGCAGCGACGGCGCGCCATCGGCGCGGGCCTGCTGCAGGAACGCCGCCTCGTCGGCGCGCGGTACCCGCTGGATGTAGCCGAAGCCACGTACGCCGGGGAATTCGCGCAGGTACTCGCGCGAGGCGCTGTAGCGGGCGAAGCGCTCGCGCGAGATGCGCTCGCCGCCGGCGGCGATCACCGCGCCGCGCGTGCCGCGCAGGCCGTGCTCGTACATGTCCAGGCGTTGCCGCAGATCGCTGGCCACGTGCGAGGCCAGTTGGTCGAAGCGCACCTGCGCCTGCGCGCGATTGCGTTGCTGCACGCCGCGCGCGATCAGCAGCGCGGCGATCAGGCCGATGGCCAGCACGGCCAGGGCGGCGAGCCGCGCCAACCGCACAGGGCCGGCGGCGGGTGTCCGGCGATGTTTCGACATGCTCCCCCTTCCTCTGGCACCGCGCGTTCGGCACGCGCATCGGCTTTCCCCTGACCGGTTGCGGGATGGCGTTCACAGCGGTGGCGCAGGTCCCGCAGGTCGTTCCGCAACGCTAGCGCGGGCGGCACGGCCGCGCCAGCCCTGCAGGCCGGACCGCCGAGGCGCATCTACACCTTGCAGCGTGGGTGGCACGGTGCGCCGTGGCGCGCGATGCGCGACACCGGCTGTCCGCGTCGCGTCGTGCGTCGGCGCCTGAGCGGCCATCGCGCAGCGCAGTGCATCCTTGCCAGGCACGCTCAGCCAAGCAGCGTGACGGCAGCGTGCAGCGCCAATCCGATCAGGCCGCCGACCAGGGTGCCGTTGAAGCGGATGTACTGCAGGTCGCGGCCCACGCTCAGTTCCAGTTGCTCGACCAGGTGGCGTTCGTCCCAGCCCTTCACGGTCTGCGCTATGTGCTCGGTGACGCCGCTGCGCAGGCGCTGGGTCAGCCGCTCGGCACCGCCGAGCAGGTGCTGGTTGAGCGCCTCGCGCAGGGCGGGATCCTGCGACAGCGACTGGCCGAGCGCGCCGAGGGCGCGCTGCAGGTGCTGCACCAGCGCGCCGTCCTGCCGCGACAGGTCTTCGCGCAGTGCAGCATGGATCTGGTCCCACAGACCCTGCACGTACTCCTGCACGCCGGGGTGCTCGATCAGCCGTTGCTTCAGCGCTTGCACCTTGGCCGCGGTGGCCGGGTCGGCGCGCAGCCGCTGCACGTAGCCGCCGAGCCAGCGCTCGTAGTCCTGGCGCAGGGGGTGCTGCGGCTGCGACAGCACGTCCTGCAGTTCCTCCAGCAGCGCGTGCGCCAACCGCTCGGCGAGGGTGTCGGCGATGCCTTCGACCGGCTTCACCCATTCCACGGTGCCGACCAGCTTGGGCCATTCGCGCCGCGCGTACTTGACGATCATCGCCGACACCCGCTGCTTGACCGCGGCATCGTCCAGGTGCCGGCCGAGCCGGGTCAGCGCTTCGTCGAGCAGCGCCTGGTGGCGGCCGTCGGCGGTGAGCAGGCCGAGGAGTTCGCCGGCGGTGGCGGCGGCGTCCCAGTCGCGCAGCCGCGCCACCACGAAGCCATGGATGCGGCGCCGTACCGCCGCCTCGTCCAGCAGGTCCAGCGCCTGCAGCGCCCAGCCGCGGGCGAGGTCGGCCAGCCGCGCCGACTGCGCCGGTTCGGCCAGCCACTGGCCCAGCCGCGCCGCGGGATCGAAGGCGCTGAGCTTGGCCAGCAACGCGCCCGGTTCCAGGAACTGATCGCGCACGAACACCGCCAGGCTGTCGGCGATGCGCGCCTTGCCGTGGGGGATGATCGCCGTGTGCGGAATCGGCAGGCCCAGCGGATGCCGGAACAGCGCCACCACCGCGAACCAGTCGGCCAGCGCACCGACCGTGGCCGCTTCGCAGAAGGCGCCGACCCAGGCCCACACGCCGTGCAGGCCCATCGCATGACTGAGCAGGAAGCCGCACAGCATCGCCAGCAGCAACAGGACCGCCAGCAGCTTCATCCGCCGCAGCTGCGCGCGGCGCGGATCCGGCGCCAGGTTGGGGGAGGAGGGCACGCTCATGCGGCCGAGTCTACGCAGTGCGCGGTGAGCGCGGTTGCATGGACACGGCAGCCCCGGCGGCGGGCCGTCCGTGGCGTCGGGCACGGTGCTACGGCCGCCCGTGGTCTTCGTCCGAACGTGTTGTCGCTGGCCCAGCACGTCCGAGGGCGGTGCGCGGCATCGGCCGCGCCCACCGGCGTGGATCAGCCCGGCAACTGCGCGCGCAGCGCCGCCACTTCCTCGCGCAGCGCCTGGTTCTCGGCTTCGAGTTCGGCCACGCGCCGGTGGAGCGCGGCGATTGCGTCGGCATCCGCGTCCGGTGCGGGGGCCGGTGCCGAGACGTCGCTGTCGGCGGCGTCCGCCGGTGCGGGCTTGGGCTTGCGCTTGGATTCGCGGGCGCGCTTGGCGGCCTGCTTCAGTTCGTCCTTGCCGGCCATGGCCGCGGCGCGCTGTTCCTCCTCGGGCAGGCTGGCCACCGCGGCGGCGGCATTGATCGAGATCGCGCCGGACTTGACCGCTTCCACCACCTCGGCGGCGGCCTGCTTCTGGATCTTCTCGATCTGCACCACCTGGCTGTTGCTGAGCCGCGCCACGCGCGCCAGTTCGGCGCGGCTCAGCGGCGCCGGCGCGTCGGCCCACGGCGGCGTCTCGGTGTCGTGGGCGGCCTCGGCGGCGGCATCCGCGGCGGCGACGTCGGCCGCGGGTGCTTCCGCGGCGGCCGCGCTGGCGCGCCGCTCGGCCAGGATCTCGCGCTTGCGCAGCGCCAGCACGCCGCGCTGGAAATCGGAGACGCTGCGCCGGCCCAGGTGCTGGTCGATCATCCACAGGTGCACGTCCTGCAGCGACTGGAAGCGGGTGTTCTGCACGGTCTGGAACGGCAGGCCGTGCTTCTGGCAGATGCCGTAGCGGTTGTGCCCGTCGACCAGGATGTCGCCCCACAGCACCAGCGCGTCGCGGCAGCCCTCGGCCAGCAGGCTGCGTTCCAGAGCGGCGTATTCGTCGGGGGTCAGCGGATCGATGTAGGCCTTGAGGTCTTCTTTGACGACGATGTTCATCAATGGGGCGGCACGGCGTGGCTCGGGGGGCGGCATTGTAGAGGCCGGGAATCGGGAGCGGGGAATCGGGAATGGCAACAGCATGTGCCGCGGACGCATCGCGCGGGCGGTCCGCGCATGCAGCGCTTTCCGATTCCCTATTCCCGTTTCCCCATTCCCGGCATCACCCCACCACCACCTCACTGATCTGCATCACCGGGCTCAGGTCGGTGTAGTTGGCGATGTCGGCGAGGATCTCCTGGGCGTGCGGGGCGAAGCCGGCCTGGAAGGCCTCTACCGAGTCGCTGAAGATGTGGCACATGCCGATGTAGGTCGGATCGCTGCCGGGGGTGCCGCCGGACAGGCCCCTGTCCACGGTGTAGCGGAGGCAGGCGGAGCCCATGCGTGCCTGCAGCAGCGGCATGTGCGTGTCGCGGTAGTAGGCGTGGTCGAAACGGGCGCCTGGCGTGTACGGATACATCACGCTGACCTTGATCATGGAGCGGCTCCTGGGGCGGCGGTGGACCCCGGCCGGGTGCCGGGGTGGCGCAAGGCTACACCCGGCCTCCGCTGGCGCGTGCTGCGTTGCGGCGGGTCGTGGGGCGTGCGCCGGGAATCGGGAGTGGGGAATCGGGAATGGCAAGAGCAAGAGCAAGCGATGCGGCTGACGGATTGCCCCATGCGCGCGCTGCAGTGCCTTTTCGACTCCCTATTCCCGATTCTCCATTCCCGGCTTCCCGGCCTCACAGGCAACCGTCAGCCCAGCGCGTCCAGCGGTCGCACGAAGTCCTGGCCCAGTGCCTGCGCCACCGCGCGGTGGGTGAGCCGGCCGGCGTGCACGTTGAGGCCGTTGCGCAGGTCCTGGTCGTCGCGCAGCGCCTGCAGGCCGTGTTCGGCCAGCAGCAGCACGAACGGCAGGGTGGCGTTGGTCAGGGCGAAGGTGGAGGTGCGGGCCACGCCGCCGGGCATGTTGGCCACGCAGTAATGGACGATGCCGTCGACCTCGTAGGTCGGCTGCTGATGCGTGGTGGCATGGCTGGTCTCGAAACAGCCGCCCTGGTCGATCGCCACGTCGACCAGCACCGAGCCGGGCCGCAGCAGCGCCAACTGCGCGCGCGACACCAGCTTGGGCGCGGCGGCGCCGGGGATCAGCACCGCGCCGATCACCAGGTCGGTCTGCGGCAGGCACCGCTCGATCGCGTCGCGGGTGGAGTACAGCGTGGTCAACTGCTGGCCGTACAGTTCGTCCAGGTACTTGAGCCGCTCCAGCGAGCGGTCCAGCACCGTCACCCGCGCGTGCAGGCCCATCGCCATGCGCGCGGCGTTGATGCCGACCACGCCGCCGCCGATCACCAGCACCTGCGCCGGGGTGACCCCGGGCACGCCGCCGAGCAGCACGCCGGAGCCTCCTTGCGCCTTCTCCAGCGCATGCGCGCCGGCCTGGATCGCCATGCGCCCGGCGACCTCGCTCATCGGCGCCAGCAGCGGCAGGCCGCCATGGCCGTCGGTGACGGTCTCGTAGGCGATGGCGGTGCAGCCGGAGCGCTGCAGCGCCGCGGCCTGCTGCGGATCCGGCGCCAGATGCAGATAAGTGAACAGCAGTTGCCCGGGGCGCAACATCGCGCATTCCTCCGGCTGCGGTTCCTTGACCTTGACGATCATCTCGGCCTGCGCGAACACGCTGGCCGCATCCTCGGCGATGCGCGCGCCGGCGCGTTCGTACTCGGTATCGGTCAGGCCGATGGCCTGGCCACCGCCGCGCTGCACCAGCACCTGGTGGCCGTGCAGCACCAGTTCGCGCACCCCGGACGGGGTCAGCCCGATCCGGTACTCATGGTTCTTGATCTCTTTCGGAACGCCGACCAGCATGAGCGGATCTCCAGGCAGACGCGGCGCGTGGGGAGCGCGGGCGGTGGGTGTGTAAGGACGGGATCAGGGCGTGCTGCGGATCATGTCCGCCAGCACCGCGAACAGGCGCTCGATGTGCGCCGGTTCCACGATCAGCGGCGGCGACAGGGCTATGGTGTCGCCGGTGACGCGGATCAGCAGGTCGCCCTCGTGGAAGCAGCGCTCGAAGATCTCGTAGGCGCGCGCGCCGGGCGCGCCCTTGCGCGGCGCCAGCTCGATCGCGCCGATCAGGCCGAAGTTGCGGATGTCGATGACGTGCGGCAGATCGCGCAGCGCATGGATCGCCGTCTCCCACACCGGCCCCAGTTCGATCGCCTTGTCGAACAACTGCTCCTCGGCGTAGGTGTCCAGCGTCGCCAGCGCGGCGGCGCAGGCCAGCGGATGGCCGGAGTAGGTATAGCCGTGGAACAGGTCGATGGCGCCGGCCGGGCCGTGCGCGAACGCCTCGTGGATGGCGTGGGACACGAACACCGCGCCCATCGGCACGCAGCCGTTGGTGAGCCCCTTGGCGGTGGTGATCATGTCCGGGGTCACCCCGAAGCGCTGCGCGGCGAAGGCGTGGCCGACGCGGCCGTAGCCGGTGATCACCTCGTCGAAGATCAGCAGGATGCCGTGCCTGTCGCACAGCTCGCGGATGCGTTGCAGGTAGCCGTGCGGCGGCAGCACCACCCCGGCCGAGCCGGAGATCGGTTCGATGATCACCGCGGCGACGGTGGAGGCGTCGTGCAGCGCCACCAGCCGCTCCAGGTCCTCGGCCAGTTCCGCGCCATGCGTGGGCAGGCCGCGCGAGAACGCGTTGCGCTCCAGATCCAGGGTGTGCCGCAGATGGTCCACGCCGGGCAACAGCGGGCCGAAGCGCTTGCGGTTGTTCGGCAGTCCGCCCACCGAGATGCCGCCGAAGCCGACGCCGTGGTAGCCCTTCTCGCGGCCGATGAAGCGGGTGCGCTGGCCCTCGCCGCGGGCGTGGTGGTAGGCCAGGGCGATCTTCAGCGCGGTATCCACCGACTCGGAGCCGGAGTTGGTGTAGAACACGTGGTCCAGTCCCGGCGGCGCCAGTTCCACCAGCCGCTCTGCGAGCACGAACGGCAGCGGCGAGCCCATCTGGAAGGTCGGCGCGAAATCCAGCGTGGCGATCTGCCGCGCCACCGCCTCGACGATGCGCGGCCGCGCGTGTCCGGCGTTGCAGCACCACAGGCCGGCGGTGCCGTCGAGGATCCGGCGCCCGTCCACGCTGCGGTAGTACATGCCCTCGGCCGAGGCCAGCAGCCGCGGCCGCGCCTTGAACTGGCGGTTGGCGGTGAACGGCATCCAGAACGCGTCCAGCGTCTCCGGGGCGCCGGTGGCCTGCGCGGCGTAGTGGTCGGACAGCGCCTGGGGCGAGAGGGGCGGCTGAGGGCGCATCGCAGGCTCCACGCGAGGGATGTTGAAAAAACTTTACACCAAGCCGGCGCGCCGGGCATGACGCGGCGCGGCGCCGTCCGCGCGAATGGCACAGGCATTTGCTGGTCGCGTTGCCGCAGCGCGCGACATTGACCGTCGGGGGTGGGGGTGTAAAGTATCCGGCAACACCGCCACCGGCGTTCCTCCCGCGATGGATATCGGCGCTCGCCTGCACCGGGTTCGCACCGCCCATGGCCTGAGCCAGCGCGAGCTGGCCAAGCGGGTCGGGGTGACCAACAGCACCATTTCGCTGATCGAGCAGAACAAGGTCAGCCCGTCGGTCAGTTCGCTGAAGAAGGTGCTGGACGGCATCCCGATCTCGCTGGCCGAATTCTTCACCCAGGACCTGGACGTGGGCGCGGCCGACGCGCCGTTCTACCGCGCCGACGAACTGCCCGACGTCGGCAGCGACGGCATCCACTACTACCTGGTCGGCCAGCATCGCCCGCAGCGGCAGATGTGCATCCTGCGCGAGGTGATGCCGCCCGGCAGCGACACCGGCAGCGCGATGCTGGTGCACGACGGCGAGGAGGGCGGGGTGGTGGTGGCCGGCGAAGTGGAGATCACCGTCGGCAGCCAGGTGCGGGTGCTGCGCGCCGGCGAGGGCTACTATTTCGAGAGCCGGGTGCCGCACCGGTTCCGCAACGTCGGCCGCGAGACCGCGGTGCTGGTCAGCGCCAATACCCCGGCCACCTTCTGAGCGTCGCATGCCGCGGCGCCGGCGCTGGCCGCCGCGCCGTTCCGATCCATCCTCCCGCAGCAGGAGTTCCCGATGACCGCACCCCGCACCCGCGACGCCTGGCAGGCGCTGGCCGACACGCTGCAGCCGCGCACCCAGGCGTTCATCGACGGCCGCTACGTCGACGCCGCCAGCGGCAAGACCTTCGAGTGCACCAGTCCGATCGACGGCCGCCTGCTGGGCCATGTCGCCGAGGGCGAGGCCGTGGACATCGACCGCGCGGTGGCCGCGGCGCGGCGCAGCTTCGAGGCCGGCCACTGGTCGCAGGCCAAGCCGGCGCAGCGCAAGAAGACCTTGCTGGCGCTGGCGCACCTGGTCGAACGCCATGCCGACGAACTGGCGCTGCTGGAGTCGCTGGACATGGGCAAGCCGGTGCGCGATGCGCGCCAGGTCGACCTGGCGGCGACGGTGCGCTGCCTGTCCTGGACGGCCGAGGCGGTGGACAAGCTGTACGGCGAAGTGGCGCCGACCGGGCAGGACGAGCTGGGCCTGATCACCCGCGAGCCGCTGGGCGTGGTCGGCGCGATCGTGCCGTGGAACTTCCCGCTGCTGATGGCGGCGTGGAAGATCGCCCCGGCGCTGGCCGCGGGCAATTCGGTGGTGCTCAAGCCCTCGGAAAAGTCGCCGCTGAGCGCGCTGCGCCTGGCCGAGCTGGTCGCCGAGGCGGGCATTCCCGATGGCGTGTTCAACGTGGTGCCGGGCTTCGGCAAGGCCGCCGGCGAGCCGCTGGCGCTGCACATGGACGTGGACGGGCTGGTGTTCACCGGCTCCACCGCGGTCGGCCGGCGCCTGCTGCAATGCGCCGGGCTGTCGAACATGAAACGCGCGTACATGGAATGCGGCGGCAAGAGCCCGAACCTGGTATTCGCCGATGCGCCGGATCTGGAGCAGGCGGCGCAGGCGGCGGCCGCGGCGATCTTCTACAACCAGGGCGAGGTCTGCACCGCGGCCTCGCGCCTGCTGGTGGAGCGTTCGATCAAGGACAGCTTCGTCGCGCGCGTGGTCGCCGCCGGCCGCGCGCTGCAGCCGCGGCATCCGTTCGACGAGGACGCGGCGATGGGCGCGCTGGTGGACGAGCGCCAGACCCACCGCGTGCTCGACTACATCGCCCGCGGCAACGCCGAAGGCGCGCGCCTGCTGCTTGGCGGCAAGCGCGTGGAGGTGGTGCCCGGCGGTTGCTACGTGGAGCCGACCGTCTTCGACGAGGTCGGCCACGAACACACCATCGCCCGCGAGGAGATCTTCGGCCCGGTGCTGTCGGTGATCGCCTTCGACGACGAGGCGCATGCCCTGCGCATGGCCAACGACAGCGACTACGGCCTGGCCGCCGGCGTGTGGACCCGCGACATCGGCCGCGCCCACCGCGTGGCGCGCAAGCTGCGCGCCGGCAGCGTGTGGGTGAACTACTGGGACGGCGGCGACATGACCGCGCCGTTCGGCGGCTACAAGCAATCGGGCAACGGCCGCGACAAGTCGCTGCACGCCTTCGACAAGTACACGGAGATGAAGGCGACCTGGATCAATTTGGCTGAGTAGCGGGGAGTGGGGAATCGGGATCGGGGATGGGGCAAGCGTGCGGCCGCGGTTGGCATGTCGTAGGCGCGGCTTCGGCCGCGATGGGCGTTCCCGGGAAACCCTGTCGCGGCTGAAGCCGCTCCTGCACAGCGGACGGTGCTCCAGGTCGCGGCGCAGCCACTCATCGCCAATCCCGACTCCCCACTCCCGGCGCTCTCTCCACCCGGCACGCAAAACAGCCCTGCCGCGCATGATGCAGATGCAGGTAGCGCACCTGCGGGTCGGCGAAGGCGCAGGCGATCGCGGTGGCGATGCGCTCGCCCGGCTGCACGTCGGCGGCGATCAGCAGGTCGCAGGCGTCGTAGCCGCGCAGCGAGATCAGGCGGCGGACGATGGCATCGGGGACTTCGCCCGGCGCCGGCGCGGCGGTGGCGACATGGCGGCGCACGTAGATCGGCCCGGCGGCGCGGTACGGCGTCTGCGCGGGCTGGTGCAGGTAATGCAGCAACAGCAGCTCCTCGCCGGGCCGCGCGTCCTCCAGGCTGATCCGGCATGGATAGCCGAGCGCGCTGTCGGCACGCAGGCGCTGCGCGTGGCGCGCCTGCAGTTGCGCATCGTCGAGATCGAACAGCGGGGCGAACGCGGCGGCGGGCAGGCCGACGCAACGGAAGCTGGACATGGGCGCTCCAGGAACGAATGGAGCGCGCAGCGTGCCGGTCGTCGTGCCGCCGTGCCGGCCGCATTCGGACACGGTATTGGTCATGCGTGGCATCCGGCATGGGGGCGGTGGCGCCTGGCGTCGCGGTGGCGTCCGTAGCAAGGGGCGGGTGACGGGCGCGACGTACGTGCGAGGGTCGCCCCACGCGTCGGCCCGAAGCGACGCTACGCGCACGAGCACGCAGGCCTTGCGTGCGTGGCGGTCCGCGTCGGCGCCAAGCGGATCGGTGGCAGCGCTACGGCAACCGGCGGCGGGCAGTCGTGCTAGGTCGATTGACCTAGTCGCATTCTCGGAGTTAGGATGATTGTCCTAAAGAGCTTGGCCTGATCGGGGGAATGAGGATGGACACGCGCGCACGCATCGTCGCCGAGGCCGACCGCCTGTTCTACGCGCAGGGCTATGGGGCGACTTCGTTCGCCGATGTCGCCGACGCGGTCGGCATCTCCCGCGGCAACTTCTACCATCACTTCAAGAGCAAGGACGCGATCCTGGATGCGGTGATCGCGCTGCGCCTGGAACGGACCCGGGCGATGCTGCAGGACTGGGAAGACGCAGCGGCGGCACCCGCCGACGGCATTCGCCAATTCATCCAGATCGTGGTGCGCAACCAGGCGTCGATCATGCGCCATGGCTGCCCGGTGGGAAGCTTGTGCGGCGAGCTGTCCAAGCTCGAGCACCCTGCGCAGGCGCAGGCCACGCAGCTGTTCGGCCTGTTCCGCCAGTGGCTGCGCCGGCAGTTCGAACGCCTTGGGCGCAGCGCCGAGGCCGATGCGCTGGCCATGCACGTGCTGGCCTTCAGCCAGGGCGTGGCGGTGCTGGCGCAGGCGTTCGGCGATGCGGATTTCGTCCAGCGCGAGGTCGCGCGCATGCAGGCCTGGCTCGACGCGGTTGCCGCCGCGCCGGCAGCCACGTGATCGGCGTTGGTTTCCTCTTTCCCACGCGCAGGAGCGTGCTCATGTTCATCGTGTTGTTGCGTTTTGCCGCCGATCGCAGCCAGGCCGGGCCGTTGCTGCAGGCGCATGTGCAGTGGTTGCAGCAGGGCTTCGACGATGGCGTGTTCGCGCTGGCCGGCAGCCTGCCGCCGCAGGCCGGCGGCGCGATCCTGGCGCATGGCCTGAGCCGCGCCGACCTCGAGCGCCGGCTGCAGGCGGACCCGTTCGTCGCGGCCGGCGTGGTGCGCAGCGAGATCGTCGAGGTGGCGCCGGCCAAGGCCGCGCCTGGCCTCGAGTTCCTGCTGGCATGAGCCGGCGTCGCGGCATCGACAGGACCTGCGCATGAACGCCACCATTCCCGGCCCCGACGGTCGCCCGCGTTGCCGCTGGTGCGCGGCGGCGCCGGAGTTCTTCCACTACCACGACAGCGAGTGGGGCTTTCCGGTCGACGACGACCGCCGCCTGTTCGAGAAGCTGTGCCTGGAGGGATTCCAGTCCGGGTTGAGCTGGCGCACCATCCTGGCCAAGCGCGAGAACTTCCGCGCGGCCTTCCTCGACTTCGATTACCACTGTCTTGCCGCATTCGACGACGGCGACGTGGCGCGGCTGCTGCAGGATCCCGGGATCGTCCGCCACCGCGGCAAGATCGAGGCGGCCATCCACAATGCGCGCATGGCCCAGGCGCTGGTGCGGCAGGAAGGTTCGCTGGCGGCGTTCGTCTGGCGCTACGAGGCGCCGGCGGCGGACACGGCGCAAACGCGCGCGACCTCGCCCGAATCGGTGGCGTTGTCGAAGGAACTGAAGGCGCGCGGCTGGAAGTTCGTCGGGCCGACCACGGTATATGCCTTCATGCAGGCCATGGGTCTGGTCAACGATCACGCCGAGGACTGCGTGGTGCGTGCGCAGGTGGAACGGGCGCGGGCGCGTTTCCGCCGCCCGTGAGCGGCGGATGCGCGGGCCCGGCCGATCGCGGCGGGCGGACCGCGATGACGGCGCGTCCGCGCCTCAGCGCGGCAGGTAATCGGCGAAGGCGACCGGGTGCCGCGGATCGGCCGATTGCACCTGCTCGCCGTCCTTGACCAGCGCTTCGGCGTCGGGTGCAGGATCCGGGTTCATCTCCCAGCGCTGCTGGATGCGCTTGTGGAACAGCCACTGCTTGCGCTGCGGGTCGTAGCGGAAGGTGGTGAAGTCGGTCCAGTGCTGGCCGCAGGACACCCCGTTCTGCACGGTGAAATAGCGGCCCTTGGCGGCGAACGGGTCGTCGCCGTCGGTGAACGGATCGCACTGGCCGCCCTGGTCGCGCTTGAGGATCACCCGATCGTTACGTGCTGCCAGCCGGTAGTGGCCGTCGGCCTGCTGCACGAAGATCAGCAGCGGCCGTGCCGGTGCCGGCGTGCGCCCTTGCTCGCCGCGTTGCTGCAGTGCGAGCAGGTAGTCGGCGCGGCCGTCGCCATCCAGGTCGGCCTGCAACTGCGCCAGCGGCTGGTAGCCGGCCGGCACCTGGCGCAGCAGGTCCGCCGGAAGATCGGCGGCATGGGCGAGCTGGCTGCCGAGCAGGAGGGTGGCGGCGAGGCCGAAGCGGTAGGGGACAGGCATGGAACGCGTTCGCAGGCGAGGGGGCGCAAGCCTAACCGACGGTTGCGCAACGGAGGAATCACACATGGCCTGGAGGTGCCCAGGCGTCGCGTGCGCTGGCGGGCAGGGACGCGCCCGGCCCTCGTGCACGGCACAAGGGTTGGCGTGCCGCACAGTTCCGGCGTACCGCGCGGCGCCACCGCGCGTTTTGTACTACGCTCGGCGCGTGCGGTCGCGCGTCGGCAGGCCGTTCGCCAGGCGGCATCGTGGAGACGCCGCAGGCGCGTCATCCGCACCTACGGCGCCGACGCATCCCAGGGGGACACCATATGAACGACTCGCACCGCGCTGCCGGCTCCGTGCCGACCGATCACGCCGGCCTGCTCTCGAAGGAACGCATCGTCGCCCGGCCGGGCTTCAACCGCTGGCTGGTGCCGCCGGCGGCGCTGGCGATCCATCTGTGCATCGGCATGGCCTACGGCTTCAGCGTGTTCTGGCTGCCGCTGTCCAAGGCGCTGGGCATCACCGAGGCGGTGGCCTGTCCGGCCGACATGGGGTTCCTGGCGCGCATCGTCTCGGCCAGTTGCGACTGGAAGATCAGCGAGCTGCAGTGGATGTACACGCTGTTCTTCGTCCTGCTGGGCTGTTCGGCGGCGCTGTGGGGCGGGTGGCTGGAACGCGCCGGCCCGCGCAAGGCCGGCGTGGTCGCGGCGCTGTGCTGGTGCGGCGGGCTGGTGATCTCGGCGCTGGGCATCCACCTGCACCAGATCTGGCTGCTGTGGCTGGGCTCGGGCGTGATCGGCGGCATCGGCCTGGGGTTGGGCTACATCTCGCCGGTATCGACGCTGATCAAGTGGTTCCCGGACCGCCGCGGCATGGCCACCGGCATGGCGATCATGGGCTTCGGCGGCGGCGCGATGATCGGCAGCCCGCTGGCCGACATGCTGATGCGGCATTTCGCCGGCCCGCACTCGGTCGGGGTGAAGGAAACCTTCCTGGTCATGGCCGCGCTGTACTTCGTGTTCATGATGGCCGGCGCGTTCGGCTACCGGGTGCCGCCGAGCGGCTGGACCCCGGCCGGTTGGACCGCGCCGGCGGCCAGCGCCAACGCGATGATCACCGCCCACCACGTGCACGTGCGCAAGGTCTGGGGCATCCCGCAGTTCTGGCTGCTGTGGGGCGTGCTGTGCCTGAACGTGTCGGCCGGCATCGGCGTGATCGGCATGGCCTCGCCGATGTTGCAGGAGGTCTTCGGCGGCCGCCTGATCGGGGTGAACGCCGACTTCGGCGGCCTCGATCCCACGCAACTGGCCGCCATCGCCGCCATCGCCGCCGGCTTCACCGGCCTGCTCAGCCTGTTCAACATCGGCGGCCGCTTCTTCTGGGCCAGCATGTCCGACAAGCTCGGCCGCAAGCACACCTACTCGCTGTTCTTCGTGCTCGGCATCGCCCTGTACGCGGCCGCGCCGTGGGCCGGCAAGGTCGGCGGCAGCGCGCTGTTCGTCGGCATCTTCTGCGTGATCGTGTCGATGTACGGCGGCGGCTTCGCCACCATCCCGGCCTACCTGGCCGACCTGTTCGGCACGCAGATGGTCGGCGCCATCCACGGCCGCCTGCTCACCGCCTGGGCTACCGCCGGCATCCTCGGTCCGGTGGTGGTCGGCTACATGCGCGAGTACCAGCTGGGCATGGGCGTGCCGCCATCACAGGTGTACAACACGACCATGTACATCCTGGCGGGGATGCTGGTGCTGGGCCTGATCTGCAACCTGTTGGTACGGCCGGTGGCGGCCAGGCACTTCATGACCGAGCAGGAACTGGCCGCGGAGAAGCAACTGGCCCACGAGAAGGTCGGCGGCGGCGGCCAGGTGGCGCCGGATGCGGCGCAGCTGGCGCTGGTGGGCCGCGGCGGCAACCCGCTGCTGCTGGCGCTGGCCTGGCTGGCGGTCGGCGTGCCGATGCTGTGGGGCATCTGGGTCACCCTGCAGAAAGCGTTCGTGCTGTTCCACTGAGTCCGGAGGGTTGCGATGTATTCGGGTGCGTCATCCCGACCAGGCGCGGTCGCGCGCGGCGTGCGTCGCCACCGCGACGGGCGCACGACCGTCGCCCAGGACCTGGTGGCGGCCGAAGTGCCGGTGGCGTTCGCCTACAACGACACGCCGTTCGCGGTGATGATGGCCACGCCGGAGGACCTGGAGGATTTCGCGCTGGGCTTCTCGCTCAGCGAGGGCATCGTCGCGGCGCCGGCGCAGTTGCGCATCGAGGCCGTGGAGACCTACCTGGAAGGCATCTCGCTGCGCTTGCGGATCCCGCTGGCGCAGGCCGCCGCGCTACAGGCGCGGCGCCGCAACCTGGACGGGCGCAGCGGTTGTGGCGTGTGCGGCAGCGAGTCGCTGGAGGCGGTGCTGCGCGCACCGCGGCCGGTGCCGGCCGGCACCCCGATCACGCCCGCGGCGCTGGCCCGGGCCCTGCGCGCCTTGCGCGCGCAGCAGGCCCTCAACGCGCTGACCGGCGCCACCCATGCCGCGGCCTGGGCCGACGCGCAGGGCGATCTGCAACTGATCCGCGAGGACGTCGGCCGCCACAACGCGCTGGACAAGCTGATCGGCGCACTGGTCGGCGCCGGTCTCGATGCGGGCGCCGGTTTCGCCGTGGTCACCAGCCGCGCCAGCTACGAGATGGCGATGAAGGCCACGCAGGCCGGCATCCCGCTGCTGGCCGCGATCTCCGCGCCGACCGCGCTGGCGGTGGCGCTGGCCGACAGCGCCGGCCTGACCCTGATCGGTTTCGCCCGCGACCACGATTACGTCATTTACAGCCATCCGCAGCGCCTAGCGCAGATAGAACCCGCCGGAGAGCCCGCATGAACAAGAAGACCATCCAACCCTATACGCAGCCGGCCGGCGGCTGGGGCGCGCTGCGCGCCGTGGCCAAGCACCTGATGGAGCAGGATGTGGCGGTGCAGGGCGCCAAGACCCTGCTGCACGCCAACCAGCCCGACGGTTTCGACTGCCCCGGCTGCGCCTGGCCCGACCGCGACCACACCTCGACCTTCGAGTTCTGCGAGAACGGCGCCAAGGCGGTGGCCGCCGAATCCACCGCGCGCCGCGCCACTCCCGAGCTGTTCGCCCAGCACAGCGTCGCGCAACTGGCCCGCTACAGCGACTACTGGCTGGAGGGGCAGGGCCGGCTGACCCAGCCGCTGCGCTACGACGCCGACACCGGCCACTACGTGCCGGTGGACTGGGACGCGGCGTTCGCGCTGATCGCCAGTCATCTCAACGGCCTGGCCTCGCCGGACGAGGCGATCTTCTACACCTCCGGCCGCACCAGCAACGAGGCCGCGTTCCTGTACCAGCTGTTCGTGCGCGAGTTCGGCACCAACAACTTCCCGGATTGCTCCAACATGTGCCACGAGCCGTCCGGCACCGCGCTGAAGGCGCAGATCGGGGTCGGCAAGGGCACGGTGTCGCTGCAGGATTTCGAACTGGCCGATGCGATCTTCATCTTCGGCCAGAACCCCGGCACCAACCATCCGCGCATGCTCGGC
Source organism: Xanthomonas sacchari (assembly GCF_024266585.1). Classification (NCBI taxonomy): domain Bacteria; kingdom Pseudomonadati; phylum Pseudomonadota; class Gammaproteobacteria; order Lysobacterales; family Lysobacteraceae; genus Xanthomonas; species Xanthomonas sacchari. The sequence continues at coordinate 2,112,244 of NZ_CP100647.1, forward strand.
GAGCTGCGCCAGGCGGCCAAGCGCGGCGCGGCGATCGTCTCGTTCAACCCGCTGCGCGAGCGCGGCCTGGAGAAGTTCGCCGACCCGCAGGACAAGCTGCAGATGCTGCACAACGGCTCCACGCGGATCTCCTCGGACTACTTCCAGCTGAAGATCGGCGGCGACCTGGCCGCGGTCAAGGGCATCATCAAGCACGTGCTGGAGCGCGACGCCGAGGCCGCCGGCAGCGGCCAGCCGCGGCTGCTGGACCTGGAGTTCATCGAGCGCCATACCGTGGGCTTCGAGGCCTTCGCCGCCGAGGTCGCCGCCGAGCCGTGGGACACCATCGTCGAGGAGTCGGGGCTGAGCGAGGCCGAGGTGCGCAAGGCCGGAGAGATCTACCTCGCGTCGGAGCGGCTGATCGCCTGCTGGGGCATGGGCATCACCCAGCACAAGCATTCGGTGGCCACCATCCAGATGATCGCCAACCTGTTGCTGCTGCGCGGCCATCTCGGCCGCCCCGGCGCCGGCGCCTGCCCGGTGCGCGGCCACAGCAACGTGCAGGGCGACCGCACCATGATGATCTACGAGAAGCCGCCGGAAGCGTTCCTGGATCGGTTGCAGGCGGTGTTCGGGTTCGCGCCGCCGCGCGCGCCCGGCTACGACACGGTCGGCGCGATCGAGGCGATGGCCGACGGCCGCGCCAAGGTGTTCTTCGCCATGGGCGGCAATTTCGCCACCGCCACGCCGGATACCGAGGCCACCCACCGCGCGCTGCGCCGCTGCG